>JAYFNI010000007.1:0-275673 GCA_034933525.1 Candidatus Fimivivens sp.
ATGGCAGCACTGATTCCGCTGATGCGGTTTCTCATATGCCGGATGGTCAGGCGTACCTCGGCTTCGGTTTTCGCGTAAAAGTACCCGTTCTGGTCGCTGGCAATGGGAACACCCTCCCGGCGCAGGGCATTGACCTGATCCTGCAGCTCCTTGCCGGAAACGTGGAAGGTACATTCCAGCTCCCGGCTGATGACGGCGTTTTCCGCACCGTGGTGATACTGGCGCAGATGCTCTGCAAGCTGTTCTTTCTGCATGGGTTCTCCTTTCCGGCCGTTTCCCCGGAAAGGCAAAAAAGGGCGCAAAAAAACAGGGCCGCCTCCTGTATGGGGAACCGGCCCTGTTTTGATGTGGGGTCTAAAAAAGCGCAGGCATCTCTGCCTGCGCTACTTGATTACGCCAAGCTCTCTTAACACTGCCACGCAGTCCTTGGCGCCCTGAATGTACAGATGCTTTTGAAATTTCACCTCCATATCGGAGTTTTCGGTCAGGTAATTATCGATCCGGTCTTTTGTGTGCTGCGTAATTTCAGCACTGTTCTGAATGCTCACGCTGAGTTCGAGCAGTTCCCGTGCCAGTTCTTCCGACCGGGGTTCTGATTCACGCAGGGCAGCATACGCAAGCTGAAACCGCTCCGCCAGAGCCATATCCAGCAAGTCCATGAGCTTCTCGTCCATCTTCTTCGCCTCCCTTCAGCACAACACAATGCCACAGCTTCGGAGAAAAAGCTATACCAAATGCCAACAAAATTTCGCTTATTTCATTTCCATGCCGAGGCTCTGACCGGAACGGTTCAGGCATTGATCCACCGTCATGCCGTTCTGCGGCTCCAGCATTCCATAGGATGTTTCAGCAACGCCGCGCTGCTCCAAAAGATACCGCCCGTAGTTATCCAGATTACAGAACAGGCTCAGTCCGTTATCGCCTGCCAAAGAAAGCATTCGCTGGATTTCCACTTTTGCGTACTCAGCGGGAGAGGCAGTATCAGTCAAAAGCTCAAATTCCTCCGTCATGGACGCAAGGTCGAGGGCTTCTTCCAAAGATATATCACCGGGAGCTTCCGCCAGCATTGCTTTGTAGGTCAGCAGCCGGTTTTCCGTCTCAATCTGCCAGAGCTGCTCTGCCAGCTCATTCACCAGACCATAGCAGTCGCCCTCCGATGCATACAGAGCGTCGCTGATTTTTTCAGTGAGGCTTGGCGCCATGCAGTCCTCCGCCGAAAATGCACATTCCTCCGGGGAGGCCGCTCCGACAGCATCAACCGCCTGCAAAAGCGCCGCATCCCCGGCAGGGAGCTTGAGGAAGACAGCTGTATCATTGCCATAGGCGGGATCGTTAAAATGCCTCTTGGTTACTTGGAGAAGCACGGCATAAT
The DNA here is from genome assembly GCA_034933525.1 of Candidatus Fimivivens sp. Lineage (GTDB taxonomy): Bacteria > Bacillota > Clostridia > Oscillospirales > Ruminococcaceae > Yanshouia. Next base: position 1,373 of record JAYFNI010000007.1, read on the forward strand.
CCGGCTTGTCAAGGGTTCTGGTATCGCCGCTGTGATATTCGGAGGCAATCTCGCCGTTCTGCACTACATAGCCATGGGGCGTGAACACGCCGCCCTCACCCTCGCGCATCTCTCTGCCGATTTTGGCGAAGTCCAGATATTCGTAGACTTCATCCGATACCTTTTCCAGTGCCGGTACAAAGTCATTATCCGCATAAAATTTGCCGAGAGACGGATCGTCATGAGCTTCATAGGCAATCTGGCAATGCTCGGTGCTGTGTGTCATATTGATGAGCCGCTCCACCGGAACGGGAGCGTATTGAGTCTGAACGGCATCCATCATCACCATGCCCTCGAAGCAGTCCAGTTCCCATGCACTTAGGGAAGACAGCCGCTGGGCGAGGTGGTTCAGCTCATGCAGATTGGTATCGGGGTCGATAAACTGCGGCAGATAGTCCAGCTTGCTGCTTAAAACCTCCGCAGAATAAACGGTATCTTCAGTAATTCTCGCTTTTTCTAACGCATCCGCCAGCTCATAGGGTGTGGCGGGGAGTGCGATTTCCGTCGAGGGGTTTGCGCCGAGAGGGTTCCACCGGCTGAGTTCTACTTCAAAGATTTTTCCTTTATCCAAGTGTCATTCCTCCCATCTTCACGCCTGACTCATCATGATTGGATAATTCGGATGCGAGAGTGATTTTGTGTTCCTCACAGAAGTCCGAGAGAGTCAGGAACTCACCGAGGAAATTGATGTTGTCCCGCAGCCTGCGGAAACCCTCCTTGGAGATAGTGACCGGCTCCGGTGTCAAAACGGCTCCGGCGTGGTTAACGGTAACCTTATTTTCTATGCTCACCGGCCTGCCTGGATCATAGTCGGAGCCGCGCAAATCGTAGCAGTAAAAGCCCACCGGCACCGTGGTTCGGTCGATGCGGGAATTGGTGAAAAGTGCTGGCTTTCCAAACAATTCTATGTGTTCATATTCTTCTTTTCTGGCGTTAACGCTCATTTGAATACCGCCCTGTAAATATTGGTTTGTGATTACACAAAAACAGCTCCGTCGCACCACTTTTTCATGGCGTTATACAGCAGCAGTACCTTGATTTGATCGGATACCTCTTTGTTAAATCAGTTTCCATGTTTCATCTTGCACCTTCCTTGCGTTTTGCAGTTTTTTGCATATCCGTTCTAAGGCAATCTCCCTCAGCGCTGTAGCAGATGAAGCCGTGGGACGGGTATGGGCAGCCGCCACAGCTTTGAAATGGACCGCATGGCCGTTCAGCCGGGGGTATTCTACCTACAGTGGAGAGATTGTTTGAATCGTAGCAGGCGGTTTGTTTATTTCTTTTATAGTGTACCAGCATGACCTTTCCTTTCCAGAAAACAAAAAAGCCGGAGAATAAAAGTGCATTCCTGCACTCCGATTCTCCGGCCTTCTAATGCTTTCAAATTTAATGTGATTTTGGTGTATATATAAAAAAAGGGCGCTAACTTTATCGGCTTTCATTCAGCCTTAAAAATCGGAGCCCTTTTTGATTTCAGCTTGTTCATCTGATTGTATTTTGAGTGGCGCCCTTTTTCATTTCGCTCTGTACTAAAAAGGGCGCTGCTCATGAATGTTTTTACTTGTAGGTTTGAGTCCTGTCAGAGTGAAGCTTTTACCCCAATAAATCTACGAAAAAAGAGCTTCCACTTTTCATCGTGGAAGCTCTTGAAAGGCTTGGATTTACTGGCTTTGTAAGCAATAAATCTTTTTTACCTTTTGTTTTTGGTGTCCCCGGCGCGATTCGAACGCGCGGCCTTTCGCTTAGGAGGCGAACGCTCTATCCTGCTGAGCTACGGAGACAAAAGATATGGCATACTCCTTAAAAACCATAGTTGATTATATAATGTTTAGGCTATTATTGTCAAGGAATCACCCAAAGAGGCTAAGTACTTTAGTCGCTAGTATTGGTTATAAAAGTTTATACCGAGTCACTTTTACATCTAAAAATGACTGAAACTCTTTTCCAAACGGCTAAAAGGTGTTATATTAGACAAGATAAACGTGTAGTTTCACGGAGGCAAAACATGAAGAAAGAAAAATCCTGCGGGGCATTGGTATATCGTTATGATAATGGACGGCTGCTGCTGTTATTGTTACGCCATCGGCACGGCGGACACTGGTCCTTCCCAAAAGGGCATGTAGAGGGCACCGAGACTGAGGTTGAGACGGCGCTGCGTGAAGTGCAGGAAGAAACCGGCCTGCACGTCTCGCTTCAAGATGGCTTTCGGCATACAGTTGAATATTACCCCAAACCCGGAGTAAAAAAACAAGTGGTTTATTTTTTGGGTAAGGCGTTGCCCAATGAACCCGCGGTGCGTCAGGAAGTTGAGATCAGCGAACTGAAATGGGTCGAATGGGAAGAGGCTTTCTGCTGTGTGACTTTTAAAAATGATAAAGATCTTTTGAATATGGCCAAAGCACATTTAAAACCGGAAAATGCAGTTTGCTAAGATTCGCCATCTTCTAAAGAGATTGAGATGGGTGTTATACAGCATACGCCCTACACTTATAATTTCGTTCACCGATAAAACTTTATGGGCGCCCCGCCCCTTGCACGCAAAACAAAAAGGGAGGGCGCAAATGCCCTCCCTTTTTAACCCCTGTAATTAGTGCATGATCTGTGAAACGCTATCGAGAATAATTCCAGCGTTTTTTACTGCTCTACCTGCTGAACGTTTTAGCTTTTTGGTCTGGCGCTGCATGGTGGTATCGCCGCTGCTCATCATGTAGGCAGCTGTTCCTGCAATTATGCCAACGGCGGCAGAGGTAATGGCGGACGTCATGTTATTTCTGTTCATCACATATTCTCCTTGACTATTAAAATTGTGGGCGATACTAGCTTGCGCCAAAATTGTCGTCGTTAGCCGCGAAAGTTTCTCCCAAAACGATTCTATGTTATTGACAATTTTAGAGCATGTATAAACATGTCCTTTGTGCAAATTGTGTTTGAAGTTATTTACATATTTATACAGCATTATTTCATTTTGCATATATCACAATTTACGACTTTCAAATTGGGCTTGTTTAGTTATATTTCAATAAGTACATGCTCATTGATCGGATTCTCACGCCAATTTGCACTGATAAAATATTTTAGGTAATATAAATTTAATGAGAGAAGGATTTCGATGAACCGGCCTCAACGAATCGCAGCAATTCACGACCTTTCTGGCTTTGGACGCTGCTCGCTTACCGTAATTATACCTGTATTATCAGCCATGGGAATGCAGGTGTGCCCTGTTCCAACTGCTGTGCTTTCAACTCATACGGGCGGCATGGGTGAGGTGGCCCTGCGTGATCTGACAGATTATCTTTCTCCTGCGCTTTCCCATTATAAGAAGTTGGGGCTCGATTTTGAGTGTGTGTACAGTGGCTTTTTAAACTCTTCAGAGCAGATCGACCACTGCCTGGAGTTTTACAAAAGTTACCCGAACGCGCTGGCGGTAGTGGACCCGGTTATGGGTGACCACGGCAAGATTTACCGCACTGTGACTACCCCAATGCAAGAGCGCATGCACGAGCTGGTCGCGGTGGCCGACGTCATCACCCCGAACCTGACCGAGGCATGTCTGCTACTTGGGGAAAGTTATCAAAACGCGCCCTTGACCCGCAATGAAGCGAAAAGTAAGCTAGTACGCCTTTCTAAACTGGGGCCCGACCACGTGATCATCACCGGCGTGGGACTGGCTTCCGGCGAAGCGATGGTGAACATTGGCTACGACCGCGCGCGCGGTACATTCTGGTACATTGCCTGCGATTATGTCCCCGCCTCTTACCCTGGTACCGGCGATCTTTTTGCCGCTGTGCTCACCGGTGCGCTTCTGCAAAACGACAGCCTGCCGATGGCAATGGCGCGCGCAACGCACTTTGCACAAGCCGCCATTAAAACTACTTATGGCTACGGCACTGATTCGCGCTTTGGCGTTATGCTTGAGCCACTGCTCGGACAACTGGCTGGCCACGAAGTCTATTCTGATTATCAAACATTATAAGGGCATAGTACCTTCTTAGAAGGGCTATTGCCCGGAGAAGGGAGCCACGTTAATGAATCGTTCTTCAAATGCTATCTATCGCATCGCGGCGATAGGTGTCTTGTCCGCCATGGTTTTTGCCGCGAATTTTCTGTCCATACCCATCGGAGATATCACCCGAATTCATTTTGGCAATGTATTTTGTGTACTTTCAGGGTTGCTGCTGGGGCCCATTTCTGGTGGACTGTGTGCAGGCTTGGGGGGATTCTTCTACGACCTGTTTAACCCGCTTTATGCCGCTGAGGCACCTATTACCTTCGCGATGAAGTTCGTTCTAGGCGCTTTAGTCGGCGTTATTGCACACAGCGGCAAAAGCTACGGTACCAACCGCACAAAAAATATTATAGGTGCCGTTGTGGGTAGCCTGGGCTATGTTGTCGTCTATCTATTTAAGAATTTTATTAATGAGTTTTATTTTCTTAGAAACCCGATCGAAACGGTGACAACCAAGTTGATTATTAAAGGGACCTCCTCAATCGTAAATGGTATGACCGCTGTCATTGTTGCGCTGATTTTGCTTCCGATATTCTCCAGAGCTATGAAAACCTCCGGTATTTATCAAAAGCTTTTTCCTACTCACGTAGAGAATGCTCCCCAAGAATAAAAAGAGTCATTTCTTTGCCTCTTTGACTTATTCATATGAAAAGCCGCAGGATATTAATTTATCCTGCGGCTTTTATTTATACTTGATTATTACTCGACGATGATCCTAAAGAATCGACCAGCGATAGCGCTCTAATTACATAGCCCTATGATATCGAATCCACCAACGGCTTCTAGTATACTTGCACAGCCCTTATATGAGTGCAATTCCTGTAGCCGAATCAAGCTCTACCACCGTTTTTGTACAGGGGTTAGAATATTGGGAAGCGGTATAGCGACTTGAACTGCTTTCAGCACGCACCTTAAAGGTTACCACCGTACCGTCCTGTTTGAGAAGTTCATTGTTAATGATATAGCTGTTTGTATTAACCGTCAGCTGCTGGTTGATGATATTTGAAGTGCTTGAACCATTGGTGACAGAGTAGATAATACGGTATCCGGTTGCATTGCTTACACTATCAAAGGCGAGAATCACACTGTCTTCTGGCGCACCTACCGTAATTTTAAGATTGCGCGGGGTTGCCAGCGTCCAGACACTGGTGCCTGAATGATCGCCGCCATTTGCCGCTAGCTCGGTCTGTCCAATAGCCCAGTTCTGTTCACTTGGCTGATGATAGTTGCCTTTAATCTCCACGTTGCGGGGTTCCCTTTCAAATGAAACTTCGTTGTTACAAACTGTCAGACTATAAACCCACCCTCTGCCGCCGATGTGTGTGGGGGCATTCGCGATCACCCTTTCCACAGAGCTGTGTTCAGACAGCATCAGGTTGGTGGCATCGTTTGTTATCACCTGCTCAAGCGCACCCTCTAACAGTGACACCTGCTGCCAGACTGGCACACCCCGCTCGGTTGTCAGCTCTTTGATTCCTGCGTACTCGCCCGAAAGTCTGCTTTCGTCGATGGTCATCTGGTTTTTAGCTGTCACCTGGTGGATGGTGGAAGTGCCTCCGATAATATAGTCGGTGGTGCCGCTTGCGCGTTGCGCGACGAGCCGTACTGCCGTAACATCTCGCAGCGTTACCGTCTGCGCACCATTGACCAGAATGCGACCTTTCACCACAACGTTTTGGAGCGTAACGGCTCCGTTCCCCACCGATTCCGATATGACAAGATCGCCCTCCACCAGCTTGTTTTTTAGGGTGACGCCGTCTGCATTGATAAATACATTGTAATAGGTTGCATCTTTATCATGGGTCATCGCACCGTTAATCGTCAAGTTCTGCACAACTGGGACAACAGGGGCAGCCGGTTTTGCCACGTTATTATGCTGCACAGGGGGCGTATACGTCGCAGAGTTGTTGCTAGGCACTGAACTGCTGAGAGGCGGCGCGCTGCTCTCGATCTTTGATGAGGATTGGGCCTTGCTGCTGGAAGATGGCCGGCTGGGCAACGTTTCAGATTCTGAGGACAGTACTTGGGGTACAGACGCAGGTAAACCGGTGGGCTCAGTCCAAACAAGCCACAACAATCCGCCGACACATAGTATTAAAACAAGCGAGAGCACCACTACCACCCAAATCTGTTTTGCTTCGCTGCGTCTATTTTCTACACCTCTCATAGTGTCCCCTCCGTCTTAATTAAGTGTTAAAATCTTGTATTTTTAAGAATAGTAATTTTTAAAAGATAAGTTTCTTACCAAGATTGTTTATACCTAATAAGTGTAACATAAAAGGGAAAATTTTTCATCTATAAAGAAAAAATGAGTACGTAAATTAGCGTTTTTACTGTCATTTTCCCAAAATTGTGCTGTTTAGCGCCAAAACCCCAATACAACCCGCTTTTTTATTGTGTAATCGCACCGGTTGTGCTAGAATAGAATACCATAATGAGGTGATAATTTATGAACAAGACAGTTGTTCTGATTTTATTCGGCGGTGTTTCCAACGAGCACGAAGTATCGTTGCGAAGTGCAACATCTATTATTAACAATATTGATCGGAGCCGCTTTGATCCAGTACTGGTCGGCATCACAAAGGATGGCCGCTGGTTGCTTTATCACGGTGAAACAGACGGTTTGGCAACAGGTGCATGGCAGCAAAATGCCACGCCCGCGGTGCTCTCGGCAGACCGTGAAGCACATGGTTTGCTAGTCTTGGAGTCCGACGGTGTGCGTACCGTCAGGATTGATGTGATTTTTCCCGCCGTGCACGGCCAAAACTGTGAGGATGGCGCGTTACAGGGGTTAATGACACTTTCAGGCATCCCCTTTGTTGGCTGCGGCACAACCGCTTCAGCCCTAAGCTTCGATAAAATTTATACCCATATCATCGCAGAAAAAGCGGGCGTACCGATGGCCAAGTGGCAGATGATCTGCCGTGAGGAAGATTTTGTTGAGGCTGAACGCCGTGTATCCAAAGCACTGGGATATCCCTGCTTTGTCAAGCCTGCTAACTCTGGCTCTTCGGTAGGCTGTTCACGAGCCAACAACGCCGAGGAACTTTTTACGGCGTTAAAGGTGGCTTTTGCTGAAGACCGCCGCGCCATCGTCGAAGAGTTGGTGACAGCACACGAGGTAGAATGTGCCGTGATGGGCAACCTTGAGCCCGTCGCCCCCACCACTGGCGAAATCGTCAGTCCAGATGGGTTTTATGACTACGATACCAAATATAAAAACGATCATGCCAAGCTGTTCATTCCGGCTTGTATCTCAGAGGAGAGCGCCGCGCGTGTTCGCGAGCTGGCCCTCACGACTTATCGTGCATTAAACTGCCGCGGTCTTTCGCGCGTCGATTTCTTTGTCAAAAAGGACGGTTCGGTTCTGCTCAATGAGATCAACACGCTGCCCGGCTTTACCTCCATCAGCATGTATCCCAAAATGATGATTGCCTCCGGCATGACCTACAGCGAAGTAATCACCCGTCTGATTGAACTGGCATTCAACGAAAAATCCGGCGCCTAAAGGAGACGTTATTTTGAAAAAGGAAGCTATGATTACCATTAAGGGCATTTATAACGTCAATGGCGAGAAGGATGTTATAGAGCTTTTAACCTGTGGTGATTTTTATAAGAAAAATGACGGTTATTGGTTAAGTTATGAGGAAACTGAAACCACTGGCTTTGAAGGGCACCACACCACGCTTCATGTTGAGCAGGGGCGCGTGACCATGCAGCGCACAGGGTTAAGCAATTCGCAGCTTGTCATTGAAAAAGGCTGTCGTCACCAGTGTTCTTACGACACGGGCTACGGTGCTATTATGGTGGGCATAAACGGGCGCGACATCCGCTCAACACTATCCGATGACGGCGGAGAGGTCGATTTTTCGTATGCCATGGATATCAACACCGCACTTGCTAGTGAAAACCGCGTAATTATCAAAGTTTCGCCCCAAGGGTGCAAACAGCCTGAGGCCAATTAATAATTTCTGCCGCGAATGATGCGGCTCAGGACGGCAACAAAAATGCGCAGTACTGCGCTAGCCATAAAAACACAGGAGAGTGTAACTTATGTTAGGACCGATTTCCCTTGCGAATGAGGCGCTGCGCGTCCTCGTTTCTAACGCAATAGAACAGGCTATCGCTAAGGGTGACCTACCCGCGCCGGCAAACGGACTGCCAGCATTCCTTATCGAGCAGCCCGCAGACCCGACTCATGGTGACTTTGCTACAAATGCCGCTATGGCGGGCGCACGCTGCTTTGGAAAGCCCCCGCGTGTCATCGCGCAGGCTATTATCGACAACCTTGCGCTGGAAGGGTCGCACTTTTCTCGCGCTGAAGTTGCGGGCCCCGGCTTTATCAACTTTTTTGTTTCAGACAGTTGGTTTGCCAACGTAGTCTCCAGAATCCGAACTGAAGGTTCCGCTTATGGCCGCACCGATTTTGGCGGTGGCAAAAAGGTGATGGTTGAATTTGTCTCGGCTAATCCAACCGGTCCAATGCACATGGGCAATGCCCGCGGGGCCGCAATTGGCGATGGGTTGGCGGCAGCATTGGATGCAGCCGGTTATAATGTCTCACGCGAATTTCTGATTAATGATGCGGGTAACCAAATTGAAAAGTTTGCAAAATCGCTCGAAGCGCGTTATCTCCAGCATTTTCAGGGAGAAGAAAATGTACCATTCCCCGAGGATGGCTATCACGGCGCCGATATTAAGATGCGCGCCGAACAGTATATTGAAATTAACGGTGATACGCTGTTAAATCTTGACTCTGCCGCGCGTAAGCAGTCACTGGTAGAGTTTGCACTGCCCATGAATATTGAAAAAATGAAAACGGACCTTGCGCGTTACCGCATTAGCTTTGACCGTTGGTTTTCTGAAACGTCGCTGCATGAATCGGGCGCTGTAAAAAGAGCGGTCGAAACGCTGACTGCACGCGGTTTTACCTATGAAAAGGATGGCGCGATCTGGTATAAAAATGCCGAGGTGCAAACCAAGGCGCTTTTGGCACAGGGCAAGAGCCAAAAGCAGATTGACCAACTTGAGCTTAAAGATGACGTGCTGGTGCGAGCCAACGGTTTTCCAACCTATTTTGCCGCTGATATCGCCTACCACGCAAACAAGTTCATAGACCGCAGTTACGAAAAATGCATTAACGTATGGGGTGCCGATCATCACGGTCATGTGGCGCGCTTAAAGTGCGCACTCGACGCGCTTGGTGTCGGCGGGGACAAACTGGATATTGTGCTTATGCAGCTTGTACGCCTGACTAGCGGTGGCGAACTGGTGCGAATGAGCAAACGTACCGGCAATGCTATAACTCTTTCTGACCTTTTGGATGATGTCCCAATCGACGCTGCACGCTTTTTCTTCAACATGCGTGAACCTGGTTCTCAGCTTGATTTTGACCTTGATCTGGCAGTAGAGCAGTCAAACCAGAACCCGGTCTATTACGTTCAGTACGCACACGCGCGCATCTGTTCAATAGCCAAGAACCTTGCTGCCGAAGGCGTTGAGCCCCGGTCTTGCTGCGAAAATGAATTGCTGTTACTAAATGAGCCGGAAGAACGCGAGCTAATTCGTGAACTGGCGTCTTTCCCCGAAGAGATTATCGCTGCGGCTAAAAACTATGACCCTGCGCGTCTGACCCACTTTGCTATTGAAACGGCTACCCGTTTTCATAAATTTTATAATGCATGCCGCTGCAAAGTTAATGATGAATGCCTGATGCAGGCGCGTTTAAATCTATGTTTAGCAACGGGGCAGACCATTAAAAACGTACTAACCATGTTGAAAATTGATATTCCTGAAACAATGTAAGCATTCAAAGGCGGGGTGTAGCAATTGCTGCACTCCGCCTTTAGCTTCACAAAACTGAATATAAATGATTTTCGGATATTTTAATTTTGTACCAAGAGCGCTATAGTCCCGCAAAGCCCTAAAAAGATGCGAGCCCAGCTGTTTTGAATCTGAACTGACTGCCATAGAGTGTGTACAGGCCTACCATTTGACAAAACCACCTATTTGCGCTAGTATACTGCTCAGGCGTATATCGGGAATGGTGGCAGCTTTCCGTACGCCGTGTCGTCGTGCAATTTTTTTGTATGACGCGCGGATAAGCGTATGGTCTCGCCATAAATTTCACCGCTATCCGCGTCATGTTTTGGAGGCACCCATGAAAAAAATCTCCTCTCGCAATCTCGTTCGTTGTGCAATGATTGCAGCGCTATATGCTGTTATCTCCATTGCCTTTCTTCCACTCGCCTTTGGCGCAGTGCAAGCGCGCATCTCCGAGGCTCTTACCCTCTTGCCGGTGCTCACTTCACTGGGCATTCCCGGAGTGACGCTCGGCTGCCTGATCACCAACATTTATGGTGTTGCGGCAGGTGCGAACATTCTCGGCGCTGCCGATATTTTGTTTGGCACCGCAGCCACACTGATCGCTGCACTGATGACCCGCGGGTTACGCAAGTACCGCATCAAGGGTCTGCCTGTGCTGGCGTCGTTGCCACCTGTAATTGTCAACGCTGTTGTTGTTGGCGCAGAGCTGACCTTTGCTGAGACAAACACGCTGCTTTCTCCATTGCTGTGGGTCAACATGTTTCAAGTGGCCTTGGGGCAGCTTGTAGCTTGTAGTGTTTTGGGACTGTCACTTGTCTGGGCGCTGGAACGTGCTGGATTGGATAAAAAATTGTTTGAAAAAGAGTAAAACGCGACTACTTAAAACGCCGGTGCAACTTGTTTGCACCGGCGTTAATAATTGATAGCCTAATCTGACAAACGCAGAAATCAAGAATTCCGATTTCTGTTAAGAACATAGGGATATATTTTGACTCCACTATTGTGCCAATAGATGGCTGCGTATTTTATCAGCAAAGCGAGCCAGCCTTTCCTCAATACCCGGAAGCTTTAGAGCTGAACCTGGGTCGTTGGCGGTTTCCATCAGACAAAAATCCGGCGGCAGCCAAAATCCTTTGTTCATGCATAGCGCTGAAACGAGCTGCGCCGCCACAATGTCTCCGCCGGAATAGCCTGACACCACAATGCCCAGCAAAGCCTTGCGATCAAAAGATATCGTGCGGTATAGCGCGGTAAGGCGGTTGATACAGGCCGTGAGATTGGCCGATAGCGCATCGTTGTAATTGGGGCACAACATCACAAGTGCATCGGCCTCTCGAATGGCAGGATAAACTTCCTGCACCATTACACCACCATAAAAGCACTCGCCTTTTTCGCCAAAGTGCAGGCACATGGTATAGGGGCAACCAGAGCAGTCCTCCATCGTACCATTGCGCAGACCAATCTCTGTGATATCACACGCTGGCGTCAGCGCCTGTTTAACTTGGCTCCAAAGCGCCATCGTATTGGAAGTTTTGTAGCTGGAAGCGTGCAACACCACAACCTTAGGCCGCACCTGCCATGAAGGCTCAAAAGCCAAAATACGGTCGATTAAATCACTAACTGCCCGTTGATATGCCATTTCCAGCGTGCAGCCGGCGTTTTTAGCCTGAACTGTAAAGTTTTGCAGCGAGCCAATAGCCTCCACCAGCGGCCGACCGGGGAAGATACACCCAGCCCCGTTGGCTGCTAGCACCAAATCGCGCCCCACCGCTTTGGTGTAAAGTTCACCTGAACCATCGACCAAAACACCCGCTATACTGCCCTTAAGATAGTCTGGGCAACTCCTAAGCAGCGGCAACAACTGACAAAGCGACGGGCTAAAACCGGATTCATTCAATGAAACCGCAAACAGAATACGACGATTGCGCAGTGGCTGTTTCGCATCCAAACAGGTAAGAACTTCAATACAGCAACCTCTTGTAGCTGCTTCTAACGTTTCAGAAAACCGTCTCGTCGCGGCCTCTTCGGGGCAGATTACGGTTAGAATTTGCGCTGACATCAAATCATCTCCTTAAATGATTGCGGAGAGTGTTTGCTCAGTTTTCAGCAGTCTTTCATACAGTGCCCCCGGTAGCGCCAGCCCCTCGGTTTCAATTCCGGAAGAGGTGAAACGGTTGCGGCAACCGAACCATACACCACCCAGGCAGACTGAGCCACAGTGCCACTGCCCGCGCAGTGTCAGCAGAAGTTGAAACGCGCCCGATGACAAAGCCGGAGCCACATAGGGCTTAAAGCCAATTTCTCGAATGCGCAAATTAGCGGTTTTTACGAGCTCGGTCAACTCCTGAGAAAGAGCATCGTCGTAAGCGCCAAGCGAGTTGGCAATTACCAGCCCTTCGCCATGGGGGCCAAAGCTTCGACCTTCAGTTAAAAAAGAACGGAATCTTTCCTCTTGCTTGGCCAGTGCTGCGGCCCTGGCATTCATCACTCCGAGTCCAAAACCCTGCACCTGCTCGGCCAGCAGACCCTGCCCGTCCCATGCGCCATTTTCTCCTTGATTAGAGGCGAGATAAGCCGCCTTGCATAACGGGTCCACGGGGTCAGAAAGAACTATAAACAACCCTCTATAGCAGGTATTTCGTGCTAATTTGGCATAGTGCTCAACTATGGCACGGTTGGCATCAAACTGTGCCATCCGCACATCCTTAACGGCACTGCCAACAGCGGGTATCGCTTTAGTTGCCGCAAAAATGAAAACATCGCAATCAAAAAGATGTGCCATATCGACCGGTTCTACATTGGGTAGCGCGTCGTAATCCCAAGGCCAAATGATCTGGCTCATCTCCGCCGTCCAGCGAGCGACGGTGCTGGGGTTTAAGTCGCAAATACCGATGGTTTTGATACAGTCGCCCCCCAACAGCTTTAAACCGGTGAGCAACGTGCTGCCCACATCCCCCACCGCCAGCAGATGAACACGATTACGCTTTGGTTTAAATGTCACCAAATCTACAGCCTCGCGCCAGCGTGGGTGGCGGATGTTAACCGCACTTAGCGTGCGCTTCTCAACACGACTGAGAATTTCTGCTGGGACTTGTACGTCTTGGCATTTAATACGGGCGGGATCGAGCCACGCCACCGATTCCGGTGCCAAAAGCTGTTTGGGGTCTGTTACGCAAAACGCAGCTCGCCGGTTTTCTGGTGGCGCATCAAACAGAAATGTTACCGGTTGCTCAGCACTCGGTTGCTTCGCTTTTAGTAATGGCAAATCTTGCGATAACGCCGCGTAGATTCGGTTATTTTCCTGGTAAAAATACATTTTTTATCACTCCAATACATCGCGCATGCGCAACAGCATTTTAAGATCATTTTCCAAATATGTGGACGCTGGCAGATTCGGGTCATAATAAAGGCAGCTGCCCTTGTCTGGTGAAAGTGGCAGAATCACCGCTTCACTCAAGCGCGAAAGGGTCAGGTTACGCGCAAACCGTCCACGGAATTCATTTTCCAATACCTTTATAATATCACGGGAATTCTCTATGCAGACCTGCGAAAATTTGAAAACCGCCCCGCGCCCACATTCTTTATAAAACCGAGGAAATGCATAGGGTAGCACAAGATTGATAGCCGGAGTCAGACCGGGCACCGAAGGCTCGTCGTGGCCTACCGTGTCTCCGCCTATAAACGGATACATCGTTGATTCGACGAACCACGCCCGAAGGTTTGGCACAAAATAGACACAATCGGCTTTCATGCCTTTAGTGCGCATCAAATCGCGTCCTCTGCCGCTCATCACCCCCACCAGCACCCGGTCGATGGATATCCCCTCATGTTCGAACAACGGCGACAGGGCATTGATTCTGTTGCCGGAATCTAGCAGATCATCCACAAGAATGGCCGGCCGACTAAAGGATTTAATGGTGCGTATTTGGCTTTCAAGCGGTGCGTAGCCCGGAAATGCTTCAATAGTAAACGAGTGTAAATTCTGTGCAAAAACCTTATCGGTGTGAATCGTTTTTGTGACGGTGTTGGGAATTGCATTGCCACGCAGAATTTTACCAAAAGGCACGCACATTTTTTCACCCAGTACCCGTGGGAAGGTTGGCTTTGCGGGCACATTGTTTGCTTCAACAATCTTACGCACCAGCCGATGGTAGATTACTTCGGCATTTAGTGACAGAATTAGCGTGCCGGGATAAAGACCCGTCAGCGCCTCCTGCATTCTAATGTGCGCCAGTCGAATAGCATCAAGGACGTTTGTGCTCGATGAGAAGGGTTCCTTAAGCGTAGTTGCCAGATTTTGAATCAGCACAACGGGCGAGCGCATATCTACCAGCAGCAGTGGCCTGTCACTACTTGCTTTTGCTAAAACAAATCCTTGTCGCTGCAACAGGTCGATAACAGCGCTGTCACTTTTGCGATTGGTCGGATAATAAACGGCGTAGCCACAGTCCTCAGCCATCGCGCAGGATAAGGCCTCCGTCATCAGCAGCTGTCCGATATTATAACTGATGTTGGGATGACGAATCATATGCAGCCCTGTCAAGAGCAAAATGCGGCCCGCAGTGCGTTGACGTACATAATTGGTCAGTTTGGCGTCCTGAAGTGTGTCAAATAAGTCAATGGCACTAACAATCCGCATCGTTAGATAACCCAGAATGCGTGCATCGTTTTCGGTATCACGTAAAACAAGGACATCATCACGCAAATCAAAGTGCGGCGGACGGTTTTTCCCCGAAGTGACGGCAGTCAACAGTTGAGTACGTTGGGCATCATCTGGGTGTACGATCAGCGAAAAATCAAGATGTCCGGCGTAATAAAGCCGCTTATACTGCGGTTCACGCAGATAGAGGCTGTTGCGGAAAATATAGTCCTGAACGGTCGGGTCAATCAAATTCGATATATCACGCCCCAAATCGATATTTTCACGGATTCTGGTGGAGCTGATATCCTCAAGATAGGGGGGGAGCTGTAATTGCAGTACCTTGCCCTGAATACGTCGCAGGTCGGCCTCTGTCTCTGGCCCATCTGCACTGCTGACACGGCGGAAAACAATGTGGTTCATTTCCTTGACACAGCCGGGGACGGCGGCGACTTTATAAGACGAAGCATTGGCCACCACATCGCTGCCAACCGCCAGGTATAGCTCCCGCCCTGCAAACACCTCACGCAGGCGGTCGAGATCGCAAGGGTTCGCCAGATTCACTGGAATATCGTGCGGAAACAAATAAACGTCAAAGGTGTCTGCCACCGACATATTGACAATCTGGCGGCGCACCAATGCAGGTTGAGCCTTTTTTGACCAGGAAAATTCGTCTACCGCGAGATAGACTTCAAAGCCCATGTCGCGAATGCTTTCTACAATTCCCTTATGAGAGAGTGAAAAGGGGTCAAAAGTACCAGGGAAAAAGGCAACGCGTTCCGGTGGCGCAAAGCAAAAAGGCCCATCATCTATTTTATAAAGCACCAAAAAGCGGTAAATATGGGACAGTGCCGCGGCGGTATAAAAAAAGGTCAGCTCGCGTTCCTCGTTCTCACTGATGAGGCATAGAAGCTTTTTGGCAATCAGAATAAACAGTGCGGATTTATCCGCATAGGTCATTACTTTTGAGGCAAACAACTCCTCGCCCAATATGCGCAACGTTTCCTGCCGCACCGGCTCACGATAAGAAGCCAATCCTTTAAGCAGCAGCCCAGCCAGCCTGTTACGCCGGGCGGTCAGCATGGCGGTCTCCTGCCCAAACCGTTCGCCGTAAACCGCGTAGCCTGCCAAAATAGCACCCACTGTGCCTAGTGCGGCGTTAACCGCAACGCTGCTGGCTGAACAAAGCAGATTTCCCATCTGATCAATCAACTCATCAAGCTCACGCGGAGGCAGCCACAGCGAAAAGCGCCCCAGATAATCTGGAATATATTTGGATAATTCAGATTGTCCGGTTTCTAGTGCCTTTGAAAGTTCAACCGCAATTTCGTTTCGACGCTCCGGTGTTAGCTCGGGTGCCATTGTTAGAAGGGCGGTGCCCGCCATTCGGCGTACCACTACGTTTTCGCCCACCTTAATCAGGTTAGAAAAATGGGTTGCAATGTGCAAAATATTGGTGTGATTGCCCTGCTCAACTAGATCAAGCAGATATTCCACGCCAACAGCTTTCATTATCCAAGGGGTAGCGGTTTTTAGGTTGTCTAGGAAAATATTAGAAACCGCAGACTGACGGCTTAAAAAGCTATCCTGT
Organism: Candidatus Fimivivens sp.; assembly: GCA_034933525.1. Taxonomy (GTDB): domain Bacteria; phylum Bacillota; class Clostridia; order Oscillospirales; family Ruminococcaceae; genus Yanshouia. The sequence continues at coordinate 17,474 of JAYFNI010000007.1, forward strand.
GCGGTGGTGTCATACCCAAGCATACGCCCCAAATGCGCCTGCAAAAACAACAGCGGGGTGCTGCCCTCACAGTCGGCTTTCTCAGCGGCGCGGGCAATTTCTTCGCGCAGCGGGTCACGCTGCGGCAGGATATAAACTAGATGCCTAAACAGTCGCAGAGCAGCCGCTTTTTGGGGTGTCTCGCCCTTTCGAAGCCACCACATTGCAAAATTCACCAACTTGGCCGATTCCTCTACGCCACAAAAGGCAGCAGGAATATTCACGACGGAATCCAGCAGGGCGAAAGCCGCATCAGGGTCAACTGCAGCAGGATTTTCGTAATGGTCAAACAGTTCATGGGCAAAGACCGCAGCATCAGTATCGGAGCTGGAGGCCAACAAGGCATCTATAGCCAGCTTAGCTGTATAGCGTATTTTGCTAGTTTGCTGAGGTGTCAGCCGGCTATCGGGATGGATGAGCCGGTTAAAATAGTCACACCACAGCTCGTAGTGGCGGGTGTCGCCCGGAGCCGGCTCACACCCGGCAGGCTGTTCTTTGCGGTAGCCGGAATGAAACCCAGCCAGAATGCGTCCAATCAAGGATGCAGCCTGCCGACGAATGTCGCCATCTGGATACATGAGCAGCTCATATAGAAAGGAAAGCGTTTGCTCTTTTTGCGCAACGCTCCAATAGGTAAAATACTCTTCAAAAACAGATACATAAGCCCGAAGTCGGTCGGGGGATTTCTCGCTACGGGCAGCCTCTAGAATGTTGCCAAACAACTGGTCGTGTCCCAGCCGATGCATCAGACGAATGTTGTGGTCCACAGCGCGGTATCGCAGCGCGGCCACCGCCTCATCCATGCTCATCAGTGCCGCATCCTTGGCGCAGGCTTGTTGCGCAGCGGGCATTGCCAGCGTCGTATCAACTCCGAATGAACGGATATATTCTTCAAAGTCTTGCAGCTTGGCATAAACGAACTGATATCTGCGACATTTGGCTGTGTCGACATTGTCTAACTTTTGTAAAATGACATCAAATGAATCGGCTAGAGAAAATATCTGTGCAATTTCATGCCCATTTATATCGCGAGATTGCTTGACCCGAAAATCGGCATAAACGAGCAGTAACGACTCCGAGGACAGGCTTTCAATCTCAAGATCCCACACGGAATGATTAGCCGCAATACGTCCAATGTCTTGGAGTCCCCGCTGAGCGCACCAGATATCTGTATAATGATAATGCAGGTAGGGTACCCGCTCACCAGCCTTGCACCCGAATTTGCCAATATCGTGAACAGCTGCGGCCGCCGACAGTAAAGGTAAATCGACTAGTCCGCCGCCAGCATCAAAAGCGCGTGCGCAGGTCATGGCCACATGGTGCACCCCTGCGATATGCTCTAGCGTTCGAAACGGCGTAGTTTCATTCCCCAGCCGCAACAGTTCACAAACGAAGTCTTCTTTGAACCATCCGCAAAATCGGCGGTATTCATCGGCGCTATCGTTGTTTTTCAGCTCCTCTTCGGTACAAAAGGCAAAATCAAATTGAGACGAAAAGGGCAGCAACGCCCGCTCCTCCTCCAACATCTGCTGCAAAACGCGCAGATAGCACAGCGCGCCATCCCACTGCCGCTTATCTTGCAGCGCCTCGGACTGAGGGAACTGCAAGGCATTGGCAACCTGATAGGCACAGTTAAGCCACCCTTCGGACGGCTCAGGCGAAACGCTGTCTAACAGAGGGCGGACAACGGTCAAAACTTCGCCGCAGGTTATTCGTCGGTGAATAGGCAGCAGCACAGACACCGCCTGTGCCCAGTCGACACTTTCAAATAAAACCGTGGCTAACCGCGCAGACATGTTCAGCTTATTTAAGAAACGCTTATCAATTAGCGCTTGAAAGATGCGGGTGCCAACCTGTCGTTCTAATTGATCTTCCATGGTATCCTCCAAACTGCCTATACGGCAAGCGGTTTTTATCATAGGCGCCGGGTGACTGAAAAGCTATAAAACTGATATTATTGCCCCACAAGTCCCCTGCCCGCGGTTAAATAATGGCCCATTATAGGGGGGCGTTGGTCATTATTTGATATTAGTGTCGCTTTGCGGCTATTATACCACAAGCGCAAACCGTGCAGTGAGACAGTAGCAATATTACAATACTTTATCTCGCCAAAAGGTATGGCTGGTTCCCGTTTGTCTTATTATCTGTTGATTATTATACCGCACTCATGAACAACAGAAAAGGCAAGCCTATGAAAATTTCTCAACATAAGCGTGTAGATATAGACTAAAACCTGTATTAGAAGTATCGCGGATAAAACAAAGCGCCGGTCTATACCGCTATTTAAGCGGCATCGACCGGCGTATATTTTTATGTCCAGCTCAGTTCTATGTTCATCTGACTTTGTGCCTTACTAAAACCGCTGCCGCTCAGTGACGGAACACACTGCCTTAGAAATAGCGCCCGCAAGCACGCAACAAGCCACCGCTTCAATCAACCCATTGATACCAACAAAGGCCAATGCAAATGATAAGACGCTGCTCGTCCCCATTCCGGCGACTATTTTCTGTATGAAATCTGTTTTGTAAAAGAACAGCACCAGAAAGCTCATGAAAAACACGGTATTGAACAACGCCCCTAAAAGGCTTGTGGCGGCAAACGACAATAGTTTCTTTTTGTCCATCCGTGAAAAGGCCGCAAAAATCACACCCGTTAGAAAGCCCATGAATACACGCGGTACAAGACAGGTCAAAATCGTACCAACAGGGTTTATCCCCATCAATGCAGTGCCAAAAGGCTCAAGCCCAAAACATTGAATCAATGAGGTTATGCCGAACGCCAGCCCCAGAACGGCTCCGGTCATCGGGCCCATAACGATCGCGCCAATAATCACCGGTACAGGCAACAGCGTGATGCTTAGCCCCCCGGTTTTAAAATACCCTAACGGTGTAAAAGCCATGACAAAAATAATTGCCGTCAGCAATGCCGTACGTACCATTTTGCCCGTGCCGTGCTTTTTCTTAAAGTTTGACATTGTTATTCTCCTTGCTGCCGCTCCCTTAATGGGATGCGTCGCATTATTTATAACTTGACCCACATTGCAGGCCTGTTACACATTTTTCTTGTAGATGGTCAGCAGACCGTCAAGCAGCAGATCGTTGTCGATGGTTACCGTGTGCTTGCAATGTGGAATAACCGCATTAGCCAGTCCACCGCAAGCAACGACTGTCTTAACCTCACCGAGCACCTCTGAAAAGCGATCAATCATGCCATCCACCATCGAAGCGGTGCCCAAAATGCTGCCGGACATCATGGCATCCACCGTCTCAGTGCAGATAACCTTAAGTTCGCTGCTTAGGCCCACTGCAGGTAGCAGTGCTGTACTTTTAGCCAACGCGCCCAACGAAACCAGCACGCCGGGGGCAATTGCACCGCCGATGTAGGCCTTATTCGCGTCCACAACGGTAATCTTGGTCGCCGTACCGAGATCAACAATAATCGCGGGCAGCGGATATTTGGTCATTGCGCCTACCGCCGTGCAGCAAAGGTCGGCCGCCAACGTACTCGGGTCGTCTATGCGAATATTCAGTCCGGTCTTGACGCCGGGTCCAACCGCCAGAACCGGAATATCACGAATCATTTTTATGGCCTGCTTCATCACTGCAGTCAGGTTTGGAACCACTGAGGAAATCGCCGCGCCGGTAAGTGCTTGAGTATCGATATCGTGTAGTGCAAAAATATTAGAAAGCAGCACCGCATGTTCGGTGTCGGTGCGCAGCGGGTCCGTTTTAATCCGGGCAGAAAATACCAGCCCATCCTGTTTATGCACACCAAAAACAATGTTGGAGTTGCCGATATCCATGGTCAGAATCATAAAATTTGCCTCCGGAGTGGATTTTTTTGCATACCAATAATAAGCCCTGTATACTGTTTTTGTCAAGAAAGGGTGTTGTTCTAGCGCACATCATTAAATTTCGCTGAATTTTATGCCAAATCTGGCGTTATTATCTGATTTATGCTATAATAAACAATACTTATGAAATTGACATTTTAACCGATTCTTTAATCGGCAAACGATGTCAAGCAACGGAGGGATGCTAATGGGCCGTGTTATCGCTGTTACCAATCAGAAGGGCGGCGTGGGTAAAACCACCACCGCAGTTAATTTGGCCGCATCGCTCGGAGACATGGGGAAAAGGGTGCTTTTGGTGGATGCTGATCCGCAGGGCAATTCCACCAGCGGCTTCGGCGTGAATAAAAAGGATCTAAAAAAATCCACCTATCATCTTTTGGTTGAAGGCGCCCGCGCGGATGAAATCAGATTGACCACTCCTTTTAAAAAAGTGGATATCCTGCCGGCTGGCATTGAGCTTGCCGCTGCTGAAATAGAGCTTGTCGATCTGCCAGAGCGCGTTTATAAGTTGCGTTCGGCCATTCTTCCGGTTAAGGAAAGCTATGATTATATTCTCATAGACTGCCCGCCCTCGCTTGGGTTAGTTACACTAAATGCGCTAACTGCTTCCGACACCATTTTAATCCCCATCCAGTGTGAGTATTATGCGCTGGAGGGGCTTTCGCAGCTTATGGCGACGGTTCGGCAGGTCAAGCGGCTATATAATGCTAGAATTGACGTTGAGGGCGTACTGCTCACTATGTATGATGGACGGTTAAACCTGACACTTCAGGTTGTGGACGAAGTCAAAAAATTCTTCCCAAAGAAAGTCTTCAAAACGGTCATTCCTCGCAATGTCCGTCTTTCAGAAGCGCCGGGCTTTGGTATGCCGGTGCTTTATTACGACCGCATTTCTAAAGGTACTATCGCCTATTGTGAGCTAGCCCAGGAAATGCTTAAAAATCAGCCCTGATGCACTAAATTAATGAGGATGTGAATGCTATGGCAAAACCCAAGCGCGGACTTGGCAAGGGGTTAGAGGCGCTATTCGCCGATAATGACACCGCCGATGTTTCGATTTCCACCCTTGCCATTGGTGAGATAGAGCCGAATCAGGATCAGCCTCGAAAAGAGTTTTCTCCCGAGGCGCTCTCCCAGCTTGCCGAATCGATTAAAGAGCACGGCATCCTGCAACCACTGGTTGTGCGCCCCCGCCCCAACGGGCGCTATCAGATTGTCGCGGGCGAACGCCGCTGGCGCGCTTCGCGCATTGCGGGGCTAACTGAACTGCCGGTTATCATCCGCGAGCTGACCGATGAGCAGGCCTTTGAAGTGGCCCTGGTCGAAAATCTCGTACGTGCCGATTTAAACCCGATTGAAGAGGCGTTGGGTTACCGCACACTGATGGAAACCTTTTCGATGACGCAGGAGCGCATTGCTCAGCGGGTTGGCCGATCTAGATCGGCCGTCGCCAACGCGCTTCGTTTATTGAGTTTGCCCAAGGAAGTATTATCCATGCTTGAAAAGGGCAACCTTTCTTCAGGACATGCACGTGCGTTGCTGCCACTGAGTGAAAAAGATGCGTTGGAGGCGGCCAACCGAATTATTTCGCAGGCATTATCGGTACGTCAAACCGAGCAGCTGGTCAAGCAGCTTTTAAAGGCACCGCCTGCGCCCAAGGCGCCTGCGCTCACGCCGTCGTTTTACCGCGAAATGGAACTGGCTTTAAAAGGCACCCTCTCCCGCCGTGTCAAGGTCATCTCAAAGGGTAAGGGAAAGGGCGAGCTGGTGCTGGAATTCTACTCTGACGACGAACTGCGCGAGCTGGGCAAAAAACTTGGAAAATAACAGAATACTGACCATATCAATTTATATATTTTCACGGCGTTAGCCGCGGTAGTCAATATTAAACAAATAGAGAAATGGATTGGTGAAGCATCATGCTGGACATGAAGGTAATCAGACAGAACCCCGAGCAGGTAAAACTCGCCTGCCGCAACCGTAATAAAGACTTAGATGCCGTTGTTGATGGAATTTTAGAGATTGACGCCGAGCGCCGCACCATCACTGCCGAAGCCGAGACGCTCAAGGCCAAGCAAAATCAGGCAAGCCGCGAAATTCCCGCCATCAAAAAGGCGGGGGGCGACGTTTCCGCCGTTATGGCTGAGATGAAGGAAATTGCTGCAAAGGTTGGCGAGCTGGATCAAAAGCTTTCCGAGCTTGAAACCAAGCAGCGCGATTTGGCGCTTATGATTCCGAATATGCCTCACGCTAGCGTACCGGTGGGTAAGGATGACAGTGAAAATGTTGAAATCCGTCGCTGGGGTACTCCCACCGAGTTCCCGTTTGAGCCTAAGGCTCACTGGGACATCGGAGCCGATCTTAATATTCTGGATCCTGAGCGCGCTGCAAAGGTCACCGGCAAGCGTTTCCATTTTTACCGCGACCTTGGTGCACGCTTAGAACGCGCAATCATCAACTATTATCTCAACACGCACACTGCGAACGGTTATGTTGAGATTCAGCCGCCTTTTATGGCGAACCGCGCTTCGATGACCGGCACCGGTCAGCTGCCAAAATTTGAAGAGGATATGTTTAAGCTCGAAGGGCTGGACTATTTCCTCATCCCCACCGCCGAGGTACCGGTAACTAACCTGCATCGCGACGAGATTTTATCCGGAAGCGACCTGCCCATCAAATACTGCGCCTATTCCGCCTGTTTCAGAGCCGAGGCCGGTTCTGCCGGACGCGATACCCGTGGCCTGATTCGTCAGCACCAGTTTAACAAGGTGGAACTGGTTAAGTTTGCAGACCCTGCGACTAGCTATGATGAACTGGAGGAGTTGACCCACGAAGCTGAGCTTGTGCTTCAGGGATTGGGGCTGCCCTATCGCGTTGTCGCGCTATCCTCTGGCGATTTGGGCTTCTCTTCTGCAAAAACCTATGATATTGAGGTTTGGATGCCCTCTTACGGTCGTTACGTCGAAATTTCGTCTTGCTCCAACTTTGAAGATTTTCAGGCACGCCGTCTCGCATGCCGTTATAAGTATGATAAAGGCGACAAGGCACAGCTTGTACACACGCTCAACGGTTCGGGCGTTGCAATCGGCAGAACGGTAGCCGCCATACTTGAAAACTTCCAGAACGGCGACGGATCGGTCACCATCCCCGAGGCACTGCGCCCGATGATGGGTGTTGACAAGATTACGAAGTAATGGCGCGTTATCAGTATAGCCGCGCGCATGTAGTGCCCATTTATGACTGTGATCTGTTTTGCCGTCTTCGGCCCTCGGCCATGCTACGGTATATCCAGTCGGTAGCCGGGGAGCATCTTGATACGCTCGGCTTGACTTATCAACGACTTTATGACGAAGGTTTTGTCTTTGTCGTCGGTGGAACAGCGCTAAAAATTCACCGTGCGCCAACCGCTGGCGAACATATTGTCATTTCCACCGCGCCCTTCATTGGGCGCGGTGCTAATATGCTACGCGAGACAGTGCTACACGCTGAAGACGGGGCCTTGCTGGCCGAGTGCCAGACAAACTGGGCGCTAATCGATCCGCATACAAACCGCCTGCTGCGTGCCTCGTGTTTTCCGTATACGCTACCAATGCTCGGCGGAGAATGGACACCATTTTTTGACCCTAGGCGTATTCATATTCATCTTAAGGAAAAGCCGGACGGCAATGTTGAGCGAATTGTCCGTCTATCCGATCTTGACCAGAACCTTCATATGAATAACACTGTTTATGCCGACATTCTTACAGATTGTTTCGGTGATGCTTACATCAACAGCGGAGGAATGGACACACTGTTTTTGCGCTACCATCTTCAGGCCAAGCTGCACGATTGCCTAACGTTGGAATACGGGCACGGCGACCAACTGTATGTGGTGAGCGCACATTGCGGTGAAAAGAACTGCTTTGAGGGGGCTTTTTCTCTCAAACCCCTTGAAACCGTTTAGCACAGGTGCTAGAATAGACAAAATATTTTGAAACAGCACCGAAATTTGAAAGGAGAGAAATATGCTTAACACTGATTACAAGAGCAAATTTGTAAGCGAGGGGCTGACATTTGACGATGTACTGCTCGTTCCGGCTTACTCGGATGTAATTCCGCGTGATATTGACCTGCACACCGTGCTGGCCCGGGATATCATATTGAATACACCTATTATTACGGCGGCAATGGACACCGTCACCACTTCCTCAATGGCAATTGCTATTGCACGTGAGGGCGGAATTGGCGTCATACACAAAAATATGTCAATTGAGGAACAGGTTGGTGAGGTTGACAAGGTCAAGCGCTCTGAAAATGGCGTTATCGTCAACCCCTTTTACCTCTCGCCGGACCACTATGTTACCGACGCTGATCGACTCATGGGCCGATATAAAATCTCCGGCGTTCCAATCTGCGATGAAAATATGCGTCTGGTCGGCATCATCACAAACCGTGACCTGCGCTTTTTAACTGACTTTAATGTGCCGATAAAAGATGTCATGACTAAGGATGGCCTAATTACTGCTCCAGTTGGTACAACACTTGAGCAGGCACAGTCCCTCCTGTCAAAATATAAAATTGAAAAATTGCCCATCGTCGATAATGACTATAAGCTAAAGGGCCTTATCACAATTAAGGATATCGAAAAAGCTGTACGTTATCCTAATTCGGCGCGTGACAAGGGCGGCAGATTGCTCTGTGCTGCAGCTATTGGCGTCACCTCCAACGTGCTTGAGCGCGCCGAAGCGCTTGTTGATGCACAGGTGGATGTGTTAGTTCTTGACTCGGCTCACGGTCATAGCAAAAATATTATTGATTGCGTTAAAAAGGTTCGAGATGCTTTTCCAAATACTGCAATCGTCGCGGGCAACATTGCCACCGCAGAGGGTGCCGAAGCCCTTATAGACGCTGGTGCCGACTGCATCAAAATCGGAATCGGCCCCGGTTCCATCTGCACCACTCGCGTTGTGGCAGGCTGCGGCGTGCCACAGATATCGGCTATCTATAACGCCTGCTGCGCAGCCGCTAAAAGGGGCATCCCCGCTATTGCAGACGGTGGTATAAAATATTCCGGCGACATTGTCAAAGCGCTTGCTTCTGGTGCCAACGTTGTTATGCTGGGAAGTCTGTTGGCCGGCTGTGCCGAATCTCCCGGCGAAACCGAAATTTATCAGGGCAGAAACTTTAAGGTTTACCGTGGAATGGGCTCTCTGGCTGCGATGGAGAAGGGTTCTAAGGATCGCTATTTCCAGGAAGATGCACGCAAGTTAGTGCCCGAGGGCGTCGAGGGGCGTGTTCCCTATAAGGGTCCACTTTCGGACACGGTTTATCAGCTCATCGGCGGCGTACGCTCCGGCATGGGTTACACCGGCTGCAAAACCATTCCTGAGCTGCACGAAAAGGCGCAGTTTGTGCGCATTACCGGCGCAGGGCTTAAAGAGAGTCATCCTCATGATATCTATATCACTAAAGAAGCGCCCAACTACTCGGTTGGTGTCTAAATTAAAAAGACCCCTGGGAACCTGCCTTGCAGATTCCCAGGGGATTTCTTTTACCGGTTTAGAAGGTAAATGCCTAAATTCAAATAACCCGCAAAGGTCAGCCACAGTATATATGGAACTTGGATCAACGCTGCCTTCCTACTAATTTTATAGAAGCTGAGTATCATTTTATAAACTAAAAGCCACAAAACAACCAGACAAATAAATGCCAAAAGATATTGCTGTGCCACAAAAAATATAAAAGGCCACACAAAATTAACGGCAAGTTGTGCTGCATACAGCACCAGCGCCTGCTTTTTATTTGCTGATTTTGAAACATATATTAAATATGCCGAGATTCCCATTAAGAAATAGAGTATCGTCCAAGCTACCGGAAAAATATTCGACGGTGGCGCATATGGCGGCTGCACCAGCGTCTGATAAGTCTGCATCGCATTTCGTGTCAAAAAACCTGACAAACCGCCCGTACCAAGGCTGATTATCAAACTGAGGATAAGTGGCTTTAATCTAATCATCATGACACCCCGTATATAGTATATGTCGACTTTAGCATTTATATTATATAAATATTATATATCACAAAGCCTCTGCAACATGCCCCAAAATTGCAGAGGATTTTGATATACTGCTACTTCTCTTAGTTGGCTATAAAATAATACAGCCGCATTATTAAAAACTTTAAGCTAACAAGTTTTCTTATTATTCAGCTGTGATGGCTTTGATTCGGTCAAACTTGTCAGCCTTTTCCTGTGCCAATACCAGTTGGCTTTGCAACTTTTCTCGTTGCGCCTTTTCTGTTTCATAAAGCTTTTGGTAATTAGGATTATTTGAAGAAATCCCATTAAGCCCCGCAGCCGCAATCACCGCCGGATAATCCTTATAACAATAGTTGCGATCACATGGGCCGATAACACCAGTACAAGTTCCCTTATCACCAATATACTGCCACATACCGTAGTTCTTTCGGCCAAGTTGACTCTGCATTAGGCCTTCACTACCGCGGTAGTCGGCAATCCATAAATCGTAGTTTGCTAATCGTGCACGGTCCAGGTACTGTATTGCAAAAGCGGTATAGGTATACCACACCGCGTAATAACCTAGCCGCTTAGATTCATCCAAAAATGCAATCACAGTATCGGTCAGGCCACTTTTGCCCTGCTCTGTCAGGCAGGGCAAAGCCGTTTCTTCCACGTCAAACGCAATTGGGAGATTGATTATACCAGGGTAGCGTTTGGCAATCTCAACGCATTCAGCAGCGGCCATCCGTGCCGCTATTGGTGTCTTAGTGTAGGTGTATACATAGAGTCCCACATCTAAACCTGCGGCGTGTGCACCCTTGATGCTTGAATTCAGGCTCTGGTCAATCGCCTTATTTGCGGCAATACTACCTTCGTACCCCGCCCATCCAACGCGAATCATAGCACCCGAAATACCAGCTGTCCTAACCTGATTCCAGTTAATAGCACCGCGTCGCACATTGTGTTCGGATATATCAATCATTTCAATCATGGTTAATCCTCCGTGCGTTCAATGTCAGGCATTGTGCTGTCCAACAGCTTATCAAGCTGTATTTTAGCGTATGCCGCCATCGCGTCAAATGTGCTTTGCACCAGTCCCTCTACCATCTGCTTTGTAATAATAGCATTGAGCGGTATAGGTACCATACTATAAACTTTGTTGCAGACCCATCTAAATTTTATTCCACCGTTTTTTGCTTCACCATATGTTTGTTCTGCCTGTGCAATCAGATTTCCGATAACACTCTGAAGTCTCCCATTCATTCGGTAATAAGCCACCAACATGCCCAGGAAAAGGAGCATAAACCATTGTAATGCTTTAAGTAGATAAACTATTTCGAAAGGCGCACTCATTTTTCTTTCTCCTTTTCTTTATGTTGTAATATCTCAATAGATTTGATGATTATTGAAGGTATCGGTACCCCCATTAGCCCAATATTTTCAATAATACTTACCGTCTCATTAGTAATAAGTGCGATAACAGTGACATCTCTGATATAATTTTGACCAATTAGTAAATCCATGCGACAGGCGATGTAAACCAGTAGCAACATACCACCTTTTTTAAACAGGCCTCTCATCCCCGCCTCGCTGGATAAGGCACCACCTTCGGTTTTATTACTTTTAGTAAATACTGCCGCGACAGTGATCCCCGTAATATAATCAGTAGCCATAAATCCAACGAGTGTCCGAAGTGCGGTATCCCATCCTCCAAGCAGTGCAGCGATGGTGGCCCCTATCAGGCCTATAGTCGTATTGACTATTATTTTTGTGTTTTCCGTTACTATCTTCCCCTCACTTTATGTCATTTGCTTTATTTACCTCATACAGAAAAATCATTAACAAATCCACAAGCCCGACTCAAACCTTTGCCATGCTAATGCCTTCTGGTCGAGCTGCATAAAGGTCAGGCTTTCACCCTCAAGCTCCATCCAACTTAGTGGTCGGTACTCCGCTTCCACCGTTAGTATAAACGAAGCCCCCACCATTACCGTGGCAGGGGCTATCGCAGCCGACATAAACTTAATCGACATAGATCATCAGCCGCTCCTTTCGGGTTTCAGGCGGCACCGTTACGGAAAGTTCCAGCTGATACACACCCTTGTCAGCGGGTGCAATCAGCGCGCGGATAGTCTTGCCATCTACCTCGCAGTTTCCAGTCTCAATAGTGGTACCGTTTTTCTGCAGTTCCCACGATGCGGCGGTGATGACCACCGTGTCATTGGTGCGGCGCGGTCGAATTTCAAACTCCAGATAGCGCTGCTCACCCAGCGCAAAGCGTATGCTGTTCATGTTGAGCACCTCCTGTGCCGCACAAATTGAACTTGCCACCGTTCCGGCATCAGGCATACCGACAGATTATCCAACAGATGCAAAAACGCCGGAATTTCGCGCTGCATTTCCAGCCTGCAAATACCCGCGCACAGATATAAAACGCCGCGATACTCGCTAACATTTCCCGCCTCGTCGGTAGCTGCCAGCGTTACCACATATTGTCCATCGGCAAGATTGGGCGGAAGGGTTGCCTGCCATCCGCCACCAGCGGGCGTTAGCACCAGCTCGTGCCCATCGGCTCTGCCGTGTACCGCTGTAATCATGAGAGGCTTACCGATAAGACGTAGGTCTGTCCAGCATCCACCGGATTGGGAGTCAGCGTCACGCTGACAAACTCAGGCGGCACGGTGTCCACCGTTACGGTGCGGGTTACGCTCGTGGTCTTGCCCGCAGAATCGGTCGCCGTAATCACCACCGTGTTGTTGCCCTCGGTGTAGGTGACCGCCTTACTAAAGCCGCCGTTGCTTTCGACCGTGACCGCGCCGACGCTATTACCGTTGACCTTGATGGTCAGAGTCACAGGGCTGCTGGTGATGTCGCTTGTCGTGCCTGCAACAGTGCCCGAAGTCTGGTTTGTAATCAGACCCGCCGCGGGCGTGGTAACATTAAGTACCGGCGCCACTGTGTCAACGGTGAAGCTGCGCGAGGCCGTCGAAGATGTGTTACCGTCGTTGTCGGTAACCGCCACCGTAACGGTATGCGCCCCGTCTGATAGCGCTGTTTTCGGTGTATAACTAATGTTATACCCGCCGGTCACCGCCGTGCAGGTCATGCCAGCGGCGTTATAGGCCACTGTCGTGCCGTCGAGCTTAAACGCCAGTGTCGAAGTTTTCACACCACTGTCCGCATCGCGTAGCTGAGCGGTAATCACTGGCATATTTGTTGTGAGAAACGCCGACGCACCCGGAGAAACGATGCTAACTGTAGGCGCAACCTTCTCCTTGACTACCAGACGCAGATTTGTTCCGATTTCCGCATTAGTCGCGTCGGCGGTCGAAACGTTGCCCGCCTCGTCTGCTGCGGATAGGCTTACATTATAATAGCCGCCGCTTTTGTTATAAGATGAGCCCGACGGTGCAGTCAGTGTAGCTTCCCACTTGCTTGTGGAGGAATTATAAATAAGCGGATGAGTCACGCCGTTTATGGTCGCCGTGACCGTTGCAATGTTGCTCATGATTACGTCCTCCTTTAAGCTTCGTAGGTTGCGCCGATATAACCAGAATAGTCCTCGGCGGAGATCACACCATTGACAACGTCCGTTTTGGCGAGGGTTGTAACGCTTTGCTTAAGCTCCGCGGGAACCGATTCAAAGGTTCGTCCGCCACGCTTGACAGTCCTCCAATAAGCTGCTGAAATAGCCGGTAAATACATATTGTTTATCCCCTTTCAATTAGTTTGCTTTTGCTTCATACATTTCGATTAAAGCAGTATCAATTTGACTTTGCAAAACCAGTTGGCCCTCATAAAGTTCCAGCGCCGCCGCATCAGACTGCGAAAGTCCTGCGCGCACCTGCGAAACCTGTTGTTCCACCGTAGGCAGCGGGATTAGCGTCGCACCCTCACGGGTAAACACGCCATCGTTCCAGTCATCACCAATGGCGACCGGATACTGCCCACAGTCCCACAATAGGGAGTTGTCTGGCAGCACGAAGCCCAGCGCCGCCTCCTGCGTGATTTCAATAATGTTGCTAACCTTTCCGGTGGTCATTGAACCATCGGCAAGGGATATAATCGCCTGTTTCATTTTTTCCTCCTTCTTACGCCACCAACCAGCGAACAATGACGAGGCCAGAGCCACCAGCACCTGCGTATCCATCCGCCCAACCCGAACCGCCACCGCCACCGCCTGTGTTTGCCACGCCAGCTACGCCTGCACCGGAGTTGCCCCAAAGGTTACCCCATCCGCCGCGTCCGCCTCCGCCAGCTCCACCCGCACCGCACCAGCCTTCGTTATATCCGGCGGCACCGCCACCCCCACCGCCTGCATACAAAGTATTGCTGGCTTCGCCAAAAGCGCGGGTGGTTGCCCCTTGTCCTGCACCGCCGGCAGCGAAACCCGTAGTGTATCCAACACCGCCATTACTGCCGTCGCTACCACCTGTGCCACCTGCATTAGGCGAATCGTCATCGGAACCCGAAAAGTAAAAACCGCCTCCGCCTCCGCCGGAACCACCTGCGCTACCAAAACCAGTACCTGTGTTTGCTGTTCCACCGGCTGCCGAGTAGGCAACAGAATTGACAACCGCCTGACTTGTTCCGCCCGCTGCGCCTGCTGCACCTCCCGCGCCCACAGTAACCGCCACGGTAGAACTTGCGTTGCAGTTAATGGCTGACTGAGCTCTCGTCCTTCCTGAACCACCACCGCCACATGCATAGCGAGAGTTATTAGCGCCGCCTGCACCACCGCCGACCACAAAAAAGTCATACTCGCCGTCGTCAGTGAACGTCAGCGTACCGCTGGTATTCAGGTACATATAGCGGTAGTTACCATTGGTAGCTACTGTGTAGACGCCGGTGTAGGTTGGATCATCCGGTGCACTAGAATAGCACATCCGCGCTACGCCACCTACACCAATAAAAGCCTTTTTAACCTTATGGGCAACACCGCCCACGCCGACATAAACCTTTTTAACCTTGCGAGCCACACCGCCTATGCCAATAAAGATTGTCTTAGCCATAACGTCACCGCCTACTCATACTGGATTTGGAGCATCCCAGTTTGCAATGGCGAAACACCTGGGGTAAGCGCACCTGGACCCGCACAAATATCTCTTACCTGCGGAAAGCCGAGGTCGGAAACTGCGGAAATGTTTGCCCTTACCTGCCCGCCCAGCGTACCCGCCGTCACCTGGCTTGCCGCGTGTGTGTGTGAAGCGTTCGCCTTGCCGTTGGCGGTTGTCTGCGCGGCAGCAGCTGCCGCTGCTGCATTATCCGCTGCCGTCTTAGCTGCCGCCGCGTTGGTCACGGCGGTGTTAGCCGTCGTTTGCGCCGCCGCTGCTGCGCTCTGTGCCGTACTCAGCGCCGTGTTGGCCTGCGTAATCCTGTTATTAAAATTCTGGCGACTGACACCTTCATCAGCCGCAAACTGTGTAATAAAATCAGCCAATCCATTCACCTCTCTCTAATGTGTTCCAGTCAAGGCCCTTGGCATCCATGACCGAAAAGATTATGCCCTGTGCATCGAGCTCGTACCAGATTAGATACTTATACGCGATCTGCACCAGCAAACTGGCCGGTATCGTTTCGTAAATCGTCGTATACAGCGGTCGAAGATCGGCCACCTTGGAAGTGCCGCGGTACACCACTGAGACAACTGAATTATCCAGTCCAAGTTCTACTTGCACACCCATATAAGTCTCAATAATGCCCCGCAGCGTCTCAAGATTGATTGGCGGCTTGGTCATTAGCCGGGCTTTCAGTGCCTCACGTCGAGCTTTCAGCGTACCGTTGAGTGGCGTTGACACGCCCAAAACCGCCTCCCAGCGGGAAAGCCCCGCGGCGTTGGCCGTCGAGATGCTGACGTTTGCCACCATTGTGCCCACCGCCGCATTCACCCCGTCCAACTCAGGGTTCACGGCGTCAGCCAGTACCCCAAACTCGATGACGCCTTGCAGTCGCTCCGGCAGATGGGATAAAAAATTGGCGGGTGTGTTATAAAACATCATCCCACCTCCGTGACAGTTATCGTGCCGACTACCGGCACTTGATATTTCTTGAAGGATTTCTCCAGCGTAACATTTGCCGTCGCGCCGTTCATCGTCACGCTGCCGACATCCAGAATCGCATCATGCGCTCCTAAGATTTCAGCGACGAGCTTTGCATAGAACACCACGCCCGCATCAAACGCCATGTTCTCGATATAATCTGCAATTGCCGCCTCAACCAGCGGCTGAACGACCGCCATGCTGCTGCCGGATTTCAGCACCAGCGACGCCGTGACATTCACCGCCAGATCGACGCAGGTCGCCACCGTGACATTGTGCCCGATGGGGGCCAGCCCGTCGCCCGCCGTGCCGTAAAGCGCCTGCACCTCGCCCACCAGCGTTTCACTCGCACGGTTTCCCGCCTCGTCGCCGATCATAAGGCCAACATTGCCCGCGCCCATGCCGTCCGCTGCACCAAACACCACGCAGGCTCCGACGCCGTCAATGGCGAGCGTCTTTTCGCGGTAATCGGCCTTGTTGCCGCCGAACGGTGTCTGCCGCACCGAGAGATAAAACCGCGCGCGCAGGTCGTCGTCGGTCTCCTCGTCCCGCGCCACAATAAGCGGCTCCGCAAGCAGTATTGCCGCCCCCAGCCCTGAGATGTTGTCCAGCGGCAGAATCGCCCCCGAATAGCAGTTCCCCTGCGTTCCCAGTTGCTCACACACAGCCTTATAGCTGCCCACCATAATTTCCTCGGCAATTTTAAAAGTCAGTTCTTGAATAGAAACCCGTACGCCAATAGGCATCGCAAAGGGCGCGCCGGTGCTGTTGACGCAATCGATCTGCCGAACAGAATACGTCGCCGCCTCGCGTGTAAGGCCAAAGTCTTCTACCACCCGATCAAGCCAATCACCGGTTGCCGTGTCACCGAATAAAAGATTCGTAAGGTACCCCAGCATGAAGTTTTGCCCCGCCAATGCGTAGGCTGTGGGTGCAAGCGCATCGTAGATGATGCTGCCCTCCCGCCTGTCGATGTCGTCCGGTACTTGGGCAAGCATGCGCTGCAAAATAGCGTTATAGCTAATATCAGACAATGGGAACCCTCCTTTCTACCGAAACGTCACCAAAAGCCGTCATTACCGTCAACGATATAGTGGCCTCATCTCCTGAAAAGCTCATGGCAAAGTCGTTGATACCTTCTATGCGATCATCCTCTGCCAACGCTTCAAAAAAGCGTCGCTCCATATCCGCTTCAAGGTATCCGCGTGATTTGCCAAACAGTTCTTCTAGCTCTACGCCATAATCTCCCGAATAGATCAAATGCCGCCATCGTTCCGTCGAAAGCATCAAGTCAATCGCCTGGCTTATGGCGTTTTTTCCGTCCACTTTACCTTCTATTCGACTGCTGGTCAGGCGGTAGGTCTGGCTCGGCTTTAAGCCTGCTAAATTTTCCCCGTAGGTTTTTAAAACCGACAAGTATATCCCTCCCTCTCTCCGCCATAAAATGGCGAGTTTTATGTCAAGCAAAAAGTGGCTCGAACCTTTTCCTTTCCCGCCGGCTTGGGAAGGGAACTTGTCTTCGCCACATTTTTACAAATACACATTACTACATTTGGGCAGTGGCTTTCTATGGCGAATTTTTAGAAAGATCAAAATTGATACAAAAAAAGTCGATTCAGCCCTTTATTAGCTGAACCGACTGAAGATTATAAAAAGACACGAAGCTTTATTTTTTCTTAACCTTTGACAAGTGATTGTTTCGCATGAATTAAAATATCAGTAGGTAATAGGTAAATAGTATTTAAGCAAAAAAAGAAGCCGCAGAAATTAGCTTAATAAAGCCAAATTCTGCGGTTTCTCTTTGGTGACCCGTACGGGATTCGAACCCGTGTTACCGCCGTGAAAGGGCGAAATTAATAATGCTGATTTTCCGCATTGCAATCGTCAATATTCACACATTAGTTTTCTCTTTTCCACCATCTTTTCCACCATCCCCATTTATTAGTGCTGCTGCCGATTCAATTGCCACGTCTGAAATATGGGTATAAATCTTAGCAGTAATTGCGATATTAGCGTGCCCCATCAAATATTTGGCTACATTGATCGGAACGCCCTTATCTTGTAAGTCTGTGCAGTAAGTGTGGCGGAGGCAATACGGGACCAGGTCATCAGCAACAACGGACAACGTTTTTATTTTTCGTTTGCGCTTAGTTTTTGGGTTTGTAACAGTTTCAAACTTAGCCCCCATTGAAATATCCATCTGATCTTTAAAAGACAGCCACGCCCTGTGTCGGCTCATATTGGTATACCTGCCCTGACTATTAGGCCGTGTAAATACCGGTGAAAACGGATCTCCTTTTAAGGCAAGCAGGTCGTTATATATTTCATTTGGTATGGGAATCTCACGAACCCCAGCAGCCGATTTGGGTGCTTTGATGTTATCGGTGCCACTTTCCACCGCGTGGATTACTTTAATGCGCCGCTTATCAAAATCAATATCGCGCCAGTCCAGTGCAGCAACCTCGCCGGTACGCAAGCCGCAAAACAGCATGACTTTAAACATTAACCCGGCATAGTGCGTTTCTGCGACCTTTAAAAAATGCTCTCTCTCGAACGGTGTAATACTTCGGTGTGTCCCATCCTCAGCCTTTGGAATAGTTAAAAATTGAGCGGGGTTTTGTACGATCAGCCCCGAAATTTGCGCCTGTCGGAACATAGCAGTTATACGATGGTTTAGTTTGTTCAGCCGGTCAAGGCTTTGGCCTGCCTTGGAATTGATAATTTTCTGCAAGTGAGCATCTTTTACGTCGGATAATCGCAACGAACCAATGGCGGGGATAATCGTGTTATTAACCATGCCCTCATAGTCTTTGTATTGCTTCTCTGCAAGAACGTTTTTTTTGTAGGTTTCCAGCCACGTTTCAGCCCAGCACTTAACTGTCATTTTTGAGGATATTCCGATCTCGCCGCGATTTAGCTTGTCTTTTTTTAGTGCTGCCTTTTTGTCCGCGTCCCGCTGATTTTTGGTCGATGTTGCTTCATAACGTTTGCCTTGCCAATAAAACGTAGAGCGATACCGCGTTTTATCTGCGGGTGGGGATGCTGAAATTTCTTTTTCGATGTTTTTTTTGCTTTTTCCCATAAAAATAAACCTCCTCAAGGTATGCTTGCGCAAGCCCTGCGAAGGTGTTATAATTTACCTGCAAGGCTGCTGTTTGACGTAGCGGTTTGCTTCATAATCCCGTTCGGTGTTAGCCCACCGAGCGGGATTTTTTATTGGCCTATAGTCTGAACTTTATAATCTATAAGATATTCAGGCACACCGTATATATCTGCTATTTGATAACTACCTAAGCCGTCCGAAAAAAATGATTGCAAGTCTTCGTCAGACACTAGTAGCTGCACCATAAAACGGTTTGCCTGCAATTCTAGTTTATCAACAGAAAACAACGTGCTTGCTCTAAGATATGGTGTGCTTATTTCTGGATGCAATACTGAATGCCCTAGCTCGTGCGCGCAGGTAATTGCCTGTTGTTGCTCGCTTAAACGGCTATTAACGTGAATAAATTTATCTTGATAGCAATGACTATAATATCCAAGAGTTGAACCCAAATCTTCAAGCAGTAGAATAGTGCCAGTATCAGCCGCAAGTTGAAACGGGTTACGCGTGACATACTGTCTGCACAGGTTTTCGACCATTTCTTTTATCCACATGATGTCTATATCCCCTGATGCTTAATCTTCACTTTTTCTTTTTTGCATTAATTTTTTGGCAAGTCTAAACTGATTTTCAAGACTGATTTTCAACAATTCTTTTGTTTCTTCATCGACTGGTTCACCATCGAACATCAAGGCAACATTATGATTGCCAAGTTGGTTGACCATGCCATCTAACATTTTAGCAATATCACGCCTGTCCTCATCTGTGAGGTCGGGCTCTTTTTCTTTTTGTTCTTCTTTTCCCAGAAGATAGTCGACAGAAACGCCAAAGTATTCGGCTAATTTCTGCATTTTATCAATTTTTGGCATACTATTTCCGCGCTTCCATTCGCTCAACGATGATTGGGGCACACCGGTTTCTTTATAAACTCGGTAGGGCGTAATATTATGCCTTTCCAACAAATCAGCAAATACCTCATACGATTTTTGTAAAGTATTCATAAACTTTATCACCTACATCAAAATTGTAGCACAAAGTATTGACATGCTACAATCAGCGTAGTATAGTATAGCCATACCACGGTTTTGTAGCATATCGCACGATAATGCTATTGGTTTCATATGCTTCAAACAATAAAGTAATATTACCACAAAACCGAAGTATACACAACTATTATTATTAACAAAAAGGAGGTGTAAATTTATGCCAAAATACTATACGTGCGCCGAAATCGCGGATATGTATCGCGTAAAAACTATAACCGTATGGGATTGGGTGAGAAAAAAGAAACTGCCCGCTGTCAAAGCAGGAAAGAGCTACCTGATATCTGAGGAAAGCATCAAGACTTTTGAGGATGAGCGAAAGACAATTGCATAACAACCCCAAAATCAATGCCAGCAATGAGAAATTGCTGGGTGTGGCGGGGTAAGGGAGGAAGAAATACTCAACAAAAGTTTACATACGAGTAGCTAGCTTTAACCGTGGCAACAGCTTTCCCCTTACCGTTTGGTGCTATCGATGCCAGAGTAATTTCAAAGTTTTTATAAATGCGGATGGTGTCATTATATCCTTTTGGCAGATAGCCAATTAAGCCAGAGGACGCAAAAACGCCGTACTTTTCCATCACGAGATCATACTCAAATTTTAATTCTTCTCCAATGGCAGCGTTTGCAATATTTTGCTGTATTGGTACGGTGTAGGCATTTACAAGGTTAACATCTAAAGCGACTTCGTATTGATGCTCTCGCGGCTTCTGTTTTTTTTCGGGACCAAAGATTTTTAGAGAAGTGTCGGCGGTGCCAGTGCAATTATCAATCACATAACGTAGGCATTGACCAGTAGTGAGGGTATCGGAAAGTGCGCGATGGTGTGTCTTATCAACTAGTCCTAAATAATTTGCGACTGTGCCCAACTTATAGTTGTTCAAGTGAGGGAAAACCGTGCGAAAAAGGGGCA
This sequence comes from Candidatus Fimivivens sp., assembly GCA_034933525.1. Lineage (GTDB taxonomy): Bacteria > Bacillota > Clostridia > Oscillospirales > Ruminococcaceae > Yanshouia. The sequence goes on from JAYFNI010000007.1 coordinate 38,458, forward strand.
GCGTATCCCAAAATAGCAAATCTAAATCAACATCAAGATGCCTTTTAGCACTATTTTCAATAAAACCCACGTCAAACGGAGCGTTATGTGCAACCACCATTCGGCCGCCGATAAAGTCGATCAATTGTGGTAGCGATTCAGAAATAAGAGGGGCATTGTCAACCATGCTTTGAGTAATGCCTGTAAGTTGGGTAATTCTAGGCGGGATCTCGGTTTTAGGGTTAACCAAACTTTGAATTTGGTCTATCGGGTGGCCATCGACGTAACGAACGGCGGCGTATTCAATAATTTCGTCCCGTAGATCAGACAGGCCGGTCGTCTCGAGATCCAGCACTACATAATCTCTTAAATTTTCGCACATTCCTGTGTCTAAGTAAAAGTCTCTGTGCTCAATGACCTTTGGGGCTGTCGCAGATTTGTTAGCAACAAAAAGAATCCAAGGCAAAAAAAGCACACAGCCCATGATTACGACAAAAGTTAACATTACTGCACTTCCTTTCGCCTAAATATTACCACGTCGGAAGGGAGACAACAACCCTAAAATCAAGATCGGCATTGAGAAGATGCTGGTCGCGGTGGGATTGAAAGGAGGCGTTTTCGTGAGCGCAAAATCTGATATTACCGCCATGGCACAGGCCATCATTGAGGCGCACGGCGGGCAGGCTTATTTCAATTTCGAGCAAGCCAGCAAAATTATAGGCTGCGGTCGCAATACGTTGGCACATCATCTCCATAGCGCTGGAATCCTCGTGAAGAAAGTCGGCCCCAGCAAGCGCGTCAGCGCTTACGATTTAGCCAGTTGCATGTATTGTGGTCGGATTGCTCCAATAGATAATATCTCGCGGAGCGCATAATAAGCCGCCTTAAGGCGGACAAGCCTAGAAACGAGGAAAAACAAATGCCATTTACTAAAAAGGATTTTCTTTCTAGCGCCAAACCCTATGCCGACTTAGCGGCGCTAAGAGATAACCCCCAGCAACACGACGCTCTTTTAGAGGCAACTAAACAGAACGCCTATGAAGTGGGGGTAAGCAACTTTCTCAGAATTTACGATCTCTACTTAACTAATCTTTAATGTATGAATTTCCATCATCATCAAGATAGCACTCTAAAATATCGTCGATTTGTGGGGCAATACAGGTTACTGCCGTTTCATAGAAATTACACAATTCGCTTATTCCCACATTGAACTGTCTGTCCTTTGCAGCAACCAACTCAAAGAATTCACGATATTTCGCTTGCGCATGTATCAGCGCCAAATCGTGAACAACCTTATGTTTGTCCATTAATACCACCTCCTTCGCCCAAATTCTACCACGCAAACGGCGAAAGGACAACCCTAGAAAGGAGGCCCGCAAGATGAATCCAAGAATCACCGGCGATGCCTTAAAACTGCTAGAGCAGTTTGTCGAGTACGCCACCAATCCCAATACCAGCGGTGGGCTATCCGATGCGATGTATTACGATCGTGAAGAATTCTACCGTCGGTCAAAGCTGCTTAAATCGCAGTTGGAAAAGAGCGGCCTATGCTGATAGTCCCAAAAATCACCCATGACATGCGCTGCGCGTCTTTCAAAGGCTACCGGACAAAACAACGAAAACGCCTTTCAGCCTACTTCAAGCGGTTATTTGCCTTAAAAAGCATCTTCCTTGCTGAGACGGCGCGCATCAGATTGAAGCGTATTTTTATGATTACTGGCCTTATTGTGATGCTGCTACCCGTCGCAATACATATGGTTTATTTACCATCTCGGGTGTGTCTTGTGTTTCTCGGCCTATTTCTGATCGGCTGGGGGAGGTGGCAGCTATAGCAACAACCGCCATATTTTTGCAAAGGAAAAGCCGCCTTGTGAGTGCAATCACAAAGGCGGCAAACGCTAATAAGATACCTGTATTATAGCAGGTTTGAGAGGATTTTGCAACATGGATAAATACAAGGATTTCAAGCGCCATTTTGTAAGCCTACTTGGGGAATTGCAGGAGGTTATTACATACGCGGAGAGCAGCCAACGCGTATTTTTGCGAATGACAGCCGCGACCCTAGAGGGCGCTTATAGGGCGCTTTTAATTTTCGACGGGGATGTTACGCCAGCTGCGGAACTTTTACCTACGGAGCCGCCAAAGCCTAAAAAGCAAACTAAAAAGGTACCGTTACCAAAGTGGGGCTTTGAGATTGATTCTGCCAAATTACTTGAAGCGTTGGATGCTTTTGAAAAAATGCGCAAGGAGATAAAAAAGCCGCTCACAGAGCTTGCGCGTCACCGGCTATATAAAAATTTATGCGAGTTATCCAAGGATGAAGATACACAGATTGCCATATTAGAGCAATCAATATTTCACTGTTGGCAGAATGTTTTTAGACTTCACAGCGTGCCGTTATCAAAGCAGAAGGAACCGACCAGAGCCGACAAGGACGCAGAAGCGTTTGAGAAGGATATGATGAGGCGATTCATGGAGGGCGGGGCATGAATGGTAGAGAAGGCTGCAAGGGCTGCGGGCATTATCGGTCCATGTTTTCTAATACGAGGGGCTGTCACTTTTGTTTTGACACAGAAGAGCCGCGCGGCTGTCCTGTAGAGGGCTGCACCAGATACACCACAAAGAAGTTCAGAGATGAAGCGGCTAGAAAGGATCTATCGCCGCTGCCGCCGAGTGAGGTGCGTTATGGCTAAGTCGATTTTACAGCAGTCTAAAAGCTGCTTTATCACCGGGGCCACGCAAGGGCTGCACCAGCATCATATCTATTTCGGAAATCCTTGGCGGCAACTGTCTGAAAAATACGGCCTATGGGTATATCTGCGGTATGACTGGCACGAATACCAGCCGTATGCCGTCCATGTGGATATCAGGCTAAACGAGTGGATTAAGCGGCTGGGACAGAGAGCGTTTGAGCGGACGCACAGCCGCGCGGAGTTTATGCGTATCTTCGGCTGTAACTATCTCGACGAACCGGAGGGTGCGACGGATTATGATGACCCGTGCCCGGCAAAGCTGTACCGCCCGCCACTGCCGTTTGTAGATTGCGGCGCGTTTGTAGAGACAGAACCGGAGGTGCTGCCATATTGAAGCGGCATCCGAGGGGTCAAGAATTAGGGCTTGAAATCCGTGAGCCGATGGTCAACATCTATGCTGACGCGGTGGCGCGAGAAGCGTACTGGAAATATAAGCAAGCACTGGGGCTTGTTAGCTTTGAGCCTATGAGCGATGCACAGCGCATAGCCTTTGACTACGCGTATACCCAAACAGGGGACTTTAACGCATTTTTGGACAAACTCACTCAGGGTAAAAACCTGCGGGAGAGCTACATAGCTGCGAGGGGAGGGCAAGGCCAATGAAAGAGCAGCTCACGCGTGAAATCATCAGTGCAGCGTCTGAATTTCTGGCACCGGCGCAGGTTGAGCGACTAGAACATTGCATCGTTATTGCGCTGCAAAATTACGACGTCGGACTTGCTGCATTGACGCTTGTACCAGTGGAAAGCATCACCGAGAAGGTATTTAAAATGTTCATAGCCTCTAAAAAGGTTGAAGGGCTGTCTGATAAGACGCTGAAATATTATGCAATGGAAATACGGGCGCTGCTGGGATTTACGCAAAAGCCGGTTGACCAGATCGGAACCAATGATATCCGATATTATCTGGCGGTTGAGCAGTCACGCAAGCCAGCCATATCAAAAGTAACGCTGGACAATAAACGCCGGGTATTAAACAGCTTTTTCAGTTGGACGCTCAATGAGGACTACATACCGCAGAACCCCATGCGCAAGGTCAAGAAGATCAAAACGGACAAGCTGATTAAACAGCCGTTTACCGAAGAACAGGTTGAAGTGCTACGCGGAGCCTGCCGGACGTTGCGCGAAACCGCCATTGTGGAACTGTTTGCATCCACAGGCATGCGCGTTGGTGAAATGGCAACGCTTGAGATCAACCGCATAGACTTTGCTGCTGGTGAGGTCGTTGTATTCGGCAAGGGTGCCAAGGAGCGGGTTGCATACCTCAATGCCCGCGCCAAGCTGCACCTTATGCGATACCTCAACAGCCGCCAAGACGATTGCCCAGCGGTGTTCGTCTGTGAAAAGGGTGAGGTGAAAGGCCTGAGCATCAGCCGGATTGAGAAGATCATCAAGGCTATTGGCGAGCGGGCAGGGGTGCAGAACACCCACCCGCACCGATTTAGGCGAACGACGGCAACCACCGCCATAGGGCGCGGAATGCCCATCGAGCAGGTGCAGCAAATGTTAGGGCATACGTCGATAGAAACCACTACACGCTATGCCATTGTAAGCCAGAAAAACGTGAAAGCCAGCCATGAAAGGTATCTGGCCGGGTAAGGAGGCCCGAACTATATGGAAAAGATCACTTTGCCGATGTTGCAGTACATTATGGTGCTGCCGTCGCCGTATCTGCCTTATGACAACTCCCCTAATTTTGGCGTATGCCGCTATTGCGGGCAAGTCACACCAGTGGTGGGGATTGCGACGCAGGAAGACGCGGACGAATTTGCCACCGCACATTGCGAGTGTGTGGACGGACGCCGCTATTTCAACATCGTTACCGCGCGTACAAAAATCAATAGGCTGTTTTCGGATTTTGATATGCCTGTCCGCGAAATGCTCATTGAAAATGCCGAAATGGTGCAGGACGAAGAAATCAAGGACGCCAGTGTCAATCTGACCACCCGCATTAAATGTAAGGTCAGCAAAAACAGCAAGGGCTATCTGATTATTGTGCGCACCGATACCAACACGCAGCAGGAGGCCGTATAGGCCGATAAACAAGGGTTTGGAGGCCCTATGAAACAATTAACACACCTGTCGCTTTTTAGCGGGGCAAACCCCCCGACACGCGGTTTTGGAGACCGCCGGTCTATAACACAAAATTGCAATTTGGAGGTGCAAAGTGAGCGAAGAATTACCGGCAAAGGTATCTAATATTGACATATTGCGGGTAGAGTATGGCAGGCGCAAAACATGCCAATGCCTTGACCCCCATTATGAGATTGATTACCAAAATAGGCTTGTGTACTGCACGGATTGCGGCGCAATTGTGGAGCCGTTTGAGGTGTTACATAACATCGCAAAATATTACAGCCGGATGAATGAGCAGGTAGAAAACCTGCTGGAGCAGCGCCGAAAGATAGCCAGCTACAAGCCGCATTTGGTTGTGATTAAAGAGTTAGAAAGCCATTATCGCTCCGGGAAAATGGTGCCGCGTTGCCCTCATTGCGGTGAGCCATTCGACCTAAAAGATCTTAACCACTGGTGTGACAGGATGTTTTTAAAGCCCAAACAACAGTAATTTGTAGGAAGAAAGGACGTGGCAGCATGGATAGGCTAACAAAAAAGTACGCTGGCGGATATGGCCTTGTAAATGTCAAGGACAATGAGCAGTCAGTTGAAAGCTCACACCCAAATACACTCAGAGAAATCTTGAAAAGTATCAAAAAGCTTGGAGCCTATGAAGATACCGGCCTGACGCCAGAGAAAATTAATCACTTACTCCAGGCAAACAGGACAGTTGCGGAAGAACGGGATGCTTATGGGAAAGGTATAGAATCCCTGCAAGCCCAGCTTTCCGAGAGCAATCACCGAGAAAATGCAGCAATACACCTGATAGACTGCTTATCTTACACTTTGATAAGCATGAGTGAAAATAGTATTTTCACTAAGCCAGACACACCCGCGTGGCATCTGGTTGATATTATGTTGCAATCTATAAAGGACTGGCGCGGCTCTAATTCGGATAACGATAGTTCCGCTAAATAACAGTTTACTTGTATTAAAAATAGAAATGCGAACTTTAAAAGCCCGCATTTCTATCTAGGTACTTAAATTTTAGAGATCGCTCTTATTGATTGACTTCAAAGTCCCTGATCTTGTCAAAGACGATGTAGTCTTTTCTAGATGAGAACGAGCCCTTGTTATAAGTTTTCTCGATCATGAAAAATGGATCACCTGTACCGGCTGCCCTCAGTTTGTACCAGTCAATGAATTCATTGACTTTTGACATGGGCAAGTCATATTCCCTGAGGATGTTATCAACCATGTAGATATCCAGCAGTGCTTTGCCGGTTTCGTCCGCATTTGGCATAGCCGATGCCTCGTTGGAATAGGTACTTTCGCCAGCAGTGGAAACCGCAGTGACTACATAGTAATAAGTTGTGCCGTTCGTGACGTCAGAGTCGGTGTAGGTCGTAGCCGTAACGCTAGCGGCAATCTGGGTGTACGGGCCGCCTGAGGTCAAGGCGCGGTAAACATTGTAGCTGGTTGCATCTGCTATAGCACCCCACGAAAGGTCGACATTGGAATCGCGGCCGCTTGCAGTGAGTGAAGTGGGAGCAACGATGGCTACTACGGCTAAGACTTCGGCTGAGGCAAGTGCTTCGGCTCCATCTACCCCACCAAGAACATAAAAATTTCCATTAATTGCGTTAGTCTGAAAAAATTCTCGTGCCACAGACATAGCGGGCAGAGTTGTCCAAACATTGGAACTCGGATCGTACAATTCGGCTAACGATAAATACTCATAGGAACTTGTGTTGTCATTGTATGTAATACCGCCGACTGCATATATTTTCCCTTCAATTACTTCTGTTTCAAAAAAACGTCGCGCTGTGGACATAGAGGCTAGTGTTGCCCAAGTGTTCGTAGTTGGATTGTAGACTTCAGTTGATGACGTGTGATATGGGGCAAGACCACCCATCACATATATTTTACCGTCGATAACTTCAGACTGAAAGTCCCATCTAACCGTATGCATTGAAGCCAGTGGTTCCCAAGTGTTTATTACTGGATCATATACTTCAACTGATGAGAAAGCTTTACTTTGATCGTATCCACCAATTGCGTAGATTTTTCCGTTGACTACCGCAGTTCGAAAACTATGGCGGGCGGTAGTCATAGCAGCCAATGACTTCCAAGCGTTTGCTACAGGATCATATACTTCAACCGCTGAAAATGCAATATTGTTGCTATTAGCCCCACCGATTACATATATTTTCCCTTCAATCACTTCTGTTTCAAAAGAGCGTCGTGCCGTGGGCATAGAAGCTAGTACTACCCATGCGTTTGAAGTCGGGTCGTACACTTCAATTGAAGATAATAGGCCATTATCGCTTGTACCGCCAATAGCATAAATCTTTTCTCCCAGTACTTCAGTTTTAAATCTACTCCGTGATGTTGACATGGAAGCAAGCGTGGACCAAGCGTTTGCTACAGGATCATATACTTCAGCTGACGCTAAATATGAGCCACTGCCACTGCCCCCCAGCACGTAAATTTTATTGTCTATAATTTGAGATTCAAAATTTGACCTAACTATTGACATTGGAGCTATGGATGTCCATGTTCCCATATTAAAATCCTACTTTCTTATATTCTATACACGCGTATGTTTATATTCTACATCGTGAAAATAAAAAGGGTAGTGGCGTAATGTGGTCAATTTAAGCTGACAAAGGAAATCTTTTACAACGTGGTTTGGCAAGTGCAACACATAAGCCGACAAATGAACGTTTATCTGATCAAGGACAAGAAAGGGGACAAGCCGTGAAAGCCTACATATAAACAAGCTGCCGGGGGCCAGTCCTCCGGCTAAAGCTTACCCTTACATTATATATGTATATCCAAAAGGCACGGCGCCTTTCTGGGGCTTGTAATAGGTATTATCAAATCGTAATCTCAATCTCAATCTCAGTGAAAGGGGCGGGCGGTATGCGCGGCGATCAATATAACTATGGGGCGATCTATACCGAGGATGTGTGCGACACACCTCTTGCGCCATATATCAAAACGGCTCAAAAAACAGTGTCCACAAAAGCGGGACCGCTCATGGAAATTAAATCGTTCCCCAGTTTCTTGAATCGACAGGACTACACCCGCGCAAAAAAGTACAAGCCGTCCAGAAAGGTACAACAAAAGCTTAATGATACCAACGCCCGTAAAAAGGCCGTTTTAAAAATACACGCGAATTTTGGGGCAGGCGATTTGTGGTTCACGGCAGGCTGGACAAATCAGGAGATGCCAGCTACGGCAGACGATGCCCGCAAAATACTAGCGGACAAGTTTATTCGCCCAGTCAATGTAGCTCGGAAAAAGCAAGGCAAAGATAATTTGCGCTATTTTTATGTGATTGAGGAAACGGCGGGCGATCCCAAAAAGGGCGAACCTGAAAATAAATATCATGTGCACGTGGTCATTTCAGGAGACAATGACCGTGACTGGCTAGAAAACATGTGGCCGGGTGGGGAGTATCCCGAAGCACACCGCATCCGTTCAAAGGAAATCGGCGCGATTGTCGGTTTATCACTATACATACAGGAATGCCCGATGGGTCGTCGCCGTTGGGGATGCTCAAAGGGATTAAAACCATACAGCCATAAACCGACTGAAAGCTACAGCAAATTTAGTGCGTCTTGCATCCACAAAATTGCGGCGCTGCTGCAAACGGGCGAACACGTTAAGGTCAAAGATATTATGGAAAAAACATATCCGGGCTATGCTTATGACCTAGAATATCCGGCGGAAGTTCGAAAAAATGAAGATTTCGGCGGGCTTTATCTTTTCTGCCGAATGTACAGAAAGGCGGGAGCAAGTGAACAGAATCCAGCGAGCGGGAGAAGCCGCTAAAAACTATCTGACCAACAGGCGGAAGCTGGGCGCCATGCGTCGGTACGCGAAGCGCGGCCGGACGCTACAGGTCGATGAGGATCAGACCGTCACAGAAGTGGCAGCCGTGGACAAAGCTTTTGCCGCCATATCCTCAGATGGGCAAGCGCTGCAGCTTGTTGATCTGCTTTACCGTAAACGTGGGCACCCTTCTGTTTCGGGGTGTGCGCGAGCTTTGCTAATGCCTATAGACCAGGCACATAAACACAACAAGGCGTTTTTGCGCCTTGTCGCCAACAATTTCGACATCAAGGGGGAATAGATTTGACTAACAGTGAGAAGAAAGCTTATCTGCGCCAGTACGGCGACAATGAGCGTGAAATCAAACGCCTGGAAGAGGAACTGGCCCGCTGGGTATCCCGAGCAGAGAAGATCACAACCAGTTATAGCCTTGCACCAGCTCACGGAGAGAGTGGTGATAAGATACAGGTTGCGGTAGAAAACATTACCGAGGTCAAGTCTATGCTGTACGATCGACTAATAGATGCCTCGGAACTGCGACAAAACATACAGGCGGCCATTGGCTCAGTGCAAGATGGGCGGCTGCGTAACCTGCTTGAGTACAGGTACATAGATGCCCTAGGATGGGATGATGTAGCTCAAAAAATGGGGTATGACCGTCGATGGGTAACCTCTTTGCATGGCGCAGCACTTAACGTTATCGGTTTGCAAGCACAGCCTTTTTATTCCCATTAATCTATGATATTCTGTACTTGTAAGGAAATACAAAGTCTCGAGCGAGCGGGGAAAATTGCGGGTATACCGCACATGCCCGCATAAATTTAATAGCCCTGCTGACTGCGCAGGGCAAGCTAATCAAAGCATCCTTGGGTATTCAAGGGTGCTTTTATCATACACGAAGGGAGCGAACGAAAGTGGGACTGAAACCATTACGCCCATGTAGCAAACCGGGGTGCAGCATATTAACCAGAGAAAAATACTGTGAGAAGCACAGAGCCGAAATGTCCGCTCAGGTTCCAAGGGAGTCCGCTGCCAAGCGCGGGTATAATTCCAAGTGGAGGACAGAAAGCAAAAAATATCTTTCCGAACATCCATGGTGCGCAGAATGTGCCGAAAAAAACATGCGCACGGCCGCCGTGCTTGTTGACCATAAGATACCGCACAAAGGAGATCAGCGGTTATTTTGGAATAAAGCTAATTGGCAAGGGCTTTGCTGGTCTTGTCATAGCAAAAAGACAGCAAAAGAAGATGGTGGATTCGGAAATTTACGTAAAAAACTATAAGATTTCTTCAACTTTTCTAAAACAGAAAAGTTTGAGGGGCAATATCAATCAGCATTTCGTCGAGCGGGTAGGCACAAACAGAATTTTCGGGGGATTATTTCAAAAATATTGACGCTCGACACCGAATCTACGCACGCACACGCGCATACGCGAGGACTCCCCCCACCTTTGGAAAAAACGAGTGCAAGTGTGCGAGACCATGAGCATTTCCTGCTGTGAGAAAAATTCCCACATCACGCTTTAGGCAAAAAATTTGAAGTGAGGTGATAACAATGCCTACTCCCCCGAAACCGTTTGAAGTGATAGCCACTGAGGGCAAATCGCACAGGACAAAAGCCGAGCTGGAACAGCGCCAAAAGGAAGAGCAGGCGCTGCTTACCGGGAAAAAGATATCGGCGCGGTCTGAGGTGCGTGCTAACCTTGTGGCTTACAAGGAGTTTAAGCGCATCGTAAGTCTGCTCAAAAAGATAGGCAAGGATGATGCGATCTATACCGGTGTGCTCAACAGGTATGCCCTGATGTATTCGGAAGAGTTGCACTACGTTGAGCGGCAAGCAGAGTTTGAAAAGGGGCTGGATGAGCTACGGGAGGAATACCAGTCGGGCGACACGGACATGGAGGCAAGCCAGTATTATAAGCTGGTGGCAACCATGCAGAACAACATCAACAAGCTGGATTATCTCGCTTCGGAAAAGCGGAAGATGATGCTGGCCATCGAAAAGGAATGCGCCATGACCGTGGCGGCGGCGCTGAGATCCATACCCAAAAAGCAGGAGAAAAAGGAAGTTAAGAAAAACGACGATCTATTCGGCGCGGGATAACACCGCGCCTTTTGTGTGGAGGTGGAAGACTTGAAGGATCCTGTGACAGAATACGCCGAGCGGGTGGTTAATGGCGATCTGCGCCCGATGTGCTGCGTACAGGAAATACAAGCCTGCCAGCGCCACCTCAACGATCTTGAACGTCAAGGAACGGCAGAGTTCCCGTATGTGTTTGATATGACGCGCGCCGAGCGTATTATCCGGTGGTTTACGGTTTGCCGTCATGTGTCAGGTGTATATGCCGGACGGCCGATTGTGTTAAAGGACTGGCAAAAGTTTGACTATGGCTGTGTATTTGGCTGGGTACATAAAGACAGCGGAAAACGGCGCTTTAAAACCAGCTATAACCGCATCGCCAGAGGGCACGCGAAAAGCACCGGCATGTCGGCGGTTGTGTTGTACGGCATGAACGCGGATGCCCTCTATCCGCCATATCACCCGGAACAGGCTGTCTATGAAATGGAGCCGGAAGTCGTATGTGGCGCTGTAGACAAGGCTCAGGCAAAGATTGTGTGGGGTGATGCGCAGACGATGGCCGAAAATTCCCCGGACATTGCCGAGCGCATGATCATCAAAAAAACCTACATGAGCACCAAGGCCAGAGGCGGGGAAATCATCCGGCTTTCAAAGGACGTGAAAAACAAGGATGGCGGCAAGCCGTGCTTTATCATCATCGACGAATATCACGCCCATGATACCAGTTATGTCAAAGACACCACTTCTTCGGGCAAGGGCAAGCGCCGCCAGTGCCTGGAATTTATCATCACGACGGCCGGCCGGGACGCCGAAAACAAGCCGTGCTACAAAGAGGACTGCACGGCTATAAAAATATTGGCGGGTGAAATCATTGCTGAGGATTATTTTGCAATGATACGCCAGATTGATGACGGCGACGATCCGCACGACGAAAGCTGCTGGGTAAAGGCAAACCCGATGTTTCGCGATCTGAAAAACGACGAATATGCGCGGGATCTTTATCAGGAAGTAAAGTCTTCGCACGATTTGGCCTATCAGAGCGGGGAATACTCAAAAATTTCGGAATGGCTGATTAAGCGTGTCAACCGGTGGCAAGCGCAAGCTGAAAACTACTATCTGTCAGGCTGCATGGAACAGTTTAAAGCCGCCGCAAAGAAGCCTGATGAATTTAAAAAGCTAACCTACAGCCGAGAGGTTTATTTAGGAAATGACCTCTCAAAGCGCATTGACCTGACTGCGGATGGATATGTTATCCCGCTGGATGATGGGTGCTTTGCCATCACCGGGCACGGTTATATACCGGAAGAAGCGGCGACGCGGCATGAACACACCGACAGAGTGCCTTATCGCATGTGGGCAAATGACGGATGGTGTACCATCACGCCGGGCGCGGTTGTCGATTATGATTTTCCTAAAGCGCGGATGCAGCGCATGGAAAAAGAGCGTAGTTGGATTATCAAAGAGATTGACTACGACCCATACAACGCGACTCAGTATGCGCAGGATCTCGAAAAAGAGGGTTACACCTGCGTGGAGATTCGGCAGGGCGTTAAAACCTTGTCGGAGCCGACAAAGCGATTCCGGGAGTTGGTAATGAAGGGGAAAATTGTGCACGACGGCTCACCGCTTTTGATCTGGTGTTTTTCAAATGCGGTTGAAATTGAGGACGCCAACGGCAATATCAAACTAGCAAAGCGGACGAAAGACGATTCACAGCGCATCGACGTGGCTGCGGCCGTCATTAACGCCTTTGCTCGCGCAATTTACGCCATTGAGGAAAAAAGCAAAAACGACATTATTCTATCGGATGGGTGGAGCTTATAGGCAAAAGAAAAACCCGAGAAAATTAATTCTCGGGTTTGGGATAGAGTTCATCGAGCGTCACGCCGAGCGCATCGCACAGGGCGCGGGCGGTGGAGAGGCGACCGTCCCCGCGCTTTTCGATATCCTGAATGGTGCGGCGGGAAACCCCCGACAATTCGACGAGCTGCGGCACGGAAATATTCTTTTCCAGCCGTATTTCTTTTAATCTCAGCATTGTTATTTCCCCCTGAAACCGCGGACGACATTCACAAGCACAACAAGGGCGGAAAGAACAGTTGCGATTCTAAGATAAAGATTCCAACCGGTGACGCTGCCGATAACCGCAAGAACCGCACAGATTAAAACCCAGATTATATTTTTTTTCATTGGAAATCTTCCTTTCTGTGTGTTATACTAAAGTCACTCCCCTTTAGGGGGAGGAGAAGAAGCTCGAACCTTCTTCTCCTCTGGCTGTTGCCTAGGGTCTTGTGGCTGCGATAATGGATGCAATTGCGATGATTGCCTGAATTATCAGCTCTAAGATTCTGTCTGGCGGCAGCCTTTTCTTTTTATGTTTTCGCGTCTTACTCACCTCTTTTCTATGTTTTAATTATAGCACGCAAAAGCGTGCTTGTCAATGATAATCGCAAATATTTTCTTTAAAAAGTCGCATAGAATGCGGCTTTTATTTATTACTAGGAGGGCGCAATGAAAAAAGTACGATCAATTTTTAGGTGGATGGCCAAAACCGTCCCTCGCATGGCGCCGGACGCTTTGGCGGCTGGCGGAGCAGCGTGCGTCGGTTACGGCGCTTTTTTAATCGCGCCTGTTGTTGGGTGGATTGCAACAGGCGTTTTGCTAATTGCGGCTGCGGTGATTGTGAGCAAAGGAGGTGGTGGCGGATGATATTTGACAAAGCCATTAGAGCACCCAGAAATGAAACTGCGGAAATTTTAACAGTGAATGACGCGAGTGGGTGGCGCGTCGGCGCGGACACCGGAAAGCTTTCGGCAATGAAGCTTTCGGCGGTCAACCGGTGCGTGGAGTGCCTGACCGATTCCATGTCGAAAATGCCGCTTTTTGTCATGGATGAAAACACCAAGGAACGAAAATACAATCACCCATTAATGCCACTGTTGGAAAGACGCCCGAACGAGGCGATGACACCGGCTGTTTATAAAAAGCTGATGGAAACCAACCGACTGTTAGGCGGCAATGGCTACGCAGTTATTTATCGGAGCGGGTTAAACGCGCGGCCAGTGGAATTGCTGCCGCTGCCGCAGGAACTGGTGCAGCCCCGTTTTGACGACAACGGCCGCCTGTGGTATATCTGCCAAAACCCCCTGACAGGGGAACGGCGGCGCATAAGCCAGTGGGATGTTATTCACTATAAGGCTTTTACAGCCGACGGTATTCATGGCGTTTCAGTTTTATCCAGAGCGGCGGAGGTGGTTGCCACCGGACGCATGATGCAGCAGTATGAGGGCAGTTTTTACGGCAAGAATGCCAGGCCGTCCGGCGTACTGACTGTTGACGGCTCGCTTGAACAGCCAGCCAAAGACAAGGTCCGCGCTGAATGGGAGAAAATTCACAGCGGCGCAAACAACGCTTTCAGGATAGCGGTGCTCGACCTCGGGCTTAAATATCAGCCGATTGCCCTAAGTCAGCACGATGCGCAGTTTGTGGAAAGCAAAGCCGTCACCGTTGAGGATATTGCACGTTTCTTCGGTGTGCCACTTTACAAGTTGATGGCCGGAAAGCAGAGCTATAATTCCAACGAGCAAAACAGCACCGACTATGTTAACGGGACGCTTTCGCCTAATGTAACGCAATGCGATCAGGAGGACACCTACAAACTGTTGTTTGACAGTGAGATTAATGCGGGGTTGAAGCTTCGGCGCAACATGATGGCGGAACTCAAAGGCGACACGCAGGCGCGCGGCGCGTGGTATAAAATCATGCGCGAGGTCAGCGCCTTTTCGGCGAATGACATTCTGGCGCTGGAGGATATGCCGGCCGTGGAGGGTGGGGACACCCGCAACGCTTCGCTTAATTATGTCCCGCTGGATCTGTTCAGAGAATTATCTATTAAGCGAAACGGAGGGAAGAAATGAAAAAGACTGTAAAAAACGGGGTGCCGGAACTGTGGCTGACCGGCTACATCGTATCGAACAGCGATATTATGGTTTATAACTGGTTCGGTATTGATGCCGTCTGCCCCAAAGATGTGCTAGATAATCTGCCCGAGAGCGGGGAGGCCATTATTAAAATTGACAGCCCCGGTGGGGATTTGGTTGCCGGTTCGTCGATGTATACGGCGCTGATGTCTCATAACGGGCCGCTAACTTTTGATATTGCGGGGATGGCGGCGTCCGCTGCTTCTGCTGCGGCAATGGCCAGCGTTAAAGCGGGAAACAAATGCCGCATGTCCCCTATGGCGCTGATGATGATTCACAATGTCAAATGCAGTGCGGAGGGCGATTACCGCGACATGGAAAATGCGGCGGAGTTTCTTAAGACCGCCAATGAGACGATTATCAACGCCTATTGCAAAAAGACCAGCAAGCCGCGTGAAGAAATTCAGGCGATGCTTGATAAGGAAACATGGTTTTCTGCTGCCGAGGCATTGGAAATGGGGCTTATTGACGAAATCATGTTTGAAGGAGAGGGTGAACCGCTGACACCACCCGCGTCAGCCTTAAAAGCACAGGCCAAAACGCTATTAAACACGCTGCCGGTGTTGCCCAAAGAAGCCTTTGACCGATACCGAGCAGAGCATCCTACCGTTGATAATGCCGCAATTGACCGAGCCAAGGCGCTTTTGGCGATTGAGACGGCGCGGTTCTGATTTTTATCCCTGCTTTTGAGCGTGCGAAACAGGCACGCTCTTTTTATACACAAAAACAACATTTTAAATTTTAGGAGGGTAAAACACAATGAGAAGAAAGCTATATGATCTCAAAAACAAGCGAGCGGGTTTGCTGGGTGAAGCAAAGGCCGCGCTGGAAGCCGGAAGCATGGAGGGGTATAACGCCAAATTCGCCGAAGCGACCAAGCTCAACGACGAAATTGCCGCTATTGAAAACCTGATGGCCGAAGAGGGCCGGTTTGATGAAACGGACCCGAAGATGGTAAACCTGCACGATGTGCTGACCAATGACAAAGCGGAAAGGCTGCAGCTGAGCGCTGTGGATAAGGCCCGCGCCGGAAACGATTATGCCAACGCTTTTGCAAAGGCGATTGCCGGGGGCGAGACCATCAAAACAGCGGGTAAAAACGAAGCCTACAAGCCCCTGATGAACGCGCTTAGCATTGGCGGCGGAACGCCAGCAGGCGCAGACGGTGGCTTTTTGGTGCCAATTGAATTTGACAACATGATTCACCTCAGGCTTAAAGAGTTTATCCGCCTTGCGGATTTTTTCAACACCGAAAACGTTACCGGCATTACCGGATGGCGTGCCATTGAAAAGAGTAAAGCCTCTAAACCGCTGCCGGTAATTGATGAGTTGGGAACCATCAACCCCGATGATCAGCCGTCGTTTGAAAAGGTCACGTACAACATCAAAAAGTACGGTGACGTTATCCCTGTTTCCAGCGAGCTTGCGGACGATAACACTGCCGGTCTGATGCAGTACCTTGCGGACTGGTTCACGCCCAAGGTTGTGCTGACTGAAAACGCGTTACTGCTGGCACTGCTCAATGCGCTGACCGCGACGGCGCTCACCACTGGGAACGAAGTTAAAGGCTTGAAACAGGCCCTCAACAAGGGTCTGAATACGGCATACTCCAAGCGCGCAAAACTGATCTGCAATCAGGACAGCTACAATGCGTTGGATGAGCTGACCGACACCACCGGCCGCGGATTACTCGTGCCGGACGTCACCAATCCAGATGTATACCGCTTCAAGGGCCGCGGAATTTCATACGCCGACAACGATCTTATCCCGACTGTTGCAACGGCAGCGCCGATCTTCATTGGCGATTTCAAGAGCTTTGGCACGCTGTTCCGCCGCAAGGCACTGGAATTTGCGGCGACCACTATCGGCGGCAACGCATGGCGTTCCGACAGCACAGAGGTTCGCGGCATTGTGCGCATGGATGCCGTGAAAATGATCGGTGACGCGGCGACTAAGCGCACCATCACGGTCAGCGAGTAAGGCGGTGTGATATGGCGGCCGCAATTACAAAAGATCAGCTGCTGGACTACATAGGCGCGGGTGCAGAATCGGTCAGCATTGTGGAGTCTTTACGCGCATCGGCCTTTGCACAACTGCGCGCCGCCACGGGCACGGATTGGGAAAAGAACGCCAACGAGATTGCCAACGAAGCCGTGCGGGTTATGGTGTGGCTGTCGTTCTATGCCCTGCGCGGCACAGACACCACGCAGCATTTGGAAAACTACAAAACGCAGCTTATCAAGCAGCTGCAATATGCGGAGGTGACACAGGATGCCAATACCCAAGCATAAGCTGACGCTGTTGCAGATTTCGTCTTTCGGTGAATCACCGAATTCTGTATCGTGGCAGCCGAGCGGGGAGCTATGGGCCAGCGTTGAGCAGCAGGACAAAACCAATCTATTTTCAAAGGTGGGCGTCGGCGTTAAGTCGGCGCTCATTACCATGGTACCGCGTGGCGATATTACGCTGCACGATGCGTTAATCTGGAACGGAAAACACCTGTTTTTAACGGGTATCAACATCAAAAGCCCGGCGGCGATGGAAATAACCGCAGCCCTCATTGAGCCGACGATGTGCAGCGCCACGCGTGGCAAGGACACCAAAAACGCGCTGAATAACCCTGTGAGGGTGCAAGAAGCGCTTTGCAGTTTCCCCGCCTGTGTGACCGAGAAGTATATGGGATTCTCAGTGCAGCAGCCGCAGTCCCAGGTCGAGGAAACGCTGGTGCTGGTTTGCCCAAAGACCGTGGTGCTAAAAACCGGTGATCTAGTGACGGTGGGCACGCGGGGGGTATATGCCGTCACGGTGCCGCACACGCTCGACGACTACAAAAACGAGTATGAGGTTGTGGCAACAAAGGAGGCTTGACGGTGCAGAGCGTAACTACAATAGGGCTTGATGACCTTGATAGTGCACTGAACAGAATCCTGATGCAGGCACCGGAGAAAAGGCGGGAATTTCACGAGGAAATGGGCCAGCTGATTAAAAGCGATGTTGAAGCCGCGATTGCATCCTCGGGGCTAAACGATGCTGCGGGGAAGATACGGCGATGGCAAGAAGTCAGAGTCGGTTCAAAAGGCGGTTATGCGGCTGTCAGCCCGCTTAAAGGGCGCGGGCTTGTCGGCGCAAACAGTCCGGGCGCTATCACAAATTATCTGGAGGGCGGACACGAAATCAGAAACCCGAGCGGGCAGTCAAAAAGCTACCGGCCCCGCATCCGTGTGGCCTATGTCAACGGTTATCATTTCTACGAAACGGCGATTGCGCAAGTTGAGAGTAAGGCCATCAGCAGAGCGGAGGAATGGGTAGACGACATCTTAAAGGAGTTGGAAGGGTAGATGCTGACCAAAACTAAAGTTATAAAGGCAGTTAATACGCTGCTGGTGCAGCCGTACCCAAATTATACGGTTTACCTCAACCGAGAACCGTCTAATTTTGAGCGACCCTCCTTCTTAATTATGGCGCCACGCTATACACCCCGAACGGCCAATTTAGCCGTCTTGAAGGAAACCGTCTATATCACAATAACCTGCTTTGCAGAGGTGGACGGACACGGCAGCAGCGACAGCGACCGGTTGAGTGCGTTGCAAGAGGGTGTGTTGGCGCTGTTTCGCTCAGGATACATAGTCGTAGAGGACAGAGCCGTCAAGGTAGAGGCCAGCGACGGCGGGCAGGACTTTGACCGCGCGTGGGTGGATGTCACTTGCGTGTATCACGAGGTACGCGACCCGAACCCGGTACAATTGCCGCTCATTCAGAGCGTAGAAACGACCATAAAGGAGGAAAGTTAAACGATGGGATTACCGAATGTAACCATTGAATTTAAGACTACGGCCGCCGCGAGCATTGCGCGGTCGCAAAAGGGCACAGTCGGCCTGATTCTGCGGGACGCGAACGCGGCCGCGCAGGGCAAGGCGTACATCATTAGATCAACCGCCGACATTCCAAAGGAATTGGATACGGCTAACGCCCTCTATATCACACGGGCGCTAATTGGCTATGTCAACCCGCCCAAGTCGGTGCGGGTATTTGTGCTGCCGGGTGACGCAACCGACTTAACCGACGGTTTTGCCTATTTTGCCACGGTTGAGGTGGATTACCTTTGCGGGCCGCATAACTGCACCAGCACGGAGGCTTCTGCTATCGCGACATGGGTGAAGAGCCGCCGCGCGGAGCATTACATCGTCAAGGCGGTGCTGCCCGAGACGACCGCAGACAGTGAGGGCGTTATCAATGTGACCGCCGAGGGCGTTGTGATCGGTAGCGACACATTAGCCGCCGCTGCGCTGTGCAGCCGGATTGCCGGACTGATCGCGGGCACGCCGATGACCATTTCCTGCACCTATGCGCCGCTGTACGAGGTGACGGACATCACCCGCCTGAGCCGCGAGGACATGAACGCCGCGATTGACGCGGGGAAATTCATTCTGTACCACGATGGTGAGAAAGTGAAAGTGGCGCGTGGCATCAATAGCCTTGTGACCACCACGCAGGACAAAGGCGCGGCTTTCAAGAAGATTAAGATCGTTGAAGCGGTGGACATGATCCAGCACGATATTCGGCGTGTCTGCGAGGACAGCTATATCGGCAAATATGCCAATAGCTACGACAACAAATGCCTGTTGATTACCGCGATTCAGGGGTATTTTAGCGGGCTTGAAACAGCCGGTATTCTTGACCCGGGCAAGTCCTCTGTCGCCATTGATCTGACGGCGCAGGCCAATTATTTGGAGGCACAGGGCACCGACACATCGACCATGAGTGAGCAGGAGATCAAGGAAGCCAACACCGGCGACAAGGTGTTTATCACCTGTTCGGTCAAGATTCTGGACGCCATCGAGGATATTGCGATCGGCGTCACGCTGTAAGGAGGGTTTGTTTTGGATAGCGCAAAAAGAGTGATGTCCGGCACCTTTGGCGAGGTGTGGCTGGAGGGCGAGAAGGTCTCGGAATGCTACGGCCTGCAAGCCAAGGTATCTTACAACAAGGAGGACGTGCCGATGTGCGGCACGATGTTCGGCGGCCAAAAAGTGAAATCCATGAAGGGCACCGGGTCCATGAAACTGAACAAAACCAGCTCGCGCATGGCGATTCTGATTGCCACCGCGATTAAGGCTGGGCGGGATGTGCGCGTTACCATCATTTCCAAGCTGGCGGACCCGGACGCCTACGGTGCCGAGCGCGTGGCGCTTAAAGACGTCAGCTTTGACGATCTGACGCTGGCCGATTGGGAAGCGGATAACTTCGGCAAGGTCGAATGCCCGTTTACCTTTACGGATTTTGAATACCTCGACATGGTCACGCCGCAGTAAAGGAGAAAAAGATGGATAAAGAACAGAATGTAATTGACCTGCTGTTAAACCTTGACCCGCCCAGCCTGCCGGAAAAGGACATTAAAATAAAGCGCCTCACCAAGCTGTGCGGCGCCGATGTGGTGTTTAAAATACGTGCGCTGCCTTACAGCAAGGTGGCGGATGTGCGCAAACTGGCCGGTGACGATATGGGCGTCGATATTGTGCTCGCCGGTGTGGTATCGCCCGACCTCAAAGACGGGCGGCTGCTGCAAAAGTATAAGGCCATCACGCCCGCCGAGCTGGTTAAGACCATGCTGCTGCCAGGCGAGATCGAGGACGTATCGCGCGAGATTGAAAAACTTTCGGGCTTTCGTGCTGTAACCATCGAGGACATTAAAAAAAAATAGACACCGACGCCGAAATGCAGTTGATGTATTTTCTATTTAAGCAAAAGAACGTGATGCCCGGCGCGTATTATAAAATGCCCGCCGGGGAGCGCCTTTTGGCTATGGCGTTTTTCCACCGAGAGATTGATGATCTGCGGGAAGCAGCCAGAGATCGGCGCAAAAGGTAAAAAGAAAACCGCCCCTCGCAACAGGGGCGGTCTAAAATTAAACCTAGTAAATAAAAGGCATTATTGCAAAAAATACAGCGATAATGGCAAACATTGAACCAAAACCGATAATAAGAGCTTTCTTTATATCAGGGCTCATAAATATACCACCTTTCATTTCCATTATATTAAGGAGGCGATTTAATGTCAAGGCAATTAAGCATCGCCATATCTGCAAAAGATAATTTTTCTAGCGCTATCGCCACGATGCGCAATGCAAACCAACATTTTAATAAGGACTTAGATGGCTTGCAGCAAAAGCTTAATGCCATAAATGCAACCAAAACCACACTAAGCCTTGACACAAAGGCGGCAAAAAAGTCACTGGAAGCGTTGCAAAAAGAATATCTTGCGGCAAAGAAGTCCGGCGACGGCATGGTGAGCGATGAGCTGATAAAGCGGCTCCAAGATGCTAACGACGAATACGAGACTGCTCGCCGCAACCTTGATTTAGTTTCTAGAAGTGCCAAGGATGCTGAAAAAAGCATGGTCAACTATTCCAGCGAATCCAGCAAAGCAGGTAATAAAGCCGCAGGTGCAAAAGACGGCATGATGAGCGCGCTTGCGGCTGCTGGCGCGCTTAAAATGGGCGGCGATATGCTGAGTGGTATTGCTAGTGCGTGGGTCAGTAGTTACGGTGGGTCAGCGGCATCAACTATGTTTAGCAGCATATTAGGCGGAGCGGCTTCTGGTGCTGCAATTGGTACAGCAATAAACCCTGGAATGGGCACTGCTGTTGGCGCGGCGATTGGAACGGGCGTTGGAGTTGTGAATGGGCTTACGCAAAACTACGCAAACGAAGATGAAGCATTTAAAACAGTCAAAAACCAGTTAATTGACGAACAAAACGCCCGTTTGCAGTCTGATATTTCGGCAGGTTCGGGAATTTCTGCACAACGTCAGATGGATTCTATTGCCTTTACAAAACTGATAGGGACCAAAGAAACCGCCGAGACTTATCTGGAATGGGTTAAAGATACCGCCAACAGTACCCCGCTGCTTTACGATGATCTGAAAACCATGTCCAAAACGCTGGCAACCTACGGATACAGCCCCGAGGAAATGCAGCAGCGGTTAATTCAGATCGGCGACACCGGCTCGGCGCTGGGGATGAACACACAGGATATGAGCATGGTTGCAACGGGTTTGGGGCGCATGAAGTCCTCTGGCAAAACCACGCTGGAATACCTCAACCTGCTTGTTGAGCGCGGCATACCGGCAATTGATTATCTGGCCGAGGCGATGGGCGCGACCAACGCGGAAGTATACGACATGGTGTCTCGGGGGTTGATACCTGGTGCAAAGGCTGCCGATGCTATTGCCGATGCGATGGGTAAGGCCAACAGCGGCGCAATGGCTGAAATGGCCGAAACCTTTTCGGGCATGACCTCCACTGTTGCAGGGCTTAAGCAAGAGGTGGAGGCAGCTGCCGGTGAAGGGTACAATAAAGAGCGAGAAAAAAGCCTGCGTTCTGAAATTTACCATCTAAGCGGAGAAAACGGAGAACGGGCTAAAGAGGCGAACAATGCAATAGGCGCATATTATGCTAGCCTTGAAAATAAAAAAGACAGTCTGCGCCGCCGAGCCGAAAAAAAGGCTTATGCTGAAATTGATAAGCTCGGGCTTGACCGTGAAGGTGCAGAGGCGGGCAAAATACTCATGGAGGCTCGTGCGAAAGCTGCTGCGGAATATAATGCCTCAGAGGGTGCGCAAAACGAGCTTAAAATGCAGGAACAACTTATCGGCGATGTAACGTCAATGCTAGTGAAAGATAAGACATATTGGAACGCCGGTTATTTGCTTGCACAGGAGCAGTCAAAAGGCATGGCGGCAGGGCTGAAAGACAACACGCTGACACTGCAAAAAGAAGCAGCAGCAAGCCTTGAGAACATGGCAGAGCGTGATATAAAGGGGAAATTGACGGAGGAAGAGGTGAAAATAGTTTACCCTGGGACTACGTTTGAGGGATATAAAAAATTACGTGCCGACAGTGCCGCGGACGGTTATGCCTATGGCTTAAATTATGTACCTTATGATAATTTCCCAGCCTTACTGCATGAAGGAGAGCGGGTTTTGACGGCCAGCGAGGCGCGTTCACAACGGGAAACCGCACCAGTGACTATAACGGGCAATAATTTTGTTGTTCGGGAGGAGGCGGATATTTATAAAATAGCGCAGGAGATCGCACGAGAAATTAATAACGCGCAGATGCTTAGTTAAAAGCGCATCGAAAGGTGCGCTTTTCTTATGCCCTGAAACGAGGTGAAACATGAGGAAATTTATCATCAAGGCCAGCAAGCAAATCACGCTGCCGGTCACGCCCGAAAGCTTTGAAGTCAGCTATGGCCGACGCATTGAGACGGTCAATATCCACGAGGTGGGCGACGTCAACCTACCGGGCGGGCTGGCGCTCGGGACCATCAAAATAAGCTGTATGTTTCCGGAGCAGGATTATCCCTTTGCGCTGGATTCCGGTGACCCTTATGACTACGTGAGCAGCATCAAGAAGATAATTACCAAGAAAAAGCCGGTGCGTTTTATCGTCTCGGGCACTGGTGTCAACGAGCGGGTGCTGATTGAGGATATCGCCTACGGCGAGCGGGACGGTACTGGCGATGTGTACGCCACGATTACCATGCGCGGGTATCGGGCGGTAGGTGCTACGCGGACGGCGGCGGTTTTGGGCGCCAGTACCGTTAGAAGCGAGGGTACCGGTAGCGTAGGAAGCGAGAAAACTTATAAGGCGGTGTATGGCGATTGCCTATGCAGCATTTGCCGCAAATTCTATGGGGATGGTTCGTATACGCTGGCCAAGAAACTGGCAGCTTTCAACAGCCGCCCGGACCCGAACATTCTTTATGTCGGCGAGACATTGAGAATACCGCCTAAGGAGGCGTTAAAGTGAAAATTACAATCACCAACAGCAAAGGCAGCTTTGACGCTACCGAATTGGTTACCGCTGTAAGATGGTCGGGAGACTACCGGCAATGTGCCCGAACGCTGTCGCTGGGGTTGCTTTCGTCGGAGTTGTTCGGCGTTGTGGACTGTGCGCCGGGCGCGGGGGTGGCTATGCAGGAGGGTGGCAAAACCATCTTCACCGGCTTTGTGTTCGACCGCACCAAGTCCACCGCCTCACAGGTGATTGACCTGACCTGCTTTGACCACGGGATTTACCTTAACCGCAACCAGACCGTGAAAAAGTATGTCGGCATGACACCGGAGGCGGCAGCGGCCGCGTTGGCTGCGGAATTTGGTCTGGCGGTCGGAATGCTGGCGACAACAGGTGTGCCAGTGAGCCGCAATTTCCCTGCCAGCGCGCGGGGTGCGCCCACGCTTTATGAGATCATCATGACGCTGTACACCGAGGCAGCCAAGACCACCGGCAGAGCCTATTTTGTTTCCTTTTCCGGCGGGACGCTGAGTGTACTGGAAAAAGGCGGCGCGGGGAAGATTCTTGTGATTGAGGGTGGCAGCAACCTCATAGATGCCACCGTCACCGAAAGCGCGCAGGGTGTTGTCAACCGTGTGGCTGTCTACGACAAGAACGATAATCCGCTCTACACAAAGTCGGACGAGGCGAGCGCGGCGCTGTATGGCGTACTGCAAACGGCAATTAAGCAGGCGGATGGCAAAGACGCGGCCGCCACGGTGACCGAACTGCTGAAAAAATCCGCACCGGAGCAGAAGATTACTGTCAACAACCTCGGAAATATTTCGTGTGTGACCGGCGGTGCGGTGATGCTGCATGAGCCGTATACCAATCTGTATGGTAAGTTCTATATTGACAGCGACCTGCACCAGTGGAAAAACGGTGTTTACACCAACAAATTGACGCTGAACCTTGTGGCCGTCATGGATGAAAAGACTGCCGGGCAGGAGATTGAGGCGGCCGGAAGCTCTGGCGCCACGGGTAGCTATCAGCAATATCTCGACAACCTGCAAAATAAGAAAACCGACACATGGGAAGGAGAGATGGAGTAGTGCAAGATAATCCGTATATGGCGATGCTCAACGGCATCAAACAGCAGGCGCAGGCCGGGACGTTTCCGCCGGTGCGTACCGGTGTGGTGGTGGGGGTTGCGCCGTTGGCTGTAAACACAGGCGGCATCACACTTTCCGGCGCGGATCTGTTGGTCAATGCCGATCTGTTGCCACGCACTAGGACGGTAAAGCTCAGCGAACCAAGCGGGACAATTAAGGGCGACGCGACCGGCGCGGCGAACGGTGTGCTGACTGTTGAGTTTCAGGAGGCGAAAGCCATCTTCACCGAAACCGAGCAGGACGGCACGCTGGCTGTCGGAAATCGCGTGGTGCTGCTGACCGAGGATAACAACGTGTTTGTGGTGATGTGCAAGGTGGTGGGCGCGTGAGTTTGTTTCCTATTATCCAGCCGCAAGTTGAGACGCAGGCGGACGCGCTGCCGCTCTATCGGGAGGTAGCGTGGGACTACAAAACCAATACGCCAATCTGGCGCGGGGGCAGCCCTTACGTTGTCACTGGTGCGGATGCGGTGCTATCGTGGATCTATCGCGCGCTGCAGGTGGTGCGGTACCGCCATGAAATCTACACCTGGAACTATGGCAACGAGTGCGAGACACTCATCGGCACCGCCTACACCGACGAATTGAAGCAGGCCGAGGCGGCGCGGTACGTTAAAGAGTGCCTGTTGGTCAATCCGTATATCGAGGAGGTCAGCGACGTGGCGGTGTCCTTCGACGGCGAAACACTGGGCATATCCTGCACCGTCATGACCATCTATGGGGAGGTATCAGTCAATGTTTGAGAGCATCACACCGGAGGTTTTAAAGCAGCGGGTTTTTGACGCGCTGAAAACCGACATCGACACCCGAGAGGGCAGCTACACAAGTGATCTGGTAGCGCCCGCTATGCTGGAGATCTGGAAAATCTACCAGGCACTAAACGGGCTGATTCCGATGATGTTTCCCGACGAAACGAGCGGGGAATACATCGACAAAAAGTGTGCTTACTACGGTATAACCCGTAAGGCGGGTTCGAAAGCCACTGTGACACTGACCATCACCGGGACCACCGGAACGACCGTGCCGAAGGGTACGGTTTTTTTGACGGCTGAAAACCTGAGATTCACAACCGACGCGGCCACAACACTTGTCGGTAGCAGCGCGCAGGTAGCGGCGACTGCCGCGGAGGTGGGCAGCGCGTACAATGTCGGGGCGGGTGCGATCATCCGGCAGTTGTCATCTATTCCGGGTGTTACGGCTGTGACCAATGCTAGCGCGGCACAGGGCGGCAGCGATCCCGAGACAGATGCGGCACTGTTGGCGCGACTCTATGAGAGATTGCAAAGTCCGGCGACGTCCGGTAACGCAGCCCACTACAAACAGTGGGCGTTATCCGTTGCGGGTGTGGGCGCTGCTAAGGTGCTGCCGTTGGCCAACGGTCCGGGCACCGTTAAGGTGCTGATTGCCTCGGCGGGCATGGGCCCGGTGGATGCCGCAATTGTGCAGTCTTGCGCTACCTACATCGAGTCAGTGCGGCCGATCGGCGCGGCAGTGACGGTTGAAACGGTTGAGGGGCTGAATATAAATGTATCAGCTACGGTGGCAATCGACGCAAGTACGACCGTGGCGGCAGTGCAGGCGGCCTTTACGGCAGCGCTGGAAAAGTATCTGCAATCAATATCCTTTGTGCAGTACACGGTACCATATAGCCGCATCGGATATCTGTTGGCTGGTATCGACGGTGTGCTGGATTACACAGCGCTGACCGTCAACGGCGGCACGGCAAATGTCTCGGTAGCAGCAAATCAGGTGCCGATGGCGGGGGTGGTGAGCATCACATGACGCTCATAAACCTGCTGCCGGAACTATATGCGGCATCGCCCGAGACGGCGGATCTGCAAAATGCGTTTGGACAGGAGATCGCCGCGGCGCAGGCAGCGCGGGACGACTTTATGCTGCAGCTCAATATGGATACTGCGACGTGGGGGCTGTCATTGTGGGAGGCACTTTACGGTATCACGCCGGATATCAGCAAGTCTTACGAGTACCGGCGCACGCGTATTATTTCAAAGATGCGCGGCGCGGGCACGACTACGGTGGCGCTAATTCAAAACGTGGCTGAGAGCTTTTCCAACGGCGAGGTTGAGGTGATCGAGACACCGGCACAGCACCGATTTGATGTGAAATTTGTAGGCACGCTGGGCATTCCGCCAAACATGGATGATCTGACCGCCGCCATTGAGCAGATCAAGCCCGCGCATTTGGTATACGCCTATATTTTCATTTATATGGTGTGGGATGTGCTCGACGCACAGGCAATAACTTTTACCCAGCTCGATGCGCTGAACGTAGACTGGGACACATTTAAGAGAGGTGAATGGATTGGCTGATTTTATTACACAATTTCCGGCTAACGAGGTCGTAAGCCGTGAAAATTTCAATAGCAGAATTTCTCTGGCAAACACGGCGATGGCCAATATAAAAGGCAGCATAGATAATCATAAAGCCGATAATAAAAACCCGCACAAGACGACGCTGGCGCAGGTGGGCGGGAGCCGTGATAACATGGCTAGAAATTGGGACTTAACAAACCCGGCCAATCAAAGAGGTATTACTACCCTGACAGTTACTGCACCTTTACAATACGGATTGGATTGTTGGAGTAGCTATAACTGTACTATCAAAGTAAATAGTGGGAATAGCACAAATATCCGTTTTCTAAGCACAGCAGACCACAAACGGTTTGTTCAGATGCATGAAAGCCAAGAGGTATTGAAAGCTGGAGTAACATACACTTTAACAATCTTTGCGAGATGCAATATTGTTTCTGGAACGGTTGGGCTACGTCCATGTGATTCATCTTATAGTGGTGCGGAGCAGATTGATCTTGCAGCTTCATCTGATTATATTCCTTATTTCTTCACTTTTACGCCTAGCAGTGATGTACATGGGTATGGAATAGAAATCTTAGCTCAAAATACCGTTAATGACTATGCCGATATTGATATTAAATACTGGAAGTTGGAGCCTGGAACCGCTCAGACATTAATGAGATTGAATGAAAACAATCAATGGGTGCTTAATGACCCATCACCTAACCCTCAGCAGGTACTCGACGAGTGCCAAAGGTATCATCAAGTGCTTAAAGGCTTTTATGCACCGGGAGCGGCTGAACTTATAGATGGTGTTGATGTTTTGATGTTCGGCATTAACCTACCCGTGCCAATGCGTATAACGCCATCTTTCCCTCCCACAAACATCAATGTGCAGATTGCAGGAGCAGGAGGGGATAATTATTACACAAACCTACCGGTATCTTTTAAGTGGGGTTCCAACACCAGATTATCCCTAGTGGCAGTAAATCCAGACATTTCCAAGTATCCGAGATCTCGACCGATAACTGCTCGTATTGATACAGACTTGCATTTCTATGCAGAACTACAATAGGAGGGAATTCATTGTGATCGTTAACAAAACACAAGTATACGTTAAAGTAAATGGTTTAAAGCGGGTTACAGCAGTAGACTCATCGAAGTTTTTGCTTGACTTAACCGGCTGGATTCAAATTGATGAGGGTTTTGGAGACAGATACGTGTATGCACAAGGCAACTATTTTGAAAAGCCTTTAGAAAACTGCCCGCAGGATACACACAACTATATTCTTGTTGACGGAGCTGTCAGAGAATGCACCGTGGAGGAGATTGCCGGAGAACTGGCGGAAATTTCAGCCGCCGGCCTTGAAGCGGTCAAAGCCGCCAAAATCGCGATCAGCAAAACCCAGCTTGCTGACTACCTAGAAGCCCACCCGCTTACATATAGGGACAGCAAACAATACAGCGTCACCGCCGAGAAGCAAAGCCTGTTGACTTCGGCGCTGGCGCGGTATCAGATCGCGACCACCGCCGGGGTGCAGACCACGCTAAAGTGGAACGCTACTGGCGAGGAATGCACCGTGTGGGAATACGCTGATCTGGCAGCATTGGCCTTGGCGATTGCGGCCTATGTCGAGCCGCTTGTTGGTCAGCAACAGGCCGCAGAGGTTGCGATAAACGCTTGCAGCACTGTGGCCGAAGTTGAGGCGATTGTGATCGCCTACGGATCATGAAGCGGATAAGCGCCCTGTTCATGACGGGCGGGGCGTTGTACTTCCTATTTGAAACGCTATGGCGGGGGTATTCCCACTGGACGATGTTTGTTCTCGGCGGGCTGTGCTTTGTGCTGGTGGGCGGCCTCAATGAGTTTTTACCGTGGGAAATGCCGCTGGTGCGCCAGATGCTACTTGGCGGGTTGATAATTACCCTCGGCGAGCTGCTGACCGGCATTGTCGTGAATCTCTGGCTGGGCTGGAACGTGTGGGATTATACGTTGCTGCCGGGCAACCTGTGGGGGCAAATCTGCCCGCAGTATAGTTTGCTGTGGGTGCTGCTTTCGGGGCCTATTATTATCCTTGACGATATCCTACGCTGGCAATGGTACCGCGAGCGCATGCCATCTTATCAAATAATTTAAAGGAGTGATTAAAATGAGCAGTATTGCAACGGTCACAGCCACAATTAACGGCGTGGCCCATCCTCTGACCTATAATTCTTCCACCGGCAAGTGGGAGGCTACCTTGACCGCGCCCTCGGGATCTTCCTTTAATAAGAGCGGCGGATACTACAATGTAAGTCTATCGGCGGCGGATGAAGCGGGGAACATTTCAACGGCGGATGCCACCGATGCGGATATCGGCACAAACCTGCGTCTGGTGGTCAAGGAGAAGGTTGCACCTACTATTAGCATTATTTCGCCGGGTGCGTCGGCATTCCTCACGACCAACATGCCCACTATCACCGCACAACTGCGGGATGCGGACAGCGGCGTGAAGATTTCCACACTGGCGTTCAAGCTCGACGGCGCGACGGTGGCCTATAATGCCACGGGTATGACCTGCACAGCGGTGACCGGCGGGTATAATATCAGCTACACACCGCAGACGGCGCTTGCCGATGGGGCACACACCGTTACGGTGGCGGTCACCGACAACGACGGCAACGTATCCTCCACGGCCTCGCGCAGCTTCACCGTTGACACGGTGGCGCCCGTACTTAACGTCACCACGCCCGCGGCGGGTCTGATTACAAACCAGACTTCGGGCACTGTTGCAGGCACGACAAGCGACATCACCAGCAGCCCTGTGACTCTGACCATCAAAGTCAACGGCAACAGCGTCGGTGCGGTGACAGTCGAAAGTAACGGCAGTTTCAGCAAGGCGGTCACCTACACCGAGGGCAGCAACACCGTGGTGATTACGGCGACCGATTCGGCGGGAAAGACCACCAGCGTGACCCGCACCGTGACCGTGGACACCGTGCCGCCTGAGTTTGTCAGCGTAACACTGACGCCGAACCCCGTGGACGCTGGCCAGACCTACATTCTATCGGTAAGCCTAACATGATCACAGCGGTGACCGGCAGCGCCGATGGTCATGCGCTGGTGCTGACACCAAAAGGCAACGGGTGGCAGGCAACTCTGCCGCCCGATCTTGCCGATGGACAGTATGTGGTGACGCTGACAGCCACCGATGAGGCGGGCAACACCACTGACTACCGTGGCGTTTTATATCTGTGCGCCGGTATTTGCAGGCTTGAAATGCAGCGGGAAATTCCGGCGTTCCTGCAATTACCGGACAATTTGTCAGTCTGCCTGCTGCCCGAGCGATGGCGGGTCCAATTTGTGCGTCACTGGAGGTGTTGAGTATGAACAGCATACGCTTTGCGCTGGGCGAACAGCGCTATCTGGAGTTTGAAGTCCGCCCACGCCGCGCGCATGACACCGTGGTGATCACCGAGGCGGTCTGGTTGATGCAGCAAAACGGTGCGACGGTGGAGACCGGCAGCTGCGAGGTTGACGGCAAGACGATCCGCGCACTGATCGCACCAACTGGACAGGGCGTCTACCAGCTGGAGATTGCCGTTACGGTGCCGCCCGAGGTGCGAAAGGAGCGGCTGATGCTCTATGTCGATTAAATTCATGTCAGCGGCGATTGCCCCTGCCACGGTGTTGGCGGGGGCTTCGTTTATCCTGTCAGTGCAGGCAGAATATCGCCCAATGAGCTGGGCGGAGTTGGAGGGCGAGGCGCTGACCTTCGCGCAGCTCGACCAGAAAGTGATGATCTGGACCCGGTTTGAATCGGGCGTGTGGATTGAGTAAAAATGAACCCTGTCGCTGAGAAGCGGCGGGGATTTTTAATGGAGGTGGACACTTGCAAAAAGTAAAGATCGGTGTGACCAAAACCAAGCTACTGGTTGCTTCCCTTTTTGGCGCTTGCTGTGGTGCTGTCGCTAAGTGGATAGCAGAGCAAAACAAACTATGGATTAGCATAACCGCAGCGCTGGGCGTGGTCGGGGCCTGCCTGTCTCGGCTACTGGGCGGGTGGGACGCAGCGCTGCAGACGCTTATCAGATTTATGGGAACAGACTACGCAACCGGCATTATCGTTGCAGGAGTATTCTGCAAAAGTACTAAAACAGAGGGCGGGGCCTTATCCAGCGCGGCGGGGTTGCGAGGACTATTCAAAAAAGGCGGTATGTTGTTACTGGTCTACATCGCCTGTCAACTCGACTTACTTACTGGAACGGACTATCTGAGGGATGCTGTTGTAATTGCTCTCATAGCTAACGAGGCCGTAAGCATCACCGAAAATTTAGGGCTTATGGGCGTGCCAATGCCTAAAATTATCATCAAAGCAATTGAAACATTAAAAAATAAGGAGGAAAAGTAAATGTTTGAAAACATCCATATAATCGAGGTATTACAGTGGGCTGGGCTGCTACTATTGGGCGCAATGCTGGCCTATTATCGCACCAATGTCAAGCTGCAGCGTTTTGTTGCCGGATTGATTGTTCAGGCCGAAACGGCCTACAACGGTACTAAGACCGGCGGTGTAAAGTTTGCTTGGGTGTGCAGCAAGATATATAATTTGGTTCCGCTTCCGCTACGCTCAATCATCACCCAAGAAATGATTGAAACCATTGTACAAGGCACATTTAATAGCATGGCTCAGTACGCGAAAACGCAGCTTGATAAGTTGGCGGATACTGCTATACCGGACACAGTACATACGGAGGATAAGTAAATGAAGGGAATTGACGTTTCGCACTACCAGGGGGCGATAGACTGGGCGAAGGTGAAAGCCGCCGGTTACGAGTTTGGCATGATTAAGGCCACTTTTGGCTGGGACAACGACGCGCAGATTGACCCAAAGATGAAGGCGAACATTGCCGGGTGCGAGGCCGCGGGGCTGCCCTATGGCTTCTACCATTATTCCTATGCTGAAAGCCCGGAGGACGCCGCAAAAGAAGCGGCATTCTTCCTGCGGCATATTGCGCCGTATAAGCCCGCCATGCCGGTGGCGTTCGACTTTGAGGAACCGTTCCAGATCGGCGGCTACGACAAAAAGGGCGTGTATCATGCGGGCTACAGTCTGGAGAAGCAGCTTTGTATCATTGAGGCATTTTTGAACGCCATTGAAAAAGCCGGTTACTTTGGCATGATCTACATGAGCGCCTATTATCTGCAAAAGCTTTATAACTACGCGCCGGCGAGAGTGGCCAAGTTTGCGGCATGGGTTGCACAGTACGCGAGCGCTTGCACTTACACCGGTAAGGTGGGCATTTGGCAGCATGGCGTGATTGGTTTTAAGGGCGTGAAAGGCAAAGACTTTACGATTGACGGCGTTGTGCCGGGCTTTGATGAGAACTGCGACGTTAATATTGGCTATGTTGATTATCCCAGTATTATCAAGGGCGCAGGGCTGAATGGCTGGAGTAAAACAGACGAGCCGGAGAAAGACGCCAACATGGAGCCGGATTATAAGGCGCTGTATGAGGACGAGAAGGCCGCGCATGAGGCTCTTAGAGCCAAGATTGGGGCGCTCATAGCGGCACTGGCGGCGTTGATGGAGAAGTAAAAGTAATGACAAAGCGGCAGGGGTAACCTTGCCGCTTTTTTATTTTTTAGGCTGCATCCTCACTTCAAAATCAAATTTGTTCCACCATATTTTCCACCATAGAATGGTGTACATCGGTGCAAAACGGTGCGCAGGTCTATAAGATAGCAAATAGAAAAACCGCCTAGTTATTCGCATAACTAAGCGGTTTTCTTGGTTTTTCACCTGGTGACCCGTACGGGATTCGAACCCGTGTTACCGCCGTGAAAGGGCGGTGTCTTAGGCCGCTTGACCAACGGGCCAGATTTATAAAAGCCCTTAACGCTAAGGGCTTTTATAACTGGTAGCGGCTATAGGATTTGAACCTATGACACTTCGGGTATGAACCGAATGCTCTAGCCAACTGAGCTAAGCCGCCGTGTACAGCGTTACTAATTGTAACAGAGCCATCACGATCTGTCAAGGCAAAATCCGAAATTTAAAAAGAAAATTTTACACGAAAATTGCTCATAAGACTCTTTTATGATTTTTATGCCCTTTTTAGCCTTACACCGGTTCAACCGATAGAATATCCACCGGATCAGATACTATGCGACTATACGGTGAAACAATCATAATATCATCGTCCCATTCGCCATTGAGTAGTTTCTTGAGCAGTGTAAGATCTGCCACATACTCTCGAACTCCCGATTTCAATAAAAGGTTTGAAGTACTGGTCAGCGCACTTGCTACGACACATGGCGCACCGCGGCGAGGCATACACTTTTGGCACTGGGGTATCATTTGCCAACAGGGGGCGTCTTCGTTTTCGGAAAAAGCTTTGTGGTAGCGCTCGGTGCTGCCCAGCAGCAGATGTGCACAATTATGTACGCGCGCGATAGCTAACGGCCGGTCAGAGGAACAAAGCCCTTGTGCCGCACATTCGCCTATTGCAAGCACAATGAAGTCCGCCTGTTTCTCGTCATCAATTTTTTGTTGAATAAACTCCGGCGAACTGTCTGTAGAGATAAAATCAAGCACCACTTCGTGCGGAGAAATTGAGGCAAGCGCATAAAGCTCACGGCGTAGAGGTTGGCATCCCAGTACCTTGATATTCATAGGAACACTCCTTTTTTTGATAGAGAAGCACAAACAAACTTGCGCCTCTTGTGATTTTGTCTTTAAAAAGTGTATAATATAGCGTAAGTCAAATCAATGGAAGGTTACCCCTATTAGGGGGCTTTTGGCCACTTGGGAAAAGATACCTATCCTGGCTGGGAACCGCATGTTTAAGCCATTCCCTGTTTTTCACATCAACGGAAAAGACTGCAAAAAGCAGGCCTTTTTGAATGGAGTAGTCTATGACCGAAAAAACAAATGAATTGCCAAGGCAGCGCGCACTGCTTATCGCACTCGACACTGGCGAATATGACGCCGAATCTTCGCTGGATGAACTTTCTGAATTAGCGGATACCGCAGGCGCTGATACGGTTGGAACCCTTATCCAAAAACGCGAAGCACCTGATGCCGCGACCTGCATAGGCTCCGGCAGACTGGCCGAGGCGGCGCTTTACGTTCAAAACCAACAAATTGATCTCGTGATATTCGACTGTGAATTGTCTGGCAGCCAACTATCGAATATCTCCGATGCACTTGAGTGTCGTGTTATTGACCGCACCATGCTTATTCTAGATATTTTTGCCCAGCGTGCTCACTCGGCTGAGGGGCGTCTTCAAGTTGAGCTGGCACAACAAAAATACCGCCTGCCACGCCTGATAGGGCAGGGCAAGGGCCTTTCGCGACTCGGTGGTGGCATCGGAACACGCGGCCCGGGTGAAACAAAGCTTGAAAGTGACCGCCGCCATATCCGCCGTCGCATTGCCACGCTTGAAAAAGCGTTGGAGGAAGTCAGCCGCCGCCGTGGTTTGCTACGCGCACGCCGCCGTAAAGATGAGGTGATCTCGGTGGCCATCGTGGGTTATACTAACGTAGGCAAATCCACACTGTTAAATGCGCTCACCGACGCAGGTGTTCTGGCTGAAAATATGTTGTTTGCCACGCTCGATCCCACTTCACGCGCCCTAGCACTGCCAGACGGCCGTCAGGTCATGCTCATCGACACCGTGGGTTTGGTGCGTCGCCTGCCTCACATGCTGGTGGATGCTTTTCGCTCCACGCTTGAAGAAGCGGCATTTGCCGACTTAATTTTAAATATTTGTGACATTTCGGCAGCCGATGCGTCGGAGCAAATAGCAGTCACTCAGTCTTTGCTTTCAGAAATTGGGGCTGAAAAAATTCCTGTTTTAAACGTGCTTAATAAATGCGACCTTATTGCACAAACGCCTATTTCACTCAATGACAACACCTGCCTAATTTCCGCCAAAACCGGTTTTGGCCTTGACCTGTTGCTCACCCGTATCGGGCAGTTGCTCACGCCATCCCATACGCGCATGACATTGTTACTTCCCTACAGCGAGGGTGGGCTTTTAGGTGAGCTACGAGCGCGGGGGACCGTCTTTTCAGAGCAATATCTAAACGATGGCATTCTGCTAGATGCAATGATCGAAATCAAGTCTTTATACCGCTTTAAAGGCTATGTGCATAAAGATGACAGCATTTGATTCAATCCCTTTATTATAAGCATACAGTATTGCGAAAATCGTTTTCATTTACTTGAATGCTTATGCTTGTTATGGTACAATAAACAGGAAATATAAGCAGGGTCTTACACTAAAAATTTGCAAATGCCAGCAGGAGGTAAATGAAAGAATGAGAAAAATTGGAATCACTGAAACTGTTCTCAGAGACGCGCAGCAATCTCTGATTGCAACAAGAATGCCGTTTTCTGACTTTGAAGAAATCCTCTCTACCATCAATAAGGTAGGCTACTACTCTATTGAATGTTGGGGCGGCGCCACCTTCGACACCTGTCTTCGTTACCTCAACGAAGATCCGTGGGAGAGGCTGCGCAAAATCCGTAAGGCTGTTCCAGACACTAAGCTGCAAATGCTGCTTCGCGGTCAGAACCTGTTGGGCTACAAACCCTACCCCGACGATGTAGTCGAAAAGTTTGTTGAGCGCTCAGTCAAAAATGGCATCGATATTATCCGCATTTTTGATGCACTCAACGATCCGCGCAATCTTGAGGTTGCCATTAAAGCCACAAAAAAATATGGTGCGATTGCATCTGGCACCATTTGCTTTACCATCAGCCCCGTTCATACTCTTGAAAAATATGCCGAGCTGGGCAATCAGCTGCGCGACATGGGCTGCGACACCATCTGCATTAAGGATATGTCTGGCATCATGGGCCCGCAGGAGGCATATGACCTGGTCAAGACGCTTAAAGAAAATGTCAATCTTCCTATCGCCATACACACCCACTGTACCACAGGTATTGCACCGCTTACCCTCTTAAAGGCTGTTGAAGCCGGTGCTGATATCATCGACACTGCCATTTCAAGCATGTCGGGTGGAACAAGCCAATTCGCAACAGAAAGCATGGTTTACTCGTTGCGCCAGCTGGGCTATCAGATCGATATCGATGATATGGCAGCCAAGAAGGTTAACGACCACTTTGTCCCTGTTCAGAAAGCCGCGATTCAATCCGGTTTGCTTGATCCTTATGTATTGGGCACAACCACTGACGCGCTCATTTATCAGGTTCCCGGTGGCATGCTCTCGAATCTGATTGCTCAGCTTAAGCAGCAGAATGCACTGGACAAGTTTGACGAAGCTCTCGCAGAAATCCCGCGCGTAAAGGCAGACCTCGGTCATCCTCCGCTGGTTACTCCGACCAGTCAGATCACTGGCGTTCAGGCTGTTATGAACGTACTGGCCGGTGAGCGTTATAAGATGGTTTCCAATGAGGTTCGCGCTTATCTGCGCGGCGAATATGGTCGTGCACCCGGTGAGGTTAACCCCGAGATCATTAAGAAGGTTCTTGGCGATGTCAAGCCGTCTACCGCACGCTTTGCCGACAGCCTTTCTCCCGCTTTTGAGGCTACCAAGAAAGAACTTGGCGCTAAGGCCAAGTGTGACGAAGATGTCCTTTCTTATCTGGTGTTCCCACAGCTTGCCGAAAAATATTTTGAGCACCGCGATAACCCTGTTGAGGCTGCCGCTGTTGCTGCCGCCATCACTGCCGCCATTGCCGCTGACAAGAAACCCGCTGCTGTCAAGTACAGTGTGCGGAGAATAGATTAGTCAGGGGGCGGGTGTATTATGAGTAGCTCTGCTATCTTTGGTATTCTTATTCTTTTCGGCGCTGTCGGATTTCTAATTCTTTTCATGCTTCATAAACGTGAACAAGACTATAGAATTGCGATGGAAAAGTATGAACGCGACATGGAAGCCTATAACAAGGCTGTCGCGTTGTATGGAGACCCTTCCTTTTCAGCGTCTGCGCCTGCCGCACCAGCATACGTTGCTATGCCGGCAACGTCTGTTTCGCCCGTTGCCGCCGCTCCGGCTACTTCCAGCGGCGAGGTTTTACTTTCCGGCGTAGATGAGCCCACCGCGGCCATGATCATCGCCATCCTTTGCAATGAGCTGGGCCAAAACCCTGCTGCGTTGCGCTTTAAGTCGATTACGGCAATGTAATAGGGAGGTTTAACATCAATGAAATATGTCGTTACCCTCAACGGAAAAGATTATGAGGTAGAAGTCAGCCAGGGTTCTGCCCAGGTGTTGTCGGTTTCAGCAGCCGGTACTGCTGCTCCTGTTTCTACGCCCGTTCGTGCGGCTGCGCCCGCCGCAGTTCCTGCCCCTGCTCCTGTCGCGGCACCTGCTACCCCCGCTGCTGGTAAAGCAGTGAACGCCCCCATGCCCGGCACCGTTTTGAAGATGCTGGTCAAACAGGGTGACAAGGTCACGAACGGTCAGGTATTGCTGGTGCTTGAGGCCATGAAGATGGAAAACGAAATTTTTGCGCCTTGCGATGGCACCGTAACTTCTGTCGCTGTAAAGGAAGGTTCTTCGGTTAATTCCGGAGACGCGATGGTTACCATTGGTTAATTCCGTCATATCTCCTCATAATTAATTAAAGTTAAAAGCGTGCGCACAAGTTGCGCACGCTTTTTCAAATAAATAAACTTTGAGTACAATGTAACTAGATTGAAAAAGGCAGCCATAATGGTTATCGTAACCACATGGCTGCCTTTTTATTTTTGTGGTATTGGTACTATTCTTCCTCGCGTACCACGGCAATTGAAAGCTCATCAAGAGACTTAGTATCAACATGGGTGGGGCAGGCAGTCATCAGTTCGCTGGCGTTCTGCACCTTGGGGAAGGGGATAACATCGCGGATGCTCTCTTTGTTTAAAAGCAGCATCACAAGCCGATCGAGGCCATAGGCCATGCCGCCGTGAGGTGGAACGCCATATTTGAATGCCTCAAGCAGGAAGCCAAACTTGTCGTTAGCCTCCTCTTCGCTCATACCCAGTGCTGCAAACATCTTTCTCTGAATAGCTGGATCAGAAATACGAATGGATCCACCGCCCAGCTCGGTCCCGTTGAGAACGAGGTCATACGCGCGGGCACGCACCGCACCCAAATCCGATTCCATCTTGTCTAAGTCCTCAAAATTCGGGCAAGTAAAGGGGTGGTGCATCGCGTAGTAGCGGCCCTCGTCAGCATCATACTCAAACAGTGGGAAATCGGTAACCCACAGCAAATCGTAGGTATTCTCAGGAATAAGCGCCAACCGCTTAGCAAGGTTCAGACGCAGTGCGCCGAGTGCTGCAAACACAACGCTGTCGCGCGGGTCAGCCACCACCAGTAGCACGTCGCCGGTCTTTATATCCATGCGTTCGTGAATGGCCTTGATTTCCGCCTCAGTGAGAAACTTCTCAAACGAAGAGGATTGTGCATCTTCGGTCACGCGGGTAAATGCGAGGCCTTTAGCCTTGAACAACTTGGCGACATCTGCCAGTTTATCAATCTCCTTGCGCGAAAGAGTAGCCGCCGCACCCTTGACATTAATAGCACGCACGCTGCCACCGGCCTCTAAAGCGCCCTTGAACACAGCAAATTCAGTGCCGTTTAGAATATCCGAAATGTTTTGCAGTTCCAACCCAAAGCGGGTGTCTGGCTTGTCCGATCCGAAGCGTTCCATCGCCTCTTTATAAGTGATTCGGCGCAACGGCAGTTCCAGCTCCATACCCATGATATCTTTGAAGATATCCTTCATCAAGCCCTCGTTGACAGTCTGCACGTCCGTTTCATCCACAAAAGACATCTCAATATCGATTTGCGTAAACTCCGGCTGACGGTCTGCACGCAGATCCTCGTCGCGGAAACAGCGGGCAATCTGCATATAGCGGTCAAAGCCTGCTAGCATCGAAATCTGCTTATAAAGCTGCGGCGACTGGGGTAATGCGTAAAACTTACCAGGATGCACGCGCGAAGGCACCAGATAGTCACGTGCACCTTCAGGAGTGGGCTTCATAAGAATTGGCGTCTCAATTTCAACAAATCGGTTTTTGTCAAAATAGTCTCGTACCAGCTTAACGATACGATGGCGCATCAAAATAGCTGACTGCAGCTCGTTGCGGCGCAGGTCAAGATATCGGTAGCGCAAGCGTAGCTCTTCATTGGTCTTAATGCCGTCCTTAATGTCAAATGGCGGAGTCTCACTGACCGCCAGCACCCGCAGTTCAGATACATATAGCTCTACCTCGCCGGTGGCAATGTCCTTATTTACCGACTCACGACGGCGCAATACGCCCTTGGCCATCAGCACATATTCCGAGCGCACTGAAGAAGCCTTCTCAAAAGTTTCACGATTGGTCGAGTCATCAAATGCAAGCTGTGCGATACCAGTGCGATCGCGCAGATCAATAAAGACAAGGTTGCCCAAATCACGCTGCTTGGCCGCCCAGCCTGCCAATACTAGCTCTTTGCCAATCATATCGGTCGAAACCTCACCGCAGTAAGCGGTACGCTTCAAACCGTTCATAAAGTCTGCCATTGCCATTACTCCTTTTATCCGTCAAATCTTCTGTTTACTATTATAATTTTGCAGCAGCATCCGCTACGTCGCTAATGCACCGCTGCAGCGAGAGCTTAATAAATTCGTTGGCAAAATCATCGCCCAGCGTAATTTCTGCGGTATTGCCGGTCGCCATTTCTTTGATGGTCGCCTTGCATTCCGCTAGCTCGTTGTCGCCTAACACCATAGTGTAAACTGCGCCCAGCTTATCTGCATAACGCATCTGCGCCTTTAAGCTTCGGCCCATCGTTTCACAGTCAGCCGAAACGCCCTCGGCGCGCAACTTTTGCACCAACGTTCCAGCTGCAATCGATGCCGCCCTACCCATTGGCGCAATAAATAGCTCGCAGGGCAGCGGAGCAGGGGTCTCGGCGTTTGATGCCGCCATAACGAGTTGCAAACGCTCCAACCCCATGGCCCAGCCCACGCCGGGTAGTGTTGGGCCACCCAACTCCTCAATCAGCCCGTCATACCGTCCGCCGCCACAAACGGTTCCTTGTGCGCCGATAGCTTCAGTGACAAACTCAAAGACGGTGCGGCAGTAATAATCCAGCCCACGTACAATGTCGGGGTCTATCTCATAGTTGATGCCCATCGCCTCCAGCCGCTCGCGCAGCTCAGCAAAATGTTCCTCACACTCGGGGCAGAGGTGATCAATCATCTTGGGCGCTTGGGCGGCGATTTCCTTGCAAATTGGACTTTTGCAGTCGATAATCCGTAAAGGATTGGTCTCTAGGCGAGTCAGGCAAGTCTCGCAAAGCTTTTCTTTGTGAGATGAAAAATACTCTCTAAGCTTAACCTGATAGGCAGGTCGGCAATGTTTGCAGCCAATAGAATTGATAAACAGCTTAATTTTACTCACGCCCAATGTTTGCAGAAGCTGATTAGCCAGTGCAATCACTTCAGCGTCAGAAGCTGGCGAAGGGGAGCCCAGTGATTCCACGCCAAACTGGTGAAACTCGCGCAGGCGGCCTGCCTGAGGCTTTTCATAACGGAAGCAACTGATAACATAACTGGCTTTGACCGGCAGCTGCCCGCCCAACAGATTGTGCTCTATCGCTGCTCTGACAACACCCGCCGTACCCTCGGGGCGCAGCGTTATAGAGCGATCCTTTTTATCGTTGAAGGTATACATTTCTTTTTGCACCACATCGGTGGTATCGCCCACAGCACGATTAAACAGCTCAGTATGCTCAAACGTGGGGGTGCGCATCTCAAAAAAGCCATAACGCTCGGCAATATCTAGCGCCGTGCGCTCAATATAGTGCCAGCGGGTAATGTCGCTGGGCAGGGCGTCCTGTGTCCCTTTTGGGGCAGAAGTGAGCGGTTTCATAAAATCAATCTCCTTATCGTATTGTTCTATCTTTTTCTACTTATGGTATCCGGTTTTAAAGGCGGATGTAAATATAAAATACCCCGCCCCAATCAGCAAAGGGGCGGGGAAAATTCCACGCGGTGCCACCCTCGTTTGAACGACATAGCAATGGCGGTTCGTTCATCTCAACAGGCGCTCTTATAACGCAGAGCAGGCGAAAAGCGTTTTGCACTTTCAACTCGGCGGATGTCCTTCCTCTGTCCTTACGGCGGGGCTCTCAGCCTTAGACCCATCGCATCACGCTTTGGGGCGACCCCTTCTCTGTAGACGTTGCTGACAGAATACTGCTTCCGCTTCAATGTCTTTAATCTATTTAGAAACCACAGTTAATTCATCGCTTGGGGTTGACAATATCTCTCCAATCAAGGTCGCCCTTCTCCAGCGCATGAATCAATGCCTCGGCGGTGGCGATATTTGTTGCCATGGGTATAGAGTGTACGTCGCACAGACGAATCAAATTCGCCTCATCCGGCTCACCCGGTTTCATGGTAAGCGGATCTCTTAGAAACAGCAATAGGTCGATTTCGTTACAGGCAATGCGCGCAGCAATCTGCTGGTCGCCACCCTGCTCACCCGAAAGGAACCTAAAAATGCGTAGGCCGGTTGCCTCGGCCACCAGTTTTCCGGTTGTACCGGTTGCACAGATATTGTGCTGACTGAGGATGCCACTGTACGCAATGCAAAACTGTACCATCAGCTCTTTTTTAGAATCATGTGCTATTAATGCGATATTCATACCCATCCTCCATCTTATGCTGCCGCTTTATCTCAAGCGCTCAACATTAAGTCTCACTCTTTCACCCAAAATACGTCTAGTCATGTCTTCAACTTCCCGCCAAGCCAAGCTACTTGGCGGCAGTGATTCGCCCTTGGCTAGCAGTCGCTCCACCAGCGGATCCTCCGGAATAACCGCAATCAACTGTGCGCCAACATGGTCAATTACCGCATCCAGATCAGGCAAATCCTTAGATAGTATGTGCCTTAAAAACTTATTAATTACCAGTCTGGGCTTTTTTCCCTGCAATATTTGCGCCGCCTTGGCAGCATCTCGTACTGAGACTGGGTCGGCAGTGCAAACAATCAGCGCGTTGTTACAAACCGAACATGCAACATCAAAACCGCGTCCTAACCCTGCGGAGGTATCCAGTATCAAATAATCATAACAGCCCGCCAGTCCTTTAAGCAATGCCGTCAAACTGGTACGGTCGGGTACAAAATGCCGGTCCACCGGCGCAGGAATCAAATGCAGATTACCCTGGGGAACATTGCAGATTGTGATAGATTTCACCGGCTTACACCGCCCCGACAAAACGTCTGACAGGTCGTAGACGATTTTATCTGATACACCCATAATCAGATCCAGTCCGCGCAAACCGCTATCAAGCTCCAGAAGCAACACATTTTTATGGCGACGGCAGAGCGCCTGCGCCAGCAAATACGAAACAGTGGTTTTTCCGGTTCCGCCCTTGCCCGATGTTACGACCAGAACATTTGACATTTCAATCCCCCTATTGTCCAATCTTATCATAAAAATAAGCTGCTGACCAGACATTGTTCAGGTAAAAAAGCAAAATTTCTGAGAATTTTATACCACTTTTCCGCTTAGAGGTTCGGTATTTCTGCATTGGGCTGTACAGCAGACCCCTCGCTGCTATCGGTTGCACTTTCAGCCGCATTATCTTGTTGGTTCTGTGCATTCTCCGCCTTATTTGGGAAAAAGAAGGAATCAAGTACTGCTCGTGCAACCGGCGCACCGGTATAACCATGCCAACCCTTTTCGATAACCACTGCAATCGCAATCTGGGGATCTTCGGCAGGTGCAAAGCAGATAAAGGTCGAGTTGGGAAATTCATTTGTCTGGGGTGTGCCCGTTTTTGAAGCTACCGTAAAAGGATAATCACCCAAATAACGGTAGGCCGTTCCGTGCACATCGTGAGACGCCATAACCATACCGCCAATAATCGAGTCGAAAACCGATGGATCCACATCCAGGGAGTTTGCTACCTCTGGGGAATGGGTGGAAATTGTATCTTTCCAATCATAATAAGATGAAACCGATCTCACCAAAGATAACTTCATTCGCACACCGCGCCGTGCAAGAGTCGCACAATAGTTTGCAAGCTGCACAGGTGTATAGCCATTATCAAGCTGGCCTATCGCCGCTTGTAAAACGTCACCGGGATACACCGTATTCGGGTCACACTGGGTACCCTTTGCCTCAGTCAACTCAATGCCTGTCGGGACACCCAAGCCCAGTGCTTGTGCATATTTATTGATACGGGCAATACCTAACTGTCTACCTGTGTCGTAGAAAAAGATGTTGCACGAAACACGCAGCGCCTCCGCAACCGTTAGCGGCCCGTGAAAGCTCAGACAGGTCGGTTGATATGTCGGCAAGAAAGTATAAACACGCTGGCAGTTGACTGTCGTGGTGGGCGTGATAATACCCTCGGCCATTCCAGCGGTTCCAACCACAGGTTTAAAACAGGAACCCGGCGCATAAATACCTGCAAAAGCACGATTTAAAAACGGATATAGCTCATCCGAAGCATTCTTAGCGTAATCCTCAGAGTAAGTTTCAAGGTTATATGAGGGATAGGTAACCGCCGCTAACACTTCAGAGTTTTTAACGTCTATTGCTACAACCGCGCCGGCATTAGCCTCCCTGCCCTGGCCCTCTGGAGCATTTTCATTGAGGTATTTTATTTCCTTAATAAGCGCATCTCTGGCAGTGCGCTGAATGTCTTTATCAATAGTTAGCACCAGCGTATTGCCAGGTACTGCTGCCTGCTCTTCAGTAATATCCACTACGTGATAAGAGGCGTCTAAATCAATTCTGCGCACACCGTCAACGCCACGAAGTGTCGATTCAAACGCGCGTTCAATACCTTCCTTACCCACAAGGTCGTCGCGGGTATAGCCCTTGTTCTGAGAGAGATAGCTCTCCAGCTCATCAGCAAAAATTGCACCAATTCGCCCGATAATATGTGGTGCCAAATCACCGTCAATATATCCGCGCCGTGCAGTTTCTGCCACCTCAACGCCGGGAATAGAATTACTCATCTGTCGTATCAGAACTGCTGTTTGCAATGAGATATTCTCAGCAAAGGTATACCGCACCGACAGCGAATATCCCTTTCGCTCCATCTCGTAGCGTACACCGGCAATATCACGTGCCTGTGCGTCTGTCAATCCTTGCAGCCAGCTCATCGCTTCGGGCGTCAGATCTTTAACCCAGCTTGCATTAGAATCATCAGGCTCTGCTGTCAAATGATAACGTTGCCGCAGCCAGTAGAAAACATCATCTGCCTCCGTATAACTGTTGGTGCCAAGATGCTTGCGCAACCGCGCAACCGCATCGCTATCCTCAGAAAAAGTCACACCGGCATCCGTTACGTTAAGCGGTAGGTTGTCAATCCACTGCTCGTTGGCACTGCGCAGAACATCGATTAACTTCAGTATGGTTTCATTTTCACTACCCTCGGGTGCCAGTGCACGATCAAACACCAAGTTGTAGCAGGCGTCATTATAGGAAAACGGACGGCCTTGCCTATCCACAATCTCACCGCGCGGCGCCTTAATAACCTGTGTTCGGCTGCTGCCCTGTTGCTGCTTCGCCAGATAATCGGCACCCGAAACAATT
This sequence comes from Candidatus Fimivivens sp., assembly GCA_034933525.1. Lineage (GTDB taxonomy): Bacteria > Bacillota > Clostridia > Oscillospirales > Ruminococcaceae > Yanshouia. The sequence goes on from JAYFNI010000007.1 coordinate 82,949, forward strand.
TGTACTTGTGCGAGTCTGAACAAAAATAAACTAAACACCATCCATACTACGACACCTAGCGTAATCAGCCGGAGCTTTTCCTGTGGAATTTTCACACCCGCACCCCCTTTATTTAAAGAAACGCTCAATCATTCCATAGCTTTCTCTTCAAACCAGTCATGAATCCGTTTTACAAGCAAAAAGGCCGCCATTCCAAACACCGCAGTATAAACTGCGCCAGGCAGCGTTTTAATTACAAGTAGACGGTTTGCCCCCGCATAACCCCAAATACCATAAATTAAATAATGTGCAATCACGCCATAGATAAGTGCAAATGCGCCGCAAAGTAAGAAGGCTGTTTTAACGTTCGGCTGAATAAGATAAATCACCAATAGCCCGCATGCACAGCCTAGTATAAGGAAAAAAAGCGGCGCTACGCCAAATATATGAAAAGCGGCGGTGTCGCACAAAACGCCGCCGAATAAGCCGAAAAGCCCCCCCGCAAATTCGCCCTCAATCATTGCAATTGCCGCAATGACCGAAATAACCAAAATCGGCCGTATATTCCCAATGGCCAGAAACTGGGGGGTCTCCTGCAAAATATAGCAAACTAAAATAATAACGGTATAAATGATATTTTTCAATATAAAGAGTCTAAGAGTCTTTTGTTCCAATATAATTCTCCTATTGCGCGGCAGAGGCCTGCCCCTCAAAGTGCTTTATCACCAGAACATCGCGAACGCCACGGATATCGGTAGGTGGTGACACCACTGCGTAAAGTGACAATCCCTTGCTATCTGGCATAATCTCCTTAATGACTCCAATAACCAGCTCTCTCGGAAACAACCCACCCACACCGGTTGTGGCCACGAGATCACCCACCTTTGCGGCTGACTCTCGAGGCAGATAAGAAAGGCGTAGCATGCCCTGTTCAGCAAGCGTAAGCTCCCCTGTCGTCACACCAATCTCTCTTGTGCCAGCATTAATTGCACCAACCTCGACCATTACATCAAGTATCGTGAGCACCTTCGAATGGGTAATTCCCACTTCCTGCACAATGCCTACCAATCCTTCTTGTGTGATCACAGGGTCGTTCTTGGAAATACCATCGCTACTGCCTTTGTCTATAGTAAAGGAATAAAACCTATCCGCCGCATCACGGCCGATAACCATCGCAGGTTCAAAATCAAAGTCTGGGTTCTTTTCTTTAATCTCCAGATAATTTTTCAGCTGATCATTCTCAGCTTTAAGTCGATCATACTCAACAAGCTGACTGCGCAGATCGGCGTTTTCAGCACGAAGTTGGTCGTTTTCGTCCGCAAGCCGCGGCCCCGAGAAATATTCACTAACAGCATCATCCACACTGTAGGTCAGTTGTGCGCTGGCGCGCTGAAAGGGCGTTAACAACCATGCAGTTACCTGTGAAATCATCGGAATGGCCGTTCCTGTGTGCGCAGCGCGAAGTGTAAAAGCAAACACCAGCGCTAGAAGCAAAGCTAAAATCTTAAAATGGCGGCTCCTAAAAAAGTCTTCCATGCAGTCACCTCCTTAAAATGCCGAAAGTATAAAGAAAACAGGCAGAAACAAGGCCGCAAGCTACGCCCCTGCCCCTGCCTCGGATGATCGTTGTTTTAAGCGCGGGCGTGTCAGTCTCTCTTATCAGCGCTTGTCCTCGCCGTTAGAAAGCACGTCGCGCAAGCGGTCAATGTCTTCGAGCACTCGTCCGGTTCCAACAGCAACGCAGTCCAGCGGATTTTCAGCAATTAGTACGTTGATACCGGTTTCTTTCGAAACGAGCCTATCTAACCCACGGAGCATTGCGCCACCTCCGGTCAGCATAATGCCGTGATCGATAATGTCAGCCGCCAACTCAGGAGGCGTGCGCTCAAGGGTGGTTTTTATCGCGTCAAGCACTGAAGAAATAGAGTCAGCTAGTGCTTCTCGAATCTCCTTGGGTGTGATCTGAATATTTTTTGGCAAGCCATCAACCAAGTTTCGGCCTTTGATATCCATCACAGCCTCTTCCTCATAGGGGAAGGCTGAGCCGATGTCAATCTTAATCTGTTCCGCGGTACGTTCACCGATAAGCAGGTTGTGCTTGCGCTTAATGTATTGAATAATGGCAAAATCAAAAGCGTCTCCGCCAACACGAACCGAGCGCGCCGTTACAATACCGCCCAGCGAAATGACCGCCACCTCACTCGTGCCGCCACCGATATCCACAACCATGCTTCCTGTTGCTTCTGCTACGGGCAGCCCAGCGCCGATAGCCGCTGCCATAGGCTCTTCTATAATGGAAACACGTCTTCCACCCGCAGCCACAGCAGCTTCTCGCACAGCACGGCGTTCCACCTCAGTCACGCCCGAAGGGATACAGATAACAATATTCGGGCGCGAGAAGAAGGAGTTGCCACACACCTTCTTGATGAAGCGTTGGAGCATGTTTGCAGTAATATCAAAATCGGCAATAACACCGTCCTTCAACGGGCGCATCGCAACGATAGAACCCGGCGTTCTACCGATGACCTCCTTGGCCTCCTGACCGACATAGAGCACTTCGTCCTTTCGAGTATCCACTGCCACAACCGAGGGTTCACGCAAAATAATGCCTTTGCCCTTCATAAACACAAGGGTGTTGGCGGTACCAAGGTCAATGCCGATATCCTTGGAAAAAGAAAGCATGTTTTTTCCTCCTAGACTAAAATCTAAAGACATTTAATATAGTCCTGATAGTTTTATTTATAGAGACGTCAGCAAACCTTTTTGCCGCAGCGCCTGATATAACGCTTGAACAGGGAGCCCCATCACCGTGTAATAGTCCCCCTCAATGCGCGAAATAAAACGCGCACCCAACCCCTGAATGCCATAAGCACCCGCCTTGTCGTCCGGCTCATTGCTGGCTACATAATCTGCAATTTCCTGCTCGTCCATCTCGGCAAAAGAAACCTTGGCCACCTGAGAAAAACAGTCGGCCATGCCTTTGTGCCAGATACAAATACCCGTATATACTTCATGTGTCCTGCCAGAAAGTGTTCTTAGCATATTAGTCGCTTCATTGTGATCGCTCGGTTTGCCAAAAATTCTGCCGTCCAGCGCGACTACGGTGTCCGCTCCAATAATGATGTCGTCAGGGTATCTTCGTGCCACAACCTCAGATTTTCGCTTCGCAAGCAGAATAACCGCCTCCTGTGGTAAAACGCTAGGCATAAGCGTTTCATCCGCCTGTGAAGTCACAACAGAAAACTCCTCAGTAATAAGCTTTAATAATTCGAACCGCCTTGGAGAAGCCGAAGCCAAAATCAACGCCATAGGTTTATGAGCTCCTTTGCGTCACAGCTTTTGTGAAACGCTTTTATAAATAAGTAACGAGAGGGTTATCGTAATAATCTGCGCAACATTTACACCAATTTCCAACCCAAACGCCATACGTAGCATCGATAAATCTAAAATCAATGGATCTGAAACCGATATTCCCACCGTTTTGCCATAGGCAAGCCAGCTTAAAAATGCATTTTGCTGCCCTAGAGACGCTAATAGTGCCCCAAGAATAATGCCGGCTAATAGGAAAAACAAAAATACAAGATTGCGTTTAAGCTTCACGTTAATGTCATTCCTTCCCGGTAGAGCCAAACCCGCCTTCACCACGTGCAGTATCTGAAAGATTCATAACTTCCTCAATCGGCGGTGTCAGCACAGGCACAATTACTAGTTGCGCAATACGGTCGCCGGGAATAATGATATATGGTTCCGCTGAATGGTTAGTCAACCCGACCAAGATTTCGCCGCGATAGTCAGCATCAATGACGCCAACAGCATTGGCGGGCACAATGCCATGACGGATACCAAGACCGCTTCGGCCGAATACCAGCCCCACGCTTCCCTCTGGTAGCGCAACCGCCAAACCTGTGGGAAGTAACGCGGTATCTCCCGGCATGATGCAGGTTTCGTCATTCGTACACGCTCTGAGATCCAGCCCGGCTGCGCCTTGTGTCGCACGCTCAGGCAGAACCGCTTCGGAACGTACCCGCTTTATTTGCAGTGTCATAAAACCCTCCTGATTATTGCGCTTAGATAAAAAAATCTATTTCCCGCCAGCAGATAGCTGTCGACGCAGTTTCTCAATCTCACGTCTGGCCTCATCCAACTCAGCACGTGCCTTAGATGCGTCCTCAAGATATCCGGTCAGCTGCGCGCGCATATGGTCGGCTGATCGTTCGCTCTTATGGAAAGAATCAGCATATCCCATAGCACAAAGAATCAGGGCCGCATTGGGCGAAAGCTTTGCATCTACATCCATCAGAGCACGTGCCTGAGCATCCAGCTCCGCCGCCAGTGCTTGGACATACTCCTCGCTTTCGGGAGACGCAATGGTATAAGCAGCTTCAAGAACTCTGATTTTTATGCGGTTAATCATAAAAGTGCGTTCCCTCCCTTTCACAATTTATACCTTTATCTAATAAAAGTATCACAGAATATTATAGTACATTTTAAAGGTACTGCAAAGCCTTAAAATTACTTTTTCTATAATTTTCATACAAAATAGCGTGTGTTAATCATCTACTATGTTTTTTCTTTATATTTTGGGTAAAAATAATTATTTTTACCTCATTTTTAGTTGATTTTCAGGCCTCGCACTGGCTTTTCTCGCATAACACCATCACCGACGCTATCTAAAAAGGAAAGCGCCTCCCATAATAGGAGGCGCTTTTGAAAAGAAAACTTCTTACTTAACTTCAACCTTAGCGCCAGCCTCAGTGAACTGGGCAGCAAGAGCGTCAGCATCAGCCTTCGAAATACCAGTCTTAAGGGGCTTGGGAGCGCCATCAACGAGCTCCTTAGCCTCTTTCAGGCCAAGTCCGCAAGCGTCCTTGACAAGCTTGATAACGCCCATCTTGGAAGCGCCAGCCTCAACAAGGATTACGTCAAACTCGGTCTTCTCCTCAGCAGCAGCGGCTGCGGGAGCAGCACCGCCAGCCATCATAACGGGAGCAGCAGCGGAAACGCCGAACTCCTCTTCAATAGCCTTAACAAGCTCATTGAGCTCAAGAACGGTCAGGGTTTTGATTTCTTCAACAAATTTAGTGATCTTCTCAGAAGCCATGATCATTTACCTCCTGTTAATTACATATTCTTAAAATTGGTTGCTGCTTATTCAGCAGCGGGGGCCTCAGCGGGGGCGCCTTCAGCGTTCTTTTCAGCGATGCTGTTAAGAGCGCAAGCAAGACCGCGGAGATTTCCGGTAAGAGCGGAAAGCAACATAGAAAGCAGGCCTTCTCTGTTGGGCAGGTTGCCGAGCTCTGACACCTTAGCAGCGTCAATAACACCGCCATCGACAAAGCCAGCCTTGACCGTGAACTTTCCCTTGGAAGCGTCGGCATACTTGGTCAGGATCTTGGCAGCGACAACGGCGTCCTCTTTGCTGACGGCAAGTGCAGATGTTCCGGACAGATGGTCCTTCAGATCGTGGTAGCCAACCTGATCGGCAGCGCGTTCAAGCAGCGTGTTCTTGACAACAAAGTAGTCAACACCCGCCTCGCGCAACTCACGACGCAGCTTGGTATCATCAGCAACGGTAATTCCCTTGTAATCAACGAGAACACCGGCGACAGATTCCTGAAGCTTGACCACAAGATCAGAGACGACCTCCTGCTTTTTGGCTAAAATCTTTTCACTGGGCATTTAATTCACCTCCTGTGATGACTTGTATATCAAGTCCAAAGAAGAAAGCAAAAAAGCTCTCCCTACAATCGCAGGAAGGAGCTTTCACAAACACATCAAAATTTTCATGGTTTGCACTCATTCCTCGGCAGGCGGTAATTCCTTACGCGCAAAGCGCACCTGCTGTCTTTGGATCGTGACAACATTAAAACTATATCACAACAATATCTATTTGTCAACAAGTCTATAAAAATTAATAGCATACATATGTTGACAAAAAGGCGTTGCTCTTTTCAAAAACTGAGAAAGAGCAATCCCCAACGAGCTTTAATCAATCAGGGGCATCAAAGTACGAAAGCGGGTCGCAAAACGGTTCTTATCCCAACCGCAGTTTTCGCCGATATATCCAAATAAAGATTAATCTCATCAAAACGCCCCGCAGAAAACTGCGGGGCGTTAAAACCATATAAAAACCTGTGCTGATTACTTCTCAGCAGGCGCGTTGGTTCCCTGGAACTTAGAAGGGTTGATCTTTACGCCAGGGCCCATGGTCGTGGCGACAACGCAGCTCTTAACGTACTGACCCTTGGCTGCGGCAGGCTTAGCCTTGACCACAGCGCCCATCAGTGCAGAAAAGTTCTCCTGCAGCTTCTCAATGCCAAAGGATACCTTGCCGATAGGGCAGTGAATGATGTTGGTCTTGTCAAGACGGTATTCAATCTTACCAGCCTTGGCTTCGATAACAGCTTTAGCAACATCAGGAGTAACGGTGCCTGCCTTGGGGTTCGGCATCAGGCCGCGCGGGCCGAGAACCTTACCGAGACGGCCGATTACGCCCATCATGTCGGGAGTCGCAATAACGACGTCAAAGTCCAGCCAGCCTTCGGACTGAATCTTAGCAACATACTCGTCAGAGCCAGCGAAATCAGCGCCGGCATCCAGCGCCTTCTGAACATTGTCGCCCTTGCAGAATGCAAGTACGCGAACGGTTTTGCCAGTGCCGTTGGGCAGAACAACCGCGCCGCGAACCTGCTGGTCGGCATGGCGGGAGTCAACGCCCAGGCGGATGTGCAGTTCGACGGTCTCATCGAACTTGGCCTTTCCGGTTTTCAAGCACAGGTCCAATGCTTCTTCAGTTTCATAGAGCTTAAGTGCCTCGACAAGCTTGGCACTTTCAGCGTATTTTTTTCCGCGCTTCATTGCAAATCCTCCTTCTTACTCAATCACTTCAACGCCCATAGAACGTGCGGTACCGGCGATCATGCTCATGGCAGTCTCGATATTCGCAGCGTTGAGGTCGGGCATCTTGGTGGTTGCGATCTGGCGAATCTGTTCGCGGGTAATTTTGCCAACCTTAGTCTTGTTGGGCACGCCCGAACCGCTTTCAATTCCAATTGCCTTTTTGATCAGAACTGCTGCGGGTGGGGTCTTAGTGATAAAGGAAAAAGAACGATCTGCATAAACGGTGATGACAACCGGAATAACCATTCCGATTTCGCCCTTCGTGCGCTCGTTGAACTCCTTGGTGAATGCCATAATATTAACGCCATGCTGACCGAGAGCCGGTCCAACAGGGGGAGCCGGAGTTGCCTTTCCGGCGGGAATCTGCAGCTTTACAAAGCCTACAACCTTTTGTGCCATTTTAACTTGCACCTCCAAAATTAGTGGTTAATTTGCGGGGCATATTGCCCCTCCCACAGGCTGCCGCATAAACAGCCTATTCGCGAAATCAATCGCTTTTGTTTTGCTAAGATACTACACGAGCGCAGACACCTGCTCGAGCGAAAGCTCAACAGGCACATCCTTGCCCATCATCGAAACGGTTACGCGCACAAGACCTTTATCCTTCTCAATGCTGTTGACCCTTCCGATAAATCCGCCAAAGTAGCCGTCGATGATCGAAACATTATCGCCAACCGAGAAGTTGATCTCGATTTCGTTTTTCTCCACGCCTAAACGCTGCACTTCTTCGTCGGTCAGTGGAACAGGCTTTGAGCCTGGGCCTACAAAACCGGTGACGCCGCGAATGTTGCGCACAACATACCACGTTTCGTCGTTCATGACCATTTTAATCAGGACATAGCCGGGGAAGACCTTGCGCTCTACCTCACGCTTTTTATTGTCCTTAATTTCGGTAACCATCTCGCTCGGAACTCTAACCTCGCAGATTAAATCCTGGAGCTTACGGTTTTCCACAGCATTTTCAATGCTGCTGGCCACCTTGTTTTCGTAACCCGAATAGGTGTGAACCACATACCATCTGGCTAAATCAGACATTGTGTTCCTCCATGACTTTAAGCGCCAAGCACGGTTTTAACGATTATACCGAGAATCCAATCGAATCCTCCAGTCATAATCGCAAAGAGCGTGACGGCAATCAGTACGATCCCGGTGTTGTTGAGCACCTGCTTCTTTGAAGGCCAAACAATCTTTTTGACCTCGCTCTTCTGATCGCGGAAGAACTTGTTAAACCGAGCAAAGATAGACTTCTTCTCAGGCTTTTCTGCCATTTCGATCTCCTGCCTTTCTTTCCTACTTGGTTTCCTTGTGAACGGTGTGCTTCTTGCAGAATCTGCAGTACTTGTTCATCTCAAGTCTGTCCGGGTCGTTCTTTTTGTTCTTCATTGTGTTGTAGTTACGCTGTTTGCACTCTGTGCAGGCCAAAGTAATTTTTACTCGCATTTTTCGGCACCTCCTGTTAAACGGATTGATTTTTGCCTCCCTCAAGGGAATTCGTGTGTCCTCTTTTTTGGGCACAAAAAAATAGACCCTTTTCGAGGTATGAGTATCGTAGCACAATCACAACCAATTCGTCAAGCACTTTTTGTTTATTTATCAGCTTTTTAGTAATTTTTCGGTTTTTGCGTGCCTTATAAAACATTTGATATATCATCAGCGTCATGTAACGCTGAAAAAACGCATAAAAGTATAACAGTCGGACAACACGTTTGCTCCAATAATGCAAAACCACCATTGTGTCAAAACTGCGGCATTATTACTTATGACAACACAAAATACAAAAGTTGATCGACTCTAAATAAACTTGCCTGAAATCTTATAACTTATACGGTGTTTTCCATTTTTTAGCTGATCGATAGGTTGGAGACTATAATTTTAAACAGGAGGCGCATTATGCCGAACATACCGTTTACCGCACCCGATATTACCCAAGAGGAGTGTGACGCCGTTCTTGCCGTTATGCGTTCAGGCTGGCTGACGACTGGCGCCGTCACCGCACAGTTCGAACGGGAGTTAACTGCTTTTACTGGTGCAGACGGCGCCGTTTGTGTCTCAAGCGCAACGACAGGGTTGGAAGCCGCACTTCGTCTGTGTGGTGTGGGGGCAGGGGATGAGGTTATCGTGCCCGCCTACACCTTTTCCGCCACTGCCGCAGCGGTCATCCACGTTGGGGCCACCCCCGTTTTAGTCGACTGCGAACCCGGCAGCTTTCTGCTCTCTGCCGAAACCGTCGCCCGTCACCTGACTCCGCGTACCGCGGCGGTCATCCCTGTGGATATCGGCGGCACGCTCTGTGACTATCCTGCTATAAAGTTGGTGTGTGAATCGGTTTGTCGTCCATTTTCCGGAGGACTTATCCCGCTGGGTCGTCCCGTCGTCATCGCTGACGCGGCGCACTCGCTCGGTTCCTCTTGTTCGTCAGGAAACAGCGGCGCGCTGGCGGATTTTAGCGTTTTTTCGTTTCACGCTACCAAAAATCTTACCACCGCCGAGGGCGGCGCATTGCTTTGGAAATTTCCCAGCGCGGATAGCCCCGCCATTTACCGCACGCTCAACCGCAGCATTTTACACGGGCAAAGTAAAAACGCATGGCAGCGAAACCACGGCGCCACCACCTACGACATCGTCGACTTCGGCCACAAGGCAAATCTTTCAGATTTGCAATCCGCTATTGGGTTGTCTCAGTTTAAGCGCTATGCCGACATGCTTGCCCGCCGTAAAGCGGTCTGTGAGACTTACGACCGCATGCTGCCCGAGGATTGGTCAGCGCTGCGTCACGGTAACCAGTCTTCTTATCACCTTTATCTGGCGCTGTTGCCGGAGCAAAAGGTCGATCAGCGTGACTTCTTGCTTGACGCGCTTCGTAAAGACGGCATCTGCTGCAATCTGCATTTCCCGCCGTTGCCAATGTTTTCCGCCTATAAAAATCTAGGCTGGAATACTCAAGATTTCCCCAACGCCATGGCATTGTTTGCACGCGAGCTTTCTCTGCCGCTTTCAAGTTTAATGACCTGCCAGCAGGCCGAAGCGGTCTGTAACCAAATCAAAGTTCTTCTGGATTATTAAGTTGCCGCGTCACTTCGCAGATTTCCGCAATATTATGCCATCCGCTAATTTCGCCGCACATACGGCGCAGCTGAGCCGCGCCACGCAGCCCGGTCATATACCACGCCACATGCTTTCTGGCTTCTCTGAACCCTACGCTCTCGCCCTTGTCTTTAATTAAAAGTGTAATTTCCTGCCGCATAATTTCAAGGCGTGTTTCAAGCGCCGGCACCTCTGGAACTGCTTCACCGCGCATGAGCGCATTTATTTGATCAAAGAGCCAAGGGTTGCCAAGCGCGCCACGACCGATCATCACCAAGTCGCAGCCAGTATAATCAAACATATGCTTTGCATCCTGTGGTGTGAAAATATCGCCGTTGCCGATTACAGGCACCGAAACCGCCGCCTTAACTGCTGCAATGCAGTCCAAATCCACCGGCGGAGCATACATCTGTGCGCGGGTTCTGCCATGCACCGTAATCGCCACCACGCCTGCCTGCTCAAGCCTTTTCGCCGCTTCTACCGCCACATCATCACCCGCATCATATCCTCGGCGAATCTTAGCCGTTACTGGTATCCCTCCTGCGCCCAAAACGGCAGCGCGCGCAATTTCTTCTGCAAGCGTCAGGTTCTTTAGCAACGCACTACCCGCTCCGCCACCAGTGATTTTGGGCGCAGGACAGCCCATATTCAAATCGATCAAATCAGGCCGTCGCTCGGCCGCTACTTGAGCTGCCTCACGTATGCAGTCGGGATCGGCCCCAAAAAGCTGGACCGCAAAAGGGTGCGCATCGTCTACCTCAAGCAGCTCAGCACTCTTTTTGCTGCCCATGCTAATGCCTTTGGCACTGGTCATCTCGCCCACTGTGTAACATGCGCCATGCGCCCGGCATATGGTACGCACAGCGCGATCCGCTACGCCTGCCATCGGTGCCAACGCAGCAAACCCATTTATTTCAATCGTCGAAATTTTCATTAAAGATTTCCCCTCTATTAAGTCTTTCTATTTTAGCAAAAGAAGTGTGCCCCTTCAACTAATTTTCCTTTATTAATGCAGAAATTTTTGGTACATCGACAGTTTTTTGTGGTATAATAACTGCTGAGTAACTATTATACCAATAATACCCAAGGCTTACTGCGAAACGCAGTAACAGCCTTTTTCTGGACAAGCCAATCTTAATCATTTCATAGCACAACCTTGAAGGGAGACAAAAATGAAACTCCTCGCAGTCGATTCCAACAGTATCCTTAACCGCGCTTATTACGGTGTCCGCCCGCTCACTACGCGCGAAGGACTGTTTACTAACGGTATCTACGGCTTTTTAAATATTCTGTTCAAAATATGTGAAGAGGTTAACCCCGACCTTGTTGTCTTTGCGTTTGACCTCAAAGCACCAACTTTTCGTCACAAGCTATATGATGGCTATAAGGCCCAGCGCAAAGGCATGCCTGAAGAACTGGCACAACAGCTTGAGCCGCTTAAAGAGCTGCTCGGCTACTTGGGATATCCGATTCTGTCAATTGAAGGGTATGAGGCCGACGATATTCTCGGTACACTTGCAACCAACTGCCGAAGCAGTGGATGTGAATGCATCATCGCCACAGGTGACCGCGACAGTTTTCAGCTCATCGGCGGCGGCGTAACGGTTCGCTTGGCCTTCACGCGTGGCGGTCAATCCGGAGCAGAAGTCATCGATGAGGCAACCATTCAAGAAAAGTACGGTGTTTCACCCAATCAGATGATCGATGTAAAGGCACTGATGGGCGACACATCCGACAACATCCCCGGCGTAGCAGGAATAGGGGAGAAGACCGCTCTTTCTCTAATTGCTTCTTTTAAAACGCTCGACGGCGTATATGAGAATATAGATGACTCCGCAATAAAAAAGGGCGTGCGTCAAAAACTTATCGACGGCCGCGACAGCGCCTATCAAAGCCGCGTTCTGGCCGAAATTAATTGCGCAGTACCGCTTGGCAAGACGTTAGATGATCTTATTTCTACCCCGCCGCAAAACGATAAACTTTACGGCTTGCTTGACCGGCTCGAGTTGCGGTCAATCATCACACGTTTAAAATTGTCACCACCAGCTATCAATTCTGACGCGTCTACGGCTGCTCTGCAGCCTGAAACCGCTGCTGTTCCTGTGTCGGTCAACGACGCGGACAAGACGCGTGCACTTTTTTCAGAAGATAGCCTAATTGTGTATCTTCATTTTTCTGACAATAAGCCTACCACCGTGGCTATTTTGGGCAGCAGCCTTGCGCTGTTGAACACCGAATGCGTTGAACTAGAGGCGCTGTTGGCTGACCTTTCTAAATGTAATGCCCAGCTGACGTTACCCAACAGTAAGGACTGGTACCGTTACCTTTATCTAAAGGGGCTCGAGGGTATCGACGTTAAGTTTGACCCCATTCTGGCCGGCTATCTGCTTTCGCCATTGGCCAGTAGTTACTCGATTGCCACACTTTGCAGCGGACGAACTCTTGTCCGCCAAAGTTTTGATTTACCAGATGGCATTTCTGAAGATCTGTCTGCTTTGCTGGAAGATATTCAGGTACTGCCCGCCTTATGTGAGCAGTTACGTGAAGAAATCCGCGAAAAAGAGATGGAAATGTTGCTTGTGGACATTGAACAACCTCTTGCCCGCGTGTTGGCCTCTATGGAAACACTTGGCTTCGCGCTGGATTCAGAAGGTCTAAAATCTTTTGGCTGCGACTTAGACACCGATATCGCGGAGCTGACTCAGCGCATCTATTACCTCGCGGGCGGAGAGTTCAACATCAACTCTCCAAAGCAATTGGGCGAGGTGCTGTTCGACCGTCTAGGCTTACCCGCAAAACGCAAAACCAAGAGTGGTTATTCCACCGACGCTGACACGCTTGATTCTTTAAGAAATAAGCATCCAATCGTAGAAGATGTTTTGTCCTATCGCAAGCTGGCCAAACTCAAGTCGACTTATGTAGAGGGATTGCTCGCACAGCTTGACAGCGATGGCCGGGTGCGTTCTATTTTCAGGCAAACCGAAACCCGTACGGGGCGCATCAGCTCCACCGAGCCGAATTTGCAAAACATTCCGGTGCGCACTGAACGCGGCAGCCGCCTGCGCCGATTTTTTGTGGCGGACAAGGGCTGCTTACTGGTTGATGCAGACTATTCTCAAATTGAGTTGCGCGTGTTGGCGCATATCGCAGATGACGCCGCCATGATTGACGCTTTTAAGCACGACGAGGACATTCACACCAAAACCGCCGCTCAGGTGTTTGATATGCCAGAGGCTTTTGTCACCCCACAGATGCGTTCCAGCGCAAAGGCCGTCAATTTTGGCATCGTTTATGGAATCGGGGCCTTTTCGCTCTCTCAGGATATTGGCGTCTCGGTGGCGGAGGCCGACCGCTATATTAAGAGTTACCTTGCCACATACCAGGGTGTGCGGGAGTATATGCAGAAAACGATTGATTATGGAAAAGAAAACGGCTATGTTAAAACGCTGTTTGGCCGCCGCCGCCCGTTGCCAGAGCTTGCTGCCACCAATCGCATTACCAAAGCGTTTGGCGAACGTGTGGCTATGAACACCCCCATTCAAGGTACTGCTGCAGACATTATAAAGTTGGCGATGGTTAAGGTGTTTGCGCGGCTAAAAAAAGAAAAACTTCGCGCTCGCCTAATTTTGCAGGTACACGATGAGTTAATTGTTGAGGCCCCTGTTGACGAGGCTGAGTGCGCCGCAGCCATTCTGACAGAGGAGATGCAAAATGCCGTGTCGCTTAAAGTGGCAATGGTAGCCAAGGCGAGCATCGGCGAAAACTGGTTGGAGGCTAAATAAGTCATGAAATTTATGGTGCAGCAGGTAACATCAGAGCACATTGCGGGGATTGCAGAGGTTGAAAAAACCTGTTTTGCTCAGCCTTGGAGCGCGCAAAGCTTAACTGACGAACTAGCTAAGGAAAATGCTGTTATGTTTGCTGCGCTCAAAAATGACGGTTCAGTCATCGGCTGGGCCGGGTTAGAGCACATTTGTGGAGAAGGTAGCGTTACCAATGTCGCAGTCTTGCCACAGGAGCGCCGCAATGGTGCAGGGGAGGCGCTTACCCGCGCGTTGCTAAGTGAATCAAATAAGTTATCTCTAGACTGGCTAATGCTTGAGGTTCGTATTTCTAACGTTTCTGCCATCTCCCTCTATCAAAAGCTAGGATTTAAGCCAATTGGCATCCGCCCCAATTTTTATGATTTTCCCCGCGAAGACGCTATGCTCATGCGCCACACCTTGGATCATTAATCTCCTTTAACCATGACTGCGCTTAAAAGATACAAGATGCCCAACTTTTATTGGGCAACTTTCTTATAACATTTGGGTTGCCTTCGGAGCCATTACGCATGGCTAGAAACCGTTTCGGCCATGCGTTAACCACACCGCGTTTATTTTTTCAAGGAGTTTCTAACACATGAAAATTCTCGCTATTGAATCCTCCTGTGATGAGACAGCCGCAGCTGTTGTTGAAGACGGCCGTAAAGTCTTATCGTCGGTTATCTACACGCAAATCGCTGAGCACCGTCTTTACGGCGGTGTTGTTCCCGAAATCGCCTCCCGCCGCCACATCGAGAAAATAGATGCAGTCGTACTTGAGGCGCTTTCACAGGCGGGGTTATCTGCCCGAAATGTGGACGCTATCGCCGTCACTGCCGGACCAGGGTTGATTGGTGCCTTACTGGTTGGCGTTAATTTCGCCAAGGGTTTGGCTTTTTCCACGAACAAGCCCCTAATTCCGGTTCATCATATTCGTGGGCACATCGCCGCAAATTATATCGCCTCGCCTGAATTAACCCCACCTTTTCTCTGTCTTGTGGCATCGGGTGGGCATAGTCTAATTATAGATGTTCAGGACTATACCAGTCTCAAGGTATTAGGCCGCTCACGCGACGATGCTGCTGGTGAAGCTTTCGACAAAGCCGCCCGTTCCATGGGGCTGGGGTATCCCGGTGGCGTTGCATTGGACGCACAGGCTCGGCTGGGGGACGAGAATAAGTATCGTTTTCCTAAACCGCACGTCGAAGGCGCACCACTGGACATGAGTTTTTCGGGCGTCAAAACAGTGGTGGTGAACCTTTTACACAATGCACAGCAAAAAGGTGAAGCGCTCGATGTGCCATCGCTGTGTGCCAGCTTTGAAAAGACCGTATGTGATACACTCTGCAGCCGCCTTTTTCTGGCAGCCGAGCAGACCGGTTACAAAAACATATCCGTCGCAGGCGGTGTTTCTGCTAATACACGGCTACGCGCCCAACTTATTAAGAATACAGCTGAGCGTGGGCTTAATCTTTATATGCCTCCTTTGTCTTTGACAGGGGATAATGCTGCCATGATTGGCGCACAGGCCTACTTTGAATACCTTTCGGGTCATGTTGCCGGTGCTGCGCTCAATGCAGTTGCGACCCTTCCTGTCGAAAATGGCGCACCTGAGTATTTTATGGTCTAATCCTTTGTAAGAAAATCATAGAATTTTAGATTTTATTTATTGAAATTCACATGAAAATGGATTGTAATTAATGCCGATAAGTGTATAATGGTATCATTGCCTTTTTAGGCTCATCATTTTTTAGGGAGGATATGTTATGACAACCAATAAAACAGTGCTTGCATGGGTTGATGAAGCAATTGCCCTATGCAAACCGGACAAAGTCGTTTGGATGGACGGCAGTGAGGAACAAGCTGATGCTGTGCGTCAAGAAGGACTTAAGACAGGTGAGCTAATTGCTTTAAATCAGGATAAGCTGCCAGGGTGTGTGTTGCACCGTTCCGACCCCAATGATGTTGCCCGCGTAGAGGATAGAACCTTCATCTGCTGTCGCAGAGAAGAAGATGCCGGCCCTACAAACAACTGGATGGATCCCAAAAAGGCATATCCAATGCTGACAAAGCTTTATGACGGCTGTATGAAGGGCCGCACTATGTATGTCATTCCCTTTGTGATGGGGCCGCTTGGTTCGCCGAGCGCTAAGGTTGGCGTTGAGGTTACCGATTCTATTTATGTCACCGTTTCCATGCTCATCATGACCCGCGCAGGCCAATGCGCGCTTGACGAGCTGGGCAATTCCAACGACTGGGTCCGCTGCCTGCATTCCAAGGCTGCGTTGGATCCTGCAAACCGTTACATATGCCACTTCCCGGAAGATAACGCAATCTGGTCAATTAATTCCGGTTACGGCGGCAACGCGCTGATGGGCAAAAAGTGCTTTGCGCTGCGCATTGCGTCTTATCAGGCCAAAACCGAAGGCTGGATGGCTGAGCATATGATGATTCTCGGCATTCAGGACCCTAAAGGCAACGTTCGTTATGTCGCGGCTGCCTTCCCGTCGGCCTGTGGCAAGACCAATCTTGCCATGTTGATTCCGCCTGAGATATATCAGAAACAGGGCTATAAAGCGTGGTGTGTTGGCGATGATATCGCTTGGATGCGCATCGGCGAGGACGGACGCCTTTATGCCATCAATGCTGAGAAGGGCTTTTTTGGTGTGGCGCCCGGAACGAATGCAAAATCGAACTTCAATGCGCTCGAAACCACTAAGCGCAACACCATTTTCACCAATGTGGCGCAAAACCTTGATGATAACACAGTCTGGTGGGAAGGGCTTGACAAAAATCCTCCCCAGAATGCGCTGGATTGGAAGGGCAACCCTTGGACTTCTGAAAGCGGCGTTAAGGCAGCACATCCCAACTCCCGTTTTACCGCGCCCGCTGAGAATTGCCCGGTTATTTCTTCAGAATTTAACGCCCCGCAAGGTGTGCCGATAGATGCTATTATCTTCGGCGGCCGACGCGCCAAAACCGCTCCGCTGGTCTACGAGGCTTTTGACTGGAACCACGGCGTTTTTGTCGGTTCTATTATGGCCTCTGAAACTACTGCAGCCGCAGCCGGCGCAGTTGGTGTTGTTCGCCGCGACCCGATGGCAATGCTGCCTTTCTGCGGCTATAATATGGGTGACTACTGGCAGCACTGGCTCGAGATGGGCGAGAAGATGGGTGATAAGGCGCCTAAGGTATTCAATGTCAACTGGTTCAGACTCGACGACGAGGGCAACTTTATCTGGCCAGGTTTTGGCGACAATATGCGCGTAATCATGTGGATTCTCGGTCGTGCAGACGGTTCTGCTCACGCAGTTAAATCACAGATTGGTTACGAGCCCGCCCCCCAAGATATCAATCTTGAGGGATTAGATCTTAGCGAGGAGACCGTTGCGTCAATGCTTGCTGTAGATCCCGCACTTTGGCAAGAAGATATCGCTTCCGTCAAGGAGTTTTACGCCCGATTCGGTGACAAACTGCCTGAAGAGATGAAAAAACAGCTTGCCGCGCTTGAAGCGCGTCTCAGCTGACAATTTTGAAAGGGGTCGGCAATACAAATGATTTCTGAAAAGGTTGATTCGGCAAAAACCTTGTGGCGTTCGGTGCTGGGTATTGTAATGGTATGCGCAGGTTGTGCGTGCTTTGTCCTCAGCTGTGTTGCCGCCATGATTTTAGCCGGACGCGAATAGAAACTATACTCAAAGACAGCCGCAGGACGATTGCTTTGTCCTGCGGCTGTCTATTTATAAATACTATTATTTGTATGCTATATTATTACGAACGTTAAACAACATGTTTTATAATGATATGTTTTCATATTGGAATACTATAACATCACAAAATAAAATAGACACTTTGGGGCCAAGAATATATTAAAAACGTCAGAATAACATTGCTAAATAACACCTTTTACATTTTATAACATTTTTCTTGACGTAATGGCATGCTTGGCTGTATAATTTTAAGGTTATAAAACAAATTAACATTAATGTAGTGCTGTTTGGAGGCACGGAAAATAGGTGGATCATTTGAAAAGAACAGATTTACGCAACATCGCCATTATTGCGCACGTTGACCACGGAAAGACTACGCTGGTCGATGGCATGCTCGCTCAGAGTGGTACCTTTCGTGAAAACCAACAGGTTGAGGAATGCGTCATGGACTCCGGCGCCATCGAGCGCGAGCGCGGCATTACCATTCTCGCTAAAAACGCTTCGGTGAATTACAATGGAACCAAAATCAATATTGTGGATACCCCTGGACACGCCGATTTTGGTGGAGAGGTCGAGCGCGTGCTTGGCATGGTCTCGGGCGTATTGCTATTGGTTGACGCAGCTGAAGGTCCTATGCCGCAGACCCGCTTCGTACTATCAAAAGCGCTGGAGTTGGGCTTGGCAGTCATTGCGGTGGTCAACAAAGTTGACAAGCCTGACGCACGCGTTCACGAGGTTGTAGACGAAGTACTCGAGCTTATGCTCGATCTTGGCGCTTCTGATGAACAGCTCGACACCCCCATGGTGTTCTGTTCCGGCCGTGCAGGCACCTCCTCTTACTCGCCAGATGAGCAGGGTAAAGACTTAACTGCATTGTTTGAGACTATCCTTCAATACATTCCTTGTCCCGATTTAGATCAAGACGGTCCGCTTTCGCTGCTGGTCTCCACCGTTGATTACAACGAGTTTGTCGGCCGTACCGCTGTCGGCCGCATTGAACGCGGCGAAATGAAGGTCAATCAATCGGTTGCGGTATGCGATTTCCACGATACTTCTGTTAATTTACGCGGTAAAATCACTGCAATTTATCAGTTTGAGGGCATAGGCAGAACATCGGTACAGTCAGCTAAGGCAGGCGACATCGTCATGTTCTCCGGCATTGAAAACATCACAATCGGTAACACGCTCTGCGCAACTGATAAAGTTGAGCCTATTGAATTTACAAAAATTTCCGAGCCGACTGTCGAGATGACTTTCTCAGTCAACGATAGCCCGTTTGCCGGCAAAGAAGGGAAATTTGTCACCTCACGCCAGCTTCGTGACCGCCTCTTCCGTGAGCTATTAAAGGATGTTTCGCTGCGCGTTGAAGAAGGTGCTACCACCGATAGCTTCCGCGTTTTGGGCCGCGGTGAAATGCATCTCTCGGTTTTAATTGAAACCATGCGCCGTGAGGGCTTTGAGTTTGCAGTTGGCGCGCCCCGCGCGCTCATGCACGAAGAAAATGGTGTTCTAATGGAGCCGTTTGAAA
Organism: Candidatus Fimivivens sp.; assembly: GCA_034933525.1. Classification (GTDB taxonomy): domain Bacteria; phylum Bacillota; class Clostridia; order Oscillospirales; family Ruminococcaceae; genus Yanshouia. The sequence goes on from JAYFNI010000007.1 coordinate 101,953, forward strand.
CCGCAATTATCGACGTACCCTCGGGTGCCGTCGGCAGTGTTATGGAAAAACTCGGTTCGCGCAAGGCTGATCTCATCAGCATGAACCCCGTCGGCGAACGCATGAAGTTGGAGTTTTTGATTCCTTCTCGCGGCTTGTTTGGCTACCGCAGCGAGTTTTTGACTGATACGCGCGGTGAAGGTATTATCGCAACACTTTTCCACGGGTACGATGCTTTCCGCGGCGAGATTGTCAGCCGCCAAAGCGGATCACTGATTGCGCACGAAACTGGCGAAGCCGTCACTTACGGCCTTTACAACGCACAGGAGCGCGGTGATCTGTTTATCGAAGCTGGCACACCTGTCTACGCCGGCATGGTTGTGGGCGCATCCCCGAAACTTGAGGATATTGTTGTCAACGTTTGCAAACGCAAGCATGTTACCAACATGCGCGCCTCGGGTTCAGATGAGGCGCTGCGTCTTACGCCCCCAAGAAAGCTTTCTCTGGAAGCTTGTATTGAATTTATTGCTGATGATGAGCTACTCGAAGTTACCCCCAAGAGTCTACGCATCAGAAAGCGCGAGCTTTCTCACGATATGCGCATGAAAAAGCTTAAAAGCAAATAGCAGTTATTCCAGTGTCAGCGATGTCGCAAAGCGCATAGAATAAATCATCTATTTGCTTAGAATTTAAAACATGGGCTTGACAGCCTCGACGGTCTGTGTTTTAATACAAGAAACCGATGATGCGGAGAGTAAACCGATGACGCGCTCACAGAGAGCCGGGGGTGCTGAGATCCCGGCAGCAACACGAGTCGGTATGGATGGACCGCTGAGGGTGTAAGGAAAGGGCAACGGCCTGAGTATTTTACGACGCATATGCCGGCGTTACAGGGCAGGGGATGTGTTTGCATCCTATTTGAGCGGTCGCTTATGAGCGACAATCAAGGTGGCACCGCAGGATTATTTCCTGTCCTTGAAACAATGTGTATTGTTTCAAGGACAGGTTTTTTATTTTTGCTAAAAACAAAAGTTAGGAGTTGGCATAATGCGACATGCTTTCCAGTTGATACGATGGCGATGGCGTAAAAGTCGTAACTCTAAATCGCCTCTGCTTACATAACGAAAGAGAGAGATTGAATATGAAAAAATTGATAAACGTATTGCTGGTTTCCATGTTGACACTTCTTACTGCTTGCGGCGGTAATCCTTCTGCTACTTCTTCAGCCGCTTCTTCATCTGCTGGCACTTCTTCCGCTGTCTCACAAGCACAAAAAGTTAAGATTGGCCTTGTTCAAATGATGGAGCATCCTTCGCTTGACGAAATTCGCGAAGCCATCCTCACCGAACTGACCGCCCAAGGTCTTGATGCTTCTAAAGTTGATATTGACTACCAGAACGGTCAAGCGGACATGGGCACCCTCAATACTATTGCGCAGAAATTTGTCGGTGACGATGTGGATTTGATTATTGCTATAGCCACCCCAGCAGCACAGGCAGCAGCTGCTGCAACTACTGATATCCCCATTATTTTTTCCGCAGTAACCGACCCGGTAGATGCCGGACTGGTTGGCAACCTTGAAAAACCTGATCGAAACTGTACCGGCACATCGGATGCCATACCTACTGAGCAAATCTTCAACTTGGCTGATGAGCTGACCCCTGGCATTAAAACTTACGGCTTCCTGTATAATCAGGGCGAATCAAATTCTGTCTCGGTCATTAACGACGCAAAAGCAACGCTGGAGGCTAAAGGAATTAAGTACATTGAGACTTGCGTCGTTACCTCGGGCGAGGTGACTTCCGCGGCACAGTCGCTCATCGGTAAGGTAAACGCCATTTTTTGTCCCATCGATAACACTGTCGCTTACGCTATGCCCAATCTCGCACAAATTGCCATCGAAGCCAAATTACCGGTTTATGTCGCAGCAGATTCAATGGTGAAGGACGGCGGGCTAGCTACCGTGGGCGTCAACTACACGCAGCTGGGCATACAGACTGCACAAATGGCAGCTAAAGTACTTTCTGGAACTGCGATTTCCGATGTTCCAGTTGAAGTCTTAACGCAGTATAGCACTGTCACCAACAAAGACACTGCCGATGCACTAGGCATTGACGTATCTAAGTATACGAAATAGTAATAGTTATTAAATTATTATAGGTCTGCGGTTATAGTATTGCACCGCAGCAGTCAGCGGGAGGTTTTTTAATGAGTTTGGTTTTACTGCGCGGCGCCGCAGAGCAGGGCTTTATTTACAGTCTGGTGGCGCTCGGGCTTTATCTATCTTTTCGTACGCTCAATATTGCCGACCTAACGGTGGACGGCTCTTTTACTTTGGGCGCTGCTGCCGCGGCTGCTTTAACGATATTGGGACACCCGATTCTCGGCTTGCTTGCAGCCGTTTTTGCAGGGTCGCTGGCGGGATTTATCACTGCCGTGTTGCAAACCAAACTAAAGGTCCAACCAATTTTAGCGGGTATCATAACTATGACGGCGCTTTATTCTATCAATCTGCGCGTGATGGGTAACCGCTCCAACTTACCGTTATTGCGCGAGGACACAATTTTCACTCTATTTTCAAAACTGCTACCTGCGTCGCTCAAAGGTTATTCAAAGCTGTTACTTTCGCTGCTTTTTGCCGTACTCACTGCGGCGCTATTGATTGTCTTTTTACGCACCCGGCTGGGTCTTTCAATCCGCGCCACCGGCGACAACCGCACCATGGTTAGCTCTTCATCAATAAACCCTGCCTACACCACCACCGTTGGTTTATGTCTTGCCAATGCAATGGTTTCGCTTTCGGGTGGGCTGCTGGCGCAATATCAAATGTTTTCTGAGATCACGCTGGGTACCGGTATGGTGGTTATTGGGTTAGCATCTTTAATTATCGGAGAAGTGCTTTGTGATATGCTATTTCGCAGCCCTTCGGTAGCGCGTGCCATCTTTGCAGCGGTTATTGGTGCCGTCATCTACCGAATTATTATTGCTATGGCACTTTCCGCATCGGTCTCCACCTCGGACTTAAAATTAGTTTCAGCGGTTATCGTTATGATTGCAATCTCTTACCCTGCAGTACGTGACCAATACCGGCTCTATCGTCTAAGAAAGGAGGGACAGAAAAAATGTTGATGCTTGAAAACGTTACAAAGACCTTTAATCCTAAAACGGTCAACGAAAAGAAAGCGCTCGACAATTTCAACCTCCACCTCGACAGAGGAGAGTTTTTAACAATTATCGGTTCTAACGGTGCTGGAAAATCCACCATTATGAACGCAATTGCGGGCATATTCCTGATAGACTCGGGTCATATTATGCTCGATGGTGAGGATATCACTTTTAAAAAGGATTTTTCTCGTGCGCAATCAATTGGAAGATTGTTTCAAGATCCGCTTTCGGGTACCGCGCCCAGCATGACAATTGAGGAAAATCTGTCACTGGCCTATATGCGCACCGCAGCGCACAGCTCGCCATTCGGTCTCACCGCAAAGGATCGTCGCTATTTGCGTGAGCGGCTGGCGACGCTTGACTTGGGTCTTGAAAACCGACTCTCTTCACCGGTTGGGTTGCTATCTGGTGGGCAAAGGCAAGCCTTGACGCTATTAATGGCTACACTAATCACGCCTAAGCTTTTGCTTTTAGATGAGCACACCGCTGCGCTCGACCCCGCCACCGCCGAAAAGGTACTAAAACTTACTCAAAGCATTGTGGCAGAAAACCACATTACTTGCATGATGATCACACACAACATGCGCTCTTCTTTGGAACTCGGGAGCCGCACAATCATGATGGACGCCGGTAAGATCATTCTTGATATCACAGGAGAAGAACGAAACAACATGACAGTCAATGGCCTCCTTGAGCGCTTTCGGACGGCAGCCGCCAAGGATCTCGATAATGACCGTATGCTGCTCGATTAGTGACAGGCTATCATATTTCCACCACACTATCTTTATATACGATGAAGGGAGCGGCCTCTACCAAAAAGGTAAAGGCCGCTCCTATCTTTTTATGACTGCGTAGCAACGATGATATTGTCCAAGTAAGTTGTAATAACATTAACATCAAGCTTATCGGTTTTACCAGCAGCCCGCATTTTTCTGTTTTTTAGCCATGAACCCAGTTGTTCAAATATAATACATCCTGAATCACGCCCCAAGTATAGTTCCGGAGGGGCAAACGGGTCGGCAAATATCGTCAGCGCCTCAATCGCAACCCCATAAATGTTTCCCTGTGACAATCCTTTACGCATTGGTTCAAACTGTTGTTGTAAAGCGCGCATCGGGTTTTCTATACGAACATCTTTGGTTTTATTGTCTTCAATCTTCCATGTGTCGTCCTCAACTGAACCATATACACGAATACCCCAACCGATAGAGCGCACGGCGACAATACCGGCTGCATCAACTATCAAATGATCGAAGTGGAGACGTTGGCCTCCGAGGTTAAAAGTAACGTCATGATATACCTTTCCGTCTTTTGCATTTAGCTTTAGTTTCTTCTTTACGCGCTTCAGGGCTGACGCATCATTACGCCGCTTAGTAATAGCCTTGGTTATTAAATAGAATACTGCAAAGCATGAAAACGCCATTAAAAAGAAATAGCCATAGTCCTGCCAAGTATGGAGCTTCCATGCTTGAAAGTTTTGAAATAACATAGGCGCGTGTCCTTTCTGCGGTTTATACTATTCTCTCTTCCAAGAGAGATAAGATTCAAAATAAGAGTTTCTTATTCGTACTCGGGGAAAGCAGGTTGGGGATCTTCTCAAAGGTTATATTAGAAGTTGAACCTGCTGCAAGGATAACTATTCTTTAAATTTAACATTCTTTTAGGTACCACGCTCAGATACAGCTAAGTGCACAGGCCAGCAGCATCGGAAATCCCTTTTTAAGGCTTTCAAGTTCAATATATTCCTCGCGGGTGTGGGCACCGTGACCTAAATATCCGCCGAAACAAATGGCGGGAATTCCCATTGAAAAGGGAATATTACAGTCGGTTGAAGATGGCATAAACTGTGGCGTTGTCCCGCAATACTCTGCCAATAAGTCGGTAAGCTTATTTTCCAGCTGCTTTTGTCGCTCTGGATCTACATCGCCCATGCAGGGACGCAGTCCAAGCACCTCGACACTTACCTCTGAAACCATATTTCTGGTTGCCTCAACAGCGGCATCAAAAATACGCTGCATACTTTCCAGGTTCTCTTTAACATCAGACCGGTACTCAAATAGCATTTCTGCCTGCTGCGCTATGGTGTTAACCGAAGTTCCACCTGATATTGTGCCCACATTAAAACTGGTTCGTGCTCCAGTACGGGGTACAGGCGCATTATAAAGTGTTTGAATTAATGAAGAAAGATAAAAAATAGCATTGCGATTTCCGAAATTAGCATAGGAGTGTCCGCCTTCAGTCTTTACCTCTACGCGGTAACGCACCGAACCAACCGCAGCGTTACAAGCCATACTGTAACCACCGTCAAATGAATATACCTCCTTGACGCGCCCCTCGTAAGCTTTCATTAAAGCGCGGCAGCCCTTTAAGTTGCCAAGGCCCTCCTCGCCGCTATTCATCACAAATAATATGCCTTGGGCAGGCACTAGTTTTTTCTCAAAAACATACTTTGCACAAAGCATCAGCATAGCTACGTTAACGGTATCATCGCCAACCCCTGGGCAAAACAGTTTTCCGTCCTCTTCACGTATCGGCATCGGCTCAGTATCAGGGAACACAGTATCAATGTGCGCCATAAACACTGTAATATTTTCATTACCCTCGCAGTTTAAGGGCCAGATAACATTGAGAGCTTCATCAATATATACATCCTTGGCACCCAGCTTTATAAACCAGTCTTTGCAAAATGCGGCTCGCTTTTCTTCGTGGTTTGAAGGAGCACATATGCCGCAAAGCGTACGCGTTAAATTAACCAATTCCTGGTGGTTGGCTTTTACATAATCCCAAGCTTCGGCCGAAAGTGCATATCCCATGATAATTTCTCCTTTTACGCTAAATCCAGAACGGCCCAGGCCACAAGGCCCGGGCCGTTCTAAACTATTCAGATACTAAAGCTTTAAGTGTACTTACATCATGCTTAAAGAATACCTGCGGGAAGAACAGCGGTAACACCTGGGCCGATTGGCAGTCCAGTGAGGTACCAAATGACGAAGAAGACGATCCATACAATCTGAAGAATAATCGCAATTGGAATCAAGTTGGAAACCAGCGTACCAATCTTAATATCCTTTTCATACTTAGCCTGCGCCACACTCAGAACCATCCAGATGTAGGGGCTCATAGGCGTAAAGCAGTTAGAGGGGGAGTCGCCCAGACGATACATCAGCTGTGTAAAGCCGGGGTGAATGTTCAGTAACATGAACATTGGAACAAAGATCGGCGCAAAGATTGCCCACTTTGCAGAACCAGAGGACACAAACAGGTTAACAAATGCGCAAAGCAAAATAAATAGAACAAACATAATAACAGGGGGCAGCTGAACTTTGCTTAAGAAATCAGCGCCCGAAATAGCCAGCATTGTGCCAAGCTTAGTCCAGTTAAACAGCGAGTTAAACTGACCGCAGAAGAAGCAGAACGTAACATATCCGCCCATTGCGCTCATCTGCTTAACCATAGCCTTGTTAACGTCAGTAGTGTTCTTAAACTTCTTGGTAGCGTAACCATAAACGAGACCAGGAATACTAAAGAAGAAGAACAGAATCGGAATCAGACCCTTGAGCAGGGGAGATCCAACAAATGCACGGCTACCGTCCTCACCGACTTTAGCCAGCGGGCCAAAGAAAAATCCAACTAGAACCAGCGCAAGGTAAAGCAACGCAGCAATACCAGCAGCATTCAGGCCCTTCTTCTCAAGCGATGTTACTTCTTCAAGCTTGCCGCCGCCTTCACCTTCATACTTGCCAAAACGGGGTTCGATAAGCTTTTCGCAAGTCAGACCGATGACTAAAGAGCAAAGGAAGGTCGAGATAAACATAAAGAACCAGTTGCAGGTAACATCAACAACGAACTTGGAATCCGGCATAAAGCCTTTGATAGCCTCGTTGGTTAAACCCTGCAGTAGCGAGTCAGTACCAGCAATCATCAAGTTTGCGGTAAAGCCAGCCTGTGCACCTGCGTAGCCGGCAATCATACCGACAACAGGGTGCTTATGTACGCCCAAATAAATGATTGCGGCCATCGGCGGGATGATAACCATCGCAGTATCAGAAGCGATGTTGCCAACAGTGCCAACAAAAGCAATAGCATAAGGAACGATTGCGGCGGGAACATTACGCAGACTATTGCGCAGCATCGCCAGAATCATACCTGACTCTTCGCACATACCAATTGCAAGGGTCATAGTGATAACCAGACCAAGCGGTGCAAAACCGGTAAAGTTCTTGATCAGGTTGTCAAGCAGCCACTGAAGGCCGGTTGCAGAAAACAGGTTCTGTGAAACAACCGCTTCTTTGGATGCAGGGTTTACCATGCTTACGCCGGTGACCGTAAAAATAGCACCGATAACAGCAACGATCAAAAACAGGTAAACGAACAGGATCGCAGGTGGCGGCAGTTTGTTGCACACTCTCTCGATACCATCGAGAAAACGGTCAACCGCACTCTTTTTCTGGGCAGCAGGGGTAGATGCGCTCATAGAGAAATCCTCCTTATAAAATAATTTATGTTATGTCACCATTTTCGGTGTTGCAGCACTTCAACGGCGGCATAAAAACCATTTTAAGTCTTGCCTACTTTTTGGGGGCAATGGATCGGGGCCGTACATCCTTCGGAATCGCACAGCGATAATGATCGCCACCAAGTCGTGCCCGATGCTCGGCCTTGGCCTCTTCAATCAATGATGGCTGCTCAATTAGCTTGATGGCTGTTGCGGCAATCACCTTGCCCGCATAAAGCATCCCCTTATGAGCCATCGTACTTTTCCCCTGCGCAACCTGTTGCCAGGAATGTGCGGGAGTCAGCGCCGCTTTGGCTGTTACAAAAATTTGAGCTGTAGGGCAAACCCAGCTGACATCTCCCACATCGGTTGACCCGCCCATGAATCCTTCAACCACAGCAGGGGGTGTAATAAAGTCAAAAATTGGTTTGTCCATTTGACTGCGCAGAAACACTTGATCCTTTTTACTGTAGCGTGCCATCTGCGCTTCATAAGGATTGGCTGGATTTTCATAACTTTTAATAATTTCTGAAGCAAATGCTGTTTCTTCATCGGTGTAATGGGGTGGTTGAAGCTCTTCAAAAGACTGCTGGAAGACTTCTAGCAGCGTTGAATTCACAACCATATTAGAACATGCCTTGATAAAATCATATTCCATCGATGTTTCAGTCATCAGTGCTGCGCCCTGTGCAATTTTATTAACACGCTCAAACAGCGCCTGTACTTGCTGGTTTTTAGGTGCACGGATTAAATAAAGCACCTCGGCCTCTGGCGGGACTACATTAGGTGAAAATCCCCCTGAGTTGGTAATGGCATAATGAATGCGCGCTTTTTCAATCATGTGCTCACGTAAAAACTGCACACCAACGTTCATAAGCTCTACCGCATCCAACGCACTGCGCCCCAGGTGGGGTGATGAGGCTGCATGAGAGCTAACCCCTTTAAACCGGTAGGCCACTTGATAGTTTGCAAGCGAGGTCTCGTTGCTCACGGCGTTTATGTCCCAAGGGTGCCAGGTCAATGCGCAGTCAATTTCATCAAAAATTCCGTCCCGCGCCATGAACGCTTTTCCAGAGCCGCCCTCTTCGCCGGGACAGCCGTAATAAATCACAGTACCCGAGCATTTATTCTCTTTAAGATACTCTCGAATGGCCACCGCAGCCGCCAGCGAACCGACACCCAAGAGGTTATGCCCACAGCCATGCCCCGCTTCACCGGGCAAAATGGCTTTCTTCTCGGCGCAACCCGCCTCTTGACTCAAACCGGACAGGGCATCAAATTCACCTAAAATGCCTATGACAGGCTTACCCGTGCCATAGCGCGCAGAAAAAGCTGTCTCAATGCCAGCCACCTTTTCGGTGACAGAAAAACCGAACCCTTTTAGGGTGTTGATCAGCTCTTTTGCCGAAGCATGCTCTAAAAAAGCTGTTTCTGGGGTTCCCCAAATAGCATCACTCACTGCGCAAAACACGTCTGCCTGCCGATCAATGACATTTAACGCTTCTTGGACATTCTCCTTCATTTACGCACCCCCGAATATATTAAGTATGACATAAAAATCTAGAGTCATTTAATGATATTATAACAGGCTGGAAATACTTTGTCTATAATTTAATTAAAACCACAACCTCTTATTTATCGCTTTATACAATATGCATAGATTTTATGCTACTATTTATGTCAATTCCTTATAACGATAAAATTCGAATTTCAACACATTTCAAGTGATGAAATTCGAATTCAATCTAGCCAATTAAACTTTTCACTCTGGTTATTTTGCAGTGATCATCAATCGATACATCATCTCAGCCGTCAGCTCAAGCTGCCTGACCTCTATATATTCATTTGTGGTGTGAACCTTGGACATGCCCGTCGCCAGAACCACCGCATCGATGCCATTAAGGTTGAAAATATTTACATCGCTTCCGCCACCGGTGCTGCCAACAACGGGCTCTATTCCCATATCTACTAAAACATCTGATAGCTCTTTGATAAGCACGTGATCATGAGGAACATTATAGCTGACGTAGGCAGTGTCACAGCGGCATTCCAATTTAGCCCCAAACTCATCACAGGCATGCTGCAAGCAGTCAACCATGTGTTTGGCCTGCGCCTGAAGCTTGTCATAGTTGCGGCTTCTGGTCTCAGCGATAATTGAGACCTTGTCCGGCACAATGTTGGTGGCATACTGTGCGTTGATGGTGCCAATATTAGCCGTTGTTTCCTCATCAAGACGCAGCAGGTTCATCTTCGCAATGCCATGCGCTGCAACCTGAATTGCCGAAATACCCGTTTCGGGCGCAATGCCAGCGTGGGCGGTTTTACCGATGACATCTGCATAAATCTTAATCTGTCCCGGTGCCTGCGCTATAATTTTCCCAACATTTCCACTCGAATCAAGCGCAACACCTTTCTTAGACTTGATGCGTGAGTAATCGAGCTGCTTGGCACCCCGTAAGCCACCCTCTTCACAAATGGTGAAAATCACCTCAAAGGTGCGATGTGGAATTTGCTTTTCCTTAATGCTACGAATAGCTTCGATTATGCCCGCAACGCCAGACTTGTCGTCACTGGCCAGAATCGTGTCACCACTACTGCGAATTACGCCGTCGGCCACCACCGGCCTAATGCCGATGCCAGGCTTAACGGTATCCATGTGAGCTGAAAATAAAATGGGCTCGCCGGGCAGCGTGCCCTCAAATGTGCTGTAAATATTATAACCGTTTGAGCCAAGTGCCTCGCCGGCATTATCGGTTGTTACAATTCCGCCGAGCGATTTAAGCTCCTGTACCATGCGGTCTGCAAAGGCCTTTTCGTTGCCTGTTTCGCTGTCAATCTGGACATATTCCAGAAAAGTGTCCAGCAATCGTGTGTTGTTTACCATAATTTAAATCTCCTTACGTAAAAATTTATATATACTTACGTTTAACTTCCTTTTCAATAATACCAAATTTTCCTTCGCTGTCAATCAAAAGACGCAACTCGTCCTTCAAAATAAAAGAACAAAGCGTAATATTGCAGAGTTTTCTTGCAACATTACGCTCGCCGTGCATTATTTCGCGTTGACCAAGTCCCGAATAACCTCACTGGCTATCATGAGGCCGGCCACAGAGGGTACAAATGAAATGCTGCCGGGGGTTTGTCGACGCCCTGGGGCAGGTACTTCTAGGCTCTTCGGCGTCAGAGCCGCCTCTAAGGAATAAAGCACCTTAAGTGCATGAATTCCCCTACGTCTCAGTTCATAGCGCATTACTTTAGCTAAAGGGCAAACACTGGTGCTATATATATCAGAAATGGTAAAACGCGAGGGATCCAGCTTATTTCCTGTTCCCATGCTGCTGATAATTGGCACGTTAAGTCGCGTTGCCCGCTCTATAAGTTCCAGCTTAGCAGATACTGTGTCGATAGCGTCTACTATATAGTCAAAGCCCGATAGATCAAATTCATGGGCATTTTCAGTAGTGTAAAACACTTGATGAATCTCTACCGATGCGTCAGGGTTAATATCCAAAATCCGCTCACGCATCACTGCTACTTTAGGGCGGCCTACAGTACTGTGCAGCGCAATTATCTGACGGTTAATGTTGGAGGCCGCAATAGTATCAGAATCAAACAATGTCAAAGCACCAATACCAGCCCGGGCCAGCGCTTCAGTACAAAACGATCCCACTCCTCCGACGCCAAAAACCGCAACCCGCTTTTGGGTCAGCTTCTCTATGGCCTCTTCGCCCAACAGCATGGCACTACGGCAAAACTGCTCCTTCATGGTCTTTTTTCCTCCAATATATTGCCGCGGATTGTACCACCACCAAGAACAATATCATCCGCATAAAATACTGCGGCCTGCCCAGGGGTCAGTGCACGCTGCGGTGCATCAAATTCCACTATCAGGCGCCCATCCTCCTGTGGATGCAGCCACGCCGGCTGAGCCGCCTGCCGGTACCGCGATTTGACCTGTGCGCGAATGCTGCTCTGCGGCATACCAATCGAGACCCAGTTAAGCGTGTCCACCATCATCCACCGTTGCATCAGCAGCGCTTCGTCCCCCAGTACAACCGTATTACTTTGCATATCCTTCTGTATAACAAACAATCTGCGGTCTGCTGAAATACCCAGTCCGCGGCGCTGGCCAAGCGTGTAGTGAATCATACCCTCATGCTGACCTAAGACCTCGCCCTGTGGGCTGGCAAAATGGCCTGGCTCCGAGACAATCCCAAGCGTTCTGGTTAAAAAACCTGCATAGTTCCCATCTGGAACAAAACAAATATCCTGACTTTCCGACTTTCGAGCGGTGACAAGCCCATGTTCTTCAGCCAACTGGCGCACCTCTTGCTTATTCAAACCACCGAGCGGAAATAGCGTACTGGCGAGCATTGTCTGCGTAAGAACATATAATACGTAGCTTTGATCCTTCACTGGATCCTTGGCCTTCTTAAGCAACCAACGCCCTGCGGCATTATCATATTCGCTCTGAACATAGTGGCCGGTGGCAATAGCGTCATATTCCAACTGCTGCGCTCTGGTAAGCACGCCCGAAAATTTAATCGAGCGGTTACATTCAATACAAGGATTGGGCGTTTCTCCACGCTGATACCCTTGAGCAAACGGTTCAATGACACCTTGTTTAAACTGTGCCTTCATATTAAAAACCAAGTGGTCAATTCCAAGCTTAGCACAGACTCGGCGTGCATCCTCCACGTCATCAAGTGCACAGCAAGTCTTTGTCTCCTCAAGCCCTATATCTCTATTTGAATAAAGCGAAAGCGTTGCACCACAGAGACTATAGCCCTGCCGTTGCAGCAAAAGCGCCGCGACGGAAGAATCAACCCCGCCGCTCATGGCTACCATCACTTTTTTCATGCGTGCCCACGCTTCTTTTCTAGCTGAATTTTCACCAGATCAGCGAGGGTCATATTATCGACCACCTGAGAAATTGCGGTGTCCAGCTTACGCCACAGCTCAACCGTAGCACAGCCTTCACAACGTTCACAATCAACCAAATCACTTTCTATACAAGCTACCGGTGCTAAACTGCCCTCGGTCAACCTTAGAATCTCACCAACCGTATAGTCCGACGCACTTTTTGAAAGGCGATAGCCCCCACGCGGACCCCGAATGCTGCTAACCAGCTGTGCATTTTTAAGTAGCGCAATAATCTGCTCCATATATTTGGCTGATATTTTCTGCCGCTCGGCAATATCTTTTAGCGAAACGAACTCATCACTTTCAGCCATCGCCAGATCAACCATTAAACGCAGCGAATATCGGCCCTTTGTAGAAATTTTCATATCTATTCCCCCAGTGCTGTGCTTTCAGCATACAGCGCATCCACCCTGTGTTTTGCAAGGCCATTTAAATACTAGTATAATTATAGGATACATCAAAATCAAGTTTTTTGTTTAGGTTTTATATTTTACCTACTTTTGTTATCACTTTTTAGACCAATATCTTCCTGATGGCAAAAAAGATTATTTACAAAACCCTCGTTTCCTTCTTTTTTGTTTTGTGTTATTATATTTATAATTAAAAAGAAATCATTAGCGTTTATATTAGTCGGCAGGGGGTGTTCAAATAATGTTTGATCCCAATAGCGGCGGCAACGCTAACCACGGCGGCTGCCAGGGCTGGTATCGCCCAGTCAACCCAAACGAACATATTTATATTGCCGGTTATGGTTTTTCACCAAAGCCGCCTTTTTTAATTGAACAGAAGCTTATTGCTCATTGTAGTGCCGCAACATCAATATGCCTTATTGGTTTTTTATTTTTATCATCCTTTTTAACGCAGTTGTGCAACCAACTACTCGCAGGGCTAGCGCCAATGGCCATTTATGCTACTATTTCCGAACCAATCAGACAGTTTTCAATGATCTTTGGATCGATAGGGGCTTTAACCATACCTTTTATGCTATATGCGGTTCACACTCAAATCCCTCTTCACAGTGCTCTGCCGATGCGTCGGGTTCCTGTAAGACTGATTGTAGTGGCCGTGATGTTGTCGCTTTCGGCATCCGTCATCGGCATTTATGCCTCTGAGGCATTCTCCTACTTATTCTCAGCTTTTCGCATCTATTTCTATGAACCAATTCTGATACTTCCAGAAGATACGATCAGCATTATTTTTTATGTTATAAATCTTACTGTCGTGCCTGCTGTTTTTGAGGAAATCGCTTTCAGAGGTGTTATAATGCAATCACTTCGCCGTTTTGGCGACAGTTTTGCACTTCTGACTACCGCTTTTTTATTTGCACTGGTACATATTTCACCGCTATCTATGCCCAACGCTTTCTTAATGGGGCTTCTGATCGGTTATTTTGTGCTGTTTACAGGTTCCTTACACACCGGAATGATCATCCATCTTATTCACAATGTATTTACGTTGCTAATATCCCAATTGGGCAATTTGGATCACAATGTCGCAAACATTATTTTCTTGTCCATTCAACTTATTTATATGGTGCTCGGAATCATAGCTTTGCTTCTCTTGCTGCGCGGATATGACAATATGTTTGCTCTAAGGCACAGTAATACGATCAATCGTTCTTCTCAAAAGCTGCGTTGTTTTTTCTGCACGTTGCCTTTCGCACTGTTCTTGGTCGTGATTTTTTTACAGGCGGGGGCATTTTTGACATGACAAACAATTTGGATTTACAAATGATGTCGCTCGCCATAGACGAGGCCAAAAAGGCTAAGCGGCTCGGGGAAGTGCCTATTGGGGCGGTCATCGCCCAGAATGGTCAGGTTATTGCCACCGGACATAACCTGCGCGAAACCGGACGGCATGCGTTGGCCCACGCCGAAATAATTGCACTTGATGCCGCCTGCAAGACGCTTGGCGGTTGGCGTCTGCCCAACTGCACTTTATATGTCACCCTAGAACCTTGCCCAATGTGCGCTGGAGCTATTATAAACTCCCGCATTGCACGCGTCGTTTTTGGTGCTTACGATTCAAAGGCTGGTTCATTTGGATCGCTGGTCGATCTTTCAAAGGTTGCCTACAACCACGCGCCCCAACTTTGTGGCGGCGTGATGGAGACAGAGTGTGCCGCCCTGCTGCGCGATTTTTTCCGTAATTTGCGGCAGAGATAACGTTCTGATTATACAGGAGGGATTATTTTTGCAACAGCTAACGGCAACCATTGTGCCCACGCTAACGCCGCCTCCACCAGGTGCACAGCTTGTTATTTTCTCAGATCAGCGCAACTATGTGGCCGAAATCGATTCTTCCATGATGCTAGCTGCTGCATCCCGCTACGCCGTGCGCCATAAAGTTTATCTGGTGCCAGAGCGTTTTATTGCAGCAAACTATCTTTGCCTGTGCCTGCTGTCCCCTAAAGGTGAGGTCATCGGTGTGCAGCGTGCAACGCATCTTAATTTAGGGTTGCGTGAGCATAATTTTTTTAGAGACGACAACATTCAGGCGTTTGATACACCTTTTGGAAAAACAGCCTTACTAGTGGATGTGGATATTTATATGCCGCAGGTTGTCCGCGCCGCTGTTATGAGCGGTGCAACGCTGATAATTTCCAGCCAATTTATTCAGCTTTACGATTTTTTTGAGGATCGCATTCGCTACGGCGCTATAAATGCGGCTCTTTCAAATGACGTTCAGGTTGTATGCGCCGCAGGGCTGGGTGGCGTAATTGTTGATACCAACGGTCATGAGATCGCCGGTTTCTCTGAAGATCTGCCTGTTATGGCGCAGCTAAGCGTTCCTACTATGCAGAATAATTCCCCTTTAATGTATACGGCGCAGGCGTTGCTTAGAGCGCATAAAGATCTAATTGAGGCCCCCGGAGGGGAGGAAAAGGCTAATGTATAAGTTGCGTTTAAAAGCCTCGGCTTTTGCAATGAGTTATCTGTCAAACGAAGAGAAAGTCCGCGCACAGGTGCGCAGTCTTCATCCCCGCACCGAAAAACCTGCTCCATTCCTTGGCGCCGGTGGCGTTAAGGTCAGTGCGGTTTATTTTAAGCCAAAGTTATATAAAGGCATTCGAGATTATATTGCCCATATGAATAGCTATGTCGCCGCGGCTGCCGCATCAGGCAGTCAGCTCATTGCGTTTCCAGAGTTGTGCGGCATGACAGCCATTTCGATCATGCCAGGGTTTGCCGCCCTTTATGACGACCTAAAAAAACTTAGAGAATCAGATATTGAAGAACAGCAAGATGCGTTATTCGCCGTGTGTGAAACGGTGCAGGGCTTTGTGGGTGAGATATTTCATAACACTTTTTCACAACTGGCACAAAGTCATCGAATAATTATCGCAGCAGGCGGTCTTTTTCAGTTAGAAGATAAGCGACTATTTAATCGACAGTTTTTATTTTCCGAAACTGGGGAAGTCGCGGGCATACAGGACAAGCTTTTTTTGTCTCCGTGGGAAAGGCGGGTCGGAGTGACCGCCGGTACCCGAGTTACCCCGGGGGATACCCATATCGGTCGTATCGCCATGCTAGACGGACTTGCGTTAAAGCATTATGAACCATTTCTTATTGCTGCCAGCGGCGGCTGTACTTTTGCTGTAGCGGGCGCCTCTCCTTTTATCGGTACCGACTATGCCATGACACGCTTTAGAGCACAGGAACAGGGATTATGTGTACTTTCTCCGGGGCTCAATGGCGGTGAAGTGTTCGGGTCTTCATGTTCCACTCCGGCGGGCATCTATGCACCCCGCGCTGCCACCCGTACAAAGGATGGTATCGCAGCAGAGGGAAGTGATCAGGCCGTCATTACTGCACGCGTGGATCTTACACGAGCTTCATCCCAATTTGACCTTTATAGTGATGATAAAAACCCACGTTTTTTTCAGCGGCTGTTGCAGTAACTTGGAATTGTTTTAATATAAGCTTTGGCAAATTTAGAAAATAATATTTCGTTAAAAAAAGGGTGGCACTTGCCCCCTTTTTTAATATTATATTATGATTTATCACCTGGTTTAAACACCAGCGAAATGGCAAGTCCCGCTAAAATTGCAACAGTGATACCAGCCGCAGTCGCGGTCAGTCCCCCCATAAATATCCCCATAAAACCATGTTCGCGTACTGCCTCTTTAACGCCTTTTGCCAGTAGAGACCCAAAACCAGTTAACGGAACACTAGCGCCCGCCCCCGCGTATTCAATCAATGGCTGATACCAACCTAAACCGCCTAGAATTACCCCAATGACCACAAAGGATACCAGAATACGTGCTGGCGTCAATTTAGTAAAATCGATGAGCAATTGTCCAATCAAACAGATTGTGCCACCGACTAGAAATGCTTTTACATATGATATAAGCATTTCACCCATATTAGCTGCCCCCTTTTTCAGAAGAAAACCATATTAAATGCGCAATACCGGGTATGGATTCCTTTTGCTGAACTGTGGTGGGGGAGAGCAAGGCACCTGTCGCCATAAAAAGTAGATTTTTTAGCTTTCCCTCACGCAATCTCGGTAATAAAAATGAACAAAGTACCGAGGCTGAGCAACCGCAGCCCGACGCGCCGGAGTGCACATCCTGCTTTTCGCGATCATAAAGCAGGAGTCCGCAGTCATTATATTTCGACTTGACATCAATGCCCTCTTGCTTTAAAAGCTGGGTCATTAAGTCGGCTCCTATTGCTCCTAGATCGCCACTAACAATCAAATCAAAATCTTGCGGTGTTTTTCCCGTATCAGTAAAAAACTGTTTTAAGGTCTGTGCAGCCGCCGGTGCCATAGATGCTCCCATGTTGTTCTGATCAGTCACACCCTTGTCTTCGATGGTACCGATGGTAACAGCGCGAATAAAGGGTGGTTGGGTTCCCTGTTCAAGGATTACCGCGCCGGCCGCAGTTGCCGTCCATTGAGCCGACGTGGGTCGAACCGATCCGTACTCCAGTGGAAAGCGATATTGACGTTCAGCCGTACAAAAGTGCGAGGATGTCACTGCCAATGTCCGTGCGGCCGTACCTGAATCGACAAGCAGCGTAGAAAGCAGAAGTCCCTCAGCCATCGTAGAACAGGCGCCATAAATTCCCAATAGCGGGATACCCATATCGCGCAGCCCAAAAGTTGATCCGATGCACTGGTTTAGAAGGTCTCCAGCAAACACGCAGTCTATGTCTGCGGGGGAGAGCGCCGCCTTTTGCAGCGCTTTTTCTGCCACCATTGTTACCATTTGACTTTCGGCCTTCTCCCAAGAGGTCTGTCCAAAGGTAGCGTCGGGCTCAAGAATATCAAAACAGTCCGCCAGAGGCCCTTCCGATTCTTTTTTACTGCCTACCGCTGCAAAGGCGCGTACTGACGGTGAGTTTTGAGTCAGGTAAGTCTGTTTGCCTTGTTTTTTTGCCATAGCTCGCTCCTAATATAATTTAAATAGCCAAATAATCAACCCATATATGACACTGGCGCCAACACCGTAAACGATAACGGGACCAGCAATTATAAACATTTTAGCACCAACACCCAGTACCATACCCTCGGATTTAAACTCCAGTGCCGGAGAGGAAACTGCATTCGCAAAGCCGGTAATTGGCACCAGCGTACCCGCGCCTGCATGCTTAGCGATATTATCAAACACGCCAAATCCGGTTAGTAGTGCAGTCATAACGACTAATGTGCAAGAAGCAGCCGACGGACAGAGCGCCTGCTTTACGCCAAGAGCTGAGTACCCGTCAGCAAGCATTTGACCGATGACACAAATGATACCGCCAATCACAAAGGCCGATGGCAACGTAATGGCTATCTTTGAAGGTGGTGTCGCTTCTTTTACCAAAGCATCATAATCCTGATTGGATATTTTCATAGATACACCTCTTTTCATAGCTAGTGTTTCTTATACCTTTTAAAATATGTAAAAAAAGCGCGTTCACTCATAAATTGAAAAATTATAAAAATTTTTGATTTTCCTATTGCAATTGTTTATACTCTATGTTATTATAGTTAAGCTGACTTGAGCAACTATATCGCGGAGTGGAGCAGTCCGGTAGCTCGTCGGGCTCATAACCCGAAGGTCGTAGGTTCAAATCCTGCCTCCGCAACCATGAAAACCGCTTTGGAATGAGGAATTCCGAAGCGGTTTTCTTTTTATGTCTATTGCACTACACTAGTACTCCTGTACCAGTCAATAAAGTTTTAAAGACAGATTAGGTCTTATTCTGATATTGCAATCGTAAACCGTTTTATAGCTATTCAGTTAATAAATCTAATCTTCAAAATAAAAAAGTGTCTTAACAATAAGGTTAAGACACTTTTTATATAACCCCTATACGTTTCTACTACAATCCGTCAGCAAAAGATCTAATCTAAATAGACTTTTGTTACATAATGTGAGGTAAAGGCCCGCATTGTTGAAAAATAGCCAAGTTCTAGTGCTACCACATCACCAACGCGATATTCTCTCTCGCTGTCGGTAACATCAAGCATCAAATGATCCGAACTTGCACCCAAAATTTTAATGCCTGAGTCAATAGCTCGCGAAGTTTCTACATCAAAATCTTGTTTACCTAGGGCACAAACGGCTTTCTTACGAATTCCAACATCAACAAAACTGGGACGGTTTCCATATGAATCTACGCCAATCTCGCCCCATGGCATTGAAGGTTTTTGCTTTAATTCCACAATTTCGCACTCTAGTGTGAATACATCGCGATAGGTACCCGGCAAAAAGCAATACTTTGCTCGCTCCTTGCCAAACAACAATGATTCGCCTAACCGCAAGTTGTTAACGCCAGCACAAATTTCACCACGCAGCATCAGATCGATAGTAGCCGAATTGCCACCACTCACTATGGTCAGCGAATGCCCAACTGCCTCCTCGACACGTTTAGCAATAGTAACCAGCTGCTGCATCTTGTCAGCGTCAGATTGGACAAATGAGAAGCAGGTCAAATTAACGCCAATTCCATCAAGCGTAATATTCTGGAGTGTTTCAACATATCTTGCAACTTTTATCAACTCATCATAGTCGACAAAGCCTTCGCGAATATCACCTAAATCCGCCATTAAAACAACCTTGTGCTGCCGTTTTTGAAGCTTGCATTCCGCTTCTAGCGCCAGAATGATATCCATCTCAGAGTTTAGTGAAACATCTGCATACCGAATTACTTGAGCGGCTTCACTTAGCATCGGTGGACGAATTAGCCATTTTTCTGCTCTCAACGCCTCAAGCCTTTTTAAGTTTTCCACACGCGAGTCACCTAACATTGCAATACCGTTTTCAATATAGACGCGTGCAATTTCAGGGTCACCTGTAAACACTTTTGTCACGCCTGTAATAGCAATACCATATTGATCGCACAGCGCTTTGACAACCTGAACGTTTTCTTTAAGATGCGCACGGTTGACAATAACACGAGGGTACATATATTTCTCCCGTCCGTTATTTCACGTTCTGTTGTTCATTCCAGAAATCGGTTCTATCTTTGAGTCCAATCGACGACGCATAAAATACCGGGTTGATGCCCTGACGTTTCTGCTCGGTATAATCATGGAGACACTTCACAGCAGGCCCCGCTAAGATAACGATAATCGGCAGATTAATTAGCGCCATAAATCCCATAAGTACATCAGCCGTATCCCATGCTATCGAAAACTCTAATTGTGCGCCAAAGAACACAATAACAACAGCAATCGCACGGAAAACAGTCAGCATTGTCTTACTAGGAGCTTTTTTATTAAGATATTTCAGATTTGCTTCTGCATAATAAAAGTTGCCGAGGATAGAGGTAAAAGCAAAGCAGAACAATGCAAACGTGACAAACATTACACCGAAATTGCCAAATGTTTCAGAGACCGCCGCCTGAACAAAAGGTACGCCCTTAAGCGATGCATCAGGCGCAACACCGGAGCACAGCAGCATAAAGGCTGTGGCCGAGCAAATTAGAAGTGTATCAATAAAAACTGAGAGCATCTGTACAAGGCCTTGCTTAACCGGATGAGAAACGCTTGCTGCCGCAGCAGCATTTGGTGCCGAACCAACACCAGCTTCGTTAGAATAAAGGCCACGCTTAATGCCGAACATAACACAGGAGCCAATAAATCCGCCAAAAATAGCAGAAACATCAAACGCCTCTGAAAAAATAGCAACAAACATACGAGGGACCAAATTAATGTGGAGCACTACAACGATTAGCGCAACAAGAATATATGAGATTGCCATAACCGGAACGATAATGCCGGTGATCTTACTCAGGCGCTTGCCGCCTCCAAAGATGCACAGGCCGGTAACAATTGCAAGCAACGCGCCTACAATCAGAGGGGTATTCGGTGTATAAAAACTATATCCTTCAAATGCAGAGGCAATATTAAAGGCCGCGACCATGTTAAAGCCACCCATATAGGTAAGGATAAGCATAACGGCAAACAGAACACCAAGAGCTCGATTTTTGAGAACCGCCTGAATGTAATAGGCTGGACCGCCAAAGGAACTTCCATCTGTATCCCGAACCTTATATATCTGAGCCAGTGTGCTTTCTATAAATGCCGAAGCACTTCCTACCAGCGCAATAAGCCACATCCAGAATACTGAACCTGCACCGCCTAGGCAGATAGCCGTTGAAACACCCGCTATATTGCCAACACCAACGCGGGAAGCGGTGGAAACCATCAAGGCCTCAAAAGAAGAAATTGATTTTTCATCTTCTTTAGGTTCAGTCACTACCTTTATTGATTCTATGAACATACGAAATTGAACAAAGTTCGTTTTGAAGGTAAAATAGAGACCCACACCAATAAGAAGAACAATCAGAATATATGTATAGAGCCAATTGTTCAAATTTCCAATTAAAGCTGCAAACACATCGAACACTCCCTCGTTTTTTATTAACATTTTCAAGTCTGCTGCATCGTTTTATGTGCTGTATCACATTGTTTTATTAAGCGCCCCTCCTTTTGTTATAGCATTTTCCTCTCCCCCAAATTTCCCTCCCCTCGCACCATTTCACGGCTATATTAACGGTTTTTTGAAAAGTAGTGTAACCCTAATTCATGGGAAAGATACTCCAACACACGATAGCTTCCAATGCTGTTTCCTTTTGCATCCAAGGCCGGTGAAAAAACACCAATTCCCATGCGGTTTTCTACTGCTGAAACAATCCCACCACCTACTCCGCTTTTAGAGGGTATTCCAACTTTAATGGCAAACTCGCCCGAACCGTCATAAAGTCCGCAGGTTACCATTAGCGTTTTAACAATTCGCAGTATCCAGTTTTCAACCAAAATTTCTCCCGTCAAGGGATCTATGCCGCCATTAGCCAATATCATTCCATAGTTTGATAGGTCTTCGGCGGTGACATCAACCGAACACATTTTAAAATAAAAGTCCAGTAAATTTTCGATATCACCGTCCAACAGATTTTCACTTTGCATAAAGTAAGCCATCGAGCGGTTACGCATGCCCGCACCTTTTTCTGAATAATACACCGTCTCATTGAGTTGTATATCCGTACGGCCGCATAACTTTCTAGTCAGCTGCAAAAACTGCTCAAACCGGTCTTCACCTGAAAGACAGCTTGCAACTGCAATCGCTCCCGCGTTAATCATAGGGTTAAGTGGATGCGGTGTCTTGGTTTCCAGTTTAACAATCGAGTTAAAGGCATCACCTGTCGGCTCAAACCCAACCTTAGAAAACACTTTATCATATCCTGCAATCTGTAGCGCCAAAATTAATAATATAGTTTTCGAAATGCTTTGTATCGTAAAAAGGTGCTTACTATCACCAGCACAGTATGTTTTGCCATCAACTGTTTTTATACATACGCCCAGCAGGGTAGGGTCAACCTGAGCAAGCATAGGAATATAGGTTGCAACCTTGCCTTGTGATATAAAGGTTCTTGCATATATCATTGATTGCTCTAACAACGCCTGCATTTTATTTTCTCCTACAATTCATTTAGTTTGGTACTTTACTCTGATATCATAATAGCATGTAGGCTGAATATTGAGTAATACGATTTTGCAATAACAAGTATTAGCATTTATATATATCATAGTCGCTATATAATCTAAGTTTGATTGTTATATTTGCACAAATTATCTTTACAATAATTAAAAAACTATAAATTAAAGATGTACTAATAATAAATATCCTATGACAGATATATGATAACATAATGGCAAACAAAATTATAGGGGAATTTTCACTTATTTGTAAGAACTGTCGCCATATAAAAAACATTTTTGATTTAGGTCTCTTAAAAATATTAACCTATTCTTTATCTTCACCTTCTACAAAGCCTTACTTATTAGGAATAATTTTTGGACTAACCTATTCCCAACGTCAAAACTGCTGCTTCTGTAACAAAAGCACAAAAAAGGCCCCGCGTAAAACGTGGAGCCTTTTCAAAAGAAGCAATAATTAGTTGTTCATCGAAAGAACATCGGCGAACGCCTGAATAGCGGTCTTGGCCTGACCAAAATCGCGCATCTGCTGATCTACGCCCAATTTAATGTGCGGCACACCAGCTTCATCAAGTGCCTTCTTCAGGGATGGATATTCCATCTCCTCGGGATCGCAAAACTGCTGCATAAACAGAACCAGTCCCTGCGCACCGCTATCCTTGACCAACTTGGCGACAAACTCGCCGCGGCGGTTGAGGTTGGACTCTGGATCATAAAGCAGAACATCATAGTCCTGTGCGGCAAACTGCTCAGCCAGCGCCCGAATTGGGTCACCGGTTTCTGCAGCATCTACGCGGATGCCTCTGCTCTCATGTGCCACATCGTCAGCAGCAATGGCAATGTTGTTTTCTTCAAAGATCGACAACAGTTTGGGGTTATCGCATATGATGCCGGAGGTAACGACCTTGACACCCTTCCACTGACATACCGGCAGCTTCTCGAGTTCGGCATTAAGTGCCTCAAGCTTCTCTGTGTAGGCATCTTTAAGCATAAAGTAAGAGGCCTTAAGCACCGCACTACGCTTGGTAGCGGTAATAACATCGCTATGCTCGCTTGCCAGTTTAACAAACTTGCGGCGGGCTGCACGGCTCTTGTTATACACCTTGATGGCGTTGGCAATAGCATCATCAGTAATCGGTGCGCCGGATACCTCTTCAAGCTCTCGCTTGACGTTGGCATACTGGCTCATGCAAAACTTGACGCCAAATTCCTTGATGCGGTTCTGGGGGTGCGCCAAAAAGATAACCTTCATCTTGTCGCCCATCGCCACGCGATAGTTCTGTGACATTGGACGCAGCGTATCACAGATGGTGGGGGTGATGATGCCGTCGAGCTGATCAAGCGTACCGTCAAGCAGCATCTCAAGGCCTATCTGAGCGATTGTGCAATAAAAGGTTGCGCAATACTCCTTGGCCTTAACAATATTTTTGTTGTTGCTGCCCCACATACCCAGCGGTACCATACCGGCGGCGTAGACCAGCTCTTCGGGCGCAAAGTAGGGCAGTACGCCAATAACCTTTTTGCCCGCCGCTTTAAAATCATGCAGCTGCCGACCAGGCGCTGCGGCAATATCAGTAAATTCCTTCAGTAAAGCTTCGATACCCATTATGCACGGCCCTCCTCTTTGAGGCGTTTGTTTTCCTGCATCGCTTCCACAAGGCCCTGAACACGGGTCTCGTACTGGGCGGCGTTAAAGTTACGTGGGTCGGCCTGGTCGCCATCAAAGCCCGCGCAGGGTACGCCAAGATCGCGGGTGAACCGACGCTGCATTTCGGCCATATAGCCGCTCCAGGGTTTACAGCTACGGTTATAGTGCACCAGCACACCATCTACCTTATTTGCGCGGCAGATTTCTTCACGCCACTCAACACCCTGCTCGATGCAAACCGAGTTGGGCGCTTTGCAATAGGCTCGAGCCATCTCGTCCATATTGTTGTAGACAAAGCCGAAAGCGGGAGCATAGACAACAGCTGTTACATTGACACCGTTAGCCTTGAGCGGCTTAAAGAGCGCCTTAAGGTCGGGCCAGCAGGGAATGCCCTCGAACATGACGCGATGCTGCTCCGGGAAGGGGGCAGTGGTGGTGCCGTTCTTGACATGCTCTTCTAACTCGGTAGCCAGCAGCTCGAAGGCTTCGGCGGTTTCCACCTTGCCTCTAGCCGTTACGACGTCAGCCATGTGGTTAAAGAGGTCAAATCCGCTCATCGGGGCGGGCTTGTGCTGCAAATAATCGCAGACCTTGAGCCATGCCTTGGCGGTGCGGTTAGCATTGGCGCAAGCTTCTTCGAACTTCTTGGGGTCCATCTTCTTACCCGCAATCTTCTCAAGCTGCTCAATGGCGTCATCAAACTGCGCACGGATGTAGGCAACCTGATCGTCGCTGACAGTGACTTCGTTATTGTAAGGCACGTCAATCATAATCAGCGGAATGTCGTTCATTCGACAGATGTTTTCATACCACTTGGTCATACAGTTGCAGATGTTGTTGCAGCAGATGACAAAGTCAGGCAACGGAACACGGCGGCTCTCGTTGGTGGTGATGGCACCGGCGGCACAAGCTAGGCTGATGCGCGCATAGCCGCAGATATCGGCGTCAAAGCCCATCTCTTCGGCAATCTGGCACATACGCTCGCCATCGTGCTGCGCGGCAATGCCTGCGGCCTGATTCTCAGGGTATACTACCGCGAGGCCAAGCGCCTCGGTAATCTCGCAGGGGAACTTGGAAGAGGACCAGCCCACAGGGCGTCCTTCTTCCTTGGCCTTCCAAGCGGCGGCGTAGACGCTGGAGACAACGTCACGCAGCGCCTTCGTGCCGGGGCTGACCGGCGCGGGAGCCTTTTTGACCGGTGCCGCTCCAGAGGCAGCTACTGTGGTCTTATCATTTTCAGCCATAATCGTTCATTACCTCCAAAATTTCATAAACCATTCTGGTGTTTTTACCGTGACAAAGTGACCTTTGGTCGGTGTAGATGGTTATTTGCTGCACTTTTGATAAGCAAACAGTGCAGCACCCAGTGCGCCGACATACTGAGTGATAGGAGAGGTATGGATGGTGTGTCCCAGCTCCTCTTCAAGAGCCTTAACAACGCCCGCATTCTGAGCGACGCCGCCGGTCATAACCACCATTTCACGAACGCCCACGCGGTGTGCCAAGCCTACAACGCGGCTGGCCACTGAATGATGTATACCGTTTATAATATCACATTTATCCGTGTTCTGCGCCAGCTGAGAAATAACCTCAGATTCTGCAAAAACGGTACAAGTCGAGCTAATCGCCACCCGCTTTGTAGAGTGAGACCCAAGCATGGCAAGATCGCTGACCTTGACCTCAAGCACCCGAGCCATGACATCCAGAAAACGACCTGTGCCAGCAGCACACTTATCGTTCATCTGAAAATTGATCATTGCACCATTCTCAATCTGCATCACCTTGACGTCCTGACCGCCAATATCAATGACGGTGCGCACCTCAGGGAAGAGAAAGTGTGCGCCTTTAGCATGACACGAAAGCTCACTCATCTGCTGATTTGCAAATGTTATGGAGTTGCGGCCATAACCTGTAGCCAGAATATAGTTCATATCCTCGATCTTGATACCGGTGGTCTCGACAATTTCCTTGACCACCCTCTCAGGGCCACTGGTGCCGGCGCCAACCGGAATCAAGGCTTTGCCAATGATCTCCTTACCATTTTTGAGGACTATGCATTTTGACGCAGTGGAACCCACGTCGATTCCCATTGTAAT
The DNA here is from genome assembly GCA_034933525.1 of Candidatus Fimivivens sp. Taxonomy (GTDB): domain Bacteria; phylum Bacillota; class Clostridia; order Oscillospirales; family Ruminococcaceae; genus Yanshouia. Next base: position 128,195 of record JAYFNI010000007.1, read on the forward strand.
GATATCGCTCATAAAATCTATCTCTCCTGAGCCGCATTGCGCATTTTAGCGCAATGCGGCATCAATCAACTCATCTTACTTCTTAGTGAAGGTTTCAAAATCCCGCATGGTTCTGGGGGTCAGCATCTGATGGAAGGGGCAAACCGCCTTGGGATTCTGATAGTATGCGCTAGTAAACGCCTTGATATAAGGACGCAGCATGTTCATATCAACAATCTTGTCGACAAAGCCGTCCTTCTCACAATAGAAGGGGCTGGATTTCTCAGCGTATTCGCGGATAAGCTCGTTCATCTTCTCGATGATCGGACCAATATCCTTGCCCGCCTTGTGATCCTTGACCAGTCTGCGCGAGTACATCGCGGCAGCGGCAGTCTCACCGTGCATGACGTAGATTTCGGTAGCAGCAGTACCCAGCGAGAAAACGTTAGTATCGTTACCCTGCGGGCCGCCTAACACGTAATGTGCTGCAGCGGTGCCCTTGCGCAGTGTAATCTCAAGAGAGGGCATATCGGACTTCTGAATCGAGTAGATCAAGCCCTGACCCAAGCCGAGCAACTCAGCGCACTCTGCAGGATCGCCGACATCGATACCGGTGGTGTCCTGAATCCAGACCAGCGGGATGCAGTCACGTGCACAAAGGGTAACGAACTCATTCATCTTGATCAGACCCTGACGATACAGCTTACCACCGATGCCCATTGCGCCCTCGCCCTTATACTCAGGGTAGTTCATCAATAAGCCCTGTGCGTTTGCAATAACGCCAACCAGCAGGCCGTCCATCTTAGCAAGGCCGGTCACCATTTCAGGTCCATAACCCTTCTTGTACTCGAAGAACTCAGAGTTATCAAAAATACGAGCCAGAACCTCATAGGTGTTATAGGTCTTCTTCTGGTTAGTAGGAATGATGCTATAGAGCTCATTTACATCAAGCTGGGGCTCACGGGGCTCATCAACACGGAAGTATTCCAAGTTGTAAGCGGGCGCATACTCCATATACTTCTTGATGGCTTCAAGCACGCCCTGCTCCTCAGCGTAAACTTCGCGGAAGAAGCCAGTCTGGTTGTAGTGAACACCAACAGAGCCAGGAGGTGCAACTTCAGGACCGCTGTTTTCAGTCTGCTCAATCAAAGCCATAGCACTCTCTTCATCGACATAACCCTTGGGGTTCATGCCGCCGAGGATGCCTGCGCCGCCAACCGCCATGTTAGCGTTAGCATGGGCGATCAGGATGGTGGGGCTGATGGAGTGATAACCGCCGCCAGCGGGGTTGGTACCATAGATTGCGACGAGAACCGGAATACCCATCTGGGCCAGCTCAGCGTTGCGATAGAAAGGGGTGCCGCCGCCGCGGCGATTAGGATAAACCTTCTCCTGCTCGTCAAGCTTAACGCCCGAGCAGTTGAGAACGTAGATCAGCGGAATGCGCAGACGCTTTGCGGTGTCGGAAGCACGCAGAAGGTTTTCCGCCTGTCCAGGAATCCAAGCACCGGCCAGTTTCTTGTTATCAGAGGCGACGATAACAGCCCACTTACCGCCAATGCGGCCAAGACCCTTGATGATAGCGGTGGAGCCGCCATCATTGTCACCCGGGTTATAAAGGGTATTCAGAGGGCACCAAGTGCCCTGGTCAATCAGCGAGTAGACACGCTGCATAGCAGTCATCTGGCCAGATTTATTGAGGCTTTCGGTGGAACGGCCATTGTCAAGAACGGCTTCAATCTTTTCAGCCATCTCCTGCTCTCTTGCCTTAATTTCCGCCTCATTCTCAGGGTTGGGGTTGACCAGCGGCTTTCCTATTACCGGCATATTCTGAAAATAACCGGGCATTGAATAGTTGCTCATACTTTATCTCCCTTCCTTATGATTAGTCCTTGGGAACCTGGATAAACGCCTGACCCGGGTCAATCTCCTCACGAATCATACGGATAACCTCGGGATCCGGCGCCTCGAGTGCAACCGCACGCGATACGTCAATATCAAATCCGGTGTTCTCAATAACATCCTCGGGGGAGGAGGTGGGATAGTAGCCGGCAAGGTACATGCGCTTGGTCTTCTCGTCAAACTTCATGATGCCGCGATCGGTAACAACCATCTGCGGGCCACGGTTGGTAGGCAGACCCATCTTTGCACGGCCATCAGGGCCGTCAATGTAGCCAGGGCTGGTGATATAGTCGATCTTGTCCATGAAGCGGCGCTTCTCATGCTGCATCATGATAACAGTGTTGGCAAAGGTGGCAATACCGTTCGCACCGCCCGAGCCAGTGAAGCGGGTCTTGGGGTGGTGGTAGTCACCAATAGAGGTGGAGTTAACATTGCCGTAGGGATCGATCTGCGCACCACCGATGAAGGCGATGAGGCGATCATTGTCGTGCAGCCACTCGTTGGCTTCAAAACCGATGAAACGCACGTTGGGCCACTGAACAGCACAATGCGCCATAAAACGGTTATCACCAACAGAACGGGGAACCTCGATGGGGGAGCAGTCCATAAGACCACTCTCAACGATAAGCTGGCAGCCCGGTGCGAACACGCGCTTTGCCAGGGATGCACCGATCAGCGGAAGACCGGTGCCTACGATAACGATCTGGCCATTCTCAATCACCTTTGCGATGGTAACAGCCTGCATTTCTTTATTTGTATACTTTGTGTAATCAGCCATTGTGTGCACCCTCCTTACTTCTTTAACTCTTTAGTGGCGTAGCCGTATCCGGGAACGTTATGCAAACCAACCAGACGGCTTGCACCGACAAGATCGAGATATTCCTCGTGGTTCTTAACACCATAGACATACTTATCAAGGAATGCCTTGAAGTTCTCTTCGGTCTTGGAAGCTTCGCCATAAGCCTTGAGCATGGGGTTATCATAATCATAGTAGTTGTAGCACTGGGAAGGATGTGCACCATAAGGCGCGTGCACAACAGCGGACACGCAGAAGGGCGGGATGCTGTTCTTGGTAGGATCAAGACGGATCTGCTCGTTGGAAACAAGCTCTTCACAGGTGACGATAACGTTCTTTGCAGCAACAGCAATGTCAACATCATGGAACTCGTCACCCTCAATGGAGCAGGTGCCGTCGGGCGAAGCCTTCTGAACGTGGATGATGGCGGTGTCAAGCTTCGGCACAGGCAGTGCAACAACCTTCTCGCCAGGGTTAAAGGGGTTCTCTACATAAACAAACTTGTCTTTAGGAAGCTTCTCAATGCTCTCGCGAACTTCCTTGCTGATGCCCCACTTGTCGACGAGCGAAGAACCCATCATCAAGCGAACAGGCAGGAAGGGAAGACCCAGTGAGGCAGCGTGCAGCATCATCATAACGGCATCCTGAGAATAGTCCTCCATGATAAGCTTGCCGGTCTCATAGGCTTCACGATAACGGCGCGAAACGTTGGTAACGCCCGAGTCAGCGGTGTAGCAGTTGATATAAGCCTTTACACGGCCTTCGCCGATCATCATATCCCAGTCAGCGCCGGCAGGACCTGCATAAGAAATAAAATCGGTCAGTCCCTGGCGAAGGATCTCACGAACTGCTGCATAGGGCTTTCTGTTGGTAGTAAAGCCGCCAAAGCAGATATTATCTCCACTATGCACGTACTTAGAAATCGCCTCGGACAAAGTTAATACTTTTTCCATAGTAAAACCTCCACTTTTACGTTTGTGTGTATATTAGTACGCTATCTGCATCCTTTCATCTTCAGAAGAAAGGCAGATCCGATTACTACAGACCAATCGGCATACCGCCGCCTTTAGCCAATTACAACCAGCACATCGCCGGGAGCAACGGCAGCACCCTGAGCAACCCTTACTTCTTTAACAGTACCATCGCAGGGAGCAAAAATCTCGTTCTCCATCTTCATTGCCTCAAGCACGACAATAACCTGACCATTTTTTACCGTATCCCCAACATTAGCCAACATCTTAAAGATGGTGCCGCTCATGGGCGCAGTAATGGTTCCTGCACCAGCGGGCACAGGTGCAGCGGGGGCAACAGCCTTAACCGGTGCGGGAGCAGGAGCAGGAGCCGCGGGGGCCGGAGCAGGGGCAGCTGCAACAGGCGCGGGAGTAGCATTAACCACGATTGGCGCACTGGCACCAATAGCACCGGTAGCAATTTCTTCACGGGTCAGCGGGCGAAATACGTCCGTTCTCTCAATCTCTACATCGTAGGTTCTTCCGTTGAGGGTAGCAGTATACTTCATAACCATTCTCCTTACATCAAGTTTTCGAATCTTCAAAACCCAAATTTAAACCTATAGATAGAGCCAAAGCGCAAAAGCTTCTAAAAGACGGTTGCCAATCTACAATTTTGAGGCTATAGGCACCCGAATTTTAAAACGAAAAACAATCATTTGCGCCAGACAAAATAAAAACCTCCTTACGACAAGCTTTTTTACCTTTAAGCTGGGATAATCCCAGCATCAAGGCCAAGTAGCTCCTGTAAGCAGGCTTAATACGCGGTGAAAGGGCACCACCAACATTCTACCGACAAGATTGCCGATAGAACCCGGAAAGCGCCTTCCCTCTGCCTGCCCGCCGGTTACCGGCGGTATGCGCCGCAAATGCTGCACAAACATTCTGCACCCATTTTGTCCTCTCAGTATATCACACAATCAAGATAGATAATTATCGCTAATTGGTAAAAACCTTGCGGATCTTGTCTTTCGATCGTATTCGCCATTTTTACGTCTGAATTTTTTTGTTTTTATCGCATAAATCCGCCATTAATTGCTAATAAACAGATTTTTCCTTTCGCAACATTTTAGTATATTGCGCGATATTTTTAAAATGTTTGCATATCTTGCGTTTCCGTGATATAATTAGTAAAATTCGTTTTCACGATGAAAGGACGGTGTGTCATGACTCCCGCAAAATATCAAATGCGCCTGAACTGGGACGATACCTGGCACATGGACCGTCCGCATTTTCACGAGGATATTGAAATATTACTCTGCCTTTCTGACGGTGGCGACTTTTTTATTGAAAATGAGCTTTACCCCATGCATTGGGGTGCCCTTTTTCTTATCGGTGAAGCAACGCTGCATAAGAGCACAGCAAGTGACTCTTACAAGCGCTATGTGCTGCATATATCATCGAGTACGCTTCAGGAACTTTCGATGCCCCAAAGTGATTTTTTGGCCTGTACTCGCGAATCGGGCCACTGTGTGTTGTTAGAAAAAGAAAAGACTGCCGAACTGATAAAATTGTTTGAGCAGCTGGAAAAACCACGTGCTGACGTGTTCGGCAATGATATGCAAAACATGATTGTACTGCTGAGCCTCTTGCTCAAGGTTTTTTCTTCCTTTGAAACAACCGACCGCAGCAAAGTCGTTTTAAACCCTGACTTTGCCCGCATATCGCCAATATTGGATTTTATACAGGATCATTTGGCTGAGCCGCTTACATTGGATATTATTGCAGCAAACTGCTTTATTAACAAGTATCACCTATGCCATTCTTTTAAGGCCGTCACCGGGTTTTCGGTCATGGAGTACATTATCCATTGTCGGGTGCTAAAAGCGCGAGAACTGCTTAGAAAGGGCATGCGCGTTCAAGAGGTAGGGGAAATGGTGGGTTTTCGCAACAACGAGCATTTTATTCGTACCTTTGGTGCGCTAACCGGAACCTCACCTAAGCGATACGCGAAGGAATATCTCGCTGGGGATAAATGTTAACAATTTTTAAAACACCGATATGCGCCGCGCAGTCTGTTCAATTTTGTAATTCACAGACAGCGACTTTAGGTTGCATGTCGGTGCTTTTTAGTGTACCCTTAAAGGTATCGCTTTGCCGGATGCATGTCAGATGTTCTTAATCAATACCGACATAATATGGGGGCCTTATTATGAATTTTTATACCTATCCTTATTCTTCGCAACGGCGGGTCACTTTTGGCGCGCTGGGTATGGTTGCCACCTCTCAACAACTCTGCGCACAGGTTGGATTGGATATTTTGAAACAAGGCGGCAACGCTATAGACGCCGCCATTGCCACGGCAGCCTGCCTCACGGTGGTTGAGCCCTGTTCCAACGGTATCGGTGGCGACGCTTTCGCCCAAATTTGGACAAAGGATGGTTTGTTTGGCCTAAATTCTACCGGCTTTTGTCCAGAACTTTTAACAGCCCAAATGGTGCGTGATGCGGGGCACAAGTCAATGCCTAAAGTTGGTTTTTTTCCACAGACTGTACCTGGCATACCTGCTGCTTGGTCCGCACTTTCTGAACGGTTTGGCAGACTGCCGCTGACCGAAGTACTCGCGCCAGCCATTCGCTACGCCGCAGAAGGATTTGTAGTCGGTCCTACTATCTCTGAAAGGTGGCAAACTGCCGCAGAAGAAACCTATGCGCCCTACAGAGACACCCCCGCATTTGCCGAGTGGTTTCGTGTATTTACTAATCATGGCAAAGCGCCAAAGGCTGGGGAACGCTGGAAGCTACCGGATCACGCGAGTACACTCACTGAAATTGCTAATACTGGCGCAAAGTCGTTTTATCGCGGCGCACTCGCAGAGGAAATCGACTGCTACATGCGTGCAGCGGGCGGATTTTTGCGAAAAAGCGACCTCGCAGCTTTTGAACCTGAATGGGTGACGCCCCTTTCAACAGCCTTCCGAGGATATGACATATGGGAACTGCCGCCAAATGGACAAGGCATGATTGCGCTTATGGCGCTCAATATCCTTAACGATATGACGCTGCCTGCACTGGATAACCCCACAAGCTGGCATTTGCAAATCGAGGCACTTAAACTAGCTGCATCCGACGCTTATTATTACATCGCCGACCCACGAACCGGCATGGAGGTCACACCGCAGCAGCTGCTTAGCGCAGCTTATGCCCAACGACGCCGTGCAATGATCACCGATAGGGCGCTGCTTCCTACGGTGGGTAATCCGACCGATGGCGGCACTGTTTATCTCTGCACAGCAGATGCCGATGGCAATATGGTGTCCTATATTCAGTCGAATTATAACGGTTTCGGTTCAGGTATTGTAGTACCTGGAACCGGCATTGCTTTACACAACCGCGGCAGCGGTTTTTACCTTGACGAAAAAAGTTCCAATTGCCTAGCGCCTGGTAAACGACCTTATCATACAATCATCCCTGGTTTTATCTCAAAGAACGGCCAGCCTGTTGCACCGTTTGGCGTAATGGGCGCCTTTATGCAGCCACAAGGACATCTTCAGGTCGTGCTAAAAATGTTAGAATATGATCAGAATCCCCAGTCAGCGCTCGATGCCCCCCGCTGGTACTGGACCGGTGAACGCAATGTCAGTTTAGAGCATGGTGTACCGCTTTATATCGCACAGGCGCTTGAACAGATGGGGCACCGCGTTAGTTATTCGGTCGATCGTGCTCCCTTTGGTCGAGGACAGGTCATCTGGCGACAGCAAAATGGCGTATACGCTGGTGGTACCGACCCACGTTGTGATGGAGCCGTCGTCTCCCAATAGAAAGGATTTTATTATGACATTTCAACTTCTCGTTATTATAGGAATAGTAATCGCGTTGCTTTGCGGCTTATTTATCTTTGCACTAATTTCCAAAAATAAAGATCCGATGATGCAGGGGGGCTGTCACGGTGACTGCTCTCACTGTACTGCTCACTGTGATGAAGATGACAAGAAGACGCGCAAATAAGGAGCACCTACATGCAAACACCTGTAACTTTTAGACCTGCAACCCCCGCCGATATTTCGCAGATTCTCCAATTTATTAAATTATTAGCTGAATACGAAAAGCTCGACGATGAAGTAACAGCCACACAAGCGTTATTGGAGGAATGGCTGTTTGAAAAGAAAAAGGCCGAAGTAATTTTTGCTGAAGTCAATAATGAAGCCATCGGCTTCGCACTGTTTTTTTATAATTTTTCAACCTTTTTAGGCCGGGCAGGTCTCTACCTTGAGGATCTCTATGTTAGAGAGCCCCACCGTGGAAAAGGCTATGGAAAAGCTATTTTACAGGAGCTGGCCAGACTGGCCGTCGCGCGCGGGTGCGGTCGACTTGAGTGGCAATGCCTTGACTGGAATAAGCCAAGTATTGATTTTTATCTTTCACTTAACGCCCGACCAATGGATGATTGGACGGTATATCGCCTGACTGGTGATGCTTTGCTCGATATGGCTAAGAACTAGTTATATAAAATCGGTCGCGTTTTAAAACGCGACCTATTTTTGCTTTAATTAATATTAGCTTATTGGTTTCGGCAAATATACGAGATGTTTGTTAAAGGTTTTAATACTAACATGTGTATTGCCTAATGGTTTTTTTGCAAAAAAAAAACGGGGGGGACATATAAGTTCCCCGCCCGTTTTTGGTGTCGGATAGTGATTAGCCGTTCGCTTTAAGCTCAGCAAGACAGTGTTCGCAGACGTTTTTATCTTTGTACACTGTAATGTTATCGGCGCTCCCACAAAAAATACAGGCGGGTTCATACTTTTTAAGTAGAATGTTGCTATGGTCCACGTAAATTTCCAAAGAATCCCTCTCCGAAATCCCCAAGGTCCGCCTTAACTCAATTGGCAGCACGATCCTTCCCAAATCGTCAATTTTCCGTACAATACCTGTTGCTTTCATAAATTCACTCCTCCTCTTTGATAATATAAACAGGGCATATGTTACGTTTTTTAGTTTATACTCCCTATTTGTCATATCGCTGTTATTATACCGTATAGATAATCTGTTGTAAAGACAAAATTTGTTAAATTTTGTAAAATAAACAAAATAATTCTTATTGATTATTATAAACTTTGGTGATGAAATTCTATTCTGATTCATACATTTATTTACAGGGGTGACGCATATGATGACTGCTATTTTTTGTGTAATGCTGCTTGGAGGCATTGTTTTTGGCGCACTCACCGGCAGAATGCCACAGGTGTCGGAGGCGCTGCTTAAGGAAAGCGGCCGTGCCATCGAGCTCATTTTATCGCTCGCAGGGAATTTTTGCCTTTGGGGCGGTATTATGCGAATTGCCGAGGACTCGAAATTAACCAATGCGTTGGCACAATTGGCGTCACCTGTAACCTGCCGCCTGTTTAAAGGGCTGAGTCCTCAGGGCAAGGCCATGCGTGCAATCTCAATGAATATGGTAGCAAATCTGTTGGGTTTGGGTAACGCTGCCACGCCACTAGGCATCACAGCTATGAAGGCGATGGAAGAAGAAGAACACGCAAATGGAACAGCCACCGACAACATGGTACTCTTTGTGGCAATGAATACAGCATCACTTCAGTTGTTGCCCACCACCACTGCCATGTTGCGTTCGGCAGCAGGCAGCAAAACGCCACTGGATATTTTGCCTGCTGTATGGGTAGCATCCACTGTTTCAGTTTTGTCCGGCATATTGGCCGCCAAGCTACTTTCCAACAGGAGAAAGCGCTTATGACTGCGGTGAGCAGCTGGGCAATACCGACAGTCATCGGTCTAATCGTGTTGTGGGGCTGGGTTAGTGGCATCAATGTTTTCGACTCGTTTTTAAGTGGCGCGCGCGGCGGCATTGGGATTGCGTTTAAAATAATTCCCGCTCTCGTTGCGCTAATAACGGCTGTGGGCGTTTTCAAGGCCTCCGGAGCGCTGGATCTCTTAACCCATTCGCTGGCACCCTTCACCAAATTAATCGGCATTCCGGCTGAGGTGGTTCCGTTGGCGCTGCTGCGTCCCATTTCCGGCAGCGGCGCAATGGTCATTTTTAATGACCTGCTAACCCGATTTGGTCCTGATAGCTTAATTGGCCGTATCGCCAGTGTGATGGAAGGCTCTACTGAAACAACGTTTTATACCATTGCTGTTTATTATGGGGCCACATCCATCCGCCGCATTCGCCACACAGTTTCAGCTTCCGTAACAGCTGATCTTACTGGTTTTATAATGAGCGCAATTTGTGTCAGAATATTTTTCCATATGTAATTTGTTGGTAAACAAAAGCTTTTTAGTCCTTTAAATGATAATGCCTTCCATCTTTTCATTGGGCTTAGCAAAGACGCGCCGATGAGCGCGTCTTTGCTAAGCCCAACTTATTGTGTTTTACACTGGATTTGCTAAAAGAGACTCAATAAACTGCTTAGCCACACGCGGAGAGCGCCCGGCTCGACGCAGGGCATAAGCCTCAGCACGTGAAATGAGTGTTTCTTCTGGCAAAATGATGCCATTAATTTGAGCCAGACACAATACAATATCAATGTATTGCCGTTTACCTGGCCTTTCAAAAGTGACCGTAAGACCAAACCTGTCAGAAAGAGAGGTTAGTTCAGCAATAGTATCACCGAAATGAATTTCATCCCCCTCACGGTCAGAAAAACACTCCTTGACTAAATGGCGGCGATTACTCGTAGCGTAAACCGCAACATTATCATTTTTATAAGAAATTGAGCCTTCTAAAATGGCTTTTAACGCCGCAAAATTATCGTCATCCCTTGTGAATGACAGATCATCAATGAACAGTATAAATCGCAGCGGATTAACGGACAGGCGGTCAAGCAACGCAGGTATCTCGGTGAGTTGGTTCTTTTTAAGCTCTACCAGCCTAAGGCCGCGATGTGCATATTCGTTAATGATCGCCTTTACAGTTGAAGACTTTCCTGTGCCACTGTCGCCATAAAGCAACACATTGGCGGCTGGACGGCCTTCAATAAGTGCCAGCGTGTTATTCACCACCAGCTGACGTTCACGCTGATAGCCGGGCAGACGGTCAAGCGTAATGGGGTCAGGGTGGCGAACGGGAACCAACGTTTGATTTTCAAGTATAAACGCCCGGTTTTCCGAAAAGACGCCATAGCCATAGCGGCTAATTTGTGCAACACGCTCGGCATAAGCTGCCCTAAAATCATGATGCGTACAGTAATACGCCGGCAAAAAGCCATCATATTTTAATGCCTCGCGCAGGCTCTGCGGCGTAAGGCAGCTCACTTCCTCCAAAAGCAAAAGTTCATGCTCAAGACACTCTTCTAACAGCGGAGAAACCAATTGTTTCCCAGCGGCGCGTAGCATATAAAGGTTTTCATCCTGCAATACCAGATTTAGCAGGTAGTCCGAAAGGTTATCTCCTTTTTCATACAAAGCCTCTATAAATAACGCATAATATGAAATAGCCGCATGTTCATCGGATTCCAACAGACGCGTTAAGTTTATAATTACCGCATTTTCCAGTAGTTTGCGGAATATGACCAGTCCACGTAGACGAACACTTAGAGAACAATATTTGGGCATTAAAAACATTCCTTTTTTAGAATAATGTTACTATTTTATCCTAGATGTAATTTTCTGTAAAGTAGTTTTTATATATTTTCTTTTGTGCGTCATCGTGCTATGCTATAACAATAATTGCTATAGTATAGCGCTTTTTTGTTTTGTCTGATTATTCCTCGAGACACACAGTAAAGGACAGCCAAATGAACTATAAACCTACGGCTTGTCCCAATCAGTTTTATGGAGGTTCAGAGCATGAAAATCATAGACGCACACTTACACATGAAAAAAACTGAGGGCTTTGATGCCCTTTGCCGTGAATGCGGCCATAAAAACGATTTCTCACATTTGATGGCATGTTTTAAACAGGAGCAAATTGTCGGCTGTGTGGTAATGGGTACCGGTTTGTTGGAGGGCGATCCCTGCCGCCCCGGACTTTTTGATCTGGGCGGGCTTGCAAATGTAAACGCCTATCAATACCCCCCATCCGTTGGTTTTTGTATTGGCGTGGATCCAGAAGGATTGCGTGAAGAAAACCTAGAAATCACACTTTCTTCCTACAGGGAAGCAATAGCCTGCCCGAATTGCGTCGGTTTTAAAATTTATCTGGGATACCGCCCTTTTTATGCTGATGACAGTCTATATCACCCGGTCTATGAACTAGCAGCCGAGCACAATCTAACCGTAGCTTTTCACACCGGTGACACGGCTAACCCCACTGGCAGATTAAAGTTCTCTCACCCACTAACGGTTGATGAGGTAGCGGTGCGCTATCCAGACCTTCGTCTTGTTCTTTGCCATTTTGGTAACCCGTGGATGCTTGATGCTGCCGAGGTGGCTAAAAAAAATCCAAATGTTTATGTTGAGCTTTCCGGCCTTGCAGTGGGGATTCCGGATGCCGCTGCGTTTAGACATCGTTACAAAAGCTATGTAGAACAACTTGAAACCTGGCTTTGCTATCTTGACCGCTGGGATCACGTGCTTTACGGCTCGGACTGGCCTCTGGTAAACCTGCATGCCTATATTACGCTCATTAAGTCGTTTGTACCACCATCCGAGTGGGAAAAGGTGTTTTATCAAAATGCACTGAGCGCTTATCCGCGTCTTAAAAACTTGTTATAGTCTTTGAATTCCGAATATGTTTTGAATAATTTGACCTCCTTAAAAGCGTTTATATGGATTTTTCGGTGATTTAGTATCAATTGTTTTGCCGTAAGAATACCATATAAAAGATGGCTGTGAGGAGGTCTTTTAGTGATAAAAACACATCTAACGCGCTTCTATTTGAGCGCAAACACACCGCTGGGATTTGTTTCACGGTTAAATACACTTTGCGACGTTGACAGATTTTCCCGCATTCTTCTACTTAAGGGCGGAACAAGAAAAAGGCGGGCCGAACTGATAAACTTTGCAGCTAGCGCAGCCGATGCAGCAGGATACATTGTCCACCTTGCAGTTTCGGCTGATTCCGCAAGCGCACCAGAAGCGGCCTATTGGGGGGATACCGCTCTTATAGACAGTGCACAGCCACATGTGATTGAACCACGCTATCCGGGCGCAGTGGAACAAATCATCTGTCTGGATGACTGTTTTGACACTGAAAAGCTACGCCAAAACAAAGCTAATATTATCGCGCTAACCAACAAGGAAGATCGCCTGCGCGAGCAATCTCGCCGCTATTTATGCGCGGCAGACGCCCTGTGCAATGATAATTACCGCATAGCACTTGAGGCAACCGACCTTGAGAAAATAGAGCGACAGGCAGACCGTATTGCCGACAAAACATTTACCGGCAGCAAGGCCATTGAAGAAATTCAAATTTTCTCAGATGGCTATAAAATGCTCCCCGAAATCTCCTCGATGGACTCTTTCAAAAACATTGTTCTTCTCGAGGACGAATATGGTCCGTCATCTGGCTTACTTTTAAAAGCGTTGCACAAGCGAGCCCTAAGCTGCAATTGCCATATCATCTCCGGTTATAGCCCTTTAGCGCCATTTGAGCGGCTTGAGCAGCTAATTTTTCCTGATTTATCGCTGGCATTTTTGACAGCCAACGAGCGGATGGCAGTGACGTGTGAACCACAGCGTATTATTAACGCGCGACGGTTTACCAATAAAAATATTCTGGCTACGCATAAGAATCGAATTGCATTTAACCGCAAAGCAGCGCGACAGATGTTTCAACAATCTCACAGCCTGCTGCAGAATGCGCAAAAGGTGCATACCGATCTAGAACTAATCTATGATAATGCGCTAAACCAGGCATATTTTAACAAAATTTGTGAAAGGGCAGCCGCAGAGGTATAATCAGATATATTTACCAGTGAACGTGAGCGCAATAGGTTTGCTGCTTGTTTAAGCTACGTTTTTTGTAAAAGATAAAAAAGTTAAAAGCTCGTTGTATAAAATGTCAGTTGACACAAAGCACGGTAATATGTTATTTTTATTAAAATATATTTTTTCTATGAATTAATATTGAATAATGGTAGAGGTGCGGTGTTTAAGAGTATCCCGACGAAAATGGGCGACAGGCCATCGGGAGAAAGGGACCACCGCCGAAGCAAAAAAAGCATTGTCGGGCTTTTTGCGCTGGTGTGTCGCAAAAGATGTGACGCACTGTCACGGGTGTGGAGCGCTATCATTTGCCAAACGGGGGTTTAATTCCCCCCTTTTGCAACGCGGCATGCCATCCGGTGTGCTGCGTTTTTATTTTGTTGCCAATCATTTTAGCAAGGAAAAACAGAAAAGGAAGGGAATATTATGGAATCTGTCTCTGTAGGTTGGTTATCAATTTTGCCGCCTATTATCGCTATCGGGCTTGCGCTTATCACAAAAGAGGTTATCTCTTCGTTGCTAATTGGTATTCTTTCAGGCACGCTAATTTACACTGCTGCAATGGGTGGCAACCTCGTGGTGGACACACTCAAAAACACCTTTACTCTGATGGCAAACCGCTTTGATCTAAATATTATCTTGTTTCTAGCGCTGGTAGGTGCACTGGTCACGCTGATTACCATGGCAGGTGGCTCGCGCTCTTATGGTGCGCTAATGAACAAAAAGCTAAAGAGTAAAGGGAGCGCTATGCTGGCTACCGGCGGACTTGGCGCACTCATTTTCATCGACGACTACTGCAATTGTCTCACGGTAGGAACTGTTATGAAACCGGTTACAGACCGTTTTAAGATGTCTCGCGCAAAACTCGCGTACATAATTGACGCGACTGCGGCGCCAATCTGCATCATCGCACCCATTTCAAGCTGGGGTGCCGCTGTTATATCCTCGCTGCCCGAGAACAGCCATATATTTGAAAGCGGTATCCACGCGATGGTTTCAACAATTCCGTTTAATCTCTATGCACTCCTGTCAATTGTGATGTTGATTACACTTTCAGTGACCAACCTTGATTTTGGCCCGATGGCTAAGGCTGAGGCCAGAGCGATGAAGGGCGATCTTGGCGCAATTGATGTCTCTCTGGGTGAGGGTACCAAAATTTCGGACAAAGGTACTATCTGGGATTTAATTCTCCCCGTTATTGTTTTAATTTTGGTTGCCGCCATTGCCATGCTGGAAAACGGCGGTTATTTTGCCGGTGGCATGACACTTGCCGAAGGATTTGGCAACTGCTCCTCTGGTCCCGCACTGGTGCTTGGCTCTTTTGTGGCGCTTGTCTGGGCATTTGTTCAGTTTGTACCGCGTAAACTGATGACAGCTAGAGAGTTTATGGGTGGCATTACTGAGGGCATTAAGTCCATGGTTCCAGCTGACATTATTCTTGTGTTGGCCTGGACTATTTCCGGTGTTTGCCGCGACCTGCTCATGACCGGCGATTTTGTTGGCACGGTTGTTCAAGAAAGCAACATTCCCATCGCCATTCTGCCCGCCATCACCTTTGCCATTGCTGCGGGTCTTTCCTTCTCAATGGGTACTTCGTGGGGAACCTTTGGCATTTTGATTCCCATTGTTTTTGCCATCTGTGAGGCGGTTGCACCATCACTTATCATTCCTGTTCTGGCTGCTTCGCTGGCGGGCTCAGTGTTCGGCGACCACTGCTCTCCTATTTCGGATACGACAATTATGGCGTCTGCTGGTGCTGGATGTGACCATATTGAGCACGTTTCCACTCAGATACCCTATTGTCTCTTGGTCGCGGCTTGTTGCTTTGTTGGATATTTAGTAGCTGGATTTACTAACGGCAATCTGCTGCTGACACTAGGCGTTTCAGTGTTGATGTTGCTTGGCTTGTTGATAGTACTGCATAACATATTCGGTTCTGCTGAATAGGAATACCAAAACAACACACTTAATATTAATCTTGAAAAACTGGCGGAGGTATAACCTCCGCCAGTTTTTTAATCGGTTGAAATATAGTTTCCTGCGCAAAGCTTAATACACAAAAGATTATCATTCTAATTTTAAAGCTTTCTGTAACCAGTCTTAGCATCCACAATGTTTTGTAACGGCCGCTCCTGGATAAAAGCTGAAAGGTTTTCTGCCAAGAGCCGTATTAATCTATTATGTGTTTCCGGCAGCGAAGATCCGCCAGAAACATGCGGCGTTAGAACCAGGTTCTGTGTCTGCCATAAGCGGCTGTCAGCGGGCAGTGGTTCTGGAACCGTTACATCTAATGCCGCGCCCGATAACTTTCCTGCATCCAGCGCGTCGCAAAGCGCATCGGCATCCACCGCACTACCACGGCCAATATTAATGAGTACCGCCCCAGGCTTCATTTTTGCAATTCGATCAGCATTAATTAAGCCCTGCGTCTGCGCTGTCTGGGGCAAGCAAAGTGCCACAGTGTCTGCAAGGGGGAGCAGTTCATCAATTTTATCTGAGAGATAAAGCTCGTCTACATAATCGGGTTTATCCAGCCCTGCGCGGCGCACACCGATCACCTTTGCACCAAACGCCTTAACAAGCTTGGCAAATTCACTGCCAATATCGCCAAGGCCAATAACCAACACCGTAGAGTTCCAAATAGACCGCACCTCGCCAAGACTTTGCCAACGGCTTTGGTGTTGTTGGTCGCGGTAAAGATGCAGCTTCTTGTTAAGCGATAGCAGCACACCCACCATATACTCTGATATAGCTAACCCGTAACTGCCGGTAGCATTAGCGAGAAGTACCCCCTGTGGCAGTACCCCTTCAGCGGCATAGCTGTCCGAGCCCGCAGTAAATAGCTGCAACAACTGGAGCGACCGAGCATTTTTAAGGGTGCCTATTGGCGGGTTACCTAGAATAACTTCAGCGGCGATCAACTGCTGCTCCTCGATTTCGTTGGGCTTACAGTAAATGAATTTTGCATTTGGGGCACAGCTTTCAAGCAATTTTCGCTGACTGGAATTTACAGAAACCAAAACTAAAACATTTGCAACGTCGCGCATGAGTTTATCCCTCCAAGATATAAGATGAAGATGGGGGAGATGGTTGCATCCACAACCGTCTCCCCCATAGTTTACCACTAAATTATAACTAAATCAAATTTTGAATTTCCGCCGCAATACATTTGCCCATCTCACTGCAGCCAATTTTTTTACAGCCCTCGGACATGATATCCGCTGTACGGAAGCCTTTGCTGAGAACATTTTCAACAGCGGTTTCAATGGCATCAGCCTCTTTGGCCATATCGAAGGAATACCGCAGCAGCATCGCTGCTGAGAGAATTGTGCCAATGGGATTTGCAATGTCCTTACCTGCAATATCTGGTGCTGATCCGTGAATCGGTTCATAAACGCCAAACGCATCAGAACGCAGGCTGGCGGAGGGCATCATACCAATGGATCCAACAATCTGGCTAGCCTCATCCGAGAGAATATCACCGAACATATTCTCGGTAACGATGACATCAAATTGCGCCGGGGCACGCACCAGTTGCATGGCGGCGTTATCAACCAAGATGTCGGAAAGTACCACGTCCTGATATTCGGCCGCAATTGCGTGCGCGCGTTCTTTCCAAAGTCGCGAGGAATCCAGCACGTTAGATTTTTCAACCGACGCTAGTTTTTTACTACGCTTTTTTGCCGCTTCAAAACCCACGCGCAAAATTCTGTCAATTTCCTGCTCAGAGTAAACCAGAATATCACGTGCGATGCGCTGTCCATTTTCAACTGTTGTTTCATGCTCACCAAAATAAATGCCGCCGGTTAGCTCTCGGACAATCATAATATCGATGCCCTGTGCGACAATTTCAGTCTTAAGCGGGCAGGCATAGGCCAACTGTGAATGCAACTTGGCCGGCCGTAGGTTCGCGAAAAGTCCCAACGCTGCGCGCATTTGTAACAGGCCTTTTTCAGGGCGGATTTCCTTTGGTACCCCGTCCCACTTGGGGCCGCCGACTGATCCAAGCAGAACGGCATCAGCACTTTCGCAACTTTCACGGGTTGTCGCCGGGAACGGCACGCCGTGACAATCTATGGCGCAGCCGCCAAAATCAGCAAAGGTGAATTCAAAAGTATGATCAAATTTTTTTGCAACAGCCGCCAGTGCCTGGACGCCCTGCGCCGTAATTTCCGGGCCAATGCCGTCGCCTTGTAAAACCGTGATCTTTTTGATTGCCATTTATTTGTCCCCCCGTGCCGCAATCGCATTCATCAGGCCATTGTGGTTGATGATATCCTTAATAAATTCGGGGAAAGGCTCAGCCTGATACTGCTCACCACGGGTAATGTTGGTAATAACGCCGGTATCAAAGTCGACCGCAACCTCATCCCCGGTCTGAATCTTGTCGGACGCCTCTTCACACTCCAAAATTGCAAGACCAATGTTAATGGCATTGCGATAAAAGATACGAGCGAAGGTCTTGGCAATAACGCAAGAGATACCGGATGCCTTAATCGCAATCGGCGCGTGCTCACGCGAGGAGCCACAGCCAAAATTGTATCCACCTACCATAATATCTTCGGGCTTAACCTTCTTGATAAACTCGAGATCGATATCCTCCATGCAGTGTGCGGCCAGTTCTTTGTGGTCAGGAGTATTGAGGTAACGCGCTGGAATGATAACATCCGTATCAATGTTATCACCATATATATGTGCAAAGCCTTTTGTATTCATGGCATTCTCTCCTTATTAAAGCTTGTTGGGGTCTGCAATTTTGCCCAAAACAGCCGAAGCGGCTGCAACTTCTGGGCTGGCGAGATAAACCTCGCTCTTCGGGTGACCCATTCGACCGACAAAATTGCGGTTGGTAGTGGAAACACAGCGCTCACCCTCGGCAAGGATACCCATGTAACCGCCGAGGCAGGGTCCACAGGTGGGGGTAGAGATCACGCAGCCCGCGTCGAGGAAGATATCGGAATATCCCAGCTTCATACACTCACGATAAATCTTCATCGTGGCTGGAATTATGATGGTCCGACAGTCCTTCGCCACATGGCGCCCCTTGAGGATTCTGGCGGCAGCGGCCATGTCAGAAATACGACCGTTGGTGCAGGAGCCTATGACAACCTGATCAATTTTAACGTCGCCCACCTCGTCAATGGTTCGGGTGTTTTCCGGCAGGTGTGGAAAAGCCACCGTGGATTTTATGGTCGAAAGATCAATATCATAAACTGTATCATATTGAGCATCAGGATCAGGTGCATACGTTTTAAAGGGGCGATTCACTCTAGCATTGACGTAGTCAAGCGTAACGTCATCCACTTCAAAAATTCCGTTTTTGCCGCCGGCTTCAATTGCCATATTGGCAATACACAGGCGATCATCGATTGTAAGGTTTTTTAACCCCTCACCGCCAAGCTCCATTGACTTATACAAGGCGCCGTCAACACCAATCATGCCGATGATATGCAAAATAACATCCTTGCCACTGACATTTTTCGAAAGTTTGCCCCACAGGTTAAAGCGAAGTGCCGAGGGTACTTTAAACCACGCCTCACCGGTCGCCATACCTGCAGCCATATCAGTGGAACCAACGCCAGTAGAGAATGCACCAAGCGCACCATAAGTGCAGGTGTGCGAGTCAGCACCAATACAGGTTTCGCCCGGGGCAATCAATCCCTTTTCTGGCAGCAGCGCATGTTCAACGCCCATGTCACCCACATCAAAGAAGTTTTTGACGTCGTACAGGCGGGCAAAATTTCGGCAGGTTTTAGCCTGTTCAGCTGCTTTAATATCCTTGTTCGGGATAAAGTGATCAAGGACAATTGAAATCTTATTTATATCAAAAACTGAATTAAACCCTGCCTTATTAAACTCGTTGACCGCAACCGGAGTCGTAATATCGTTGCCCAGTACCATATCCAACTTAGCTCGTATTAGTTGCCCGGCCTTCACCGAATCCAGCCCTGCGTGGGCCGCGAGAATCTTCTGCGTCATTGTCATACCCATGAGTTTTTCCTCCTAAAAATGAGTTTCCTTAAGTTTAGCTGAAAAGGTAGAATCTATGCGGCGCTTTAATCAGATGAAATGTACTCCACCCGAGGCTTTTTTATGTTTTTCCAAATATCTTTTTTAAAAAACAAAAAAGCCGCAATCATCCTTTGACTATCAAAGGACGAAAGCAGCAAATCTTTCGCGGTACCACCCTTGTTGATGCATTTTATCGCATCCGCTCTGCCCGGCATCGGCTACGCCCTTACAGAGCTTGTGCAGCGAATCCGGCCCCATTGATAACGGGCGGGAATCCCGTCCTTCCTTGCGGAAAACTTTCCGCTCAGTCGGCCGCTCAGGGGTGAGATTGCAGACACACAAGCACCACCTTTCACCAACCGGAGGCTCTCTGAAACTTGTGTAGAGGACTGCAAATTCCCCGTCAATGCGATTTTTGATATAACAGCATGATAACGATTTTATAATATCTTGTCAAGTCCCGATAAAAAATCTTGTATATATGAATAAGGCTGTTGGGCTAACTTTTAAATATCAAATATTAATTCCTTTTTTTGCAGTTGTTAAAAAATTTTATTTTAATTCAATACCAATGGCATCATGTTAAAAGAACCCAAAATCATATCGCTTGCAAAACAGAAAAAAATACGTCATAATAGAATTAAATCTAAAAGTAATATTTATAGAAAGGAGAGGGGATCATGTCTGTTACAGGATTTTTAGGGCAGTATCAGAAGCAGGAATTGCGTCAAAATATATCAGTGCAGCAGATACAATATGTCACCCTTCTTCAGATGAATATTCAGGAGCTCAATGAGCGCCTCAACGAGCTTCAGGTCGAAAATCCGCTCATTGATGTGCTGACTCCTGACCCCAGTGCCACTCAGGAGGAAACAAATCCGCTGGCAACGGCGCAATGGCTTCTTTCAAAGCCCGTGCTGCGTCCTGACGAAGACCCTGCCGACTACGATGCTGATCAACGACCAGAGCCCTCGTTACAAAACGATGACCCATATGACCTACAGGCTTATTTGAGAAATCAGTTTGATTTTAGCCTAACGCATGTGGAGCTTTCTATTCTGGAGAAGCTAATTTATTCCCTTGACGAAAATGGGTATCTTGCTATAACCCCTGAACAGGCTAGCCAGACTTTTAATGTTGATCTGGTTCTGGCGCAGGAGGCTATTGCCTACCTGAAAACGCTTGACCCACCAGGAATCGGTGCAAATAATTTGGCCGAAACATTGACAATCCAGCTTGAACGACTTGGCGTTGATGATCCGCTAGCTTATAGCTTGGTTAAGGACTATTTACATGAACTGCCGCGGGGACATTTTCAAAAAATTGCCGGTGCGCTTGGCTGCTCAGCGCAAAAAGTGCGTACGCTCTATGAGCTGATCAAAACACTTCAACCCCGCCCGGCCTACTGCTTTGGTAATCGTCCGGCTGTGTATATTCTGCCCGATGTAACCGTGATCGAAAAGGATAGCACACTGTCTTGTCAATATAATGATCGCTTTAGCGCCAATATTAACATCAACCGTAGTTATCTTTCACTCTGCGACAAGGGTGACGAGGTTAAGGATTATGTCGAGCGCAAGCTCTCTCAGGCAATGTGGGTGGCAAAAGCAATTAAAACCCGGCGCGATACGATTGAACAGATTGCCAATGTGATTGTTCGCCGACAAAGAGATTTCTTTTTGCGCGGCGGTGATATTTTATCCATGCGTTTGCAAGATATCGCGAATGAACTCGGTGTACATGAATCTACCGTCAGTCGCTCTGTCAACGGTAAGTATATCGAATGTAAATATGGAATATTTCCCTTTAAGCATTTCTTTTCCCGTGCACTAGCCGATGACGCAGGCGGTCAGAGTGCAGGCAGTCGCTCGGTCAAGGATCAGATTAAAGCCCTGATTGATGCCGAGGATCCACGCCATCCCTTATCCGACAGTGCACTGGTGGCGTTACTTGAAAAAGATAAGACGGTCATCGCTCGCCGAACAGTGGCCAAATACCGCGAGGAACTTGGGATTCCCTCATCCTCCATACGCCGAAAAGGCCCATAAACCAAGCATTAAAAGGAGACTCTTTGATATGAGATACGAAGGCGATGTATACCGCCCACCAAGTGAGGCGCACAGCCTTATTATTCAGCTTACAATCGGCTGCGCCCGAAACACCTGTACCTTTTGCACCATGTATAAGCGCAAATCTTTCCGCGTTCGGCCATTGGCTGACGTTATAGCAGACCTGGAGGAAATCAGCCAAAATCATCGCTTGGAAGTCGATCGAATTTTCCTTGCGGACGGCGATGCGCTCGTTGTTAAAACGCAGGATATCATCACGATTCTTGATAAGGCTTACGCACTATTCCCACGGTTGGATCGTATTACGATGTATGGCGCTGCACAGGATGTTCTGCTCAAATCTCATGAGGAACTGGTATCTCTTAGGCAACATGGGCTTGAGATGGTCTATATCGGTGCTGAATCGGGTAGTGACGAGATTTTGCAGGACGTTAAAAAAGGAGTCAAATCTGCCGAAATAATCGAGGCTTGTCTGCGACTAAAGGCGGCAGGGCTAAAGGTCTCAATGACGTTGATTACCGGCCTCGGTGGACGGCCCAAAACGCATGAGCATGCCGTCATGTCCGCGAAACTGGTTACGGCTACAAAGCCGGATTATCTCGGCCTGTTGACATTGCACCTAGAAGCGGGTACGCCGCTGGCACAGGATTACCTTGAGGGGCGGTTTGAGATTCTCTCCCCACTGGAATATTTGCAGGAGCAAAAGCTATTCTTGGAGTCAGTGGACAGCGAGGGTACGGTTTTGCGCTCGAACCATGTTTCTAACTATGTCGCACTGGCAGGCGTCCTAAATCGCGACCGTCAGAAAATGATAGATCAACTCCAGCACGCGCTCGAGAGTGGGAAAATTCGTCCCGAGCGTTACAGAAGATTATAAGCACTAAAAAACAGCGGCCGAAGTTTTAAACTGGCCGCTGTTTTTATCTAATAATGCAATTTCGAATTATTTATGTTTTAAAAATAGCCAGACTCCCAACGCTACTAGCGCCGCTGCGCCTATACCAGCCACAGCAATAATGGGTGATAATTTGCCCGCTACATAAATAGCTGTCGGGCCATCCGCGCCTCCAATAATGCCAATAGAACTTGCTTGCATCTCCCATACCTCCGGTTGTTTTTAATCTAGCGCTTCAAACTCCATTTTTTATATGTGTTAATCTAGTTTATATAAGACGGGCTTACGCGCCTGATAAACCGTCTGATAAGAAAACCCTGCCGCACGAAGAAGCGCCTGTCCTTCTACGATGCCACGTCCGATGTTGGTTGCAATGTGTGCATCAGAACCTATCGCCACCATTTCACCGCCACATTCTTTAAACAGCTTAAGTTCCCACAGGTCAGGCATGG
This sequence comes from Candidatus Fimivivens sp., assembly GCA_034933525.1. GTDB lineage: Bacteria > Bacillota > Clostridia > Oscillospirales > Ruminococcaceae > Yanshouia. The sequence continues at coordinate 151,137 of JAYFNI010000007.1, forward strand.
CACGTGCTTTCGGATTGCGGTAAAGACCCGATGTGTTTAATTCCAGTGCCTTACCGTTTTGTGCCAGCGTCGTAAACAGTTCTCGCAAAAATGGTTCAAAGCTTTGCACCGGTGGAATCTCCTTGCCATATCCCATATAGCGATAAGCATATGTGATATGAGCCATTACGTCGAAAGTATCCGTCTTAGACAATTGCACCAGCTCTTTGAAATAACGATAAAGCAAAGACTTTTTATCACAAGTTTTTTGCTGTAAATAATAAAAATCCTCTGTCTGATATAGATTATGAAGTGAACCCAACACGACGTCATATTTAGAAAGCGACAATACTTGCTGCGCCTCTGCTAAATCGTGGTTAGCCTGTCCCAACTCCACCCCATGAAACAACTGCAACCGCCCCTGATAGCGCTCTTTCATCTGTTCAATTTCCGATGCTGCCCCCATTAGCCGCTCACGCCAGTCGGGCAGCGCGTGCACACCCAGATCGCAGTGATCGGTCACGGCTATGCCGCGTACCCCTGCTCTAATAGCCGCTAGACACATAGCCTCTATTGCTTCGCTGCCATCAACGGAATAATGTGAATGTGTATGCCCATCAAAAATAATTGCCGCCATCAAAGTGTCTCCTTGCTAATTGCTGTTTTACATCATTATGTTAAGGTCATTATAGCACAAAAACAATAGCTACAATGATATAATTGTCTAAAAAGTAGTTTGATTTAATTTAGAGTTACTCACAATATAAACAGAGCATAGCAGAATCTTTAGCGCATTATTGATTTTGCACCTTCTCTGTGAGAAAATGAAAATAATTACATATGAAAGGGAGATGTTCAATGGAGTGCTCAAAGCTTCTTGACAATCTTAAAAATCACGGATTCTCAGCTAAATATTTTGAATCAACCGCCGAGGCAAATGCTTATTTAGCAGGTTCCCTTAAAGGGGAGACCATCGGCTTTGGTGGCTCGGTTACCCTGAGAGACATGGGACTTTTTGATCTTCTCTCTAACGAGAATACCGTCTGTTGGCATTGGAAAACGCCTACTGACAGAGAGCGCTATCCCGAATTTACAACATACATTACCTCCGCCAATGCCGTATCGGAAACGGGTGAGCTGGTCAATATCGACGGCACAGGCAACCGTGTTTCTTCCACCCTATATGGTCCCAAAAAGCTCTATTTCATCTGTGGTGTCAACAAGCTTACGCCCGATCTCCCCACTGCGATAGACCGCGCGCGTAATGTCTCGGCGCCGGCTAATGCAAAGCGGCTTGGGTGTAAAACACCCTGCGCTGTTACCGGCAAATGTCATGATTGCAATAGTCCGGAGCGAATCTGTCGCGCTATGGTCGTCCATATGCGTCCTTTAGGTGGTTTTGAACACACTGAGGTCATAATTGTTGGGGAAAATTTAGGCTTTTAGAGCGAAAAGCGAGTGGGGAATTGTTTTCGCGCGTTGTTATGTGCTATGATATAAAGCAATTAATAAGGGGACAACTGTTTAACCTTATGTCCTATTTGAAGGAGGATACTATTTATGAATGCTGTTATTACCGTGGTTGGGCACGATACCGTAGGCGTTCTCGCTAAAGCAGCTGGCATCTGCGCCGCACATAACGCCAATATTATCGATGTTACCCAAACCGTTATGGGTGACTTTTTCTCAATGGTTATGCTTGCTGACATTTCCAAACTTTCCTGCGACTTTGCGGTGTTATCCGAAGAGATGCAGGCATCCGTCAAGGAGATGGGCCTTATTGCGCATGTGATGCACGAGGATATTTTTAACGCCATGCACCGCATATAAGGAGAAGGAGAACCAATGCTAAACATCAATGATATTCTTGAAACAGTGCAGATGATTCAGGATGAATGTCTGGATATCCGCACAATAACGATGGGCATTTCGCTGCTGGACTGTGCCGATAGCGACATCGACCGCTCCTGCCAGAAGGTTTATGACAAGATTACCCGTCTGGCCAAAGACCTTGTGAAAGTCGGGCAGGATATCGAGCGCAAATATGGCATTCCAATTATCAATAAGCGTGTTGCAGTAACGCCTATCGCAGTATTGGCGGGCGTTTCTGGGGGAGACCCGGTCAAATATGCACACGCACTGCAAAAGGCAGCCAATACCATTGGAGTTAACTTCATCGGCGGTTATTCTGCACTGGTGCAAAAAGGATTTTCGGCGGGCGATTTAGAGTTGATTCGTTCAATTCCGCGCGCCATGGCCGAAACCGATCTGCTGTGCTCATCAATCAATATTGGTTCCACCAAGGCGGGAATCAACATGGATGCAGTCGCGATGATGGGGCGCATTGTCAAAGAGACGGCCGCGCTTACCGCAGAACGCCAGTCTATTGGCTGTGCCAAGCTGGTAGTATTGTGCAACGCGCCGGAGGATAACCCATTTATGGCGGGCGCGTTCCACGGTATCAGCGAGCCGGACTGCATCATAAACGTTGGTGTTTCCGGCCCTGGCGTTGTTCGCGCCGCACTTGCACGCGCGAGCGCGGATCTGCCGATTAACCAGATTGCAGATATTGTCAAGAAGACCGCCTTCAAGATCACCCGTATGGGTCAGCTTGTCGGTGCAGAAGCTTCCGAACGGCTGGGTGTGCCGTTTGGCATCATTGATCTTTCTCTTGCGCCTACCCCCGCGGTTGGGGACTCGGTTGCACATATCTTGGAAGAAATGGGCTTGGAGCGCTGTGGTGCCCCCGGAACCACCGCTTGTCTGGCGCTTTTGAACGATGCAGTCAAAAAGGGCGGCGTTATGGCTTCCGGGCGTGTGGGCGGCCTTTCTGGCGCGTTTATTCCGGTCTCCGAAGATGCGGGCATGATGGATGCCGCCAGAGTGGGCGCGCTCTCGCTAGAAAAGCTGGAAGCGATGACTGCGGTCTGCTCGGTGGGACTTGATATGATCATGCTGCCCGGCGACACCACCGCCGAGACAATTTCCGGCATCATTGCGGATGAAGCGGCCATTGGCATGGTCAACCAAAAAACAACCGCTGTCCGCGTCATCCCCGCAGTGGGCTACAAGGTTGGCGACGAACTCAACTTCGGCGGTCTCTTAGGCGGCGGTCCTGTCATGCCGGTCAATGGTTTCTCGCCTGAGAAGATGATCCATCGTGGCGGATACATTCCCGCGCCGATGCACAGCCTGAAAAACTAAAGGGGCGAAGGCTTTTATGGAATGGATTTTAGCTTCCCTTATCGCAGCAGCTATTGCTTATCTGCTCGGCAGCATCAACTGTGCCGTGCTGTTTTCCACCGTGTTTTACGGCGATGATGTGCGCCGTCACGGCAGCGGTAACGCCGGAACGACCAATATGTTGCGCACCTACGGCGCAAAAGCGGCGGCTTTAACCTTCGCGGGCGATATTCTAAAGGGCGTTTTTGCCGTTGTGTTAGGACGCTTGTTCTTTTCGCTTTTAGGGGTAACGGCTCAGCAGACCTATGGTGCCTATTTAGCAGGCTACGCCGCCATTTTCGGACATATGTATCCGCTTTATTTTCGCTTTAAGGGCGGCAAGGGCGTCGCGACCGGCTTGGGCGCGGTTTGTGCCATCAACCCAGCTGTATTTGGGGTGGTGTTCCCCGTGGGCATTCTCATTGCGGCGGTTTCGGGCTTTGTTTCGCTGGCGTCTCTTTCGGGTGCGGTGCTGTTTCCGCTGCTTTTGGCGGGTAGCATGCTGTTGACAAACGGCGCTATTGCACCGCTGGAATTATTGCTGGCCTGCGGCATTGCGCTGTTGGTCATCTATAACCACCGCGAGAATATTAAGCGATTGTTAAATGGCACTGAAAACAAATTCTATAAAAAAAAGCAGCCCTGATGCCTAAGTACAGTTAGATTTAAAGAACCGTTCGATATTCTAGATGCTTGGGCTTTATATCGGGTCAAATCCTAAAATAAACTAAAAAGCCTTTGTTAAATTAAATATTAAACTGTTGCCCTGCGGCTATTGCCGCGGGGCATTTTAAATGCTTAAAAGAATGCATCAAATTTTTATGACCATCAAAGGCTTTTAACCAATATAAAAACGCCCGAACTATAAAAGTCCGGGCGTTTTCTTTTGGGTTTTGCTCCCGCCGCAAAAACGAGAGCCCAAAGGGTCTCAGGCGGCGATTGCGTCCAACGGTTGAAGCTGTCAAGCGGCAACCAAATTAGAAGGCAAATTATTGGAGCAGCTGCAGCACCGACTGGGGCTGCTGGTTGGCCTGAGCAAGCATTGCCTGAGCAGCCTGAGAAAGAACGTTGTTCTTCGTGTAGGCCATCATTTCCTTCGCCATGTCGGTATCGCGGATACGGGACTCAGCAGAGGTCAGGTTCTCAGTGGTGGTTGCCAGGTTGTTAACGGTGTACTCAAGACGGTTCTGGATAGCACCGAGGTCAGAACGAGTGGAAGAAACGGTGTTGATCGCATCCTTAATCGTCTGAATCGAGTTTACAGCGCTATTCTCGGAGCCGATGTTGACTGCATCAAGACCCAGCGAGCTGGAGCTCATGTTGTCGACCTTAACGCTGATGCGCTGCGAAGCGGTATCACCAATCTGAAGGTTCAGGCCGCCACCGTTGGCAAGACCTGCGCCACCCGCCAGAGCACCGCCGGTGCCATAGGTTAGACCCAACAAATCTGAGCCCTTGAGCTCACCATCAAACTTAGCAGTCAAATTCGCGCCAGCCTTACCAAGCATCGAGTTGAGGTCAGCCGCAGTATAGGTCTTATCAGCGCTGAGGTTAAGCGCTACATCTTGATCATCAGCAGCTGTGGTAGCTCCTTCAGCACCACCACCATTGGTAACCGTTATTACAGAAGTACGGTTGCCCGCAACGGTGGAATCGAAGGTAACCTTAGTAGCTTTGCCATCAGTATTATTAACAGTCGTGGTGCTGGCAACAGAAGCATACTTAGCTTCCGCAGAGGTCAATGTAGCTGCAGTAAGAGCACCGGCAGCAATAGTGGCACCATTCTTAGTGGTAACATCAAGACCCTTGGCTGCATCAGGCGCACCGCTGGTGTTCTTGAGAACATTTGCCAACACCGTGTCATTAATGGCAACGTCATCATCTACGGTAATGGTCAGCGTAGTGCCAGACCATGATCCTGTTGAAGAACCGCCAGTTGCATTACCCTTGGCAAATGCAACCGAAATGCCCACAGGAGCCGACACGACAAACTGGGTATTCTCAGCGCCGGAAGTGCCGCCGCCCATTGAGCCGTCGAGCAGCTTGATGCCGTTGAAGTTGGTTTCCGAAGAAATACGATCAACTTCGCTCTTGAGCGCATCCAGCTCATTCTGCAGGTTGGCGCGGTCGGTGGAGTTATCGTAGGTGCCATTAGCCGACTGGGTAGCCAGCTCGACCATACGGTTGAGCATGGAGTGCACTTCGGTCAGCGCGCCTTCAGCGGTCTGAACGAGGGAGATGCCGTCCTGTGCGTTGTCGCTTGAACGCTCAAGGCCGGTGATCTGGGCGCGCATCTTCTCGGAGATTGCGAGGCCGGCGGCGTCGTCGCCGGCGCGGTTGATTCTATAGCCCGAAGAGAGCTTCTCCAGGTTTTTAGAAACAGTAGAGTTGTTAGCGGAGAGTTTGTTGTAGGCGTTTAACGCCATAATGTTATGTTGTACGACCATTTTATTTTCCTCCATGATAATTTTTTTAAGCGAAGCAATCCATTGCTTTGCTTTTTTATATTCCGCCGGTCTAGGATGCGGGCCCTGCGTCCTAAACCCGCTTTGATCGGTTTTACCCGTTCACTAAAATAATCGCACGTTTCCATATTTTCTTAACACAGCATTGTGCACAACTTTTTTAGTCGAATTTTGCCGTTTTATATATCTTTCTTTTATGGTAACACCTATTGTGTCTAAATGATTGCAAGAGTCTTATTTTATTACAGCCGTTAAACCCTAACGAGATTTGCGCCAGTTCATAAATAGCTATAAGTAACATAATCACAGATTGATTTTTGTTCATTTTGTTAAATTGTCGTCTATGACGTTTAACACATGTAAATCTTATATTTAAAAAACTTGTCCAATACTTCTGAATCTCTTAGCCAAATTGTTACTTTCCAATTAAAATCACTTGACGTGGTAACTATTTTTATATAAAATGATGGTTGCAATATTTGATTCATTTTGATCGGCATCATATACGCAATCCAAAAAATTTGCAGTTTATAATGCAAAATAACTGATCGGGAGGATCCGCAATGGAGCATGCATCACTTCGAACCGAGGTGGAACAAATTCTGGTGGCTCACGAATACCGTGCGTCGTCTCTTATCGCCATCATGCAGGACGTACAGGCGCTTTATAATTATCTGCCAGCCAAAGCGCTGGAACAAATTGCAAAGGGCCTAAAAATAAGCATTGCAAAGGCTTACAGCGTCGCCACTTTTTACGAGAATTTTTCTTTACTGCCAAAGGGTAAAAACATTATCAGAATTTGTGACGGCACGGCCTGTCATGTGCGCAAATCCATTCCTATTTTAGAGGCTATTCGCGGTGACCTTGGGCTTTCCAGTAAAAAACAGACGACTGACGACATGATGTTTACTGTTGAAACGGTTTCATGTCTTGGTGCCTGTGGGCTTTCTCCGGTCATTACGATAAATGATGTGGTTTACCCCGCCATGACGCCCGAAAAGGCGCTGGAATTGCTGGCTGAACTGAAAAAGGAGGGGTCACCTAATGCAGAAGCTTAACACTGTAGCAGAACTGACCGCGCTGCGCCGTCAGGCAAGCCATTCGCTGGGTTTGCAAAAAAAGCAGGTTTTAGTCTGCTGTGGTACCGGTTGTGTGGCGGGCGGTTCACTGCTTATCTATGACCGCATTAAATCGGTCTGTGAAAAGCGGGGCATCGACGTCTGTGTCGAACTGCGTCACGAGCCGCACGAACAGAACATCGGCTTAAAACGCTCGGGCTGCCACGGCTTTTGCGAGATGGGCCCATTGCTTAAAATTGAGCCGCTTGATGTCCTCTACATAAAGGTTAAACTGGAGGACTGCGACGAGATCATCGAAAAGTCTATTCTCGGCGATGAAGTCATCGACCGTCTGCTTTATAAAATTGACGGCAAGACCTATCAGGGGCAGTCTGAAATTCCGTTTTATAAAAAACAAACCCGCAACGTTCTCTCTAACTGCGGCCAGACCGATGCGGAAGATATTTTGGAATATATCGCAAAGGGCGGCTATGAGGCCGTTACAAAAGTGTTGTTTAACATGACGCCAGAAGCGGTATGTAAGACGATCTCAGCCTCTAACCTTCGGGGCCGTGGGGGCGGTGGTTTCCCCGCGGGGCGTAAGTGGGACCAGGTACGCAGGCAAAAAGAGCCCGTGCATTACGTTGTGTGCAACGGTGATGAGGGCGACCCCGGCGCATTTATGGACCGCAGTGTTATGGAGGGTGACCCGCACAAAATGCTTGAGGGCATGATTATTGCAGGTTACGCAAGTGGTTCTAACGAAGGCTATATTTATGTTCGTGCCGAATATCCACTGGCGGTTGATCGTCTTAAAATTGCTATTGAAAAGGCGCGCGCCTGGGGTCTCTTGGGCAAAAACATTCTGGGCAGCGGCTTTTCGTTCGATATTCACATTAACAGGGGCGCAGGTGCTTTTGTCTGTGGCGAGGGCAGCGCGCTGACCGCCTCAATTGAAGGGCACCGCGGAATGCCGCGTGTCAAGCCGCCGCGCACCGTTGAGCAGGGCCTTTTTAGCAAGCCCACTGTGTTAAACAACGTTGAAACCTTCGCCAATGTGCCACTTATCATCATGAACGGTGCCGAATGGTACCGCTCTATCGGGCCGGAAAATAGCCCCGGCACCAAGGCTTTTGCGCTGACCGGCAACGTGAACAACACGGGACTAATTGAAGTACCGATGGGAACCACGCTGCGCGAAATTATCATGGATATCGGCGGCGGCGTCAAAAATGGCAAGAAATTTAAGGCTGTGCAGATAGGCGGCCCTTCTGGTGGCTGTCTTATCACCACCGACCTTGATATTCCGCTGGATTTTGACTCACTCAAAAAGCGCGGCGCGATGATCGGTTCCGGGGGACTGGTCGTCATGGATGAGGACACCTGCATGGTTGAGGTGGCACGCTTCTTCATGAATTTTACGCAGAATGAATCTTGTGGTAAGTGCGTTCCCTGCCGCGAGGGCACTAAGCGCATGCTCGAAATTTTGGAGCGTATTGTTTCAGGGCAGGGTCAACTCGCCGACCTCGATCTGCTTGAGGAGCTGACTGAAACAATTTCGGAAACGGCACTCTGCGGTTTGGGCAAAACTGCGCCTTCGCCGGTTCGCAGCACTTTAAAAGCCTTCCGTGAGGAGTATATTGCGCATGTGGTAGACAAAAAATGTCCTGCTAAGAGTTGCACAGCGCTTAAAACGATCTTTATCGACCCTACACTGTGCAAGGGCTGCAGCAAGTGCGCCCGCAACTGTCCAGTGGGGGCTATCAGCGGCAAAATTAAAGAACCTTTTATTATTGATAATGTCAAGTGTATCAAGTGCGGCGCCTGTATTTCTGCGTGCGCTTTTGGCGCTGTCAAGGAGGGCTAATCTCATGAGCAAGGGTTACATGTATATTGATGATCACCGCGTTGCCTTTGACGACGAAAAGAACGTTTTGGACGTTATACGCAAGGCAGGTATTTCGATGCCGACTTTTTGTTACCACACTGAGCTTTCAACCTACGGTGCCTGCCGCATGTGCGTCGTCGAATTGGAGAACGGCGGTATTGAAGATTCCTGCTCAATGGAACCGAGAGACGGGCTGCGCATTCGCACCAACACCGCCAGAACGCTTAAGCACCGCAAAATGATCTTAGAGCTGTTGCTGGCTGCCCACTGCCGTGACTGCACCATCTGCGAACAAAATGGTGACTGCAAATTACAGGATATGGCCAAACAATTTGGCATCCGTAAAGTGCGCTTTGAGGATACCCGTGAACAGATGGACACCGATACAAGCAGCCGTTCTATTGTGCGCGACCCCAACAAATGTATTCTCTGCGGCGACTGTGTGCGTGTATGCGACGAAATTCAGGGCATGGGTATATTGGATTTTGTTCACCGAGGTTCTCAGCTGCGCGTTATGCCCGCCTTTGACCGAAAAATGGCCGAGACTAAATGTGTTAGTTGCGGTCAGTGCGCCGCCGTATGTCCCACCGGCGCGATCACCGTAAAAAATCAGATTGGAAACATATGGGCAGCGTTGCAAAACCCCCACAAGCGGGTGGTGGCTCAGGTTGCCCCCGCGGTACGCGTTGCAATTGGCGAGGCATTCGGTATCGCGCCAGGAACTAATAAAATGGGGAAGTTGGTCGCCGCTATGAAGCGCATGGGCTTTGACGAGGTCTATGATACAACGCTCGGCGCTGACTTAACAGTTATGGAAGAATCAGCTGAGTTTTTACGTCGGCTTGAAAAGGGTGGCCCTTTTCCAATGTTTACTTCCTGCTGCCCCGCGTGGGTTAGCTATGTTGAAAACTCCAACACAAAATATATTCCACATCTATCCTCTTGCAAGTCACCACAACAGATGTTTGGATCGGTGATTAAGGCACAGGCGCGCTTAAATGATGAAGAACCCCGTGACACGGTTGTCATCTCAGTTATGCCCTGCGCAGCCAAAAAGGCGGAGGCAGCGCGCGAGGAATTTTACGTCAACGGAATTCCTGACGTCGATTATGTTCTGACCACGCGCGGCGTTTCAACCATGATTAAGGAAGTCGGCATTCGTTTTGACGAAATTGACGACGAAGCCACCGACATGCCCTTTGGTATGGGAAGTGGTGCAGGCGTGATTTTCGGCACAACCGGCGGCGTTACCGAGGCGGTCATCCGTCGTGTCTCTGGTAAAAAGAACGTTAACACCCTGCGCGAAATTAAATATTCCGGCGTGCGTGGCATGGATGATTCCGTCAAGGAAGCGACCGTTAAACTTGGTGAAATCGAATTGAAAATTGCAGTTGTGCACGGGCTTAAAAACGCTCAGCTGCTGCTAGAGAAAATAGAATCGGGAGAAGCGTTTTACCACTTTGTCGAGGTCATGGCTTGCCGTGGTGGTTGCATTGGCGGCGCGGGCCAGCCTTTTGGTAGAGACCGCACCAAGCGCACCCGTGCCGAAGGTCTTTACACCGTTGATAAGCAGGCTCAGATAAAAAGCTCGGAAGAAAACCCCATGATCGCAGCGCTTTATGACGGTTTGCTTTCCGATCACAACCATAACCATAAGCTGTTACACACGCGTTATAATAATCTTGAGGAATAGTTTTATCTGGTAATATAGCATTTTAAAAGCGAGAGAGCTAAATAGCTCTCTCGCTTTTAAAATTGTGGTTAACCCAATGAGGCTTCAAAATGCAAAATGCGTTAGGCATTGGGCTATTTGGGCCACACTTTTATACTGCTAAGTGGAAAACCAGCTCCGTGAGCGTTAATTATATTTTTAAAAATACTAAACTGTGGGCAGACTAAAAATCTGTCTGTACCTTATATAGCAGATCTGATCATATTTTTCGTTGCTCTAATACTCTTGCTCGCCTATGCGGTTTAAAGGCATAGCCAAAAACACACCCAATCACGCCCCCGACAACGTGCGAAAGTTGCGAAATAGAATCGCTGTCAAAGACCCCGCTAAGCATCTCACCGCCGAGGTAGATCACCGCGACCACTATTAGGGTAAGTGGAATCTGACGTTCTCCGCTTCCGGTGATTGAAGCCAGCAAAATAAATGCAAACACAATGCCGCTAGCACCCAATACCGCCACATTTGGCAGTAGAATTAAATGAAGGATTCCGGTAGTAAACGCTGTAAAAATGACTACTGTCAGCAACTGGCGACTTCCGTATTTTTCTTCTAACATTGGCCCGGTAAGTAACAGCAACATCATATTACCGCTATAATGTTCCCAATTGGCATGTCCCAGCACATATGTAAAAAGCCGCAAATAGAGCACTGGATCACTGAAAGCAGTAAATTTGAGTGTAAATAAGTATTCGGTGGTCGCGCCTCCTGTAGCGTTCCCCAACAGCAGCACAGCCAGCGATAATAGTGTAAAGGTTAAAACCACAGGGGCGTTATATGTAATTCTTCTGGGCATAAAAATATCGTCCTTCACTTTTGATGATTTGTCTTACCAGTTTACATGCTTTTATGACAAAGGGCAACCGATAATATAATATTTTGCATATAAATTAACTGCCACTGCAGGGCTTTATATTTGCAAAATTTAAGGATTTTAATATATTATCTAAGCCTCTTTTTAATTATGAAGAGCTTAAACGACTGACTACAATTATTATATCACCATACTCGGAATATTCTAAGCATTCTATTAACATCTAATTGATAATATTTTTATAAATCGCCCATAAAAATGTAACAGGCGATACTTGTTATTTTGGTTCAAGAATGGTATAGTTTATTTATATTTTGACTTTTGGAGCGTTTTGATTTGCAAACACTAAACATTGTTCTTATAGAACCTCAGATTCCACAGAACACCGGCAATATTGCCCGAACCTGTGCGGCTACAGGCGCGCGTCTGCATCTGGTTGGCCCAATGGGTTTTGTTCTGGACGATAAAAAACTTAAGCGTGCTGGGCTGGATTATTGGCATCTCCTGGACATTACTGAGTATATTGACAGCGCAGATTTTTTTGCTAAAAATGATGGGCCTTTTTTCTACTTTACCACTAAGGCGCGCCAGACTCATAGCGACGCATCTTATCCCGACGGGGCCTATCTCGTGTTTGGGCGCGAAGATGCCGGCTTGCCTGAGTCACTCCTTTTTGAAAATCCCCAAAGATGTGTGCGTATTCCTATGCTTGAGGAAGCGCGGAGCCTGAATCTTTCAAATACTGTTGCAATCGCCGTATTTGAAACGCTGCGGCAATGGGGTTATCCTGGTCTTTCGGGTGAGGGAAGACTTCGTAATTACCGCTGGGAGGATTAATATGAGAAAAACGCTGATGCTCTGCGATTCCTGTTGCGACCTATCTATAGAACAGGAAAGAAAATACGGTGTACGCATAGTTAACTGCGGCGTCGAAATGAATGGTCTTCCTTATGAAGACCGTGTAGAAATAAATTGCGAGACTATTTATGTCGAGGTTGAAAAAACCAACGCATTGCCGCACACCTCTCAGGTAACGGTCATTCAGTTTATGGAAGAGTTTTTACGCGCCGCTAAAGAGGGGTACACCGACATCATTTGCGTCACTATGAATGCTAAGGGGTCAGGCACCTACTCAGCTGCAAAACACGCTGTTGAGCTTCTGCCGGGCGAATATCCTGCGCTAGAGGGAAAGCTGCACATCCGTGTTATAGATTCTACCACCTATTCTTATGTCATTGCACTGCCGATACTGCTGGGCCTTGAGCGTATTAAAAAGGGGGATGATCCTGACGTCGTCGCTGACGACATGCAGGACTGGTACAATAACTCCATTACTCTTGTCGGCCTTTATAGCCTGCAATATGCCAAGCGCTCCGGCCGCTTAAACGCCTGTGCGGCTTTTGTAGGCGATATATTGGGGTTAAAGCCTATCATGTCAATCTCCGGGGAAAACAAAGTGCTTGAGAAAACCCGCGGGGACAAAACACTGGTACCAAAAATGGCACAAATGTACGCTAATATGGCTGAAGATATTAAGGGGGATTATATTATTGCCTACGGCAATAACCCCGAACAGGCAAAGGAGCTGGCTGCGGCTATTAAAAAGTTAGGCGGAAAAGCGCCCTATCTTATGGGCCCTATCGGCCCGTGCGTGGCCATTAATGCAGGCCCAAAAATGCTGGGGCTTGGCTTTAGAAAAAAAGCAGAATAATCACCGAGCGCGGCGGATTTTTATCTACCGCGCTTTTTTATTTTCCATCTCTCATAAATGAATATATGCATAAATTATAATGTGTTTTGATTTAAATCTACCAACCAAACAGTAATTTGCTTCCGATAGTTCGCTAACTTATTAGACTTTTAAAAAGTGTAAATCAAACAGCATGAATATTTATAGATAAAAAATACAGTTAATGCTTGTTTTTTACTACACTGTCCGCTATAATGAAACGCATAACATAAAAGGGGGACTTAGTATGGTTGTTTCCGCTGCAAAATTGCAGGAGATTGACAGCTATCTTACCGCACATAAAAAAGAAATGGTAACGGATCTGTGCCGTTTAATAGAGGTAAAAAGCATCACCCAGCCTAACAACTCAGAGTCCGCCCCCTATGGTGAGGGATGCCTTGCTTCGCTGCAAGTGATGGGAGATATCTGCAATAAAAAAGGTTTAACGCTGCAAAACCATGAAAACAGATGCGCCAGTCTGAAATGGGGGCAGGGCAGTGAAGAACTGGGTATTTTTACGCATCTCGATGTAGTACCAGCCGGTATAGGGTGGACTAGCGACGCTTTTACCCCGGTAGTCGAAAATGGCTTTATTCGGGGCCGCGGTTCTATTGATAACAAAGGTTCTGCTATCGTGGGGCTGTACGCACTCGACTGCATTCGCAGTTTAAATCTGCCGATGAAGCACGCCGTTCGCCTGTTTTACGGCTGCAACGAGGAAGATATGATGACTGATGTTGAATACTACGGTCAAACAATCGGCTGGCCCAAATTTACCTTGGTGCCGGATAGCATGTTTCCCGCCGCCTTCGCAGAAAAAGGGATTTTCGCGGGCCATGTTATTTCGAGCCCGATTACTGGCGAAATACTTAGGCTCAGCGCGGGTACTGCCACCAACACCGTCGCTTCGGAGTGCGAAATTCTGCTAGCAAAAAAACATTTTGAAGTACTCAAATCCCAATCCAATGATAAAATTACAGTTAGCTGCGAAGGGGAATACACGAAGCTGCATGCTGTTGGCCTTTCAGCGCATGCGTCAATTCCCGAACAATCCCTAAATGCTATCGGATTGGGCTTTGACGCGCTGCTGCGTGCGGAGATTCTACACGGCGAAGAGAAAAATCTCATCTCTTTCTGGCGCGACACACTCTTGGATGTTACTGGCAAGACACTCGGCATCGCACTGGATATGGGAGAGTACGGTCTATTGACCATTATTGGGGGACTTGCCCACCGCACTGAAGACGGACGCTTTGTGTTTGGCTTTAATTGCCGTTACCCTGCCAAGGATAGTTATAAGCGCATTGAACCGCTTATGCGTACCGCCTGCGCCGCACACGGTTTAAATCTGACCGTGGAGGAAGGCGTTGACGGGTTTTGCATGTCAAGCAATCACCCTATTGTAACCGCTTTGACTAATATTGCAAACGAGTTGACCGGCGAAAAGCGGGCACCATTTTTGATGAAAGGTGCCACTTATTGCCGTGTAATTCCAAATGCCATCCCTTTCGGGCCGGAGATGGATAACAGCGCGCCTGCCTTTCCAGTAGGGCGCGGCGGTATCCATCAGCCTGACGAGTCTTTTTCAATTAAAGAGATGCTCAACGCGACAAAAATTTATGTCGCAGCACTGCTGGAACTAGATGCAATATTATAGATTACTTATATTCCATTTTAATGCTCCAAAATAAATTAGAGCCAGTATTTTTGAAAATTTGCATCTAAAGTATAAACCCCTAACTAGAGTATTTTTAGTTAGGGGCTTTTTTCTCGGCAAAACTTTTTTGCAATACAGTTTTCAACATTAGCTTAGTGTCAATGTTGAAAACTATTTACTACTGTAAGATAGTCTTACAGTTGCACTGTCTTAGTTGCAATCAGCTGGCAAAATCCGTGATCATGCTCTACAAACAAAATTGTTGGCCGATAGACTTCTAGCAGCGCTTCAATCTGCATGCGGGAGTAGACATCAATAAAATTTAAAGGTTCATCCCAAATATACAGGTGCGCTTGTTCACAGAGACTGCGCGCAAGTAGCACCTTCTTTTTTTGCCCCGCACTAAAATCACACATATCTTTTTCAAATTGAGTACGAGAAAAATCCAGCTTGCGCAAGATTGCTTTAAATAAGCTTTCATCAATTTTTTGTTCCTTCGCATACTCTGATAGACTGCCGGAAAGCCCAGAGGCATCTTGACCGACATAAGAAATTTTAAGCCCACTACCGCGAACTATATTGCCAGAATAGGGAATATCCTGACCAAGAATAAGCTTTAGCAAACTTGATTTGCCGGATCCGTTAGACCCGCAAAGCGCAATTCTGTCGCCTCGCTCTACTGAAAAGCTTACATTTTGGCACACAATACGAGTACTATAATCAATTGTTACTTTTTCAATTTCAACCAGCGTAGCGGCTCTATATTCAAGCGGTTGAATTTTTAGTTTTTCGGTTGTTTCTATATTTTTTAAGAGCTTAGACTTTTCTTCAATTGCAAGTTGCTGGCGGCTCTCAAGCGACTTTGAGCGCTTCATCATTTTTTGGGCCTTGTGCCCAATATAGCCACGGTCTGGCCGAAGGCCTGAATTTCTAGTGCCACATTTGGTTTTTTCAACCTGATCCGACCATGAAGCAGTTTGCTTGGCCGCCTGTTCAAGTTGTCTAATATTCTTTTTTAATTTTTCGTTTTCCGCTTGCTCAAAACTATCCTGCCGGACCTTGTTTTGCCACCAAGACGAAAAATTACCCTTTTGAATATCAATATCGCTTTTATTTATTGATATGATATGGTCGATGCAACAATCTAATAGCGTCCGGTCATGTGAAACGAGAATAAATCCACTTTTTTGCCGTAAATAGCTACCGACAGCCGCTCTAGCTTCCATATCTAGGTGGTTTGTTGGTTCATCTATCAACAAAAAGCAGTTATGCTTTAGAAATAGCGCCGCTAGTAAAACCTTAGTCTGTTCTCCATTTGAGAGAGTGTCAAATGGGCGATAAAGTAAGTCATTGGCGGTTTTAAGCATATTGAGCTCACGAATAATTTCCCATTCCTCAACATCGGGCAACATAGCAGTGATAAGATCTAACGTAAGTCGCTGTTTTTGCGCTACTTCATAGGGAAAATATTCAAATTCAACATCGGATGATATACTACCTAAAAACAAATATTCTCCCATTAACAATTTTAAGAAAGTAGTTTTGCCCCGACCATTTCGGCCCGTAAGACCCAACCGCCAGTCAGTATCCAGCAAAAAACTGACATTTTCAAAAATATTGTCATGACTGCCCTCGTATGCAAAGGTTAGGTTTTTAACATTAATTAAAGACATTCGTGCAAATCCTCCCGTACAAAAAATATAAGCTGCAAGAAAGTTCATTCTTGCAGCTTAAAATAACACGAGAAAGCCAAACCGCGCACTGCGGCTTGGATTATATTATTTCAGGCATTTAAAGATGCTAAACTTTCTTGCATCGGCATAACAAAACAGGCAGCATCAAGGCTGCAACTTCAGTTTTATAATGCCTCATTAAATTAGCAAGAAAATTTGCGCATCTTTTCACCTCAAATCTTATTTTCTGATAATTATTATATCAGTACTTTTCTATTTTTTCAATAACCTTTTAATTTCCGTTATAGAACAGTCATGGCGGCCGCGAAGCTGCGGCCGCCAAAGTTTTAAACAATCTGCATGGGTATATGTTGAAAACTAAACTTGATAATTTACAGCACCTTGTGAATCCAGCCTTTAGGCGCTTCAATGGTGCCCATTTGAATGCCAGTAAGTGTCTCGTACAGCTTTTTGGTAATCGGGCCCATCTCTTCCATGCCAGATGAGAAGCAAATCTCCTCGCCAAAGTTGTTAATACTTCCGACAGGGGAGATGACCGCAGCCGTTCCGCACAGGCCGCACTCGGCAAAATCACGCACTTCGTCAAACATGACCTCGCGCTCTTCACACTCAAGTCCAAGGTACTCCTTGGCAACAATCATCAGTGACCGACGAGTGATGGAAGGCAAAATTGAGGGGGACTTTGGCGTAACAACTTTGCCGTCTTTGGTAACAAACAAAAAGTTTGCGCCGCCGGTCTCTTCAACCTTGGTGTGAGTTGCCGCATCCAAAAACATATTCTCAGCAAAACCAGCATGCTTTGCCTGATAACCGGCATATAAGCTCATAGCATAGTTTAGGCCAGCCTTGATGTGACCGGTGCCGTTAGGGGCTGCGCGGTCATAGGAGCTGACAGTCAGTTTAATTGGCTTTGCACCGCCTTTAAAATAGGGGCCAACCGGTGTGCAGAACATACGGAAAGTATATTCAGGAGCAGGGGCTACTCCGATAACAGGCCCAGAACCATACATAAACGGGCGGATATAAAGCGTCGCACCCGAACCGAATGGCGGTACATAGGCGGCATTGGCCTTAACCAACATATCAAGCGCTTCAATAAAACGCTCCTCTGGAAAGACCGGCATCATTAAGCGCTCGCATGTATCCTTCATTCTTGCGGCATTTAAGTCAGGGCGAAAAGTGACCACGCTGCCGTCCTTTGTTGTATAAGCTTTGAGGCCCTCAAAACAGGTTTGAGCATACTGAAGCACACCCGCCGATTCACTCATAGACACGTTCGAGTCAGCGACCATCTGTCCTCCGTCCCACTTGCCATCTGCATAAATCGAGACATAACGACTGTCGGTTGGCATATAGCCAAATCCCAGCGAGCCCCAGTCTATATTTTTCTTCTCCATCTTAACAAATCCCCTTTCTTTGCTGAACTTACATATAAAGTTACTGATTATTATAGTACGCCACCGCAGCGATGTCAAAACAAAACACCAATAATATCCACATTTGTGCTTTAGTTTCTTTTATAGCGTAACGGAAACCTGTACCACGCCACCAATATCTTGAGGTGCTGAGAATATCACGACTAGCTTTGTGCCGTCAAGGTAAAAAGATGCGTCCAAAAGACGCTCAAGTGATACAACACCATCGGGATAAGTCAGACGCGTCTTCAGCGTTTCAAGACCCTGTTCATTCAGGTATGCCCGTTGCTTAGCAGCCAAAGCCTCGTCCTTTTCTAGAATTTTTGAGGATTGTTCATCAAGAAGCAACACCACCAACGCATTAATATCCATCATGGAATCAATGCCCACTAGTTCTCCTGTCGCAGAATCAAAAGCTAAACCAAATCCATATTTTTCTTTTGCTGAATCTTTAGTCTGAGAATATTTAATATTATACATAGTGCTATAATAAACACCGTCGTTCCTAGTTAGGGAATCATAAACTGTTAAGCTATCCACGCCTTTATCACCGGCAATTTCGTCGCGCAGCGAAAACAATGCAGTATGTATTTTTTCAGAAATATGTTCGGCTGCTTCCTTGCCAGCCGGGTCGGAGGCTCGGGGTAGTGCATAATACAAATAAACGCCATTCTCATCCATCTCGCCGACGTCCATATCAAACACAAGTGCCTCGCTACTCTTACTTGAATTGTTTTCAGCAGAACTGCTTCCCTGAGAGGGTAAATTGTCGCGGTTGAGAGAAGCTTTAAACGCCTCTCGTGAGCACCCGAGCATCAACATTGATACCAATACCAGTATTAATACCATTCCTTTTTTACCAAAATGCATCGCCGCCATCCTCCTGTAAAAAACAGTTTTAAAGCCCATATTAACCACCGCAATAGTAGACATCGAAAAATAATTGATAAAGCTTCTATGCGGTTATTATAACATATGTTTTAGTGTTTTAGGTCGTAGAATCGCAATTTTTGTATTTTCTTAACAAAAACTAATCATTTTAGCAATTTGAGAATTAGAATTAAAAAACGAAAAAGAGCCGCCAACAATGTGGCAGCTCTTTTTCGTGTCAATCAGCCGGGGAGATCTATCATCAAAGCACCGACCTTAAAGACGGCGTCTGACTTCGTTCCAAACTATTTTTGCTTTGTGCAGATTTAGAAATAACAATTGTGTAGATGATATTTTTTTCATCCTCAGTTTGTTCTGTTTTTGCCTCTACACCCGCTTGTTTCATCACCTCAACAGCGTGCCTTATGGTAGAGGTAAAAAGGCGCAGATCTTTTAAGATCAAGATACGCCCCCCTTGCTTTGATTTTTGCTGCTTTTGCACGCTTTCAACCAACTTCTCAGTCTGTGTGACAGTCGGGCGTTCTTTAACAAGCCGTGTCACCACATTTTCAAGTCGCTCATCACCACATAAAGGTAACAGCGCTCTGGCGTGCCGTTCGGTCAATCCTGCCATAATCAGCCGATCCACCTGTCGTTTAGGCAATCGAAGTAAACGAAGTTTATTGGCTATTGCGGACTGTGATAGTCCCAGCCTATCTGCGGCTTGTTGTTGGGTTATATCCTGTGTCTTAATCAAAAGTGCGATGGCCTGTGCTTCTTCAAAAAAAGTGAGGTCTTGCCGCTGCATATTTTCTATGATTGCAAGTGCTGCGCTGCGGCGATCATCTGCTTCCTCTAACAGCGCAGGAATGCTTGTCTCACCCAGCATTTTAAAAGCTTTTAATCGCCTTTCTCCAGCAATAAGCTGAAACCGATCGCCTATTTTTCTAACTAAAATGGGTGAAATTAATCCGTTTTCTTTTATGGAAGATGCTAATTCCTCCAGTGCCTTTTGCTCAAAAATTTGTCGGGGCTGTGCCGGATTAGCATCAATACTGTCAAGCGGTACCAGCCTTACCCGCGTAAAGCTATTGCCTAGTAGCGGCAGAAACCCCACTTTGAACACCTCCAAAAAAAATAGTATATTCCTCTGTTAATTGGAATATACCATTTATTGGTATTTATAGCAAGCGGTTTTGGTCGCGTATCCTGACAGAAATCCCATTAGCTGTCAAACTTTCAACAAAATTATTATTGTTGCCGTTATAATTGTCAAAATAAAAACCGCTCCCCATAAACAAAAAGGATAGACAAATTTTATATCTTGTGAAAGAAAATGCTTTTAAAGTTCTTTTCCGTGAATTTTGAATAATCAATTTGATTTTATGAATTTAGTTGTATAACCGAAGCATTTTATTTAAGGTTTATTAGAAGCAACCCACCTAGACACAGCACCATCCCACCAATTTGCTTGGGGCTTATGTTTTCATGATAAAGAAAAACACCAAAAATTACAAGTAATACTGCCAATGTTATGTTAGCGATCAATGAACATACACTAATATTCCAGCCCGCCCGGTATGCCAAAATATACCCAATTTCAAGTGCAACGATACTTGCTGCTAGTAAAATAGCGGTCCAGTTAATGCCTTTAAAATTATCAATCGAAAAACTGCCGGTTTGAAAACGCATCATTACAAGGGCACTTAAAGCCGCCACTACATACGTAATGACCAGTGAGGCAAGAGCGTTCGCGCCCGATGGCGTCGCTTTCGCCGCAATATTATAAAATAAATTTGAACACACAATCAGCGCTATAGGTAAAAAAGTGCCGATTTCTCTAGTCACAATAACTTTCTCCTTTTTCCCTTATAGCGGTTTTTCATTCAGCTTTATACGCTGGCGGGGATACTTTTTGGGGGTTGGTTTCTCTTTTTTTATCACGATTAGGGTTCTTTGGCCTTGATCGCCCAGCGAATATTCGTGAACCGAATCTATATCGCCCCCTAGCAGCGCAATGGCATTTTTCGATGACTCAATTTCTGCGCCACAATCCGGACCTTTAAGCGCTAACATTTTGCCTCCGACCTTTAACAGTGGCAAACAATACTCACAGAGTACTGCCAGTTGCGCCACTGCGCGAGAGGTTGCATAGTCAAAGCGCCCACGCAACCGTTCATCTGCTCCGGCCATCTCGGCACGGGCATGAATAAAATCATTATCCTGTTGAAGTAAAACTGACAATTCTTTTAAAAACACCAGTCGCTTATTCAGACTGTCAAGTAGTGTCAGCTTAATATCGGGCCGCATAATTTTTATCGGCACACCAGGGAATCCCGCCCCTGTTCCTACATCGATCAACGAAGCTCCGTGCGCAAAATCAATGAGCGCAAGGGGAAGAATGCTATCGGCAAAGTGCTTAATAGCAATTTCAGAAGGTTCGGTAATCGCTGTTAGATTAACTTTTTCGTTGTATTCTAATAAAAAATCACCATAAGTATTAAATTGTTGGCATTGTTGTTTTTCAAGTGTCAGTCCATAGGACGACACACAGGTAGCTAGTTTATCTATTGGAATCATTTTTTTCCTCTTTCTCTCTCCGGCGCCGAGAAAGCTCCAGCATCAACACCGAAATATCCGCAGGGGAAACCCCCGAAATATTCATTGCCGCACCCAAACTTTTTGGAGAAACTTTTTTAAGCTTTTCGCGCGCCTCTATACGCAATCCCTTTATTTCAGAATAGTCAATGTTTCCAAGATCAATACCGCGAAGTCGCTGCATTTCTGCAGCCTGTGCCCGCTGCTTTTGAATATAACCCTCATATTTTATCTCAATTTCAACCTGATCCGCCACTGCACGAGGAAGCTGTGGCCGCTTTTCATCAAACGGCTCCAGCATAGCATAAGTTATCTGGGGACGGCGCAACAAATCGGCCATCTTGATGCCGCTTATAACCGGCGCAGTACCCTGCAATTTCAACAACTCGTTCAATTCCGCAGTGGGGGAGAGTACTGTATTCTGCAACCGAAGAATTTCATCTCGGCGCTGCTGCTCACGAAGCAAAAATTGATTCCAGCGGATATCACTTATCAGGCCAATCTCTCGACCTTTAGGCGTCAAACGGGCTTCAGCATTATCCTGTCTCAACAACAGCCGGTATTCCGAGCGCGAGGTCATCATTCGGTAAGGTTCAGTAGCTCCCTTGGTTGTTAAATCGTCTATTAGCGTTCCGATATAACTTTCATCACGCGCCATAACAAAGGGCGGCAAATCATCCAGTGACCGCACTGCGTTTATGCCTGCGACCAACCCCTGGGCTGCCGCTTCTTCATAGCCGGATGTACCATTAAACTGCCCCGCGCCAAAAAGGTTTTTAACCTGTTTACACATAAGAGAAGGGTAGAGTGCTAGCGGATCGATACAGTCGTATTCTATTGCATAGGCTGGGCGCATAACCTTAACCTGTTCCAACCCCGCAATTGAGTGGTAAAACGCAAGCTGAACCTCAAAAGGAAGCGAACTGCTCACACCTTGCAAGTACATTTCTTCGGTATCTGCGCCCATCGGCTCTACAAAAAGTTGATGCCGCTGTTTATCGGCAAACCGTACCACTTTATCCTCTATAGAAGGGCAATACCGCGGGCCAACGCCTTCAATCACGCCCGCAAATAGTGGAGACCGGTGTAAATTAGCACGGATAATCTCGTGGGTAGTCAAATTGGTGTAACCGATATGGCACACCATTTTATTAGACAGCGCTGTCTCATCGGTGTCGACCGAGAAGGGTATGATCTCCTCGTCACCTGGCTGAACTTCTAACTGTGAAAAATCGATGGAGTTGCGATTTACACGTGCGGGTGTACCCGTTTTAAACCGCCGTATAGGTAAACCTAAACCGCGCAGACAATCACCAAGCGCGTTGGCGGGGTGACAGCCGTCAGGCCCCGACTCCTGAGAGAATTCGCCTATAAAAATTTTTCCTTTTAAATAAGTGCCAGTAGCAATAATCACTGCACATACAGGATAGACCGCGCCAAGCATGGTCACCACCGCCGATACCGCACCATTTTCAGTTTTAATATTGATAACTTCCGCCTGTATCAGGTCAAGGTTGGGTGTGCTTTCCACAACCTGCTTCATAACTTGGTGATAACGCACTCGGTCGCTCTGTACACGAAGCGAATGTACAGCTGGACCTTTACCGCGGTTTAACATGCGGCTTTGCAGCATCGTTTTATCCGCTGTTCGCCCCATTTCTCCACCGAGTGCATCAATTTCGCGGACAATATGCCCCTTTGCTGTTCCGCCAATTGAAGGGTTACAGGGCATGTTACCAACAGCATCGAGTGATATGGTAAACAACGCCGTTTTTTTACCAAGACGCGCGGCCGCCAAGGCTGCTTCGCAACCAGCATGTCCCGCCCCAATAACGGCAATATCATAGCTTTGCGCAACGAATTCGGTCATCCAAAAATTCCTCCAAGTAGAATTTTCAACAAAAATTAAAAGTTTTCAACATCTTTCACTATTTCCCAACACAAAACTTTGTGAAGACTTGTTCTATAACAGATTGAGACGCGCTTCGCCCTGTCAATTCGGCAAGTGGAGAAATTGCTTCTTCAATCAAAATTCCAACGACATCTAGCGTTACACCACATTCAAGATGAAAAATGGCTTCAGAAAGGGATTTTTCAGACCGCAATACACAATCGTATTGTCGTTGAGAAGCAATAAGACAGCGGTCTTGTGTCAAAGCTATTCCCAAAACTTTTTTTATAGATTTTTTCAAATTTTCTATTCCGTCGCCAGTCAGTGCGGAAATCTCAACATCTGCATGTGCTATATGTTGAAAACTGTCGTTTTTAAGGTCAATTTTATTAAAAACCACAATATTTGGTCTCAACTTTATTCGTTTTAATAGCATTTCATCTTCATTTGTTACCGGCTTTGAACAGTCTAAAAGATATAAAACTAAGTCGCTTGTTTCGATGGCATCCATCGCACGCTTAATGCCAATACGTTCTATTTCGTCACCTGTTTCACGAATCCCAGCTGTGTCTAAAAAATGAATCTTGATACCGTCTAATTCGGCAGGTGCTTCGATAATATCTCGGGTTGTGCCCGCAATATTGGTGACAATAGCGCGGTCACTGCCACTTAATAGATTAATCAACGTTGACTTCCCAACATTAGGGCTTCCGGCAATCGCTACTTTTATTCCTTTTTGTATAAGCTTACCAGTGTTATACCGTGAGGCGAGCTCGTGCAGCTGTGCCAATACCGTATTAAACGTTTCTCTCAGTTGTTCACGCGTGATAGCAGGAGCATCTTCCTCCTCAGGGTAATCGCTCCAGACTGCAAGCTGCGCAGCAGCAAAACTAAGCTGATCGCACAAATCTTGTACCCGCTTACCAAGTTCACCTGTCCGGCGCTGTTGTGCGGCGTTGGCAGCAAGGTCACTTTCAGCTTCAATCAATTCCGCGACCGCTTCAGCCTGCGACAAATCCAGCTTTCCATTTTCAAATGCTCTTTTTGTAAATTCTCCAGCTCCTGCAGGCGCGGCTCCCGCGGCAATACAAGCTGCTACCAATCTGGCAGCAATCAACGGATTTCCGTGGCAGGAAAGTTCCACCATATTTTCCCCAGTATAGCTCTTAGGTGCGCGGTAAACAAGAGCCACTACTTCATCAACAAGCCCACTATCTGAATAAATTTCGCCATAAGCTGCATGATATCCTGCCATATTACTTAGGCTTTCAGCATGAAATGGACGAAATATTCTATCGGCAATTGTTATAGCGTCATTGCCCGAAAGGCGAACTACCGCAATAGCACTGTGTGCGGGAGGCGTACTCAAAGCGACAATGGTTCGATTCATGGCTTTATCTCCAAAATTCTTTAAAAGGGGATGTTGCAATGCAACATCCCCTTTTTTTATTTTACAGGTCAATCTTTCCGTAAAGAGGTTTATTGGCTGCTTCTACCGGGGCAACCTCTCGCTTGCCACTTTCTTTATAAGGCGCAGGTTTTTCGCGGCGCGGTCCTCTGTCACGATTACCATCATGACTGTCCCGATTCCCGCCACGGTTTCCACGATAATTGCTATCGCGGCGCCCGTCAGATGGCGCTCCCGAACGGGGGCCTCGATTTGACTTGCCTCTGGAACGGTTATCATATCGATCACCCGATTGTTGAGGACGCGGGTTGGTGCTGGATATAATAACACAACGATTGGGTTCTTCACCAATTGAAGCAGAAGTAACGCCTTCAATCTCTGAAATAGTAGCATGAATAATCCGACGCTCATAGGGGTTCATCGGCTCTAATGTTGTATTTCGTCCTGTTTTAATTACTGCTGCTGCCAATTTTTTAGCCAGTTGCTCAAGTGTGTTACGACGTCTTTCGCGATAGTTACCTGAATCAATCACTACCCTTAAATAATCACCTTCAACACGGTTGGCTGCTAACCCGGTCAGATATTGAAGCGCATCAAGGGTCTCTCCACGTCGGCCTATCGCCACGCCCGAAACATCGCCATTAATTTTAAGTGTTACATTGTTTTCTTCCTGCGAAGCTGTAACAGTAATTTGGTCCAGACCCATTGCTTTGACAATATCAAGAATATATTGCTGGGCGACTTGAATTTTTCCATCCACATTAAGCGACTGTTGTGCAGCCTCAGGGATTTCTGCATCCGGTTCCTCTTTAAAAACCCTTACTTTGGCTGGTGTTTGACTAAGCCCTAAAAATCCCTTATGGGGCATATCGATAATTTCAAAATCAATTTCGTCGCGAGGCAGACCCAACTGCTCACAAGCGGCATCAATGGCGGCATCCACGGTACGGCCGGTAGCAATAATCTCTCTGATCAAGTTACTTCACTCCTTTACTTGACGTCTTCGTCGGTTACATCTACATATTCTTCACCGTAGCGTTCAGCGTCACGTTTTCTTGCAGCAGCTAACTTGCGGCGCGTAATCTCTTTTTGAGACAGGCTGCCTTCATTTTGAGTGTTTTCTTCTTTAGCCTTCTTTTTCTGTTCAATACGCTCTAAGCGCTCGCGTTCACGCAATTCGGCTTCAGCTGCTTTCGCTTTTTCAATTTCTTCAGCGGGGTTCATAATCCTGTTCAAAATGATACTCTGAATCGTTGACAGTATATTAGAAACAAGCCAATAGATACCCACACCGGCTGGAACGACAAAAGAAATCCAAACGCTCATCAACGGCATCATCAGCAACATACTGTTGGTCATGCCCGCCATTTGTCCGTCGGCGCTTGAAGCAGTGGACTGTTTAGTTACCATGCTCATCATCAGCGAAGTTACACCGGAAAGAATAGGAATCAATAAAAGTACAATATAAAGGCCAATTGGTCTATTTCCAGGCGTAAGGGAAGGCTGCTCACCTAAAAACAAGCCAAAAAGTGAAAAGTCAAAATTAGAAATTTTATCAGTTATATCGGCACCAAGCCCTTGGATAAATGGGGCTGGATCAAGTTTAACCGCATTTAATACGCTTATTTCCTTGGAATAATTGCTCATTCCGCCAGCGCCCAATACACCAGTGGCAATTTCAATCGCTTTGCTAATCGTTTCACTGGGCAGTCTAAGCATATGCTTAATCGGGCTGTAGATAACATCCAGCATACCAAAAAGAATAGGGAACTGGATCAGCATCGGCAAGCAAGAGGACATTGGTGAAAAGCCCTCTTCGTTATACAGTTTTTGAAGTTCTTCAGAATATTTTTGCTTGTTGTTGCCGTAGGCTTTTTGGATAGCCTTCATTTTAGGCTGCATTCTTGCGTTAGAAATCAGACCTTTTTGCTGTTTAATTCCCAGCGGAATCATCACAACTTTGACGAGAATCGAAAACAGGATCAGCGTAATGCCATAGTTGTGTGTGAGCTGGTTGATGTAATACATAATAAACCCTAGAACCCAGCCCACCGGCGCAAACAAATTTACAATGCTCATTTAGTTTCCTCCAATATCATCTTTAAAAAGACGCACCGAATAAGGCGAATAAGAGGGGGTTTAGCGGCGCTTGTCCTTTTTATTCTTTTTACAATAAACCAGATATTCCCTGCGGAATGTAAAATGTTCCGGAACGGGATCATATCCACCCTTTGATAAGGGATTACAGCGCAAAATGCGCCAAACCGAAAGTAACCCGCCCCTTATCGCGCCAAAGCGGTCGATCGCTTCTAAGGCATAGCTGGAGCAGGTTGGAATATAAATACATCGCGGCTGTGTATAGCGCGATATACCTTCTCTATAAAGATAAATCAACGCCTTAATTATGCGCTTCATCATTTGTAATAAAATAAGGAGCAAGTTGCTTTTTCATGACTTTATAAACCTCCTGCATGGTGCAGTTGGTGGTTCTTGTCCGGGCAACAAATACAATATCCAAGCCTGTGTCTTGAGAAAAACGAGGCAGAAGGAGGCGATACGCCTCCCTGATTATTCTGCGTGCCCGGTTGCGGTCATGCGCCTTACCAATTTTTTTACTAGTCGTAATACCTATGCGGTTAAAACCCAAACGGTTTTTTGCCACATATGTTACCAATGGCGCGGCGACCGTACCTTTTTTTCGGTAAAGCCTTCTGAAATCATGGTTCTGGTTTAACGAGACTGTCTTTTGCAACTCCAGAATACCCTTTCGCATGCCTTCGTCTTTCGAACGAAAAACAGAAATAAAGGTCACACAGACAAACGGTGTGACCTTAACACATTAGTACGTGAGCCTTGCTCTGCCCTTTGCACGACGGCGGGCGAGTACCTTGCGACCGTTTCTCGTTTTCATTCTCTTGCGAAAACCATGTTCCTTCTTGCGCTGAAGCTTTTTCGGCTGGTAGGTTCTTACCATTGAAAACCCCTCCTTTCAGGGAAACCTTGCAGATAACTAGTATAGACTAAATAGACCTGTAAAGTCAAGAACCTTTTATTAAAAACTATCTATTTATCAGGATTTTTCAGCAATTTTACCACTTTATTATCTTCACTATTAATTTAGAAAAATTATTTCCTTTTTAAACAACTATTTTAAAATAGCTGTTTATTCAATTCCTTTTACTATTATATATATTATCCTGTATCACGGTTGAAAGATTGACTTTTTTATGCTAATATAAAATAGAATATTTGTATGCGGCTGAATGGCCGTTTTTTGGAGGTTAGTTCATGGATTCTACCATGGAAATGTTTGAGCTGATTAAGGATTATTGTCGTCAGCAAATGCCGGCAGGCCCTTATTCTCTTTGGATTAAAGACATTGTCTGCCAGAAGTTTGACCACACTGGTGCTGTTTTAGCAGTTCCAACAGATTTTCGTAAGCAAATTATTGAAGCAAAATATTTTGAGTTTTTATCTTCGGCGTTTAAAGAAGTATTGGGCTTTTCCGTTGATTTGACAATTGTTAGTGAAGAGGATACCAAAACCGAGGTCGTAGTTCCTCAATCAGAACCTGTTCCAGTTAAAAAAGAAGAGCTTGATATTAATTTTTCTACGGTTGGGGAATACGACTATACTTTTTCCACCTTTATTGTTGGCGCTTCAAATAAATTTGCGCATGCGGCAAGCTTAGCAGTTGCCACGAATCCTGCCTCATCATATAATCCTTTGTTTATCTATGGTGGCTCCGGGCTTGGAAAAACTCATTTGCTCAACGCTATCTGCGCCGAAATATCACAAAGTCAGCCTGACTTTAAAATAATATATGTCAAAGGCGAAGATTTTACAAATGAACTAATCACCGCCATAAAAACAGAGCGAACAAAACACTTCCATGATAAATATCGACAGGCCGACGTGCTTTTGGTTGACGATATTCAATTTATAAGTGGTAAAGAAATGACGCAAGAAGAATTTTTCCACACCTTTAATACACTTTACGAAGCTAATAAGCAGATTGTTTTAACTTCCGACCGTCCACCTAAAGAAATTAAAACTTTGGAGGACAGGCTTCGTACTCGTTTTGAATCGGGGCTCATTGCCGACGTACAACCGCCGGATTATGAAACCAGAGTTGCTATTTTGCGTAGAAAAGCTGAACTTTTGGATATTAGTTTACCGGATGACGTTACAGAGTATATCGCTAATCGTTTAAAAACCAACATTCGTCAGCTTGAGGGTACTGTTAAAAAGATTAAGGCGTTTAAGCTTTTGGCGAACAGTCCACCTTCAATTTCTATTGCCCAAAATGCTATACGCGATATTTTAAATGATAGCCAACCTATTTCGGTAACAGTGGATCGCATCATTAACGAGGTTTCGCGTTCGTTTGAAGTTTCAGTACAGAATATTCGTTCAATGGATAGAACTGCGCCTGTTTCTGCGGCACGACAGGCTGCAATGTATATTATCCGAGAGGTCGCACATCTTTCAATGTCTGCAATTGGCGAAGAGTTTTCGGGTCGCGATCATTCTACAGTCGTATACACAATTAATCAAACCAAGAAATTGATGAAGACCAATTCTCACTTTAAAAATACCGTCGAGGATATTATAAAAAACATTCGCGACAGCTGATTCAACTAGTTTTAAGCGTTTAGATGTTAATAAAAATGCGTACTTTTTAAAGTTCTTCTCAACATTTAACAACCCGGCTTTAACTGCTTTTAACATGCCTTTTTATGGCAGTGTTATTTTTATTTTTTTTCAAAAAGTTTTCCTATACTTTTTTTCTTCGGTTTTTTTTATTCTAATCAGCAATTTTGATTGTTTTAACATTTTAAACGGCCCCTACTACTACTGCTAAATATTATTTTCTTTCTGTCTTTTTTAGAAAAGGAGATCACTATGAGAATTAAATGTGAAAAATCGATTCTTTGCGATGCTGCGGCAGTTGTCAGCAGAGCGGTTTCGTCTCGCTCACCGTTACCTACCCTTGAAGGAATCTTAATTCGTACTACGGAGAATGCCATTGAACTGTTTGGCTATGATCTTGATATAGGCATCTCCACTAAAATGGACGCCCAAATCGAAGTAGAAGGGGAAATAGTACTTCCTGCTAAGGTTTTGCTGGATATTGTAAAAAAACTACCAGGAGAGTTTGTAACCATCACCGTTGGGGAAAAATGCCTGACCGAAATTAAAAGCGGCTATTCAGAATTTACAATTTTAGGTATGCCGGCTGATGAATTTCCAGAGTTTCCATCCATTGGAGAGGTTACCGATTTTAAGCTTACTGAAGAAATATTAAAGTCTATGATAGATCAGACGATATTCGCTATCAGTCAGTCAGATGCAAAGCCCATTCATACCGGATCTCTATTTGAAATTAAAGGCGGCTCTTTTTCTGTTGTTTCTATCGATGGTTATCGGTTGGCACTAAGAACTGAAAAAGTCACTTTTGATAATGATATTAGTTTTGTTATACCTGGGCGCGCTTTAAATGAAGTTTCAAGAATTCTGAGCGAAGGTTCAGACGAGCTTGTTGGAATGCAAGTGTCCAAAAAGCACATTATTTTTCACATTGGAAGCTTTCAGGTGTTTTCTCGCCTATTAGAGGGCGATTTTCTTGATTATAATGCTGCTATACCAAAAACAAGCAGCACGAAAGTCAAAATTAATACAAGAGAATTCATTGAAGCGGTAGAACGCGTCAGTCTTCTAATTTCTGATCGTATTAAAAGTCCACTGCGCGTTAAATTTGTAGAGGATGAAATAATTTTAAATTGTTCAACCGCTTTAGGACGTGCAGTTGATACCGTCGCTGCGTCAATTGAAGGTGGTGCGCTAGAAATGGGCTTTAATAACCGATATTTACTGGATGCATTGCGTGCGGCACAGTGTGATGAGGTTTGCTTGGAAATATCTGGTCCTTTATCTCCAATGAAGGTTGTGCCGATTAATTCAAACGCATTTGTTTTTCTTGTCCTACCGGTTCGCTTAAAATCTGATATGTAAAGGGCTGTATATATGAAAAAAATCACCATAAGCACAGAGTTTATTAAACTGGATGCCCTTTTAAAGTTTGCAGGCGAAACGTTAACCGGGGGCGAAGCAAAAGAAAAGATACAAGCAGGCCTCGTATTGGTTAACGGAGAAAAATGTTTAATGAGGGGTAAAAAAATTCGTCCAGGTGATAAGATTTCTGTGAATGGAAACGAACTGGAGGTCATTTTGGGTGAAGGTAACCCGCCTCTCTATTAATCGTTTTAGAAATTTATTTAATGTTTTTTGCGAGCCGTCGTCTGGTGTTAATGTTATTTATGGCGAAAATGGTCAGGGAAAAACAAATTTACTTGAAGCAATTTGGCTTTTTACGGGCGCTAGAAGTTTTCGAGGGGCATCACCTTCGGATTATATTCCTTTTGGCGACGTCAGAAGTTCATTTTCAATGGCTTATAGCGATTTGAATAGGGAAAATCTGACAAACATATCATTAGGTGATAAAAAAGAAATATTACAAAATGGCGTATTGTTAGATTCTTTATCATCACTTGCCGGCAGCTTTTGTTCAGTAGTTTTTTCTCCGGCGCACCTAAACCTAATAAAAGGCGGTCCTTCTGAAAGACGAAAGGCGATTGATACAGTAATAGGCCAAATAAAACCGCGATATATAGCGGTGTGTCAGGATTATCAAAAGCAGCTATTTCAGCGAAATACGCTTTTGAAGGATATTCCATATTCTGCAACACTTCTAGACACGTTGGATGTTTGGGATCAGAGCCTTGCAAAAACTGGTGCGTTGATAACAAAAACACGCAAAAGTTTTCTAGAAAAGCTTGTCCCTTTTTCTGATGATTTTTATAACGGTATATCTTCCGGTCGAGAATCGCTTTCATTGTCATATTTCTCGACTATTGATATTGATGGTGTTCTCTCAGAAGAAACAATGCTTTTGCTTTTAAAAAGAAATAGGGTGGAGGATATTCGCGTTGGTTCGACTTCGGTCGGACCGCATCGTGATGACCTTTTAATTGATATAAATTCCATGTCGGCTAAAAGCTTTGGGTCCCAAGGGCAACAACGCAGTGCTGTTTTAGCGCTAAAACTGAGTGAATGTGCTTTAATTGAGCAGTTTACAAGCCAAAAACCGGTTGTGCTTTTAGACGATGTTATGAGTGAACTCGATGATTTGCGTCGAGATTTTTTGTTGCATCGTTTGCTGGATCGGCAAATATTTATTACCTGCTGTGATCCAAAACAGATTATTGATGTGGATACTGCTTTTAAAATTGAGAATGGCAGGTTGCTAGTACAGTAAAGGAGCGCTTATGTATTTGCATTTGGGACAAGAAACGGTGGTAAGACTTGAGGATATCATTGGTATTTTTGATATAGAAACCTCTTCCGTTGGTAAAGAAACGCGATGGTTTTTGTCACGAGCTGAAAAAAATATGATGATAACTAATGTTTCAAACGATTTACCTAAGAGTTTTGTCGTTTGTAATGACAATGGGGCTACCCGCGTTTATATTTCTCAGATATCGACAGCGACTTTAAAGAGACGAACCGGATTTGTAGAAAGCCTTTAAATAACGTACAAGTGAGCAGCTTAGGCTAGAATAAGGAGCGAATATTTGTGAGCAATACTCAACAGCAAAATAATTATGACGAAAATCAAATTCAGGTGCTTGAAGGGCTTGAGGCAGTGAGAAAACGACCCGGTATGTATATCGGATCTACTGGACCGCGTGGACTACATCACCTGGTATACGAAATTGTCGACAATTCAATCGATGAAGCGCTCGCAGGATTTTGCACCGATATAGAAGTGGATATTCTGCCCAATGAAGTTATTCGCGTCACCGATAACGGTCGTGGTATTCCGGTTGGAATTCAACCTAAAATGGGGATTCCAGCTGTTACTGTTGTTTTTACGATTCTACATGCCGGTGGTAAATTTGGCGGTGGCGGGTATAAGGTTTCTGGTGGTTTGCACGGGGTTGGTTCATCAGTTGTAAATGCCTTGTCTGAATGGCTGGAGGTTGAAGTTTGTGACGGAAAGCATCGCTATCATCAACGTTTTGAGCGTGGCCATATTGTAACTGATTTAAAAATAATAGGGGACACAGATAAAACTGGAACGACCGTTACCTTTAAAGCCGATGATAAAATTTTTGAAGTTCTTGACTATGATAAAGAAATATTACTCACCAGATTGCGCGAGCAAGCATTTTTAAATGCTGGTATTCGTATGATACTTCGCGATCTGCGCGGTGAGGAACCATTCGAAGCGGACCTTTGTTATGAGGGCGGCATATGTAGCTTTGTCGAATATATTCATCAAAAGCGTGCGCTTGAATCCTTGCATCCTGAAGTGATCTATGTCACTGGTAGAGATGGTGATTCGATTGCTGAAGTGGCAATGCAGTATAATGACAGTTATAACGAGTTGATTTTATCTTTTGCCAATAATATCCATACCGGAGAAGGCGGCACGCATGAGATTGGATTTAAGTCGGGCTTGACCCGAGTTATGAACGATTTTGCCCGTCGATATAATCTTTTAAAAGATTCGGATAAAAATTTAGCCGGTGAAGATGTACGCGAAGGCCTAACGGCTATAATTTCGGTTAAGTTGACCGATGCACAGTTTGAAGGGCAGACAAAAGCAAAACTTGGTAACACAGCAATACGTTCTTTAGTTGACTCTATGATTTCTGAAAAGCTTACTCAATATTTTGAAGAAAATCCTTCTATTTGTAGAACAATTTTAGAGAAGGCGTTGGGTGCCGCTCGTGCTAGAGAAGCAGCGCGTAAGGCAAGAGAACTTACACGAAGAAAATCAGCGCTTGAAACAGCATCGCTTCCAGGCAAGTTAGCCGACTGTTCTGAAAAAGGAACAGATCGCACTGAAATATACATCGTCGAGGGTGATTCGGCAGGTGGTTCTGCAAAATCAGGCCGTGACAGACGTTTTCAGGCGATTTTGCCGCTTTGGGGCAAGATGCTCAATGTAGAAAAGGTACGCGAAGAAAAAGTTTACGGCAATGATAAGTTGACACCGGTTATAACGGCACTGGGATGCGGCATTCGTGACGAATTTGATCTTACGAAACTACGTTATGATAAAGTCATCATAATGGCCGATGCTGATGTTGATGGCTCTCATATTAGAACACTGCTTTTAACTTTTTTCTTTCGCTATATGCGCCCTCTAATTGAGGCAGGGCATATTTATTTAGCGCAACCGCCGTTGTATAAAGTTAGTAGAGGAAAACAAATACGCTACGCCTATTCTGACAATGAATTGGACAAGGAAATTAAAGAACTTGCACCAAATGGTGAAAAGGTGGATATTCAGCGTTACAAAGGTCTTGGTGAGATGAATCCTGAACAGCTTTGGGAAACGACGATGGATCCTATGCGCAGAACAATTCTCAAAGTTGAAATGGAAGATGCTGTTTCGGCTGATGCTGTTTTTTCTGTACTGATGGGCGACAAGGTACAGCCGCGTCGTGAATTTATCGAACAGAATGCACAGTACGTAAAAAATCTTGATATTTAATACAATGTTTCACGTGAAACAGTTTGGTTTAAGCTTTTGGGCGCTTTTTAATCCGCCTGCAGAAATGAAAGGTGAATATTGATGGACGAAATCATACATGGCAGATTGATACCGGTTGATATTGAAAGCGAGATGAAGAAAAGCTATCTCGATTATTCAATGTCGGTCATCGTCGGACGTGCGCTTCCTGATGTACGTGACGGCTTAAAACCGGTTCACCGCCGTATTCTCTATACCCTGTTTGAGAACGGAATTTATTCCGACAAGGCTTACCGTAAGTGCGCTGATACTGTTGGTTCTGTACTGGGTCGTTACCATCCGCATGGTGACGCAAGTGTTTATGATGCGATGGTACGCTTGGCACAGGATTTTTCAATGCGCTATCCTCTAATTGATGGTCACGGAAACTTTGGTTCAATTGACGGTGACCCTGCGGCAGCCTATCGTTATACAGAGTCCCGCATGAGCAAAATATCAATGTCGATGCTTACCGACATTGATAAAGAAACGGTGGATTTTACCCCGAACTTTGATGACCGCTTAAAAGAACCTACTGTTCTGCCTTCTCGTTTTCCAAATCTTTTGGTAAACGGATCAACAGGTATTGCTGTTGGAATGGCAACTAATATACCGCCTCATAACATGGGCGAAGTTATTGATGCCGTTTGTGCTCTAATTGATAACCCAGAAGCGACATTAGAAGAACTAATGCAGCATCTGCCTGGGCCAGATTTCCCAACAGGTGGAACTATCATGGGACGCAGCGGAATCCGAGCAGCTTATGGTACTGGTCGGGGAAGAATACTAGTACGCGCAAAAGCGCATGTTGAAGAGATGCATAATGGCCGTGAGCGTATTGTTGTCACCGAAATTCCATATGGTGTAAATAAAGCGCGCATGATTGAGGCTATTGCGGATCTGGTCAAAGATAAGCGTATTGAGCAAATTTCTGACCTTCGCGATGAATCAGATCGTGATGGTATGCGTATTGTAATAGAGCTTAAGCGCGACGCAAATAGCGCGATTGTACTTAATCAGCTCTATTCCTATAGCCAAATGCAAGAAACCTTTGGTGTGATTATGCTGGCACTAGTTGGCGGCGTGCCGAAGGTCATGGCTTTGAAGGAAATTTTACAGCATTATATTAAATTTCAGGAACAAATAGTTGTTCGCAGAACGCGTTTTGATCTGCGTAAAGCAGAGGAACGTGCCCATATTCTTGAGGGATTAAAGCGCGCAATCGATATTGTGGATGAAATAATAGCGGTAATTCGCGCCACAAAGGGTAGCCAGTCTGATGCAAAAACCGCGGTTATGGAGCATTTTGGTTTTGATGAGCCGCAGGCAGCTGCAATTGTTGCTTTCCGCCTTGGTCAACTGGCTGGGCTTGAAATTGAAAAAATTACGAATGAGTTAGGTGAGTTGGAGACTAAAATTGCAGAATGGCGTGACATCTTAGCGGATGAACAGAAAGTTCTCTCTATCGTTAAACAAGAGATAACGGCAATTGGTGCAAAGTATAGCGATATACGTCGAACTGAAATTCAAATGGTCTCTGGCGAGGTCGATATTGAAGACCTAATTCCGGAGGAAGAGTGTGTTATTACACTAACTTACTACGGTTATATCAAGCGTCAGCCTACCGATACCTATAAAATACAACGCCGTGGTGGTCGTGGTGTAACGGGTATGACCCGACGAGAAGAGGATTTTGCTAGTGAACTGTTTATTTGTTCAACGCATGATTATATAATGTTCTTTACCAGCCGGGGAAGGGTGTATCGGTTAAAAGGCTACGAAATTACCGAAAGCTCCAGAACAGGAAAGGGAACAAACATTGTCAACCTTCTCCCACTTGAGCAAGGTGAAAAGGTGACTTCTACCATCAAAGTCGGCTCAATGGAGACGGATAAATATCTTTGTATGGTTACTAAAAACGGTGTCATTAAGCGTACAGAGCTTTCAGCGTTTAAAAATATACGCAAGGCTGGCCTAATTGCTATCAATCTTGACGAAAATGATGAGCTGGCATGGGTGCGTATGACCGACGGCGAAGATGACCTAATTATTGCAACTAGAAATGGACGTGCTATTCGTTTTACTGAGACGGAAGCACGAGGAATGGGTCGAAGCGCCCGCGGCGTTCGTGCTATTTCGCTGGAAGAAGGCGATACTGTCGTAGGTATGGCTCGCGTACGCGACAATAGATCACTGCTTACAGTTTCCGAAAGCGGTTTGGGAAGAAGAACTTTGATTTCTGAGTATCCTATTCGCTCACGCGGCGGCAAGGGTGTGATCAACTATTATACCAGCAAAAATGGACCTGTTGCGGGAATTCGCTCTATCGATGAGACTGATGATATTTTCTTAATTTCAGACGATGGTATTATTATACGTATTGGGGCTGCTGAAATTACCACTCAGTCTCGCTATGGCGGTGGTGTGCGTGTGATGCGGTTGGCAGAGGGAAGTAAATTGGTTACACTAGCACGAGCGCCGTCAGAGGAAAACACAGATGAAGAAGAAGGCGATGTCGAGATAGCTGAAGCAACAGAAGTGCAAGAGATTAATGAAGATCCAGCGGAAGATGTAATAGAAGATAATAGTCCCGAAGAATAAACAAAAATCAAGCCGTCGGATATGCTCCGACGGCTTTTTGTTTCACGTGAAACAATTTGGATGAAACTTTTCTTTTTTTATCAAATTTAGTTTATGTTGACTTTATATTTTACTGTATAATTAAAGTCATATAGATAGGGGGAGTATAATGGCTAAAATATTGGTTGTTGATGATGAAGAGAAGATTCGCTATGTTGTAAAAGAATATGCTCAATTCTCAAGCTACGAGGTCATGGAGGCTTCCGACGGTGTGGAGGCAATAGCACTTTGTAAAGATAATAATTTTGATTTGCTTGTGTTAGATATTATGATGCCAAAAATGGATGGTTTCACGGCTATAAAACAGATTAGGACTTTTTCTCCTGTGCCAGTAATTATGCTTTCCGCTAGGGGAGAGGAGTATGACAAACTGTTTGGTTTTGAGCTTGGAATAGATGATTATGTTGTAAAACCATTTTCACCTAAAGAGCTGATGGCTCGTATTACTGCTGTTCTTGCTAGAAGCAAACAAACAAATCAAATACATAAAAAGCTGGAATTCGGGAGTTTAATTATAGATTTAACCGGTAGAATCGTCTCTATAGATGGCAAATCGCTTCAATTGACGCCAAAAGAATATGAATTATTGTTTTTTTTGGTACAAAACCGCGGTATTGCGCTCTCAAGAGAACGTTTAATCACCGAAGTATGGGGTTATGACTACTTTGGAGACGATAGAACCTTAGATACTCATATCAAAATGCTTAGACAGAACTTAGGTCAATACCGCAATTGTATTGTCACGTTAAGATCCATGGGGTATAAATTTGAGTATTAATATCTCTTGAAAGGAGATGGCTATGCTTAAAGGAAACAGAAGCATAGAACGACGCATTGTAAACTCTCTTTTAGGTTATACACTTTTTATAATTGCATTACTATGGGTGTTTCAAATAATCTTATTAAAAATTTATTATCAAATTATGCAAAAGGCTAGCATTATGCAGGCCGGAAATCAGATTTTAAATAGCTTTACTGAGAGCGATTTTGAAACACAACTTGAACATATCTGTTTTTCACATGGTATGAGTTGCGTTATAATCGACAGTAAAGGAGAGGATC
The DNA here is from genome assembly GCA_034933525.1 of Candidatus Fimivivens sp. GTDB lineage: Bacteria > Bacillota > Clostridia > Oscillospirales > Ruminococcaceae > Yanshouia. The sequence continues at coordinate 188,839 of JAYFNI010000007.1, forward strand.
ACTATTCCATTGACATGTTGGGGCGCGGAAGCTTAATTCACTCGCCCGCAAAGGCAACTGTAGTTAAAATGATTGAGCCTATTATCAATGGAGATAAAGAAGAAATCGTTGTACAGGTCAAAAATAAACGTTTCCGTAACGACGAACTAATATATGCTCATTCAATCTCAGATATCAATGGCGAAAAGTTTGTTCTAATTCTTAACGCGTCACTCGATCCTGTAGAATCCACGACAGATATTCTTAAAAGCCAACTTAGAATTATCATTGCACTGCTAATTGTAGTGGCTTATGTCATGTCAAAATTGGTAGCCAAAAGATTATCGCAGCCTATCAAAAACATTACACAAAAGGCAAAGGGCTTGGCAACAGGCGACTATACAGCTGATTATGAGGGCGGAGGCGTTACTGAAATTGACGAACTGGCGCAAGCGCTTAATTTTTCTGCAGAGGGACTTTCAAAAGTTGAAGATTTAAGGCGTGAACTTGTTGCGAACATTTCACATGATTTAAAAACGCCGCTGACCATGATTAAGGCATATGCTGAAATGATTCGTGATTTGACGGGTGAAAATAAGAAAAATAGAGATTTACAGCTCGATGTGATTATAACTGAAGCGGATAGGCTAACCAGGCTAGTTACTGATCTCATACAAATATCACGAGATGAAAATGAGACACGCCGCTTAATCCCAGAAGTATTTAACCTCAGCAAAATGATTTCCGATATAACCATACGATTTGAGCAAACAAATCCGGATTATACCATTGAGATTTATGCTGAACCCGACAAACTAGTGTTTGCAGACAAAGAAAGTATTGGACAAGTGCTCTACAATCTTATTTCGAACGCTATTAATTACACAGGGGCAGATAAAACGGTGCAAATCGCACTTAAAGAAGTATCTCAAAAATGGGTTCGTGTCGAAATAAAAGACAGCGGCCTAGGTATTTCCAAAGAGGAGCTTCCTTTGATATGGGAGCGGTATTACCGTAGCCGAAACACGCACCAGCGGGCAGTTGCCGGCAGTGGATTGGGTCTTTCTATTGTGAAAAAGGCGCTGTCGCAACAAAATTTACCGTTTGGAGTCAAAAGTGAGGTTCAAAAAGGGAGTTGCTTTTGGTTCGAGGTAACAACTATGGATCAAAAACAGTAAATGAAAAGCAAATTTTAGTCTTGAACAATAGAGACATCAACACAAGTATTTTTGATGCAAAAATCATAATAGCTTTACGATATCAAGCTCGGCCAAGATGCCATATTAACATCTTGGCCGAGCTTTTCTTAATGCGGATGCTTACCTATAAAACGACAGAGAATTCTTTGAAACATATCACTTATATATCACATTAGCATAATACACTTAAAATAGTATTCATATTAGGAAGGGCGAATTAAAATGGAACAACTTCAAGTTGCAGAGAAAGAAATAAAAACGCCTGAATTAGAGAGCAATTTTACCGAAACTCAGCAGGAATTACTTACTCTTTTAAGAAGTAAACGAAAAAAAGGTTCAATAAAGTTTTATTCCTTTGCTGTTGTAGTTATTTTACTTTTGGCAGCGTTGATTTCTTGGAGATATTTTAGCAACAGCGAAGATTCAAAGGATACGGTGACCTTTAGAAGATACACAGTGCAACGCGGAGATGTAATTGTGGGCTCGAGTGAAAGCTCATCCATTTCGCTCAGTCGTGAGACTGTAAAGTTCCCAGTTTCAACAACGGTAGAAAAAGTTTTTGTCAAAGCGGGTCAATCAGTCAAAAAAGGTGACCCACTAATACAACTTAATATTGATCAAATAAAAGCAGGTCTGATTACTTATCAGCTTCAGGTAAAAATGGCTGAACTAAAACTTGAACAAGCAAAGTTAGATCAACAAACAAAGCTTCTTAAGGCCGAACAGACCTTTAAAAGCGCCGTTTTGCAGGGAAATTTGTCAGAAAATAGTCAAAATGTAATAATAGCCCAGCTAGAAAAGCAACTGGACGACGCGACAAAGGAACTAGAGGATGCGCTAGAAGATTTACACACCTACCAGAACTATGAGGATAACTACGACAGTGATTATTCTGATATACAGGCTCTCTCTCGAAGAGTTGCAACCTATAAATCGCTTTATCAGGACTATTACAATCAATATCAGAATATAGCCAAATGGGAGACCGATTTAGCAACCTGGCAACAGCTTTATGACAGTCTTAGCGAACAAGATAAGGCCGATACTGACGAAGACAGCAAAGCTCGACAATACTTAGAAAAAATAGCGGTGCTACAAGGGCAAATTGGTGATGATACCTCAACAGTGCTTTATAAAAGTTATCAAAATGCTTATGAAGATTATCAGTCGGCCAACAGTAAATATTCTGAACATCTTTCAGATTTTAATGAAGAATATGACATTGAGTACGGTGATAATGATGCGCTAGCTGAGAAAATAGACAGTCTAAAAAAGCAAGTTGAAAGCTATAATATTGCGTTGGAAAATGCAAAGCTTAATCAGAAAACTGGTACACTTTCTGCAGAACAGACAAAACAGCTTACCGATCTATCGGCTCAGACAGCCCAGGCACAATATAATCTGACAACACTTCAACTTTCGCAGGCTGTGGATGAAGCGCAGGAAACCTATGATCAGACAGTTCGGCAAATTAACGATATTGAAAAGAGCATTTCAGATGAAGGCATCGTGTATGCACCATGTACTGGTATGATTGTTAGTGTTGCCCTCAAAGAGGGGGACGATTTTGATGTTACATATGACGAGGATACCGACACACTTAAAGAAGAAACATTGCTAACCATGACCGATATTTCATCTGTTTATGTTCCCATTACTATTTCGGAAGAAGATATCCTTAACGTCTCTATCGGCCAACCAGCCAGGGTTACAATGAATTCTTTTGACGGTGTAACCTTTGACGCAGAAGTGGATACTATCTCAGTTGAAGCAGCACGCTCGGGTGCAGCTACAGTGAGTTATACTGTAAATGTTAAATACATCGGTGAAAATACTCGCGATATGTATGAGGGTATGAGTGCACAGACAACATTACTTCAACGAATTGTAAAAGATGTACTCTATGTCAATAACCAGGCAGTGACCAACAAAGATGGTATTGCTACAGTACAAAAGCTAGGTAATGACGGCAATGCAATGACAGTAACGGTCAAAACAGGCTTTTCAAATGGACAAAACGTTGAAATTATAAGCGGACTTGAGGAAGGCGATATCGTTCTTGCAGCAAGCGGGGTAAGTAAAGCATGAAAATATCCGAAATACTACGCTTGGTATTGATAAATATTATTCAGAATAAAACAAAAGTTTTGTTGACTTCTTTAGGCGTCATTGTAGGCTCTGCGACTATTGTCTTGGTTATAGCCATTGGTCAGGGCGGTCAGGCCGCTGTAGCCGACCAATTTAAAAACCTCAATGCGGGGGCCATCGATGTCAAATCGGTAGATGCACAGACCGCGCAGATGGAAATGATATCAGGCATAAACAACGGTTTTCAACCCGGTGGCTTTTCTGGAGGCGGCTTCTCTGGTGGAAGCAATAGCCGTAGTGGAGGCAATTTAAGTAATAGAAGCGGCTCAGGAAGCCGAAGAAATAATGCGCGAAACACGCGCGTGCGCTTAACCGAAACCGATGCTGAGAATATTTCTCAGCTGGTGCCGGGACTTGATCAAGTCACAATACTGGTCAACGGAACAACTACAGTCTTTGGCGGTGACCTCGAAGACGAAAAAAGTGGCACAACTGTTGTCGGAGTATTGGAAAATTATCAGCAGGTTTGCAATCTAGACTTAATCTATGGCAGTTTTATCACGGATGAAGACAATAGCAACAGTAATTATGTTGCGGTAATAGGCTACAGCCTAGCAAAAGAGATATTTACACTACCTGCTTATGCGTATGGTAATTATTTAAGCATAGACAGCAAAAATTATGAGATTATTGGCGTTCTTAAGGAGATGGGTGCAGTTTCATCAGGCATAAGCTCTGATAACGCTATATACATACCGTATAATACGGCTGTAAAATACATTTTTGGCAGTCAAATTGAACCGACGATCACTGCTGTGGCCAAAGACGTCTCAGGGGTTAGCACAGTTATAGAGAACATAAAAACAATTTTAACTGAAAATTATCCAAAGGGGAATTTCTCGGTTACGGATGCGGGCAGCGCAATGGATGCAGCTACTAGCTCGGCCAATACGTTGGCTATGCTATTGTTTGCGGTAGCAACCATTGTTTTTGTGGTAGGTGGCATCGGAATTATGAATGTCTTATTTGTTTCAGTGCAGGAAAGAACACCTGAAATAGGCATTTTAAAAGCGATAGGCTGTCCGTCTAGCAGTATTCTGCTTGAATTTTTACTTGAGGCCGTTTTTATGGGGCTGGCTGGTGGTGTTATGGGAATCGTATTAAGTCTTGGAATTATGCCACTGATTGAAATATTGGGTATGAGGCTTGAATCCAGCCTCAGGGGTTATCTTTTCGCTTTGTTATTTGCGATTATAACAGCCACTGTATTTGGTTTTTATCCGGCCTATAAAGCTTCTAGATTAGTCCCAATAGAGGCGTTGACCCTAAACTAAGGAGTAAATATTATGAAAAGACTAATAGTCGGTTTAATTATTTTTGTGCTGATTTTAATTAACGTCACCGCCTGTTCCACCAAGCAAAAAGTTGAAACGCCTGCCAGCTCAGAAATATCGCAGGGAAAGCGACATAGTGGTGGAAACATGTCACGAGATGATCGCCCATCAGGCGAACAAGGTACAGCTGAAAAAGCCACCGAGAGACTGCAGAAAAGAGTACAAGACAGCGGAGTATCTGCTGGTGTTTCTTTTCGAAACGGCAGCGAAAATGCCATCATTGGGAAAGTAAAAAGCATTGTCGGAAACGAAGTTGTATTGATTATTACTAATAATTCCATGGCTACTGGTAAAGAGAACAAACGCGAGTATGAATCAACCAATCTATCGAATAACGATTTCGCAGAGATCGAAAGCTCGAAAGAAGATTCCACTGAAACCTATTTGATTCCAGTAGGTATGGCTATCGGTAACAAGGATTTCTCATCAATAAAAGCGGGCAATACGCTGAAAATTTTTTTTGGCACCGATCAGAATGATGGTAGTAAAATAATCACCGCAGTTGAGCTTCGATAATGGGGGATGGCATTGATGTCGCATTTTATAGAAGTCAAACAAATCTCCAAAAACTTTGAGGTCGGTGATACTGTTATACAGGCCCTTAAAGAAGTTAGTCTTACGGTAAAAGAGGGAGAGTATTTAGCAGTATTAGGACCATCGGGGTCGGGAAAATCGACGCTTATGAATGTTTTAGGTTGCATGGATGACGTACAGTCGGGCGAATACTATCTCGCGGGTCTGCCGATTCATAAAATGGCAGATAAACAGCTGACGACGGTGCGCAACCGCCTGATCGGATTTATTTTTCAACGTTATCATTTGGTACCCACCTACTCGGTACTTCAGAATGTTATGATGCCGCTTTTGGTACGCGGCGTTTCTCACAACGAAGCGCAAATAGAAGCCTTTAAGCAACTTAAAATGTTAGGGTTAGAAGAGCGTATTTGGCACAATCCAAACGAGCTATCTGGGGGACAGCAGCAGCGAGTAGCTATTGCACGCGCTTTGGTCGGAAAACCACGGTTGCTGTTAGCAGATGAACCTACCGGTGCACTAGATTCCAACACTGGTAAGGAGGTTATGAAACTTTTTTCGGCGCTCAATGAGCGTGGACATACCATTGTTATGATTACACACGACGTGCATATCGCTGAATACGCCCGCCGAACAGTACATATTGTTGACGGCTTTTTAAATTAATAAAAATCGCATTGTTAGTGCTACTTGGTCGAGGGGAGATAGTTAACTGAATATTTTCCAATGACGGTGAATGAGTTCTTGTGATGTGAGGAATATGCGCGTGCATCATTAACACGAAAATACTTAAAAATTTAAATAGCCTCAGGATATACGAGTATATCCTGAGGCTGTATTATATAACGTGAGATTCGATTTTATAGGGGCGCATCAATATCCCATTTCCGAAGAAATACGTAATGCGAACTCCTTCGCTTTAAGAGCCATTTCATTCATCTGCTCAATATCAATTCTTGCGGCGGGACCGGAGATATTAAGCGCTGCTACTACTTTATGGTGCGAATCGAAAATAGGGGCGGCTACTGAAACCACACCTTCTTCGCGTTCGCTACGGCTTGTGGAATAGCCTAATGTACGAATTTCAGCCAAACGGTCGTTAGTAGTGTAAGGGTCGGCCAGCAACAATTCATCAATCATAGCCTGTGGCTGATAAGCCAATAACAACCTACCTGAAGCGCCACGTGTTAGCGGCAAACGATCGCCAATATTTAGTATTCGCTTTAAGGGGTGTGTGCTTTCAATACGTTCAATACACACGCGATGACCGTTGTTCGGAACGTAAAGACCGACGCTTTCATTATAAATTTCCCGCAGCTGAATCATATAGGGAACAGCAATGCGTCGAAAATCCATATGAGAATAACATAGAGTACCTAAACGTGCAATGCTTGGGCCCAGATAATAGCGCTGGGTTTCATCATCGCGATAAAGATAGTTATATTTTTCAAGCGTTGCAAGAATGCGCGAAGTAGTGCTCGGTGGCAGATCTATCTCTCTTGCTATTTCCACAAGAGAAAGGCTCAGCTTTTCTTTAGTAAAACAGTTAAGCATTCTTAGTGCTCGTTCAATTACCTTAACGCTAGCGTCTGCACTGGCCATAATTGATTTCCCTCCAGTGTAAAATTGATTTTCACGTATCCAATTGTATCACCTTTGCGCACACCGGTCAAGCTGTGATACATAAATTGAGTTGACAAAAGAACCCGTGTAGGGTAGAGTAGAACTGTTTTGTAATTATATTTATTGGTGTATAAAAGAGGAATTAATATGTCATTATCACTAGAGGCATACGCTATACTATTGCCGTTAGTATTTTTTGCAGGTTTTGTTGACTCGGTTGCAGGTGGCGGTGGGTTGATTAGCCTCCCCGCTTATCTTTTTGCTGGTTTGCCGGTGCATGTAGCCTACGGAACCAACAAGATGGCGGCGTCTTTCGGAACTGGGATTGCAGTTCGGCAATTTGCCAAGAACGGAAGCATTCGCTTACGACCGGCGCTAATTTCGGCAGCTGGTGCCATCGTTGGCGGGTTGTTGGGCGCCCAATTGGTGATGATGTTGTCTGCTGAGACGGTACAGATTATGATGATGATCTGTCTGCCAATTGTAGCAGTATTTATGTTGACACGAAAGCAGCTAGGCAGCGATGAGAATCATTTTCCTGAGCCCAAAAAAGAAAATATAGTATGCGCTATTATTGGAATAGTAATAGGTATGTACGATGGGCTTTTTGGTCCGGGAACCGGAACATTTTTGATAATGTGCTTTACAACCTTCTTGGGTTATTCAATGGTGACCGCTAGTGCAAACGCCAAAGTGGTCAATCTTGCTTCAAATATCGGTGCGCTGGTTACATATATACTGGGCGGAAAAGTTCTGTATGCAGTTGGTATTCCGTGTATAATAAGTGCATCACTGGGCAATTTTATAGGCTCACGTATGGCTATTAAAAAAGGTAGCCGGTTTATCCGCCCCGTAATGACCTTTGTGGTTGCAGGTTTATTATTGAAAATTTTATTGGATTTTTTAAAGTAAGGAGCAATTTATGAAATCACCCGAAACCCTTTTAATGGAGCGAAGGGCGAACTGGTATCTTGATTTTGTTAAAAATGGCAAAGAGGATTGCATTAACCGTCGCCTAACTTATAAAATATTGGACTGCAGCTACGAAGCGCAGGAACTTACACTTAGCTTTGAGACAACGGATTGGATGATGAATCCCGGTGGCGTGGTTCATGGTGGCATGATCTGCACGATGTTCGATATTACAATGGGCATTACGTCGTTGGCACTTAGTGGAACATTTACCCCGACAGTGAACCTTTCGGTGAGCTATTTAAGCCCGGCCCCAAACTATGATCACCTTATAATAACAGCCCATGCAACTCGTGTTGGAAAAACCTTTATACAGCTTACAGCTGAGGCGTCATCAGAAAATACACGAACGCTCTGTGCGACAGCAACAGCAATTTTCTATTGCGCAGGTCAGGAAAAACTAGTTTTTAATGATTAGTTTTATAATCGAAGTATAAAATAGAACCCGAGAATGCGAAGCCAAACGCACTCTCGGGTTTATCTTTGGCCTGAGTATAAAAAGGGAGGCTCAGGCCAAGGGTGAAGATATCAAAAAATTTGATAGGGCAAATACGAGTTAGCAAATAGGCACTAAATTTTGTTGCGACGATTCACTGCAGAAACCAGTGCATTAACCGAAGCTGTGATAATGTCGTTATGTGTTCCTGCGCCCCATACCACTTTGCCTGCGCCATTGATTATTCCGACATAAGCCATTGCGTCGGAATTAGAACCCTTAGTCATGGCGTGCTCACTATAAGAAACCAATGAATAGTGAATTCCAGTAGCTTTTTTAATTGCATTTGAAACAGCGTCAAGACGACCGGTTCCAACATCTGTTTCGGTGATAATTTTACCTTCAAAAGTCATTGATACAGTCGCGGTAGTACCCTTTTTACCGGAGAATTCAACATCAGTAACCTCAAAAGGTGAAGAAATGTTGAGATATTCGGCTTTAAAAATGTCGTAAATCTCTTTTGGCATCAGTTCGGCGTGACGGTGATCAGAAATTCCCTTGATAAAGTAGCCGAAGGCCTCTCGCATTTTAGGCGGCATGTCGATGCCAAACTGCTGCTCAAGCAGGTACCCGATGCCACCCTTTCCGGATTGGCTGTTGATGCGAATGACATCTGCCTCATACATTCTGCCCACGTCAGAAGGATCGACTGGCAAATAAGGGACAGTCCAACGTTCAGGGTCATTTTCTTCGCGATAGCGCATACCCTTGGCGATGGCATCCTGATGCGAGCCCGAAAATGCCGCAAACACCAATTCACCCGCATAAGGTTGACGCTCATAAACACGCATACGGGTTACGCGTTCATAAACCTCCTGGAGGTGTGGCATGTCCGAAAAGTCAATCATGGGATCAACACCATGCACAAACATATTCATGCCCAGCGTAATAATATCAACGTTACCGGTGCGTTCACCATTGCCAAACAGCGTACCTTCAATTCGGTCGGCACCTGCCAGCAAACCCAACTCTGCGTCAGCGACGCCAGTGCCACGGTCATTGTGTGGGTGCAGTGAAAGGATCACATTTTCCCGGTACTTGAAGCGCTCGCTCATATACTCAATCTGAGAGGCGTAAACATGGGGCAAACTCATCTCCACCGTAGCAGGCAGGTTGATAATGACCGGGCGTTCGCCCGTAGGCGACCAAATGTCGATGACGGCATTACAGACATCCAGAGCAAATTCAACTTCTGTGCCAGTAAAACTCTCAGGTGAATATTCAAAACGAAAATTACCTGGTGTTTTTTCAGCCATTTCCTTGACAATTTTTGCGCCTTCAATGGCAATACCCTTGATTTCTTCCATGCTCATTCTGAAAACCTGATCACGCTGCGCCTGTGAAGTGGAGTTATAGAGATGAACAATGGCATTTTTACAACCTGCGAGCGCATCAAAGGTTTTCTCTATAATATGGCGGCGCGACTGAGTCAACACCTGAATTGTTACGTCGTCAGGAATCATGTTGTCGTCAATGAGGCGACGTAAAAACTCATACTCAGTTTCAGAGGCAGCAGGGAAGCCGACCTCAATTTCTTTAAAGCCGATTTTAACCAGAAGCTCGAAAAACTCCAGCTTTTCTTCTAGGCTCATCGGGATGATAAGCGCCTGGTTGCCATCGCGCAAATCCACGCTGCACCAGATCGGTGCGCGGTCGATGTATTCCCTCTGTGCCCATTTCATGGTGTTGACAGGGGGCATAAAATAGCCTCTTTGATACTTCTGATGGTTTTTCATTGCTGTTCTCCTTTTAATCAGGTTATAATATGGCGATTGGACAAACAAAAAAATCCTACATCTTTCAATAGAAAGACGTAGGATTAATAACTCCTGCGCGGTACCACTCTCATTCATATCACAAAGGATATGCAACTCAACGGATACGGATCGGTTTTACGATCTTATACCCTGCCATTTTAACGGGCGGATACCGTCTGCATCTACTTTGTGCATTATATGCGCATTTCGGGCAGCTGCTTGGAGGCGAGTTCGGATAGAGTGCTGCACCGTCTCACATCAACCGACGGCTTTCTGTAGTCAGCAAAAAATCTTACTGTTCCTCTTCATCGCATTTTTAAATATTGTCACTATCATAATAAACACCTAAAGATTTGTCAAGTAAAAAATTAAATATCTAAAAGTTATGTATGTGCTTATAGTGTAGGTGAAACCTCCAAAGATACCTCATACCCATTTTTATCGGCCTCAACGCTGTCTTTGCCGTCTTCTTCGGCACTAGGTACCTCCTCCGAATCAAAAACGGTGACACGTTCATCAATAGAAAGGTTACCATAGTATTGATTATTATACGCGTCAGGATCAAAAGCGACTGAAACAGGTAGTTCTAAAATAATTTTATTAAGAGAAGTATTATTAAGAGAAGCGACAATGAGACGCTGAATGTTTTCTCGTGTCAATAGTGTAATGGGGGAGGGCTCCTCGAAAGCGCAATATAATTCCAGTGTACCATCTTCGGAAGGACGGGGTCTAAACACGGGGGATGCAACGTTGTAATTATCAGTGAATATATGAATCTTGCTGTCGCTCGATGGACGTACTTCCAAGGAATTTATCCATCGGCCAGAAAGTGATACAACCTGAATATTTTCAGCTGAATACTTGGATATTTCGGTCAACACAGCGTAAGAAGGTGCTGCCTGTTGGGCTAATGCGACAGAATCAGAGATAGCCAGAGGAGAAAGCGCGAAAAAGGCGACAAGGCAAACCGCTAATATAACGGCGGAAATAATGGCTGTTTTTTTAAGCATGTTTTGTTTCTCCCTCCCGATTATTTTAAAACAGTATTTATGGCAGGATCGCCATTTTTTGAAGATAAATACGTTTTTAACTGACGGAAGAGATTAAGCACCATCTTTAGTCCCCAGTTAAACGCAATCATCAGCAACGAAAATCCTAGAATGCCCCCGGCCACTAAACCTACCGAGAAAATTAAAAGCAATAGAATAACTGTAAACGGAAGAACGCTCATAAAAAGACTAGTTGTGACGGCCGCTGCAATACCAAGCAATGCAACTGCGGCACAAAGTATTGCCAGACCTGCTACCCCGCAAAAAAAGGCCAATAGTACGCTTAAAAATGCCCCACAGGCGCCAATCCACAAAGGGGCGCACAGCAGTATAAGCAGAATAAGTGTCGTTTTACCGCTGGATGTTCTTACAAAGTTGCTGACAGTTTTCGCTGCGCGTTTTAACGTGTCAGTTATCTGCGTATGAGAAAGTGCTGAAAGGCAAATAAACCCACAGAAAAGCACCAGTAACACGGCTAAAAATTTGCCAGGGGCGCCAATCCAAAAGAGGACACAAAGCAGCGCTAGTAAAATAACTGTAATTTTTCCTGTGGAGGTTCTTACAAAATTGCCGATAGCCTCCGCAACACATTTTAACGCTTCAGTTATACGCGTAAAAAAAAGCGTTATTGGCTCGTTTTCATTCTCTTTGTGTGATTCGGAAATAATTTGCTGTGCTACTTCCTTGGGATCCCCAAGTTTTGCAATAATTTCCCACTCACTTTTCCCCTGATTTTCGCCCTCGTTAAAATATTCGCCATAGTCGCGTAAGATATCATTTATTTCATTCCTTGAGAGCGAAAGTCTGAGATAGCTTTCCAATGTTTTTAAATATTCATATCGACTCATCGGATTTTGTCCCCCCTAAAATCTTCTCTACAATATCGGTCATTTTACGCCACTCGCCCATGGAATGCGCGAGATATTCCTTGCCAACAGGCGTGATACGATAATATTTTCGGGCAGGACCGCCTCGACTTTCTACCAGATAAGTAGAAAAGTAGGATTCCATGGTGAGGCGACGCAAAATCGGATAGACGGTTCCCTCGTTAATGTCAATATGACGTGCAATGGACTGCACAATTTCATAACCGTACATGTCCTGACGGTCAATAAGTGCGAGAATACACATTTCGATAACGCCTTTACGCAGCTGAGTATTCATGGCTCACCTCCTAGCTGAACAAATTGATTATAGCACAGTACTATGTAATGCACAATACTGTTTTTAACAAAGTTAATAGCATTTTAAGTAGAATTAGTAATTATAGTACTTAATGTATAAATAATAAAGGGAATAGTTAATACTTAAAGTAAAAAATACAAAAATAATACCAAACGAGAATTATTATGCATAAAAAAAGAACCGCAGTTTGCTGCGGCTCTTTTACTATTATTACTCGTCTTCTGATTGAATAACCGCCTTTATCTTTTCAATACGGCGCTCATCTGATCGTAATACCGAAAGGGTTACGCTGCCAAAAATGACATCCCGAGGCACTTCGCCTTCATGGGGAACGCCACCTAGAAGTTCAATCATAAAACCGCCAAGCGTGTCGGCTTCGGAATCGTCCGGCACATGAAAATTAAGAAGCTGCTCTGCGTCTGAAATACCAATGGAACCGTCAAGAATATAGGTACCGTCTTCTTCCTGTGTCACCATCACTTCTTCATTGTCATACTCATCCTGAATATTTCCGACAATACTCTCCAGCAGGTCTTCCATTGTTACGATACCATAGGTTCCGCCATATTCGTCGACAACGATGGCAATCTGTACCTTTTCACGGTTAAATAGTGCAAAGACGTCGGAACAACTGCTAGATTCAGGAACATAGATAGGTCGGCGCATTTCATCAGAAAGATGGAAGGCTTCAGGGCGGTGAATGTATTTAATTAAATCCTTAGCGTAGATAATACCACAGATTGAGTCGATATCCTCCTCATAGACCGGCAGACGTGAATAACCACTTTCGATGGCTATTCGCGCGACTTCTTCTAGCGAGGCGTGCAGTTCCACGGCAGAAAGCTCTGTTCGATGCGTCATCACCTGAGACACGTCGCGGCTGTCAAATTCGAAAATATTATTAATCATATTTTTTTCGGATTCTTCTATTGCACCGCGTTCGTTACCCTCATCTACTAACATGCGGATCTCTTCTTCGGTGACCGAATCAGGGTCACTTTTAGGGTCATTGCCTGAAAGATGAACCATAAGGTTCGAGATCTGGTCTATTAAGAAGGTCAAGGGTGCAAATAGAAGAAGCGTTATTGAAAGAAGCCATGAAAGAGTCAGCGCTGAAGAAGGGAGAAAGCCAGCAATACGTCGTGGCGCATTTACTGCCACAGAAAAAGATATAAGGGCAAAAAAAACTGCGCATACCCAAAACAAGATGATGACGGTAATTATTCCCAGCGCATGTCCTTTAGAAAAATAGCTGGCTGTCCACCAACAGACATGTACAACGGCTATTACAAGACACAAAAGAGAGATGAACTGCACCGAAAGACGAAATGACCGATGCTTATGGAGAAGCGAATCAAGACGAAGTGCCTTCTTGTCACCGCTTCCCACAAGTTGCTTGAGCTTAGTATCGTTCAGATAAACAGCGCCGGCTTCGGCTAAATTCAAAAGGAAGCTTAACATTAGCGGCAGCGCAACATATAAAGTCACGGCTGCCCAGCTAGTTTTGGGAATCATATATTTCTCCTTGCATGATGTCAATTCTTTTTCTCCCACTAAAAAAGCTCTTTTTAAGGTGCAATCCCACTCTTTAAGCGAACTGTAAAATCAGCGAAAAAAACCCCGTGATCTTTGCGTCTATACCAGTGGAAATCCTAAAAGTGCCTCATCTTTAATGCGGGAAGAAACTTATAAAGATCAATTGTTGACGCGTGAGAAAAAAATCAAGATAAATTACACCATCACTATACAATTTATACGCCTTGCTGTCAAATGTTCCAAAAAATAGAAGACACCGTTAAAGGACAAAATCATAACATATGTCTTGTTAACGTGGAATCAATTATTCAAAATAGTCAAAGGAAATCATGTGAATGCATATCTATTTCAACGCTTTTAAACAACTTCCGTCACTTTATAAAAAAGCAAATCAATCATATAAATGCTCTTTACAATGCGAAAAAATCATGTTAGGATGAAACAAGATAGAGTATGCGGAAATGCATTTTTCGTTATTTCCGCTTTTCAATTTCAAAGGAGGAATTAAATACTATGGCAAGACAAATGAAAACCATGGACGGCAACAACGCCGCCGCACATGTTTCCTATGCCTTTACCGAAGTCGCAGCGATCTTCCCGATCACTCCTTCTTCCGTAATGGCAGAGGTGACCGATGTGTGGAGTGCAAACGGTCGTACCAACGTGTTTGGAGAGCAGGTAAGAGTTGCCGAAATGCAGTCCGAGGGCGGTGCAGCTGGTGCTGTACACGGTTCTTTATCTGCGGGTGCTTTAACCACCACCTATACGGCTTCGCAGGGCTTGCTGCTGATGATCCCCAACATGTACAAGATTGCGGGCGAGTTGCTGCCTTGCGTTATTAACGTTTCAGCGAGAGCTTTGGCCTCGCATGCCCTTTCTATTTTTGGAGATCACTCCGATATTTATGCTTGCCGTCAGACCGGCTTTGCATTCCTCTGTTCAGGTAACGTTCAAGAGACGATGGACCTCGGCGCAGTTGCACACCTTTCCGCCATTAAGGGTCGCGTGCCTTTCTGCCATTTCTTCGACGGTTTCAGAACTTCACACGAAATTCAGAAGATTGAAGCATGGGATTATAAAGATTTGGCCGAGATGCTCGACTGGGATGCTGTTAAGGCCTTCCGTGAGCGTGCACTCAACCCTGAGCACCCGGTGCTGCGCGGTTCAGCTCAGAACCCCGACATCTTCTTCCAGGCAAGAGAAGCCTGCAACAGCTACTACGATGCTTTGCCTGCCATTGTTGAAGACTACATGGATCAGGTCAACAAGAAGATTGGCACCAACTATCAGTTATTTAACTACTATGGTGCGCCCGATGCTGAGCATGTCATCATCGCAATGGGCTCGGTTTGCGACACCATCTGTGAGACGATCGATTACCTCAATGCCAAGGGCGGCAAGTACGGCCTTGTTACCGTACGCCTCTATCGCCCCTTCGTTGCTGATAAGCTGGTTGCTGCTATTCCCAGCACGGCAAAGACCTTGACCGTTCTCGACCGTACCAAGGAGCCCGGCTCCATCGGCGAGCCGCTTTATCTCGATGTTGTGCTTGGTATTCGCGAGTCGAAGTTCGGCCAGCTGCCTGTTTTCTCCGGCCGTTATGGTCTGGGTTCCAAGGATACTACCCCTGCACAGATTATCGCAGTCTTCAAGAATGCCGAAGCAGGTGCCAAGAAGCGCTTCACAGTTGGCATTGAGGATGACGTTACGCATCTGTCGCTGCCCATCACTGAAAATCCCGATACTTCGCCTGCTGGCACGACCTCCTGCAAGTTCTGGGGTCTGGGTTCGGACGGCACTGTTGGTGCAAACAAGAACTCCATTAAGATTATCGGCGACCACACTAAGATGTATGCTCAGGCATATTTTGCATACGACTCCAAAAAGTCGGGTGGCGTGACCGTTTCCCATCTGCGCTTTGGTAAGTCTCCCATCCGTTCCACCTACCTGATCAATAAGGCCGATTTTGTCGCCTGCCATAACTCTGCTTATATGTCTAAGTACGATATGGTTTCTGACCTAAAACCCGGCGGTTCTTTCCTGTTGGCTTGCAGTTGGAATCAAGAGGAGCTTGAACAGCACCTGCCCGGCGACGTTAAGAAATTTATCGCCGACAACAACATCAATTTCTATACCATTGACGCGGTTAAGATCGCAAAGGAAATTGGTCTGGGCAACCGCCTGAACACCATTTTACAGTCTGCTTTCTTTAATCTAGCCAAGATCATTCCGATCGAGGAAGCCGTCAAGTATATGAAGGATGCTGCCACTAAGTCCTACGGCAAGCGTGGCGAAGAAGTCGTAAAAATGAACCACGACGCGATTGACGCTGGTGTCAACGGCGCAGTCAAAGTCAACGTTCCTGAATCCTGGAAGTCTGCTAAGGGTGGATTTGATTATCCGAAGGCCGAGGGCGACAATAAAGCGCTTGTTGACTTTGTTAATAACGTAATGACGCCTGCTAACGCACAGAAGGGTGACAGCCTGCCTGTTTCCGCATTGCTTTCCAGCGTAGACGGCACACTGCCTCAGGGCACCTCTGCGTTTGAGAAGCGTGGCGTAGCAGTTGATGTTCCCCAGTGGATGCCTGAGAACTGCATCCAGTGCGGTTTCTGCTCTTATGTATGTCCTCATGCGACAATTCGTCCTATCGCGCTTAATGCAGAGCAGACTGCCAATGCACCGGCTGAGCAGAAGCTTGTCGATATGACTGGAATGCCTGGCTATAAATTTGGCATTACTGTTTCGGCACTTGACTGCATGGGCTGTGGCTCCTGCGCAGCTATTTGCCCCGGAAAGAAGGGCGAAAAAGCGCTTGTCATGCAGCCCATCGAAACTCAGCTTGATTCCCAGAAGGGCTTTGCTTACGGCTATTCAGTTGAGTTTGATGACGCTGTTTTAGAGAAGTTTAAGGCTGACTCGGTCAAGGGAAGCCAGTTCCGCCAGCCGCTGCTTGAATTCTCGGGCGCTTGCGCGGGCTGCGGCGAGACTCCTTATGCTAAGTTGGTTACCCAGATGTTTGGCGACAGAATGTATATTGCCAACGCGACTGGATGCTCCTCGATTTGGGGCGGCTCAGCACCTTCCACCCCCTACACCACGAATAAGAAGGGTAAGGGCCCGGCTTGGGGCAACTCCCTGTTTGAGGATAATGCTGAGTACGGTTACGGCATGTTCTTAGGCCAGAAAGCGATTCGCGACAAACTCATCACCAAGGTAGAAGCACTGTCCGAGACTGCTTCTGGCGAGGTCAAGGCCGCTGCCGATGAATATCTTGCTACTAAGAGCAACGCTACAGCGAATGGTATCGCTACTGACAAGCTGGTTGCAGCGCTTGAGAAGAACAAGGTCGGCGAAGAAATTCTTAAGGAAAAGGATTATCTCTCTAAGAAATCAATCTTCATCTTTGGCGGCGACGGCTGGGCCTATGATATCGGCTACGGCGGTTTAGACCACGTCTTGGCACAGGGTGAAGACGTCAACATTGTAGTCTTTGATACCGAAGTATACTCTAACACCGGCGGTCAGTCCTCTAAGGCAACCCCCACCGGCGCAGTTGCACAGTTTGCCGCTGCTGGTAAGGAAGTCAAGAAGAAGGATCTCGCGGCTATTGCCATGAGCTATGGCTATATCTATGTTGCACAGTGCGCAATGGGCGCTGACTATGCACAGACGGCCAAGGCTATTTCAGAGGCGGAGTCCTACGATGGTCCGTCGCTGGTCATCTGCTATGCTCCCTGTATCAACCACGGTATTAAGGGCGGTATGAGCGGCGCGCAGGCCGAAATTAAGAATGCGGTTGCATCAGGTTACTGGCACAATTTCCGGTTTGATCCCAGACTCGCGCTTGATGGCAAGAATCCCTTTATGCTTGATTCGAAGGCACCCACCGCGGATTATGAAGCATTTCTCAAAAATGAGGTTCGTTATTCCTCGCTTGAGCGTATCTTCCCCGATAGAGCTCAGGAGCTTTTCAGAAAGGCTGCTGAGAATGCGCAGGCCAAGTATGAAGCGCTGGTAGAAAGAGCGAAATAACATTCGGTTTTTAAAAAAGGCGCCGCAGCTGCGGCGCCTTTTTTACAATTATATTCTGATTTTGTAATAATTCCTTTATATTGGCTTGTGAGTAACGAAATAATATGATTTTTAATTATTTAACCGAAGTTATATTATTTCACAAAAGGGTCCAATAAATGCTTAAAAATGCAAGATTATCTCTCAGAGTTGCAAAATTAGAATATATAAATATACCTTAAAATTTATAATAAAAGCGTAATAAACAAACTTTGATCATAAGTCTTTAAAAAACCAAAAATAAATTGCATATATTCATTGAACAAAATGCACTTTTGGCGTATAATACAAAACATAAATTGATTTTTGAATGCGGATGAGCGATTTTCAGGGAGGGAATTTTATGAGTGAAACAACAGTAATTTTAATTATCTTTTTTCTTTATGTTTTAGCAATGGTAGGCGTCGGGTTCTTCTTCATGAGTAAAAATAACTCTATTGGCGACTATATTTTGGGTGGAAGAGGACTAAACCCTTGGGTAGCGGCTATGAGTGCACAGGCCTCCGATATGAGCGGATGGTTGCTCACCGGCCTACCGGGCCTAGCATTTTTATCATCTGCAGGTACTAAAGAGGCGGTTTGGACGGCGATCGGTCTAGCTGTTGGTACATACCTTAACTGGCTCTTTGTCGCAAAGCGGTTGCGCTCTTATTCTGAGGTGGCCGAGGACGCTTTGACTATTCCGGAATATTTTGAGAAGCGTTTTCATGATCCAAAGGGTTTTCTCAAGGTGATTTGTGCGCTTTTTATTTTGTTTTTCTTTTTAATTTATACAGCATCAATGTTCGTGGCAGGTGCAAAGCTGTTTTCAACCATATTTGAAATTCCCTATATTACCGCTCTGGTGATTGGTGGCATTGTCATTGTTTCTTACACTGTGATGGGCGGATTTATGGCGGTTTCGTGGACCGATTTGATTCAGGGCATTTTGATGTTTTGTGCACTGATAATTGTGCCTGCTATGCTGATGTTTGGTAATTTTGTTGATCCTGCCATTGCGATGGATAATGTAGTCAAAGGATTTACCCAGCTTAGTGTATCCGAAGATTTTGGCGGTATTGTAATCGCTTCAGCTCTGGCGTGGGGATTGGGCTATTTTGGCCAGCCACACATTTTGGCTCGTTTTATGGGTATTAAAAAAGCATCTTATGTTCGTCCGGCCCGCATTATTGCAATGGTTTGGGTTATTATTTCGATGGCTGGTGCGTTGGCAGTGGGCATGGCTGGAAAGGCTTATTATATTGATGGTCTGGCCGATCACGAAACAATATTTATGATGCTTGTACGTGCTATGTTTAATCCGGTGCTGGCGGGTGTATTGCTTTCGGCTATTCTGGCCGCTATTATGTCTACAGCGGACAGCCAACTTCTGGTTACTTCATCTGCATTTGCCAATGATATTTTTTATCAGTTTAACAAAGATGCGCCCCAGAAACGGTTGTTGTGGGTTTCGCGAATCACGGTGCTTTTTGTTTCAGCTGTTGCATTGATGCTGGCCGCTAACCCCGACAGCAGCGTATTCGGGCTAGTCAGCTACGCCTGGGCAGGCTTTGGCGCAGCTTTTGGACCTGCTATTTTACTTTCGCTGTTCTGGCGCAGAATGAATCTCAAGGCGGCCTATGCTGGAATTGTTTCTGGCGGTATGGGTACTATTGTGTTTAAATATCTCAAAGAGCTTTCAGGAGGACATAGTGTCTTTGCTGTATATGAGCTCTTGCCGGCATTTATTCTTTCAGTTATTGTAATTGTTGTTGTAACACTCACCACAGAGCAACCCAGCGCCGATATCATTGCGCAGTTTGACATTGCAAAGCAGCGTCAAAACGATTAGAAGATCGCTTTAAATCGCGCAAAATAGCTGTAACAATCATAGCTGCAAAAAAGAGCCGCTTCGGGCTCCTTTTTGCAGCTATATTTTTTTCTCCATAAATTCAGTGATAGAATCAATAATTAGCGCGATATCTTCATCATTAAGATAGGCATGAACCGGTATACTTAGCACCTGCTCACAAGTTGACTCCGAGACAGGAAGCATACCTTTTTTGCCGCCAAGGTAAGCAAATGCGGCCTGAAGGTGCAGTGGGGCAGGGTAGTACACCATGCTTGGTATGCCGCAAGTACTTAGTTCCAGCTTTAGCCTGTCTCGAGTAATTCTGTCAGGGAGTCGAAGGGTATATTGTGACCATGCCGAAATAGTATCGGGCGGAATGATTGGCGTAATGCCAAATTTAGATAGCGCAGAAGTATATTGTTTAGCATTTTCATTGCGCTTGGAAAGCTCCTCGTCAAATATTAAAAGCTTTTGAAGTAGAACAGCAGCTTGAAGCGTGTCAAGTCTTGAATTGATACCAATGATACGGTGGTCGTATTTCGAGCCTCCTTTACCGTGTAAACGCAGGGAGTTAATGGTCTCAGCATGTGGACGGCTGTCAGTAAAAATAGCGCCGCCGTCGCCGTAGCAGCCCAGCGGTTTTACAGGGAAAAAGCTGGTCGTTGCTATTTCACCAAAGGTGCAGGCAGTGCGTCCAAAGCGACTGGCACCAAAGCTTTGCGCAGAATCTTCTAAAAGCCAAAGTCCCTCTCGGGCGGCAATGTGATTAAGCCGCCGATAATCGGCCGGTACGCCGAACAAATTGACTGCTACAATGCCTGCCGGGCGGAGCCAGCCTTCTCGCTTTGTCGTGGTAATGGCATCTTCAAGGGAAGCAGGGTCTATGTTAAAAGTATCATCTACATCGACAAAAATCGGTGTAGCGCCACGCAGCGCAGCAGCTTCTGCTGTTGCGGCAAATGTAAAAGATGGGACAAAAACAGCATCGCCTCTCCCGACCCCCCATGCCATGATGGCGAGGGTCAGTGCATCGGTACCATTTGCACAGCACAGACAGAAACTGCTGCCTGTACGTGTGGCCAACTGCTGCTCAAGTTCATCTACCTCGGATCCTCCAATGTAACAGCACGCTTGCAGTACTTGTTCTATCGAATTAGTCATATACGGTGAAAGGCGCTTATATTGCTCTGGAAGACCAGAAAAATTAATCATGGTTTATCACCACTTTCGAGAATAGGGCCGGTCTGAGAAAATCTATACCGGCAACCGCAAGAACAACTAGGGTTAGCAACAGAAATCGGCTTCCCACAACGACAAATCCATCCGCGCAATCGTGCTGGTACGCCCATGACCAACGCGTGGTTAGGTACATCTTTTGTAACGACGGTACCGGCTGCTATCATCGCATAACTGCCCACCGTAACACCGGCGATAATAACACATCCAGCGCCAAGAGAAGCGCCATGTTTTATTAGAGTTTTTACATATTCGTCGGGTTGCTTAGGAAATTCACAACGCGGAAAAAGGACATTTGTAAAAGTAACGTTCGGTCCGCAAAAGACGGCATCTTCAAGTGTTACCCCATTAAAAACTGAGACGTTGTTCTGTAAACGTACTTTATCGCCTAAAACAGCGCCAGAAGCAATATAAGTATTTTGACCTAGAGAACAGTTTTCGCCAATTTTAGCGCCGCTATGAACAACGGCGTTGTGCCAAATGCGTGTCCCATCGCCTATTTCGACATTATCCTCAACACAGGCTGTCGCGTGAATCGCGTAAGCCATAAGCCAGACCTCCCCAGGATTTAGTGATGTTATCCGGACAAAATGCACCTGTCCAAATTACTTTCATTTTCATATTCTATGGGAAACTGGGGTGGTAATATGACAGAAAAAAACAGAGCCAATCCTTTGATTGACTCTGTAAAAAATGAGCTTTAACCCGAAACAGCGAAACGTGAGTGACCCGTTGACGCAGGGTTGTTTTCCATTCGAGACAATTTGTCACCCTGAATAAAGACGTCGCGCAGTTCTTCAACCATAGGGACAATTTCCTGAATTAAAGAAGCGTCTTTTTTCACATTTGCGGCTATAAGCTGGCGGTTAAAAAAATCATACAGTGCCGCAAGATTATTAGAAATGGGGTATTGCCTATCTAATGTAACAGTAAGATAGTTCAAAATCTTTTGAGCTTTTTGTAATGCTAAATTGGTGGCAGGGATATCTTTTTCAGATATGCCCTTTATAGCGAGATTCATGTTTAGAATAGTTGCCTCATACAGCTTAGTCAGCATTTCACCGTGCGTCATGGTCATAACAGACTGAGAGGCATATTTGTTATAAGGATTATAAGCCATATTTCATAACCTTTCTCACAGCAAGTTTATCACGACGAAGACATCATGGAGCTAAGCCACGAGCTAGAACTGTTCATATTTGAAATCAACGACTCCATAGAGTTAAATTTCGCCCAGTAGCGCTTATACTCTTTTTGGTACTTAGTTTCTAAGTTTTTTAAATTACTTTTAATGTCCCTAACCTGCTTATAAATGCTGCTGGATGTGTCAGTTTTGCCGGTCGCACCAGCTATGCGCACTAAACTTCCGGGATTTACAGTGCTGGTTCTGGCCGCATCACTAAGAGCGTCATTGAGCATCGTTGCAAGGCCTGTATCAGTGTCGGTAAAAAGCTTCATAATCGCGTCGGGATTTTCTGCAATTAGCGATTTTAACTTGGTGGGGTCGCTGATGGTCAGGTTATCTTTCGTACCGAAATAGGAGGTGGTTATGCCAAGGTCATAGAGAGCCATACTGCCTTCTGGTTTGGTATAAAGCGTTCTTCGCATAGATGCGAGCACACCCGAAAGAGTACTGTCATTGCGCAGAAGGCCTTCCTTTGCCTTGGTTTCCCACTTTTCAACTTGCTTTTCGCTCATTTCATCTTCTTGCTCTGTTGTCAACGGCGCATATTTTTTATATGTGGGATCAGCATCTAGCAACTCATTCATGTTGTTGATTAATTTATTGTAATCATCAACGAACTTTACAACTGTGTCATAGATTCTGTCGGTATTCTGTGTAACCGTAATGGTAGATGGCGTATCAGTTTCAGTTAGCAGTGTCAGGCTAACGCCATCTACAGTAAAAGAATTTGTATTGCGCTCAATTTCAACGCCATTAATCATAACAACTGCGTTAGAGCCCTGCTCAACAGTGGTTAGCCCGCCGGTAACACTAGTCTGGGTGCTTAAACTGCCCTCTGTTTGTCCAAACAATTTGCCGCTGGCATCAATAAAATCCATAGGAATATCGACACCGCAGATTCGGATATAGGCTTTGCCCTCGCTAGATTGTTCAAGAGAAATCTTTAAATTGTCTACGTTGCCCCCTGCTGCCGCGTAGTCAACTTTAATTTTCCCGATCATAGTGTCGATGGTATCGCTAGCAGTAATACTTGTCAGCGGAGTATGACCATTAATGCTAAAGATCACATCATCTTCTATGCCCAATTCTGCCAACGTAGAGGCACCCGTCACCTTGGTATTGAAGCCTAGTACAGACAGGGAGTCATCATAAACATAGGCCGTATAATCCGCAGAGGTATTCAGGTCAATTGTCTTGCCATCCTCAGAAATTTTAAAAGACACATTGGGGTTATCGGTGCTATCTTTACCAAATTGAGTCACAAGCGCTTCATTAAGTGCATCGACCAAACTTTCGGCAGAGGTATAGTTGTTGGGGATGGTCATTGAAACATTGCTACCATTTACGTTAAGATTAACTGTGCCGGGCTCAAAAAGAAAATCGCCCACGGGAATGGTGGCACTGGTGGATTGTTTCGTAAGTGATGCACCAGTTGTGTTGCCAGATGGTGCTACACCGAAAAGCGCGGTCATTAAATTACCTTCGCTTTGAGAAATTTCAAAGCTATAATCCGTGCGTGCGCCTGAAGAAGTAGACTCAATACTGAACTTATCAGTAGTGGAGGAATAAGTTATTTTGACGCCGGCGTCACTGGCGTTTATGGCATTCATAATGGAGGAAATGCTTTGATCTGAAGAAAAGCTAAAATCAACGCCATTAATTTTGAATTCCTGACGCTGACCAACAACGGTTGTGGCAAAATAGTTATTATTTAAAGAATTGGTAAGCGATATTTTATTAGAAACACTACTTTTAAAACCCAACGCAGCCATAGTATCTTTTTCCCCGGTGATACTAATCTTGCGGGAAGGATTAGAAGGTGTAACACTAATTTTACCGTCTTTTTGTGTAACGGTGATACCGCTGCCAAAGGCAGAGGTGATGGCGCTGTTTAACTGATCACCAATACTGGTGCTTGTATCTAGAGGGTTAAAGTTGATTGATTTAGCAACACCATCAATTGTCACTGATAAGGTAGGCAATACAGCAGATGTGTTGAGCTTAAAGGATGCGCTGCCTGTACCTGAGACTTTAGATGATCCAAACAATTTAAGTGCACTATTGCCTGTGATAGAAACAGTATCCTCTTTATTTGCTGTGGTAAGGGAGAAGGAACCATTGACATATTCAACTGTGGCTAAAGCGGTACCCCCGTCTTTTAAGGCGGCATTTAAGATGTTCTTAGCCTCAAGGCTGCTCTTTCCTGCGAGCGCGGCTACTGAAACATCGATAGTTTTAGTACCAATTTTAAAGGTAATCAAGTCGTCAGTGAGTGCATCACTCAACGACTGAATCTTTTCGTCACTAAGGGTACCGATAATGGCGGTTGAAGCAGTACTATTCGCCGTCTGTTTAAAGTTTGTCGCTAAGCTCTTAATTTCGTTTATAGTTACATTTCCGACAGCAGCGCTGCTTGTGGCCGTAACAGTGTAGTTACTTGATGTCGTTGAAGCGCTCTTGGACTCAAAAAACGACTGCGATAGCAGATTGGAGGACTGATTGGTATAACTAAAATAAGTTGTTTGAAAGGTCTGCAAATCAGAAATAACGCTTCGGTACATTTCCTGCTTGTACTCTAGCTGTGTTTTTTTCTGATTTTGTGAGTCAATTTTATTTTGCGTACCCGATAGCATAGATTTTACGACGCTTTCGGTATCAATACCAGAAGCGAGACCAGAAAAACCTTTGCTAGCAGCGGATAAAGAGTTGATGGCCATGGCATGACGCTCCTTTCTAAGGTGTCAAGAATATGCTTTTATTAATATCGTTACATTTTATATATCGGCATCAAAAACAAAAAATAAAGTGGTATGATATTAAATTTGCGTATTTTTTATATTATAACTGCTTTCTTGCTGAAGTGCGCCTGAAGAAGAAATATACTTGATAATACGTGGTGTGTTATTGTTTTGGGCTATTAGTTCCTTCAAATGATCGCGCACCTCGATCATTCGCTCTAGTGCTTGATGGTTGACCTCAATGCAGCGAGAAACAATACCATGAATCTTTTGTGACTCTATAAAAACATCTTGCCATTGCAAAGGTACTTCTGAAAAAGAACATCTGTTATCCAGGATAGCAGTGGCTGAGGGGGTGACGGTTGCTGCCTTAGTAAAATCCGATATTTGAACGGTTACATTATCTATTTCATTTGCTAAATTAGCACGTTTTATGATATAATTATCCATATCGTCAACGTCGCAAACCAATAAAAGATTGGTATAACGTTCAAATTCTAAAAAAAGCGCTTGTTTTTTTGTAAGTAATGAAAGAATATTTTGCACAATTTGCATTTGCAACAGCTCCTCTTTGCAATGTATGCGGCGGCTGCCAATGTGAAAGGAGGGAGCAACCATTAATTCAATTGAGTTTTCAGCACTTTTAGAATCACGAGAAAATGAAATTCTAGAACCCGGTCAGGCTTATATATCACGAGATAATTCTGTTACATTTACCAGCGACTTTGTGCCTCTTGTTAAACTGGGCAGCACTGTGACGGTAATCCGTATAATAGGGGAGAAAAGGTTGGAACGTTTTGAAGGTAAGGTTTACTTATCTTCCCGGAAGCTTCTTAGGATTGTGGATGTTGACAGTGCAATAATTAGCGATGCACTTGAGATGTTTGAAAGCAATGCGGTTTTCCGGACCGAGTTTTTAATTGCACCGGGCGCAACCACACGTTTTAATATTCAAAAAGCGCAAGCTGTCAGTGGGTTTGTGCGCTATATATCACCCCAAACAGTCAAGATCTGTACAATGGAGTTTGTGGACAAGGACGAGTATTTGATGTTTTCAGTTGAAGAGCCGTCACTGTCAATTGACAAAATGCTGGTGCGTATTAAAGAGCGTGTTCTCCTGATGCGCAGTGCCGCGCTTTTACTGTGTGAGGTGGTATCACTGAACATAAATAATGGAGCGTCCATTGCGGACTATCTTGATGAATTGAAAGAGAAAGAAGAACAAGAGTAAGGTCAAGCCGAACGGGTTACTGCCCGTTCGGCGTTTTTTTATTTTGCAATCCCACTCGCTTTAGACGCTCGGCTAAAGTATGCACTGCATTGTTATCCACTTTGTGAACGGCAGCTACATTGCTTTTGATTGTTTGTAGCAATTCATCTCGCAAAACATTCAGCTCAAGTGGGGCGTCGATGCCGATTTTTACTTTGTCACCGGAAATTTCCGTAATGGTAATATGAATATTATCACCAATGTGAAACGTCTGACCGCTTTTTCGGCTTATAACTAACATAACGACCCCTCCCCGACGTTATTAAGCGGGGTACGAACGGAGTAATCCTGTTCTAAAATTACCTGGGCGGCAAGTTTTTTAGCAGGGTTAATAACGAGAGGACTTTTCAGGTTTACGGTAGCTTCGCCTGTCTGAGAAGGAATGACCACTAAATTGCGTAAAACAGCGTCTTCCTGCTTGGAAAGCTCTAGTTTATTCAGTACGCTGGAAGCAATGCTAGGCTTATATGTGTCAAACACGGTGTGAGGATCAATAATTATAAAGCAAACGTCTCTATCATCTATAGATTGCAGCCAGCCTAGGGCGTCGCCCATTTCATCATCATATAAAATTACAAATTGCTTTTGTTCCTCAAAACCCAGAATCGGGAGCCTAAATGTTAAAATACCATCTTCAGAAATATCGATATTGCCAAAGTCCCTGGTCGCAATGGTCATATTTTATCTCCTCCGTGTAAAGTAGGAACTAATGGTGCAAGCCCAATTGTGCAGATCAACCCAGCATGCCTATTTAGATTTTGAAAACTCAAACCAAGCGATTATATCCAGGCGTTGCGCTTTCGGGCACATATTGGAATCCACCCTGGTAGAAAAAATCTATTTCAGGAGCCTGGTTAATATTCACTCGGAAATCGGCAGGGGTATATCGGCGTATTGCGCGGTCGACGTTCCAATCCATCGTTACTGATGAGGGCGTATACTGCATGCTGACCTCACCGGGCGTATAAGAAAAGCTGATTTGTGCGGTCGGTTTTACCACCAACGATGTTTTTGTCTGTTCCAACAGCTTTTGGCGGTATATTTGGGCGGGTGTAACACCCTTTTCTATCTGAGACATTTGACGGGCAACTTTACTGTAATTCCCCATAGCTTCAAGTACTGCCTGACGTCCTTTTTCGGCAGCGCTGTCCATAAGGTCATCAATTTTGTGTAGCCCAATGCTAGCAAAAAAAGCGGTGCTATCTTGTCTCATTTTGGGCTGCTCGGTGTGAATAGAGAGCTTGGCCGGAGTAAAATGGGCATCATGTGTTGGGAGATTTTGCTCTGCGCTAATGGTAGCGTTAGCAATGCGGTATTCGTATTGTATGTTTTTGATATTATAGCTAAGAAGGTTTAAAACATCGTTCATAAAAACAACCGCCTTTTAAGACCGTGCATTTTACAAATTATAAAAAATCGAAAATTGTTTTTGGAAGAATTTTGCTGCCTAACTGTAATGTGACAGTCCAAGCCATTTCAAATTCTTTGTTATACATGATTTCTTTGGAGAGGTCGATGCTTTCGACACTGTTTTGAAGCTCCTGAAGCGAAACACGGTCATTCTCAAGTTGTGTAGAAACATTATCAATAAAGCTGGTGTTGTTTCCGATGTCAGCAATAGCAATTAGTAAATTATCATGAGAAGCCGTCAGAGCAGTAAGCTCATCCCCAAGCGCGGATTTATTTCCAGCACACAGATGTTCAGCAATACTGTTAAATAAACCATAAAAATTATTAGGCACACCGTTTGTGTTTGTGCCATAGCCGAAGACATCTAAACCGGATATCGAAGACTGAACAGCAGTGCGGGTGTCAAGTTGAATTGAGGCGCCGCTTCCAGAGACAGACAGCCCAAGACCGATATCCAGATAGTTAGTACCATTATAGTTTATTTCTGTGGTTGTACCATCGCCATTATCAACGGCTACTTTACCGTTCGCATCAGTTACCAGTTTATCTACTGGCGTGCTGTTACCATTATAATAAAGCAGATTGTCAGCGCCAACAGTAAACGGTGCAGAGCCATCGGCATTGCCAGCTGAACAAAACAAGTACTGATCGCCATATTTTCTGTTTGAAATGCTTAGCGCCTGATCACGTAAATTGGTAACCTCGTTGGCAAGAATCTGTCGGTCCTGATTGCTCATAGTATCGTTCATACCGTGAGTAACCAAATCGTTCATGCGCTGATAAACATCGCTTAATGCACGCAGGTTCGACTCCGCTGTATCGAGACGACTGGTCAAAGAATCAGCATCTGAAATATTACGTTCATTGTCACTTAGTAGCTTGCGCACACGCAGCGCGCGTGCCGACCCCGCCACATCCTCAGAAGCCCTATTAAAGGATCGCTGTGTGGTCAATTTTTCATTCGACTTGGATAAATTACTCAGGTTAGAGCGCATACCCTTTAAATAGTTGCGAACCGTAATATTATTTGTTATGCGAGTGCCCATAAACACCCTCCCCTTACTTTAGCGACCAACAAGGCCTGTCTTATTTATCAGCGTATCCAGAATTTCGTCCATTGCAGTCATGACGCGGCTCATGGCATTAAAGGCCTTAGTCCATTGCGTCATATCAACGCCCTCTTCCTCCATCGAAACGCCGGAAACTTCGCTAATGCTGGTGAGCAATGAGTCGGTGATATCCGA
Source organism: Candidatus Fimivivens sp. (assembly GCA_034933525.1). Classification (GTDB taxonomy): domain Bacteria; phylum Bacillota; class Clostridia; order Oscillospirales; family Ruminococcaceae; genus Yanshouia. Next base: position 217,640 of record JAYFNI010000007.1, read on the forward strand.
ACAGGATTCCAGGCAGTTTTTATTGTAGGAGATTTCAGTTGCCAGCTGGGACGTGGTATAAAACTGAATATATCCATTAAACGTTCCCTTGAACTCGCCAAAATCATGTTTGGCAGAAAACAATGCCAGTGCTTTGGTGACAAAAGTGGTATCATCAGCACCTTCTCCGGTTGGGTGGATATCCTTAATCAGATAGGTGGCGTCATTAACCCAGTCACTATTTACGGTAAGATTGGCCGCAGTCTCTTCACCGTCGCCCGAAAAGCTGAAAAGCTGTTTATAGTTTCCGGTGAGATTACCGCTGCTATCTACAACAGGAATAAAACTGTTAAAAGCGTTTGCCAGAGTAGAAGCAAATGTATCAATTTTATCCATATAGTAAAGAATGCCGTTATCAAGTGATTCTCCCTTACTTGGTGAAGCGGCTATTCCACGACCGTTAAGCATTTGCATTGAACCTTGTAAGATGCCGCTGGAAATACCGGTTTCTTTCCCCGTGCTCATCCATGAGAGATCCACGGTCTTGTCATTACCGCCATTTGCAAGCAGCAGGGCATCATAATCTGAATCTTTCACTGCCACGTGGTTATCAGTTCCCATTGTGATGGTAACGGTGCCATCAGAAAGGTTCTGCACCGAAATATCAGCGTACTGCGAAAGCTTATCAATCAGTACATTGCGTTGATCTAACAGCTCATTTGGTCCGTAGGTAGAAAGGTTGCCACCATAAGATATTAACACTTCGTTTTTTATTGTTTTATTGTAGTTAGCAATCTGCTCAAGCAGCGAGTTAACGGTTGTTACGCTAGTGCCCAGATCGGTTTTCTGCTGCTGCCAAAGGTTATCTAACTTTGTGCTAATTTGTGAAAATACTTGTGTTAGCGTGCGTGAACCACTTAAAATGCTGCTAGCCACTACAGAACTTTGCCCGCCTTCATTTTGCATCTCGGACCAGGCGTTTTCAAGCGAGGCAAGCGCTGAGGTGATGGTGCTGGGCTCTATTTCGCTTAGATTTGTTTCAACGTCCTGAAGAATGGTAGTAACGGTATCAAAATAACCGACACTGGAGTATTCATCACGAAAACGCTTATCTAAATAAGAATCTCGAATCTGCGAAATGCCCGCTGCTTTCGCCCCTGCGCCAGCAAGCCCAGTGATGTCGCCCCCAAAGCGGCTGGAACTGGTGTTAACCGTCACTGAAACAAGATCGATTCGTTGCCGGGTATATCCGGTAACGCCAATATTGTTAATATTATTGCCGATAATATCAATGGCTTTCTGACTGGCCATTAGTCCTCTTTTTGCGGTTTCAAATCCAAAAAAGGTAGGTCTCATAACTTCCTCCTAATGATTCGGTAGTATACAATGTAGCTTAGGCCTTCGTTTTAAAAATGCTTGGGGTGCTTGCGCCCTGATGGCTACGTGCTGCGCCGTAGGGGGTTGTCGGGAACACACCGTCACTGGCCGGTTTGGCAACAAGTGTTTCGGGGTTTAATCGGGTAATATTGGTGTGAGCCACCACCATGGATTTATCATTCGTGAACTTAATTTCATCCACGTAAGACTGTATCTGTCTAAACAGTGACGACAGCGAGAGCGTATGCGTTTCGGGAATCTGTTCAAGTAGCTGTGAAAAGGTCATTTCAGCACAGCCCAGACTTTCTTGAAGTGCAATACGTCTGCTCTCAAGCGTTTCAATCAACTTGGTGTTTGCTTGTGCTGTACTAATTGCATGCTCAATGCGTGGTAGCGAATTTGAGAGTAGCGCATTAAGTTTCTCTTTTTCATCACGCGCCATAGTATTTAGCGCAGAAGCATATTTTTCAAAAAAAATAAATAATTCAGCTGCCTGTGCTTCGGTTATCATGACAGGGCTCCTTTCTGATTATCCGCGAAGGCTCAGCCTAAGTAATTGAGAATAGAAGCCGCCAGCTGATGTGTTGAGACACGGTATTCCCCCGACTCAATCTGGGCCGAAAGTTGCTGCAGGCGTGCACTGCTAACGCTGGTTTCAACCTCGGTTGCAATATGCTGCACAGAACTGGAAAGCTCGGCTTGACGAGCCGCTTCCGAGCTTATAGAAATGCGGTCGGTATTGGAGGCAGCGGAAGGTGCGCCGATACTGTCCACCTTGGCAGAGGACACATTTTTAGTGCTTTCATAATATTTAAGCGCCAAATTTCTATCTATTCTCATATTAAATCCTCCTAGGACCAGACAAAATTTATTTACGCTGAATTCTTTTTAACCACCTATATTTTCTAATCGGCAGATACTTAAGAAAGTTAACGGGTCTATTTAAAAATGTTAAATTATAAAACACCCCATTAGGCACAGCACTTGTAATCGTTTGGGGCAGTTGATATAATATGATAAAGGTTTTAATGGCATCAATAGAAGATGATTCTCGGAGTTTTTACACCGGGCTTTTTCTGGTTTATAAGGAGAATCTGCAAAATGTGTAAAGTCGTATCTGTTTCTAATCAAAAGGGCGGTGTGGGGAAAACCACAACAACTGGTGCAATTGCCGCCGCATTTACTAAAAAAGGGTATCGCGTATTGGCAGTAGATCTTGATCCACAGGGGAATTTGACTTTTAGCGTTAAGGGTGACAACGAGTTGTCAGCCTCTATTTATGATGTATTAAAGGGTGCGGTTAAGCCGCAGCATGCCATTCAACATGTCGATGCTTGCGATTTAATCGCTTCAAATATATTGCTTTCCAGTACTGAGCTAGATTTCACCGACAAGGGGCGCGAATATCTGCTGCGGGATGTTCTAAGCCCGTTAAAACCCTATTATGATTATATCTTTATTGATACACCGCCTAACCTTGGCATTTTAACTATCAATGCATTTACGGCATCGGACTATATTATCGTACCAGTACTTTCAGATATTTTTAGCTTGCAGGGGCTGGCCCAACTGCACGAATCGGTTCAACATATCAAAAGCTACTGCAATAGCAAACTGGAGTTTGCTGGCATATTGCTTAATCGTTTTAATCCGCGTACTGTGCTTGCCAAAGAGATTATGGGCACGGCGGAAATGGTGGCAAAGTCACTTAATATTCCCTTGTTTAAAACAAAAATTCGCTCAAGTGTTGCCGTTTCTGAGGCGCAATCGGCGCAGGTTAGCATCTTTAAATATTCGCGTACCAGTCCTGCCGCCAAGGATTATATAAACTTTGCGCAAGAACTAATCGAGAGGGGAATGTAATATTGGCCCGTTCGAAGAAAGATATCGACAGAGAGCTAATGTATAAAAAGATTTTGCCGACTGCGATGTCTGAAAATACTTTTGATAAACAAGCGTTGGATAATAAAAAGGAAGAAATGCGGCCGCTGAACTCACTTTCTGCGGCGGTAGAAGTGAGCATTCAGAAACCTGTTGAGGTGATTGTTTCTTCTCAGAATAGCGAAGAGTGTTCCCAAAAGTTGCCGGAGGAAAATAACGAAGTGCTGCCAGCTCAGCTTGAGCCAGAAATGGCGGCAGAAACAGAGGTGGTTCCAACAGAGGATACACGCGGTGTACAAATTCCAACAGTACCTGCTGAACCACTATTAGTCAACTTAATGGAAGCGTTTGTGGAAAAGCGGTTGGAGGCGGCGTTAAAAAAATTTAAATGCTGCACCTGTGATAGATGCCGCAATGACGTTCTGGCTCTTGCACTAAACAAGCTTCCGCCATTGTATGTGATTGAGGCTGATCCTGACATTCGGGATTTACATGAGAGGGAACGGGCTGCGCAGGTGGCAACGGCCTTGGTTCAAGCAATATTAACTGTTAAAGCGCATCCATCGCATGATAGAAGTCACTAAAAAAGAAGCCCTTCTCAAAATGAAGGGCTTCTTTCTATATGAATTAAACTATTCCTCATTAAAGGGGCGCTGCAAACTGTTCCATGTATAATTCACCGACTCAACACATTCTAAATACTTTTGTGCCACAATATTGCTATCCAGGCCAAGATCTTCGGCACATTTCGATACAGCTGACCAATTAGCAGCCTCATAAGCAAGAACCAGGCGGTACAAGGTGCCGGCGGGACCAGATTTATTAAGCAGCGCATCGCGAATTTCGTCAATTACCGGAAGCTCTTTAAGCGCTTCTTCAAGCGGAATTTGAAGCAGAACATCCAGCGTTGAAAACATGCCTAGCAAATAAGCGTCGGACTTGGCCATGTCAAGCCGAGTGGCATATTGTGAAAGCTCTGAACACAGGCTGCCACGTAAAAAAGAGGTCTTAATAATTTCGGCAGAAAGGTCGCCGTCGCTCTGCTTAAAGCTCAACAGATAAACCCATTGCTTGAGCTGGCCTAGCCCCAGCACAACCAAGGCCTGTTTTACCGAGCGAACCCGGTTGCGTAAGGCAAAGTAAGCCGAGTTGACCAATCGAATCAATGAAAACGCCAATGTAACATCGCGCGAGATAATAGTTGATATTTCGTCAACATCGGGTTCATCCCTTGTGACAGCGATCATGAGCTGAAAGAAATTGCTCTGTAGATGATCAAGGCGATTCATCTTTGAACTGACGGCTTGCGAAACAACTGTACCCTGAAAGTAACCACAACCCATTGCCTTAGCCTGCTGATATTTTTCAGGTGTGTCTACGTTATAGGCAATAACCTTTTTTTTAAAACTCTTGGCAATATCAATAGCACTTGAGGTGGTTTCATCCAGCGTATTCATATCAATTTTTAAATAGTCGGATTCGCCGAGCAACGAAAAAAAGCGGGGAGAGAACTCAAAGCCCCGCATAGCAATCCGATATCCAGTGCGCTTAAGATTGATAATCTCACGCAGTGCATCGGGATGGATCGCCGCACTGTCATCTATCTCGATGACAAGGTTATGGGGATTAAACATTCGAGGGACTTTGCGCAGTAGAAGATTGGGTGTAAAGGGAATAAAAGCCGTCTTGCTGTTCATAAAGCTGTCGCTGTCTAGCTGGGTTAAAAAACCTTCTATGGCATTGGCGGCCAAGGTATCCCCCTGGTTGTAGAGGCTTGCGCGGTTGTCCTGATAAAGCAGCTCATATCCGAGCAGCTCTTTGCGGTCGCTCATGATCGGCTGGCGAACCACATTCATTTGCATAACGGTTCCTCCCGAAGATTACTATATCGCAACAAATATTCCACTATATTAATATAATGTTTTTAAATTAAGATACTTTAATTAAATACGAGCCAAAGTAATATTTCTTAACCATACATCTAAAAGCAATGGGTTAATTACGCTTAGCCCAGTAGATATCAATTTTGTCCCCGTTTTGGATAGGTTCGATATAAGACGCATTGACACCATTATGTAGTAGCACAATATCGCCCTGAGGCTTAGTAGGGTCAATATCCACCAAGTTGAGCATATCCAAAAACTGATAAACCCCACCGCCGGACTTTGGCGGTAGAATGCGTTTAATACCGTTAACGGTAACTTCCAGCACTTGAACAAGCGGCATGGGTAGCGGCGGAGTCATATTAGAGTCGCTTTCACCAGCGGCAAGAGGATCATTAGGTCGGTCAGTACCTGCAAAAACAACTGAAGGCTGGGACGTCATTTGCGCAGGTGTTTTGTCCAGCTGTTCCTGCTTTGCCGGTGCGTTAATAGTAGGTGTATTTGATGAAATAATGGCGTCGTTATTTTTTAGCTGGTATGTTTTAGGACGGGGTGAACCGTTTACTAAAAAAACCAAACCTTGATCGTCGATACCAAGGTGTTCAAGTAGATCACCAAGTGTTTTAAGGTTTAAAATTTCAACACGATCCTTGTTATGTATTTGCTGACCCGACGTAGCCCGCCGTCCATTTATAGTCGCAACACATCCGCACTCGACAGCCGAACCGTGGTAATAAACTGTAACGACCTCACTAAGGACAGCTAGCTGATCGATATTGAGCGAGGCATCCTTGCCGCTCTGGGCTAAAATCACCTCAATTTCATCGCCACTCTTAACTGAGCTGGAAATGCTGGCAGGTTCACCGTTAATACGAAGTTCTGCTGGCTGCAAATAGCCGCCTCTTGCGATGCAGCGTTTACCGTTGAGTTCATATTCGATGCTGCGCCCATTTTTTCCTAAAACATCGCCATATTTATATCCACATAGCAATAAAACATCCATCAGAGGCATCACCGTACTGCGAAAAAGCTGCTTTTTCTCGCCGTTCAGAACAATCGAGAAACCGCGGTTTTCCCCAGCCGCCGCCGCTGTGAGTGCAATGCCAAGCGGGGTTGCATATTCTGGGCCCTGCAAGTCCTGATTAGCGGTCATTACGCGTTTCATGAAGTTATTACCACCAACCGCGACCTTACGCTGGTCTATGCCCAACCTGTCCGCAACCAGTGCACAAAGGGTGGGCACTTTACTGCCGCCACCCACTAGAAAAACTGCAGCGGGGGAACGGGTGTTTGCCTGTATTATTTTTTCGCAGATCACCTTGCTCAGTGTGTCGATAGCACCACCAATCGATTCTAACAAGGTCTCACGTGGTACTGTATAGTCAAAACCGATAATGTCACTATAAGCAATTTCATCTGTATCGGTGCTTAAAAGATGCTTCATACCCTCTGCGGTAGAAAAGTCGACCAGATATTTACGGATAATTTCTTCAGTTATTTCATCGCCAGCTACCGTGGCCATGGTATAGGCAGTTACACTGCCTTCCTCACATATTGCAATATCCGATGTACCGGCGCCAATATCTACTAAAGCTAGATTTAACAGCCGTAACTCAGCGGGAATAACGGCATTCATAGCAGCGATTGGCTCTAAAGTCAAAAAGTCAATTTCAAGGTCTATTTTGCTCATAGCGGCAGAAAGAGAATCGACCACCTCGCTGGGTAGAAAGGTCGCAATAACCTCCACGCGCACATCCTTACCCTTGTGCCCGATAATGGTGGAGTAAGCATAATTATCTAAATAGAATCGTTTTACTGAATAGCCCACACAGTAAAACTCAAAATCACCTTCCGCTTCGGCCAGCGCCTCACTGGCGCGGCTTACAGCACCCATTTCTAGTTCATAGACGGTTTCTTTGCTTATGGCCTGCTTAGGTGAGACGGTCATAGAAAACTCAGCGGTGTTGGTTTTAAGCGCACGCCCTGCCGCTGCCACACAGACCCTGTGTAGCGCAAAGCCCAGTTGACTTTCTAAAGAAGACTTTACCCGGCCCGCCACCGCAGCGACTTCGTCTATATCTTCAATCTGGCCGTCAATCATGGCACGCTTTTCGTGTTCAATTACCTCAGCCGCCACAATATGAAAGCGGTCATTGCGCATTAAGCCTACCAGACCAATAATACTGCGGGTGCCAATATCTAAAGCAAAAACCAAATCATCCGGGTTAATGCCAGAAAGAAGATTTGTAGTTGTTTTCGACCAGTCCTTCATAGCTTCTACTCCCATACCAACCGTTGTTTAATCGTAGCGGTTTTTTTTACGGTTTTGAATTTCAATACGCTGCAACTTAAACAAAATATTACATAGTTGGTCTATTTGACGGTTTGAAAAACTGACAAATTCGCAGCCGTACTGCTTTTTACCGGATGCTGACCTTCTGGCAACAATTTCGCGGCACACTCGGCAGCAAAACTCCATCTTTTTATCCATTAACTGAAAGGATGTCAGCAAAAGATCACCCGGATTTAGATTCCTATCACTGCTAATTCTGATGCCACCCAGGCTGATATCGTAAAGAGCCAAAGTCATGACATCTTCTTCCGCGTCGGACTGGATGGAATCCTCGTGTTGCAAAATGGCGGTTGCCATTACGTTTGTATTAAGTCTAAAATATTTGCGCCGTTCATAGCCTTGGGCGGTGTGTACATTCACCAGCGTAAGCATACTGGTTGTTGAAATATAAACATTTCCGCGCATCAACAAAAAGCCCTGTTTGCTCGCAAAAGATATTATTTTTACCGGGGTGTTATATGCAACAAGGGGTAGCCGCTCATCCTCCTGTGCAGAAACAATGGTTATGCGCGTGTCATCATCAGGGTCAATCGATTCCACACGCGCAACCACGAGCAGATCGTTTTGTTCGGTTTTTATTTCGCAAAGGTTGCCGACCAACTCTTGCAAAAAGGTCTTTTTTTCAGGCATTCTCTGTTCCTCCTGGTGTCTGGCTTACTATCAGAATAATGCAAAACAAAGCGATCAATAAGGGTATAAAACGGCGGCAATCTCGATCAAAACACGATTGATATTAAAACCGCTAACATGATGAACGCTATCTACATAAGTACCAATTATAAGCTATGACGCTGATCTTTAAACAATATACGATTCAATCATATGTTTCTGCAGATCTATATATCAATACTATACCATTTTTTGTGAAAAGAAACTAGGTTTTTTGGCGCATTATAGCCTGATGTTCCTATTTTTTTAAAGATGAACGATGTCGCTGCTCAACCTGTTGGCGTAATTGCTCTGGGGCGGTGTGGGTTGATGAAGGCGGCAGCTCGCTATAGTGTTTTATGTCCTTTGAAATTTTCATTAACTGGCTATAAATAATAGCGACAATCTGATAAAGTTCGGGCGGAATCGGCCGACCAACTTCCAGCATGCACATCAGCGAAGCGGCGCTATCATCACGAAAAACAGGGATACCCTTACTCTCTGCAATATCAATAATTTTTTCAGCAATATTGCCACAGCCCGAAGCGATAACTACCGGAGCCACATCGGTTTCTTCCTGATATTTGAGGGCGACAGCTTTGCTTCGCTTTTCAGATTTTGACATCTACACCCGTCCTTTTGTGCGGCAAATTTTTGAATACGTCCATTAACGAGCGATGTTTTTCGAGTTTATCCACAGACAGATTCAAAAGGCGATATCCAGTAGAAGCAATCTGTTCTCGCACCTGCGTGGCCAGAGCCGAAAAGGCTGGCAAGTAAGATGAGGGACAAAAAAGATTGATCATGATATCTTTTTCGGCTGCGGCAAGCTCTGCCTCAAAACGGCCTATGCCATCGATATCAAATACCATCAGCATGTGAATGCAACCCTGAACACGGCAGCCTTTCGAGTCGGTACTCTCAGCGTTAGGATCTATCCAAATTTCTGCAAAAGATTTTAGATCATCCGCCTGCACCGGAATTATGTAATGAAGAAGGGGCGTGAAATTGCAAGGGGATGAAAGAAGGCTATAGATAATTTTTTCGATTTTTTCGCCGCCAATCATCGCCAGTTCTGTGTTATCGTTTTGCTTGCTAATAATTTCTGCGATAATTTCCATTACCTTAGAAGATTCTGGTGCACGATTTGTCTGATTATAAGTATATAATAAATCGGCCAGCTGCTGCTTCTTGTCGTTTCCATCGAGAATAGTTGAAAGACTGCCGATACATTCTTTCAAAAAATGGGGGTTATCATTATATCGGGACAGGTTATATATGATCATGGGGACCATTTTTTGAAGCTTTGGCGAATATAAAATGCTACTTTTAACATCGTTAAGCAGAGATAAAGTCTCATCTTTAAGGGCAGAGAAATTGCTTTGAGCCCCCGACTCTTTATAACGGATAGCCAAGTCAAATAATTTTTGTGATAAAGATGGGCTGCTTGTCAAATTCTCAGACAAAAAAGAGAGACCATTTGAAATTGACTTTAATATTTTTTGTTGGGAAGAGATCGCATTAAGCGATTTTAGAAGGTTGCAGATGCCGTACCGCATTTCAGGTTTATCATTCTGCGCAATTTGCTGCCGTAAAAAATCAAACAGTTCACCTTTAAAAGCGGTTGAGGTTTGTTCTTGATTCGAAAGCTCTGCGGCAATATCATCGGTCGATATTAGAAGATCTTTGAAGAGCTGTTCAATTTCATCGGTCAAAGCCTGATTATTAACTGGAATCAGCTTAATAATTTCTTGAAGCATATCGATATTTTTCAAAAAGCTGACAGTGATCGATGAATCCTTCAAGAGATTCATCAAAATGGCCGCGCTATTGTCACGTTCGATAAATCCATTATTTTGCTGTAATATTTCGCTTTGTTCTCCGGGTCTTATGACCTTAGTAATATCGGAGAGTTGAAAGGGAATGGAGGGGTCTGCGACAGGCCGATTAGCAGAGACGGCGGTACGGTCAATAATCGGGGTTGTAATTTTTAGAATATCCGCCAATTCGGGTTCACTCCCTCTATTTAGTAACAAAAATTATGACAATTTTAATATAAATAAAATAATGTTACCGACAATTAGATAAATCACCATAATAAGATATGTTAATAATTATATCACAATATAAAGCTAAAAAATATATGGTTTTATGGAAAATTAAGTTGTAAAAATGTAATTGCTGTTATCAAATGATAAAAATTATTGAAAAAAGTCCAAAAAACAGTAGGAAATGCGGACGAAATATATTATAATGATTAAAAAGAAGCGACTAAATTTGCAAAAATAAAGTGTTAGCAGGTGAAGAACATGAGTGTTTTTGACGCGAGCATGGTTCCAATGGTTGATATGTTTTTATACGAAACCACCACGCTCTTGGAACAGTTGGATGAGATTCTGCTGCAGTCTGAGCAAAATCAGGAAATGACAACAGAGGATATCAACGAAATATTCCGCATTATGCACACGATAAAAGGTTCTGCCGCGATGATGGGCCTTTCCGCCTTTTCAAAGGTAGCGCACCGTGTCGAGGATATGTTCTTTATTGTGCGTGACAATCCGGAGATCATGAAAAGCGTGCTCAGCAGGCCTATTTTTGATATTCTTTTCCAGTCTTCTGACTTTTTTAAGGCCGAAGTCGAAGGTATTCAGAGTGATATTGAGCAATACACGCCCTCTAACCCTACTGAGCTGGTTGATACGATTACCGCGGTTATCCCGCAGCTCAAAGGCGAAGCGCCCATTGAGGTGGCAGAGGTACCGGCTCAGCCTACATTGAAGCAGGCACCAGCCAAACAGTCGGCTAGTGAACCAAAGAAGGAGACCGCCAAGGCCCCGGAAGAGCAGCAGGGTAGTATGCAGGCCGCAGTGGCAGGCGGTGAATATCAAATAAGAATCTTCTTTGAAGACGATTGCCAGATGGAAAATATCCGCGCGTTTATGCTCATTACACAGCTCAAGGGTTATTGCGAGGATATCACCAGTGTTCCGGTTAACCCAGAGGCAAACTCCGATTACTCAGCCGAAATTATAAAAAATGGCTTATTATTGAAAATAAAAACATCGCTGCCAGTTGAAAATATTTATGCGGTTATTGAGAGCTCGGTCAACATCAAGTCGTACGAGAATGTTGGCGAACATAGCATGCCTTCTTCATTGCCAGTGGTTACCGCTGCAACTAAAGAGCATCAGGGTGTGGTACCAACCTTAGAAGTAACGGGAACAGGAGAGGTGCAAAGCAGGGAAGTGGCTCCTGCCGGTGAAGCAGTACAGAAAGCTGCGCCTTCTGGAGCTGGCAAGCAAAGCATGATAAGCGTCAACCAGACCAAACTCAATCAGCTAATGGATATCATGGGTGAGATTGTGATTGCAGAGTCCATGGTGGCCAATAGCCCAGAGCTTAAAAACCTACAGTTAGATAATTTCAGCAAATCCACCCGCCAGTTGCGTAAGTTGACAGATCAGCTTCAAGATATCGTGATGTCCATTCGAATGGTGCCGCTGACAGGTGTTTTCCAGAAAATGAATCTAATCGTGCGAGATATGAACCGCAAGCTGGGTAAAGAGGTCATCCTAAAAACATTTGGTGGAGATACAGAAATTGATAAAACCATCAACGACGTATTGGCTGATCCCTTTATGCATATGATTCGTAATGCAATGGATCACGCGATTGAATCCTCTGAAGAGCGTATTCAGTGCGGCAAGTCAGAGATGGGCACTATTACGCTGGGGGCACAAAATATTGGCGGGGAAATAGTGATCACGATTGCGGACGATGGACGCGGGCTAGACCGTGACAAACTACTGGCCAAAGCAAAGAAGAATGGATTACTAACTAAGCCTGAGGCTGAATATACCGATAAAGAGGCTTTTCACTTAATAATGATGCCAGGATTCTCGACTAATGAAGTCGTCACCGAGTTTTCGGGTCGTGGCGTTGGCATGGATGTGGTGCGCCAAAATCTAGAAAAGGTCAACGGCAGCATCTCGGTGGAATCGCAGATGGGCACGGGTACGACTTTCACCATTAAAATCCCACTGACCCTCGCTATTGTGGACGGTATGGAAGTAGCGGTTAGCGATGGTGTTTATATTATACCGATCACTTCTATCCGTCAGACGTTTAAACTTGGTGAAGGCATTCAGGTTTTAAAGGATACTGAGGGTTCTGAAATGGTGATGCTTAGAGGAACCTGCTTCCCTGTTATTAGGTTGCACAGAATTTACGACGCCCAAAATGCAAAGACTGACCTTCAGGATGGCATTTTTATTTTGATCGAAAATGACCGCAAGTCGGCTTGCCTGTTTGTAGACGAGCTACTGGGCGAACAACAGGTTGTTGTTAAGCCGTTCCCGGCATTTTTGAGCAAATACAGCATCAAGGGCAATGGACTTGCTGGTTGCACGATCATGGGCGACGGCAGTATTAGCTTGATTCTTGATGCAAACAATCTTCTTAACAACTTTTAGGAGGTGGCCACATGTCTGAGGTAGCTGTCAACAGCGTTGTCAAATCGGTGGAAGGCGCTGTGTTTGCAGGTAAATATCTGACGTTCTATATTGGGGAAACGCTCTATGGCGTTGCGCTAGAAAATATTCTTGAAATCATCGGCAATCAGGAGGCCACAAGGGTACCGGGCATACCGGCCTTCGTCAAGGGGATAATCAATCTTCGCGGCCGAATTGTGCCTGTTATTGACGCACGAATCAAGATTGGTGCCGAAGAAATTGAATATGATGAGCGTACATGCATCATTGTAATCACCTGGAAGGAATCTCTCGTGGGCCTCATTGTTGATCGTGTCGCCGAGGTCAGCGATTTTAAAAACGATCAGATCGCAACAATTCCTGACTTTTCAAGTGTCAACACCAACAAATATCTTTCGTCAATCTGCAAGGTGGGTGAACGATTGGTTCTTATTCTGGACTGTGACAAATTCCTAGCCGACGATACCTGCGGCGCCCAAGCAACAACACTTTGATTAAGCCGTTTAACGAAGGGATTATATCGCCGATGCTGAAGCTAACAGATCAGGAATTTAACGAATTAAAGACATTTGTACATAAGAACTATGGGATAGATCTTTCAAAAAAGCGTGTTCTAATTGAAGGACGTATGTCCAATACGCTTTTGGGTTATGGTTTTACTACATTTAGCCAGTATTTTGAGTTTTTGTATGCTGATAAGACTGGTAGCGAAATGACTAAAATGCTCAATAAGCTTACCACGAATTATACCTATTTTATGCGTGAGAACGAGCATTTTGAGTTTTTGGTGCAAAAAATTCTTCCTTTTTTTGAACGTACACGGACTAGCAAAACATTGTATCTGTGGAGTGCAGGGTGTTCTTCCGGGCAGGAGCCATACTCGATGGCGATGGCCATTAGCGAATATTTCGGTACAAGAAAAGGGCAGTGGAATACTACTATTCTGGCCAGCGATCTTTCAGTCAATGTTCTGGAAAAAGCGGCTAAGGGCGTTTATACAAGTGAGGAAATTAAAGATATTCCACCCTCTTGGCGATCAAAATACTTCATCGACCTTAAGAATGGCAGTTTTCAAGTATGTGATCAAATTCGCAATGAAGTGATCTTCCGTAGGGTCAACCTAATGGATCCTTTTCAGTTTAAGAATAAGTTTGACCTAATATTCTGTCGTAATGTCATGATTTATTTTGATGCACCAACCAAAGAGAAGCTGGTAAATAAATATTACGACTGGACGGCGGACACAGGTTTCCTGTTTATAGGCCACTCCGAAAGCATCAACAGGGAAGCAAGCCGTTACACCTATATTCAACCGGCAATTTATCAGAAACGAGGTGCAAAATAGTGTTGGAAAAGAAAAAGTGCCGCGTTTTAATCGTCGATGATTCCATTCTTTTTCGCACCACGCTGTCAAAAAGGCTGGAAGAGGATCCGTTCTTTCAAGTAATAGGCACCGCATCTGACGCGATGGAAGCAATGGAAAAAATAAAGGAGCTTCATCCAGATGTTGTGACGTTGGATGTTGAAATGCCAAAGATGAGCGGCATTGAATTTCTTAAAAAGCTTATGCCGCTTTATCCAACACCCGTTGTAGTTGTTAGTTCGGCTCCCATTACAACGCTAAATGCACTAGATGCGGGGGCAGTGGATTTTGTCAAAAAGCCAGCTGTTAGTTCTTCAAACGACTTGAACCAGTTTATACGTGAGTTGGTTGTAAAGCTGAAAATCGCATCGGTCGCAAAGGTTGGTCAGAAGAAGGTGCTAGTGGACAAGCCAACTTCAAAATTGGCAGTACATCCCGCACTAACGCGTACTATAGACAATATGGTTATTGCTATTGGCGCTTCAACCGGTGGCACAGAGGCAATATTGGCAGTAGTAAAAGATCTTCCACCCACAACGCCTGGCATTGTTGTAGTGCAGCATATGCCGCCAGTTTTTACGAGAATGTATGCCGAGCGGCTGAATAATATTTGCCGCATGACGGTTAAAGAGGCAGAACACGGTGACAGGGTAGAACCCGGAAAAATTATTATTGGTGCAGGCGAGTTTCACCTCCGTTTGGAAAAGGATTCCCAAGGCTACTATGTTAAAAGCCAGCGGGGTGAGAAAGTCAGCGGCCATTGCCCTTCGGTCGATGTACTATTTGATTCGGTTGCGCAAACCGCAAAAGAGCGTTCAGTTGGTGTTATTCTCACCGGAATGGGTGCCGATGGTGCCAAGGGTTTGTTACAAATGAAAAAGGCTGGCGCTTATACCATTGGGCAGGACAAAGATAGCTGCATTGTTTATGGTATGCCAATGGTGGCCTTTAACATTGGTGGCGTTAAGAAGCAGTTGCCGCTCGACCAGATTGGTGATGAATTATTGCACTACTTAAACACAGTAAAATAAGGTTAACGATGCTGTCAAGCTTAATAAAAAGAGACTTGGTTATCCAAGTCTCTTTTCTTATGCTCATAATATGAGCTGATGTATTTTATTTGGTCCCCAGAACAACTTCGCCCTCGCTATTTTGGTAAAAGCGGCACATATTGGCGATATTAGTAAGTCTATATGTTTCTGTACCAATTGTAATACGCATAGGGGGATATGCAGTATTGCAGGTCAGTGTGCAGGTTGAAATCTCAGATTGTTGCTCAGAAAATTTCAGTATTTTTTTCTCGAGGCGGTTTTTCTTAAAGAGCACAAGATTTAATTTCCCCTGGTACAGGGCCAATTGTTTTTGCCTTTCAGATTCAGTAATATTTTGAGTCTGTTCCAAAAATAAAATATCGCTGTTGAGGGACTGGAACTCCGATAAGACCGCTTTATGCTGCTGACGGATCTGAGTGCGCTCTCTAAGCATATTTGGGGTAACACCAAGCACGATATTTATGTGCGTATAGGAGCGAGAGCCAATAATTTTGGCATCAACAGAGCCAAAAACAGTAATGTTTCCACCAACCAATGTGCCGCGGCCAATCAAAGTTAATCTCCCGTCTGCTTCAACGGTGGAGTTAATTATTGATTCAGACTTAATATCGCCACCGGCACGAACGGTGCAGTTCTCAATAAATTTGGCGGTAATATCTTTTTGTGCTTCCAAAATACCCTTGCCCATACCGTTGATGCCTTTTTGAAGAATTATATTGCCACCGGCGTATATAGAGGCGCCTTCAACAATGCCAAAGACGGTCACATCACCATTTGTTTTAATTGAATAACCTTCACAAACGTCACCTGTAACAACGACATTACCAGTAAAATTAATGTTCCCCACTGAATTGTTTACATTTCCGTTTACCCTAAATGTGTGCTCTACACAAAAGCGCTTGTCCTTATATACTAGATTGCCGTCAATAGCTGCGACAAGTTGACTGCTATATTCGTCGATAGTAATAAGGTCTACATTTTCACCGCGGGGGACAGCTGGTGCTTTTGCAGTACGGGGGCGTAAGGGCTTGTTATAAACACTGGTACCAAGGGTTCCCTGCACAGGGTTTATTATCTCGCAGATTACTGTACCTTTCGAAATGTTATTAACAATATGTAAGTTTTTAAAATCAATAGTACCATCAGGGCGTTCATCAAAGTGCGGTTTGCTTGTGCGATCAAATAACTCTTTGACATAGCCGTCCGACCCTTCAACAGCGGGGATGCCTTGAGCAACAATAACCGGTGTATTATAAAGTAAGGAGCCAGGAATCGTAGAAAAAAAACTTTCCAAAGCTTCTTCGTCCACACCAAAGGTAATTCGACAGTCTTTCAGAACCCGCTGAAGTAATTCGACTGTGCAGGTTTCAGGTTCATCCTCCACTGGCGCACGCAAAAATAGACGGGCCTTTGTTGTCGGTTTATTAACTTGAACCTGCAAGCGGTGGTGGGGATCCCACGATAATGGGGGCATTAGAAGATTGACCCAGCTTTCAGCATCCGCCTCTGACACAGCCGGAGGTGGTACAGATGGCAAGCTGTTGTCTGGGGTATTCTCGAAAGGCGCATTCTCTTCGGGCACACAATCATTTGACGTTACTTGTGAGATAACACCAAGATCAATATGTTCATTTTTTTGTTTTGCTTGCAACAGTCTGAACAACAAGCTTCCTTTTTTTTCCTGATCCTCTTGTTTCATGGTAGCCTCCTCTTTCATAGGATTTTTTTGAAAAAGGAAATCATATTAAAAACGCCATTCACCTTTTAGCGCCGATTTAATCAGCATTGTACCAGTGGTCGCATCAAAATAGCAAGTGCGCCCGTAATCCTTGCCAGTATCTTCAGCAATAATTGGAATTCGAAACCGGGCCAGTCCGGCTTTGACGGCCTGCGTATTGCGTCGGCCAATGTTGCCTAAGGGTGAGTTGGTCGTTTCTGCAAACATCTGAGCGCCGCCAGCAATTTTGGCGGTCAGAACGGCCGCTCGCGCACCTTGCATCTGCATAGCTTTAAGAAGCTCAAGTAACGCAGTATCAGCAAACTTTAGCGGTTGCGTACTTCCCGAAGATAGCTGTTTACTATCTGGTAGCATGATATGAGCCATACCTGCAATTTTTCTATCAGCATCATGTAAGCAGATCGCTACGCAGGAGCCAAGCGCAAAGGTGACCAGCTCATCTTCGCCCTTCACGACGTTCATATCGGCAATACCAACCTTAACCGTATTCTTCATTATTCAACCCCAAGGTTCCGCATAATTCTCTGTAAAGAATCTGCGGTAGGAATCAATAGAATATGGCTGGTCATATTCTCGGCATCGCCATTAAACTCATCTTGAATGAAAATAACCTTATCACTGATATCTGCAAAATAGATAGCTGGCACGCTTAAGATGGCGCCAGCCATGTCAACTGTCATAGAAGGCACCGAAATATCGATAGTCAAACCAGTTAACTGAGCAATGGCGTTGACATAAGAAGCCGCCATAATGTTACCGATTTCTTTTAATGCTGAAATCGATAGCTCGTCAAGCTCATGAAATCCCTGAAAACAGCCACCTAAAAGATCGTTTACGATAGCATGGGCAAAATCTTTTTCTAGAAGGAACATCATCATGCCACTAACTTCGCCCGAGATGGTCAGCATAATGCCCACGATCATGGTTTCAGGGCCGCCTAGTTCTTCGGCGACCTTTTCATAATCCAAAACATTTATTTTAGGCACACTGATGTTCACCGGCTTTTGCAGCATTGAGGCTAAAGAAGTGGCCGCATTGCCAGTGCCAATATTACCAATTTCGCGCAATACATCAAGGTGCATTGCATTTAAGTCGCTGTAGTCATGTAAGGGCATATAATTAAAACCTCTTTCGTTTACAAATCATTAAAACAAAGGCTATCTTAGGTTGTTAATCATCTCGTCAATTTCATCTGCGGCCTTCACAACGCGGGAGTTCATTTGAAAAGAACGCTGGGCCTGAATCATATTGACCATCTGATCGCTGAGCTCGACATTAGAATTTTCAAGAAAGCCCTGCAAAACCGTTGAGGTTGTGTCACCGACTTTGGCGGCAACTGCTTTACCCGATTTGTCATTTGCCTTAAATGAACCGCCATTGGCCGGGGTAAGACCATAGGGGTTGGTAAAATGATATAACCCAATTTTCTCAGATAGTCCCTCGGTAATAGGCGAGCCAGTTTCACTTAATGTCAGCGAAATACGTTTCCCTTTACCATCCAAAACGTGGGAACCGTCCGAGGTTACTAAATAAGCTTTCTTCCCCTCGACACTAACCAGAAAGTTACCATTTCGGGTATACTGAATCTCACCCGAGGCGGTTTCAACGCCAAACAGCCCTTCTCCATTAACCGCGAAATCAAGCGTCCGTCCAGTGGAGAGATAGCCACCCTGCTTATAGAGCAGGTTTACTTGGCCAACGCGCACGCCATGGCCCACCATGTCGTAGCTTTTTGCTGTACCTTCTTGCACGTTGTCGGCAGGCGTATTTGCTGCGCTATTGGGAGCGGTATCATTATAGTTGTTGTGGGTATTCATCTTAGTATAAAGCAGGTTCTGAAAAGAAGATTCCTGCGTTTTGTATCCCACAGTGTTTACATTAGCAATGTTGTTTGATGTGACATCCATATGCGACTGTGAAGCCAACATACCAGAGACACCGGTATAAAAAGCAATACTCATTTTCAGCACCTCACTGGTAAAATATATTATAACGAAGCTATGTTAGCGGCTTTCCGCTCTATTTCATCAATCATCGTTAGCGCCTTGCTACAGCTTTGAAAGGTCCGTTGTGTTTCCATCAAAAGGGCCACTTCTCGGTTATAATTGGTGTTGGAAGCCTCTAACAAACCTTGCCCAATTGTAGGGGCAGCAACTTCAGAAAGACCAGCGGTTTCGCCCAATACCCCTTCACCGCCTGGCACTTGAAAAAGACCGTTAGGAAACTTTTCAAGTTTAGCCTCACGTGACGCTGCAATAACTTGCAAACTACCCACCATGCGTCCCTTGGTATTATAAACGGCGCCCTCGGAATTAACTGAAAAGTCTGAACCTTCAATCTTGAGATCACCCCGAGAGCCCTGAACTCGGCCTACACCGGGTAGAATAAGATAGCCTTCATTATCAATATCAAATTGGCCATTGCGGGTAAGATAAAGTTTGCCGTCGGCGCCCTTGACACTGAAAAACCCTTCGCCCTCAATAGCAAGATCAAACGGTCTGCCGGTAGTTTTAATCAAGCTTTCATCAAATTGGGTTGGAACATCTTCAACCACCTTGACGGCATCACCAGAACCGATTTTAGTCTGGTTGTAACCCTGTTGACGCGTTAACAGCTCCTGTTGAAAGGTTGTGCTCACTACACGCTCAGTTTTAAACCCAGGAGTATTGGCATTTGCCATATTGTTAGCAAGAACGTTTAAGGTACGTTGTTGCATCATCATGCCAGAAGCGGCGGTAAAAAAACCTGTTGCCATGCCGTTATCCCTCCAAATAGTCTTTTAAATGTCCTCGAAGCTTTAATATGGCCTTTGAGCGAGCCTGGCAGACCCGAGCTTCGCTAACCTTTAAAACTTCTGCGATCTCGTGAAGCTTCAAGTGCTCAAAATAATAGAGCGAAATAACAAGACGGTCGCGTTCACTCAATAAATCGATTGCGGCTATCAACCTTTGATGCAGCTCGTTGTGAATAATCGAAGATTCCGGCTGTTCAAAGTCACCCGCAGTATCATCCGCGATATTTTCAGACACGCTGCTCAACAGCATTTCAAAAGAGAGTAACACGGAATTAGATATTTCTCGGTAATGCTTATAAATTGCGGACTCGTCAACGCCTAGGTGGTCGGCGAGTTCCTTTGCTGAGGGAACGCGCATCAAATTGTTCGCAAGTTCGTCATAGGCTGCGGTTATATCGCGCGCCGTCTTACGTACTCGCCTAGGCAACCAGTCCTGCTTGCGAATAAAATCAATATTGGCACACTTAATGCGCGAAAAAGCGTAGGATTCGAAATTTCCGCTCCTCTTCGGATCAAAACGTTCAATGCAGTCAATTAGCGTAATGATACCGTTGTTAACAATATCCTCAACCTCTGCATAGGAAGCTGTAATACCGCGCATTTGCGCAGCCACAGTTTTGGGTATGTAACTATACTGCAAGACAAGATCGTTACGGAGCGCGACGCTAGGAGATTTTAAATAACTTTCCAGCAGAATCTGGGCTTGGTCTTGAGCCTGTTGTGTCTGCACAACTTGTCACTCCCTTCGCTGGGAATAAGATCACGAAATTCCGATATTGCCGAGCGCTTGAATCTGAACAGTGCTGTCAATTTCACTGAAAGAAAGCACAATTACATTTGGATAAAACTGATCAATTAATTTTTTATAATACATGCGCACAATTGGGGAAGTAAGAATAACCGAATGGGGAACCAGCTCGCGTATCTTGTCAATTTGTGCGCCGGAGGCCGATATTATGGACTGTATGGTCGTTGGATCCAACGCCAAGTATGATCCCGTATCGAGTTTTTTAACGGCACCCATAATCATATTCTCAATTTTAGCATCGAGTGTGATGACCTTGAGCTGCCCAGCTTCCGCAAACTGATGGGAAATAGTGCGCTTTAGAGATTGGCGCACATATTCGGTCAGCATATCTGCGTCCTTAATAGAAGCGCCATAATCGCCAAGCACCTCCAGAATGGTTTCCATATCCCTGATGGGAACACCCTCACGCAGCAGATTACACAGCACCTTTTGCAATGTAGAGATGCTAACGATGTTAGGAATGATATCGGTGACGATAGTTTCATTTGTCTTCTTAAGATTTATCAGCAGGTTATTAACTTCCTGACGAGTCAGCAACTCATAAGCGTGTTGGCGAATAACCTCCGAGAGGTGCGTAATAATCACTGAGGTAGGATCTATCAATGTATAACCTGCTAGTTCAGCTTTGATCTTTTTGTCTAGGCTGATCCACTTGGCTGGAATGCCGAATGCCGGCTCAATAGTATCAATTCCATCTATGGATTGCACTTTGCTGTCAGGGGCCAACGCAAGATAGTGGTCAATTAAAACATCGCCCATGGTGATACGTTCACCTTTAAACTTGATGCTGTACTGGTTAGGATTTAGCTGCCCGCTGTCTTTCAAACGGACCGAAGGAATAACCATACCCATTTCGATAGCAAACTGCTTACGGAACATCACGACGCGGTCGATAAAGCTGCCGCCACTGGCTTCATCCACCAAGGGGATCAAGCTGTAGCCAAACTCCAATTCAATGGGTTCAACGTTAAGTAATCCGTAGACATTATCGATGTTTTTATAAAATGAAGCCTCGCTGGCCACCTCCTCGGTGGGGGAAGCTACGGCCCCAGCTTCCGCGGTAACGAGCGCGGTTTTCTGCTTCCGTAAAATAATGGTACCTGTAGATATCAGTATAACAGACACAAGAATAATCTGCAACGGCGGGAAGCCGATAAAGGAAAGCGAAATCATGACGCAGCCAGACAGTATAAGCACCAAGGGCTGAGATAGAAACTGCTTGACAATCTCAACGTTGAGGTTGGATTCAGACGCTGAACGAGTAACGATCATACCCGTCGCCATGCTAATTAAAAGCGCAGGAATCTGTGACATTAAACCGTCGCCAACCGTTGCGGTGGAATAGATTGACATAATCTGCCCGAAGGTTCCCACATGGTTCATAAAGCCTAGGAGAATACCGCCCAACAAATTAATAATTGTTACAACGATAGAGACAATGGCATCGCCTTTAACAAACTTTGTAGCACCATCCATAGAACCGAAAAAGTCAGCTTCGCGCTGGATCTTTTCACGTCGGTGACGCGCTTGCGATTCGTCGATGAGACCGGAGTTCAAATCGGCGTCAATGGCCATCTGCTTGCCGGGCATTGCATCCAATGTAAAGCGGGCGGCGACTTCAGCCACACGTTCAGAGCCCTTGGTAATGACCATAAACTGTACGATGACGATAATTAAAAAGATGACCAAACCGATTATAACATTGCCACGGATGACAAACTCGCCAAAGGTTTCAATGACCTTGCCGGCATAACCGTTATTACCTAAAATAAGGCGGGTGGATGAAATGGTCAGTGCCATACGGAATACGGTGGTAATCAGGAGCAACGACGGAAAAATAGAGAACTCCAAAGGCTCTTTAATATACATGGTAGTGAGCAAGATCACAAACGAAATAGAGAGGTTTATAATAAACATCATATCCAGCAGCGCCGTGGGCAGAGGGATAATCAGCAACAAGATGATAGCGACAATAAATACCGCTACAATGTTGTTAAAGATGTTGCTTGTATTCTTCAACTATTTCAAATCCTTCTCTTTCAGACTGTAAACAAAGGCCAGTACTTCGGCCACCGGCTGGTAAAACTGTTCTGGAATTTCGCGGCCGAGGTCGACCGCATCAAAAAGGCCACGTGCAAGAGGCTTGTTCTCAAGTGTTGTTATCTTATGATCTTCGGCGATGGCCACAATACGAAGTGCGACCAGATCAGCGCCCTTTGCCAGAACAAGCGGCGCACGGTCGTGATCAGGATCGTACGCGATTGCAACGGCATAATGCGTCGGGTTACGGATAACCACATCAGCCTTCGGCACATTTTGCATCATACGGCTCATGGCCTGTTTACGCTGCAACTCTCGAATACGACTCTTGATGAGCGGATCGCCTTCAGTATGCTTATACTCTTCTTTAATTTCCTGCTTGCTCATACGCAGGTTCTTTTCATACTCCCACCACTGATAGGCGTAATCCATCACGCCCAACAGTAAAAACACAACACCAGCGGTTAACACGATAGACATAATAAAATCACTGACTACGCCAAGCGCATTGGTAATTTCCATGTCGACTAAGGTGCGGAATTTAGGTAGAAAATCAAGGAGCTTTTGATAAACGATATAAAGTAGAATAGTAATTTTTGCCCCAGCTTTGATAAGCTCGACAAAACTGCGCAGCGAAAACATCTTCTTGATGCCACTGATGGGGTTTAGATGGCTGAATTTGAACTTGATGCTTTCAGTGGTGACCAGCATTCGCGTCTGTGCCATCGTCAGAACAATAGCGGTGAGACCGCTGATTAATAACAGCGGCAATGCGGTCAGCCCGATGACGCGGCAGGCGTCTATTAAAAAGATGCGCGTATCAGCATCGGTAATCGCTTTTTGAGTGCCAGCAGCAGAAAAATACTGCTTAATGACGCCTTGGGTTGTTTGGAGAATGAACGGTCCCAATAGTTTAAGCGAATAAAAGGTGATAAGCAGCGAAAACGCGGTAACCAGATCGGTACTTTTAAAAATATTACCTTTCTTTCGTTCGTCTTGTTTTCGCTTTGATGTTGCTTTTTCGGTCTTTTCGCCGGCCATTCTCATCCCCCCTTTTAGATCGCGTTAAAACAGGTCAGGCGAGGGTCAGCAGCGCCCGGTTAATATTTTCTAGCATAATGACAATATAGTTATTTAAAAATGAAGCGATTACTGGGCCCATAAAAAATAGCATTACAAGTCCCAGTCCCTGTTTGAGCTGAAAGTTGATGACGAAAACATGAATCTGGGGTACCAGCTTCATCATAATGCCCATCACAATCTGTAAAGAAAATTCAACAACAGTGAATGGTAACAGCAACCGCAACACCAAAGAGAAAACATCAACAAAAAGCTGAAGTATAAACTGAAAGGCCTCAACGGAAAAGTTGGCTGCTCCAAGCGGAACAATTTTAAAAGACAGCGCAAAAATTTGAATCATTACAAGGTGGCTATCGGTAGCAAAAATATAAAGGGCAAACAAAATTGTTAGTAAATTACCAGTGAGTGAAACTTGGATATTGGTCGCGGGGTCAAAAACCTTTGCCATGGCCATGCCGAATTCGGTGTCCATCCAATCGCCAATAAACAGCAGCAGATAGTAAAAAATCTGGTAAACAAATCCGCACACAAAGCCCATAGACAGCTCTCGAAACAGTGAAAACAGCATGTCCACGCTGTCGTAAGAGATCTCGGGGGTTTGCAGTGCCGGGGCGATAAGCATGGTGAGAATCAGTACAAGCCCGGCTCTGACTTGAGACGGAATGTTTTTTCGTCCCAACAGTGGATTAAAGAAAATAAAACCTGACATTCGGGCAAATACCAACAGATAAACATTAAGCCCCTGAAGCTGTATTGTCACAACGGTAACCTCATATCAAAAGAATAAGGCTGAACAGCCAGTGTACAAAATCCAGCATGGTGCTGATCATCCAGTTACCAGTAAAAAGCATCATAAAGGCAATGATAATCAGCTTTGGCACAAAAGTGAGAGTTTGTTCGTGAATCTGGGTCGCAGCCTGAAAGATGGCGACTACAAGGCCGATGAGGATGCTGGTAACCAGTAGAGGCGCCGACAGCTTTAACGCGACCAGTAGAGCCTGTGTAAAAATATCCATTATTTGGTTCTGTGTCAAGCTTTTCACCGCCTCTAAATTTTAACGCCATCTTATGAGAATCCCTGCACAAGCGTTCCAAGTAACAGGCTCCAGCCATCCACCAGGACAAATAATAAAATCTTAAAGGGCAGCGAAATTGTAGCAGGTGGAAGCATCACCATTCCCATCGACATCAGAACGCTGGAGACAACAATATCAATAATAAGAAAGGGAAGATAAAGAAGAAAGCCAATTAAAAAGGCGCGTTCCAGCTCACTTGTAATAAACGCAGGAACAACAACAAAGAGGTTTAGGCGGGTCAGGCTTTCAAGGTTTTCTTCCGATTCTACCTTTGGTAACTCGCTGCCAGAAATGCTTAAGTAAAGGTTAAGCGCTTTGGGCGTTGTTTGCCCAAGCATAAACCGTTTCAATGGCAGCTGTGCCGCATCTACCGCCTCGGCAGCAGTGTAACTACCAGCCTTATAAGGGTCGTAAGCGGTGGTTTTGATCTCTTCAAAAGTGGGAGTCATGATAAATAGCGTCAAAAACAGAGCAAGGCCCACCAAGACCTGATTAGGTGGTGACTGCTGCGTGCCAAGTGCGTTTCGCATAAACGAAAGCACTATTATGATGCGGGTAAAACTGGTCATCATCAGCAAAATGCTGGGAATAAGTGAAATAAGTACAAAAAGAAACATCAGATCCAGCGCGCCCATGGAGCCGTTTCCGGTATCGTCAGCGATAAAATCAATTGAAACACCCGGGGCTGCGAAGGCGGTGGTGTTAAGTAGAAAAAGCGCTAACAAAAGCACTACAATCAGCGACACGCTAAAAAGCAGGAATTGCTTTTTTAGCGTCTCCAGACATTGGGTGCGATTGGTCATAAACCATCTCCCCCTTTGGTGGACGCACTGTTTTTCTTAGGCATCATGTGTTTGAAGACCGCCGAAAAGCTCTGCTCTGATTGTGGCGCAGCATTAAAGCGTGCCTGCTGCTGCGGATCGAATTCGCAGATAGTCTCAATAGCACCAGCACTCATGGCAATAAGCAGAGTCTTGTCTCCAGCTGAGACGAGCAACAAGTACTTTTCTCGGTCTATAACCACCCGGTCAAGAATTTTGATGTGCTTAAAATTGCTTTGGATAGGAGAATGACCACCAATCCAACGCAAAAAGAACCACGCCAAAAATAAAACAAATGCCAAGGTGAGAAAAACAGAAAAAAATACTGAAAATGCCTCTAACCTTTCCATACTCTACCCTGCCCAGTCCTTTTTAATATAATTAACCAAGAATTTTCTTAACTGTTTGAAGAATACGGTCGGGCTTAAAAGGCTTAACAATGAAGTCCAATGCGCCAAAACGAATCGCATCGACAACCATGGCCTCTTGACCCATAGCACTACACATAACAACCATGGCATTCGGGTCATGAGCCTTGATTGCCTGAAGCGACTGGATTCCATCCATATTAGGCATGGTGATATCCATAATGACTAAATCGGGCTTTTCAGTTTTATAAGTTTCAAAAGCAATTTGCCCGTCTGCAGCCTCAATCAAATTGGTGTAGCCGTTGCCAGTTAGACTGTTTTTAATCATCATTCTCATAAATGCCGCATCGTCGACGATCATAATTTTCTTGTCCATAAAATCCTATTCCTTTCCGGGGTGTATTTTTATATTTTTAAAAATTTTTTACAATTCTTTTTCCAGAGAGGAGAGCAATGCCCTTGTGCCGAGAATTTCGGTGATTCTAACACCAAAGTTGTCATCAATAACCACAACATCGCCATGAGCAATCAATTGACCATTTACTACAATGTCCACCGGGGCTCCAGCCTGCTTTTCAAGCTCGATAACAGTGCCTTGAGAAAAGGACAAAATATCCTTAATCTTTCGGCGCGCCTGTCCAATTTCGATTGTGACATCAAGCGGTACGTTCATCAAAAGATCGGTGTTGCCACCTAAAACAGGTTCGCCTGTTGGGCTTCCCTTACCAAACTGCGGCAGCTGAACATTCTGCACTTTGGCGGGCGGCTGGGACTCGACCTTTCGCGGGGGGATTGGCGGCTGGGCTTCAGGCTGCTGTGGATAGGGTGGGTATGGCGGGTAGGGATAGTAGGGCGGGTAACCCGGTGCGCCAGTAGGCGGATAGCCCGGTGTTCCGGTGGGTGGATAACCTGGGTAAATACCCGATGCGCCTGTAGGCGGATAAGGCGGGTAGTAAGAAGGCGGATAGCCTGGCACGCCCTGCATTGGTGGTGTTTGCTGCGGCTGGGCCTGTGCAACAGGGGGTGGTGCAGAAACTTGCGGTTGCGGTACTGGTGCCGGGGGAGGAGGAGTCGGCTGAGGTTGCGAAACAGCGGTCGGTGGGGCGACTGGCGCGAGCGGTACAGCTGCTTCTTCGGTTTCAGTTGAGCCAAGAAAGCCGCCAACCATTGATTTCGCCAGGTTACAAGGCATGGCACTCACAAACTCTGAGGTCATGACACCTTGAATGTCCATGTTGAAATGAATTGAAACAATCTGTTGGTTGGCTTCCATACCGATAGCCTGTGAAAAAGTATAATCCGGGGACATAATCCGCGCTTCAGGTGTTGAAATATTGACCGCCTTGCCCAAAAACTCGGCCAGAGCGGTCGCCGAGGCGCCCATCATCTGGTTCATAACCTCACAGGCGGCACTCATGCTTAACTCATCTAATACAAAATCGTCGCTAGGGGGGTCGTCAATGCCCATTAGCTGATTTAAAATCAGCTGCATGTCGCGTTGACGAAAGACCAATACATTAGAACCGCTAAGACCCTCTGTGTATGTAATTTTAACGCTTAAAGCCGGTTCAAGTGCTGAGTATTCCACCAGGCCCAAAGGTTCAACACTCACGCGCGGCGTTGTAATCGTAACTTGTTTATCCAGCATTGTGGAAACAGCCGTGGCTGCAGCACCCATGCTGATATTTAACACTTCGCCAATAGCATCAATTTCCATTGGCGTAAGCCCTGAACAGGATTCTTTCGCAGCAGTATCCAAAATGAATCTAACTCCTCTCAACTCAAAGCTTCGGGCGGAAATGATCTGGTAATTTTGATTGCTTTATTGTTTTTTACGACACCCATTTTGCCATAAAACCACGGTTGGCTATCCACCACAATTTTAACGTCGCCGTTCGCCGAGTTTTCCAGCTTTATAATATCGTCCACGCGAAGATGCAATATATCCTCCAGTTCCATCTGCACCTCATCTAGTACTGCGTTAACCTTAAGATCGGATGCATATATCGCTCTTTGAATTACCTTTCTGGCCATTTCTTTCTTGGCGTCGTCCGAAATGTTTTTGGAAATTCGCGAATATTTTGAAACGAAGCTGCCCATTAATTCTTCCAGACCGATTGCCGGGATACAAATGTTTACCGTTCCCACAACATCCTGCATTTTCACCTCGAAAGTAACAATGACAACAATATCCTCCGGCGCATAAATCTGAATAAGTCGTGGGTTGGTTTCAATGGTGTCTAGACTGATATTCACATCAATATAATCGCGCCAAGCATCCTGCATATACACTGAGAATTTTTGAAAGATACTGCGCATAATACCGATTTCAATATCGGTGTAGTCACGGTTTAAGATGACGCCAGATCCCATTCCCCCCAGAAGGCGATCTATCATAAAAAAGGCAAGGTTGGAGGAAGCGTCTAACATCATTGTAAATTCGCTAATGTTTTTATCGCCTGGTTTAAGCTCCATCAGGCCAATCAGGGCTGTGTCCGGCAGCGCGTTGTTAAACTCATAGTACCGCTGCTCTTCTACCTGCAGCAGGTTCACCTCACTGTTTATGCGCATTGAACCTGAAAAGTAAGAAGACAGCAACCGTGCGAGATTTTCATGAATACTATCTACGTTTCGCAGCTGTTCTTTCGTAAACTTTTTTGGGGAATAGAAATCGTATTCCTTAACCCGTTTGTCGGGGGTCTCGGGCTTGACATCTATATTACCACTGCTCATGCCTTTGAGCAACGCATCAATTTGTGATTGTGAGAGAATTTCGGGCATTTGGTCTCACCACCTGTCTAAAAAATAAACGCTAAGCAAATGGAGAAAGGTCTTAAGAATTATTCTGGCTGGAATGTGTCTTTATATCTTCCTCTGGAACAGAAATGGAGAGTGCGCTATTATCAGAATACGCTTTATCCGAAGTGAGAATTTGAGTATTGCTGCTGTTGTCTTCAAAAAGTTCGGCGCTGACCAGATGTGAGAGCATGGCATAAAGATCTTCCGGATTATTTTTATCAAACGAGTTGCCTAGCACCATAATCTCCACGCGCCTATTTTTAGCGCGGCCCTCCGGCGTATCGTTGCTTTCAATAGGATAATTTTTTCCGTAGCCATTACACATTAGCTTTTTGGGGTCAAGTTTTGCCTTTTCCTCAAAATAAATGACCACCTGACTGGCACGTTCTCCGGAAAGCGTCCAATCGCTTATATGATAGTTTTCAGCACCCGGAATAGCGGCCGTATGACCGTTGACGCGCGTCACAAAGATCTGGTCCTCAAGATTCTTGAGGCAATCACCTAAAAAATCTAGAATGGGGTAACTCTCTTTGCGCAGCGTATAGCTGTCGCCATCGAAAAAAATGTTATTGTCGAAGCGAATGTAGACATTATTGGCAGAGTCTTTTGATATAGAAACTGACGCTGTCATTTGGTTTTGTTCAACATACTGCTTGAGATACTCGTAAAGCTGATTAAGATCAGTAGGGAGTTCATTGTCAGTTAGCTTATCACCAAGGTTTTGCGAAACACCATTTGCTGGTGCAATATCATCGCCTTCGCCCTCTTGCACCAGAATAATTTGAGCAGTGGCAGCGTCGGGGTTCCTAGAGAAAGCGCGCACTAAAATTTCCCACTTTTCTTCGTTGACGGTGGACATACTGAACAACATGATAAAAAAGGTCAAAAGCAGGGTGACCATGTCGCCATAGGTATCCATCCAGTTATATCCGCCGCCCCCATCGGAGCGCTTCTTTCGACGGGCCACAAAATCCCCTCTTTTCTTAAAGATGCTGGTATGCGCAAGGCATTTTTATTCGTCTGCTTCTTCAGTACCTTGCTTGCCCTTTTTACTTTTTTTACCCTTTTTCTTTTCCTGAAGAACCAGCATTTGAAGTTTTTCTTCAATAAAGCGAGGGTTTTCACCGGCTTGAATAGCTTCAACACCTTCACAAATCAAAATTTTACATAAAAACTCTTCATCATGGCGGACGCGTAGCTTGTT
This sequence comes from Candidatus Fimivivens sp., assembly GCA_034933525.1. Lineage (GTDB taxonomy): Bacteria > Bacillota > Clostridia > Oscillospirales > Ruminococcaceae > Yanshouia. The sequence continues at coordinate 247,394 of JAYFNI010000007.1, forward strand.
TGCAATGGGGTTAAAAAAGATATTACCCATCATACTGCCGTACAGCGTTGTCAACAATGCAGTGGCCATGGCAGGGCCGATTGCGGCAGCGTCAGACATGTCGGCCAACATATTTACTAGGCCGATCAAGGTACCAATCATACCAAAGCCCGGTGCGTAAGCGGCACCCTTTTCATAAAAAGCACAGGCCTGTGAATGGCGATCCTCAAGATGGCCAAGTTCAGCGTCCAGCAGTGCGTGGACCTTCTCCGGCTCCACCGAGTCGACCACAAGCATCAAACTACTTCTTAAAAAGGGATCAGAGGCCCCTTGGAGCTTATCTTCCAGAGACAAAAGGCCTTTTGAACGAGCCTCTTTGGCAAATTCCACAATCTGTGCTATGTAGCTTTGGGAATCATAAATGGTTGGGAAAAATGCTATTTTTAAATGGCGCGGAATTCTCTTAAAAGAAGCAGCGGGAAAAGAAACCATTAAGGCGGCAATTGTGCCACCAAATGTAATTGCAAGGCTGGGGTAATTTATAAACCCACCAAATTTATTCATGGCAAAAGGGCCTGTAGCATTGTAAGCTTCCATCGCAACGTCATAGTTTGCGGAACCTGGTTTGGGCGCTTCAACGAATACAATGCCGAATAGAATTAACACAAGAGCGCCAATGAGGCCAATAACTGTTAAAATATCGAAGGAGCTACTTTTTGCCCCTTTCTTTCCTGCCTTTTCTTTAGCCACCAAAATCACCTCGGTTATATATCTTACTGAAAATGCTTCTTCGGTAAGCGGTTGTTAAATCCGCCACCTCGCGCATACTTTCACGAACGATGTATATTTTACCGTTGGTGAGATGTATGGTAGTATCGGGACTCTCTTGAATCGTTTCGATGTGGTCGCAGTTTAAAATAAACTCTACGCCATTTAGTTTGGTCAGCATGATCATCAAAAGATTCTCCTTAATTAATCTAATTGGGTCTGCTGCCACAAGCGGCAAACGGATTTACCGCCTGTGGCAGCAGCCCCAGGGCTGCTGCAGATTGACTATCGTTTTAGGTTAACCAGTTCTTCAAGCATCTCATCTGAGACAGTGATCAGGCGGGAACAAGCCTGATAACCGCGCTGAGTCGTAATCATATCAGAAAATTCCTTTGAGAGGTCAACGTTTGAGAGCTCTAGTGAGCCAGACACTAAGTTGCCTGAACCACTGGTTCCGGGCTTGCAATAACTCATTTCGCCACTGTTGGCCGAGGTGGTAAAATAAGTACCGCTAGACTGCACTAAACCCGAAGGGTTGGCAAAGGTGACAAGGTTAATCTGACCAACAACGACCTCGCCAAGCTGCGCATGGGAGGCAATAATGGTTCCGTCAGCACTTACAGCAACACCGGTCAGACTTTCAATACCCTGTGAACCGCCCTCGGTGCCGCCAGAAAGAACCATTTTGCTGCCTGAGAGACCGAGTGCCTTGCTGGGAGCTGCTGCGGTAAAAGTAGTGGAGCCGGGAGAGGTAAAGCCGCTCTTCGTCGTATCTAGAGTAAAGTTAGCATTAAGCTTACCATCTGTGTCCACAGTAGCGCCGTTCGTTTTCATTACGTTAACCATTGCCGAATAGCTCGGACGGTTCATGATAATATAATCATTGGCATTTGCCCCAGAGGCACTGTTTGTCAATTTCATGGTACCGGCTTCAGTTTTACTGGAATCGATAGTGCCTTGATATGTTACACCGTTAATAACCATATTGACAGTCATGAGCTTATCAGAATCTGTATAATTAACATCAAAACTAGCAAGTGCGTTTGCACCCGCTGAAAATCCGCTGCCAAAAGCGCTGCCTGTGGTACCGGTAGGCGAAAATCCTCCAGCGATGGTGGCAACAGGCCAGTCCTTCGCTTTGCCGGACTGTAAGGTAAAATCGGTTGAGCAGATTTCTTCACCAGATAACGGCCACTTACCAGCATCGGCAGGATCCATCGAAATTGTGAACTTACCGGCTGGGTGGCTGGCACCGGTGGTGTCCTGCATATAGGCTTCGATAGCATCGTTGATGGCGGTATTTAAATCAGATAGTGAAGAAAAGTTTTCATTGGCATTTAATTTTACTACAATGCCGTTCGTTCCAACTTGGGCGACTGCTTTAACGCCATCGGTCATGCCAGAGCCCTGAACAATCTGCATAGAGATATTGCCGGCAGACGTGTAATTTGAAGTGGAAAGTGTATATTTAACATCGTTGATGGATGTTGAGACTGAAGAGGAGGCTGGCGTAACAGAAGGCAGACTCAGCTGGATCAAATTGCTGCCAGTTGTTTTGCCAAGCGGGTTGCCAGAGATGCCGAGTACGAAATTACCTTGTGAATCGACGAGATTTCCGGCGGAGTCAAAGGTTAGCGAGCCAGAACGGGTAAAAAATTTGTTGCCGTCAGCGTCCTGAACCTGAAAAAAGCCTTCACCGTCGATTGCCATGTCCATCGAGCTGCTGGTCATGGTAAAAGAAGATTGCCCCATCAAAAGGTCAACGGAGCCCACTTGCGTGCCGTAGCCGATAGCACCCGGGTTAGTGCCGCCAGAAGACGAAGATCCTGCACTGCCTGCGTTGACAGTCTGATAGTAGACATCTTTAAAGGTGACGCGACTCGCCTTAAAGCCGTATGTATTGACGTTGGAGATGTTGTTGCCGATAACGTCCATGCGCGTCTGGTGTGCTTTTAAACCAGAAACGCCAGAATATAGGGATCTGTTCATAAATTCTACTCCTTATCGGGGGGCGGTACCAATCGGTGCAGTCCGTCAAGTCAGTCAGGTCTGCAAAAGCTTCCTAAAAGGTCCAGCTTTTTAAATAATCACAGTACCGTCAATATTGGTGAATACGTTTCCTGTTAAATCGCCTTCGCCAACGGTGGTAATTACCTTGTTGTTTTGTGCGCTGACGATAAAAGCAGTCTTGTCAATTAAGATTAACGCGGAGTCCAATCCCTTTTCCTGCGCAATTTTCACCCCTTGGTTCAGGCGCTCAAGGCTGTTATCAGTCAGCTCTATATTGCGCTGTGCCACACGTGAAACGGCATGTTTTGAAAACTCTACACCTGCATTTTGCTGTAACTGCTGTTGTAGCAGCGCCTGAAAGGAGGAGCTACCAGCTTGAGGCGATGCAGCGGAGGAAGACGATGCAGTTTCGGGGCGATAGGGTTGCGCTGTTCCTGTTGTGATAGGAATGGACAGCCTGCTAAGATATAGATTATCCACGATTTGCCCTCCATGGCGTGGCCGTTATCATCCTTGGGACTTCTTAGTTGTAAAACTCAGCTTTTGATAGACGGTTTCATTTCCCTGTGAAGTGCCGACAACGACATTGACATAATAGGTGGTGTCTGGTTCAAGATCGGTTAATGAAGCTTCGAGTGCATCTTTTCCACCCTTCAGGTTGGAAACATGCGTACCTTGCTTCACTTGCGCGACCGTGTCGAAATCTTCGTCCTCTGAATAGTACACACTGTAGTTGTACTGAGATTCATCGGAGGTTTTTGGGGCGTTCCAGGCAATTTCGGCGTCGGTGTCGGTCCGCTTGAGCAAGTATGGAGCTGTGTTTGAAACAGTTTTGAGCTCTTGCTCGGTTGTGACCTCAGGGGCGTTGACCGTCATAATTTCGCTGAGAGAATAGGCCGTCCCGTTTACATAAATTTCGTAGTCCTCACCGGAAAGCGTAATTTTCTCTACTGGTCCGGTTATGGAATTTACCTTGCCGCCGAGAGATAGCTTTGCAACGGTGACATCTTTCCCGACAAGCCCCATGACATAATTGGTCTTAGAGTAATAAGCTAGATTTTGCATTTGCTGCATCGTTGCGAATTGGGCCAGCTGCGATACATACTGAGAACTATCCATAGGGTTTGTAAAGTCCTGGTTTTTTAGTTCGGCGATCATCAGCGTGAAGAAGTCGTCAAGGCCTAATTCAGAGGTATCCTTGTTTTCGTATACAGCATTAACGGTTTTTGGGGAGCTGACGCCATATAAATCACTGACACTGCTGCTCAAAGAAGCGTCCTCCTTTCGTTAGATGTAGGCATCCAGCACCGAGTCGGGAAGAATGACCTCTGGCGATGGTTCCTCGGCTGGGGCGCTTTCTCCATAGTTGGGGTTATATGCAAACGATGGAGCCTGCTGTTGCCCAGAATGGCTGTGCTGCGAGAATTGCTGAGAGAACTGCTGCTGCATATTCATGTTCTGCGCCTCATTGGTTTGGGCCACTTGTGCTACCTCAACGTTATAGGGCCGCATAATGTCGCGCAAGTTGTTGAGCTCGCTACTCAGCAAACGCTGTACATTAGCGTTGGAGGCCGCCAGACTCAATGTAACTTTACCGCCATCGTCCAAAAGTTTGACGGTGATTTCGCCAAGGCCCTCTGGACTAAGCTTAATGGTGAAATCGGAGGCACCTTCCTGAGCATGTTGGGTAACAGAAGTTTTGATTTGGTCAAAGACATCCTGCGTACTTACAGGTTTGTGCAATTCAGCCGGAGTAGCCGTTGCTCCTGTGTTGGCGACTTTAGCGAATTGAGAGAAAAATGCGCCGGAATCGACTTTTTTCTGGAGGTCTTCAAAATCGATTTCATCAGTTTCAGAAGAGGGTTCGCCTGTTGACTTAAGCAGCTGTTGCGCTTGACTGACTGCGCGATTAAACTGTGACTGTCCTTGTAAAACAGAAGTTGCATCCGAAGCAGAATCAGAAAAAAACGCAATGTTTGCTTCACCTTGGATATTCATTGTTTGCAGTGCAGCCACAAAAGCGGTTGAAGAATTTGTGCTGCTAGGTGTGAGAGTATCCGCGGCATCAATAGTTTGCTGCAATTGGGAGATTAGCTCTGAAGAAATTGGAATGTTTGCGGCAGATGCTAACGACTCGAGTTGGCTGCTAGGATCAAGTCCGGCAATTTGCGACAGAGAGTCAGAAGTAGTTTGCGAGGTTTGACCTGCCATCATCATGGTTAAAAGTGGGTTGATGGCCAGCATTTCAGCGTTCATCTGCGTGCCAAGTGTTTCCGCGTCCTTTTTTAGCTGCGCTGCCAAAGCCGCCTCCCCTCCGGTACCCAGTACCGCAGCCAGAAAATCGAGAAAGCTGGCCGAAGAATTACCAAGACCAGTGGCATTGAGGCCTGAGAGCATTTTTTGTAAGGCAGACTGAGAACCAGTAAGCGGAGTGGCAACTTGAGATGTTTGAACTGAAACGTTATTCATGTTTTCACCTCCCTTCATTAAAATAGGCTGCTAATTTATTGCGAATGGACGGCACGGGCATATTTCGTGCTGACCAGTTCACCGATGATAAGCTCATCTTCTTTGAGCTGGGCCTCGCGGTAACTTTCAAGATGTTTTTCTTTTAAACGCTCCATTCCAGAAACCGACTGTTTAACCTCAACAACCACGGCTAGCTGCTTGTCTACCAACTGTGCTTGTTTGGCGCGACTGACCTTTAGATCTTCAAGCAGCTGACGTGTGTTATCAATCTTAAAGCTGATGCAGCGCAATGCCGTAATGCTGCACCCCTTTTGAGCCAAAGACTTCAGTTCTTGATCACTTAATATCAGTTGATGCGTATTTTCTGAAATCTCGTCTTCAAGTCGGTTTAATTCCGAGCGTAGAATATTCAGCTTGTTTTTTTCCTCGTCGAGAAGCGAGCCCTTATAGCGCAGCACGCTTTCCAGTGGAAACGAAAACTTCTTCATATCGCGTGCCCTCCTCGTTATTATTTGGCAGATTATGACTCTACAGCTTTGCGCAGTGCTTTGACGGTGGCATTAAATGGCACCTTCTCATCAACCGACTGTTGTAAGAAGCTGTTGATTGAATCGATGTGCGCTAGTGCTTCGTCCAGATCCCGGTTTGAACCGTGCTTATATGCGCCGATGGAAATCAGGTCTTGATTGTTTTCATAAACCGCCATCATATTTCGCAAAGTTGAGGCAGCTTGAATTTGTGCCTTTTCTGCAATATCGTTCATCAATCGGCTCACACTGTTGAGTAGATCTATCGCCGGATAATGGTTTTTAGCAGCGATTTTTCGTGATAAGATAATGTGCCCGTCGATGATGCCGCGAACAGTATCGGCGATGGGTTCATTGGTGTCGTCGCCTTCGACCAAAACGGTGTAAATGCCGGTAATTGAACCTTTTTCAAAATTTCCGGCCCGCTCTAAAAGCTTTGGAAGCGCAGCGTATATTGAGGGGGTATAGCCTCTGGCTACGGGGGGTTCGCCGACTGAAAGTCCGATTTCACGTTGTGCCATGCAGAATCGGGTAAGAGAATCCATCATGAGCAGCACATCTTTGCCCTGACGACAAAAATATTCCGCAATAGCGGTTGCGGACAGTGCACATTTGCTGCGCTGCATAGCGGGTTGATCGCTTGTAGCAACTACGATTACCGAACGCTTTTGCCCTTCTGGGCCCAGGTCGCGGTTGAGAAACTCTACAACTTCGCGCCCGCGCTCGCCGACCAGTGCGATGACATTAACATCGGCTTTAACATTTCGTGCCAGCATGCCCATCAGGGTACTTTTGCCCACGCCGCTTCCAGCGAAGATTCCCATTCTTTGTCCCTTGCCAATGGTGAGGCAGCCGTCTATGGCACGTATTCCCATTTCGATGGGGGTGTCAATTCGAGGACGCTGCATAGGATTTGATGGAGTGCCACCAATCAGGCAGGGCACACCGCCTTCAATGGGGGGGCCCCCATCAATAGGCTGACCAAGAGCGTTCACGGTCCGGCCAATAAGCTGATCACTAACTTTAAGCATTAGCTTTTCACCGGTATTTAGAACGCGACTTCCCTGACGGATGCCCTCGGTATCGGAGTAAGGCATAAGCAGCACTCGGTTTTCCTTAAACCCCACCACTTCAGCGGTAACCCGTTTTCCAGATTTATCAATAATAATCTGACAAACATCTCCCATGCTGCAGGTGATGCCAGTGGCTTCGATGGTCATGCCGATAATTTTATCGATTTTCCCCATCTGGGTGTATAGATCGCTGATTCTTAAAAGGTTCTTATAGTAGGTTCTGTTCATGGTGCGTCACCCTTGCTCAACAGCGAAATAACCTTTTAGGTTTTCTAGCTGCTGGGTAATCGAGGCATCAAAAAACTTATCGGGTGTCTCTATAATGCAGGTATCGGGCGGGGCGTCAATAAGCTTTATGCTTACCTTGTCGCTGACGGTGCTGTCTTGAAGCTTTTGCTGAAGCTGCGTTAAAAGCCCGGTCATGTGCTCAGAAATTTCCACTGACAACCACGGCGCGCTGCTAACCGAGTTGACGGCAGCCATAACCAGCGGCACCAGCCGGGTATCGTCGGCGGTGATAGTATCTATAAGAATTTTCTGTGCTATCTCGAGGGCGGCCCATTTCAGGTCCTGCTCATAGCCGGTGACAAAACTGGCTTGAGCGCTTTCTAATCGGATTAGAGTTTGTTCAATATTGCGAATACAGTCAGTGATGCCCTGCGTGGTTTGGGCGAAGGCTTGTTGCTGACCCTGAGCGCAGGCGGATTGGCGGTCGCGCTCTATCTGCTCAGAGGCACGAGCTATAGCGGCTTGGTATTCGGCTTGTGCTTTTGCGTGACCTTCCTCAATCAGGCGGGTGGATTCAGCGGTAGCTTGCGCAATAATTTGATCTCTCAGCTGTTCAAGTTGGGCAATGTCCTGCATGGTGCTGCGGGCGGTGTGACGTTTTCCTACAGGCCTATTCTCGCCGTCTTGTAGCTTTTCAGTAGAATCGCCATTTTCGATTCCAGTGCTTGCATCCTCTTCGAAGGAGTCCAAGGCAAGTTCATCATCACATTCTTGGGTAGAAGTATGCTCGCCGGTATCCCCAAGCAGAAAATACATATCTGAAGTGGTTACGTTATTAGGTTTATAGATTCTACGCAATCACGTCATCCTTTCCGCCCTTGGAAATAACCAGCTCTCCTTCCTCCTCGAGCTTGCGTATAGAATCAACGATGCGCTGCTGGGCAGCCTCAACGTCACGCATACGTACATTGTGAAGGAATTCGATATCGCTGGCGATACTTTCCTGCATTCGCTTGGACATGTTGTTGAAGATAACAGCCGAAACCTCGGCGTTTGTACCTTTGAGGGCGACTGCCAGGTCTTTGGAGTCGACCTCTCGCAAGAAGCGCTGTATAGACATATCGTCCAGGAAGACGATGTCTTCGAAGACAAACATCAGCTTGCGTACATTGTCGGCAAGCTCGGGATCCTTGAGACCCAGCTCGTCGAAGATTTGCTTTTCGGTACCGCGGTCAACGTTGTTCATGATGTCGGCTACGTGGTTGATACCACCCAGCTCCATGAGATCCACAGATATAATGGAACCAAACTTTTTAGCTAATATCTTTTCTACGATATTAATCATTTCAGGCGAGGCACGATCTAGCTTTGCAATGCGCTCGATGACCTCGATGCGTAACTCCGGCGATAGTTCAGAAATTACCTGAGAAGCCTGTTCCGCACGTGCATAGGACAAAATAAGTGCAATTGTCTGTGGGTGCTCGTTTTGTAGGATATTAAGTAAGCTTTTATAGTCGGCCTTGCGGATAAAATCGAAGGACTTAGTTTTGAGCGATTTAGTTACGCGTTCCATATAAGAAACAGCCTGCTGAGTGCCGAATGCCTTTTCGAGTACATCCCTGGCAAACTCAAGGCCACCCTCTGCTATGACCTTTTGAGCCAGACAAAGGCCGTAAAAATCATCAACAATGAGCTTCATCTCATCGCTTGGCAGACGGCTAATCTTGGCGATCTCAATTGTAAGCTGCTCTATTTCGTCATCGCGCAGGTGTTTATAGACTTCTGCCGCTTCGCGAGAACCCAGTGCGATCATAACAGCGGCGGCCTTTTGTATGCTTGTATATTCCTGCTGCGCCATTAATCTTCATCCTCCTTAAGCCATGTTCGAAGGATATTTGCAGTTATTTCAGGATTTTCGCGTGCAAAGTTTTTCATTTCGTCAGTAATAGCATTTTCCTGTTTTGAAAGCTCTGCGCCTTCCATCAGCATGCGCTTGCGGGCTTCAAGGTCGCGCTGCAAATCCAAACCGATTGGTTCTGCCGATGGATTGTTGCCGCTCTCCGCTTCCTTTTTGCGCTTCTTTTTGCGGCGTCCACTTAGAATGATAATGACAATAAGTATAATCAGCAATAACGCACCCAGTGCCGCAATAATGATGATCATCATCGGATCGTTCAGCCAGCTGGTAGCAGGCTTTGCATCTGTTGCAACATGACCATTATCTACAAGAAAGTTTTGTACTGAGATATTCGCCTCTTGGATGTTAGTTGCCTTAGAGACGTTTTCAATAATTGAGCTTCGGGTTACGTCGTCAATTTCGCCCTTTATTGTAATAGCCAATGATGCGCTGATTAATTCTGCTTGATCTTTCTCAATTTGCTGGGTAATGTAGCTCACAGCATAGTCACGGCTGCTGGTGCTGTTTATGTAGTCAATGGTTCCGTCTTTGTTTTGATCAACATAGACTGGTGTATCTGTATTGGTTTCTTCGCCGGGCACGCCGCCAGCAATGCCAGTACCGTCGCTGACATGCGATTCATTTTCGTGCGAAAGAACGCCAGAATTGTTTTTAGAATCGGGTGCGGGGCTGTATTGCTTGCTTTCGGTCAGCATTTTGTTGTAGTCAAGTGCAACGGTGGCAGAAACACGAATATCCTCGGGCGCATAGGCAATTGTAAGTACATTGAGCGCCTTTTCTACTAGACGACTTTCAATGCGATCTTCAAATCCAAGGCGCTCAAGGCCTACGTCCGCAGTGCTCATATCTGAGTCTTCGCGGGATTTTAAACTGATGGAAGTAGCAGCATCTATAACTTTAACATCGCCTGCGGTCATGGTACTGCCCACGCTGGAAGCAACAAGAAATTTAATGCCCGAGACCTGATCGCGGGAAAGCGTGTACCCCGGCTCCAAAACCACTGAAACGCTTCCAGTGCTGCGAGGGGTCGAAGTTTCCCAAACGCGGTTGCTTTCCTGAGCGATGCTCAACGTTACATAAGCATTTTTTATGCCCTCGTACTGCCGAATGGTGTCCTGAAGGCGATTTTGCAACTGTTGAACCAATAGCTGCCGCTTTTCAAAATCAGTTGTGGTTAGTCCACCGCTTCCGTTAAAAATATCATAGGATAGCGTAGTCTTGGGGATATTTTGCATCGCTAGTTGAGCTTTGGCAAATTCCTTGCTTTCGCGGGGGACCTCTACTTCGCCGTTAGCCATACGCGCGGGAATACTTAAGCCCTGAAGTGCATTATAAACCTCAACGCTTTCGGCATTCGCCATATTTTCATAGAGCAGAACATAACTACTTCCGCTAAAATTTAAAAAAGCTGTAACACCGACGGCAAAAGCCAATACGACACCAGCAATAATAGCGGATAATTTTTTACGGGCGGGAGCTAACTGCGCCCAATATTCTTTTACAGATGTTAACGCCTTTTTTATTTGTTCAGCCATGTTATCTCCAGCATCTCAAAAACATATTTAAAGTACCATGCACTAAAACCAGCGCACTAGAATTTAGGCAGCACCTAGAGCTGCATATTGATAATTTGCTGATACGCGGAAAGAACCTTGGACGTAATTCCGGCGGTAAGTTCTATTGCCGCTGTAGCCTTCATGGTAGTTATCTGGACATTATGTAGGTCGTCAGTACGGCCAAGTGCCAAGTCGATTGCATCTTTATCAGAGGCGCTTTGTAGATCATCTAAGTTTTGTATTGCATTTTTAAGTACGTGCTCAAAGTTGGCCCCTGAGCCGAGCTGGCCGGAAGGCTTGTTGCTTTCTGTAGTGGGGATAATTGGTTGTAATTCGCTGATGGGGACAATGAACATCATTACCACCAAACCTTTCTTGAAAGATTTACCATTATATTCCCTTAATAGAAAAAGGGTTTGCCCAAATGCAAAAAATGACAAAACTCGACAAGCATAACCAAATTATTGTAGTAAAAAAGCGGGGAACCTGTCAAGGTTTTATTAAATTAGCAAACATTATCGCATAATGAAAAAAGTACCTAGAATCACAGGCAAAAACACTGTACTTAGTATATAAAATGACAAAATAAATACCTACATACATGTATATATTATACTCGGTTCATTACTACAACGTCAAGGGATTTATACAAAATGGTCACTGAAAAACAACAAATTTGTAAAAATAAGACTGAAAAATTACCTAGATTATCAAATAAAGCAACATTTTGCCTTTATTTGTAAAATATAATTTTTAGCTAATAAAGGGTCACTAAATTGTAGAAAACATATAATGATGTATTCGGACCCTCAAGCAAGCAAAACCCTCCAGCGGCTTATAGCCCACTGGAGGGTTTTGCTTATTTACCAAGCTCAAGAGCTTTCATAGTCATTGCCTTAACAATATTGAGTGCTGTTAAATTGGCATTGTAGGCGGTGGACGCAGCCATCAAGTCTACAGTTTCTTCTGCACGGTTGACGTTGGGCTTCATGACATACCCATTTTCGTCGGCATGGGGATGCTCAGGGTCATAAACAGGTATGAAATCTTCCTGACTTTCAATTATCTTGGTCACCTTGACGCCACCGCCCAGTTTGCGGCGTTCGTCCTTCAACGCCGATTTAAAATCCATCGGTCGTTCTTCAAACACAACTTGCTTGCGTCGGTAGGGAGTGCCGTCCTCAGTCATCGTTGTATCAATGTTAGCGAGATTCTGAGAAATAATATCCATGCGAAAACGCTCTGCGGTAAGCGCCGAACCGGTAATATTAATTGAATTTAAAAATGAAGACATACAAGTTAATCCTTTCCAATAGGAGCGGCTGTTACTTGCTAAAAGTATTAATAACAGTGCGAAGATTGGTATAATCGCTGTTGATTTTTGTAGTTAGCGCTGCGTACTGCGCCTGAGCCTTCCAAAGCTCAAGCTGTTCATACTCCATGTTGACGTTATTGCCGTCTACGCGGGCATCAGTATTTTCATCGGAAGAAATGGTTGCGCGCAGCACCAATTTTCCGGGTTGACTTTCCGAGGCGGATTCAAAGACTTCATGGAAGCCAACTTTTTTAGCCTTGTAGTTCGGCGTGCTGTAATTGGAGATATTGTCAGTGTGCGCACGCATCTTCATCCAGATTGCGTCCATACCACTTTCCATAACCTGATTGGCTAAACGCTCAAATATCAACTCACACACCTCCTGCATTTTTATTACGGATGCTATACCTAGTATATAAGCAATATTTACATAATGCAACTGCTATTTTGCTTTTTCGACAAGAACAGCTCGCTCAAGCTCCAGTGATGATTCCGGCATAAGCCGCGCCATAATCACAAAACGGTGGGTACCGTCTTTACCGTCGCGATCAGAACAGGTGGAAAGAGTTAAAATCTTGTCCGACGGCGTGATATCGATGCCATAATCATAAATTGAAAGCGCCTTTGCATGGTCTGCTATTTGCTTCATCTGGTCGCCGGAAATATGCACTTGGATATAATCAAAACTAGTATCAGTGTAAAAAACAGCGAAAATTTGCCACAGCATGCGTTCTTCTTCGGTAGAAAGCGTGATGCATGGATTTGCGGCGGCTACCTCTGGGTCGGTGTAACGGAATAACTTAGAAAATCGTTTTCCATTTGGGTCGTCGTTTGGTGCACTGTGACCATAAATTACAGTGTTGGGTGCCAGTATCTCGCGTGTCGAGACAGGGCACTCATAATCCATAAAGTAACAACCATAAATGTTATAGTTTTTACGCTCGTCTTTGCGTTCATAATAAACGTTGTCTAAATATTGCAGTACACTGTCATTAACCTCGGCACCGGGTACTTCTAACCAAGCCACTGTGTCGCGGTTGGCCTTGATAGCTGCAGCGAGCGAGTCCGGCACAGCAAACGTTGACCCGGGCTTTTGAATAGACCCCATAATGACCCCACCTTTGTCGGAGCTTTTGTCTGCAGGGCTTTCATCAGGAGAGACGGTATCCTGCCATGGCAGCGTCAAAGGGATGGTGATGCCTTGCCGATACATGTAATATCCGCCAAACCCAGCTATAAATACAAGCGCAGCCGCTAAAATAGAAAGCAAAATCCTCATAACGCTACACCTCGCTACCGGTGTTGGGGTTGGTTTTTCCTGTTGTGTAATAACCATTCAGGCCCCCCACCTTATTTTCGGCATCTACAATTTTTTTCTCGGTTACTATGTAGGTGCTCATGTGAGTTATGGGTAGCGAGAAAGTGCCCTTGGCATTACTGACAACATATCCGTAGTAGTCGATGCGATCACGCTCTTCGTTATAGTAGTTCCAGTAGAGCTCTCGGTTGCGGTAAGCGGAACCGAGGCTGATGGTAAACTTCATCGGAGCGGGTAAGCTGCCGTGATGATTGAAGTGAACGTATACAGGGTCAAGGTTATCGTTGTCCGAATCGAGATCGGTGATAGTCTCCCAGATGTTTTCTTCGTCCGGAGGAGTAAAGGTAATGGAAAGATCGAATTTCTCAGTGTTTGGAATCAACGATTTCATATCCGAACCCTTAATACTCAGCGTGTAGTCATTGCCCTCAAACAGAATACTTTTTTGCGGATAGTCTGTTTTAAGTTTGTTAAAAACCTCAGCCATCACGATTGGGTATTTAGTAATGTCAATTCTGATAGGATCCTCTTCCTCAAAGTTGACGTCTTCAACTGTAATGGGTTTATAAATGCCCTGCTTATCCTCATCCCCGCGGTAGACGGTAACAACATATTTTTTAGTCACAGTTTTGTCTTGAGAAACCACCTTGACGGTGAATTCTGTCTCATCCTCAAGCAGCGAGGAGGAGTAGTTGCCGTCGTGATCGCCAATTTCCTTGCTGCCGTTAAGTACCGTGATAGTCGCGTATCGGTTGGCGGATTTGGGTATGATATCAACCGAATAGACGTCATCTTTAACATAGACCTCGTACTCTTCAATTGAGGATTTAAAACGCGGTGACATAGCGGCGGTTACAAAACTTAAGCTGTAAAGGTCGGCGTTGTTGCTTTTCTCGATGAGATTTTCATCGGTGACAGATAGCATATAGGTTTTCTGAGTCTTGCCATCCTGCGCTGTTACAACGATACTAACTTTGGAAGAAGCGTCGGTCGGGGTTATTTTTTGCGAGGCGGTACCGCTTTTGACGCCGACTTCGTTGACCGTGATGGTCGCGTATTGGTTGACCGCAGTTGGTGTGACAGTCATGCCCGCTGTACCCTCAGGTATGGTAAGCGTATACTTTAGCGTATTAGGATTAAACTTGGGCTTAAGGGTCAGGGAATCCACCTTCAGCGACGAGAGGCGCGCTTCCGTGGAAGGCTTTTCGCGCGTAACCTTAATAGTGTAGGTTCGCGTGGTAAAGTTTTCGGCCGTAACCACAACTGTTATTGTCTGCGCCGTACCCGCTGTCAACGTTTTGGTGGTGTAACTGGGCCTGGAAGTTGAAATGGCACTGCCATCAACCGTCACACTGCTAAGCTCATCATTGACCACTGGTGTCAAAATAAGCTTTTCGGTTAGGTAGGGTACTGAGAACTCATATTCCAGTTGCTCGGGATTAAAAGAGAACTTTTCAACGGCAGTACCGTCTTGATCGGTGACGCTAAGCGACTTGAGCTTATTATCCTCGCTGGGCTCTTTGCGTTGAAGCTCGATAGTGTAAGGGGGATTAGTGACGTTCTCACTTTCGGCAGTGACGGTTAGGGAAAAGGTGACCGGCTTCATATTGGGGTCGTCGTTTCCTGTAAACTTCACCGGATCCATATTTTTAATGGTAAAAATGGTGGGTATGCCCGGATTATAGTTGCTGGGGACTCTTGTATAGCTGTAACTGCCAGCATCTAGCGCCAGCGCAAGCGAGGTGACATCATCCTCGGCCTGCGTTGTAAGAGTTAAAGTGCTGGTTGAGTAGGGAATATAAACAAGATAATCCTTCAGATTTGGCGCAAAAGTAATGCCGTATTCAAACGGATAGACCGTGCCGGTCTTGCCGGCTACAGAAAGAGATTTGAGATTCGTGTTGGTGCTCGGTGCAAGGCAAGTGACATTTAACGTGTAAGTCGAGACAGTGCTTCCATCCTCCGCTGTAACTTTGGCAGTAATGGTTGTCAGGGCGCTGGGCGCAAACACGCCGTCGACCGCTTTCGGGCGGTTGAGCGTAAATGTTGTGCTGGTCTGATCCTTTGTAAAATACTTAAGAATACGCTCGGTTAAAGACAGCGCTTTCACAGGGCCACCCCAGGTGATGGCGCTGTTGCCGTCCATAGTAACCCAAGGACTATTGGGCACCGCTGTAACGTCCAGTTCTGTGGTGGAGTAAGGAACGGTTATAGCATACGCATTTACACCGGGAGAAAAGCCGGTGATCAGGTTGGTGTTTGAGTCAGTTGTTTTATAAGCCTCCAATGAGGAAAGGGTAGAGTCATTGCTTGGTGCTTGACGCAGCAAGGTCAAGGTATAAGAGTTGGTGCTGCCATCCTGCGCTGTGACGGTAATGCGAACTGTGACAGGGATTTCGGCCTCGAGCGCAATTTTCTCAGAGGCCGAACCCGACGCAACCGGATCAGCCTGTGATGTAAAGATAATATTGGTATTGGCGCCAGTGCCAACAGTAAGTTTAGGCGTAAGTGTCACGGCCTCAACGGCATTGGGCAGCGGAATAGTATAGGCATTCTTATCAGGTTCATAGTCGAAAGAAATCAGGCTGTTGGGATAGACCTTTTCGAAAATATCTTTCTTTTGAGCGGTGGGAAAACCCTTCAGCGCAAGACTAGCCAGCGTGCCATCAGCACTGGGAGTAGAGTCCTCAACATAGAAATTCTGCATAACGGTGTAGCTGGACATAAGCTCATTATTCGTATTATAGAAAAGCACCTGCAGGTTGGTCTGTCCACGCTTTTTTGCCACAATTTCAAGTGATTTGTAGTTGCCTACATTCAAAATATCCGTGCCAAAGGTGTAAGCAACCGGAGATCCCTCGACATACACTTCCAGCTCCCCGCCGTTGCTATTTTGCTTTATGACCGCGCGTGAAGCCTTTCCGCGGCCATCACCGAAGAACATGGTGGTTGTCAGCTTATAAGGTGCATTAGGGGCGCTGCTGCCGGCGGCATAGGCGGGCTTGCCAGAATAGACGTCCAAACTCATAGTCTGGGGGAAGGCGGTAACCTGCGTGACGGTATCCGGGCCGGTCTGGCTGCCGGTATAGGATTCAAATGGGGTGAACGTTGGGGGTTTGCCGGTGCCGTATATCATGATAGGAATTTTACCCGCAGTGGAGGATTTGCTGCCGGGTTGTGTTACACCGTCTTTATCAACATAGGTATAATTGTAAGTAGCAGTCACCAGCAGGCTGCCGGTAATATCCTCCTCACGGCGCTGCACAATGGTAATAGCTTGCTTTTTGGGGTCATTGGTTCGTTGAACCTGTAAATCGTCTTTATACAGATCATTATCCGGCTTCCATTTCCATTCAAGACTGACGTCGATGTTATAACGGTGTATCTGGGAAAGAACGATAAAGCTGTTTTGAATGCTCTGCAGCGTTTCGCCGCTGGTAAGCTGAATGTAAGATTCTCCAGTGGTCGTTACACCGGTTGTTGTCGGGTTTTGCAGCACACTATCACGGGTGTCATCCACTGCCTTCTGGCGGTTGATGACGGTGGTAATTAACGGCGATATGGTCTGGCGAGTAAAAGCGACGCGAAACACGGTATCCTTTAAAAACAAATAGTTGGTCGGAATACCCTCCAGATAAATCTTAAACTTCAGGGGGGTAGGCACATCGCTGCCCGTCTTTGGGTAGATAGTTACAGGAATATAGCGGATACCTTTTTCAACGGCGATAGCCTGAGCCGTAACAACCTCTCCGTCATATTTATTTTCAAAATAGCCGGTTGCGGTAAGAACGTTGCTAAATGCGATGGTTGAATCGCCCTCCAATTGGCTGCTATTTACTTTAAATGTCAGTGAGCTATCGGCCGTAATAGGAATAGAGGCCTCAGAAATAGCGCTTACTGCAAAATTTCTCGAATCGCTGGGGGATGAAATGACCGCAGAGCCATCTTTGACATTGGCGGTGTACAAGGCTTCCAGCGTAAATTCCGACGAAGATCCGCTGGTGAGTTCTTTGGGCGTTAAGCTATAGTTGCTGCCTATCGTATTGGTGACAATCTGAAAATAATCGGCGATTGGAACGGGAGTGGAGGCGCCGCCACTGGTTTGACGCACGGCAAACGGCGTCATCGAAAAATCGTAGCTGTCCGGAAGCTTGGCCTGTATCGTGATGGGGCTGCCTTCAACCAGCGTCTGGTTGGTGGAGATCGCTTTTGTTATCGGATCATAAAAGCGAATATAATATTGGTCGGCTGCTAAGACCTGATTGACCGAAGTCATACTACCAAGTGCCATGCCTGCTGCTAAAACCGTTGAAATTATTCGTTTAAAAACAGATGTTTTGCTCATTTTGTTACCACCCGAAATCTTATTTCTCTATCGATAAAGCCGCTGCTATAACTGTCATTAAACATAAATCGACCTATTCTGTTTTATCTTAACATGTTTTTGTTAAATTCACAATTAAACGGCAAAAAACGAGGGTGTTAAACCAAAAAAGCCCCTAGTTTTAAGGGATAACAAAATAGAGAGAACAGCTTCATTTTCAATCGGGATTTCTTTATAATAAACATGGAGGCGATTTAAGATGCAGATTGGCAGGCTGTTCGAAATGGTTTATCTGTTGCTGGATAAAAAGAAGGTGACGGCTGGAGAACTGGCTGAGCATTTTGGCGTGTCGATGCGAACAATTTACCGCGATGTTGAAGTGCTGTCTCAGGCGGGTATACCCATCTATGCCACCAAAGGGGCGGGGGGTGGCATTCGCCTGACTGACAATTTTGTCCTTAACAAATCGGTGCTGACGCAGCAGGAAAAACAGAGCATTCTAGCATCGCTCAACGGTATGCACGCTGTTAAAATTGATGAAGCCGGTGCTGTGCTTGGTAAGCTTTCGGCGCTATTTGGCGGCGAGCGGGCCGATTGGATAGAGATTGACTTTTCAGCTTGGAACCCAAATGATCCAAGCGGCAGTATCTTTGATATTTTGAAGCAGGGAATACTGGGGCAACGGGTGGTAGAGTTAGACTACAGCGGAGCGGACGGAAAAACTGCCCGGCGTTTGGTTGAGCCCTTAAAACTTATGTTTCGCGAAAGAAGTTGGTATCTACTGGCGTGGTGCAGACTGCGGCAGGACTTTCGATATTTTAAACTGTCGCGTATGGGGGAGCCTGTGCTTTTGTTAGAGACTTTTGAGCGGCGCGAATTACCCCCACCTACAAGCAATCAGCCTTACAAAATGCCCACTGTTGGAATAACGGCACGCATTACTACGGCGCTCACGTACCGCGTACTTGATGAGCTAAACCGAGATGATATCCAAAAATGTGAGGACGGCTCTTTCTTAGTTCGGTTTTCTCTTCCGGAAAACGAATGGCTTTATCAATACCTGATGACCTTTGGTGCGGACCTATATGTCATTGAGCCGCTTTATGTGCGCGAGGCCCTTCACAAAAAATTAAAAATGGCCTGCGCGCAATATGAAATATGACGAGATGTTGTCATATTATCAGGTGTAAAATGAAGCTATTAATAAATAGGAGATGGCTTTATGAACTATGATATTGTCACATTAAAAGAAAAAACCATCGTGGGGCTTGCCGCTCGGACCTCTAACACCGCTCCCGACATGGGCGCAGTGATTGGCGGTTTGTGGCAGCAGCTTTTTGAGGAGGGACTGTTTTTTTCAATTGCTGATAAGGCAAATGAATTTGCAGTGGGGCTATATTCAGATTATTCCGGTAGTGCGCATGAGGAATACGATGTCACAGTTGGACGTGAGGTCACACGCATTAGTACGCTGCCAACAGGCGTGGTTCAAAGGGTGATTCCACAGGGGCGCTACGCAAAATTTGTAGTGTTTGGCGATCAAGTGAAAGCTGTTTCCAATGCGTGGGCCGAAATATGGGCGATGCCGCTTTCACGCAGTTATACCGGTGATTTTGAGGAATATGTCAGTAACGACGGCAGCGGAAACTGCGAGGTGAATATTTACGTGGCGCTTCAATAAGCGTGTATGTGTGTCAATATTTTAATTAATAGGCGGCGGTTCTTTATTGAACCACCGCCTTGTCTTTTGTAGAAGCGTGTAACCCTCTAAAAGATATTACTAAGGACCATAAAACAAGCGCCTACAAATTACCAAAGTTCAAACAAATGCTGGTATAGTTAATAAACTGGAGTTTATAAAAAAGGGCGGCAGAGGTCATACGCTCTGCCGCCCTTAGAAATGCAAAAACTTTATGCTTTAGTTTTTTTAGAATAATCTACAATAAAACGCACCACAAACGGAATGAAAACCGAAATCAGACCTGCGTATCCCAGATAGGCATAACCTTTTTTGACAACTGCCATCAAACCGAACTGCGCAATGCCAAATGCAATTGTGGTAAACAACACCGAAAAAGCGATGTTGCGCATTTGGTGACCCGAAGCGCGTTTTTCAGGTTCGGAAATACGGCGTTCCATTGCGTTGACGCAGCGGGTCACGATGCCGGAGACCATATTCACGCCAGTAGAAACCGCGCCCAAAATAATCAGAATGGAAATGATGGGCGTGAGTAAACCCGCACCGACACCATTCTGCACCAGCACCAGCATGGGCACAGAAGCGCCGACTAGCTCTGGGACAAAAGCAACAGCCAGCAAACCGACAATAGCCAGCATCATTGCGACGGTGTTCGTAATAAAGATGTAGATGGCGGCCTGATTGACCTGTTTTTCACTGGTCAAAGGCTCTACATGCTGATACATGACCGAAACAGACGGCAGTTGGAACAGGAAATAGAGAAAGGCCAGCTTTAGCGCCGCGCCGAAAGTCCCGCTTTCTTTGGAGGTTACGCTCATAGCGCCGTTAGCCATTTTGGCGACAGAATCCCCAATGGCACCCCACTGGGCGATAATGTTGGGAACAAGTACGATGATTAAGCCCAGGATAATTAGTACCGAAAGAGTGGCTGCTGCCTTGCGGACCATAGTCGTGCCATAAAGTGCGATAACCGCAATAAACACGCCGACGACTAGGGTGCATAGCCAGTATGGGAGGCCAAACAACATGTTAAGTGTGGAGCCGCCGGTTGCAAAGGCCGCCGCAGAGGCGGTGCCAATCATAATAAGATAGGTAACTTCAAAAAGATTCGAAAACAGGTAGCGATACTTGCCATAAAACTGGTCAGAAAAGCTGCGGTAGTCATAAAGCTTATTGCGGTAGGCGTAGCGCATACCGTACCAGAAGAACAGCGCGTATAAAAACTGGGTAAAGAACGGCAGGAACAGGCACCAAACACCGTGGTTGATAAAATAGGCATAAATCTGCGCGCCAGAAGCAAAACCGCCGCCAAACTGCGTGGTAAATGCGACAAATGCGACGCCGATGGCTAAGGGCATGCGATTTTTGTCAACCAGTAAAGACTTTTTTTTACCCATAATAAACTCTCTCTTTCGTCTGAATAATATGTCTGATTGCCTTAGGTGTTGAACTCGATAACTTTGCCAGGGTTTAAAACCAGCTTTTCGTCAAAAGCCAATTTGATGGATTTATAAAGCTGTATCATGCGACTGCCGAGAAATGGCTCGAGAAATTCCAGACGCCCGTTGCCAATACCGTGTTCGCCCGAAAGCTGTCCGCCCAACTTTTTAGCGAGAGCATATAATTCTGTAAGGCAGGCGTGAGTGGCGGTTTTCCAATCCTCATCGCTCATACCGGGGTCACGAAGCAGCTCAGTGTGGATGTTACCATCGCCAGCATGTCCGCAGGGCTCAACGCGGATACCGTGTGCCATAGCAATTTTCTTGGCCGCTTTAACATAATCTGCGATGGCGCTTCTTGGCACCACCACATCGCATTCCTCCTGTGAGACCGAGTCGGCTTTCATGCCTTCTAAAATGGCACCACGCACACTCCAGACGGAAGCAATGCGCTCAGGGGTATCTGCAATCAAACAATCTAAAGCGCCGTGAGCCAGCGCCGATTCACACGCCGCGTCACATGCAGACTCAAGCTCTTCTCGGCTGGATGCATCATACATGACGATGAGTACCGCGCCGCCGTCTCTGACCGGAAAGGGCTTGTTAAGCGCACGCTCAACAATTTCGAGGAGTTCCTGTTCCAAAAACTCAATGGCTGTGGGGGTAAAGGGGAGATTTAGCACCTGTGGTACCATGTCGGCGCAAGATTCCAGGTCGGGAAACGGCATCACCAGCGTGCAGGTGTATTTGGGCGCGGGCAAAAGCTTGAGCGTGACCTGTGTCAAAATACAAAGTGTGCCCTCGGAACCAATGACAAGATCCTTAACATCATAGCCCGTCGTGTTTTTCACCACATTAGAGGAAAAGTTCATGATTGAGCCGTCAGGCAGCACCGCCTCCATGCAGCGGACAAAATCACGGGTGAGACCATAACGCACTGCCTTCATGCCACCCGCGTTTGTGATGACGTTGCCGCCAATAGTGGCGGTTTTTTCGCCGGGGTCGGGCGGGTAAAACAGCCCTTCGGCGGCTGCGGCAGCTTGTACATCCAAGAGCAACGCGCCTGGTTCGCAGGTGATAGTCTGGTTTTTATGATCAATGGGGAAGATGCGGTTCATGCGCATTAGTGATAACATGATCCCGCCATATTTACAGGTGGCGCCCCCTGCCAGACCAGTGCCTGCACCACGCACGACGACCGGTATATTGTTATCATAGCCATATTTCATGACGGCCGAGACTTCTTGGACGTTTTCAGCCTCAATATAGACATCGGGCGGGAAAACGCCGTATTCCGGCATTTCGTCGTGGTGGTATTCCGGAAGAATATCGGCACCAATCGTTACGCGGTCGGGCGAGGTGACGGATTTTAAATATTCAATGCCAACAGAGTCGGGCTTATTATATGGAAAAGGCATATTATTCGGCCTCCTTTTTTTCGGCGGCAAGCTGCGCCAACAGTGCGGGAACCGCAGCAAACAGGTCATCCACGATACAATAGCTGGCGATGTTAAAAATAAGCGCATCGGGGTCGGAGTTGATAGCGACAATGCATTCGCTGCCGTTCATGCCGGCAGCAAACTGAATCGCGCCTGACACGCCGCAGGTGATAATCAACTTAGGGCGTACTGTGCGGCCAGAAAGGCCGATCTGATGCGCGTTGTCACCAAGGCCGTTTTCGGCCATTGGGCGGGTAAAACAGAGCTGTCCACCCAGTGCGTCAGCAAGGCGACGCACAAGTGCCACACCTTCTTCATTTTTAACGCCGCGTCCGGCAACCACGAGGATATCCTCCTCCTCAATGGATTTTTCACGTTTAATCGGCGTGACTTCCAGTACTTCCATGCCAGATTGGATCACTGCGTTAGATACTGGCATTACGGTGACTTTTCCTGTGGGAGCAAGAACCTTTTTAGCCTTATCCATCACGCGGTAGCGCACCGTAGCAAACTGTGGCCGCGCTTCAGCAATAAGAATTTGCGCCATGATATTACCACCAAATGCGGGACGAATCTGAACCAGATCGCTGTTTGGACGAATATCGAGCTTTGTGCAATCGGCGGTCAATCCGGTGTGGAAGCGAACTGCCAATCGGGGTGCCAGCGAACGTCCCAGAGCTGTTGCACCAATTAAAACGACCGAAGGGCGAAGCTGCGCAATGCAATCTGCCATGGCGTTGGTGTAGCAGTCAGCCTTAAAGCCTTCAAAGCTGTGGTGTTCATAGGCAAATACCTCCTGAACGCCATAGGATAGCAGCTTTTCTGCATTTTTCACGGTGCTTTCTCCGCCAATGATAACAGCACATACCTTATAGTCAACCTTGTCCGCCAGACGACGCGCTTCACCAATCAATTCATATGTAACAGGATGTATTTGGCCATCTTCCTGTTCGGCATACACTAGAATGTCCTTCCAGCTGCCCTTTTCCTCAATGCTCTTAAGCGGCTTTTGTTCAAATGTGAGTGCACGTTGGGGGCAGATTTTAACACAAACACCGCACATACGGCATTTTTCGTTGATAACAATGGCGTTAGCTTCAACACTCAGCGCGCCGAAGGGGCATTTCTGAAGGCACTTCTCGCATAGATCGCAGACGGTGGCATTAAAGTTTAACGCAGTCATGCGCGCGCACCCCCTTCAAGCAACCGCTTTTCTTTTAAAACTTTAATTAAAAAATCAGCCTTTTCAGTTGTACTGCCGGTAAGCAGTACTTTTTTTGCATTTGTAGGTGGCGCAAACATGTTTTCAACATGAGTGGGTGAACCGACTAGCCCGCAGCGGGAAAGGTTTTTGCCCGGCAATTGGTCAAAGCACAGCGTTTGTACCGGATGGGCCAGCGCTCTCTGCTTAAGACGGTAAGAGGGAAGACGCGGCACGCAAACATTTTTCTCAACGGTTATCAGACAGGGAAAGTTTAATCGGGACTTTTGCAGGACAGAAGCTAAAACCTGTTCAACTGTGATGCCGGTTTCATCTGCCTCGAGGATTTTGCTCACCCAGGCCGCATGCGGAACGCCCAAATGTTCAGCGATGGCAGGGCCAACCTGTGCGGTGTCGCCATCGGTAGTTTGACGTCCACAAAGAATCAGATCGACGTCACCTAACAGGCGAATTCCTTGCGACAGTGTGTAGGAGGTCGCCAACACGTCAGAACCTGCAAATTTTCGGTCGGAGAGAATAATTGCATCGTCGGCCCCCATCATGTAGGCGTCGCGCATCATAGATTCGGCCTGGGGTGGCCCCATTGTAAGTACGGTGACTTTGCCGCCGACGCACTCACGGATTCGTAACCCCGCTTCCAGCGCATAAAGATCATATGGATTGGTACGGGCTGCCGTGCCAAGCCGCTTTAAGGAGCCGGTCTCGGCGTCGATTTCCACTTCGGAAGTCGCCGGAACCTGCTTCATACAAACCAGAATGTTCATTAATGTCAATCAGCCTTTCTTTCCTTTCAATTTAAAGCGCTAAAGTTTAAACTGAGAAAGAGTTTATCATAGAAAGGGGATGGTTGTCCAGCGCAAAGTTTATATCGTGCATAATTAATTGAAAACAAGCTGGTTTTTGCTAGGTAAGAGCAGGCATTATACATTAATAAAGGGAACTGTGAGACGCGGAACATAAATTAACAGCCCGTCGCTTGAACCTCTATGCGATGAATCTATATAATTTTGGCTTTGGTGGGCTCTAGTGGAAACAGAAACATTAAATTGTATTGAGATAGCCTAATTATCAAGCTATAATCGGGATTGCATTTTGCAATACTTTATAATTTTAAATGGAATTACTAATTCTCTTAAAATATTTTTGTTTTTTGTAAATCTGTTTACGATATTAAGACAATTTAATAAAATAGGTTAAAGGAGGGATAGCTATGGACACAATTGACACCGCAATTCTTGAGGTGTTAAAAGAAAACGGGCGTGCATCTGCCTCTGAAATAAGCAAAAGAGTACGTCTTTCGGTACCCGCCGTTTCCGAACGCATTAAGAAACTTGAGCAAAATGGCATCATTAAACAATACACCGTTAAGGTCGACCGGTATCAAACTGGCCAGCGATTGTTAGCGTTTGTATTTGTTAATATTGATACCACAGCACATATTGATTGCTTTAGAAGCCAGATTGTACAACACCCCTGTGTTTTAGAATGCCACCATATTGCTGGCGCTTATGACTATCTGCTTAAGGTTGCTTTAGAAGACACGCAGGCAATGGAAAACTT
Source organism: Candidatus Fimivivens sp. (assembly GCA_034933525.1). Classification (GTDB taxonomy): domain Bacteria; phylum Bacillota; class Clostridia; order Oscillospirales; family Ruminococcaceae; genus Yanshouia. The sequence goes on from JAYFNI010000007.1 coordinate 272,238, forward strand.
TTTATGTAGTGTTCTTAAAAAGATTGACGGTGTTTCAAACTCAAACACTATTATTACGCTGACGACTTTAAAGGAAGAACTAAATATATAAAGAGGGAAAGGGTGCTGTAATGGTTTGGCGCGGATTAAAATTTGGTATGCTACTACAACTGGCGATAGGACCGATGTGTCTGATGGTGTTTAACACCGCTGTAACGCAGGGAGTGCTTTACGGTTTATGCCTTGTGGCAGCTATTGCACTTGTTGACGCGCTATATATCGCCCTATCCTGTGGCGGAGTTGCTGTCGTGCTATATCAGGCGAAGGTAAAAGCAGTAGTTCAAATTTTGGGCGCTTTTGTGCTTGCATATTTTGGTGCAAATATGGTTGCGGGAGGTTTGGGCTTCTCGCTGCTCCCTCAAATGGCAGTGTTTTCTCAACCCACGGGTATGAGCCTGTTTGCGCAAGGGTTATTTCTAACGGCTTCCAACCCGCTGACGATTTTATTTTGGGGCGGTGTCTTATCTCTCCAAGTGGCTAAACACGGCTTGAGCAAAAAAGAGCTTTTTCTCTTTGCGCTAGGCTGTGTTTTAGCAACAGTACTGTTTTTAACAGCTGTAGCATTTTTGGCCGGCGTCTGTGGTCGTTTTTTACCTAGTATAGCTATACAAATTCTTAACGTGCTTGTTGGGATTGCAATTATAAGCTTTGGAACCAGATTGCTGCTCAAAAGGTAAAAGCTAGCAAGCAGTCTTTTAAATGCGCAAGGATCAAATGCGCAAAGCTTTGCAAGGCTCATAATAAATAAGTAAATTTTCAACGTAAAGTACTTGACAAACTGATTAAAACGTCCTAAACTTTAAACAACTAAATAATTGTTAGACAATCTTGTCGTTGTTACGGAAAGGAGTAAGTTATGAACTACTTTAAGCGTTTACCCGATGCTGAATTGGAGGTGATGCTATTAATCTGGCAGAGTTTGGAGTCCATTGACACAGGGGAGCTTTTACAGCGATTGCGCCAAAGAAAAGACTGTAACCTGCAAATGCTGCAATCGACCTTAAACCGGCTGGTGAGCAAACAGTTTATCAAATGTGAAAAGATTGGTCGACTGAATTATTACACGCCTCTTGTCAATGTGGAAGACTACCGAATTCACGAGGCTGGTGGCATGATTGAAAAACTCTATGAGAATTCGCCTGCTAAGCTTTTTGCAACGCTGTTTAAAAGCAATTCGCTCAGTGAAGAGGATATTGAGGCGCTTAAAAAGTTGCTGGAAGAAAGCGGGGAATGAGTTTGTTCACCGTGATTTTCAAAGCTTTTCTGGGTGTTACACTGTCGCTATCACCGCTTATACTTCTATATAGCATGGTCGAACCAACCTTACGCAAACAATATACCCCACAACTGAACTATTGGGTATGGCTAGTGTTCGCGCTACGCCTGTTGATTTCAATTCCGGTTTATGACATCTCTCCCTTTTTGCTCTCAGTTGGAGAGGCTGTCTATTATCTGGATCAAGACCCCTCTATTGCCGCGCGTGCATTTGCAGAGGCTGAGTCTGTCAAGCTACTGGGTGGAGCAGAAACTCCCTCTGGACTGGTTGGAATATCGTGGATGGGTATTGCAGCTATGGTCTGGATTGCCGGTGCAACCGTGTTCTTTTTGGTTCACCTTATAGCACATATTCGAATGAGGCGTGAGCTTGACCGGTGGAGCACTCCGGTGCAAGACCCGGCGGTTAACGCCCTTTATAAACAAAACCAAACAATGTTGAAAATCAGTCGCCCAATTCGGCTCTGTACATGTATAAGGATTGCCAGTCCGATGCTGGTCGGATTTATTCGGCCTAGAATTCTCGTTCCACACTTGAATATGTCAAAACAGCAGATGGATAGCATCTTTAAACATGAACTGATGCATTATAAGCGGCACGATCTATGGTACAAACTGCTGTTAATGATATCTTTAGCACTGCATTGGTACAATCCTTTTGTTTATCTGTTGGTATGGCAAGCTGAAAATGCAATGGAGATTTCCTGCGACGAAGACGTTGTGCAAAGTGATGGTGTGTCTCGCAAGGAATATGGTTTTGCAATTTTGTCTCAGCTACAGTCTGCCCCAGTAAAACGCATGATGCTCAATACACAATTCGTTGGAGGAGAAAAACATATGAAAATTAGAATTCAGCAGATAGCAAACTCCGCTTATAAGAAAAACGGACGGATGGCGCTTGTCGTTTGGGCCACCTTTGTTATCGTTGGAAGCCTTCTGATTGGCTGTGCGCCGCTTTCCTCTGTGAGTGTATTTAAAAATACGACACCTGCGCAGGCGTCCTCTTCACAAGAGACATCTATTGCGGCGACCGATCCGGAAGTCAAAGCGGGAACTGAAATCATTGAGGCCGCAGATAAGGCCCCCTTAGAAAGCGAAAGTGTAGCCGCTGAAATGCAGAGCCAACTTGAAGATGAAGTGCAGCATTTATTTGAGCGTATTTCATCCGACAGCCAATCCCAGTATGTTGGCGGCACAATGGTATGGCCCGCACCCGAAGCCGGCCACATAATCACACCATATGGATGGATTTTGAATGGACAGAATTTTCACTCCGGCATTGACATTGGCGGTAAGGAGGTCGTCGGTACACCGGTAGTTGCCGCGCAGGATGGTACTATTGCTTTTATAAAGGCACCAAACGAACCCGTTACAGGATACGGGCTTTATATCATTCTCGATCATGGTGGTACTGTTACTACGCTCTATGCACATTTGAGCGAAATTCTGGTCTCAGATGGAGAATCCGTATTAAAGGGACAACAGATTGGCAAAATTGGTGCCACGGGCGCTGCAACCGGGCCGCATCTTCATTTTGAAGTGCGAGAAAACGGGAAGTATGTGGACCCCAGCACTTATCTGATTTCTGAGGAAGAACGCAAAGCAGCTTGATGGTTAAAACGATTAGCAGTTTAGTGTGGAAGCAAAAAAAGAACCACCTCTCGATTAGACGAAAGGTGGTTCTTTTTTGATGATCCTAAATAAGGACCTTTTGGTACGCCCGACAGAATTCGAATCTGCGACCTTTGGAGTCGGAGTCCAACGCTCTATCCAGCTGAGCTACGGGCGCATACTTAATGATATAAGCGCTTTTTTATACCGACAAATATTATAACAAAGGCTACATAAAATATCAACCATAAGGCAAGAATAATAATTGCAAAATTAATTTCTAAAAAGTGTTGACATCTTTGGCGTGGCATGATATTATAGCAAAGCTGTCTGCGAGAGACACAAAGAAAACTCGCTGAAAGCCACAAAAAAGAAAACTTGTTGTTGACAAAGGTTCTTGATTGTGATAAACTAAATCTCACCTGCGAAAACGCAGGGCGGACCTTGAAAATTAAACAACATTGAGAAATGTACAAATGACCCTTGTAACCTTAGGGTCTTGCGAAAGCGA
>JAYFNI010000008.1:0-51646 GCA_034933525.1 Candidatus Fimivivens sp.
AATAAACAAGCTGTCGCCCCCGCAACGTAATTTTAAGCTCTGGTAATTTTGTGCATTTTAATTATGAGATAGTTCTTAGAATATTGCAATAGTTTAGTGAAAAGCACAAGTCACCACATATACGTCCTATTGTCTCGAGGGCTCTACTATTGTTGCATCTATCGACGAGTTTCTCATTATTGATAAATTTTACAATTCAGAACATTGCTCAATTGCGTCTATTGCTTATTAAGATAAGATGCCATACCTCTAGGGATACCCTGGGAGTATAATTGACTATTTCAAATAAGAGCTATCTATAATTTTTAGGATATAAGGTTAAATAAAAGATGCGAATCAGACCCAGCAAGCGGTTCGCATCTTTTCCTTCATGATTTTCGATTCCACGGCAAAAACAATTTAGATCTCCGTGTCTGAAAGTGGTCTGTATTATATTCGACCCAAGGCCGGCATTCATTGCGAATGCCAGCCTTTTTTATAAAACAAAACAAAAGAAGTGAGCACTATCGAACAGAATAATTTGAAAAAGGGCGCCGAATTCCCATCTAAAAATGCTACAATCGAACGCAGCATAAAGACCTGTGTGACGGCCCTTTGACCTATCGCGCATAAAAAGTGGATCAGGTGCAGGCGGTTGAGGCCGGATGCCAGGGGCTGCTGGAGCAATTGAGGGAAAATACGATAGGAATAAACAGGCTAAAAGTTAATATCGCTATTGACCCAAGTCGTTTTATGCCTCTGTGGAGTGCATCGAGCGTGGGCTTAACCGGATGCAGACGGAAGTAACAGTGGCGTTTTCATTCTTGACAACACCCCGATCTGAAAGGCGACAAATTACGGTGTAGGTTGTGGTCTTGCTCCACCCCAGTCGTTCCTTGCAAGCTGCGTAGAGTTCACAGGCTCATTCTCCTAGAGAATGACTCTAAACTGATGCTCACTTTCAAAAACTATTGGCATAACCATACGCTTCCCACCAAAAAAATTCTAACGCATTAGACCTCATGGGGATTCTAACGCGTTAGGACATTCTGTCAATAGATTTTCGCATGGATGACATTCTCTCGTTATGAAAGCAGCATTTTATCCGTTAATCGAATTCATCCAGAAAAAGGGTTGATGTGATATTTTTCGGAATGGCTACCAATGCTTCCTGCGCCACCTGTTTTCCGTCTTGAACGGCCTGCCGAATCACGTCTCGACCCAAAAATCGATCCACTGACACTGAAAACACTATTTCCGGAACCTCATCGTACGTTGTGTTGGGAAAATTTCCTTTTTCTTTTTCTAATATTAAAATTTTTTCCACAGCCGGCGGTACATAGTTGTCAAACAGAGCCATCATTTCTTCTGACACACCAAATTGATACATTGTCATGATGCCTTTCATGGATTGGTTACCCTGAGCCTGAATTGCTTCTGTGTAAATATCCCGTTCCAAGCAATCCAGATAAAACTGTTTGCAGGGATGGGACAAGAAGAATTCAATTGCCAACCGCACCATCGCAGCAGACGATACCATGGGCTGACTTTTGGCATCCACCAATTGCATTACGACACCCTTCAAATATTCTAAGTACCGCCCTATCACCATCACTGCCAGCCGCCGCTTACTCTGAAAATGATAAGTAGCTAAACCAAGACTCACCTGAGCTTCCTGCGCCACTTGCCGCATGGTGGTATTATCGTACCCGTTTTCAATAAAAAGGCGGTTGGAGTGAAATAAAATTAACTTTTCGCGCTTTACTGCCACGGGGTCACTTCCTTCCTCACTATGCCCTCATTGTATCCTATGAGCGCACATTTTTCAACCGTTCTTTCACTGAAAAACGCGTCCATGAGCATGGCTCATGGACGCGCTCGTCTACAAGTATAGTTTAGTAAATATTCCTCGCAGCGTGATATCCACCGCGCACGGCATCAATGATTTTTCCGGCACGTTTACAGTCTCCCACAACCGCAAATTCCGGTGCATAATCTCTCATGGACTCTGCTTGGTCGTTTAACGCGATTCGTCCGGTGGCCAACAGTACTGTGTCAGCATGAATCATCTTCTCGTTGCCATCCTTATTCCAATAGACAACTCCATCCGGTGTGATTCTCTGTGCTGCGGCAGAGGTGATTCCGCAGAAATTGGGATAGTTCTCAATTTCCTGCATCAGCGCTTCTCTTCCGCGGAAATTACCGTCTTTGGCCATCACGGGAGATCTGCTGAGGACTGTCACTTTCTTTCCCTTCATCGCCAAATTCAGACCTTCTTCGATTCCAGTCATCCCGCCACCAACGATTACTACGCTTTCCCCGATTTGATTTGCAAATTGATTACAGTCCTCGGCGAAAAACACATGGGGTAAGTCGGCACCGGGCAGGTCGGAAGCAGCTGGTTCCCCTCCGATGGCACATATCAAAACGTCGGGTAAATACTGTCGGCAGAGATTCTCTGTCACTTCTGTGTTCAAGATTACTTTGACTTTGCGGGCATTTACCCGTGCAATCAGTGAACGGCGATAGTTTGCAACATCCCATTTAAAAGCAGTTTTTTCCGCTTTTAATAATGCTCCGCCCAGGACACTGGACTTTTCACATAGGATAACCTCGTGCCCGCAATCTGCCGCGGTAATGGCTGCCTGCATTCCCGCAGGACCACCACCGGCAATCAATACGCGATAGCTTCGCCGTGGCTTCTCCCAAAAACGATCCTGAAATTCGCGTCCGCAAGTGGGATTAACAGCACACTTCATGGCCCGGCTGGCGTAAGGCAGCAGAGATACAAACGTCTCACTTAAACAGGTATTGCAGCGCAGACACGGAACAATCTCATCGCAGCGCCCTTCCTTTGCCTTCCTAGGCAATTCCGGGTCTGCCATCAGTCCGCGTACCATGGCCACCACATCGGCCTGTCCCGAGGCGATGACGTTTTCCATCTCTTCCGGGTATCCAATACGGCCTACCGTTACAACGGGGGTTTTAACGTGCTTTTTGATTTCTGCCGCAATATCGGCATTGCAGGAATCCGGCAAAAACATGGTCGGAAACATCCGTGGAACAGAGTTTTTTTTAGAAAAGCTAGATACAGAAACATGGAGCAAATCCACCTTTCCTTCTAGCATTTTGGCAAATTGAACGCTCTCCTGAAGTTCATTTTCCCCATCCGATTGCACTTTACCTGAAAGACGGAACTCAATGGGGAAGTCTTTTCCACACTTCTGGCGGATTCGTTCGATGATCATCAGTGACAGCCGTGCTCGATTTTCCAGGCTTCCGCCAAAGCGGTCCGTGCGGTGGTTTTCCGTGGGCGATAAGAATTGTGAGATCAGCCAACCATGAGCGCCGTGAATCATGCACATTTCAAATCCGCCCACTTTACCCATATACGCTGCATTTCCAAATGATTCCACTACCCGTTCAATCACCTCCTCGCTCATTTCTTCAACAGGGTAATCCTGTCCATATCGATGCTGAACAGAAGCACTGGCACTGTAAATCTTGGGGCCGGTGGTATATTTGGGATTCGCCCAGTGTCCCGGATGAATCAGTTCAATGGATGCGATGGCTCCGTGCTGCTTAATTGCATCGGAAACCTCTAGAAGACTCGGCAATATATCCCGGTTATCCAGTTCCGTGGTGCGGTCATGCGCACGTCCGGAAAACCCGTCCACATTGGTTTCACCTACAGTTACAATTGCGGCGCCGCCTTTGGCAAAGGCACGGTACATCTCTACGTTTTCTTTGCAAAAATACCCGTTTGTCAGCGTATCTGAAAACCCCATAGGGGCGCCCTCAATACGATTGCGCATTGTGAGAGGGCCGATTTTCAGAGGGCTGAAAAGATGCGGAAATTGCTGATTCATTCCGCCCCCCCTTCCTCCTTGCCAGAAGGAACAAATTCATTTTTGTGAATGGCTCCTACCGGACAGGAATTGCAGCAGATGCCGCATTCATTGCATCCGTAATGTTGGATCTGTGCCTTTGCGTCCCGGAGTAAAATGGTGTCCATCATGCACTTTTCAACACATATTCCGCAGCCAACGCAGCGATCACTCACAGTATAGCTCCAGGGCCGGGGCTGCGCTTTTCCAAAGGAAAAGCGCACTCTGGCAATCCCGTCGTCCCGGTAAACGTGGAACACCTCGCCATCTCCCGCCACGAACCGAAACAGTTGAAAATTGGAAAGGTCTTTGTGATACATGGCTTTGGTTCCCTTGTTTTGTTTCCAATACCGTTCATAAACTGCTGTCTCCGTTTGAGGCACCGGCTCCAGCCGTACGCTGATCCGAACGGAAATGGTATTCAATGAAACTGCACTCGCATAAGGATTAATCACCAATTCATCGCAAAAATGCTTTCCGAGGGAAGCTCCTACATAAAGGTTTCCATCTTCGTCCAGCCGATGAACTTCTAAGTACCGAACCGTGGGAGTTTTTCCATCAACGGCTATGGTTGCAAAAGCCATCCATCCAATCTGTACCGCAAAGTCAAATGCAGTGCGGCAAATCTCTTCGTTGCTGCTCTCTGGTGTCAGCCCCAGGCATTTTTCCATTTGTCCCATTTTATCCTCTCCTCTTTTGGCATGTAGCCATCAGGCCTCTTCATAGCTCATCTCAATTTGAATTCGCTCACCTTTTTTGATGTGAGTCAGGGTAAAGGCATAGATCACAGCGAGAATGGTATAAGCAATAATGCCAATTTTCTGCCAGGAATTAAGGATGTCAAACAGGAAGTACTCAAAAACGATACACATTCCGCAGCCTGCCAAACAAATAATGCGGTAAAGCGTATTGTTGATGTGGAACATGGATTTTTCCCACAAATCAGGAACAACGTCCGGCAGTCGGATCAGGGTCAGAACCACAATAATGGTACCTGCGTTGGACAGGAAGGTACCCAGTGTTGCAATCGCGTCGATGTCCCAACCCATGAGGAGGATTAAGGTTGCCATGATGTAAACAAACAGAAGTACCCAATGAGGGGTATTATACTTCTCGTTGAGTGCGCCAAACTTCTTGGGTAACCACCCGTCGTGGCAGGCCTGCACAACGGGTGGAGGCAGCCAGCCCATCAAAGCATTCAGGCTGGTAACCAAGGCGATCATCGCGCCGCCAATCATGAAGAACAGATACAGAGGATACGGCAGCACTTGATAGGCTACCAGAGCCAACGACTGGCCTTCCACCTCACTGATGGGAAGCACACCCGCAGCTACAACTGCCACCATAGCATAGATTACGGTAACAACGATAGAAGCAATGACAATTGCAATGGGGATATCACGGGTGGGGTTTTTGCTGTGACGGCCAAAATTCACGATGAAACCTGCACCGCCGCAAGCAAAGTTCATCAGTGCGGCTGCATACATGATGCCGAACCATCCGTTGCGCACAAAGTCAGGTTGCTCGAAAAATCCGGGTGCAACGTGGCTGAATCCGAAGAAGGAAAATAGCATCAGTGCCACGATCAACACTACTACCATGATGTTTTGCGCTTTGGCTGCCACCTTGATGCCGCGCAAATTCAGCAGGAAAATGATAGTCAGGATCGTGATAGCCACAGCCTTAAAATTCAGGCCCGGAACAAAGGTTAACATATACTGAGAAAATGACGTGCAATAGAGTGATGCTCCAAAAAAGTTGGTAAGCCAGAATGCGATATAAACACCGGCAAAAAATTTGCCACCTAGCAGAGCTGCCAGCGTATACACACCACCATTCATTCGAATGGTTGCCGAAGCGAAGATATTCGGCAAAATAGAAACCAAAGTCATTAACGAACATAGAACAAGTGCAAAAACAACGGAACGCCCTGTAAGGCCTATGGCAACGCCCACTACAGACATAATTCCGCCGCCTATTACGTTACCCACTGCGATGGCTATTAGATCCAACCGACCTAAAACTCTTTCACTTGACGCTGAGGTGCTGTTCATAACGACATCTCCTTTTTTAACTATAAAGCATCTTTAAGTTGATAATACAGTGTGCTCTCCTGATGGTCTAATCTTCAACCGGTACATACTGTCCGTTAACGTGGCGGAACTTCCGTCCCTCCATCACCCGTGTATAATCTCCGCTAAGCATCACGGTTAGGAACAAATTCGGTCTGTCAATCCGACTCCACTCAAAAGGCCCATGACGTACGCCTCTCGGAATATACACGCAGCAGTTATCCGTTACTTTATAGGGTTCGGCCTCGATATAAAGAGTCGCTTCTCCCCAACTGGCATTGACGTCATCATCTTTGCCCAAATAGGCGGGCATATAGAAGATCAATTCATCTGTATCATGGACATGCTCTCCCACAATCGGATTCACTTCTGGTATTTCATAAAACCAGGAAAGGCTAAAATTAACATTCGCATCAGGAAATAGTTCATTGCTTACGTACGTCTGGCCTAGTGTTCGACCCGTTTTTAGATTTCCCATGTGATCATAAACCGAGTCTAGGATAGGGTGCTTGTCTTTTGTTGGCGATACAAACAGATGGTCCCATTTTCTTGCCATGTAAAAACCCCCTCGTAATATTGTTGTACTTTCAATATACTATACATGTTCAGTTTTAGCAATTTACACATATGACAATTTTTTCTAAATAATCTTGTAAAATAGATAAAAATCTTGTATTTTTACTTTATTTATTTTCAAAATATTTATACGTGTTCATTTATTGCAGGACGTTTGGCACCATTCTTATCCAGAATTGTTTTTAAGGAAAATAGAGCGAAAAATGAAAAAGTATTGAATATGAGGCGCGTAATTTTTTACAGCACTTAACTGTAGTTATTTGACAGGGCTGAATTTTCAGTAATTTTGATATAGCAAAAAGCAGTACCAGCCACTTGTAAGTAACGCGCTGACACTGCTTTTTAATTTTTATTAAACTTTATTGGGTTAGTTGCTTGTGGATACCTTCAATACATTGACGCCTGCGTTTATCGGCTCTAACTCACTCAGATGCAACTACTTGTGGCCATTATCGCCCTTTAACTTAATTTTTATTGGTGTAGTTCCATTTCTTCGGAATATATGCCATGACGCCGTGTTGGTCAAAGGTGTAGGTTGTGCCAGAGATGTTTTTCTTGCCAGTGACGGGCTTGCCGTTTTCGTAGTACATCCATTGGCCAGAATCGTTCATTCTCCACCCCTGCATGGTTTCGCTGGCAATCATGATCTGAACATAACGGTGTAGTACTGCCGAAACCTCGGCGCGAGTGACTGCGGTCTGCGGGTCAAAGATATTGCCATTTTTAGGACTGATAATACCGGCTGTCTGCATCTGCTTTACTGCATCCTTGGCACTGGCGCTGATTTTGGTGCTGTCGGCAAAGGTGTTTGCTGCATAAACCTTTGGCAGCGTGAGACCGGTTACTTTGGCGTAGTTTTGCAAAATAATCGCCATCTGCTCACGGCTGATCGGCTGGTCAGGCACATATTTTCCATCACCAACACCTTTTAGGATATTATTATTGTTTGCCCATTCAATATAACCCATGTAATTGGCATCGTTTTTAACATCGGTGAAGCTGCTGCGCTTGTATTCGCTCACGTTGACGTCAGCCAACCGTCCCAGCGCTGTGACAAACACACCTCTTGTCATAGTGGTGTTGGGGCTGAAGGTTGTTGCAGAAGTGCCGCTTAGCAGTCCTCGGCTAACAACGAACCCAATGTCGTCTTTTGCCCAATGGTTTGCTGTATCTGTGAAAGTCGTATTGGTCTGTTTGTAGCCAACGCCATAGGTGGAAAAGTGCGGTGTGCTAAAGCGCAGGACCTGATTTACACTGTCATAGACGGAATTGGTGAGCCAATGGACTGCGCCGTTTGCGTCTGCATACACCGCCTGCACATTACTTGGCTGCTCATTGGCACCCAGGATGTAGGGGATAGAAACTGTTACGCTGCCCGTACCAAAGCTTTGTACTTGCCTGCCGCTACCGTAGTTTATTCTGAGTTCAAACACGGGCCGATTGCCAATAGCGGTTCTCGCATTACCGGTCAGACTGCCTGAACTTGCACGCGTAGCGGTGATATTCACATCAGCGTTTGCTTGCCTGTTAATTTCCCTTATAGTCGCCAGGTCCATGCCAATTCTTATGTCGGGATTATTCACAACCACGAGGGTATTTTCAATTCTTCTGCTAATGATAGTGTCCTGCGCCGCTTTGGGCAGATTGACACTGATGCCGGAAATGCTTCTGGTACCAGTGTCTACACGTAGCACAAGGGTGATACCACTTACTTCGTTGCCATTCTGTTGTGTTTGGGCTAATACTTGATTATATGCATCGATCACGTTTTGTGCAGTAATGTTCACCGCTGCACTGCCATTTCCGCCCAGTGTACCATTTACGCTTATTTCACTCATTGTAGGTAGATTTGGCCCATCGGTCGGCAGGGGGATTATGGCGCTACTGCCGTCATCACTACCGCCGCTGCTGTTTTCTCGGTAATTTGCTGTTACCGTGACTGCCTTGCCCGGCATTATAAAGGTTGTGGTGGCAGCCGTGTTGTCAGCAAAGAGGACGTCGTCGCTGCTCCAACCAATGAAGGTGTAGTTGCTGCGGGTGTTGGCCGTGACTGTGACCGTCGCGCTCTCGCTGTAGCTGCCGCCGCCTGCGCCGTTGGCCACCGTAACAGGATAGACTACGTTGACGACCGTCAGTCTGCCGTTTTCATAGGCAACCGCATAATTGTCGGCATCGGAAAGCGTTCCGCCGCTGATAAAAATGGTATACTCACCGATTGTGTTGATGTCCGCGCCGGTGGAGATGGTGGGGGCGGAGAAGATATCGCTGCCGACCAAGCCGGTGACGGTGTGGGTCAGTACCGGCAGCGCAGAACCCTTTTTGATATTCAGCTTGTCGTCTGCCTTGACGGTCAGTGTCTTTTTATTAACGGTCAGAGAAACGGTTGCGCTCTTCTCGTTAAAGCTGTCATCCTCCGCCTTGGTCACCGTAATGGTCACGGTACCGGCTTTGTGAATTGTCGCGGTCGCACCTGAAATGCTGACGATGTTAGAATCAGAGCTTTCAAAGATGATGGATCCTGAACCACTGCCGCCTGTAGCCGAGAGAGTGAATACACCATCGCCATAGGTTTTTGTTCCAATATCGCCGATGACAAGCGTCGCCTGTGTTTGCTTGCGGGTATCAAAGTGGTGTTCTTCACTTGTGGCGGCGTTGTAGTTGCCGCTGCCGCTGTAAACCGCCTTGACTTTGTACGCCTGATCGACAAGCCCCGTCCACGTATAGATCGCTTTGCCGTTTACAATGGCGACAGCAGTTGCGCCCGCAATGTCCGCGTCGGTTGTGCTGGTGCTGTCAACAAACTTCACGCTGCCGGTGGGGGTTTCACCACCCTCCACGCCGGTGATAGTCGCGGTTAGTGTTGCGGTGCGGCTGCCCGCTTTGCCCGAAACAAGCGCGTTTACTGTGACGGTGGTATCGACCTTGAAAACTAAAAGGGGAACTATATGTTTGCGGACTATGATTTCCTGATAGTTTGCTACCGTGTGGGCGCTCGGCGTAAAGGTAACCTCGTAGCCACCGTTTACCACGGTGGGGACGGTGTTGCCGCCTGTCCATGCAAAGCTACCATATTCGGTGCTGCCGCCAGTCAGGGCGCTGTCGGACAGCCTCTGCCCGTAGTGGACGCCCGCTGCCGTTGGGAATGTGATGGGGGGTGCTGCCGCCTTAGCAACGGTTATGGCAACAATGCCGGTTGTGGGTGTGACCGCTTCGTAGTTTGCCTCGGTAGCCGCACTCGGCGTAAAGGTGACCTCGTAGCCACTGTTGGACACAGTGGGAACGGTGCTGTCGTTTGTCCAGGCAAAGCAGCCATATTCGGTGCTGCCGCCGGTCAGGGCGCTTTCAGAAAGCGTCTGCCCGTAGCTGACGCCCGCCGCTGTCGGGTAGGTGATGGCGGGAGCCGCTGCCTTGTTGACGGTAATGGTCTTGGTTGCGGTGACGCTGTTGTGGTTTGCGCTTTCCGCCTTGGTGGCCGTAACGGTCACCGTACCTGCGCCGACGATGGTCGCCGTGCTGCCGCTGAGGGTGAGCACGCCGTTATCGTCAGGCGCCGTAAAGGTGATAGCGCCGGTGCCGCTGCCGCCGCTGGCGGTCAGGGTAAAGGCGGCGTCGCCGTACTTTTTGCCGCTGACCGCGCCGATGGAAATTGTTTGTGCCGCCTTGGCGATGGTAATCTCGCGTGTTGCGGTGTTGGAGGCGTTGTAGTTGCCGTCCCCCGCCTTGGTAGCCGTAACGGTGACTGTTCCCGCGCCGACGATGGCCGCCGTGCTGCCGTTTAGGATAAGCACGCCGTTGCCATCAGGCACCGTAAACGTCACATTACCAGTGCTTTTCCCGCCGGTGACAGCCAGCGTAAAGGGGGCGTCGCCGTACGTCTTGCCGCTGACTGCCGTAATCGCAATGGTTTGATCCGCCTTGGTGACGGTGATGGGTTGCATAGCAAAGATGTCTGGGTAGTGGGCGTTGTATACCTTGATAGCGGTGTCGCTCATCGTGAGCGGCTCGTGATTATCGTATCGGCATTGAACGAACGCCTCTGTCCCGTCGTTAAAGATTAACGTGACCACCATGCCCCTTGGGTCGAAAATCTCGCCGTACTGATAGACTACCTTGTCGGGCGGCGTGGTAATCACTATGCTTTCCGGCGTCTTTATCGCTGTTTTGGGGAACACAACGGTTACCGTCAAAACGTCGCCGGTGCCCAAGGCATGGGTAACACCGTTCGCTCTCGCTCCGGTGTGCGTAAAGGTGTTGGGCGCCACGCTAGAGAAGGTATAGCCATCTTTCGCCGTCAGGGTAATCGTGGCGGTGTAGTCCGTGGAGCCAAGGAATTTTGTGGGGCTGTCGTTCCATGTCACCGTGCCGGTGTACTGCTCGCCGGTGATGGTCGTCGCCGGTGTGGCGGCGGTCGCTGGGGCGGTCAGCTTATCGGTGAGCGCCAAATCGGTGACGGTCGTACCCGTAGCGGGCTCAAACGTGAGATACCTGTAGCTGGCGATATCCGCCGCTTTATATTCCGCCGCCGGCGTGCTGCCGTCGTAGTTCGTGCTTGCTATAACCTTTACCTTGCCATAGTCGCTTAAATTCGGCATGAAATTCATTGCGCTGCCGCCGCCTCTAATAACGGGTGAACCGCTTGGAATTTTTATCTTGTCAGGCGCGATTGTGTAAACCGCGTTACCGGTTGAGGTGTTCTCTATTGTTCCGCCGGTAATTTCGAGGACACTAGAGTAGAAAAGCACCGTTCCTTGTTCAGTCTCTACACATGAACTGGTAACCAAAGCATTATCACCGATAGTGATTTTGCCTGGATCTGAGGCCCGAATTGCAGGCGCATTTTGGGCGGCCACTATGCTGCCACCCAAAATCTCGACCGTGACTGGTGTGCTTCCTGAGCCACAGCCTATGGCGGATGAATCTCCGGTATTTGTCACCGTTCCGCCCAAAATGCGCAGATTGCCTGAATTTCTAATCGCATAGCCGTTGCCATCTTTTGTAACAGTTGCGTCCTGCACCACAAGGGTGCTCCCAGAGCTAACTTCAATGACGGGGCCTTCGGCATAGCTGTTGGTAATTTTGCCGTCTTTTGAGGCACTCGTATCGGTGATGGTCAGCGTCTTGTCGCTACCTACTACAATGGTGCGGTAGCCGGCACCATCGAACGTGAAACCATTTAGGTCTAGCGTAATGTTTTTTGAGAAATAAAAACCATATGCGACATTAATATTTTTCAGCAGCTGAACGGTGCCGCCCTCCGCCGCTTCAACTGCCTGATACAATTTTTCGTACCCTTGGCCCCCTACAACTTTCGCTTCATAGAGCGAGGGCTCAAACTTTAAATACTTATAGGTGGCGATATTCGCCGGAACGTAAGAAGCTTCCGGAGAGCTTCCGCCGTAATTGACACTGGCGGTGACAGTGGCGCTTACCAATGTCGGGACAGATTGCATCACCCTACCGCTACCTTTGACAATCGCAGTTTTTCCAACGGGAATATCTACATTAATCGGCCATATACCAATTGCCTGTCCGGTGGCAGTGGTGTTCTGAATTGTGCCGCCCTTTATGGTGAGCGAACTGCTAGAGCCATTAATTGTTGCCCATCCCGCACTGTAACCGGCCCTTGCGCTTGAGACCGTGCCTCCCGAGATGGTAATGTCACAATTTTCCGCATAAATTGCTCTATTGGTTGATCCAGAGGCTGTTATGCTGCTGCCCCCCTCAATTGTGAGTGTACTTTTTGCCGAATATGACGCTCGCATATAAATAGTATCGCTGCCGCTAGTGCTAACAGTGGCGCTGTCTGCAATAACCACGCTGCTGCCTGTGAAAATTGCGCTGCCTGTATTTGCTATAACGCGTCCGGTGCCCTTGACCGTAACAGTAACAGCCGATGAGTTGACAGCCGGTACTGGCATATAAATAGCAGAGTAGCTTACGCTCGTGTCTTTACAATTGTTTTGCACAGTGCCGCTGCTGATAACAACCGACACAGTGCCGCTGCCTTTGATAGCGGTGCCCGTAGAGGCGGTTATGGTACCGGTCGACTCAAAAACACCGCCGCCAGAAAGCTTAATTAAGGCATCCAAATGGGTACTGGTGCTTATCGACGCGCCCCATTGTACCGTTTTTCCTGCGGGTATGTTGAGCTCGAGCGTTTCTGCCACACCTGCTTTACTGCCTGTGACGGTGACGCTTGTAACGGCCGGTTTATTTAACTCGGTTTCAATTGCTGATTTCATTTGGGCAACGGTCATAGCGCTTATGTCAATGGGTGCGCCAGCCGCGAGTAGACCCATTTTCATCATCGGCGCGCCCACCGTCACTTTAATCTCCGGCAGGTCGGCGATGGGCGTATAGCGCTCTATAACCGGCGTAAACACATAAACACCCTCGGTGTCCATGTCATAGGCTGGTTCAGAAGTCCATGTTACCGGAATAGAGGCATCCACTTTCTGTTCTAATGGTATGCCGCTGTCTATGTCACCACTGTCTGTATCGCCGCTGTCTGCGTCACCACTGTCGGTGATTATTGTTACCAGCACCGTAGCCGTCAGGCTTTCAGGTAGTTCTAAATCTTCAAACGGTGTGCCGGTCGGCACCGTTTTTTCTGTTTCATCCAGTGGTGCAAATTCAACTATCTCTCTGATGATGTTTCCTCCATCCGCCAGAACCGAAACCGGCAGCATGGTAAATACCATGCACAATGCAAGAAACATACTTAAGAACTTCTTCACTTGTGTTGTTCCTCCTGTCTTCAAATCAGTTTATAATGGGTTGTTATCGTGTATGCCGCCTTTTTACCGCCGTTGTAGCGTATCTCAACAACTTTTCTCCCCTCGGATTGGAGCGGTTGCTTTTGGGTTAACTTGGGGTGACTGCGTTGGTAACCGCAGGGCTTGCCACTAGAGCTGTTACCGACAGTAGATTTGTAACCATATTTAGCATGAGTGGGCACTCAAAAGTCTTCGTTTCATAAGTTGTTTCCCTCCTTTTTTTCAAAGCGAAAGCCTAAAAAGAATGCCGGAATTCGGTTCATCGGCTTTTGTAGTGTGCGACGATAGGCATCCACTGCCGCTTTGTAAATATCCTCGCTGATTTCCACTTGTTCCTGCCGCAGTCGGGATTCCGTTTCACTTTTCATACCAGATTGCTGCGCGCGGTAAAGGTCAAGTTGATTGCCTGCTCTTGTCATATCCGCCTTGCATCGTGCCATCTGCTGCAACGAAACATTAAGCCAAACAAACACAGAAGCAATACCAACAGCCTCAAGCAAAAGTATAATAACCTTCATCGACTTTCCTCCTCACCTGATTGAACTTATAATCTATAATCCAATGTTAAGGTAGCATAAAAGCAGGTTGCAAAACCGGCACCTGCATGAAAGGGGGAGGAAAATGCACGAATGGGAACGCTACTGCGTTGATGCTTTTAGTCAGTTGTGGTAAAATAAAACTGGATAAAAACAGGTTAGGAGGTCGCTTATGCACATTGCAGCATATCTCTCGGATGAAGGAACAGCCAACCTCCTGTCAGCACTTTTTGACCTGTATCAGCAGAAAAAAACGGTCACTTTTACCTACCGTTTTTTCACAAATGATTTTGATTTACTTTGCGATTTTATGCCGGGTGAATATGACGCGCTGTTTTTAAATGGGGATAAAAGTGATAGTGTCATCAAAGAAATAAGGCCAAAGGATGGGCAAATCCGGTTTATCCGCATCGTTTCTTTAGGGCAGAACATCGCCGATACTGAACTGAATCTCTGGTACTGTTTGCCCGAACCAGTGGACGCACTCTTTTTGTTCCCGGTGTTGGATAGGCTTATGAGTGAGATCAGCAGCAGGGATGAGGCTGGTATGGTCATCAAAACAAAAGGCAGTGTGCTGCGCCTTGTTTTTTCACAAATTGAATATGTAGAGGTTATTGGCAGGAGCATCCGGTTTCATCTATCTGACGGAAATCAAGAGGAGATTCCTGGAACCTTTTCAGATTATGAGGCTAGGCTTTTGCAATGGCCCGATTTTATTAAGGTTCATCGCGCTTATATCGTTAACCTGCGGCATATCGCTAAGCTGAATGCGGAAGGCATTTTGACTGACTCGGGTTGCTGGGTGCCGGTTTCCAAGCACCTGTATCCGCAGCTGAAAAGGGATTATTTGGGCAGTCTGATGCTTCCCGATACCGAGAGCACTAACAAACAGGAGAAATCGGCGTCTGCTGCCACTAGCTGCGAAAGCAGCTATACTATCCTTTTGGTGGATGATGAGCAACAGGAGCGCTTGCGTTGGTCGAAGGTACTTACCGAGCACGGTTGTCTTGTTCGCACCGCAGATAATGCAGAAACCGCTTTCACCTTTGCAAGTGAGGAGCGGTTTGATTGTGTGATACTGGATGTTAATCTTGGCAGCATCAGCGGGTTTGACCTTTGTTCCAAACTTAGGGAGACCACGGAGGCTCCGATTTTCTATTTGAGTAGCCTGACCGATGTCGAGCACCAGACAAAGGGCTTTTTAACCGGTGGTATTGACTATATCACTAAAGATGTGACCCCAGAACTGTTCTGGCTAAAGGTGCAAAGCAGAATCAAGACATCGAGTGCCATCCGTTCAGAACTTTCTTCAGGCAGCTTGCGGCTCGATTTAAAAAGGAGAAAAGCATCTTTAAAGGCACGTGAGTTGCCGCTTACAACGGTAGAATTCGATCTGTTACATCTTCTGATGCAAAACTTGGGTACAACCTATACCCCAAACAAGCTGTATGAGCTTATTTGGGGTAGCCGACAGTGGGATGATGGCCATACGGTGCAGCTGCACCTTTCCCAGCTTTGCCGCAAGCTCGAAAATTTAGACGCAAGCCATCGTTATATTGAAACGATATGGGGCGAGGGCTATCGCTTTATACCAGAGGCATAAAAGAAAAAGTTCTGAAAAAGGCGGCGATAGGTTGAGACAAAATAAACTGCAAAAATGGCTGCCACTTATCTTTGCGGCGATACTCACGGGATTTTTTATTTTGCTGTTCTTTGTGGATAACAAATACAAAGCGCCACCTCCTTACGGAAAAAATGGTGTTATCGTCATAACAGAGGCGGATTTAAACCGCAGCCAGCCAATCTTTCTTATAGACGGTTGGATGCTGACCGATGCACAAACAGAAAATCTTCCGACCTATATAGGCGAGTTTTCCAGCTTGCAGCGAGGCAACCATAGCATTTCGCCCCATGGCCAGGCCCTATATCAAATGACTCTGCGCTATAGCGGCGCACCTGTAGAAATTGCAATGAACTTTTCTCAGCTATTTTATCGCCACATCATCACATTGGATCATAACGTCTTGTCGCAGGGCGAGGGCGGTGCACAAATTTCTTTTACTCTCACTGAAGGCGACCATCTGCTGACGGTAGAAACGATTTCTACGACAGGGTATTACAGTGGAATGTACCATCCCCCGGCACTGGGAAATACGCAAACGATATTCCGAATGGTACTCCTCCAATGCGTTGCCTACGGAATTGCCTGTTTTGCAGTGCTGGCGCTGACGCTGTATAACCTGGCACTTTGGCAGCAATCAAATGATAAGCTTGCCTTCTGGTTGGGACTGCTTTGCTGGTGCTTTTCGCTCTATGTTTCTTATTACTTTGTACGATTGTTCTCTCTGGCTTTTGGAGAATTATGGTATTTGGTACAGAGCGCCGCTTTTTACGGACTGTGCTTTTGCGTGATGCGGCTGATAGCCTTATCCGGCGGAATAGCAAACGAAAAGTGTACCCTGTGGGTACAGCGAATTTTGCTGGTAGCTTCCGCCTTTCTTCTTGTTCTAGCGCTGCTGATACCTTTGCGGCCATGGGTAGTTTGGGTACATGGTTTATTGACAGACAGCTATTATATCCTTACATTTTGCAGTGTACTGCTGTTGATGCTGCGCAGCAGGCCAATATCGGCATGGGAGCAGCGGTTCACACAACTGGCCTGTACTGCGTTTGGCACGGGAATGCTGAATAATTTGTTTGCTTCTAACCTTTTTGAGCCAATTGTGTTTTTCTGGCAGTTTGAATGGTGCGGTCTGGTCTTGGTGGTGCTGTTTGGTGCGATGGTTGTGGCCCGCAACGAGCGTATTCTGGCAGAGAATGACGCTTTTAAATGCCATTTGGAAGAACTGGTAGAGCAGAGAACCGAGGAACTTAAAAATTTGTTGCAGGAGCGCAAAGTGTTTTTCGCGGATATGGCGCACGACCTCAAAGCGCCAGTTTTTGCGGCAGGCTCCTTTATTCAGGCCATTCGAGCAAATAACACGGGTGTGGACGGAGAACTTTTGCGTTATATTGACCTTGTTGAGCAAAAGCAGCAGGAAATGGTACGCCGTGTGCAAGGCTTGACGGTGTTTAATCAGATGGACGAGTTGTCTGAGCCATATAAAGCCGTGCCGGTACAAGAGTTGCTGGATGAAATCTATAAAGCACATCATATGGCCGCAGAGGTTCAATCGGTGTATTTTGTAGTGGAACCACCAAATGTGGATGGTACCCTTTATGCTCAGCCGAAAAAACTTGAAATCTTATTTGAAAACCTGATTGTCAATGCCCTAAAATTCACCCCAAGAGGCGGTAAAATTACACTGTCGGCAACCATTGACCAAGATGGGTGCCATTTGACTGTTGCGGACACAGGCTGTGGAATTTGCTCAGAAGAAGTGCCCCATCTTTTTGACCGTTTTTATGTGGGAACCCAAGGCAAAGGCTCTGGCAGCGGACTTGGCCTTTATATTGTAAAAAACATTGTGGAAGAGCTCCATGGTGAAATATCCGTTTCGTCCAAGGCCGGTCAAGGCTCGGTGTTTTTCATAGATTTACCTTTAGCAAAGATGTAAAAATCAGACTTATATAAAAAGGACAGGCTGCACTTTGGCGTGCAGCCTGTCCTTTTTTGGAGGATTATTTTCTAAGCAGCAATTTTTTTAGTATGGCTATGAGGTTGTTGAATACTTTGACGGCCGATATAGAGCCTGTGGCGTTTACTGCTGCCCCGGTTCCAATTGCCGTAGCAGCACCAACTGCAAGCAGTGCTATAGCCGCAGCACTGGGAAGAGCCGTCTGATTCGGCGGAGTGCGCGTAGCTGCTTCGGTATCGGTCGGCTGTGCAGTTGTCGCTGTAGATTCTATTTCCGGTTTGCTGGACTGTTCACCCGCTAACGTGTGCGGCGCTTGGTCCAAAGACTCGTCCTGAAGCGTATCAAGACCAGCAGTTGCGTCTCCGAAATCGTCTTGCGCTGAAGGTAAACTGGTTTGATTAATAATATTCAAATTTTGTAGAGGCAGTATATTTATATGCGCGTTGGGGTCGACCGGTGGAGGCAAAAGACTTTCATTGTTAACAGAAGTTGGCATAAACGAATCATCGCCATCAGAGTCTGACTCAGGGTGCGGCTGTGAGGTGACAGGTGGTTTTTCGTCGTCCGGCAAATCAGGACGCTGGCCCCCGTTGCCGCCACTTCCGTCTCCACCATTTCCTGCATTATTTTCGTTCCCGCCAGAGCCGCCTATTTCTGGTATCTTAGCTGGCGGGTTGTATTCCCCCGGCCATGATAGTATAACGGCTTTTCCGTCATAGACACCACCCTTTATGGTAAGAGCGATTAAAAATCCAGAGCTTTTCCCCTGCAAATAAGCCTGATAGGGGGTATCTGCTGGCTGCAGTATATCCACATAACCATATAGTTGCTGCGACTGGTTGGCATCAACAGCACGTATGGTTAGGAGATTGCACAGCTTTTTCCAACTCGTATCGCCTTCTGCATAGGAATAGGCCTCAATTGCAGTAGCACCGCTGGGTTTTAGAGAGAATGATAAAGAGAGCGGAAGCTGATTTGATGACGCATCCTCGACGAGGCTGCCACTAAGAGAAACCTCGGGTTTTTCATCCTTGCCGATAACATTTACTATAAGACGGATTTCATCATGAGCGAAAATTTGGTCAAACCTAAGGTCGTTGGCTAGAACATAGACGCCCAGAGGTGTGTGAACCTGCGTTCCAGCAAAGATCAGCAGATCTTCTGCCGCATCTGTTATGGTGAAAGTTTCTCCAGCTGTCAGGTGTAAATCCGGGAGCGCTTTCCATACAACGCCTGCTTGGACAACCCCTGTGATGGGGGCACTTGAAGTTCCTTCTAATGCTATTTGAATCTCCACCGGAACGGTTTTGGGCAATACACTATAAATTTCTTCGATTTTGGCGTCCTCTCTTACAACAATTTGGTATTTACCATAGGTGTAAAAAGGCCGTACACTTCGGTCAATCACACGCATGCTGCTGGGAAAAAGAGCATAAACCTGCGCATTATCTGGAAGTGGTTTGGGCGTACCGCGTGCAATTTCAAAAGATTTTGTATAATAACTCACGCCATCCTCTAGCGTGATTTGCAGCTTGGTATAAAACATGTTTATTTCGCCATCAAGATAGCTTTTCAGCGGCTCAACGCTAGATGCAGCACAAATTTGATTATGAAGGCGACTTAATTCGCTTTCGTTCTCTGCCCCCAGCTTGTCAAGCTGCCAATCGTATGGTTCCTCCTGACAGATTACCTGATAATTTTCTCCATCCAGTGAATACAATGGCCTGACGCGAACGGTGTTTGGAAGAAAATCTGTAAATTTACCCTTTAGTACATAACCCTGTTCAGTTGGGTCAATTCTTGCTGTAAAGTCCGGAGGAACCTCGGGGGCTGTCCATGTTTTATTGTGAGAAAATTTAATGGCCTGGGTAAAACTTTCCGCACTGCCATCTTCGGTCATTTGTGTGATCTGCAGCTTGACTGAAAGGGTGTTTACCCCCTCGCGGAGATAAGCTTTAAAGGGGCTGTCATTTGAACCAATGCAAAGTTGGGTCAGAGAAGCCGTACTTTCTGACAGCCCGGTTAAATCCCATGCCCGAAAGCCGTATGTGTCTTGATTTTCGACCGAATAGTAGATTTCTTCCCCAAAGGAATACAGAACCGAAATCTTTATCGTATCCGCCGGTATGTAATTAAGCGTGCCATATATTCCAGCAGACACTCCGTCACTTATTAGCTCTGCGCTAAAGATGGGCGCTTCAGATGGGATGTCTGTTTGTCTGATAAGGCTAGCTGTGTTGCCGGAATCCACTACTACCTCCAGAGGGTTTGCCGAAAAACTCTGCGGCTCCTCTAGATTCTCTAAAGCATCGGGTGGCGTGGTGCTATCGTATACACTCTTTATAGCGGATATCGTCTGTGATGGCGGTGGTTCATCTGCCATAACAGTCATAGAAAAGGTATTTATCAAAATCAGTAGAGCAATCCAAAGTGCTGAATATTGCCTCTCTATTTTCATAGTTCTCCACTTCACCCTGTTAATATAATATAAACATCTCATTTGATACAGATTATATCATAAATAAATTTAGTTAGGTAGTCTAAATTACATTGTTTTCCAGCGGTGAAAATACCATTAGGATGGCCAATCAACTATGTTAAACACATGGACCCCTCTAAGTTAATACTAAACGCTATCTATCCCACTCGCTGCGAAAATACCCGCGTGTGTCCGCGGTGCGGTTCTTGTCATCCAGCACGGTGAAGCGCAGGTATTTGGCCTCATCCGGAATATTGAAATCACCACAGGTGATCAGATTTCCCTCGTTGGTGATGCATCCTGGGCGTTTACTACCGCAGTGCATGATAAGCTGAACACCGCCGGTGGCCTCTATGTGTGCCTTCTTGGCCTTGGAATCTATTGCGAGATAGTCTATACGCGGCCCCATAGAGGCATAAAAATTGCCTTTTTCAAGCGCCTCTATCACCGAGGGATAATTAAACTGCTCAGGGTATATCATCGTGAATGCGCCAAAGGAATCGCTGAGGTAGCTGTCCAGTGGCTTTATATTGTGGTTATCGTCGCCTCCATGGCAGAATATCCGCATACCACGGCGCAGCATGGCGTCGTAGAGCCACTCATTATGCTCATAGCGGTTTTTTGCAAATGAATTATAGTTACACATCTCCATGCTGAAGCAGTTCCGATAGGCCATTATATCTTCAAATTCTTCAAGTGACCAGCACGGGTGGTTATAGCTTACCAGATAGCCGTTTGCTACGGCAGTATCGATAAAGCGCTGAATGTACTCGCGATCGTAGTGGCGCGTCTCCTCACTGCCGACCCGATCTAGCGCCATATGCTGTTCCTCTGGAATGTATTTGCAGTATTCTTGGTTATAGCACACCATCTTCAAATTATCGTGCTCTTTGGCAAACAGATTTAAGTGCACTTCAGGGCCAAAGGGGTCTATCTTGGGCTGACGACGGATATAGGCCTCATAACCTGTAAGCATCATGAAGTTATCATCGGTCATTTGGGTGTGGTCGTATGGGGTTTCGTGATCGGTTATCGCCAGAATGGAATAACCATGGGTGCGATAAACCTCCTTGAGTTGCTGCGGGGTTAGCTTTCCGTCAGAAAGGGTACTGTGGCAGTGAAGGTTGGCCTTGTACTGTGGTTTACTTTTTGATATTAATTCAATCATACTTTTTATCCTCCAATGTGCCATCTAAGCGTTGTTACTGGCAGCATTTCTTGACAACAATTTTAGTATTTGATAGGATAATGGGCAGTCGAGAGGTGTAGCCTGACACGCAAAAGGAGATGACATATTTTGAAGGAAAAGCGCATGAAGGACATAATGGATATACTTCATCAGAAAAAGTTTTCCACTATTGCAGATCTGGCTAAGACGCTTTGTGTTAGCTCCTCCACAATAAGACGTGATCTCATCAGGCTGACCGACTGCGAGATGGTTGTGTGTAGTAAAAACGGAGTCATTCCCGTTTCTGAGATGCGTGCCGACCCCTCGATTGTTTTTCGCACCAATATAAACGCCGAGGCTAAAAATGCGATATCCCGCGAGGCGGCAAAACTGGTGCACGACAATGACATAATATATATTGATTCCTCCTCGACCACGCTTTACATGACCGACTATCTGCTGTATAAAGGCAATCTTACAGTCATAACCAACAGCATAGCGGTGGCCGCAAAGCTGCGCGGCAGCAACATAAAGTTGATATTGATAGGTGGAAAGTTTTCTGACCGTTCACATGCCTTCACCGGAGATATGGCGGAGGAATGCATAAAAAAATACAACTTCGATATCTCGTTTCTTTCAAGTGTCGCAGTGACTAGGTTAGGCTATGCTGCCGAAACGGTGGCCAGTGCCGCCGCAATACGCCGCGTGATATTCACTCATTCCGCAAAAAATGTATTGCTATGTGACAGCTCTAAGATGAAGCTCGACAGGGCCTTTAACATAGCCCATATAGACGACTTTGACTATATCATCACTGACGACCCTGTGAACCCGTGCACCACCCGAGCCAAAGTGATAAGAGTTTGAGCCTTCTGGGGGTTGGTTTAAAATGATAAAAGAAGAACGCCTTGTACAGATACTATCGATAATAAATGAAAAAAAGTTCATCACCGCCGAGGAGCTGGAAAACTTGCTCTATGTGAGCCTTTCCACCGTGCGGCGCGACCTGGCGGAGCTAAACCGGCGCGGGCTGATCATACGCAGTCAGGGCGGGGCCATTGTTAAATCAGAGGCAGAATCAACCGATACAATTGCGATGGTTACCGACCCGCTTTCTGCTGCTAAGACGGCCATAGCAAAGAGAGCCTCAGAAATGGTAAACGACGGCGATGTGATATTCATGTCTGCCTCGAGCACTGTGTTGCTGATGGCAAGGTTTCTCCGCGAGAAAAGGAACATCACTGTGGTAACGAACAGCCTGCAGGCTGTGAGTCTGCTTTCGGAATATGACATCAGCGTGTACGGTTGCGGCGGAAAATTTATTGAGCATAGCAACGCGCTTTGCGGCAATTCCGCCGTGGAGTTTATAGATGGCTTTAATTATGACGCAACGTTCTTTTCTTGCACCGCTATATCGCCTTTGGGCGATATCTGTACCGATCCGAAGTTCGTGCCAGTGCTCAAAGCTTCACTCTTGCGTTCAAAAAAGCGAGTGTGTCTATGTGACGGCAGCAAGTTTGAAAAGGCCGCTTTGCACAACACCCTCACGGCAAACCAGATCGATTTCTTAATAACCGACTCGGTCGCTTATCCCAGATCTTTTGCGCAAAAAGTTATGAGAGTATAAATGCGCAATAATTTTTTAGCAAGGGTTTACCCAACATACCAAGCCCGATATGGTTGTCATATCGGGCTTTTTTTGTTATCAGTCACGCAGCCAGCTATCGTGCTGGGTGAGCACCTCGTAGTTTCCGCTATCGTCCATAGATATCCGCACGATGCCGTCATACGAAGTGTTGTAATAGCTGGTGCCTTTATTCTTATAGCGCTCATACACGGTCATAGAGCTAATGTCGTCGCTCATAGCGACAACATACTGCGGCGAGACTGCCTTCACCCACTTTAGGCTGTTTGAGGTATCTCTGCCATGGTGGTTAGCCTTAACGATATCAACATCCACATCTTGAGGATATTTTTCAACAAGCTCCTTTTCACTTCCAAGATAAAGGTCGCCGCAGGTGAGATAACTCGATTTGCCGTAATCAAAGCGCATCGCTAAAGAGGTGTTATTGACGAATTGAGTGCTGTTTTCGGGGTAACTTGCAGGGTAATTTATCTGTTTAGGTGGGTTTAGTATCTTTACATGTATCGATTCGCCAAAATTGAACGCATCGCCCTCGTGTAGAAAAGTGGTTGGTATCGAATTCTTTTTAAAATAAGCGCTGTAGTCAACATAGGTATTGGAGACATATTCAAGCTCGGTACGGTAGTGCATGCCTATTTCATGGTTGCGCGCCACCTCAACTATACTGCCAATGTGATCGACGTGCGGGTGAGACACTACTAGGTAATCTATTTTGGATATACCTATGTCTGCCAGATAGTCGAGTATCTGACGATAGCAGCTGACATTACCGGCGTCTATCAGCATGGTTTTGCCCTCGGGGGAGATCAAAAGCGAGCAGTCACCGGATTTATCGCTGTCACCGGTGACGTAATCGAGCTGCAAAAAGTATATCGTGAATTTGCCCTCAGGTACCTTTATTATCTCGGAATAGCGGTTAACTTCGGTTGTAGAGGTACTGCTTTCGGAGGATGCTGTATCGGAGGATGCTGTCTGTGATGTAACAACCGGAGAAGAAGCAGTCTGTGCGCAACCTATGAGCGACAGCAGCATAGCCGCTGCGCAGAGCAGCGCTAAAAGCCTTATTTTCATAGTAGTAATTCTCCTTATAATGTTTAAAACCGCAAAAAATGCAGCGGCTCAAATTCGCCGCCGCATTTTTAGTTACTGCTATTTCATTGCGGCCTTGGAATATCCGGTCATCATATATTTCTGGAATATCAAAAATAATATTATAACGGGTAGAATAGCGAGCACCGCGCCTGCCATTATCTGATGATAGTTGGAGACCACCTGTCCATAGAAGGTGTTTTTAAGCATCGCCAGACCGACGGTGAGCACACGGCGCACTTCGTTTTTTGCGATGATTTTAGGCCAAAAATACGCATTCCAGCCGTTGGTGAAGGTGACGAGCGTAATAGTAAATATTGTCGCCTTGCTCATTGGTAGCAAAATATACCAGATAGTGCCCAGACTTCCCAGACCGTCTATCCTGCCGGCTTCAATGTAACTGTTGTCGATGGACATGAAAGTATTGCGCAGCATGAAAATGTAGTAGGCGGATACCGCCTCAGGCAGGATCAGACCTAAAAAAGTATCGCAGAGGTTCCAGTTAGCAAACATAATATAAAGTGGTATGAATGTCACCTGAATCGGTATCATAAGCGCACCGAGCACCATAAAGAACAGAATATTCCTGCCTTTGAATCTGCCCTTGGCAAAGCCATAGGCCGCGAGCACGCCTGTGGTGACCTGCATGAAGAGTAATCCGGCGGTCACAACAATAGTGTTCCAGTAATATTTAAGAAAGTTTGCTCGGTTTAAAACATAAGTATAATTTTCCAGATGAATACTATGGGGAAAGAAGGTCGGGATGATAAGCTGTGCCTCTTCAGCCGATTTTACCGAGGTAATCAGCATCCAGTATATTGGGAATAGCATGATCATGGTGACTATCACGGCCAGAATCGGCTGCACAGTGCGCCACACCTTAGAGCTACCTATCATCTCACGGTTTTCCACTTGAAGTTGTTTTGCCATTCTTATGCCACCTCCATTATGAATCGTAGGTCACTTTGCTGTTGGATATCTTCATGGTGGCAACAGTTATAGCGAGCAGTATGATGAAGAACATAACTGCCGCGGTAGCAGCGCGGTCCATGCGGAAATCTACCATGGCGTAGCGATATATCAAATACACGAAAACCTCGGTGGCACGGGAAGGGCCGCCCGCGGTAAGAATATCGACCGACTGGAACACCTTCATCGAGGAGAGGAAGGTCGTCACCAACAGAAACAGCGTGGTGGGGGAGAGCAGAGGAAGCGTGATGCGGAAAAACTGCTGTGTAGGGGAGGCACCATCGAGCGAGGCCGCCTCGTAGTAATCTCTTGAGATACCCATCATTGCGGCAAGATAAATCATCATGCCGTAGCCGATGACGCGCCAGCCAGTGAGCAAAAGCACAGAGAACAGTGCCGTGCTTTTTTGGTTGAGCCAGTCGACAGGGGCAATGTTGAGGAGGCTGAGTATGTAGTTTACAACGCCGTATTCAGTGTTCAATAGCCACATATAGATTACAGCTGCCGAGGACATTGCAACATATTTAGGCATAAACACCAGCGCGCGCATCACGCCAAAGCTGCTGGTCATGCGGTTAAAGAGCAACGCCAGTAGCATTCCACCGACTATCGTGACGGTAAGTTCGCCCAATGAATACAAAAACGTCACCTTAAGCGAGTTCCATAGATATTTTGCACCAGTACCAGCAAACAACCATTTCCAGTTTTTAAGTCCGACAAATGTGTAATCACCGCTCAAAAGATTCCAGTCGGTGAAGCTGATGCTCACCAGTTTGCATATAGGATAATAAGTGAAACTGATAAGCAGCACGAGAGCCGGAACAACAAACAGGAAATCACAGATAGCGTGCTTGGTTTTGGACTTTATCATAGGTTTTCCGGTCATAGTGGATTATCCTTTCGAGTAGTTGCCTTTTATAAAACTTGGACGCAACAAAAGTTGTTGCGCCCAAGCGGCGAAACGATATGACTTTTAAAAGTTACTTCTTTACGCTGTCAGCGAGTATTTCGTCGATTTCTTCTACCATAGAATCGGAGGTAGCGGCGATATCAGCCTTTTCGACTATCATTTCGTTCATATAGTTCTTCCAGGTGGTGGCAAGCTGAGACCATGCAGCATTCTGGATACGGGGCTTTACAAGGTCTAGGTTATCGAAAATGCAGGTGAACTCAGGCTTTTCAGCCAGAAACGCCTTGCCCTCTTCGGTCTTGAGCACGGAGTTACGGGTAGGCAGATAGCCGGTTCCCTTTGCCCACTTCATGTTAACGGTCTTGCCACAGAGATACTGCAAGAACACCCAAGCGGCATTTTTAGTCTCTTGATCGTTCTTGGCAGGAATGCCAAGAACACAGCCACCGACTTCGGAATCCTTAGCGCCGGTGGTGCCTGCTGGATACCAAGCCATGCCTACCTCAAAGCTACACTTATCGACATAGTTGTTATAAAGAGAGGAGGTGTGCATTACGCTAAAGGTTTTGCCATCGTAAAAGCTCTGGCGCATGTCGGCGGAAGCATCTTGACCGAAAGCCCATGTCGCTACGCCGTCGTTGCACCACTGCTGTATTCTGGCGGAAACAGCCTTTGCGGTATCGCTGTTAAGGTCGCACTTGTTATCGTCGGTGATGATCTTAACGCCCTCGTTGAGGAACAGGGGTTCAAAATACCACTGGTCCCAACCTGGGATGATGGTGCCTACACCACCGGAGGCCTTGGCGGCATCCTTTAAGAAAGCATCGAAATCATTGATGGTGGTGGGGATGGTCAGATTCGCTTTCTTGGCCATATCCTTATTATAGTAGATTATTTGAGTGGAATGCAGGAAGGGCAGTGAAACCTGCTTATCCTGATACTTTGCGGATTCGAGAAGACCGATGCCAAAGTCATCTGCATCATACTTTGTAGCAGCTATGTAGGGGTTGAGGTCTTCGAACACGCCATTAGCGCCATAGGAGGCAACATAATCGGTGTTGGCGACTACAACGCCGGGAAGTCCGGTCCCAGCAGCGTGAGCGGCAACAAGTGCTTCGTTTACTTCAGCGTATTTGCCGATATACTGAGCCTCTACAGTGATCATGTTCTGAGACTTGTTAAACTCGTCTACCACTTCGGCGACGAGACCATCATATTGGGATTCGAGCGCATGCCACCAAGTGATAGTGATGGGCTTGGTAACTTGGTATTTGGCAGCGTCGTCAGCAGCAGGCGTCGCGGCCGAAGCAGTAGAAGGCGCCGGTGATGCTGCCGGAGAAGCGGTGCTGCTTGAGCCGCCGCAGGCGGCCAATGAAGTAACCATTGAAACAGCCAAAAGGATCGCAAAAAGCTTTTTCATAGTTTTCTCCCTTTCATTCAACAAATCTTTTTTTGTGTGCACTTAACAAAACCTTGTTTCTGATGCTTTGCGTCTCTCATTGTAAATAAGTAATGAAAAAAGTAAAACCACATCTGCGTTAATTTTGCGTTAAATGCATTTTAAAAACGCAAAATAATTTTGATTAAAATCACAAAATTATCATGGCTCTCAAACTACAATTTGCGCAAATAGCATACTAAGTATAAACCTAAATGAAAACTATTGGCAATATATGTGCTAAAAAATGATTTTGTTTCATTTTCGATCATCTGATTGTGCATTTTAAAAAATAAAACAAGTTTTCATTTGTGCGTGTCTACATATTTTGGCGGAGTTTTGACAATGCTTTTGACTACTATTGAATCGCTGATTTAGCGCGTGCTATAATTGTCTCGCTTAATACGCTTTTACATAATATTTAGGGGAAGGCATGTTGTACATGAACACTACCAAAATTGAGAAAAAGAACGTTAAAATGATTGCCCACCGTGGTTTGAGCAGTATTGAAACGGAAAATACGAACTCTGCCTTTGTCGCCGCTGGAAACCGCAGTTACTTTGGTATTGAGACCGATGTGCATAAAACTGCCGACGGCCGCTTTGTTATATTCCACGACGACTGTACCGAGCGTGTGGCGCTCGATTGCCTTGTAATTGAGGACACGAGCTATCAAACGCTGACCCGCCTGCAGCTTACCGATATCGACGGAATGCTTGGCCGTCGCGACCTTGTTATTCCCGACCTTGCAGACTATATAAATATATGCAAGAAGTACGAAAAGGAATGCGTGCTGGAGCTTAAAAACGCTTTTGATCCAGAGGATATCAAAAAGATCGTGGATACTATCAGAAATCTGGACTATTTAGAGCATGTAATTTTTATTTCTTTTGCATTGGTCAATCTTCAGGTTTTGCGCAGCATGCTGCCTCGCCAGCGCATACAGTATCTTATAAACGAATTTGATGGGAATACCATAAGAACTCTTATTGATAACAAGCTCGACCTCGACATCCGCTATGACGCCATAACCCCCGAGAGAGTGAAGGCGTTACATGCGGCGGGTATAGAGGTAAATTGCTGGACAGTAGACGACCCTAAACACGCAGAGCTACTGGTGGAGGCTGGCGTGGATTATATTACAAGCAATGTTTTGGAGTAGTGCTAAGGTTTCAGTCGAGCAGATTTTTCACCTTAATATCTCCCTTTCTTAATGCAAACGGCAGCCGAAATATTATCGGCTGCCGTTTGTGCAGATATAAATATCAAAGGCTATTCTTTTCGGTGGCATCAACGGTGTACTTTAAAAATATAGCGCGTATGAAATATGACGAGAAAAAAGCTGCAAGGCCGACAAACACGAAAAAAATGCCAGAGAAGAAATACACCATGACCGCCGCAACTGCCCAGATCAGTAGTATCACCACGGTGTGAAAAAGGTTAGCGACTGACATTATCATGCTATCCAATACAAGCTTTTTAATGGGAAAATCAAAGGTGGCCAGCAGCGGATAAAGATAGGATGAGGCCATTATATACATCAGTGTGGCACATCCCACAACCGCCAGCACAATCACTGCCAAAAGATTCTCGCTTCGGATAAAGTACTGCCATGCAAGAAAGCAGTCGAGCGTCAGAAAAAGCCCCAGCCCCAGTTGAATGCCCCAGACGACGGTAGCTTTTTTAAAGACACTGCGAAAAGCGGTGAAGAAGCCGTGGAGCACAGAGTCCTCTGCGTCGTACACCTGATGCAGCGTAAAGCTGTAGAGTGCCCCAGTGGCCGCGCCAAAAGTGAAGACTGGCAGCGAACAGATCACCCACAAAATACTTATGCAAAACACATCCGTAAGCTTGGTGAGAAAATTCCAGAACCTATTTTCGGGGTCAAACAGTTTTATCATGATACCTACCTCTTTATAGATCCAGTGTTATGATATATAATTATAGCAGTGCCAAATAAGGATTAAAAGCGCTTAATTATGATTAAAAATAAATTTTGGAGAATCTTATGACAGTGTTTTCTAATATAAAATCAAAATGGCAGGCAGAAACAGAAAAGACTCGCAACATGAGCCTCCGCCAGAAAACGGAGTATTTTCTGTTCTATTACCGCCATTGGCTTATCGGACTCTTAGTAATCTGCGTTGTTGGCGGATATATCTACGACGCTGTATATCAAAGCAGTCGTGAGATACTGCTGCAGGGATTTTTCACTAATGATGATCACGGCCTTTTCAACGCTAACACGATAGCTGAGGACTATTCCGAAGGATTGACAATGACCAGTAAACAGCGCATAGTGTTCGACGATGTTCTGTATATCGACTTAGATGGCAAAGCTTCAGATTACACGGCGGCTAGCAACGGCAAGATAGTAGCCTATATGGCTACCGAGGAACTTGATTTTGTTGTGACATCACGGGCAGTATTTGAGCATTATGCTGCCATGGTGCCGATGAACGACTTTACGTCACTGCTGCCAGATGACCTGCTGGAAAAGTTGCCAGATGGTGCACTGGTATACGCAGCCGGAGCTGACGGCAGAAGCACTGCTTGCGGACTGGATTTGACCGGCAGTCGCTTTGTGCGAGACTGCGGCTATGATGTGGCTGAGGGTTATTATGTCATGTTCGTGCCGCATCTGGCACCACACAAAGAGCAGATAACAAACTTCATTCGCTACAGTTTTGAGTAATTGTTCATATTGTAAATCCCCGCCCGAAAGACCGGACGGGGACGTTTTGAATCAGTTAAGTATGGTGTTTTCACTCTCGCCGTCGAACAGATGGATGCACTTTGTGTTAAAGCCCACGGTGACCACAGTGCCGCCCTTAGCGGTGGAGGCAGGAGATACGCGAGCGGTAAGCTTACTGCCTTTGTAGTTCAAGTAGAGGTATATCTCGCTGCCCATCAGTTCGCTTACCTCAACTTTAGCGCTTATCTTGTGAATACCCGGCTTTTGCAAAAACTCCGGGTCATCCTTAATGTTCTCGGGGCGGATGCCCATCTTGACCTTTTTGCCGATATAGGCGTCGAGCTTACTGTCGGCGGTTTTTTCGGCGGGAAGAATGATACTGTCACCTGAGACGTCAAGCACGAGGCTATCGCCTTGCTTATTGAGTACTGCATCTAGAAAATTCATTTGCGGGCTGCCGATAAAGCCTGCAACGAACTGATTACAGGGAAAATCATAGAGGTTTTGAGGCGTATCGACTTGTTGGATGAGGCCGTCCTTCATGACGACAATACGGTCAGCCATGGTCATGGCCTCTATCTGGTCGTGGGTAACATAGATGAAAGTGGTCTGCAAATCCTGATGGAGTCTGATTATCTCGGTGCGCATACTGGTGCGCAGCTTGGCGTCGAGATTGGAGAGTGGCTCGTCGAGCAGGAACACCGCAGGGTGACGCACCATTGCGCGCCCAAGTGCGACACGCTGGCGCTGACCGCCTGAAAGCGCCTTGGGTTTGCGGTCAAGCAGCTCCTCAATGGAAAGCACCTTGGCGACATCGCGCACGCGGCGGTCGATCTCGGCCTTGGGCGTCTTGCGAAGTTCAAGGCCGAACGCCATGTTCTTATAGACTGTCATGTGTGGATAGAGCGCGTAATTCTGGAACACCATCGCGATATCGCGATCCTTGGGAGCCACGTCATTAACAAGGCGATCACCAATGTAAAGCTCGCCGCCGGATATTTCCTCTAGGCCCGCTATCATGCGAAGAGTGGTGGACTTTCCGCAGCCAGAAGGGCCGACGAAGATAATGAATTCCTTATCTTGAATCTCAAGGTTAAAGTTGTCGACGGCCTTTACGTTGCCAGGGTAAATCTTCGTTAGATTTTTACAACTGATGCCTGCCATATAAAATATCCTCCCTTAATAAACTTTCAAAAAATTGATTTGCTTGACCATATGGATTATCATATCTATAATAATATCAGTAAATTTAGCGCGTTAAATAGTATTTTATTGATATGAGGTATCTGATATTGATGTGGGATCCAAAAGAAATAGGCCATGTTTTGTACAGATTCGATAAAACGGTTTCTTCTCCGGAAAAACTTGCGACAGAGGGGGTATTCGTCGCGCTGGTAAGCAATGGCGAATGTATTGCCGACGGCGGCGAGACAGCCGCACATGCGGGTTTGGGATATATCCTGTTTTTCGGTGGAGAAACGCGGCTAATACCCGTTGCATCAAGCTGCAAACTATCAATATGCGAATTATGCGGTAGCGCCGCAGCGGGGTTGGCGCAAGTGGGTGCACACTCGCTCAAGGCGCTGTCGCATCCGCACGCGGCAGTATTGGCAGAAAAACTTTGTCTGGGAGAGGGCGAGGCCTCCGCGGCCGAGTGCTTCGGGCTTGTCTGCGCACTATTTGAGGCTGCCCAGCAGGCGGATCATGAGCTGCCGCCGCTGGTGGTGGCGGCCATGGCGCAGATAAGGGTAAATTATTCGGGGCTTTATGGCGTCGAGGAGCTAAGCAATAACTTGGGCGTCAGCAAGAGCCATTTGATACGCTGCTTTTCCGCTGCGCTAAATAAGACCCCAGGGGAATATCTTACTGAGGTGCGCATCGACGCTGCGAAACAGTTGTTGACCAGCCCTGATTACACGCTTGAGATCATTGCGGGACTGTGCGGATTTTCGGGTGCAAATTATCTGTGCAGAGTGTTTCGGCAGAAGACTGGCTATACCCCCGCGCAGTTTAGGCGCATGATGGGGGCGGCGTCCTCGCGCGCGGCGCTGCCTCAGGAACAGCATTTATACGTGTAGGTACATAATAGGAATACTCTTTTCTTGCTTTAGTCTTTAGAAGCTATTACAATCAACTTGACAGCTAAAAGTCAAGTTTGCATACTATAAAACTTCCCACTTAGAAAATGGTCTAATAACGCTTAATTTTTACATAAGTGCGCGTAAGCGGTGTAGTAGCAATGCGTGTAAACGTTGTTTTTATACAAGGAATAAAGGTGGCGAAACCTTTCAAATTTGACAAGATGGGACGGTAGGTACATGCAAGGATTTGTTTTCGGAACTATAATAGAAAATAGTGATAAAGATCACCCCGAGATGGTAAAGGTGTCAGCCCCAGCGGCTATAGACCAAAGCGGCGAAGCCTTTTGGGCAAAGGTGCTTGTACCCTATGTTGGAAATGGTTATGGTGTGTATTTCATGCCCGAGGTGGGGGATTCGGTCGTCATCGGATTTATTGGAGAACCGTGCACGCCCGTGGTGATGGGGTACTTTCTGAGCGGTGTCGGCACGTCCTCCTCGCAACAGGCTGAAAACAGGACAAAGGCGATCCATACGCAGGGAGGCTACAAGATTACCTTAACAGATGGCGTTGTCGGCAGCCTGACAATCCAAAGCGCGACAGGGCACTCTATAATTATTTCAGATCAGGATCGGTACATAAAAGTTGGCACAAGCGACGGCAAAAACACCGTCCTTCTCCATGAGGGAAAAGGCTCCATAGAAATTCTTGCAGACAAAACTGTCAGCATCAAGGCTGAGGAAATTCTGTTGGACGGCAAGACGCTGGTAAAGGGCAAGAATGTCACGATTGAGGCCGAAAATCAACTCTCGATGAAAGGATGCTCCGCCGTTCAAATAGATGGTTTCTCTACTAAGATCACCGCACAAACGCTAGAGGCTATAGGCCAAGCCTCATCCAAGATGGAAAGCTGCGGCATTTTTAGCATTAAAGGTGCTATGACAAAAATTAACTAGGGCTGCAAATTCGAAGATCAATAAGGAGGGCTTTATAATGGGAATGTGCGTATGCAGTGGCGCGACGCTTCAATGCGCTTTCGGGTCGGCTCCATCCACATTTATGGTGCTTCCATCCAATACCGCGTTTACATCTACCGGCATGCCACTCGCAAATATCATGGATAACAAACCTATGGTAAACATACTTCCGTTTGGCATGTGCAGTTCGCTTGCCAATCCCACTGTTGCCGCAGCTACAGCAGCAGCGATGGGCGTGCTGACACCGATGCCCTGTATCCCCGCCATGGCCGCGCCATGGGTGCCCGGCTCGCCTACCGTGCTGGTTGGCGGATTGCCTGCACTAAACGATTCTTCAAAATGCATGTGCTCATGGGGCGGGATAATCAGTGTCATTCTCCCTGGACAATTTACAGTACAAATCCCATAACAGGGCAGACTAAAACTACTGCCAAGATCCGAATGAGAATATCCCATTTTATAAAGAACAAGTCCAGAAGATAGTCTTCTGGACTTTCTATAAAATGCGCGGCGGACATAAAAGGTGGCAGCATAAACAACACGCAATTTTAGAAGTAGTCGAAAATTGAAAACTTATAGATCAGAGGGTATACTGAAAGAGGTGTAGCAATGAAACAATGCATACAATTTTTGCTGTGCCTGGCACTGATTTTAGCCATTGGCGTTTGTAATCCTGTTCGGGCAGAAAACCCGGTACTCAAAGTGGTGTTTTATGAAGAACCGCCCTATCAGTTCATGCCAGACCAAGGTAACGCCAGCGGACTGCTGGTAGAATTTTTTGACGCAATTGCTCAAAAGTGTGGCTATTCCGCTGAGTATAGCGTCATGCCGAGCCTTGCTAAATGTGTTCAGGCTCTTAATAAAGGAGACGCTGACGTTATTTTAGGAATGCCAAGCTTTAACCAATATAATCTTTCTGAAACCGTGGAAATATATTCCTCATCGATGATGCTGCTGGGCCCCGCTAAGTCTATTCAGAAGCACTCAGGCGAAAATACAGAGTTTTCGGTGGGGTACGATTATAATACGATTCCCAGTACCATACTCCCTCGTCTTATGTCAAACTACCATGTTATTTCCAGTAAGCAAAACACCCTGTTAAACTATCTGCAAAAAGGTAAAGCCGACGCAGTTATTGTCGACCGCCTGATTGCAGACTGGTATTATAAAGATTGGGATGGGGAAAAACCGGAAGTTCTAAACGACTATCTTGAGACGGTTAAATATTCAATTGCCTTGCACCCGGATGAGCGCATATTGCTAAGAGAATTAAACACT
This sequence comes from Candidatus Fimivivens sp., assembly GCA_034933525.1. Lineage (GTDB taxonomy): Bacteria > Bacillota > Clostridia > Oscillospirales > Ruminococcaceae > Yanshouia. The sequence continues at coordinate 34,132 of JAYFNI010000008.1, forward strand.
GGAATTCTTGAGTTTCGGCTTTCTGGAGATTATTCCAACATTTCATCACGGTGGAGCATCTCTGAGCCTGCTCAGAAGCTGGTGTTGTTTCTGCGGCGAATCACCGTGATTCTTTTTATTTGTATCGCTGGCGCAATGTTCTACATTCTGATAAGCAACCGGATACGCAACATGCTTAAGCAGGAGGTGCAGGAGAAAACGCTAGCACTTCAGTGCGCGAATCAGTCGCTGGCTAATCAGCTGGAACAATTGCAATTTCAGGATGAACTTCGCCGCGAGATTATTAACAACAGCGCAAATGGTTTGGTGCTGGTCGACAAAGAATATCGGGTGCAGATGATCAATCAGCGCGCGGCGACGCTAGCCAAAGTATCCAGCAACCAGGAGGAGCTGATGCTAACGCAACTTCCTCGGTTTTGGGCTCTCGCTAATCGTATTGGAACAGATTTGTTTTCCGGCGATATCAAAAGCAACAGTCTTTCGTTTGAATACAAGGCGCCATCGGGACATACTGAAAGACTTTTAGGAAGTGTACATTATATTTATCATAACCAAGAGATTACGGGCGCACTTCTTTCGATGGAGGACATTACATTTGAGTTAGAGGCGGCAAAAAAAAGCTTTGAGCGGGAAAAAAATTATGTCTTGAATAGAATGGTAGCAGGCATTGCCCATGAAATAAAAAACCCACTTATGTCAATTCGCACCTACGCCTGCCTCATTCCTCAAAAAATAGATGACCCGGATTTTCGGGCTTCCTTTGCTGAATTTGTCCCCCGAGAAAGCGACCGGATTAACCATTTGGTTGAGTCGTTGGTCAACTATGCCAAGCCCGTTCAGGGTGAGCCAACCTGTATTGACCTCTTTGGGCTGGTGCGAGACTGTGCCTATTTTTCTGAAGTCGCCAGCCGAAATCCTGCCATTCGATTTAACCTAAGTGCCAAGGGGAACTTTTATATTTATTCAAACGCAAATCAGATTAAGCAGATTCTTATCAATATTATCATCAATGGCATTGAATCTATTGAACGCAAGCTTGCAGAAACGCCAAACCTTAATGCGGTGTATTCTATTTCGGTCACCTCTTTTACCGATGGAGAATATGGTTGTGTTCAGGTGCGGGATGAGGGTATTGGTATGAATGATTACGTAAAAAAGCATTGTGTAGATTTATTCTATACGACCAAGGAGCGCGGCAGCGGCCTGGGACTGGCTTTGTCCAGCCAGTATATGCGTGAAAACGGCGGCAATCTTGAGATTGAAAGCGAAGAGGGGCAGTACACCTGTATCACCCTGCGGTTTAGGAGTGTGGAACATGAAACCCAGTATCTTAATTATCGATGACGAGCCGGGCATCTGCCAGGTGCTCACCTATGCGTTGAACAGCCAATACCAGGTGTTTGTGGTGATGGATGCTATGCAGGGCATGGCAAAAATAGAAGAGGAAACGATTGATCTGGTGCTTTTAGATCTGCAAATCGGCACACAGAACGGGATAGAAGTGCTCAAAGAAATCAAGAAAAAAAATTCCGAAATTTCGGTTATAATGATGACAGCCTATGGCAGCATTCGTTCTTCGGTTGAAGCAATGAGAAATGGTGCCTTTACCTATCTCACCAAACCGCTGGATATTGAAGAGCTTCATATTTTTATTGAAAATGCGTTGAAATTTCGCAACTTAAACGAGCAAGTAACCCACTTAAGCACTGAACTTCGGACATTAAACAGTGTGGTCTGTGGTAGAATTGTGGGGCAAAATGCGCAAATGCAGCGGCTCTATAACATGATTGAACGGCTTAAAGATATTGACACCTCCGTGACCATAACAGGAGAGAGCGGCTGCGGCAAAGAACTGGTGGCCCGGGCTATCCATTACATGGGGCGGCGCAGTAAAGAGAAATTTGTCGCTTTAAACTGTTCGTCTATTCCTGATACCCTTTTCGAAGAAGAACTATTCGGTCACAAAAAGGGCAGCTTTACCGGTGCAGTAGGTTCGCGTAGAGGTAAACTAGACTTGGCAAACCAAGGAACGTTATTCTTGGATGAAATTGGCGATATGTCGCCGTCAGCTCAAAGCAAACTGCTTCGAGTGCTTCAAGAGCGGGAATATTCTCCCCTGGGCGATAATCAGGTGTATAAAATTGATGTTCGGGTGCTGGCGGCAACCAACAAAAATCTTAGGGAAATGATGGAGGCCGGTACCTTTCGCAGCGATTTATTCTATAGACTGAACGTGGTGGAATTGCGTGTTCCACCCTTGCGAGAACGCAAAGATGATATTCCCTTGCTCTGCGAACATCTCATTAAGCAGTATAATAAAGACAAGGACCGGCAGATACGCCGAATTGACGCGGCTGTTATGCAGTTATTAATAGATTATAATTATCCTGGTAACGTTAGGGAGCTTGGCAATATTCTGGAATACGCTTCGGTCGTGTCGGATGGCGAAACGATCTCCTTGTCAGATCTTCCGCCTTGGCTGAGAGATCGGCAGCCTGCGGCGCATACGGCTACAACAGATGAGGAGGTTAACGCGGCATTGGCCGGAATCACACTTGAAGAACTGGAACGTCGGGCCGTTCATGCTGCATGGAAAATGCACAAAGGTAAGCAAAAAGCGATTGCCGAAAGCTTAGGGTTAAGCGAGCGTGGTTTGCGCAATAAGCTTTATAAATATAACCTGATCTCGAGAAGCGTACATTCAGATAACCACTAACAAAGCAAACTAAAGCGGCACGTTTTTCCTTAGAACCGGAAAAATGTGCCGCTTTTAAAATAAAATCTTTGTATTTTTGAAAATAAGTTCCTTAAGAAAACGAAGTAACGGGTGACCTTTTTGTTATATCAACAGGATTATTCAATAAAAAACCACTTTTTAAAGATTATCTTCTATTAATTTAATAGTTGGAACAAAAATTGCTCATATATAAAGGGCAAGAACCAAAATGGTTCAATTAACGTGTAGAAAGTTAAGGAGAGAATAAGATGAAAAAACTATTTGCCCTGATCATGTCCCTTTCCATCATTTTGGCCTTGGGTGCCTGCGGAAATTCCAGCGCCAGCACAAGGACTAGTGGTCAAGCGCCTGCAGGCGAAGAAAATTCCGAATACAGCTTTGAAGTTGGGACACCTGTCAAAAAGTCATGGCAGTTTGCCACGCTGGCAGTAGGTAGTTCATGGTATGTCTATGGTGCAACCATCGCAGATGTTGTGTCAAGCCACGATACTGGACTGACCTTTGATGTAATGCCCAATTCAGGTGGCGTCGGTAATATGCTTTTATTGCAAAACGGCGGTGCAGATATCGGTTTGGGTTTTAACTGCGTAAACGCATGGGCTTATAAAGGCATAATGGCCTTTGAACAAACCGGTGCCATTCCTCAACTGCGCGGACTTGTCGGGACGCTGGACCAAATGTATGTGGCCATCGGAATCCGAAACGGTTCAGGCATTAATGAAATTCGTGATATCGCTGATAAAAAACTTCCAATCAACCTTTTTACCTCCGAAACCGGCTCGGCCAGCGAGTACACCACCCGTCTTGTACTTGAATCAATAGGCTGCTCTTATGAAGACATTATCTCATGGGGCGGGTCAGTAACTCATACCGATTTTGCCAGTATCGTAGCTGCTTATCAGGACGGCAAATGCGATTTCTTTATGCAGCACGTGTCTGTGGGCCACGCTGCCTTCACAGAGCTGGCCCTGACTGCCGACGTACGCGTAGGCCAACTGGACGACCAGTCCCTAAAATTCCTGCAGGAGCGCGGCTACAACATCGCGACCATGCCAGCCGGAAGCTTTAATGGGCAAGACAAAGACGTTATCTGTGCAGGCATCACCACAAATCTTACCACCACCGATAGACTGCCGGATGAGGTGGCTTACCGTATTGTGAAACAAATTTATGAAAACCCCGACGAATTGGCCCTTGGCCATTCCGGTTTTGCTAATTTCAATCGCGATACCTGTGCGACGCCCGAACTTTACGGTGGATTTCCGCTGCATCCCGGCGCTGAAAAGTATTATCGTGAAATTGGTCTAATTAAATAATAGACCCATTATTGGGGTGGATTAGGGGCAAAAGCAGCAAAGTGCTTTGCTCCCAGACTACCTCTAGGGTAAAAGGGGAAAAACATATGAACATGTTTGCAACTAGAGATAATTTTAGACTCTTTATGCGCAACTTGGTAGCGCTTATCTGGGTCGCGTTCCAATTTTATGTCGGTTTTTGGTCAGGCATTTCGACAATAGCACTGCGCGGCATGCACATTGCCTTCGCTGCTGCACTCGTTTTTCTGTCCAAGCCCATGACAAAACAAGATAAATTACCAGCTTATATTTTTGACATGTCGCTTGCGGCGTTTAGCCTTGTTTGTGGCTTGTATCTTTTCTTTGATGCAAGCAGAATCATGTCGCGTATGCTTTACATCACCCCTATGAATCTTTTTGAGCTGGTGCTGGGTGGCCTTTTTATTTTATTGCTCATTGAGACTTGTCGCAGAATGCTTGGCATGTCTATGACGATTGTATGCTCGGTGTTTATTGTGTATGGCTTTGTGGGTAAATGGTTGCCTGGAATATTAGTTCACAGAGGTATGAGCCTTTCTAACATGATAGAGCTTCAGTTTGTTTCCAGCAACGGTATTATGAGCACCGCAGCTGGCGTTTCTGCCGATACGGTTTTTTACTTTATGATCTTTGGCGCATTTTTGTCGGCAACGCCAGCGGGTAAACTGTTTATTTCTCTGGCGCGCTTTGTTACGCGTAAAACCGATGGCGGCGAGGCTAAATCAATGGTTATTGCCTGCGGACTTTTTGGAATGATCAGTGGTAGCGCAGCCGCCAACGTTGCCTCTGTCGGCACGTTAACCTACGAGTCGGTAAAAGACTCCGGCTTTAGGCCTAAATTTGCCGCGGCAGTACTGGCTATTGCTGGTGCAGGCGGGCAACTCATTCCTCCGGTTATGGGTGCGGCCGCGTTCCTAATGGCAGACTACGTGGGTATGTCCTACTTCCAAATTGTCGTTTTGGCCATCATCCCCGCTGCACTTTATATCCTTTCGCTCTACTATATCGTTCATTACGAAGCCAAAAAAAGAAATGTAATTTCCAAAGCTGTCCCGGCAGATGAGCTTAAGAGAATGATATTTAAATACTTCTACCTGCTTCTGCCCTTGATACTGCTGGTTGTTATGATTGCCAACGGAAAAACCGTGCGCTATGCCTCCATCTATTCGGTGTTGGCGCTATTGGTACTAACCAGTATCCAAAAAGACTCTCGCATGAGCCTTAAACAAATTATTGAGACACTTATCAGCGGCGCGACCTCAGCTGTGATTGTCGCAATTCCCTGTGCTGTGGCAGGTATCATTGTGGGCATCCTCAGTTACACAAGTTTGGGATTGACAATTAGCGCCCTTATCTCCAAAATGGCTGGTAACCAGCTTTGGTTGGCTTTACTGTTAACGATGATTCTGGTTATTATTATGGGCATGGGCATGCCGACCAGCGCAGCCTATATTATGTCTGCAACCCTTTTGGCTCCCGCCATGACAAAAATAGGCGTAGACCTTGTAGTGGCGCATTTTTTCATCTTCTATTTTGCCAATCTTTCAATGATTACGCCTCCGGTAGCGCTGGCTTCTTACACAGCGGCGGGTGTCGCGAAAACTCCTTTTTGGGAAACAGGTATCGAGGCTTTCAAGTACAGCTTTATCATTTTTTTAATCCCTTATGTTTTTGTCTATAACCCAGCGGTGCTTGGCATTGGAACGCCACTTAAAATTGTGATCAGCGTGATTCCCACCATGGTGGGACTGTGGGCGACAGCTGTGGGTATGATCGGATTCTACAAGCAGCCGCTGAAAAAGCCTATACGCGCCTACCTTATCTTTATTGGGCTTTTAATGATTGTACCTGAAACAGCTACTTCTATCATTGGAATTGTGGGTGCCGCAATTTTTATAATTGTAAACAAAAAATTGAAAAATTCAAAATCGATGGATTCTGTCAATTCTGCTAATACTAATGCAGCACCGTAAAAACTCATTTAGATTGGTTTTGTAATTATAAAAAGCAAAAAGTATATGCTGAAATGCCCTTCTATATAGAATTGAAGGGCATTTCATTTTCTTTTAAACTTTTACTACAAGGCTTATAGGGTTGGCATTATTTCAAGTAGAATAACCTTTTTAGCGCGGATGAGTTTGAAACGCTTACACTTAAGTAGAGTATGCATAAATGTCGCGTCGCCCGATAGCGTCATGTTTTCAGCCTTCCGCATTTTTTAAAGACTAAACTTGCATCATCTGTTCTGTCAAAAGTACATTTTAACAGTTGCTTGACCATAATTGACAATCGATACAGTGGTTGATATGGAGTTGTGCAAGATGAATTACTTCACAATCTGCCCCTTTTTCCGCTGCGCCTTCAAATAATTTCTCTATTAACAACACAGATACCCCTTTTGAACCTCTAAAGATAGAACTGATCGCTACGATTTCCAAGCTAATATGTCTCCCTCGTGCAACAGCAAAAGCTCTGCAAATTAGTACTTTGTACTAGTAATTCGCGGTTTAGCACACTTGTACTAAAATGTCAAATATGTTATGCTAAGTTAAATGAGCAGGAGGGTTAGAATGACTGCTAAAAACGAGATTTTAGTGAAAGCAATTGAGCTATTTAATCAGTGCGGCTATGAATCGGTTACCATGCGCGATATTGCGCGTGTGATGCATAAGAGCGTCGGTAATATCACCTACCATTTTCCCAAGAAATCTGATTTAATGAGCGCTGTTGGCAACCTAATTTATCAGGATTTTTGCTCTCTGCAATTAAAACCCAAGCTTGATATTCATGGCTTGCATGAACAATTGATGGAAATGGTAGAGTTTCAGAAGCGATATGCTTTCTATTTTACGAATATGATTGCGCTGAGAAAATGTCAACTCGATTCAGCTGGCACCACAGTCTGCCAATTTGCCGTTCGAGAAAGACTGATTTCATATTATAGTGAAGTAATACGAAATTTTGAAATAGAAGGAATTTTTGCAGCTTTGCCCGGGGAAAAATCAAGCAGATATTTGGCAGAAGGTATTGTTTTGATCATATTGTCATGGGCGAATTCAGGCGTATTGAATGATGAGGCAAGATATGAAGAACTGCTAAAGATTATTTGGAACGTGATATATCCCAATTTAACGCCAGCAGGAATCCGGCAATTTCGTCAAGAAGTCATTTCTCTATCAGAAAAATTCGACTTGAACCTGGAAAGCTAGGTGTCACATTATGGCCGCCAAAAAACAAGCCTAAGGAGATTTCCTTCTGGGCGTTACATAAATAACGAAAAAAATGCTTTAGGTTAAAACATTTTATCAGTCCGATTTGTATTTTGCATAAAAAAATCAAAGACACAGGTGATTATGAATTATAAAGAGTACATTAAAAATCTTAATATACCATTAAATCCACAGCAAGCCGCCGCTGTGCAAACAATAAAGGGGCCTGTGTTGTTGCTAGCTGTTCCTGGCAGTGGCAAAACAACAGTACTGGTGTCGCGCTTAGGTTATATGCTGCATTGTGGCATCACCCCTAAAGAAATTCTTGTAATGACATATACCGTATCTGCTACTAACGATATGCGTCAACGCTTTAATAAACTTTTTGGGCATCAATATGCCAGCGGATTAGAATTTCGAACAATAAACAGTATGTCCAATGGCATTATTCGGCACTATCAGAAATATTTCGGCAGCAACCCGTTTGAACTTATTTCTGATGACGCACGCATAAAACTCATCGGAGAAGTATTCCAAAAGGTGACGGGCAATTATGCCGACGAAAGCGATAAAAAAGATGTTCAGTCACAAATAACCTATACCAAAAACATGTGCTTGGTGCAAGAAGATATTGACGACATTAAAATTGGGAATACCCTATTTGGACCGATTTATCGGGAATATTGTCAACGCATGCGTGAAAACAGACAAATGGATTATGATGATCAGATGGTGTATGCGCATCGGATCCTACTGAAATACCCGGAAATATTGGAGCATTTTCAGCGGCAGTTTCGTTATATCTGTATAGATGAGGCGCAGGATGCCTCAAAAATTCAGCATAAGCTTGTTAGGCTGCTGGCGGGTGAGCATAAAAACATCTTTATGGTCGGTGACGAGGACCAGAGCATTTTTGGATTTCGCGCCGCATATCCGCAAGCGCTTTTAGAGTTTAATAAGGTGTATCCTGACGCTAAATATTTGCTAATGGAACACAACTATCGTTCCACAAAGCAGATTGTGGAAGTGGCAAATTCGTTTATACAAAAGAACACAAAACGTCACCCCAAGCAGATGGTTACCAATAATGCCGAGGGAAATCCTCTAAATCAGGTGTGGGTTAAAGATAGAAATGCTCAGTATGAATATTTTGCCGATATTGCAGCGAATTGCTTAACGGAAACAGCAATATTATATCGGGATAATGAAAGCGCCATACCGATTATCGACCTCCTTGAGCGGCGGGGGCATCCATATTGTTGCAAGCAGCTTGAAGGCGCTTTTTTCAACCATAAGATTGTCCGCGATATGACCGATATTATCCGATTTGCCTACGACCCCACTGACTACGAGCGTTTCGAAAGAATATATTATAAGATTAGCCTCGGCATCAATAAAGTTCAGATGATGACCGCTATCAAAAACGCCGAGGGTAACCGAGAGCATGTTTTAGAGCATGTGTTGCGTCTTTCTAGCTTGTCTGAGTGGTCGCAAAAGCAGGCAAGGATACTGATTATGCATTTTGCCGCCATAAAAAACCATACTGCGGAACACGCGGTCAATCGCATTATAAATTTCATGGGCTATGCCGGATACCTCTCGAGAAACAATATGGATACAGGCAAATTGGATATTCTTATGTCGCTCGCGGCACGCGAAGAAACCCCAGAAAGATTTTTAGAGCGGTTGAGTATGCTTAGTAACATCGTAGCACGTGGTGGCAATAGTCATTGTCCGTTTATTCTCTCTACCATCCATTCCAGTAAGGGCCTTGAATACGACAAAGTGATTCTTGCGGATGTTATCGACAATGTTATGCCGAAAATACAGCGGGATGAAGCAAAAGGATCATCTGTAATCACAGAGGAGGAACGTCGCTTATTCTACGTTGCAATGACTCGCGCCAAAAAAGAACTGACCGTTATGAGGTTTCGTAAAGAGGGCTTAAAATCGACCTTTGCGCAAGAGCTATTTCCAATAAAGCCTCAAAATCAGACGCTGCCCAAATCGAAGCAAGCACATAATACCCTCGAGCGGCAAAATATCAAATTAGGGGTAAGACAACTTATGCCCTCTGTCGATACGCGTGCTATGGCGAAAGACTTTATTCCGAAGGCTCGGGTGCGGCATAGGGCGTTTGGCTCTGGCGTAATTACAGCTAAAGAAGGCATATATGTTACGATACGCTTTGATGATGGTACTGAAAAACGCTTTGACTTAATTGCCTCTCTCAGCATAGGTGTTTTTAGTCTTGTAGTATAGCAGATTTCATCTGCTTGCTTAGTTTTAAATAAGTCTTAAGTTAGGTTCAAGAGAAGATGTTGAGTAAATATTTGTAGGGGGAAATTAATAATGTTTGAATCACGTTGCGGTGTATGTTGCAACAGCTGCAAAAGAAAAGAAGCTGTCAATTGCAAAGGTTGCCTTTTTATGAGCAAGCCTTTTTGGGGCGGAGAATGTAAGGTTAAATCTTGCTGCGAAAATCAGCATTTAAATCACTGTGGGGAATGTGCTGTATTTCCTTGTGAAATGCTGAGCAACATGGGAAAGGATCAAGGCTTCGATCCTCTGCCCAAAATAGAAATGTGTAGAAAATGGGCACTAGAAAAACTTCGTAATTAAGAAACAGTTGTCGTATACTAGATGAAGAACTACCGAGTACATAATTAAAATAAATGTGCACTATCATTACACAGGATACCGCCCAATAGACGATGGGCGGTATTTTTGTATTTTGACGCTTCTCAATTTGGCACATATCGGCCCGAAGTGGAAAGAAGAAATTGTAGTTTTTGTTCCTGAGATTTGACTGAAGAATTAGACCCTTTATGCTAATCAATGTTCTTTGCAGTACTTATTAATCAAAAATACTTACGCACATAAATTCTACACATTGGGAAGTTAGAATTAAGACATTAAATAAACCAGAAGGAGGATGCCCGTTACGTGGGAACTTATAAAAAGACAAAAAAATTGCGCATCAGCGGGATGACTTGCGTGAGCTGTCAAAATAAAATTGAGTGTAAGCTGCGCAATACCGCGGGCGTTACGGCAGCGACAGTTAGTTACAGCGCGGGAACCGTTGACGTCACATATGATACCGATATTATTTCTCTCAAGAATATCACTGACGCTATTGAAAAACTTGATTACAAAGTGCTGATGGAAAACGAGCATCGCCCTTCGAACCTCCGCCGTACGACGGTTTTTTTACTGCTCATTTTGTCCATTTACTGGCTGTTGGAGCAATTTGGACTTTTAAACATGCTGGTACCCAGCCAACTGGGAGATACCCGTATGGGGTATGGAATGCTTTTTATGATCGGGCTGGTGACATCTGTTCATTGTGTGGCGATGTGCGGAGGTATAAACTTGTCCCAGTGTATTCCGCGCGGTGAATCAGGTGCCGAAACACAAAGCCGTGTGGCGACCTTTATGCCGACTTTTCTGTATAACCTCGGGCGCGTGATTTCCTATACCGTCGTCGGCTTTCTCTTAGGGCTTTTTGGAATGCTAATCGGTGGCGAGACTAGTGTAGGCCTGCCAACCATGCTGCAAGGAATACTAAAACTTGTGGCCGGTGTGTTTATGGTCATTATGGGAATCAATATGTTGGGGTTATTCCCGTGGCTGCAAAGATTTACACCCCGAATGCCGCGAATTTTTGCTCAAAAAGTCAATGCAGAAAAGGCCCCAAGCCATAGCCCGCTCATTGTCGGACTGCTCAACGGTCTGATGCCCTGCGGACCACTGCAATCTATGCAAATTGTGGCCTTGGCATCGGCAAATCCTTTTGCGGGCGCACTATCGATGTTCCTGTTCAGCTTGGGAACCGTACCGCTGATGTTTGGCCTTGGTTCCATCATTTCAGCACTGGGGAAAAAGTTTACAAGCAAGGTGATGACGGTGGGTGCAGTGTTAGTTGTGGTACTTGGCCTCGCGATGCTATCGCAGGGCTTGAGTTTGTCCGGATTCTCGCTTTCCGCCTTGAGCCCGAACAGCCAGACTCAAACGCCCGGAGCTGCCGATAATAGTGCTAAACTGAAAGACGGGGTTCAGGCTATCAACAGTACTCTCTCTCCTGGAAGATATCCCAATATCACTGTTCAGGAAGGGATACCGGTGAGATGGGTGATCAATGCGCCCGAGGGCAGCATCAACGGCTGTAATAACAGTATGTTGATTCGGGAGTATGGAATCGAACACACCTTTAAAAGTGGTGATAATATTATTGAATTTACCCCGACTAAAACTGGAACATTTCAATATAGTTGTTGGATGGGCATGATTCGCGCTAACATCACCGTAACCGAGAAAGGTGCAGCGGTTCCTATCGTCGATATTACAAATGAGCCGAAGCCCGCGGGCGTGACTATCCCGACGGATGAGGTTGCCGTTGCCAAGGAAACAGCAGATGAATATGGCAACAAGATTCAAGAGGTCACCATGACGCTAACCGATAAAGGATTTAGCCCCGCAATAGCCGTTGTGCAGGCGGGCTTAGATGTCAAATGGAACATTGTTACCAGTGCAGAGAATGTGATTTTGGTTCCCACCTATACAGCACAATTGAATTTGCCTGAGAGCGAAAGTTCACTGTATTTTTTCCCGAGTTCCGACTTCGACTTTTCCACCGGCGATAATGCCTTCTACGGATATATCAAGGTCGTGGACAACATCACAACAGCGGACCTTCAGAACATCAAGGTGGAGGTCGGAAAGTTTAAACCGATGATCTGGCCGCCGGAAACGTTCATTGCCCCCAGCGGCGGACAAAGCTGTCATTAAAAGGAGAATCACACAATTGAGATTATTAATTAGTCATTGGCACTGCATACTGCCTATCGTTGGGGTTGTAGCCGCTACATTTTTCATGCGAGATGATAAAAGCGGGTACAAAAACGATGGTGCAACACACAACCTTACAGCAGTACCCCATAACAACCAAGATTAAAATTTTGAAGGAGTATATCATTCAGATGAAAAGAACACAAAAAAAGAAGGGCCTTAAAAATCCCTTTGTTGCCATTGCTACTACGATATTGTCGCTGGCATTTATACTGGCGGGATGTGGGGCAGGAGGCACAGGCAATGTAGACACCAGTGGCATAGGCAGCACCAAGATCCAATCTGGTGCCGTGCAATCGGATAGTACGAGGGAAATCAAAAAAGGTGAGAGCCTTACCATCTCGTCTGCTGACATCACTGAAACAGCCAATTTCTATCCTGTTAAGGTAAATGGCACAACGATGGAGGTTCTTGCAGTGAAAGCTCCAGACGGCACAATTCGAACGGCGTTCAACACTTGCGAGGTATGTTACGATTCCGGCAGGGGATATTATAAGCAGGAAGGCGATGTGCTCGTTTGCCAAAACTGTGGTAACCGTTTCTCCACCAATCAGGTTGAGGTGCAGTCCCGTGGATGCAATCCATGGCCAATTTTTAAAGAGAATAAGACCGTCACCGACAATTCTATAGCGATTTCCTACGACTTTTTACTGGAGTCCACAAAGGTGTTTCAAAACTGGAAACGGAGCTATTGAGCTTAGTATTCGGAACCAATAAGTGACCGCGCCTTGGGCGGATATTACTGGTTTATAACTGCGGGCGGGTACGGTCATAGAGGAGAATTCTGTGCAGAGCCTGCTGGATAAAATCACAGCCGAGATTGAAGCTCAAGGGCAATGATTTAGCCTGGAATCAAAGTCAGGAATCGCAAACTTGCGGTTCCTGACTTTTGCGTATAAAATAAGGTAATGAGGTGCCTGTATATGATAAAAGCGAATAGAAATGTATTGGTTGTAGATGATGAGCCCAAGATATTGGAGGTGGTTTCTGCACTACTAGAAAGCCACGGCTTTTGTGTGTTCTCCGCTGAAAATGGGCCAAAAGCTCTAGAAATTTTTAATAAGGAAAACATTTCCCTTGTCCTGCTTGATTTAATGATGCCAGGCATGAGCGGCGAAGAGGTTTGCATTGCGATTCGTAGGAAGTCAAGAATTCCTATTATTATGTTGACGGCGAAGGTCGACGAAGACAATGTGGTAGAGGGTCTCACGCTCGGCGCAGACGATTATATCACAAAACCATTTGGACTAAAGGAATTATATGCGCGAGTTGAATCTGTGCTGCGCCGCACGCAGGGGGAAATGAAACCGCTGGCGGTACGCAGCTCTTGGCGGGATGGCGATTTGATGGTGGATTTCGAGCGGGATGAGGTGCGTAAAAAAAGCATCATTGTTTCCTTGACATCCAGCGAGATGAAGATTCTTTCCACATTGATGAAACACCCCGGCAAGGTGTTTACCCGAGAGGAACTTATTATTCTTGCGCTTGGTGCCGATTTTGACGGGTATGACAGGGCAATTGACAGCCATGTGAAGAATATCCGTAAAAAGCTGGAGAATGACCCCAAAAACCCGGTTTATGTACTTACCATAGCTGGCCATGGATACAAGTTCGGGGGTGAATAAGCGATGCGCAGCTTAAAGTCACAGCTATCACTTGCCATTCTGCTGATTCTACTGCTGACCATTGGGCTTATTGGCATTTTATCAAATTGGTTTATCAGTAGCGAATTTGTCAAGTACATCACCACGCAGGAGCGTATGCACAGCGAGAACATTTCGGTTGACCTTGGGAAACAGTATAACAGCTTTAAAAAGAGCTGGGATCTGGATTATGTGCATATCATCGGGATGTACTCCCTATATGACGGGTATATTTTGAAGGTTTTTGATGTGAATGGCAATATTGTATGGGATGCCGAAAACCATGATATGAGCCTCTGCGGACAGGTCATGGAAGAAATTTCAGCGCGTATGGAAAACCGCGGAGATCAAGGCGGTTTTGTCACCCATACTTATGATATTCTTAAAGACGAGCAAAAGGTAGGCGCTGTTTCGGTGACCTATTACGGCCCATATTTTTTAAGCGAAAATGATTTCTCCTTCCTAGATTCCATGAATACGGTTCTTTTTATGACCGGCATTTTAGCGGCTGTGGCATCTGTCTTTGTTGGCTTTCTGCTGGCAAAGCGAATTGCTCGTCCGGTTACAAAAACTGCGTATATCGCAAAGCAAATTGCAGAGGGCAACTATGGGATTCGGTTTGAACAGGGTATAAAAACGCAGGAACTCAATGAGCTTGTCACTGCCATCAATCATATGGCGGAAGCCTTAGGCGAACAGGAAAATCTGCGCAAGCGCTTGACTGCGGATATGGCGCATGAATTGCGCACACCGTTGACTGCTGTCGGCTCCCATTTGGAAGCGATGATCGAAGGGATTTGGCAGGCTACGCCCGAGCGGTTGCAATCCTGTCATGATGAGGTAAAACGCCTGGGCACACTGGTGGCCGATTTGGAGCGACTGGCGAAAATTGAAGGCGATAATTTGAAGCTGAACAAGACGATAGTGGATCTGTTAGAGGTTTGCCATATCGTTACGGAAAACATGAAAGCAGCGGCTAGCAAAAAGAATCTGTCCGTAACGCTTAGTGGAATTTCCTCGTTTGTATATGCTGATAAAGCGCGGATGCTTCAAGTCATTACCAACCTGTTATCCAATGCCATCAAGTATACACCTGAGGGCGGCAGCGTAAATATCCAGGTTTCCGATACGCAGGACAGCGGTGTTGTAAAGGTCTGCGACACCGGAATTGGTATTGCTGAAAAAGAGTTACCGCTGGTGTTCGAACGCTTCTATCGGACGGAAAAGTCCCGAAATCGAAAATATGGCGGTGCCGGTATCGGCCTTACTATAGTAAAGTCAATCGTTATAGCGCACGGGGGAACAGTTTCTGGCCAAAGTCTTGCGGATGGAGGAAGTTGCTTTACAGTTAGAATCCCAAAAGGTAACACTTAGTGTGCAGGAAGATGTACGGACAATGACTCGTTTTGAGTGGCCTTGGGCCTTTTGCAGTAGCACAGGCGACGGATGCAGACATGGAATAAATGAGAAACGAGGTTTGCCTGAGAAAATACCAAAAGCAGTCATACCGCTGTTGTCTATTTGTTATTTAATGTATTTGGAAGTATGCTTTACAATACAAACTCTTTCATAAGGACGAGAGAAATCATTCTGATTGTATATAAAAAACGGGATTTGCACGTAGCGCAAATCCCGTTTTTTATAGATTATACGACCGGTTGGAGCGAATTCCATCGCTAGTTTATTCTGACTTTTTTCATATCTTAAGATGCTATAGCCTCGCCGAGCCTTTTTGGTCTGCTTACGGATTTGGAATAGTAATCGGCGCTGTTTTCACACACGGCGGAGCACCAAGCGCGACGAACGTTTGAATAGCCTCGAGCGCTTTGAGCTTTGTCATGGTGCTAACAAAGTTGTCAAAGCTACCGGTACTCGAACCCACTGGCAGGCTCACGTTCTGGAGCTGGACAGCTCCTTCAAAACGAAACACCTGACAATGCAGGTTCTCAATATCGACATCCTCTGGCAACGTGAGCTTCTGGTAAGTGAAGTCACTATCAAATCGGAATTCATACTCGAGTTTGAAATCGATATTTGGGCGGGGAATTTCACCTACCTGAACGGTGAAATCTTCCTGAACGATGAATTCAACGTGAGCCGTCACCACGCCGGATGATTCTGACAGTTCGCAACCCACGACAGCAACGGTTGCATTATCACCAATAATTTGCGAATATTGAGTGAATGTCACGCCTGCTGGTGCTGTGATCACAACGTTTGAAATTGTTTCCGACGCGTAGAATATTTCGTCCGCCCAGACCTTATCGATATATACTTTTTCGAGTTTCATAAACTTGCTCCTTTGCTATTTTATAATCATACAGCCAGATTCTGACAGGTTAGGGTTCTTGCGACCTGGCGTTTGATTATGTTAATATCTTATGCCGCTGTATGTGACTTGTGTTTAACCTTATAGCCTTGTAAACAGGAAATATCACTTAATGGAATACTGGTTAAACCTTACACCGTCTTTGAGCAACTCAAATATCCTAAACAGCAAGTTGAAGGAGGCAAGACGGTACCTTGACAATTACACCTTTGGGGTGGGCAGACCGGTACCGGATAGCAAACACGCTTAGGAGGACAAATCGGCTCGGAAGGGCAAGCCAATACCGAAAGCCGCTTTCGCTGAACAAGCATCAGTTGTAGCTTTATTATTAATAATTCATCAAATGACGCACCTATTGTGCCTGACGAAGGATGAAGAGTTACGGAGTCCTTAATGGTGGATATATCCATGACTCGGCACTCAAGGTTCTTCAAAAGGCGTGGGTCTATTGCACACAGTTCGCCGGGCGTGCACTGTCTGAAGCATACCGTTTTCGTAACTCTAAATCCAAATTCCAAACGAATTTCTTGAGAATCTGGAGTAGTTATCAGTAGCTCTTTTTGAATAAACAATTCAATTTCAGCACATATACGATCTTTATCTTTACTAATGACCGGCGTGCATCCCAAAATGGCTACTTCCACAGTTCCGCCAACGGTGCTATTCTCGGGTATTATGATGTTTTCAATTTTTATTCTTTTATCGTAATTGGAAACACGAAAAAATTCATCGCAAATTATTTTGTCAACCAGTATTTCTTCACACATATGCAAGTCACTCACTCCGCTTCTTTTTCACCAGAGTACTTGTGATATTCCTAATGTTAGTATATTCTTTTATGCCTTCATCGGTGCCCATTTATTTTTGATTACATCATGAACTTAAAATGTGACAGGTACGATGACGTAAGATATTGTAAAACAGTTTTAGGAAATCCTTAATATTCTTATGTGGTATACAAACTTTTATTGTGTTAAAATGATCTAAATACATGTTTCGTTAGTCTTAGAATATTCGTAAAGATTAATGATATGGGAGAAAAATTGGTCTGTCTTCTAAAATTCTAGATACAACCAAACACTCGACCAACGCTGAAAAGGCGCAGTTATAACAACATTTATCAATTTTACTCCTGAGACCATTTCCGATTAGACTCGGTCGTTGGCGTTGCAATACTAATATTGCAACGCCTATTTTAATATTTATCAAATAAGTGCGGGGGCGGTCATTTATGACCGCCCCCGCGCGCTGCTGCTTTAGGTATTATTGCTTATACTTTTACCTGTTACGAAATGCGTAAAATAGGTTTAACGCTGTGGGGATGGCCACGGCAACCGTCCACCCATTTGCAAACGTAAAGCCGTTCCAGCCGGTGGTCAGCAGGAAGAGAAGGATAGATACTATTGCTGCCGCCG
>JAYFNI010000009.1:0-325695 GCA_034933525.1 Candidatus Fimivivens sp.
GGTCAGCGGCACCAGAACGATCCTCAAGGTTATCTTGAGGGTCGTTTTTCTATTATTTATAAATAGTTTGTCTTGAAAATTAAAATATCATCATAATGGCGTTATAATGCGAGTTACTATTTTATAGTCCTATCCCCTCTCAATGCGATATTTTAAGCCATTATCCTGCTATGACGGATTGATAAGATAATTAGTGTGTTGGATATTTTAAATCACAGATAATTATATTGAAGCATTATAGAATAGCAGTTATTTATGTAGTTTATTATCGTCTAATACCGGTATTGAAATATATCTGCACCGAAAAGTAGGGCGTGTACTTTTGAAACTTTTTCTCGTGATTAGTACAGTCACATATTGTATACGAGATAATCGGATTAAAGCAGAATGACGGATTATTTTACTTGAAAAGTTTCATTTTTACATGCCCTACACGCCCTATCCATAAAATACCAATACTAAGCAAAAATAAGGGCAGAAACCGCTACCCTTATAAATCAGAAACTAACACGATTATACTTCGCTATTCTTCCGATAATCATAAACATCTTTTTTTACGTTTAAGACTTGGTCATTTATGACAACAGTTGTCTCATCCAGCCATTCAACCTCCGCGATGTTGCAATGATACTGCCAGTAAATATTCCGCGAGAGATGAGTTTTTGTATTTTTCACTCTACCGAGAACCGCAAAGTCCACGGTCATGTTATGCCTGTTATTAAGATAGGTCGTCAGAATATAAGTACCACCTGGGGAAGGGTATGTTCCTATAACCTCCTCCCCTTTGATATACTGCGTGTTGTAAAAAAAGTTATAAAATGTTGTCAGTATAAAAAGCAGTACGGCTATGGCAATAACGGAAGATTTGTTTTTTTTGAGCCAAGTCTTGTTCATATGGTATACCTCTGTCAATGTGTTTTATTATAATAGGAAATGCCTCTTCGTATCATTGCGTTATCATAAGGATCATCAAAATATGTGCCGGCGAAACGCAAATCAGAAGTCAGGCTTTTGATTTGGTAAGCACCAGCACCAGCACAAAGAAACTCATCATCATAACCAAAAACCTTTCCCGCATAGCCGAAAAGAATGTTGCCGGGTGCGTCCTTTTTTATAATATCCCCTTCGTAAATATACCAGTCTTCTTGCCATGCAGGGTTGTTTTTTAAATCCATCACACTGCCCGTTTTGACACTTTGAATAAATTTTTTCAATTTTGTGACCGGGTCATGGCTGATAGTTATCGTTGTGCCAAACGCAAATTGATTGACAGTTCGCCGGGAATAGTGGGCATAAGTAATATCGGTAGATTCCATTAGCTTATGAAGCCGGTCGGTAACATCCTCAATCGGAATTAAGTTAAAATACTGTGGAATTCTTCCGTGCAAATTTGTATGTAAAAAACGGTCTATTTCTTTTGTAGCTTCCAAAATAATCTTCCGATAATTTGGCGAGAGTATGTTCGCTTCCTTCTGTCCATTCACCAGATCGTGCTCAATCTGCCGAGAAATACGCTTAAATTCTTCCAATACCATTTTATCATAGGTTTTACTATTATTTAAGATGTTTTTAGGAACATTGCGAAGAAATACACATTTTTGGACATATGAAATATAACCATCTGAGCATATGGCTTTTGCGCTTCGTCCTGTAAATTGTTTTGAGCTATTCGTGTATAAAAATTTCAAGCATGCGTCCTCTAAAAAGTCAGTGCCTTTGCCCTGCTCCGCCTGTTTTAAAAACAACGCCCTTTTGGCATTATTGCCAATGGCAGCAGTTTTTCCCCGCAAAATTACTTTTTTAGCGACGTCCAAGCGTTCACTGGCGGACAACCCCGAATAGCCTCGCATTGTTTTGACTGCGGTGTCAATCGCGCTTTCACTGGCCTTAGACGCAGGCCGTGTTTTAGCGCTCGAAAGATTCAGCATTCCAATGCACTCTGCACTTTTACCCGTGCTCTTTAAAACTAATTTGCAGAGGCCTTCATAACCCTCAATAACGCTTATAAGCTTTTTTCGGTCATTTAAAGGTATATACCGCAGTACGCCAATATTCGTTTTCAAATCCTGATGAATTTCTTCTAATACGCCATGTATTCTATCAGCTGACTTTTGCAACTCCTTATAGTAATTATAATTTGTATAATCCTGCATAAGTCCCGCTAAAATGCCCGTGTTTAACGCAGCAAAATAGGAAACACTCCCAAGAATCTTTCGGTTCTGTCCTCTTAATGCAATTGTTATATCATCGCCCAAGATAGCCCACCTCCCAAATTCAACCAGGAACCATAGCCTTAGAACCCCCCGATTGTAATTTCAGCATATACTAGGTCAAATGTGGCTTTCAATGGTCAAAAACCAAAGGTGGTATTAATGCTGGTATGTGACTTCGCTAATGCGCAGGAAAATTTTCAAAAATACACGCCCTACACGCCCCATCCATAATATCCCAACATTAATTAAAAAAATAAGGGTAGCAACCGCCACCCTTATAACCCAATAACTATTGTTGTTTTTGATCTAAGCTATTCTTATGCTATCCTTATCGGCCTCTTTTTCAAAGCTGATTGCAACCGGATTGCCCAGCGCATCCGGTGCAGCAATCTTAAACGCTTACTGTGATCCTATCCTTGAACACATCAACCCTCTGCACATAGGACGATAGCATCCTTTTAATCTGAGGCTTATCGCGCTTTAGTACATAATCCTTGAATGACCCGATATATTGCGTCACCATCTCTTCTGTTACAGCCGCCATATTTTGCGATTTCTCAGACTTCTCCAACATTGCTGCTATGCTTACCATTTCAGTTTCTATCTCGGACAGTTTTTGCGTAAAGGTGTCATTTAATCCTGTCTTAGAGATAGCATCAATGAGGTTCTCCTTATTGTGCTGGAGCTCTTTAAGACGGGCCTGATAGTTGGCAACCTCCTGCGGGTTTGATGCGTTGCGCTGAATATAAGCGTTTAATTGTGCGGTAATCTCCGGTATTAACTGGTCATTTAACAGGTACTGCTGCAACTGATCTATTACAAATCCTTCAACGATATTACGCTTAATCTCTTTGGCGTCACAGCCTTTCTTCATCTGGCGAGTGCTACACCTGTATGTAACGAGCTTAGCCCTATTGGGCGCCGGATACCTACTGTTACCGTACATTTTAGCACCGCATTCCCCACAGTAAATTAAACCAGTCAGCAAATTCGCCTTCTCACGCCGGGAACAATGCTCTGGACAATATGAAAACATTGAAATGTGGAAAACGCTTCGCGTTTACACACATTCCAACGCTGCTACTACCGCTACAAAACCAACGGCCTTTCTATACAAAAAAGCGGATCATACATTGGGGCACGTCATTTTGCTAATCCTCAATTACTCAACTGTAATATTTTTTCGGACATGCAGTCTCCTTTAGAATAATGTGTTGTAACCTCATTCTAACATAGATCTCCAAACCTTGTCTCTTTTTAAAATTAAGCAATTTATTTTACCTTCAAAATCAAAGCGGGATATTTCCGTGCTTTTTCCGCGGAAGATCATTGTGTTTACCTGCGAGCATCTCAAGTGCCAACATAATCTTTTTACGTGTCTCGTTTGGATTTATCACTTCATCTATAAATCCTCTTGCAGCCGCTATATAAGGATTTAAAAACTGTTGTTCATATTCTTTCACAAGTTTATCTCTGCAAGTTGGGTCGGCCTTTATCTCGTTGCGGCACATAATATTTATGGCACCCTCCGCACCCATTACCGCTATTTCGGCTATAGGCCACGCAAATACCATATCCGCCCCCATGCGTTTACTATTCATCGCAATATATGCACCGCCGTAGGCTTTTCTCATGATGAGGCTGACTTTGGGTACCGTAGCCTCAGAAAAAGCATACAGTAACTTTGCACCGTGACGTATTATTCCGCTGTGCTCTTGATATGCTCCGGGAAGAAAAGCCGGAACATCTATGAGCACTACAAGCGGTATGTTGAAACAATCACACGTTCTTATAAAGCGTGCCATTTTGTCTGAACAATTAAAATCGAGTGAGCCACCTAAATGTGCCGGCTGATTGGCTACAAAACCAACTGTTTTGCCGTCCATCCGGCCGAGTCCGATAACCGCATTTTTTGCCCAGTCTTTTTGTATTTCTAGAAAGCTTCCCTCGTCTACCATTGTATCTATAACTTTATGTACATCGTAGGGCTTTCTTGAATTCTGAGGCACTATTTCCTCTATATCGCCACACCTGTCACAACTAATTCCAGGTTTAATAGGAATTTCTGAACGGTTGTTTTCGGGAAGATAGCTTAGCAATTGGCGTATACCTTCCAGGCATTCTTGATCGCTTTTATATGAGAAATGCGCTACACCGCTTTGACAAGTATGCACGTTCGCACCGCCTAGGTCATCGGTGGAAATTTCCTCACCTGTAACTGTTTTTACAACCTGTGGACCCGTTATAAACATATAGCTGGTGTCTTCAACCATAAAAATAAAATCACATATCGCTGGAGAATAGCACGCACCACCAGCGCACGGCCCCATAATGGCTGCTATCTGCGGTATTATGCCGGATGCACGAGTATTTCTCAAAAACATACCCGAATACCCATTGAGGGAGCTTATTCCTTCTTCTATTCTGGCACCGCCACTGTCATTGATCGTTATTACAGGCGCGCCAACGCTCAGCGCCATATCCTGCATCTCACAGATCTTGTGCGCGTGGGCCTCCCCCAATGTTCCGCCCACAACGGTGAAATCCTCAGACGAGGCAAAAACCAGTCTTCCGTCAATTTTTCCATATCCTGTAATAACGCCGTCTCCGGGAACCTTTTTGTTATCCATTCCGAAATCTGATATCCGTGTTTCGATCAGTCCTCCAACCTCGACAAAGGAACCCTCATCAAACAATATTTCCAGACGCTCCCTCGCGGTCAGCTTTCCCGAACTGTGCTGTTTTTGTATTCTCTGGGTACCGCCCCCCTCAAAAGATTTTCTCTTTAGATTATTGAGTTTGTTATAAACATTTTGATCCCACATTGGGTTATCTACCTTTCGTCTAAAAATACTTTAAATACAATCTGATTTGCCTACTCATCAACGCGCGGTATACATTATATTTTGCCGAGCTTTATAAACTTCACAGCAAAGCGGAAAAGAAAATCCGGCATTCTGAACAAAAGTAATTCAAATACAGATGTTGTAAAATTCACTCTGCGCGTTGTCCATAAATGTCTAAGTCCTCCGCAACGCCTATAATAATTATCTTCCCGCGCAGAGCTCCAATCAGCAGCATTTTCTAACTCACAAAATGAAAAACGTTTTCTCAATTCTTCTGTCCGGAGTGTAAAAACATGCAGATGCTTTTCATAATAATCCTGCTTTGTTTCTATTCTGGAAAGCACTCCTGTTTGATTATCATTGTGTATTCTGTAATTGATAACAGGTTCTTTGCAAACGGCTATGCTCCCATTTAAAGAACAATATAATGCCAGATAATGATCGTGTACCATACTTTTGACAAACGGAACTGCCATTTTTGCCGTTCGAGCGTCAACAAGCATCGTACAACCCACCACAAAATTGCGATATAACAAAATCTTTTCTAAGCCACAGCCTTCATAAAATATATGTCTAGGCCGCATGTTAGTTATGCTTTCTGCTATACGCTTACCTTCAGCATCGATAATATATGTATCTCCGCAGACTAAAAGCGAACCTGTTTTTTTCAGCTTTTTGAAACAGCGCTCGACACGATCTGGAAGCCAAACATCATCCTGATCACAATATGCAAGATAGTCTCCGTGAGCTTCAACAGTTAGCTTTTCAAATGTCAGATTTGAACCTAGGTTTTTTTTATTTCTAGAAAAAGTATAAGGGAAGTGGGTTATGCATTCTGCAACACAGTCCTCAATCTGATTAAACAAAACGGTAGGTGAGCAGTCATCTATTACGTTTATAACTATATTTTGATATGTTTGGGAATTGAGTGACACAAGTTGTTCTCTCAGCCAATCCATTTTTGGTTCATATACCGCCATCAAAATAGAGATAAGCGGTTCATTTGATTTATCATGTTCTAACATAAGGTATATCGTGCTCCTAGCATAATTTCTGTCTGAGCTATATTAAATAACCAAGCTATTTCTAATTTCTCACAACTTTTTGAGTGTGTAAACACCATCTATTCCATCATCATTTTAGAAATAAACATACTAATCTTATGCCAACGGATTGTATTGTACAGCATCATCATAAATAGTGAGTATGTAATGCAAGTCAATATATATATCAATATCATTTGATTATACAGCAATTTACTAAAAATTGAAGAAAAAACGACTATTACAAAATAATGATTGATATATAAGTGGTAACTGTATTTTGACAAAACACTACATAATTTTTCTGGTAATATTCTATTCGTATAACTCATATCAGCTGTAGAAATAAATATCATTATAACAAAAATATTGAATAATCAAAATAGTCATTTTCACGACGATTCATTTGTATTATAACGGTAAAAAAACTAATTGCCTCAATTATTGTGAACAGATATCTTGCAAATTTACTCCATTTAATATTTTTTGAAGCAGAAGAAAAGCTGTAAATCAAAATTCCAGTTGATGTTCCAATATAAGCCCTGAATAATTTTCCGAACGGATATTGTTCAATCATAATACTCCCTATAGTGGGTTTCCAAAAAAGGAATAGCATCAGCATTGGTGGATAAATATATACTAAAAACTTATATTCCAATTTCTTAATGATAGGAAAAATAATAAGCATCACAAACACTGTAGCCGCAATAAACCACGATATTCCGTTATATACAAATCCATATAATGATGCATGTCCCGCCGCTTGAAAAAGAAACACTTCCCAAAATGCATATAAAGCTTTTTCACATATTCTTCTTATTCCAAGATGGTTATAAATGTTTAAAAAAAGAAATGTAGGGATCAAAGAAAAAAGATATGGAAAATATATTGGTACAAACTTGCGTTTGATATATCTCAGTGTTTGAATGTGTAATTCTTCGGTGTTCTTTTCGCAACTACGGTCTTTATATATGCTTTTCATTAAGTAATATCCTGAAACCAAGAAATAATACTCAACAGGTATGTACCCCCCTTGAAAAATGGATTGATATTCCAATTCACAAGCGCATACTGGCTATGATAAATCATTATAACAACCGCGAAAACAAACTTATTTATGTCTATCGTGCTGTTTCTCAAATGTCACGCCTCCAAATCATCTGATACTGAAATCCTCTTTATCTAGGGTGAGGTTGGGGTTGTAGTAAGGATCCCCCGTCTCAAGTTCCGTGGCCCATCTGCTTTGGAATAGAGCAACTTCGGAATTAAATCTCTTTTTCTTATCAGGAGAATCATCCGCTCCGCGAGATTTGGACTCATAATGATATAATTCGGCATAGGGAGTCCATACTATTAGATAGCCCGCTTTTCTGATTTTCATACACAGATCAACATCGTTAAACGCAACTGCATACTCCTCGTCAAAACCGCCCACAAGCTGAAAAACATCACGTCTGACCATCATACACGCCGCTGTCACCGCACTAAGATTCTGAGCAATGGTCATTCGCAGCATGAACCCACTTTCGCCCCTTCTATAATATTTGTGAGAATGTCCAGCCACACTGCCCAAGCCGACAATAACCCCTGCGTGCTGAACGGTATCATCAGGATAATAGAGCATTGCACCTGCCGCCCCCACATCACTGCGCTGACAGAACATGAGCATATTTTCTATCCAGCGCGGCGTTATAACCTCAATATCGTTATTCAGAAATAAAAGATATTTGCCTTGAGCATGTCCAACCGCAAAATTATTTATCCTAGAATAATTGAATACGCCATCCCAATATATGACCTTGATGTTTCTCTTAACCGCAGTGATTTCATTGTAATATTCGAACGTAGCAGTCTCGGTGCTATTGTTCTCTACAATTATAATTTCTTTGTTTTTATATTCAGATAAACTTTCGACTGAATCGATACATTTTTTGAGATCATCAATGTGGTCTTTGTTGGGAATGATTATTGAAACCAGTGGTTCATTCTCAATCTTGTATTCAATTCTGTAAGTAGATGGTACTTTTGAATCTAATACAGAACCCTCTATTCCACATCGCTGAAGGTGCTCCGCTAATGCTTCTTTGGCCGCCTTTAGGGTATAAGGCTTTGCCGATATATCATAAGCAACAGAAGTAGTATGAAATCTCCAGTAATAAAGTATTTTGGGAATATGGATTATGGTTTCTGCTATTTCAGTAAGACGCAAGATCATATCATAATCCTGACTTCCATCAAATGTGCTTCTGAAACGTCCTACTCTGTCCATTAGTTTTCTTGAAAACACTGTAAAATGACAAATATAATTGTAGCTTCTCAAGGTGTCTATGGAAAAATCCGGTTTGAAATTCGGGTCAAAGCTGTTGTTGGGATTTCTTGTAAATTTATCTTCGTCCGTATAGATAAAATCCGCATTCTTTTCACATATAGCCTTAATAATCTCAAAAAGTGCAGAGGGGTGCAGCAAATCATCATGGTCAAAAAGTCCCAGATATTCTCCAGTAGAAATATCTATACAGACATTGGTATTCTCAGAAATCCCCCTATTGCTGTCAAGTTTTTTATAAATAATTCTACTATCAGCTTGCATAAGCTGCTGACAATATTCGCCCACATAATTGTGCTCTAGGTCACTACCGTCCGCCATGCACAATTCCCAGTTAGGGTATGTTTGATTAATGACCGACGCTACCATTTCTTTTAATAATTTCAATGGCGTGTTATAAAGCGGAACTAGTATGCTTATTTTTATGTCTCTTTCAAATTTATAGCCTTGTTCTGCTGTGCGTTGCTGTTGCGTTATATTAAATTTTCTCTTTAAACGCTTTTGGGGCAAAAACTTTTTAATCCAGTTTTTGATTTTATACACCGTCATTTTTATTCCGTTTTCTCTGACAGATTTAAGTGTCTTTTCAAAAAGTGCTTTAATCAAAAATAGAACGCCATTATTCATACATAAACTCCATTCAAAACACGATCATTGGGTCAGTTACATTAAGCAATAGCGGGTCGTATAATCCAACCCGCTACCACTCGCATATTAAATCATCTCATGGTCAGGCCATCGGAGTCAAAAGAATAGATTATACCATCTATAGCTACAGTCTCGTTTAATCTAAGTTTTCCACCAATTCCGGCGTCATAATAAGCCCATTTTGTTCCGTGTTGCTTCCAGCCGGTGTAGAGATGACCGTTTCCGTCAAAATAGTAGTGGGAATTACCAAAACTATACCCGCCTTCAAGGACTATCAGACCATTTTTGTTTGCGCAATGCATATAGCCGTTTGCATAGAACATCATGTCAACTTGCAGCTTGCCGTTTTCCGGACTATAGTATGCTATGTTCAGATTCCCAAAATCATAAAACCCGGTATAAAGGCTCCCATCGACGTTACAAAAATAGTGACTGTCATTTATAGAATATCCGCATCCTTTGACCATAAAACCATTAGAATCCGCAATATAAGTCTTTCCTGCAACATCATATAGCGCATTGACTAATAGCGTTCCATTCACTGAACTATAATAGGCCGGACGACCATTACCGTAATCATGCCAGCCGGTAAACAAGCTTCCGTCAGCATTGCAGTAGTAATGCTTCCCATTTAGCGAGTACCCGCAGCTTTTCACCATAAAGCCGTCGCTATCCGCAATATAGGTTTTATCAGCAACATCATATAACGCATTGACTAGTAGCGTTCCATTCACTGGACTATAATAGGCCGGACGACCATTACCGTAATCATGCCAGCCGTTAAACAAGCTGCCGTCAGCATTGCAGTAGTAATGCTTCCCATTTAGCGAGTACCCGCAGCTTTTCACCATAAAGCCATTTTTATCCGCGATATAAGTTTTCCCTTCAGCATCATACAACGCATTTACTACCAATGCACCTTCCAAATAAGGAGCAAAATAGATCATTTCACTACCTAAATTTAGAAAGCCATTATACTGTAAAGCGTTTGAATCAAAATAATAATATTCCCCATCGATATTAACTATCTCGTCTATCTTCATTCTGCCATTACTCTTATCACAGTAAATACGGCTACCAGCCATTGGATACCAACCAGCTTTATATAGATTTCCGGTTTCAGAAAAATAATAGAATGAGGAATCTATTTTTATCACCTTGTCCATTTGCTGACGGCCTGTTGATAAATCAAAGTATTTGTCTTCTATTAATCCAGTTTTCATTACTCCAGTAGCGTCAAAATAATAATAACTATCTTCTATAAAAACATAGCCGGTTGCAAACTCAGTGGCACTGTAATAATAATATATTTTGCCGTTGATATTTTTCCATCCATAACGGCTATTTAAGTCGTAATCTTCTGTATGAAGATCTGGTAATATAACATTGCTGTTTTCAGAAATATGCGAAGTACCATTTTGGGTAAAAGTTGTATAACCTTTAAGAAAATACTTATATGACCCGTTACTGTCTCGATTAATGATAATGTCATCATTATCTATGCTACCTACGTCGTTAGTAAATTGCATGCCATTATATGACGCCGAAAAAATTGGATCATTCCAGGTTGAATCCAATCCATACCATTTTTCATCAAGCTTAACCTGCGTCCACATATGTTGCTGCCCAGTCACAATAAGGCAAGGTATATTGGCTTCGTTGCAGAGATATTTTAGCGCTTCAGAATATGCAACACAAACGGGTCCATCTTCAGCGACGCTATCGCTCGTTTTATTGGTATTGCTGAGAAAAGAACTCTGTATCGTCCACGCTTTCGCCAATTGATCACAATAGCTACCACCATCTCTAACGATACTATTATACTTATTATGACTTGTCAGCCAGTAATTGAAGTGGTTAAGTATTTGAAAATCGTTCATATTTTGAGTGCCAGACATTATTTCTGACACCGTTGATTTTATCTGGTTGAAATCATATATTGCATCATTTATTTGGGCGGTATCACAAGAGGAGTATAACGTTATTCTTCCGTTTGTTGAATAAGATACCATACCCGAAAGCCAGAATAAATCCACTCTTTCTTTATATAATACATTAACAGCATTGTTGGTCATATTTCCTATTTCGACAAGGCTATTTCCAACCAAGCTGTTTACATAAACTGTAACGTCCTTTCCGACATTAGCTGACTCAGAAGCACTGCCCGCAAGCGCGTCATAAATTTGCTTCTCAATTGACGACAATATTTCTATATAACTTTGATTTATGTTAGCTAAACCGCTGCTATCAGAATAAATACTGTAAGAGGACCCTCGATAAATAAAATCATCCAACGGATCAGCCTGAAATTTAGAAGTTTCAACAACTATTGTTGCCTCAATCGTCGGCAATGTTGCCCCTTCGGCAAGCTCATATACCTCAGGCAGTTTGGGGTAGAATATGTATGTACCTGCTTCATAGGGGATCACCTCAGTCGGTGAAAGCCATTCTTCAACAGCTATTTCAGCTGTTTCACCATCCCCCATATTTGCTTTAACTGTTGGAGGGGCACCTAGTAAAAGCAACATTTCTTCATATGTTTTAGACGGCGACAGCTGTTGATTTTTTAATTCCGGTAAAAATCCCGCAAAAGATAATATTACATTTTTACCTACAGTGGAAGAAGCTACCTTATTAAGGATTACAGAAATTTCAGGCAGCTTTATACCTTCAGCAAGAGTATATCGTTCATCTATTACCGGATAAAATGTCAGGATACTGGTCTCGGCGGAAAAATCCTTCCCCATGTACTTCCATTCCAAAATGGGGATAACTGTTTCTTGCTCACCGAATAACGCTGTTATTTCAGCAGGAAATTCAATATTAGCAACTATTTCATAAAAATTTTCTGAATAATTCTTTGACTGAAACAGAATGCTTTCCGAAAGCTCCACAAATGCTGTTATTTCATAACTCTCTGCTAGATTTGTATTGTTTTCGAACTGAATGTCATTCCCGGCAGGACTATCCGCATCCTCGGCAGGACTATCCGTATCTTCGGTAGGACTATCCACACCATCGGAGGGGTCTTGGAATTCCTCATCGACGGTAAGATCAGAGTAATTTTTTAGCAAAACGAGTTTTTGGTCTTCAACGTTGTTGTCATTAATATCTTGAGTTGCAAAGCAAAACAAAACATTGTTTTGTATCAGAGTTATTGATAACAGTATTATTAAAAAAAATGTTTTACTTTTGCGAAACATAATGCTATCCTTTATAATTACTCATTTCATAACCGCATTGTTATTCTATTGCTAAAGGCAGATACAAAAATATGTATCTGCCTTCATTATGTCAATTAACCCATAAAATCTAAAATGTCCCCTACAGTAACAAACTGCTTTATCTGATCGCCCGTAAGCTTCTTAGCACATTCGTCGTCAACAAGAACAATTAAAGAAAGCTTTGCCATAGAATCCCATGTTTCAATGTCTTCGAGAATCATATCTTCGGTAAGTTCTCCTGCATCCATCTCCAACATTTCTTCAAGAAGTTCCATTTTTTTTGCACTATCCATTTTTATTCTCCTTTATGATAAGTATCCACCGTCAGCCACAAGCGTGGTTCCGGTAATAAATTTAGAAGCGTCACTCAACAAAAAAGAAATGATGTTAGCGGCATCTTCAAGCTCACCAATACCCAGATATTGTCCATTCAAAGACTCACTGCTTCCTCCGTTTGCTATATACTCCTGATACATTTCGGTGTTTATCATTCCGAAAGCAACTGTGTTCAGACGTATTCTGCGATCGGCAAGCTCTTTGGCATACGAATGCAAAATTCCATTCATTGCGGCCTTGGTAGCTGCATATCCGCCCTGTGCTTTGTCTCCTCTTATTGAAGCAACAGAAGATATGCCAACGAAGCTTGCACCCTCGTTACTATTTCTTCGCTTTGACAATACACGAAGAAATTCTGCAAATGCAAAAAAATTAACTTCCATCATTTCCTTAATAAATTCCGGCTTTGTAAGAGAAATGGGCCTGTTTGAGCCTATCCCCGCGCAATGGACAAAACCGTCAGCAGGGCCCTTCGCCGCAACTATTTCTTTTATACAGGATTCTATTGACTTCAAATCTGAAACATCACAAATAAAATAGTTGTGCACATCTCCTTCCATCGTAGAGAGCGTATCTTTAAGCTTATCCTCTCGTCTGGCAATAATGGTGACCACCGCTCCCAGTTTGCTAAGATTAATAGCTGTTGCTTTTCCAATTCCAGAGGATGCACCGGTCACTATTATGTGCTTACCGGACATCTCCATTGGATTAATCATGGCTGACTCCTCCGTCGTTATAATAGTCATCAGTGTGTATTATCGGTAGAATATCATCGGTATCTATCTCAAAGGTAGCAACGCCCCAAGAGAGCCCCACCCCAAATCCGGAAGCCATTAACTTATGCCTTTTGCCGCTTTCATTTCCATAAGCATCACATAAAGTCATAGGTATTGATGCCCCGCTTGTATTTCCGTATCTATCTAGCGAGATTGGCACCTTGTCCCACGGTACCTTAATTTTTTTTGCCAAATGCTTGAGAATAAATTGATTTGGCTGATGCATCACAAGCGCATCAAAATCATCGTTAGTTACATTAAAATGATCCATAAACTCTTTGAACAATGCTGGTACATCAGTCATAGTAAAACTAAAAACATCGGTTCCGTTCATATACAAATTGTAATCTGAGCGTATATTTCCATCAGCCCATTTGACAGGATCTTTGGTAAGTTCTGGATTTCTGAATCCGCCGCCCGGAATGATAATAGCCTTAAATCTAGCACCGTCGCTCTTAACGCCAAAATTGATTATGGGGGCTACATCCGTACTCTTTTCAAGCAGTATCGCTGCTCCGCCGTCGCCGAACAGTAGTCTAGAGGTATCACTTTCTGATATCGTTTTGCTAGTTGTATCGCCTACCAAAAGCAATGCTCTTTCAGCACTTGAACAGGTAAGCAACGAAGAAACTGTGTGCATTCCATAAATAATGCTTGAGCAGGCCAGATTAATATCATATACGATACAATTCGTAGATAATCCAAGCCTTTTTTGCAAAACAAATGCCGTAGCTGGCACGATATAATCTGTATAGGTACCAATAAAAACTAGAATACCAATAGATTCGAGGTCTATTTTTTTAGTATCAAGAAGATGTTTTGCTGCAGCAAATGCCAGATCTGAGGCAGTCTGCTTCTCGTGAACGTGAAAGCTTTCCTGCACACCTGTAGACGATATAAGCTTTGTAACAGTCTCCTCACCGAATAAAGGTGAATAGTCTTTGTTAATCAGTTTTTTTGTAGGTACTGCGCTTGCAATTCCCTTAATAAGAATATTATTAAAACTGCTGGTAATCATTGCAATTTCCTCTCAATTCGTTCAGCAATAGCCTTAGCTGTAAGTCCGTACTGCTCCAGCAAATATTTATATTCGCCAGCCTTACCAAACATATCAGGCATACCAATCATCATTTGCACAGGAGCGTCCGCAATCCCTGATTTGTATTCCGCAACGGCAGATCCCAGACCACCTATGATGCTGTGCTCCTCGACGGTAACAATCAACTTGTGCTTTGCAAATACTTCATCCAGAAGCTGCGTATCTAGCGGCTTTATCGTATGCATATTGATCACTGTAACAGATTTACCGTTTTCGTTTAGCAACTTTGCCGCCGCAATCGATTCTGCCACCATTGTTCCGGCAGCTATGATTGCAACATCTTCCCCCTGTTGAAGCACCACGCCTTTACCAATTTCAAAATCATAATCTGTTTTATAAACCATCGGGCAGTTCAACTCACCCGTTAGTCTAATATAGGCGGGGCCATCCAGCCTTGAAACTGCCTCAGCCATTTTCACAGCCTCTACGCTGTCTGCCGGAGATAACACCGTCATATTAGGTATTGCGCGCATAATCGCTATATCCTCTATCGCGTAGTGCGTATTCCCAGACATCCCCATAACGATGCCACTTGACGCGCCTACTACTTTAACGTTGTACTTCATATAACCAAGATTGTGCCTTATTTGCTCAAAACTTCTCATAGCAATGAAGGTCGCGTAGGTCGTGGCAAAAACACAATTGCCCTCCTTCGCCAATCCTGCCGCTATTCCCATCATATTCTGTTCAGCGATTCCTGCGTTTATGAACTTGTCCGGATTTGAGGTTTTGAATCTGTCAAGGCCTGATAGTAACGCCAGATCGGCTGTGATAACTCTTATATCTTTATTTTCCTTTATAATCTCCGGTAGTGCTATACCAAAAATAGCACCACGCTGGCCCAGTCTCGCCCAAGTACGTGCGCTAATAGATGTAATCTCCAGCATATCGTCAACCCTCCTTTGATACTTCGGAAATGGCAATGTCATACTGTTCTTTGGTAAGGCGTGAATGATGCCATTCGCGTACGTTTTCCATAAACGAAACGCCCTTTCCTTTTACAGTGTTTGCAATGATCATGTGCGGCACATCAACCTTGTTATCTTCAAATGCATCAAGCAGCTGAGAGATGTCATGACCGTCTATCTCAGTGACGTACCATCCGAATACCTCAAGCTTTTTCTTCATATCCCCGAGATTCATGATCTCATCGGTGGTGCCATCATACTGGAGTTTATTTTTATCAATGATAGCCGTGAGATTTCCAAGCTTAAAATGTGGAGCGGCCAGAAATGCCTCCCAATTGGAGCCTTCATCACATTCACCATCGCCCAGCAAGATGAACACTCTGTTGCTTCTAGCCTTCTGCTTTGCATCGATAGCCATACCGATTCCCACAGGAAGGGCTTGTCCAAGGCTCCCACCCGAATACTCTATTCCCAAATCCAAATCGAAAGCAGGGTGTCCAGCTAAAGATGTCCCATTTTTTTCAAACGTTTCAAGCTGCTTTCTTGAAAAGAATCCGCAACCAGCCAGTGCGGTATAGTGGGCAAGAACGCAGTGCGCCTTACTTGCAATAAATCGATCACGCTCCACCCATTGCTTATCTGAGAGGTTATATTTCATCACTGCGCCGTAAAGCACAGCCAGAATTTCCATGCAAGAAAACGCGGGGCCAAGATGTGCACCGTTATTGCCTGCACCCAGCGCCATATCAAGGGCATCCAGTCTCATTTGTTTTGCGAGCTGTCTTAGTCTTATGACCTTCTGTTCCTTATATTCAACCATTATCACATACCTCCATCAACTCTCAAAATCTGACCAGTAATAAACGAAGCGCTGTCCGACGCTAAGAAGCTTATCGCATCAGCAATTTCTTCGGTTTTCCCCAGACGTTTCATAATCGTTTTTTGCAGTGTAGCCTGCATAAGCTCGCGCTGCATCTCATACCCCATGTCGGTATCGATAATGCCAGGAGCAACAGCGTTGACACGGATGTTATACGCCCCTAGTTCAATAGCCAGTTTTTTTGTCGCGCCAACCATAGCCGCCTTGCTTCCAACATATTCCAGCTGAGCGGGGTCGCCGTCCAGAGCGGCAATAGAAACCAGATTGACAATGCTGCCCGATTTTTGGCGCATCATCAGCCTAGAAATATACTGAGTCAATCTAATTTGGGCGAAAAAGTTTACGGCAAATATCTCTTCCATCTTTGCCATAGAAGTCATTGCAAAGGAAGTGCTTGTCGCAACAGTGGCGGCATTATTTACAAGTATATCAATACTTCTCTTATCCGCCTGAATCTGCTTGACGGCTTTTTTCATCTCTCCATCCGAAGATATATCAAAATACACCGGAGTAACAGTAACACCATACTTTTCGGAAAGCAAATTCATATCGCTTTCAAATGTCTCGTCGAATTTTCTTGCGCAGGCCCATACATTTGCGCCATTTTTGGCAAAAGTCTCAACCGTTGCATGACCAATGCCGCGTCTTGATCCTGTTATGATGGCATTTTTCCCGTTAAGCATGATACACTCTCCGTGAATTTATTTCGCAGATATAATTCTTGAAAGCATAGAGATTAAATCATAACCATCCCATATCACACCGATATCCATAGCATCACCAATGGGTACGATTCTGTCTATGCCTCTGAGTTTGTTTTCAATCACCATTTTCTGAATCTCATCAGGTGAAACTCCATAGTATGTTATAGTCTGATAACGTTCGGTAACAAGCGGAATAAGCTCCTGCCAGTCGCTGATAGAATACTCGTAAAAATATCCACCCTTGCCTCGCATGCAAGTTGCTCTGGTAACATCGGGAAGTTTTTCAAGAAAAGCTCGGTAGACCAGATTTCCATCCCCACGATCAATTCGTGATACTTCCGGAATCTCTATCGCGTCCTCGCATAGATGGGTGTACTTCTCCACCGCAGTTGCAGCCTGAAGTATATACCTTCCGGCGGTAAATTTTGAAACGGCGCTCCAAAATCGTCCGCGGGAGCTATTATCATCATTTCTCCAAAGCATGAGTTGCGGAGATGAGCAGGCATTCTGGTCCATAAGATAAGTGTCGTTATAAAAGCGTTCAGCAAGTTTGGCAAGCTCTTTTTCATCGGTCCGTTTGATCGCCTCGCCATCTATAACACACAAGGAATAGCGATCCGCAAACGCAATGTCAATGCAACGTGGCATAGCCTGGTGCTTTTTGACATCCGCTATGGTGGAATCTCCGCCCCAGATAATTCTGGCATCCGCCAACGAGCAGAAATGCGCTGTAATTTCATCATTTATTGGATAGGTAACAAACATTGTTCTGCATTTTATTTCGGGATATTCATCTATAATTGAATTAATGGCGGAGCATATCACCTGTGTCTGGATAAAAGGCTTAGACGGAACACGGACAATATTTGCATTGCCAGCAAGCAGAGAAAAAACAAAAGAAAATGCAAAATTGACCGGGATATTCGATGGTGCCACATGAAATGCCAAGCCCCTACCCAGCCGGAAGGCTGCACTGGGGTTTTGCATAAACTCGTTTTTCAGCTTTGTTACATTCCCTTTTCTGCACCAAAATGCAAATGACATTACGTCCGGCATACCCTTTGCTGAAACATCCTTCATAAGGGCATTAGACAGCGCGGATATAAATGCTATCGCCTCGTCGCTGTAGGGATCGAGAGGCCGATTGCAGATTTCTTCTTTTCCAACAAGGTATTTAATGTCGTTCATAAGTATCGCTGCACCCCCTAAGTTCCGCGCCCTTTATGCGCCCGTATATCTTGAAGTATTTGCCTTGGCGGCCGCAGGGGCAGTCATCTTCTCCCAAAATTTCGCCTTCATCCTCGGTGAGCAGTATATGTCCAGGATAACTGGTCGGAAGCAATGAAAGCAGCTCAATAAGACCGCGCTCTCCTTTTTCCGCAACGGAAAAATCGCCCGGTCTTCTTATTATAACATCCGAGTAGTTTGAGCAATGCATATGCCCATACTTGCATTCGACGAAAACGGAACCTAACTGCTCTGCCATTCCATAGTAGTTATGCACCTTGACATTTCCGAAAACGTCGCAGATGGTCCTATTATATGTTTCAGTGTCAACAGCCTGATCCTTAAGCTTTTTCCAGCCGCCAATATGAAATAGAACCGCATCATCAACATGGAATTTGACTCCAGCGGATATCAGCGCCTGAACAACATATTGCCAAATCATATATGTGTATCCGAACATTAGTATGCTTTCGCCTTGGTGCTTTTCGATAAATTCCTTTATGGCATCAATATTGATATTCATATCGGCATCAAGAGCGTATAACGTTTCTTTGCCAAAAATGGAAAAGCCTATAATGCCTGCACCTCTTGCTGAAAACATAGCCCTATCCTTTTTGACCTGCTCGGTGTCGAGGATGAGCAGTGGAAGACGTTTCTTGCCTATATATGATGTTATAATCTCGGTTAGTACTTTCGTTTGATTTTTGACGTTAGTTTTGTCAAGAAAAATTTTAGACACAGCCTGACCGGAAGTTCCGGAAGATGTCATGGTTTTGACTATATCAGAGTGTTGCGAACTCAGAAGCTCATATTCTTTGAAAAGACGCACTGGAATCATCGGTTGATTTTCAGGCGGTTGCACTTTTTGAGGATCATAACCCATTGCATCCAAAATACGTGCGTATTCAGTGCAATTTTTATAATGATGCCATGTCAAGTCAGAAAGCGCCTCTTTATAAAGCTCTGATTTCTTCTCATGAGCTAGCCCGTATGGTTCAATTAAAGCTACATCATCCAAAACAAAGGGCATTTTATCACATCTCTTTCAAAAAAACATCCATCGGGTTAGAAAAATTGCCACCCAAAAAGGAATACAAATTTATTACAGCCGTATTCAGCGTCGATATTCGGCCATTTAGCATGTTAATTCCGAGTTTTTTACAGTCACGCGCAGCCGCAGCATATAATGATAGCGCAGCTCCAGACAGCCTGTATTTTTGTCTGACAGCTGCGAGATGGACAAAGGCAGCGTCTTCCATCTTTGTTAAAGAAAGAAATCCCATGCATTGATCCTGGTGCATGCACACATAGTATTCTTCAAGGTCGTCTACCCATCCTCTAATGACCTTTTCTGCCACGGCGTTGTTATATTTTACTTCGAGATGAAACCTTCTGTCGAACGGAAAGCTCTCCTTTGCAATATCAAATATTTCATCTCTGCGATTGTTAATAATGATAGGTTCTGTTCTTATCATCTTGCCAAAATCGAGCTTGCTCCGAGAAAGATTGATAGTAACATCCAGAACTCTATCCGCCGGATAAAAACCTTTTTCGATCATTGCGCACATGTTTTCATTGCTGCTGGGCATCACTACTCTGACGTTTGTTGCATTTGTGGCATTCCAAATATACGGCTTATCACATTCAATATCCATCAGACGTATGCCGGAGTAGCTTTTGAAACGCTCAATAGTCTCCATTATTCGGCCTCCAACGCAGAATATAGAACCTTTCCGGATTCATTTCTAGGTATTTGATTGATAAAAACAATCTTTACTCCAGCACGATTAATTGCTGTATGTTCTGTTATGAACCGCATCACGCCGTCTGCGTAATTGGCATCAGTTATATATATTTTCAGACAGTCATCGACACCCGCACAGGCACATTCATATCCCTGCTGTTTGAGTAGCCCCTCAACTTCATCGAGATTTACTCGGTTTCCAAAAAGCTTCAAAAATCTTTTTTTACGTCCTACAATATAATAAAAGCCGTCAGCATCACGCTTAGCCATATCCCCAGTTCTAAGTGTTCCACAGTTTTCATCTGGTCTACAGAGATCATGTCTGCTCTGAGCATACCCCAAAGTAACATTATCGCCACAATACATTAGCTCACCGGTTACGTCAGGTTCTTCAATCCGATTACCATCGGTATCAGAGAGCCAGAATGATCCCCCTGGTATTGCAATTCCCATGCTACCGGCCTTGGTTTTTGCATATTCCCATGGCAAATAAGACATTCTTGCCGTTGCTTCTGTCTGACCGTACATAACAATAAACTCAATGCCTTTTTTCTCACAAATTTCCGAAAACTCTGATGAAAGCTCCTTCGAAAGTTTGCCCCCAGCCTGAGTAATATATCTCAAGGTCGGAAGATCCATTCTGCCAAAACGCAGCTTCTTAAGCATCTCATAAGTATACGGTACCCCTCCAAAAGTGGTAGCCTTATGCGTTTTTAGCAACGCCCAGAACTTCTTATCCATAAGAGTGAATTCATTAAGAATAATAGATGCGCCCGCGCATAAATGGCTGTTAATAATTGAAAGCCCGTAAGTATAGCTCATCGGAAGTGTAGTAATAGCATTATCATCACTCCCTATATTAAGATACTTAATGATAGAATCAGTGTTTGCCTCAATGTTTTTATATGACTGTCTGACAAGCTTTGGGCTTCCAGTACTTCCGGACGTCGTAAGAAGAAGTGCCAGTTCATCCGCCAGTGCATAATCGATATCATAGTTGAGCTTAACAAGAGTATATTCACCATAGCTGTAAATCTTTGTTCCATCTATTTCAATTGCCTTAGATTCCGGAAGAAAGAAATAAGCCGGATGGTAACTCTCAAGCAAATTTGACAGAAGATCTGCATCAATTTGCTCATTGATCATAACCGGCACAATTTTGTTACGCAGAAATCCGATATATCCCGCGACAGACTCAATGCAGTTATGGCACATTAAAAAAACAAGACACCTGCCACCAATCTTCTCTGATATCGCATCAGCATCTCGGATAAGTTCTGCATAAGAAACCGTTTTGTTGTTTTCATTTATAAGAGCAATTTTTGAGGAAAATTGCTCTATTTTATTAAAGCAGAACATAATAATTCATTTCCTTTCAGGTTCCACTGTGTTTCTAAATTAAAGCTCAACTTCGTATTTAGCCATAAATTCCTTGCCTTTTTCATAGGAACTGAAATCGATGATATCATCAGTATCAAACATAATATTAAAGGCATCCTCTAGCGCTGCAATCAGCTGCATATGTCCTACGCTATCCCATTCGGTAATTCCCTGATAAGCGAGAGTACCAAGCTGGTCGGCAGTAACACCAAAGGATTCAATAAAGGCGTTGTTGTATTTTTCAATATTAGTCATTTCAATTCCTCCAAAATTTTAAAGATTTATAAATTATATCAAATGTGTTGAATTTAATCAATCGTAGGTACATTTGGGAACCATTTATCCATATAACTATTTGTCAGCAAAAAGCTTTCATAATGACCTGGATATACTGTAACATCATCTGGTAAAGCTCTAATGTATGGTAGGGCGACCTCATTGAACATCTTTTTGCTACCGCCCGGGAATCTTGTAAATATACCATTTTTTGAAGACAGAGTATCCCCGCAAAACAAAAAGCGATTATCAACCAGTATACATATACTGCCCGGAGAATGCCCCGGCGTCTCCGTAAGCACAATTTCATGTCCCTGCCACGACATTATGTGCTTTTTTTCAAAAACCATGTCAGCTGTACATGAGTATTGTTCCACTTGAGGTATCTCTCTGAGCTTTTCGCCGTTCTGAAGTTCGCAAAAGGCCGTAAAATATCTTGAGAAGTTTGCGGTAGGATCACAGATCCGTTGTGCACATACAGAACTTGTCAAAACCGGGCAACCGAAAAACGCTCTCATTTCGGACGTTCCGCTGATATGATCATAGTGTTCATGTGTGAGGATTATATAGTCCACCCTGTCTGCAACTTTTGCTATTTTCTGGTAATAACCGTTTTCACAGTGGGGGTCAATAATAATCGCTTTGCCGCTTTCAGCTAATACATACATATTTGACTGCAAACAAGGTGAGGGATACGTTAAAATATTCATTGCACAATATCCAACGCTAAAATTTGCCTGCTATTGAATATAGCCATTCTTGTATTTTTCGCAGATCTCTTTAGCGTCTCCCTGCATTATTATTTTTCCATTCTGAAGCCATGCGACCTTATTGCAGTTTCTTTCAATCTGCTCGATGCTATGGCTGACCAATACGACCGTAGTTCCTTTATCAATAAGTTGATTCATTCTTTGCTCACACTTCTCTTGAAACTTATAGTCACCAACTGATAATATCTCATCTGCCAAGAGAATATCTGGCTCGGTTACCGTTGCAATAGCAAACGCTATACGCGCAATCATACCGCTTGAATAATTTTTCAACGGCACATCAAGAAAGTTGTGTAGCTCACTAAACTCCACGATATCATCAAATTTTTCTTTGATAAACTCAGGGGAATATCCCAAAACAGCGCCATTAAGGAAAATATTCTCGCGCGCAGTTAAATCCATATCAAAACCTGCTCCAAGTTCTATCATGGGAGCGACACTTCCATGGACTGACACGTTGCCGCTTGTCGGCTTATACACGCCCGCAATAACCCTGAGTAATGTGGATTTTCCGCTGCCATTGAGACCTACCAAGCCAAAATAGTCTCCTCTTTCTATCTTGAGGCTGACCTCTTTTAAAGCAAAAAATTCATCAAATTTAAGCCGACCTTTAACGACTTGTAGAAAATATTCTTTCAAACTACTGGTTTTTTCTCTAGCCAGGTTAAATCTCATAGTGACATTGTTAACCTGAATTATTGAATCCATCATAAATACCACCAACTAAACATATATTACAAATTTATCCTGCTGGCTGTTAAATGCGGCAGCTCCAATTACAACACTTGCTATAGCGCTAAGCGTACACCACAGCACCATACTGAGTGTAAGCTGCTTGCCGTACAAAACAACCTGTCTAAAGCTCTGGATATACCAAAAAATCGGATTGAGCCTGATGGCTATACCTGGCAAACCTGTTATACTGTAGCCATCGTAAAAAATAGCCGAAAGGTACATCAAAGCAGTAGTGAAAACGCTCCAAAGGTGTATCATGTCTCTAAAAAATACCGTCATTGTCGACAATATCATACCTATGCCGAGAGAAAAGAAAAATAGAGTAATTATAGGATAAAGCGCCAAAATAGCTGTCATATAAACGGGAGAGCCCGTTATAGCCATGACTATGACAAGCGCAATAAAAGAAAGCAAACAGTTTATCAGCGAAAAGCAGGTCTTTTCAAGCGGAAACATATATTTTGGTATATATACCTTTCTGATAAGCGCCGCTGAAGAAAGTATGCTTACCATGGCCATAGAGGTTGCCTCGTTAAAGAAGCCAAAGAGCAGCTGACCTATTATTAAATAGACCGGGAAATTCTGAATATTATCCATGGGTATTATTTTGCTGAATACCGCTACCATCACCGCATTCATGAGCAAAGGGTTGAGCACGCTCCAGACGACGCCCAGAACGCTCCGCCTGTATTTTAGTTTGAAATCTTTTCCAGTAAGACTTATAAGTAAAAAGCGATACTTACAGAAATCGCTCCAGAATTGTTTGATGCTATTCATACTTTCGATTCACCATATCACAATCAATTTTTAATTTCTAGCAAAAATCGGCTAAGTGCATCCTTCCACAAGGGAAGCCGTTCAAATCCGCTTTCAGTAAGCTTACATTTGTCAAGCTTTGAGTTCTTTGGCCGCATTGCCTTTGCTTTGTAAAAATCTGAGAAAACTCTATTGACTTGAGTGTTGAGCCCGCATTGACGTATAATTTCCTCAGCAAAGTCAGCCCAAGTACAAAAGCCCTCATTTGTCACATGATAGATGCCGTATTTTTCGGTAACAACCATATCGCATATTAACTTTGCCAGGTCGGCGGTATACGTAGGAGACCCTTCTTGATCCGAAACAACATTTATATTGTTGGAATTCTGCGCAATTGAGATTATCTTTTTAACAAAATTATTCCCATTTACACCAAACACCCATGATGTCCTTACAATAAAAAACCTTTCGAGAGTATCAGCGACGAATTTTTCACCGCAAAGTTTTGATTTGCCATAAACATTTATTGGATCGGGCACATCACACACCTTATAGGGTTCCTCTTTTTCGCCTGAAAAAACATAATCCGTGCTGATATAGAGCATTTTGCATCCATACATTTTGCAGGCTAACGCTATATTTAAGGTACCCTTACAGTTAACATCCATACACAATGCAGCGTCGCCTTCAGCATTGTCAACGGCAGTATATGCGGCGCAATGAATCAAGGCTGCAGGTTTGTATTCTTTCACAAAACTGTACGTGGATTCAAGGTCAGTTATATCAAAATCATGTCTAGAAGCAGATATGCAGTCAATATTACGAGCTTTAAGCTGCTTTGCGACATCATAGCCCAGTTGACCTGTCACACCGGTAACTATTATTCTCATAGTAACCTCACATCTTTATTTGTTCAACATACTTAATAAAACTTTCCATCAAGTCGTCGCTGAACATATACCTGTTCATGGCGGCAAACTGTGCAATGCCATTGAGATTGAGTTTTTCCATTATTCCAATGATCTCAAACCGGTTTTTGTACAACTTAAGTATCTTGGTATTGCGCTTTGAAAGACGATTGGCGTAATTATTTAATATACTACCAATAATTTTTTTGCCCACATTGTAAAACTCTTTATTATCTGATAGCTCAAAATTCATTTTGTTTCCGTGAATGCGATATTTCTGAATAGTTTTTCCAATATAGACGCAGCCCTTGTTAACCAATACAGCATAAATTGAAATCCACCACCCCAGGTGGATATCGCTATCATCGATCGCTCCGATGGCCCCTTCAACCAGACTTTTTTTTGCTATAAATGAGCTGAACAATATAAGATTATTTCCGCATAAATCAGTAATCTGGTAGAATCTTGACATGTTGTTTGTGGGTACATATATAGCTTGGTGCCCATCAATATATTTTCCCCTGCCATCAATATAATCGCATTTGCCAAAAGCAAATTCGAAATCATCCATACGAGTTACCAGATCTAATAACCTATTATCATACCATTCGTCATCCGGATAACTATAAGTAATATACTCACCAGAAGCTTCACCCAGGCACCGCCTAAACGCTTCATTGAATTGAACATTTTTTCTGCCATGAATTAGTTTTAATTTGAATAAATCCTTAAACTCATTCAAAATACGAATTGTATTATCTCTAGAACTCATATCATAAACAATCAGCTCAAAACACTTGTAGGTTTGATCTGCAATGCTTTTGAGCTGTTCACGCAAAAACTTGTCCGAGTTTTCAGTTATCATAATGATAGAAATATTAGGCTTTTTCGCGAGCTTAACTTCTCTTTCCGCTAGAATCTTTTCAAATGGTATCGAATAGTTGCCCGAGTAGTAATCGTTAAGCCGCTCCTCATATCTGTGTTGTGCAAATTCATTGTGACAATATTTCTGAACTTCTTTTAAGAAGCTGTTGTACGAATTAGGATTATCAAGCTTCTTCATATCGTCCACAATATTATAACATAGCTCCTCATAGCTGTCATACATATTGGGCCATTTTTTAAAATCTTCATCAAAGAACGTATCATTGAATACCGAAAAAGATATTGTATCGCTGTAGATACTTTCGACCGTATACCCGTCAAAACCTTCTCCAAATGAAATTACCCACTTAGCTTGGGCTAGCAGTGAAAGATAAGTTTTGAATGGCATGTTCTCTATAATGACAATTTTTATATTTGGAAATGCCTTTTCTATGTTCCTAACAATAATGTCCTTCATCGGGTTAACATCGGGAGAAAGAAGTAAAAGATCCTTCTTTTCCTTATATGGCATGCTGGAAAATTCTATCTTTTTGTCAGCAGGTATATAATGCAGCGGCATACTGTAGGTGGTTCTTATATTGTCGTTGCAATACTGCTTATGGGCACAAGTCATGGTTAAATTAGGAACCATTGTTCTAAGAATATCTACAGTCTGGGGCTCAGGCATAAGCTCATTATTCTGATTCATCAAATTTATTTTGACGCCAGGATGGTTTGAGAGCCATGCCCCCTCTTCAGGGCTGAGACAGTACAGAAATTTTTCAAACTGATACTCTGGAATATGAAAAATAACTTCTTTTAAATTTGTGAAATATTTTAATATCTGCGAAAATCTGTAAACATGCCCGTGGGCATCAAATTTAGTATAATCCGGGAAAGTATTTCTTGATGGTACCGTTGCAAGAATGCTTTCATAGCCCTTTGTGGCTTCAAGGCTTTTCACGTCGTGATGATAATTGGCTATGCACATCATTCCGCCACAAATTTGATCGAAATCTGGGATAAGATAGACAATCAGCCTCTCGGTTTGCCTGTCATACGCCTGAGTTATTCTTTTATCCTGAAGCGTACAGTATTCTCTGAGCAGATCCGGTGTTACATCCACGGCCAACGGGTCATCTTTAAGCCTTGTAAGTCTTCCAGCCTCGTATCTGCCATGACGCTCATAGTGAACTAGCGGATTCATGCCGGATTGTTTTACGTCGGGATTATCAAAAAGGTATCTTATA
Organism: Candidatus Fimivivens sp.; assembly: GCA_034933525.1. Lineage (GTDB taxonomy): Bacteria > Bacillota > Clostridia > Oscillospirales > Ruminococcaceae > Yanshouia. The sequence continues at coordinate 26,914 of JAYFNI010000009.1, forward strand.
GTAGAGAATTTCTTTGAGGGATTATAATACTTTTTCCATCCTTCCATCAAATAATGCTGATATGGATTGCCCTTGATATTGTACGTCCTTTTATACCATCCCGCATTAAAATATCTAGATTTCACCATAATCAGTATTAGTCCAATATTACGCAAGCCTCTTTTTTTTAGATACTCAGCAATTGCCTTTTTAATAAAATACATCAAGAATACTCCACTTCAATTAAATGATGAAATTTTATCTGCTTTTTATTATGTCGCAGATACGGTCTATCTGCTCAATTGTGAGATCATAGTATATAGGCAGGCACAGAACGCTCTCAGAAGCTTTTTTTGCCTCTGGAACATCTGATGGCAAATGCTTATAGCAGTCAAACTCACTTGTAATGGGGTAAAAATACTTTCTAGCAAAAATGTCCTGTTCCTTAAGCTTAAGATAAAGGGCATTTCTGTCCATTCCGTATTCCACAGGATTGATGCATACTGGCATGTAAGAATAATTATATTTTACGCCCTCGGTCTTTTCAGGAACAAAATATCTGATTCCAGGTATTTCGTCTAGTCTTGTTCTGTAATGTCCGGTTAGCACTTTTCTTCTGCATATTATATCGTCTATATATCCAATATTTGACAATCCCATAGCGGCTTGAAATTCATTCATTTTAGCGTTAAGGCCGATACATGAAACCGTATCCTCATTCTCAATGCCAAAGTTTTTGAAAAGATCTAGCTTTCTCTTATAATTTCCGTTATATGCCAGAGCGCCGCCCTCTATGGTGTTAAACAGTTTAGTCGCATGGAAACTGAGCATTGATATATCGCCGAATTCACATATTCCCTTTGTTTCCTCGAGTTTTACGCCAAAGGCATGAGCGGCATCGTAAATCACCTTGAGGTTATACTTTTTGGCGATTCTCTCTATCTCTCTGACATTGCAAGGATGACCGTAAACATGAACGGGAGCAATTGCGCTGGTCTTGTCCGTTATCAGCGTCTCTATCTTTGTTACGTCAATGGTAAGAGTTTCGGGGTCAATATCACAGAAAACAGGAGTAAGTCCCGCAGAAGTTATCGAGTGAGTGGTAGAAGCAAAAGTAAACGGAGTGGTGATTACCTCCCCTGTAAGGTCCAGCGCCCTTACCGCAATCTCCAGCGCAAGATGTCCGTTAACCGTCAGCGTGACATTTTTTGTCTGCAGATAATCTATAAGCTTATTTTCAAACTCCATGGCAAGCGGTCCATTATTGGTAAGCCACTTACCCTCCCAAATTCTATCTACATAGCTGTCAAATAATTTCCTATCCGGAAAAAACGGCTGGGTAACAAAAATTTTTTCGTTCATGGCTTTACCTCTTAAATTAATTAGTTTAAAATAGAATAAGATTAAATAGATAGGATGATAAAATGAAGAACGTCATAATTGCAGGTGCGGGCGGATGTGCGCGCGAAGTGCTGCAGTGGATAAAGGATATCAATAAAGCGAAAAAAACGTGGCATATAAAGGGCTTTATAGCCGATGATAAGGATACTGCGTTCAACGGTATCGAGTGCGATGTGCCGATAATAAGCACGGTACGGGATTATATTCCGCAAAAGGATGACTGCTTCGTCTGTGCAATAGGTTCTCCAAACGCAAAGCGTCTAGTGACCGGTCTGCTTGCAAGTAAAGGGGCAGAATTTGTGAGCGTCATACACCCTAAGGCGATTATTTCAGACGGATGCGTGATAGGTACCGGCTTTATTGCTTATCCCTATTCTGTTGTCTCTCCAAAAGCTAAAATCGGAGATTTTGTTACACTGCTTTCCTCTACAATAGGGTATAATTCCTCCGTCGGATCTTACTCGACCATCAGCTCATATTGCCATATAGGAAACCGCGTCACGACCGGAGCATTCTGCAATCTGGGAAGCCATGTATGCATTGAGGACGACATTTTGATAGGCAACAATGTATTTGCAGGTGCTGGAAGCATTATTACCCAAGAATTCGGCAGCGGTGCAAAGTTATTTGGAAACCCTGCGTCAAAGGTTGATATATAAGTTTATTGAGACTTTACCGCCTTGGCCGGACTTCCGCCTACTACGGAATATGGCCTCACATTTCTCAATACAACACTACCTGGGAGAATGTCTGACCATTCTCCTATTTTTTTGTCCGGAAGTATCACGGCGGCCAAACCTATGTCCGCCCCCTTTTCCAGCTTTACCTTTCCGGTTATATCACACCCATTGCCTATCGTCACGTAATCGGCGGCGGCAGTATCATGCCCCATGCCGGAGAAAAGCACCGTAACATGGTTTTCTATCACCGCATTTGCGCTTATTGTCGCGTTAGGGAAAATAATATTTCCAAAGCCCATCTTCACGTCTTCGGAAATACTTGCTGTCGGATGGATTATGTTCGCATATTTTTTTATGTGTAAATCCAGAATTTCAGCAGCCTTACATTTATAAACGGGTTTGCTGAATGCCAAAACAAACAGGGAATCTTTATAATTCCAATATTTGGCTGTCCTTTCTTTAATCGTCTCTTCAAAGTTCGGCATTTCTGGATTTATAATAATAATATCCAGAATAAAAAAACGCGGTTCGACTTTGTTTATATCCTCTATCCACTGCTCGGTCTGCATTGCGAGAGCTTCTTCTCCCACCAAAACGATATTCTGAACCATCCAGGCCTCCAAACTCTATTGCGACTCTATGTAGCTTTCACATAACCCTGCATCTGGACATGGGAAAAGCAGTCAGTCTTTAAGCTATCTGTTCTGATACATTCTCTCATAGTAGTCCTGATACTCGCCGTTAATAATATTCTGCCACCAAGGCTTGTTATCGAGATACCATTTTATAGTGAGCTTTATACCATTTTCAAAATTAGTTTCGGGAAGCCAGCCAAGCTCACCATGTATCTTTGCTGGGTCTATCGCATATCTCAAGTCGTGGCCCTTTCTGTCAGCCACAAATTTGATCTCACCTTTTCCAAGTTCATGGATAATGGTCTGCACAACCTCAAGATTGGTGCGCTCATTGTGCCCGCCAATATTATATACCTCACCCACACGTCCGTTTCTTATGATGAGGTCGATAGCGGAACAGTGATCCTTTACATACAACCAGTCTCTAACATTCTCCCCCTTACCATAAACAGGTAATGGCTTATCGTTGAGCGCATTGGCTATCATCAACGGGATCAGCTTTTCGGGGAAGTGATAAGGCCCGTAGTTGTTTGAGCAACGGGATATTGTGACAGGCAGCCCATATGTACGGTTATAGGCCAGAACAAGCAAATCTGCCGCCGCCTTTGAAGCGGAGTAAGGGCTGGAAGTATGTATGGGGGTCTCCTCAGTAAAGAACAGATCAGTTCTGTCAAGAGGCAAATCACCGTAAACCTCATCGGTAGATACCTGATGATAACGCTTGATACCATACTTGCAACAAGCATCGAGTAATACCTGCGTTCCCATCACATTGGTCTGCAAAAAGATTTCAGGTGTCTCTATCGAACGATCGACATGGGATTCGGCGGCAAAATTTACTATAATATCAGGTTTGAACTGCTCGAACAATGCATATACCGCATTGCGGTCTGCAATATTCCCCTTTATAAATTTAAACTGTGGATTTTCTATAGCAATCTTAAGAGTCTCCAGATTACCTGCATACGTAAGTGCATCTATGCATATTACTTCGTCTTCCGGATGCTTTTCAAGCACATAATAAACGAAATTGCTTCCGATAAATCCCGCTCCGCCAGTCACTAATATTTTCATTTCTAATTCTCCTTAAAATTCGGTAATGGCATCATTGAATTTAGGTAGACTCTTATCCTTATCCGAAAGAATAGGATTTTCTATTTTCCAGTCCACGGCGAGCTCAACGTCATTCCAGATTATTCCTGAATCCGCCTCAGGAGAATAAAAATTATCGGCTTTGTATAAAAACTCCACCTCATCTGTCAGTGCTAAAAAGCCATGACCGAAACGACGTGGTATTAAAAGCTGCTTCTTATTTTCAGCGGAGAGTTCTGCCGAAAACCATTTTTTATATGTCGGGCTCTCCGGCCGAAGATCAACTGCTACATCCAAAACAGCGCCTTTTACGCATCTCACAAGCTTTGCCTGCGATTTCTCCCCCTTTTGGAAGTGTATTCCTCGGAGTGTGCCCTTTATGGACGATAGAGAGTGGTTGTCCTGTACGAAATCATATTCTAAGCCATATTTTTCAAATTCGCGTTTGGACCAACTCTCCATAAAAAAACCACGATTATCTCCAAAAACAGACGGCTCTATAATAATCAGATCCGCAATTCCCGTTTCAATTACTTTCATTGTAATGCTCCAATTACTCAGTATTGATATTTCCCATCTGCAACATTTTTAAGGTGCATGCCATAGGGAGATTTTCCATAAAGCTCTACCGCTTCAAGAAGCTTTTCCTTAGTAATCCATCCGTTGAGATATGCAATTTCCTCAATAGCAGATATTTTTATGCCCTGACGGGATTCTACAACTCGTACAAACTCAGAAGCACTTGTCAAAGAGTCCACAGTTCCTGTGTCCAACCAAGCGTAGCCACGTCCCAGCGTGATAACATTTAAATTTCCTTCATCAAGATAAATACGATTGAGGTCAGTAATTTCCAGCTCTCCACGCGCAGAGGGCTTCAAAGCTTTTGCGCGCTCACAAACCTTTTTATCATAGAAATAGAGACCGGTCACGGCATAGTTTGACCTTGGCTGCTTTGGCTTTTCTTCAATAGAAATTGCTCTGCCATCCGAATCAAACTCCACCACGCCAAACCGCTCTGGGTCATCCACATAATATCCAAACACAGTGGCTCCAGTTTCCATCTCTGCAGCCCTGCGCAATAGCTGACCAAATCCGGCGCCATAAAAAATATTATCGCCCAAAATCATAGCGCAACGGTCATTGCCAATAAATTGCTCTCCCAGAATAAAGGCCTGTGCCAAGCCATCGGGAGAAGGCTGAACTTTATATGAAAGACGAATACCACATTGACTACCATCACCTAAGAGGCGTTCAAAGTTCGGCAAATCTTGAGGTGTGGAAATGATTAAGATATCACGAATACCGGCCAGCATCAAAACAGACAGAGGATAAAAAACCATTGGCTTATCATAAATAGGAAGCAATTGCTTCGAAGTGACCATTGTAAGAGGATAAAGACGTGTACCACTACCACCCGCTAAAATAATTCCCTTCATAATCTACCCCTTTTTTACTGCTATGTAACTTGGACTAATATTTAATCCATTCGCTTGTCTTCAATCAGAAGCACCACATCATACATTACCATACTATTTACTGCTAGCAATTGCTCCAGTGTCCAATAAACCAAAATATCAAATTTTATATATTATACCACTTATCCACGAATTATGCCATATAATAAGCTTATAATACAGCAAAAACATTTTAACAAGTTTACCAACTTATTAAAATCTGTTATATATCCAGCAGTTCGATGATATTATTTCAAATAGAACACAACCTACTAGCTAACAGTTACTTTACCAATATTTTTGCTTGAAATATGAATCTATTTAACGAAAAAAGATCGGCAACTTTTTGCGTAAGTTTCTACACAGCTTGAGTTGCCAGTCCTTATTTTCAATATTGTCCGTTGTTTTGCAATGGCAGAGAGGATTCGAAATCAGAATATGAAACTGTCCAGAGATATTTCATCGCTGGGTAGTTCATTATAGCTTCCCATTTAACCCAATGTCAGGGCGTGGGGGTTACCACCGCTTTGCCCTTCTCCCACCGCGCGACGGACTTGGCTGCTACGCCGAGCATTTTGCCAAGCTCACCTTGTGTCAGAGCATGTTCAGTTCTAAGCTCATTTAGTTTCTGCTATAAGGGTAGCGCAGAAACATGTAATAATCGTCACAGAGGTTGGTTATGGGCACATTTAAAGTAACTAAAATGCGTTTAAAAGCTCTAATCCCGGCTCGGTTTTATGATTCTCATAATCCAGTATAGCCGACTCAGAAACGCCGATTTTTTTCAGCGGGCAGCTTGCTTTCAGAAATCACGTCGAGCTTAAAAATCGTATGAATCAGCCATTTATTCGCTTTTTTGGTTATCAGAGGTGTGTCGATGAGCTGGTGGTAGAAAACGTAATTCGGTATGTAGCTAGCAAGAAAATTGAGCAATCAAAAGCGTCATATATAGAAACTAGAGAAGAAATCTATAACAATTATTTGATAATATTTTGAAGAAATATATTTTTTTGATAAGGTAAATACATACCTCTCGCGCAACAATTAGTATGTTTTGATATAAGCTTGTATTATCACTTGCGTAGAAGATTTCCACATTATTTCAGATAATAACCTTCGCATCTATCCTGAATATTATTTCTCGCAACTGCACTATCGCGCAACTATTGCAATCGTTCAATAGAACCAGATTGTGATAATGAAAACATTCAAGCGATGTGGTCTCAGATGTTTCAGTGTTCAAATTGAAATATAGTAATGGTGCTGCATAAAGCACGGAATCATGGGTTAAAAGATGTGTAGAAACAGAACAAACCATGATATGACCTACCGGTATGTGCTCGTTTTGAACTTCGCTTAATGATTATGACCTGCATAGCTACGAGTCCCGCTCAATTGCTACCAGCTTTAAATCCTTGTCCAATAAGGCAATGGGCGCTACGGGCGGTAGAACTGTCTAAAACACTACAAATCAACTCATATCAGCATTTAAAAGCCGATTGAGTTGGCCACTAAGCACGCTTCAGCGGCACCAGAACGATGCTCAAGGTTATCTTGAGGGTCGTTTTTCTATTATTTATAAATAGTTTGTCGCAATAATTAAAATATCATCATAATAGCGTTATAATGCAGGTTGCTATTTTATAGCCCTATCCCCTCTCAATGCGATTTTTTAATCTATTCCCCTGCTATACCGGATTGATTAGATAATTAGTCTATTGGGTAATTTAAATGGCGGATAATTATATTGGAGCATTATAGAATAGCTGTTATTTATGTAGTTTATTATCATCTAATACCGGTATTGAAATATATCTGCACCGAAAAGTAGGGCGTGTAGGACACGTGTTTACGAAAATTTTCTCGTCATTAACGCAGTCATATTACATTTTATCCCAGAAGATCGATTGAAATGAGATGATGGATTATTTTACTTGAAGTTTCACTTTTACATGCCCTACACGCCCTATCCATAAAATACATTAAATATATTTCAGATAAAACAGCGCTACAATTTTGAAATTAATAATCTAGATTTTTGTAAGTATCCTTTTTCACATCAAGCACGATACCGTTAATAACAACTGTGTCCTCATCTGACCATCGCACGTAAGCAAAGTTACAGTGATATTTCCAATAAATATTTCTTAATCTATTGGTTTTTGTATTTTTCACACGTCCTAATACTGCAAAGTCTGTTGTCATATTACCGCTGTTCAGATAGGCGGTAACAATATAGGTGCCATCAGGTGACGGATATGTTCCTATGACTTGATCACCCTTAATAGTTTGAATATTTGAATGATAAAGTAAAAAAGCAACAAATAGAAGGATCAAGGTAAGAAGGCTGATCAATATTATTTTTATCGTTTTTAATATAGTTTTTTTCATAAACAAGCCCCAGCTTTCTAGTGTGTTTTGTTGTAATATTCAATAACCATTATATATCATTTTATTGTCATAGCGATCATCAAAGTAGGTGGGCCATAAGGCCCGATAACCCCTCCTTATTTTGAGCAGAAAAATAGTCTTCAGTTCCAACGACATATATGTTTACACCATGAAAATACTGCATGGCAACGGCTTTTTCAAATACAAATTTTCGGATCATTTTTGTTTATGATTTACAAAAAAAATGTCGATGTCTTTTGTTGGTTTTTCAGAAAAATTGATTATGAATTAATAAATTTTTGATTTCTCTTACTGCTTCATAGAAAATTTAACGGTTCTAAAGGTTTAAAATGAAACAAAAAAAGAAAGATATTTTTTGAGTGATTTTATTTAATCCTTTAAATTCGAATTTCTTTCATAACCAAACAGAATACTGATTTGCTCTAGATAATAATTGAGTCACAAAAGAAAGAAAACTTTTCTATAAAACTTTCGTGAAATTACAAATCACTATACTTCTTATACTGAAACGCCATTATTTTTTTGCCTCAAAACGTACTGGCAATGTCAGAATTAGAGGAAATTGCGTTGTTGACATAAAAATATCGCGTGATATATTGAGATTATGCAATAGAAAACGATTACTATATTCGCGAATAAATATTATCAGTTTTCAAAGCAGAATGCTGAGAAAGGATTTGCTGTGGCACTACAAGGAAAAAGAGCAACCATTTCTGACATAGCTAAGCGCGCCGGAGTTTCATCCGCAACGGTATCGCGCGTTATGAGCAACCCCAGTTACCCTGTAAAACCCGCTCTCAGAAAGCGGGTTTTGGATGCTGCGTCCCAGTTAAACTATAAGCCAAATATCTTCAGTCAAATGCTCAAGGGCAGTTCAAGCCGAGAGATCGGTGTCATCATTCCATCCATTACGAATCCTTTTTATGCGCAGCTTGTCAGTGCAGTGGAGCGGGAATGCCTTGAGCGCGGCTACACGCCGATATTCTGCTTCTCGCAAAATAGCCCAGAACTAGAGACCCGTCATCTTGAGATGCTGGAGAGGAAGCAGGTGGAAGGGACACTTTTATCCTGCGTTCATTTGAACGATGCGTTTCTGGCTGATATTTCTGCTCGCACACCGGCATTTGTATTGTTTGATCAAACTTATCCGGGATACGAAGGAGACAGTGTTAGTTTTGACTTTTTCGGAGGTGGCTGTCTGGCCACCAAATATCTACTTGAATGTGGTCACAGAGATATAGCCTTTATAAGCGGTCCAATTGACAGATACAGCAGAAGGCAGTATTTTGATGGCTACAAACACGCCTTAAAAGACGCTGGACTTCGTTTCAACAACCGCCGTGTGGTTCTCTTTAACGACGATATTGAGAACGCAAGCAGTGAGTACGATTATCACTGCGGACAGGAATTGGCTAGTTTACTGCTAAGCAGTGAATATCTGCCGGATGCCATTGTAGCTGTTAACGACATGATTGCCATTGGGGCAATTAGGAAGCTGGAGCAGGAAGGTGTTCATGTTCCCACCGACATTTCCGTGGTTGGTTTTGACAATATTGCGATTAGCTCGTTGGTCTCGCCTGCGTTGACAACGATAGATCAGCCAGCCGTAGAAACCGGTCGTTTAGCAACCCGTATTTTGCTTGACCGAATCGAGAACAAGCCGGTGGAACAGGGACAGATAATACTGCAGCCAAGCTTGGTCGAAAGAGAGTCTGTCCGCAAGGTACACAGAAAAGTCCGAAGATAATCAGTAACAGGAGAACGCAAATTATGATAATACGTCAGTTTGACAAAATTTCACTTAAAATCTATGACACCCGCACGGAAATGGGGTTGAATGCAGCAGAGGATGCCGCGATATGTATCCGAGAATTGCTAAATACAAACGAGGAGATAAACTGCATTTTTGCTGCTGCTCCGTCGCAGAACGACTTTTTGTCTGCGCTGATTAAAAAAGACATTGAATGGAATCGTATCAACGCCTATCACATGGATGAGTATGTAGGCTTTGGAATCGGGCATCCCGACTCTTTTAATCACTTCTTATCCAACGCTATTTTCGACCGGGTTCCGTTTAAGAGTGTCAATCTTCTAAATGGAGCAAATGCCCCTGATGAGGAGGCCAAGCGCTACGGTAAGCTTTTGGATGCAGCACCCTCCCATATCACCTTTATGGGCATCGGTGAAAACGGTCACATTGCGTTCAACGACCCCGCCGTAGCAAACTTTGAAGACAACGTTCCCGTAAAAAAGGTTAAGCTGGATAACGTATGTCGCCAGCAGCAGGTGAACGACGGATGCTTCCCAACTATAGATGATGTTCCGCAGTTTGCGTTGACGGTCACCATACCGCGCCTTGTGTCCAGCCAGTACATTTTCTGCATAGTTCCCACTGAGAAAAAACATTTGGCAACCAAAATCACTTTGACAGGTCCGATAAACGAGTCTTGTCCCGCAAGTATTCTGCGCCGCACCGACAATGTCCATATGTACATAGACAAGGCTTGTGCTGGAGACCTGCTCTGAGTTAAAAGACTTGCACTCAGTGAAAGGGGCGACATTTATGATAAACCTGAAAAGCACCAACATTTATTACATAATTGGCATTATCCCACTAATAAGTCTCGCTTTTATCATAGGTATTCTGCTGTCCCCCCATTGGTGGCTGAAAGCCTTGCTTGCTGCGGTTTGGTTTTGCTGTACTTTCTACTCGGTTCGCAAGTTTTTGTTTTTGCCCCGCCCCAAAAGCGAATACTCTGATTTGGAGCCGCTTGAGCTTCGTTTATCCATACCTTACAATGTCCGGCTGTACACCTCAAAGCGTATGGCGCAGTACAGCTTTTTGAACCGCCATATTGAGGTCATCTCCCCATTGCACTTCAAATCAGCTTCCCCGCTTCGGATCGCAGTCAATCCCAAGCTGGTTGAACAGGAGGGCGAGGATTATACGCGTGTGGCAATAGTTCGGGAGATTGAAAAATACATAAACAAAAGTCAAATAAAGAATGTATTGGGCTTAACAACGCCGCTTCTTTCCTTAATTGTCCTTGTCGAACTATATTTTCTGTTCGCAGCGCACTTAAGTAAGCCGGTTAATTCCGGGGCATTTATCTTCTTTGCTCCAAGTATCGGTGTTCTAATCATTCTTGGAATATTGTTTTTATGGAACAAAAGCATCTCGAGACAGGATTTTATTACCGATAGACGCTTGCTTTCGTTTTTTTCACATGATGAGATCGCACAATACATCCGCCGTAGCGAGGCGCTTTTATGCGGCGAGGAAAAGGCGCAACCCCGCACTGTGCAAAACCACTATGCCGAAGAACGAATAAAGCATCTAAAATAATCCTGTTTAAAAGCGGCTCGAGCTTATTATTATGTGCTTTAATAAAAAGTCATGCGAAGGAGGAGCGGTAAAATCAAACACTAAGCTTTGCTGGAACGCGCAATAACCAAACATACAATATTAGAAAAGAGAGGAATCGTCTAATGAGTTGGCTTGATTATGGTTTAGTTATTCTGTTCTTAGTCGTCATGGTTATTATCGGTCTGTACTCCAAGAAAAATGTAAAGAGCTCTGAAGACTTCTACGTAGCCGGCGGTAAGGTTCCTTGGTGGCTTTCTGGTATTTCACATCACGTTACGGGTTACTCTGGTGTTGTTTTTGTCGGATACGCCGGCATCGCTTATGCAACAGGTACCGCCATCTATTTCTGGTGGGCAATTAACATTGCCATCATGGTTGCCATTGGCTCTGTGCTTGTTGCTCCCCGCTGGCCCCGTTTGCGCAAAGCGCTTGGTATCCAGTCCCCGACCGAATACCTGCGTATACGTTACGGTGTGGCGGCTCAGGTTATTGTTGCAATTGCCGGTGTTTTGACAAAGCTGCTGGACGTTGGCGCAAAATGGGCATCTATTGGCATCCTTGTTTATGGCTTTACCGGAATTCCCATTTGGATAGGTGTTCTTTCCAGCGCGATCGTTTCTCTTATTTATATGTCCATTGGCGGACTAATTGCTGACCTGTGGACAGACTTTGCACAGTGGGTCGTTCAAACCGTCGCAGGCCTGACCCTTTTTGTGGGCTCAATTTTATATCTGTCCAACAATCTTAATATGGGCCTGTTCGAGGCTTTTTCAAGCCTACCAAAAGAAAACATCTGTGTATTTAACGCTGGTCGAGGTCAGGGCTCGCTTTCTTGGACGCTCTTATATGCCATTGTCGTTTTCCTCAGCTACAACGGTGGCACCTGGAGTCTGGCGACCCGGTACATATCGGTCAGTAATGCTAAGGATGCAAAACGTTCCGCACTACTGAGTGCAGCTTTGTATCTCGTATGGCCTATTGTCGTTTTCACTCCAATGTGGCTTGGTCCAATCTTTGTTCCCGGTCTTACCCAGGCGGAAGCAGCAAATACTTTGTTCGCTACCCTGAGCAAGATGTTCCTCCCCAGCGGTTTGCTCGGCCTTTCACTTGCGGCTATGTATGCCAATACCCTTTCCATGTGCACCTCGGACTGTAACACTGTTTCCGCCGTGCTGACCCGCGATATACTGCCCATCTTTAAAAAGGATATCCTGACCGACGAGAAGAAGGAACTGTATGTAGCCCGCTTAACCACAATCGGCTTTATGCTTCTAACCGTTCTAGTAGGCATTTTAAACAGAAGCTTCGGTGGCGTTGCCAGCATGATTCTGGGTTGGTTTGCTGCTCTGCTTGGACCGACGGCAATTTCTCTGCTCCTTGGTCTGTTCCCTGCCTTCAAACACTGCGACAGTAAGGCGGCAATCCTGTCCACCGTCAGCGGCTTTACGGTATTCGTACTGAATAAGGCCGGTATTCTGCCCGCAATGGCGGCCGACGTTGCCCTCGTTCTACCCACCGCTGTAACCTTTACGATTTATGTCGGCATAGGTCTTGCCAATAAGTACTTACTTAAAAAGGCCATTCCCACTGAAGTGGAAGAACTGCTTGTTCACCTAAGCCAGGGCGATGAAATTCAGGCTTAACGCTGTTAAATTCTTAAATATATTCTGTTGTCACCCACGCGGTTAATTCAGACTGCGTGGGTGTACAGAAAGGATAACGCCAATGAACGCAAAAGCTTTACGAGAATTTTATATTCATCAGATTCAGGACGATTTCTATCCTTACTGGGAACACTTTGTTGATGAAAAATATGGCGGTATCCTGAATTGCATTAACAACTATGGGAACGAAAGGCTTAGCGATAATAAATTCACTTGGTCGCAGGGACGCTGGCTATGGGTGTTGGGGCGTATTCATGACTTAAACAAGAAGGGCGTTTTTCCTGCGATCGATAACATCAGACTTGAGAAATTAATGTTTGATACCTATCAATTTATCGAGAAATACGCAATTTATGGCGAATCCGAGTGCTGTTACCTTTTAACCCGTAATGGTCAAAAGCTTGTTGACGAGCACACAGGACGTTATAATGCCAGCATCTATGCCGACTGCTTTGCCCTGATCGGAATGGCGCAGTATACAAAAACTATGGAGATGCGGAAAAACCTTTCCACTGTAGAAACTTTGTATAAGAGTATTGTCCGGCGCATTGAGGCAAACGATTTTCTCACTGAGCCTTACCCTATTCCGGATGGTTATCAAACGCACGGCATACCTATGATACTTATAAATACCGTACACGAATATATACAGATGCGCACGCGTTTGGGCCTTTCAACGGATGAAGAAAGCGCTTACGTCCGAAGCAAGGTGCATTTTGTGCTAGATGAGTTATATAACGGCAAAGGTCAAATTTGCGAGCACAAATCAACGCCGGAAAACAGTGACGTCCGCCTACTCGACCGACACATTAACCCCGGTCACACCCTTGAGGACGCATGGTTTTGGATTGAAGCCCTTCAATATCTCGGCGAATTGGAAGCATATCTGCCACGTATTTGTGAAATTGCAAAGACGAGCTTTAAGCTTGGCTGGGATGAAGAATTCGGCGGCCTTTTACGCTTTGTCGACCGTGAGGGCGGAAAGCCGCATGGTGAGCTTATCGGGAGTCCTTATGAAGCATTGGTTCTTGACACTTGGGACATGAAGCTTTGGTGGCCGCATTCAGAAATTTTATATCTGTTTCCTCTTCTTTACAAGCTGACCGGCGATAAGGAAATGGCAGACCTATACAAAAAAAGCAGCGATTATGTATTTGCCACTTTCCCTAACAATGAGCTTGGCGAGTGGATACAGATCCGCAAAAGGGACGGTACACCCGAAGAAAAGCTGGTGGCACTTCCGGTAAAGGATCCATTCCACATTTTGCGTAACTTTATTAAAATTGTAGAGCTTACAGAAAACTGGGATTTTTAGTCTATACCCAGTCGTTTCAATTCTGAATAAACACAGGAGATAATGACTTATGTTAAAGCTTGGCACCGCAAAACGGTGCATCACACCGCCTGCTCCAGTTCGTATGTGTGGCTATGCGACCAGAACTGAAGCTTTTGAGGCAGTAAAAGAGGATATTTGGGTCAGAGTTCACCATCTTCATGATAGCAATATACAGCTGACGATAGTATACGCAGATCTTTTGTGGTGGAACACCGACTTTATCGTTCGCATCCGCACTGAATTGGAAAAAGCTTTAGGGATGCCATCAAACTCAGTTTTGTTTGTAGCATCCCACAATCATTCTGGACCCGGTACCGGTAATTGTTTTACGCCATTACTGGAAACTGGAGATGCCGCTTACTCAGATTTTCTGGCGCATCAGGTAATAGAGGCAATAAAAGCAGCTCAGTCAAATGTTGAGCAAGTTACCGTCCGTCGTTTTGCTACTCAATGTGATATGAATGTCTACCGACGCGTTCAAACTGAAAACGGCATTCAAATGTGGCCAAACTATTCGGTACCCGCAGACCATCATCTTACGGTATTAGGCTTCTATCGCCTTGACGAAAGCTTAAAAGGGACTATGATACATTATCCCTGCCACGCAAATCTATCCAATGAAAATTTTATTCAGCCGGATTATCCCGGTATAACGCTGAGAATGTTGGATGAAGCGTTTCCGAACAGTCTATCTGTATTTCTACAAGGGTGCACCGCGGACCTTCGGCCAAATAGCGTCTTGGGCAACCGCTTTGTGCCGTGTGACTATGCCAGAGTGCTGGTATTTGCTCAGAACTTCTTTGAATGTTGCAAGGAATTGCTTGCTGAGGACGGAGTACAGCTGGAAAGTGCCCTTGGTATTTCCAAATTGTCCATAGAGCTGCCATTGGAGCAGAATTTTGATAGAGACAGTGTCAACAATGCGCTGAAGGCATCTGATGAAGCCATACGCCAGTGGGCTGAAAAAATACTGGAAAAGGATCTGAGACCCTACGAAACGATGGAAATTACCAGGGTGGTCCTTGCGGGGCAAACCCTGTTTACATTTAACGCGGAGGTTTCACAGTTTTATGCCGCATATGCCCGAACCATTTGTCCCGGCGCTATCTGCGTAGGATATGCCAATGGTATGATCGGTTACATCCCCACGTCGGTACAAATTGGAGAAGGTGGATATGAACCCAAGGACTCCACTACTTATTTTGCCCTTGCCGGAAGCTTTTCGCCAAAAATCGAGGAGTTGATTCACGAAGCGATTGATAATTTAATCAAATCTTAATGACAGAGAGGGGTCAATGGTTATGCAAGAAGGAAATGTAATGGATCTGTACTATAAGCAGGTCGTTGGTATTATTGATGAGATACGTGCAACAGAGCGCGAGAACATCCTACAAGCAGCACGAATGATTGCAAACCAAGTGAAAAACGACAAACTTGTGTACGTTTTTGGTCCTGGGGGGCATTCAAATCTGGCAGCAATGGAGGTCTTTTTCCGTGCTGGCGGATTAATGCACGTCAGTGCTATTCTTAACCAGGACACTATGCTTAGCAACGGAGCACTAAAATCTATGCAGGCTGAGCGTTTACCGGGCTACGGAAAACTAATAATCGAAGATTATGAAATTGGTGAGGGCGATCTTTTGTGGATTGTAAACGCCTACGGAATCAACTCTGCAACCATTGACGCTGCTTTAACTGCAAAAGCACGTGGTGCCAAGGTCATAGGCGTCAGCAGCCATGAACATGCAAATGACTGTCCTTTAAATCATCCGGCAAGGCACCCGAGCAAGAAAAACCTTCATGAAATCGTTGACTGCAGCATCGACTGCAAGGTTAAGCTGGGCGACGCAACTATAGAGCTTCCCGGCTTTGAACAAAAAATCGGTGCGCTTTCTACTTACGCTAACGCCTATGTTATGAACAGTGTGGTAGTTGAAGCCATCAATATGCTGGTAAACGAAGGTGTGAATCCACCTGTTTGGCGCAGCGGAAACTGCCCGGGCGGTGATGATTGGAATAACCAGTTCCTCTCAAGATTCCGCGGTGCGGTTCGCTGCCTGTAGTTTAAAATGCCGAGTTATACAGAAAAGGAGGGATAAAGTTTTGTCAACTACTCTTTTTAAACATGCAAAAATCTTAACCCCAACAGGGGTATATCCTGGTGAGGTGCTTGTAGACGGAGCGATTATAGCGGAAGTTGCACTTAATGGTACGCTCTCCTGTATGGCCGATAAGACTATTGATGTAAAGGGGAATTATCTTTCCCCCGGATTTATAGATACGCATACCCACGGCGGCGGCGGATACGATTTTATGGACGGAGTGGAAGCCATTTATGGGGCCTGCCGTAGCCATCTGATGCACGGAACCACTACTATTTTGCCCACGACCGTCACCGGAAGCAAGCAGGAGCTGTTGGACTATATAGACTTGTTTAACCAGGTAGAACTGAAAAAACCAGGACATCCGACAATTGCCGGTTTGCATTTGGAAGGGCCGTATTTTGCGGCCAGCCAGGCGGGTGCGCAAAATCCCGCCCACCTCAGGAATCCGGAGCCTGAAGAATATGAGCAGGTTCTGGCGAAAACGAATCGCATTCGGCGCTGGTCGTTTGCCATTGAACTTCCCGGCTCGGAACGTTTTTTGAGCTGCCTGCGCGAGGCGGGAATAGTAACAAGTCTTGCGCATTCAGACGCAACCTGCAAAGATGTATTCCACGCCTACGAAAACGGTCTAGCGTGCATGACGCACTTTTACTCCTGCATGACTACCGTCCGCAGAGAGAAAGCATACCGCGTAGCTGGTGCGATTGAGGCAGGTTACCTGCTGGATGACCTATTTGTGGAGACCATAGCAGACGGCTGCCATCTGCCAGCAGAGCTACTTCAGCTAATTTACAAGATTAAAGGACCGGATCGCATATGTTTGGTAACGGATAGCATGAGTGCCGCCGGCATGCCAGATGGTGAGTATATTCTGGGTGGTTTGCCTGTTATAAAAGAGGATGGTGTGGCCAAGCTTATGGACAGAAGCGCTTTTGCCGGCAGTGTTGCAACCACCGATCGTTTGGTACGTACCTTTAGGGAGCTGACCGATGCGCCTTTGTATCAAGTGGTGAAGATGGCAAGCCTTACCCCAGCAAAGCTTTTGGGAATCGATAAAAGTAAAGGCTCAATCGGAAAAGGAAAGGACGCCGATCTTCTGATATTTAATGATAACATCGACATCAGCATGGTTATGGTGCGTGGAGGGATATGTGAAGGGCTATAAGGTATAATACGTTTGCAAGCTTATAAAGAACATGACTTGCAGATCTCTTGTAGAATAAAGTTACCCATTTAGAATTCCGCCCAATTGTTGCCCACTTTATATCCTTGTCCAATAAGGCATTGGGCGCTACGGGCGTAATGGTCGGCATTTTAACAAAACCATCTATAAAACATCCTACATACTACCTCATATCAGCATTTAAAACCGATTGAGTAGGCCACTAATCACGCTTCAGTGGCATCAAAACGACCCTCAAGGTTATCTTGAGGGTCGTTTTCTATTATTTATAAATAGTTTGTCTTATTATCATCCAATTATTGTCATTAAAATATATCTACACCAGAAGTATAAATTTAAAATATGTTTAAAGAAAGTCGCCATAAAAGGATTTATTGCCATTTCTAAACAAAAGGGTCTGTACTTCATCTCTTATGTCTTTAATAATTACTTTAGTAAGTCAATGTTTTACCTATTGATCTCTTACATAGATAAAACCAGTTTTGTTAAGGGGTTTTGCCATAGCTGGTGATTCCTTTGCGCTAAAGCGATAGAAGTAATCCCTGAGCTTTTAATAAAGCTCAGGGATTACTTCACTTTACCTTAAGTAACCTTACTAAAACGAAACTTATTTGTTAAAATTTTACAAGATATCTTTCGGCAGTTTTTTAACTATTACTTTTATGCTTATTTTTTGCTTAGCTTACCAAACAAGGCGTATCTTGCATTATCGAAACTATAGGAACAGGTAGAAAGGGCAACAATTTGATCTTTAGATAGTACCTCTACATTACTTTGAAAGGTAGAGTTGGCTTTCAATCCAGCGACATAAGAAAGAAACTCTGAATCTTCTCCAAAACCGAGCTGAACAAATTCATAATCACCATCGCCAACTATTCCGGCAAACAGCTCAAGATTGTAGCTACCCTGGGGCGTATAAATCTGCATCACAGGATGGCTATCATAATAGCTTTGATCCAGATAGCCAATCAAAGAAGAGAACATTGATCCATCCTTCATATTGTGACCATAGATGATGGTATTTTTGTCTGAGAAATCTCCACTATTGCGGTAATCTATAAATAAGCAGCCCAGCTTATTCTCTGCACCATTAAAGAGATGGGTAAGATAGTACACGTTATCGTCGCCTTGCACCACCGGATAATCAATGATACTTGCCTCTGAAGAAATCCATGCTACAACATTAGGATTAATCTGGACAAGAGCAGGGAAATCAACTCCCACAGTAGAGGAGGCATCAGCGGAGCTGCTTATTCTCTTCGGATTTTTTTGTTCCAGCCGTACATCTTCATAGACCAAGTCCCCATAAGCGTATTCGCGATTGCTCTTGAGAAGAGTAATCCCTGAATAAAGAATCCCCAAAGCACACAACCCCATCAGAATGCGCAACGCTTGTTGGTGTCGGTATGCACCCTTTCTACGATTTACGTCAAAACAGCTCATAAAAGTCTCCCTTTTTCAACAACCGGCCTGTACCCAGCATGCGGTAGATACAGACCGACTGTTGAGTCATTAATTTTGCTCGTGTTTCTTGTTCTTGCGGCTAAAATACATATCTACTCCAAAAAGAAAAGTCAAAATTAATGAGCATGCAATGAGACCGGCCGTTGCTCTTGCGACGACATCATCGTCTCCTGTTCCAGGATTCTGCTCGGCTCTGGTATTGATGAACTTCACTATTTCGCCACTCCGGCTGATAATTCCCGTTGCGTTAGAAGAGGTGGTGTAATAACCGTCACGATTCGCTTCTTTTTCTGTAACCTCATAGTGAATTCCCAACGGAAGCCCTGAAATTACAATCTGCTCATCATGAGCCAGCATAATTTTCTGCCCACTGGAAATCATGCCGCTTCTGCTACCGGAATAACTGTATAGTCCATTTGCGTCAAAGGTCACCACAAAAGTGAATAGACGCTCCTGTTCGCCTTTCTTTCCAGCGACTTTTTTCTGAATACTAAGTTCTCCGGTAGAATCATCAGATCCTCCGCCTCCGGAACTCCTGTTTTTAGTGTTAGTGAATGCAGCTGTTTTTTCGTCGCCCGCAATGATAGAACCTGATTCTCCTGTGCTGCTTGTTTGATATCTCTCGTTGGTATAGTCTTTTTCTCTTACATCATAACGAGTACCGGCAGCTAAGCCGATGATGGTGATGCTTTCATCATGAGCCAGAGAAATAACACCTCCGTTTATGACTGAACCATCGGGCACACCAACCCCTATATACTGAAACTTAGCGTCTGTGGCTAGCTCAGGGAAAGTTACGGTGAAATCGAATTTTTTGGTGCGATCTCCGGCATTACCCTGCACTGTTTTGTGGATGCTCAAGCTGCCTGGGGCATGGTTGGTAAACGCCACAGTATGCCCGGTTTCAGTGCTGATGGTGCCTTTTCCTCCTGTACTTTGAGTGATATACCCTTCGCCGGTGTAGTCCTTTTCCTTCACTTCATAGACGGTATCCTCAGGCAGATCTTTTATGGTGATACTTTCACCGTGGGCAAGATATATGCTGTCACCGCTGCTAATTTTACCGTTCGGCACGCCATAACCCACGTAGTCATACCCGTCTTTAGGAGGGGTAATCGATGTTGTAAAGGTTACTGAAAACTCGAATTTTTTTCCGGCTTCAAAGGTGGTACCCTCCACTCTTTTTCCAATTGTTAGCTCTCCAGGCTGGTTCCTTGTGTTGGTAAACTCGGCCAGTTGGGTAACACCTGCCACAATTACGCCGTTTCCACCACTGCTGACAGTATGATAGCCCTCGCTTTTATAACTGTTCTCATTTACCACATAGGTTGCACCCGCAGGTAAGCCTGTGACGGTGATGCTTTGGTTATGCGCCAGAGAGAAGGTGGCGGTGCCGCCAATTATGACGCCGCCCGGCACACCAACACCAGTATATGGATATTGCGCGCCGTTGGGAATATTATTTAGGGTTATGGTAAAGACAAACGCTTGGTTGGTATCACCGTTGGTACCTGCAACGGTTTTCTGAATCTTCAGCCTGCCTACCGCATCTATAGGTCGATAGTTTGTCACGGTGAGTATATGGCTATTGATGCCTGCTTTACCGTCAACACAGGTTTGCATCTTGCCGTCTGGTAATAGCCACTCTACCTTTACTGTATGCACGGTATCGTCCGGCAGATAGGTGGGAGGTGCGGCTGTTTCTATAAGACGGTATTCTCCTTCGGGAATAGCCATTATACGGCAAATACCGTCTGAGCCGCTTGTGCTTTGACGAATGATGATATCGCTATCTTTGGCATAAAGGGTAAAAGTCGCACCGGAAAGACTTTCACCGCTACTGTTTTTTTTGCTTATTTGTAGCCAGCCTGTGCGCTGCATGGTGGCGTTGCCATACTTTCGCTGTATTACAAATTCAGCTTGATGGTCGACCTCGCCGCTATCAACCTTTAGTAGCTTAACCTTATTGCTAACTGTGCCTTCTGAAAGGGTAGTGACATCGGTCAGATAAGTAAATCTATAAGCCTTTTCCTTATCGGGAATTACAAAGTGCAGCGTCCGCGTTTGGTTATCATACCAGATGTTCCTGTTGGCACCTTCTTGAATCAGCACCACTGCTGCCCCTTGCGTATAACTTCCGTCCGGATTGATCGTGATCTCATGGGCGGTAATGTTCCCCCCAAGTAGCAGCTTGCCACTCGAATCGAGGCGCAAGTCAACGCCAACCGGCAGTGTATCCTCCAGTTTATTACCCTTGACCAGCCCATAGGGATCATACTCTACACTCCATTTGACAACGCCGTCCGGCAGGTCAACGGTAGAGGACTCTTTTTTCAGGGCTCGTATATTAATACTGACATCACGGTTAGAGCTGATACCATTCCAGTCCGGAAGCTGAAGCGTCAGCGAATTGATTTTGGTTATGGGCTGTGTGCTGCCGGTCAAATAGCCCGAAAGGGTCGTATCATCAGGCTTTGCTTTTACCAGAATGACATAGGGTTGATTTAATTGTCCAAATGTAAAAACAGCAATCTGTCTGCCGTTCGATTCCTCAAAGTTTGCAGACAGTCCGCCCACAGTGACAAGCGGAGTAATGGGCGTGGTGGCTTGCAGCGAACTTCCTACCTTCCCGCTCGCCTCGTAAATCAAATACTGCGCGCCGTTTGAGAATGTATCAAATACCCAACCCTCGGGCAGCGTGTCGGTCACAATGACGTCACCCAATGGATCACCCTGTCCATTTTTAATATCTCCCCAATCAAGGTCATCAGCATTCACGCTTAAGCGAAAGATAACAGATTTTTGCTGGTAATTAAAGCCCGCAGAAGCGATAGTCGTGATATTGTTTGGATTAATACTATCATAGCTTTTAGCAGCCTCAGCACGATCCAGCATTTCCTTACGCAATACGCTGCTGTTATAACTAACAGTCGCATCCGCCGAAGTCAGCTTTGTAGTACTCTTAAAAAGAGTGACTGTGTTACGCACCTTGACGGAGTTGTTGCTTGTATTGCTTGCAAAGAGATCGGGGTCGAGCACACGGCTATGAAACTTAAATTCGCTTATAACAGCGGTACTAGGTATCGTAATCTCTATCAAGTCGGCAACGCGTTGCGTACCTTGCATAATTGGAATCACATTCAGTGAACTATCGCTCACACCCGAAATCGCTTGGAATGTCGCATCTATGTACTGCTGCCCATACCGCGGGGTCAGTCCAATGATTCCGGCAGGGACACCGGTAACCGCGCTAATATTAAATGAACTACTTTTTCCATAAACCAGCAGATCATAAATTTTAAGGTCGTCAATCGCCTGTCCCTTGGGGTCAAACTTCACTGTCCACTCAATGGTGCGATCCTCTGCGGCCCCTAATCGTGTTCCTGATTTGGTAAGTGCGGTGTATCCGACGTCAACGCGAACTCCCACTGTGATTCCGTCCTTCCCAACCGTTCCGGCAGGGAATCCGTCCCATGTGATTGTAGCAGAGTTATAAAATGGAATCGTTGTTGTCGTATCATCGGTATTGTCTACTTTGGTAATAATGATAAGACGGCCTTTATAATTTATATTCCCTATCTCATATATGCCGCTACCAGGCTCAGCACTCCATATCGGAGATGCCACTGCCTCCCATGTATTCGGAGCACTCTCTTTATACAAAATCGCGGATTGCCAAATAAGCCCGGATGGCAGTGCATCGGTAATTTTCACGCCAGTCAGGGTATTGGCGGCATGGTTAAACTCAATCGTCCAAGTAATAAGACGATTGGCAGGATTATAAACACCACCTTCCATTTCTCCACTGACAGTTCCAGCTTTAGTAATCCAAGTGGGTGGAGTAAAGGTTTCGGTTATCGACCCTTCCTTTCGGAATTCCTCACCCTGATACAGCTCCGCTGTATTTGTAATGCTCTGCCGGGAACTAGCAAAGTATTTGCTGGCGGGGATTTGGGTTTTAAAGGTAACAGTCTGGGGGCTTGCCATGCCTGATGCAAAGTTGTATTTTAATGGCTTATCAGCATCAGAACTGTCATATACCGCCGTTGGATCAGGAGGGGTGCCGCCTACCAAAAAGCTATCGGTAACATACTCACCCACATTCTTAAGTTTGTCTACAAACGTATATCCATCTAAGTCGATATGCTTCGTTATTTCTACGCCGCCTACCGTGACCGTTTTTGTGGCCTCAACTGTTACGTTCCATTCAATGTTGCCCTCGCTCATTTTGGTTTCGGCACTTTTGGTGACCTTGTAATCAATTTTGTCGGTGTCTACGGTGACGTCAAAATGCTTATCCAGCAGTGCAACATTCTCGGTTCCCCAAGGATCAGACCCTTCGTGTCCGTTGTAACGGAAATTGGCGGAAAATTCGCCGTTCACACCACTCACTGCATCGCCATCTGCAGGCGTAAACACAATATCATTCCCGTCAAAGTCCACACGGGCGATGGTAACGCCCCCCTCGGTGACAAAGCTCACCGTTCCGACGGCATATCCGTCATACATGAGCGGAATAGGGATAGCGGGAATGACGTTAAAGGCGCTGCTTAAAGAAAAATTTGCATAATCTCCCTTTTTAACGAAAGGGCCTTCTCCCCCATCACCCTCTACCGGCACTTTAAAGGAAACTTCAACCTGAATATCCTTCGTTCCGTCTATGGTGTCACCGTCCCCTAGCTCAACCCCATCTTGTTTTACGCTGGTTATAACATCCTTAAGAACATCCTTTACATCAATTCCGATATACCCGGCAAGAGGACCTGCGAAAGGCGTTAATGTAACAGGTAAAGTGCCTTTTTCAGCCTCGGCCTCGGGTGCAACTTTGTCCACCTCCTCTTTAGACTTAGATTCGTCTGTTTCTTCGGTGTGATCTTTAGCAGGCTCCTCTGCGGGTTCAGATACATCTGTTTCTTTGGTGTTATCTTTGGCCGGCTCCTCTGCAGGTTCAGATACTTCTGTTTCTTCATCAGAGCCATCCAATACGTCTTGCACTGCAGCCCCTTGCTTCAAAGAAATCGGATTCCCATTGATCGCCTGTGCGATCACAGTATAGGTTGAAAAAAAAGAGCCTAAAATGATAATGATAACCATTACCAAACTTAGAAGCACCTTTTTCCTATTTGCTCTCATAATACACTCTCCATCCTAAATAATAAATGCACAGGCCCTATCAGACGTTTTATTGTGGCGCAGTGCAATCAAAATCAGTAATTTTTATTAATAATTGTATCATTTCGAGCAAATGGCCGCTTGAAAGATTTATAAATATTGAACAATGTAATTGATTTAAAAGGAAAATTTTGATTATTAATTTTCTGTTTCTAGAAAAAGAAAAGCTTCTATGTTATATTAATGGTTAACTATTAAATCGTAGGGTTCAGATTGATTGGTGTACTATTAAGTAAAACAAAAATTCTTTTTATCTCGGAGGAGAGCGGTTGTGAGAATAAACATATTACTTGAAAAACTTATTTATGTTGCCAAAAAATCAAAGACTGATTTTGCAATACATATGAACCTAGTTCCCAGTGGACTAAGTAAAATTCTTGCAGGAACAAGACTGCCCTCTATAAAGGACCGGATGACTTTTACAAGACATGCCGCCGATTATTTCTCAGAAGCAATTTATTCCAGAGATTGTCATATAAAGTTAAAAAGTATTTTTCCTGTTATCTACGAATTTAAAACACGAAATAATTTTCATGCTTTTTTGGTCGATGCCATTACCCTTGCCTTAGATTTATCATATGCCTCAGAAAATGGCCTCGATTTAAACTATGCCGACGACAGGGGTATGTATTATACGGGTAGCAGGATGGTGATGCATCAGCTTTGCATTGCCTTATCCGATTGCGTAATCGACTCCACTGATGAACCTTTGGAGGTTTTTGTCTCCTTTCCTTTATCAGATAACGCCTATACAAAAATGTTTAAAGACATGATTTGGTTTAATACAGAAACCCCTACTAAGCCAGTGATAAATTATTTTTTTGATCCTACGCTAATGAACGACTTAAGTAACTCTAATAAAAATAGTTTTTTTCAATTTATTGCTAATTCGCAAAACCATTTTGATTTAAATTTATACAAAGCCCGCGTTAAACCGGAAATTTTTTTATTGGTAAAAGGTAAGCTTTTATTGCTGCTTTATTTACAAGATGGTAATAATACGCCTGTTTTAATACCTACTTATAGTAAAAGTCACATCAATATTTTTTATAACAAAATTATCAATGGAGGCAGTGAGAAAATCAGTTACAGCAGAAGTGAAGCAATCGACTTGTTGGAGAAAAACCCTCAGCTTGTTGATCTTCTTATAAATAGAGGTATAGACAGTGTCTATAACTTCACTTCAATAGGATATTTGCTAACAAGACAGGATTTTAACGCTGCCCAGTACAATCCAGTTATTTGTGACGCTATGCTAAAGCTCTTTTCAGCGGTACTTACGGGAAAAACCACCCTTTTAAATATTTCAGTCAATGCTATGGAAAACTTTTCTGTTCACGGAAATCTTGTTATACCACTAATAGGAATTATGACTTTGCCGTCCGAGAAACGAACCGCTTATATGAAAAGGTTTGATGAATATTTATCCGGAGATTACTATAGCAAAGTCAAAATTCTTTCTGGGGAGCTGTCTAATATCGCAATGATTTATTCTCAGGATATGTGTTTAATTTATACTGTCGATGATACATCTGGTCGGGAAAAAATTCATATTTTAGAAAACATGGCATTTAATATGCAGATGCATGAAGAAACTCATACCACTATTGAACTTACTTCTGATATATGGAGTATTTATCTGAATAAGCTAATAAACGACTCAAATTAATAGTTCTATTTTCCGTGAAGAGTTTCTTTATTAAAACCTCTTGCTACATGATACTGGTATCAGTCCGAGAAGGTATTAATTGAGATCATTTTGTACATCGTTTATACTTCTATACTGCCCTGAACTGTGAGATAAACGGTAGCCGGCTAGGGCGTTGTTTGAGCAGCGCCTCGCCACGGTATTATTCTATCAGCTAATTGAAAATGCTTTGGACGACACCTCATATGGTGGATTAGGCCAAATCCGTTCAATGTTCACTGACAAAAAGACAAATGAAACTATAAGTATGACAATTGGGTTGAAAATATTTTACGCGGATTTAGACAAGGTTCAGCCAATTGTCGAAGCGTGCATGAACCGGATTGGCAACTCTGTTGGAAAAATAGACATTGAGTATATACAATGTAAATATGCCATACACGACTTGAAAAAGTTTGAAAGTGAAATTCGGGCACAGCCCTTTTGCAAAGGAAATATATTGCATTTGATGATATATGGTGGCCAAATTCATGTCACTATAGCACAACAAGGGGATAGCAAAGATTTGGAGCAGTTTTTAAGTGATAAACCATACAAAGATGCTGTTTTAATAAAACCGCAATATACTGGCTATAACCCTCTGTGTTAAGTAAAGCGTAGGTTTACAAAGATTTCATACCGAAAATATTCTAACTTGAATAATACCCGATTACTACAATAGGTTTTTGGCCACGAAAGCATCACAACCACAAAATGTAAACGCATGTTGATGACAGCCAGTTGCAGGCCGCCGTTAATGTAAATCCGCCAGCCATTGTGTTCAATTGAACACAATGGCTTTTTAGTTAGTCAAAGAAAAATAAGGGCAGCGTTGCTGCCCTTATTTTTAATATTCTTGAATATTCCTGCCTTAACCGATTCTAATGCTATTCTCGTCGGCCTCTCTCTAATAACATATCGCAACCGGATCATTTGGCTATTTCGGTAAGTATTTTAAATTTACCACATCAGACGGTCTCTGATTGTCCAACATAGCTAGGGCATTCGCTACAGTACGGCTCTTCAGTTCCTGAAAAGACTCTTTGGAGATATAGGAAATATGCGGCGTGACCATAATGTTTTTAACTTTAAAAATCCGCTCGTCGCCTGTTGGGGGCTCGTGGGATATAACATCAATAAAGGCCCCTGCAATCTCTTTGCTTTCCACCGCATCAATTAGATCATTTTCAGACAGGACATCGCCTCTTGATGTGTTAATCAAGACTGCGGAGCTTTTCATCTTCTTAAAATCCGACATGCCAATCATTCCTCTGGTTCCCTCATAGAGTTTGGCATGAACACTAATGAAGTCAGCATAGGTAATTCCATCTTCCCAAGAGACCTTTTTCACACCGGCTTTTGCCATTGTCTCTGCGTCAACATAGGGATCATAGGCGATAACCTCCATACCGAGATTTATCGCCTTTTTCGCAGCTGTTGACCCAATGCGTCCAAAGCCGACAATCATTAGCACTGAGCTGGCCACACGCGTCGGCGGGACGGTTATCACCTGTGCCCCCCATAAGCCTTGCGAAATTTGCGGCATAAAGCCTGTTAGATTTTTTTTGGCATGATAAATAGCTGCAATGACATAATCTGCAAGATCTTCCGCGCAGTAACCCTGCACATTTGTTACAGGAATACCTTTTTTACCTGCTGCCTCAATATCAACCCTGTCAAAACCACCACCATAAATTGCAATTGCTTTGCATTTTTCAAGGCGGGCAATTGTGCTTTCGGGAATATTGGTATAAATCTGCGACAGAATAGCATCCGCCCGATAACCGTATTCGCTAAGGGCCGCTTCATAATCATAACCTGAGCAGCGAATTTCACAGTCTGGAAAATTCCGGGTCAGCGTTTCAGTTTCGTACTGATAGTCCGACCATTCCTCGTCAATTATCCAAAATAGTTTTCCCACGAATAATCCCTCTTTCTTAGTTAAATATTGTTTTACAAAAATCCCATTCGGGATTGTCATCGTCATCTTGAGTTCAGACATAGCTAAAAAGTGCAACATGTATACAGGATATAGGCGGAATAGCCCCGCCAATAATAGCAGATCTAGTTTCCGCGATATAAAACACATTTCAGAGACCAATCGACATGGTCTCGAAGTTTCTGCTCTAGTGCTTCAAGATCCTTTTTCTTCAGCAAATCCAGAATTTCAAGGTGCTGCATCGTGCTTTCCTCAAGGTCGCCGAGACAGCTTGCTGACATAAGTTGACACCGCTGGATATCATCCATAATAGATCTCATAAACTTTTTAACATATTTATTTTGGCAGTGATCAACAATGAATACATGAAGTTTTGAGTCTACTGAAGCAAATTCAGCATAATCAATATTGGAACCCGTCTTACGTAGGTGCAAGAATTTTTTGAATTCTTGTTCCATGGCGCAAATTTCTTGTTCAGTAATATAGTTAAGTGCCGTATTTGCTGCCAGAACCTCCAACTCTTTTCGAATTTCGAAAAGGTCACGCACCTCCCATTCGCTTAGCGTCTTAACAAACGTTGCTAATCCGTCGCGAATCTCAACAAAATCCTGGCTCTCCAAAATGCGCAACGCTTCTCGCACTGGCGTACGACTCATGCCCATCTGACGCGACAGATCATTTTCGCTCAGCGGGGTTCCCGGCGGGAGAGAGCCGTCGCAAATTGCTGTTCGAATAGTGTCGTATGCTAGGTTAGTTAGTGTTTTCTTCGGTTTTGCGGTTAATTTCATAATCTTATTCTCCGATTAAAATACTTGTTTTCAGTCTATCCACCTTTTCCCGTTTTGTCAAGAACAACAAAAATACAAGTTGTTCTTTTTACTGGTCAAGTCTTTATATACTATTGAGCCCAATAAAACTCGTATGAGGGGTTTATGTGCCTGCTATTTTGCGTAACAGGCAGACTTTTACTATGGTCCGTTTTGCTAATCTAGAATGAAATGTGTTAATCGGTTACGTCGTTTAATGTGCTAATAAGTTAATTTATTAGTAAAAACCACAAGAAAATGTAGCTAAAAATTGTTACATGTTTTTGATAAAATCTATTGAATTGTTAGATTTGGTGTGGTACTTTTTGTATGTAACCTGTATACAGGGTGTTTTAGTAGTGCATTGACCTGTCAGGTGGTTCTCTATACCCAGGATATTCTAAGGAGGAAATATTATGGTTTTGACGCAAGAACAACAGGATATGCTCAATGGCAAGCATGGTGAAGGCTGCGCTTATGCCATGAAAATTCAGGTGGCCATCGGAGAATGTTTTGATGCCCCACGTATGGTGCCAATTACGAGAGCACATGTTGCACTGAGCAATCAGCAGGCGGATCTCTGGTTTGCAGAGAAGCTGCTGGAAGGCGGCGCAAAGTGTCGAGTCTTTCCCACTGTCAACCCCGGGTTCTGCCTGTCTTACTTCACCACAAAAAATATGGTTAATGATGCAGACGCCGATTTGATGCAGCGAACACATAACGCCTATAAAAATCTGGGCGCCATACTCTCGTATAACTGTACGCCCTATGTCGCAACCAACGTGCCAAACTTCGGTGAAATCTGTGCTTTTTCAGAATCTAGCGCCACGCCATATGTCAACTCAGTGTGGGGCGCAAGGAGCAACCGAGAGGGCGCAAACAGTGCACTCTGTGCCGCTATTACCGGCTTTGTCCCTGAATATGGGCTTTTGCTGGATGAAAATAGAAAGGGAGATATTCTCGTTGAAGTAAAAGCAAACATGAAGAGCGATTTTGAGTATCATCTGCTTGGAATGTGCGGAAAGAAAATCGGAGAAGGCGTGCCGGTCTTTACCGGACTGCCCAAGCATATCGGTCCCGAAGCGCTGACCAATCTGGGTGCTCAACTCAATACCTCCGGGGCTTATGGAATGTACCACATCGTTGGTTTTACGCCCGAGGCACCGACTGTCGAGGCAGCCTTTGGCGGTAAAGCGCCTAAAAGAACCGTGACGATAACCGATAGCGATCTCGCCGAGGTTCTAGAACAGATATCGCTGGAAGGCGGCAGAAAAATAGACTTTGCTATGTTTGGTTGCCCGCACTTCACCTTTGAGCAAGCCAAGTACATATCGGAAAAGCTCAAAGGCAAAAAGCTCAAAAAAGAAATGTGGATTCTTGTTTCTAGCCATACCAAAGAAATGGCAGATCGCACCGGCGTTACTGAGATTCTGGAAGGGGCTGGTGCCTGCATCGTTCCTGACACTTGTCCTGATCAGCCATGCTGGGGGCATCTTAACGGAAAAATAGGCGTGACTGAATCGCCAAAATGCGCTTATTATCCCAAGCGCCGCGGTATAGACTTTGTCATTCGCAACCTCGATGATTGCATCGAAGCCGCTTTGACCGGGGAGGTTAAATAGATGAGCAAGAAAATTTTTAAATGCCACAAAATTTCGGAAGGCTGTGTGACAGGAGAAGCACTGGTTTCGCATGACCATATCATGTTTTATCTCATGGAACCCAAGACAGGTGAGGTAATAGAACCCGGGCACGATCTAAAAGGGAAATCTGTTTCGCAAAAAATTCTTATTTTTCCGGGTGGAAAGGGAAGCTCCGTTGTCCAAGCAGATGGGCTTTTTCAGCTCAACATGAACGGCAATATGCCGGCAGCTATGCTTGTGCAGCATCCCGAAACGGTTTTGGTTTCAAGCGCCATTATCATGGAAGTGCCGATGGTTGACAAAGTTGACCCCGAGTTCTACGATACTGTCAAGGATGGTGACATAATCAAAGTTAACGCCGATGAGGGCATTATCGAGATTTTGTAACATAAACAAAAAATGCAGGAGGGAATTATTATGAAAAAGCTTTTGGCCTCTGTTTTAGCAACGGCATTTATTCTTTCGATGGCGGGATGTGGCGGTGCATCTTCCCAAGCACCAAAATCAAGCGCTGAATCAACCGCACCTGTGGCTGCGACTGCGCCGTCTGCCGAAAAAATTGTGGTAAAAATCGGCCACGTTGAGGCCGAGGATCGTTCAACCCACCGCGCCCTTTTGGAATTGGAAAAAGAGCTTGAGGGCAAGAACCCGAAATTCGATATTCAAATTTTCCCCAATGGCGTTCTGGGCGGCGACGTTCAACTGAGTGAATCCGCTTCTCTTGGAACGATTCAGATTGCATTGCCCTCCACCTCTGTTCTCACCATGTATTCTGAGGAATTTGGCGTTCTGGATATGCCCTTCCTTTTTAACAGCGCCGAATCTGCATTTGCGGCCCTTGACGGCGATCTGGGCAAAAAGCTTGATGCCGACCTTGCCGGTGTTGGCGTAGTCAACCTTGGCTACACTTACAATGGTCCCCGCTGCATGACTAACAGCAAACATCCTATCAATGAGCCGGCCGACCTTGCGGGTATGAAAATGCGCGTCATGGAAAGCCCTGTGTTCATCACATTATTTGAAACGCTTGGCGCCAATGCGACGCCTATGAGCTTCAGCGAGCTGTTTACCGGTCTCCAGCAAAAGACTGTCGACGCTCAAGAAAACCCGCCCTCCCTCATTTACGCTTCACGTTTCCAGGAGGTTCAAAAATATCTCAGCCTGAGCAACCACGTACATAACTGCCTAGCCGTGCTGGTTAACGAAAAATTCTATAACGGACTTTCTGCCGAAGACAAAGCGGTGTTTGACGAATGCATCAAGAATTTTGTCGCCAACCAGCGCGCCATGGAACTCAAGGATAACAATGAATATATTGAGAAGCTGCGCCAGGACGGTATGGAAGTCAACGACATATCCCCAGAAAATCACCAGAAATTTGTCACTGCACTGGCTCCCATGTACGACCAGTATAAGGAAAAGTTTGGTCAACCGCTGTTCGATCTTGCATTAAAGTACAACAAGTAAACCTTAAACGGGGAGCGCATCTGCTATTGGGCGCGCTCCCCGTTTTGAAAGTGGAGCAGGCATTATGAGAAAACTTATTTCATTTTATGACCAGTTCGAAGAAAAGCTTCTGGTTGGGAGTCTAATGTTCAGCACAGCCCTGATTTTTATTCAGGTTATCATGCGTTCAGGGTTTAACTCCTCCCTCTCATGGAGCGAGGAACTGTCCCGTTACATATTTATCTGGCAGATTTGGCTTGGAACCAGCATGGCACTTCGCACTGATAAGCATATCAGCGTCGACATTCTGCTTGGCGCTTTTAAATCAGCGCGTGCCAAGGCGTGCATCCGCTTTATTGGAATGCTGATCTGGTTTTTATTCAGCTTTTTTCTGCTTTATAATGGTGGCCTTTTAACCAAATCAATGATTGCCCGAAAAACACTTTCCTCCGGTATGAGAATCCCATTGTATTTTGTATACGCTAGCCTTCCAATCAGTTCATTGATGGTCTGTTTAAGATTAATTGAAAAACTTAAAAATAATTTTTTAAAGATAGTTTTTCCGGAAAGGGAGGAATAGAAAATGGAGGCTGCAATCTTATTTGGTTCATTTTTTGTCCTTCTATTGTTGACCGTTCCAATTGGTTATGCCATTGGCATTGCGTCACTGATAACGTTGGTCACTTGCTCAGATGTACCGCTTACCCTGATTAGCCAGAACGCTGTTGCGGGTGTCGATTCCTTTCCGCTTTTAGCTATTCCCTTCTTCATGCTGGCCGGTAACCTGATGAGCGGTGGCGGCATTGCAAAGCGGATGATTAACTTTTTTGACATGGTCTTTGGTATTATTACAGGTGGCCTTGGCATGGTCGCGACCATTACCTGTATGTTTTTTGCGGCGATTTCTGGTTCGGCAGTTGCCACAACTTCGGCTGTTGGCTCTTTTATGATTCCAGAAATGAAAGAAAAGGGCTATGACGAAGCTTTCAGCGCCTCGCTGGTAGCGGCAGCCGGAACCATCGGTGTCATCATTCCGCCAAGCGTTCCCTTTGTCATTTACGGCGTGTGCACCAGCACTTCTATCACCGATCTTTTTAAGGCTGGCCTCGTTCCGGGCATTGCAATGGGAATTGCGCTAATAATTGCCTGCTACTTTGTCTCAAAGAAGAACGGCTATAGCGGAGAAAACAGGCGCCGCACTTTGCGACAGCTTGGAATCGCCTTTAAAGACGCAATCTGGGCGCTTTTGTCCCCCATCATTATTCTTGGTGGTATTTATTCAGGCAAATTCACCCCAACCGAGGCGGCTGTCATTTCCGTTGTATATTCGCTCTTTATCGGCAGGTATATCTATAAGGAGCTAGATAATGAATCCCTTTATCGTGCATTTAAGGATACCGTTATTGTCAATGGCTCCACAACCTTTATGATCGGCCTTTCAACCGCCTTTGCCGCGCTTCTGAGCCTTCAACAAATTCCCGCCAAAATCGCCAACACACTTTTAGGCATTACTAGCAATGGCATTATACTTCTTTTAATCATTAATATTTTCCTACTGATTGTCGGCTGTTTAATTGATAACATCCCCGCTACCATCATTTTGGCACCGATTCTTTTGCCAGTAGTAAAGTCCATAGGTATGTCCCCAATCACTTTTGGCATTATGCTAACCATGAACCTTGCCATCGGATTTGTTACTCCGCCTTATGGCATCGACCTTTTTGTCGCTTCTTCTATCTCTGGCGTTTCAATTGAGCGTATGTTTAAACCAACGCTGTTGTTAATTGGTGCTTTGTTGGTGGTTCTTATGATGGTTACCTATATACCTGCATTTACTATGGCATTTATTTAATTTTCTATTGTACATCTTCATTAAACAACACTAATCCAGAGTACTGACAATTGATTCGTACATAGCGGTTCATAGATTTCGGCGTATAAAGAAACCGGAGCAACGAAGTTTAATCACTTCTTCCGCTCCGGTTTTTTATTAGTCTGGCATGGCAATAGCGTCTCATCTTGCTGAGTCTGCATGCGGGGGTAGGCCTCCGTTATTCTATTGGTCTGCTGCCCAGCTTAAAAGACGACTTTATTCCTTCCGCCGTTTTTGGCTAAATACAGGTTATTATCCGCGCTTTTAATAAGATCATCTTTTTTCAGATTAGCCGTTGAGTAAAATGCTGCACCAACGCTAACTGTCAGATTCCCGCCCGGCTGCCTATCCTGAAATTTAAAATGATAGTCATCCACAGTTTTTCTAATCTTTTCTGCGGCTACTTTAATCCCTTTCTCTGAGGTTTGGCAGCAGATAACGGCGAACTCTTCCCCACCATATCGGCATAATAAATCAGTGGGAAACAGCACGTCTTTAACAATCGTAACAATTGTTTTTAAAAGCTCATCACCCGCCAAATGTCCATTGTTATCATTATATATTTTAAAATAGTCTATATCAAACATGATAAGTCCTAAATTGTTGGCACTTTTGTCTGGGTCAAGCACGTCATTGTGTAGGGCGTTTACTTGATCAATCTCCTGCTGTAATCTTTCATCAAAGAAATATCGATTGTAAGACTGGGTTAGCCAATCGCGGGTTGCCAGGCTTTGCAGTCTCTCGTTAAGTTGCATGACCTCCTGTAAATTATTTTTTTG
Source organism: Candidatus Fimivivens sp. (assembly GCA_034933525.1). GTDB lineage: Bacteria > Bacillota > Clostridia > Oscillospirales > Ruminococcaceae > Yanshouia. The sequence goes on from JAYFNI010000009.1 coordinate 61,031, forward strand.
CTCAGTAATATCCCGCTTTAAAATGATGGTTCCTATGTAAATTCCGCTGATGTTAATAGGCGTGATTTCCGTCATATAATAGGTGATGCCTCGACCAAGCGGTCTGGATATTTCAAAGCTCACTTTTTTTTGCTCATGAACTGCTTCATCCAAAAAGCCTATAAACCTTTTAGCCTCACTATCACTATAATTTTTTTTAACTATCGTTATAATACCCCTTTTTCTGGATACCCCTGTAAAACTGCCTCCAAAAGCTTTGTTGTAATCAACGATTTCTAAATCCTCATTAATTACCACATAGCTATCTGAAATCAAATCAACGACCGTATGTAAAGCGACGGGCACGACGGTAAGGAAATCAAACTTTACGGTTGCTAATATAAAAAAGCTAATGGTCACTGCAAAGGCGATATTTTCGACTGCCGTCGACCAATTGAAAATCTTAAACGTACTGACCGAATCAATAGTCAGCGAAATCAAAATACCAATAATGATCAACAAGGATTGCTTTGAAAAAGCGCCATAATTTTTTATTGAAAACGCGACAAGATAGGCCAAACCCACTCCAATACACAAATAGGAGTATAGGGTATGTATCGAAAAATAGATGCCAAAAACCTGCTCGGAGGGAATCAGGCTGAACGTCGTATAAAACAAATGGTGACTTGGGTTTGTCATCAAAACAATGATAGAGACGGCTGGAACCACAAAGAGGAGGGCATGCTTCCACGAATATTTTATTCTAGTTTGAGTAAATATTAAACCAGTAAATAATACAGATATGGGTACGAAAATGGCACCTAAAAAGTATAGTCGCTCGCAAATACTTAACACCCACGGAATATTACTAAAGGTCAAATATGACAATACTGCGGCATTCCATAGGAGGATACTGCCTGTGATACTTAAAACAGCATAGTGAATTTGCTTTTTCGACTTTCTTTTAGCGACAAACATTAAAAAATACAGCACAATCAGTGTGGATAGAATCAAGCCAATATAAACAATATCCACGTTGTCCAAACGATTAAACCCTCCTCAAGCTTGGTCGCCGCTATTTCAGATGGCAGCTGGCGCTTAAAAGTAAGTGTGTACCTCCCACTTGCACACTGATCCATTAAAAGAATCGTCAGCATCGGGAGAAAAGAAAAAATTGTCCGCCAAGCACAGATCAGACCAACCATGACATATCCAAAAAGCTGGTCGTTTTCTCTTTAATAAATTGATCTACCTTTAATTTAACACAGGATTATCAGATGTTCAATGTAAACAAGTGACAGAATACTCTGAATAAACGTTTAAGCTTTGCTTTTAGAGCCGCCAAAGTCCGTTGAGTAGGTCAATGACCGTGCTTCTGCCAACCTAAAAAAAGCCCCCACTTTTAATTAAGTGAGGGCTTTTATGTATTTTATGGGATCCATTATTGTTACAGGTGCCCCTACCAGCGAGGAATCAGGCCAATAAAAATATTATGCTTTTGAGCTGACGTGCTTTTTATCACGCTGGCCTGTTTCAAACTTATCAATAAGAGATTTTAGTGACTGTGCCTGTCCGCTAAGTTCTTCACTCGATGCCGCAATTTCTTCAGAAGTGGCAGAAATTGTTTGAACCACGGCGGAGATTTGATCTGCACTCTGTGTCACTTGGGTAATGGCTGTGGCTTGTTCGCTGCATGCCTTAGCAATCATATTAATCAAATCATGGGTTTCATTTGCGTCCCCAATCATCGAGCTCAATGACTGCGCCGTTTCATCCGCAATCTTAATGCCATGATGAACCGCTTCAATCGCGTTGCCAATCAAAACAGTTGTGCCTTTAGCCGCTTCCGCACTTTTTCCAGCCAGGTTTCTTACTTCGTCAGCAACCACGGCAAAGCCTTTTCCTGCCTCCCCCGCTCGCGCCGCTTCAACCGCCGCGTTTAACGCGAGAATATTGGTTTGAAACGCGATATCTTCAATGGTTTTAATAATTTTGCCTATCGCATCTGAAGATGTGTTGATATCCGTCATAGACGCCATCATTTGCTTCATCAATTGATTGCCGCGCTCAATTCCAGCCAGCGACGCTGCCGACAGGCTGTTGGCAGTAACGGCATTTTGGGCGTTTTGCTTAACATGTTGTGCAATTTCGGCTATGGAATCTGAAAGCTGTTCAATTGAACTTGCCTGTGCAGTAGCGCCCTGCGAAAGTGACTGGGAAGCATCTGCAACCTGATTTGAGCCGCTCGCAACCTGATCGGCCGAAATATTAATTTCAGCAAAAGCCTCTTTAAAGGTGGTCTTTATGTTTTCCAGAGATGCTTTAATTTTAGAGAATTCGCCTGTATAGTCGCAATGCAGCTCGAACATCAAATTCCCAACAGCAATTTGATCCAAGGTAGTTGATACTTCGTCAATATACGCAATATACTGTTGCAACCGCTGAACTGTTCTGATAAGCGCGGCGGAAACCTGCCCCACCTCATCCGAGGATTTTACATCAATTGAAACCTCAAAGTGTCCGTCCGCAATTTGGTGTGCAGCATTTTTTAATTTCACCAAAGGATTCACGATGCTTTTTGACGTCACAATAATCAGTACGAACATAATAATTAACGCGATAAAGAAAATTGTTAATACCGATTTCATCACCGCATTGTAGGTGCCATTAAACTCGTTTTCTGGTAAACCAGTGGCTACAGTCCAGCCCGTATCACCAATTGTGGAGACATAACCAAAATTCGTTTTTTCTAATGCACTGTATGAGAGAAAGCCAGCCTCTTTGTTTTTCAGCGCATTGATGATGTTTTGCGACATCTGGGATTCTTCAACGCTTTTATTCTTCATGGATTCATCCGGAAAATAGATAAGTTGCCCCTGCGCACTGGTGAGCATATAAAAGCCTTCATCGCCAAGCTTATAGTTTTGGATGCTCTCATAAAGGCGGTCTAATGTAATATCAACACCTGCAAAGCCAACTAAATCACTGGTTCCAGTTCTGTAGATTGGCGAAACCACACTCATAACCATTTTGCCTGTGACAGAATCCGTATAAGGCTCGATGAATACGATTCCTTTCTTATCAACAGCAGGCTGATACCAAGGTCTTTCCGACAAAATTCTGCTGTAAGGTTCGGTTTTATTTTTAGAAATCATCAAATTAGCTGCACAATCGCCAACCCATATTGATGATAAATTCTCAGGGTCCGTTTTATAAATATTTTCAATCGTGTTCTTAATCCCGCCGTAACCCACAACGGTGCCGTCCGCTTTTTCCTCCGCAGTTTTTGCAAAATACTGCTGTAACAGATCATTTGCCACCAGTTGGTCTACAATTCCTGTGTATTTTGAAAAATAGTTGTTAATCTGATAAGATGCAGACTGTGACTTTGAAGTCAGATCGCTTATTGTCAATTGAGAAACAGTTTCCTTAACAGGCTTCATAATAGAAGCCGACATCAAAATAAAAATAAGTAGAATTGGCAACCCGATGAAAAACAGAATCCTTGTTATAAGCTTTTTTTTATAAATCATCTACCTAGACCTCGCATCTTATTATTTTGTCAAATTATTACTACCCTATTAAAATTTAGTGTCCTTTCTTCACTTAGTATCAAGATGTATCAAAAAGAAACCTTTTTTCTGAAAAGTATCCATTTCTGTACGTATAATTTTGTGTAATTCATCAATATCCGCCAGTGTTAGAATTTATTTGTAGGGCTGCTATTAAAACGATTTCATGTACACTATTTTGCTTTTACAAAGAGGGGTATATGGATTGAACTATCAAGTTGCGCAAATGGAAAACGACCCTCAGAACTAAATTTGAGAGTCGTTTTTCATTATTTTGTTTCCAATAATTGCGGTTTTTCCTATAGTTTTATTCCACTTTAAACGCGTATTTTATACATTTTTACTCTGCCAGATATACCCTCTGTTTTTTGGCGATAAAACATAAAAATGTGATTGATTTCAGCACTAAAAAGTGATATTATACGCTTCATGTGCCCTAAAAAGTTTCTTAAAAAAGAAAGGACAATTTCACTTATGACCAACCAATTAGAGAAGCAAACCATCGCCAACCCTGCTCCGCTGGGTTTGTTAGGCTTTGGTATGACCACTTTGTTATTAAACATTCATAACGCTGGTTTTATTCCGCTTTCCATCGTAATTGTTGCCATGGGGTTCGCCTTGGGCGGTGCCGCCCAGATTATTGCGGGCATCATGGAATTTGTGAAGGGTAACACCTTTGGCGCCACTGCCTTTACTGCGTATGGCTTTTTCTGGTGGTCACTCATTCTGATCTGGATGAATCCCTTTAAGAACATTGAAGCTGCCGATGCACAGAGCCTTGGCTTCTACCTTGGGCTTTGGGGCGTGTTCACGCTGTTCATGTTCATTGGCACCTTAAAACATAACCGGGCGTCGCAGGTTGTATTCGGTTCTCTGGCGGTTCTTTTCTTTTTGCTCTCGGCCGCCAATTTTTCAGGTTCTCATGCTGTCCATACCGCAGCCGGCTACGTCGGCATTTTCTGTGGTACATCTGCTTTATATAATGCATTTGGGCAGATCATAAACGCCGAATTCAATAAGACTATTTTTAAGCTATAATTGGCTCATCATATTTACGCCAAATCAATTAGAACCCTCACTTTTAATAAAGTGGGGGCTCTTTTAATTTATGCTGAGTTGTTTTTGGCGCACTTTTTCAACATTCAATTAAAGAAATGTTGAAAACTTCAGCGCTTTCGGCTGTTAAACAGCGTCTACTAGAGGTTTTTCCTCAAAAATTATTAACAGCCCCTGACAGCATGGGGATAACTTGCCCGCGCATTTTCCCGCTGTTTTTAACCTCCATATTTTGCATCCCACTATAAACGGTGATTGAATCGGGGATAGGCTGGCTGCTCTGGTACGATTGCAGCAGTCTTCTGAGAATCTGCACTTTTTCAATCAGGAAGGAATCTTCCTCCTGCATGCCGTTCCCAATCCATTGAATGATGACATTGACATAGGCATGCGTAAAAAACTTCAGGATAAATTCTTTTTCTTCGTTACGGATATAGGCGTCCTTGCAGGCGTCGTCAAACACCAGCTCAAACAGCCGGGAGATAAACGGGTACAAATATTTTTCTATCGTTTCCTTACGCAAGGAACGATTGGTGTTGCGCAAAAACGATTTATTTTTTTTAGCATATTTTATCGTATCCAGCAGTACACTCTGCCAGTTTGTTACCGTAATTTCGTGGAACCCGCAGAATATATCGTTTTGATAAATCCATTCCAACAGATCATACATGTCTTTAAAATGGTAATAAAAAGTCTGGCGGTTAACCTTGCAGTCATCCGCGACATTTTGCACTGTAATGTTATGAAAGGGCACTTTTTTCATAATTTCCTTCAGTGAGGTGGCTAGTTGCATTTTGGTCTGAGACGTTCGTACCATGAAAATCCTCCCTATCAAACTTTCCGCTCTAATCCTCAATTCACGTCCGCCAGCGCACGGCTGCCCGGCCGGGCTTTTTATTGCAACCGGCCGGGACATCTTCACACTACGGGGCACAAACAAGCCACTTAAATCAAAGCTGCACAAGCGCCGGTGTATCCGCCTTGGCCAGCAGCAATTCCTTCATTTCTCCGTCCAGCTTCACCACTGAGATTGAAAATCCGCCCATTTCCAGTGAAGTCATAAAGTTCCCGACAAATGTCTTTACAATCTTGATTCCCTTTTCTGCAAAGACATGCGCCACCCTGCGGTTGACAACGAACAGCTCCATCAGCGGCGTAGCGCCAAGGCCGTTAATCATCACAGCGGTTTCATCGCCACTTTCCAGCGGGAGATCGGCAAGAATCTTTTCCAGCAGAAGATCGGTGATTTCATCCGCCGGGCGAAGGGCTTCGCGATGGGTTCCCGGCTCGCCGTGTATGCCCAGTCCGATTTCCATTTCATTTTCCGTCAGCTCAAAGCTCGGTTTGCCCGCCTCGGGTACAGTGCAGGGAGAGATGGACATGCCCATGGAACGGACATTGGCAATTGCCTTTTCAGCGACGGCTTTTACTTCTTCAAGCGTTGCGCCAGCCTGCGCCTTCGCACCCGCAATCTTATGTACCAGCACCGTGCCCGCAATGCCGCGGCGCCCGCTGGTCCAGGTGCTGTTTTCCACGGCCACGTCGTCGTTAACGACCACCTGTGCCACTTCAATGCCGTCCGCCTCGGCCATTTCAGCAGCCATCTCAAAGTTCAGCACGTCACCGGTGTAGTTTTTAACGACCAGCAAAACGCCTTTTCCGCCGTCTACGGCTTTGATCGCTTCATAGATCTGGTCGGGCGTCGGGGAGGTAAACACCGCGCCCGCAACCGCTGCATCCAACATGCCTTCGCCAACCCATCCAGCGTGGGAGGGCTCGTGTCCGCTGCCGCCGCCGCTAATCAGCGCCACCTTGTCGTTCGGGGCATCGGCACGCACGATGACGTTGAACCCTTCCAGACGGCGCACATACTGCGGATAAGCCAGTGTCAGTCCTTCCAGCATTTCGTCAACCACATTCGCCGGAAGATTAATTATTTTTTTCATAATGTCGGCCTCTCTTTCGTTTTTTCATTTATGTTTAGCAAATGAATTGCCTTTACATACAATCCTGTTTCTTCGGGTTCATTGCCTTAAATAGTCCTCTACCTCCTCGACCTGTGAAAGGGCAAAAACCCCGTCTGCCCAGCGCAAATCGGTTTCACACGCGAGAATGGCCTGCTTGACCACCGGAATTTGAGGCAGACTCATGCTTAGTTCGTCAATCCCCCAGGAACACAGCAGCCGCGCGGCAACGGGGTCGCCCGCCATTTCGCCGCACATCCCCACCCATTTGTTTTCGCGGTGCGCCGCCAGAATCACTTGGCGAATCAGCCGCAGCACAGCGGGGTGAAAATAGCTGTAGAGCTGAGAAACGAGGGTGTTTCCTCTGTCTACCGCCAGCGTGTACTGTGTCAGATCGTTAGTGCCGATGCTGAAAAAGTCGCATTCCTTTGCAAACTGTTTTGCCATAATCGCTGCCGCTGGGGTTTCGACCATTATGCCTACTTCAACATCCGCCGCAAACGGAATATTCTCCATCTCAAGAGATTGCATCGCCTGCGCAATCAGCTTCTTGGCCTTTCTCAGTTCCGCCATGCTTGAAATCATGGGCAGCATAATTGCCGCCTTTCCGAATGCGGCAGCGCGTAAAATGGCGCGTATCTGCGTCAAGAACAGTTCGGTGCGCCCAAGGCTGATTCGAATGGCTCGCCACCCCAAAAACGGATTTTGCTCCGGCGGAATTTCTAGACAGGCAAGCGGCTTGTCTCCGCCAATATCCAGCGTGCGGATGATGCAGCGGTGGTTTTGGCAGCATTCTATGGCGCGACGGTAAGCGAAAAACTGGTCCTCCTCTGTTGGGAGACTGCTTTTCCCCAAAAACAGAAATTCTGTCCTGTAAAGCCCAACCCCCTCAGCCCCATATTGCGCCGCCTCCAAGAGCTCTTCGGGATAGCCGATATTGGCTGCCAGCGTGACTTTGAACCCATCTTTTGTGCAGGCTGATATGGTTGCAAGGCGGCGATATTCCTCTTTTTTCTGCTCTTGCGCCTCAATTTTCAGCTGATAATCTTGAATCGTCTGGGCATCGGGCTTTACAATTAGAAGTCCTTTTCCGCCGTCTAGAATGACCGGCGTATTGTCAGCAAGCTGTCCGCGCAGGTCTTCAATCCCCACCAGTGTCGGAATCCATCTGGATTTTGCGAGAATAACCGCGTGGGAGGTCGTGCTGGCACTCTTGATGATAAATCCGGCTGACTCCTGCGAAAGCCCGATAATCAGCGCGGGGTCAATTTCTTCCCCATACAAAATGGCGGGCTTCTTGAGCGTTGCCTCTTCAAATCCCAGCAGAATCTCAGCAATTTGTGTGGCGGCATTTTTTATGTCACTGGCTCTCTCCTTTAGATAAGGGTCATCCAGCGCCAGAATCGGGGCGGTCATCTCCTCGCTGCTTTGCAGCACCGCTTCAGGTGCAGAAAGTGCCAAAACTTGTATTTTCTCGCCCACCAGCGATTCAAAATATGTATCCGAAAGAATCAAGGTTTGCGTTTCAAGAATCGCCGCCTGTTCATTGTGATGTTCGCCCCTCAAGATTTCTGCAAGCTTTTCACTTCGGGCGGCAGCAGCATCCCGCGCGTCATAAAATCGCTGCAATTCCTGAGAAGGGGGCTGTGGTTGATAAAGCTTTAGCGCCTTTTGAAGGTCACGCCCCAAAAAATGCAGAAAGCCCTGGGCAATGCCCGCAACAGCGCCTGTCGCTTTTATTGTTTTGCTTTTTGTCACAGCACGGCGCCCTCCTATTCATGAAAACGCTGTTTTACCAGTTCCGATAAAATTTCAATAGCCGCTTCCTCATCCGCGCCCTCCGCGCTAATGGTGATGACGTCATTTTGGCGAAGCCCCATCCCTAAAACCATGATAATGCTTTTGGCGTCGGCCTTTCTGCCGTTACCCTCCAGCGTAATTTTGCTCTTGAATTTTGCCGCCGCCTTGACCATTTGCGCCGCCGGCCTTGCGTGAAGCCCTACGGGATTTGTAAGCGCCAAGGAAATCTGTTTCATTTTTTTTGCTCCTGTTCCTTATAATTTTCTCAAAGTGTGCGCCCGCTCGGCGGCATCGGCCACTTTCTCAAGGGATGAGCCGATGGTCGCCTGAATCGCCGCGCTAACCGCCCCTTCCACAAGCGGAGCATCCGCAATTCTCACACGAACACGCGCCGACTCCTCTAAAAAATCTATCGCTGTTTCGGTACTGAGAACTGCGCTTCCCAAATCCAACAGAATGACCACCCCGTCACCGGAATCCGCCTCTGTAATTGCGTTGCTGATGCGCACGGCATCGGTACCGATTTCTCCGTTGGGCAAGCCGCCCGCCGCAACCAGTTTTAGCTCGCTACCCGCCATCTGAGCCGCGATTTCTTGAACCCCTTCGGCGATTTTTGCGCTGTGAGATACAATGACAATCCCTACCATATGTTTCTCCATTCCGCCGATTTTTACGGCATTTTATATTCTATAAAGGATTATGTGTCTGCCTTTAATTTGACAGAATCAATTTTTACAACTGCTTATAATATTCTTTAAGCGATGTCATAATGAGCAGAACTGACGTAGCACCCGGGTCCTGATGCCCAATGCTGCGCTCACCCAGATAACTGGCGCGCCCTTTTCTGGCTGCGATGGTCTTGGTGTAGGCAACGCCCTCCTCTGCGGCCTTACAGGCGTCTTGCATGCATTCCAAAAAGCTTTTGCTTTGCTCTGTGGCGGTGACAAACGCATCATAAGCGGGCTTGAGCGCGTCCAGCATGGTCTTGTCCCCCGGCTGAGCTTTTCCGCGGGTTTCAATACCATCCAACGCTTCTTCAAACAACCGCACGACAGCAGCTTTGTTAATCGTTTCTTTTCCCTGCATCACCTTTGAACAGCGCAGAAAAGCGGTGCCATAAAGCGGGCCGGATGCGCCCCCGACGGTAGAAATAAGCGTCATGGCAGTTGTTTTAAGCCCTGTTGCCAGATCAGTGGGCGGCGCAGCCTTTAATTTTTCCATAACAGCGTTAAACCCGCGCGCCATGTTGTGGCCATGGTCGGCGTCGCCGATGGCTCTGTCAAGGTCGGTCAAAAATTCTTTGTTTTCATTAATGGTGTTCGTGATGGCTTCCATCGCGCCCAAAAAGGATTTATCCATACTAGCTTCCTCCTGTTTTTTATCTACAGACCGTCAATCCAAAGGCCTGCCGTAAATTTTTTTCGTCTAAGAGGTATGTCCAAAATTTAATCGGGGCCGACGTTGAATGTATCTCCGTTCCAATTCTATTCAAAAAGATCAGCCGCTTATTCTACTAATTTTCTGTGAAGAAACATATTATGAAATGACGAAGACGGGTCAAATTGGTGTGCTGTGCCGCCGATAAATAACATGACATTGTGCAAAGAGCCTGTTCAACACGTTTTTTAAAACGATGCCAGACAAAATAAAAAACTGTTTAGACAAATTAGCCTGTTTGTTCATTTACAGCGAATTTAAACAGTGCTAGGATATTATCAAAAGATATTTTGTAAAAATTTTACAAAATGTTTAATAAACCCTGATAATTTTATTTTGGGAGGAATTAAAAGTGGGACAGTACATTATGGCTTTGGATGCAGGAACCACCAGCTCACGTTGTATTCTTTTTAATGAGAAGGGTGAAATGATCAGTGTCGCCCAAAAAGAGTTCACACAGTATTTCCCCAAGCCCGGCTGGGTTGAACACGACGCCATGGAAATATGGTCCACGCAGTTTGGCGTGGCACAGGAAGCCATGCAGAAAATCAACGCAACCGCCGCGGACATTGCCGCCATCGGCATCACCAACCAGCGTGAAACCACCGTTGTCTGGGACAAAAACACCGGCGAGCCAGTCTACCACGCCATTGTGTGGCAGTGCCGCCGCACCTCGGAATACTGCGACAGCCTGAAAGAAAAGGGTCTGGTCGACAGCTTCCGCCAGAAGACCGGCCTTGTGATCGACGCTTATTTCTCCGGCACCAAGCTCAAGTGGATTCTTGACAACGTCCCCGGTGCACGCGAAAAAGCCGAAGCGGGCGACCTTTTGTTTGGAACCATCGACACCTGGCTGATCTGGAAGCTGACCAAGGGCAAGGTTCATGTCACCGATTATTCCAACGCATCGCGCACGCTGCTCTATAACATTCAGGAGCTCAAATGGGATGAGGAAATCCTAAAAGAGCTGGATATTCCCGCATCAATGCTGCCGGAAGCAAAGCCCTCCAGCTGCATCTACGGCGAGACGGAAGCCACCCTGTTCGGAGGCCCCATCCCGATCGCGGGCGCTGCGGGCGATCAGCAGGCCGCGTTGTTTGGCCAGACCTGCTTTAACGCGGGTGAAGCGAAGAACACCTACGGAACCGGCTGCTTCCTACTGATGAACACCGGCGAAACACCCGTTTACTCCAAAAACGGCCTCGTTACCACCATCGCCTGGGGCCTTGACGGCAAGGTCAACTACGCGCTGGAAGGCTCCATCTTTGTGGCTGGCGCCGCGATTCAGTGGCTGCGCGACCAACTGAAACTGGTCGACAGCTCGCCCGATTCCGAATATATGGCAGCAAAGGTCAGCGACACGAACGGCGCTTATGTTGTTCCGGCGTTTACAGGCCTTGGCGCCCCGCATTGGGATCAGTATGCCAGAGGCGCCATTGTCGGCTTGACCAGAGGCGTGAACAAGTACCACATCATCCGCGCCACGGTGGAATCGCTGGCTTATCAGACTTATGACGTGCTCAAGGCGATGCAGCAGGATTCGGGCATCACGCTCAACGCGCTCAAGGTTGACGGCGGCGCCTGCGCCAACAACTTTATGATGCAGTTCCAGTCCGACATCATCAACGCACCGGTGCATCGTCCGGTCTGTGTTGAGACAACGGCGATGGGTGCTGCATATCTGGCCGGCCTCGCGGTGAAATATTGGGCGAGCAAAGAAGACGTCATCAAGAATTGGCAGATCTCCCGCATCTTCAAGCCCTCGTTGGAAGAAGAGAAACGCACCGAGCTGATCGCGGGCTGGAACAAGGCTGTCAAGTGCGCGCTAGGCTGGGCAAAAAACTAGTCCGTCGAAAACATTGATATAAATTTAGAATTGGGGTGTAATTGCATGCTGCCATATATTGGGGAATTTATTGGAACAGCTCTTCTGATTCTTCTCGGCGACGGTGTTGTTGCAAACGTGACGCTCACCAAGTCCGGGATGAAGGGCGCCGGCTCTGTTCAAATCACCTTTGCATGGGGCCTTGCCGTTTTACTGCCTGCGTTTATCTTCGGTGCTGCGTCGGGTGCGCATTTTAACCCGGCGGTAACCATTGCGGTCGCAATGAATGGCGGCTTGGCATGGAGCCTGGTTCCGGGGTACATCATTTGTCAAATGCTCGGTGCTTTCTGCGGCGCGTGTCTTGTCTATATGCTCTTTAAAGACCAGTTTGACGCAACCGAGAGTTCGGGAACCATCCTCGGCGTCTTCTCGACCGGTCCGTCCATTCCGAACACTTTCCGCAACCTCCTTTCTGAAGCCGTTGGCACCTTCGTGCTGGTATTCGCCATCTTCGGCGTTGGCAACGTTACGGGCTGTGGCACTGTTGGCTTAAACTATCTGCTTGTATTCGGCATCATCGTGTCGGTTGGCATGTCCCTTGGCGGCTTGACCGGTTATGCGATCAACCCGGCTCGTGACCTTGGTCCCCGCCTTGCACACGCGGTACTGCCAATTAAAAACAAGGGCGATTCCAATTTCAGCTACGGTCTGGTCGTTCCTGTATTCGGCCCGATCATCGGTGGCGTAGTCGCAACACTCCTATTCCAGGCTATCCCCTGGTAAACCCAAGCAATCCGAATGCAGGGGCAGCATCATCTTGGTATGCCCCTGCATTCTTATGGAATTTTTTCAATTTAAGTCAAGAGATTCCCTTAAAAATGGGGGTCAAAAGGTGGTGTTCATAAGATGCTGGATGTCATTGTCATTGGCGGCGGCGTCATCGGCTGCTCTGTGGCGCGAAGCATGGCCAGATATGACCTGCAAATTGCCCTGCTGGAAAAAGCCGCCGATATCTGCGAAGGACAAAGCAAGGCGAATACAGCAATTGTGCATGGCGGCTATGACGCAAAGCCCCATACGCTCAAGGCAAAATATAACGTTTTAGGCAACCAAATGTTTGGGGCGCTTTGCAGTGAACTGGATGTTCCGCTCAAATGGAACACGTCACTGGTTGTCTGTTTTTCACCGGACGACATTCCCAAACTGGAGGAACTAAAAAAGCAGGGGGAAATTAACGGCGTCCCAAATCTGCGCATCATCGGCCGGGATGAACTGCAAAAGCGGGAGCCCAACCTCAGCAAAAACGCCTGTGCAGCACTGCTGGTTGATAACGGCGGCATTGTCTGCCCCTATGAGTTGACGGTTGCAAACGCCGAAAATGCGGCGGAAAACGGCGTTGCGTTTTACCGCAATGCCAAAGTAACTGAAATTAAAAAAGGCGACGGCTGCTGGGTTGTAAAAAGCGAGGCGGGAACCTTTGAGACCAAAGCGGTTGTCAACTGCGCGGGGATTAATTCGGACGTTATTAACGCCATGGTTTCTCAGGACACTTTCAAAATTCTGCCGCGCAGGGGAGAATATTATATTCTGGATAAAAAATACGCTGACGTGTTTCACGCCTCGGTCTTCCAGCTTCCGACCAAGTTCGGAAAAGGAATTCTTGTCAGCCCAACCGTTGATGGAACCGTTCTAATCGGCCCGACCGCGGAGGATATAGACGACAAGTCCGACAGCCGCACCACACCGGAAGGCCTTGAAAAGGCGCTGAAATTCGGCTGCCTAACCTGGGAGAATATCCCTCTGCGTGACGTCATCACAACCTTTTCGGGCATTCGTGCCCGTGGCGACAGAGATGACTTCATTCTGGGCGAAGCTGTGGATGCACCGCTGTTTTTTAACGCGGGCGCCATCGAATCCCCCGGCCTGACCTCCTCCCCCGCCATCGCGCGCGACCTCGCTGATCAGGTTGCAGAGCGCTTGAATGCAAAAATTAACCCACGCTTTAATCCCATTCGAAAAGCGATTCCTAAATTCAGGGAGATGGATGATCTGGCGCGTGCCAAGGCGATAGCCGCCAACCCCGACTATGCCAAAATTGTGTGCCGCTGTGAAACAGTGACCGAGGCGGAAATCCGCGAGGCCATCCGGCGGCCGGTGGGCGCTAGAACCATTGACGGCATTAAACGGCGCACACGCGCCGGAATGGGGCGGTGTCAGGCAGGCTTCTGCACACCCAGAACGATTCAGATTCTGTGTGAGGAGCTGAACCTTTCGCCGCTGGAAATTACAAAGTTCGGGGAAGATTCAAAGCTGCTGCACCGATATTTGTTTGAAAAGGGGGAACAGCGCCATGCGTGAGGTCGATCTGCTGATTATCGGCGGCGGGCCTGCCGGTTTGGCTGCCGCTGTTTCCGCCTACGAGCAGGGGTGCCGCGATATTCTGATTCTGGAGCGCGAAGAAACGCTGGGCGGCATTCTGCGGCAATGCATCCACAACGGATTTGGGCTGCACACCTTTAAGGAAGAGCTGACGGGGCCTGAATATGCGCAGAAATATATCGACCGGGTGGTCAATTATCAAATCCCTTATCAGTGCAGCACGATGGTCATTGAAGTCACTCAGGATAAGCAAGTGACCGCCGTCAACCGTTCAAATGGGTTACAGCACTTTCAGGCGAAGGCCATTATTTTGGCTATGGGATGTCGGGAGCGTCCACGCGGGGCGCTTGCAATTCCCGGCTGGCGCTGCTCAGGAATCTATACGGCAGGCACCGCCCAGAAATTTGTGAACCTTGAAGGCATCATGCCCGGTGAGCGCGTCGTCATTTTAGGCTCCGGTGATATCGGCCTGATTATGGCGAGAAGAATGACCCTCATGGGTGCCAAAGTGCTGGCCTGCGTCGAGCTGCTGCCGTTTTCTTCGGGGCTAAAGCGCAATATTGTCCAGTGCCTTGATGATTACGACATTCCGCTGCTCCTTAATCACACCGTGGTGGATGTTGCAGGGCGCGAACGGCTCGAGGGCGTAACGGTCGCGCAGGTCGACCCCGAAACTAAGCGGCCGATCGCCGGAACCGAACAGTATTACGCCTGTGATACGCTGCTGCTTTCAGTTGGCCTGATTCCGGAAAATGAGCTGAGCCGAATGGCTGGAATTGATCTCTCCGCCGCAACTGGCGGCCCAGAGGTCGACGAGAATCTGCAAACCTCTGTGGAAGGCATTTTCTCCTGCGGCAATGTTTTGCATGTACACGATCTGGTGGATTTCGTCTCGGAAGAAGCCGAAAAAACCGGTGCAAAAGCGTGGCAGTACATCACCGGCACAATGGATAAAAACCTGAAATCCCTGCCAGTCATCAGCGGGTTTGGCGTTTCGGGTGCCGTGCCGCAAAAAATCCATGTGGATAATACGGAACAGCCGATCACGCTCATGTTCCGCCCCAAAAATGTCTACCACAACGCAAAGGTCTGTGTAACGGCGGGAGAAAAAGAGATCTACCGGCATGCCAGCCGCATCCTTACCCCGGGTGAAATGGTCAGCCTAAAGCTCACGCCAGACGCGCTCAGACAGATTATGGATGCTGAGAATCTTACCGTGAGAGTGGAGGCGTCGTAGCATGATAAAAGAAATCACTTGTATTGGATGCCCCATCGGCTGCCGTATTTCAGCGGTTTTAGAAAACGGGGATATCCAGTCAATCAGCGGGTATAGCTGCAATGTCGGGAAAAAATATGCACAGGAGGAACTGACCGCGCCAAAAAGAATGGTGACAGCACTTATGTCGGTGCAGGGCAGCCGCCACCCGCTGCCGGTGAAGACCTCTGAGCCGATTGATAAGTCCAAAATTTTTGCGTGTCTTAACGAGATTGCAAACCATACCGCCTCCCTGCCGGTGCATATTGGTGATGTTGTACTTCACCGCGTGTGCGGTTCAACGGCAGACATTGTCGCGACAAAAGAACTGCTGTGAAATCTTAGAGCGGTCTACATTACGAAGACCGCTCTATGCTTTTCAAAAAGAACCTTGATTATAAATGCTCAGAATAAAGTTTTGGGTCAAGCTTTTTTCAAAAAGCTTGTGGGGTTCGGGGCAAAGCCCCGCGCTGTTATTCATTCAAAAGCGCAGGAAGGGGCGCAAAAAGCTGCCGGGGGCAGGTTTTTGCGTGGGGAAACCCTCGCATGGGGTTTCACCCCAAATCCCCACAAACTTTTGAAAAAGTTTGGTCAAAACTTTAAATCCTTTTACCGCTTCAATGTAAATTGTTTTTCGGTTTTATTTTTAAGGCGCTCAATATTGGCGCTATGTTTATAGATCAGTAAGCTGGAAAATACCGCCGCCATAGCTGTCGTAATCAACAAATAAGAGAGCGGAAGCGCACCATAAGGCGATTTACCGATGCGATAATCCCAAAGGCAAAGAATCAAAAAATTCGCCAGTGGAAAGCTAATCGCCGCAACAATTGATGAAAGCGAGACTATTCTTGATACCCAAAAGACAACCGCAAACACGGTAAACACCACGATCAACACCCGCCAGTCAAAAAAAGCGACCACCGCGGCGGAAGTCAGAACACCTTTTCCGCCCTTAAAGTGAAAATAAATCGGATAAACATGCCCAATCACGCACATCAGTCCGGCGATCAGCACGCCATACTGCTCAAAATAGGCGGGGACACCGTTTTGCTGGCAATAATACTGGAATATCACCCTGCCCGCTATAACAGAAGCCGCCCCTTTTAAGAAATCAAACAGAAGTGTCAACACGCCCGCCTGCCACCCGACCGAGCGCAAAACATTTGTCAGTCCGGCGTTGCCGCTTCCAAGCGTTCGAATATCCACATCGCAAAAAAGCCGTGTAAAGAGAATTGAAAAGCTGATACTTCCCATCAGATATGCAAAGCCGGACGAAAACAGCACCAAACCCCAGAATAACCCTGCATTGTACATGAAACTTTCCCCCTTGTCCGTTTGTGTATGCGGGTACGCCACCGGCTTATCCACTTCAATTCTTATAGAATTTTACGGCAAAGTATGCGGATTTCTTGACTTTCACATGAAAAGAGATAAAGCGCCAACAAACAAAACCACCATGCGAACAACTCCGCATGGTGGTTTGTAAAAATTGAGATTTCTTTTAACGGTTTTATTCTGTGATGCCTGCCTTCTTCATCCAGGCGGGCAAATCCTCGGACTTTAACCCGTTGTAACGGCAGCGCTTATAGCGGCAATCTGCACAGATGCCCTTGTTGCCGCCGACGGGTGGCTCGCCCTTGATCTCATTCTCAAGGTACGCAACCAGTGCCTTGACCTGTGCTTCATCCCCTTCAACCGCAAGGGTGACGGCGCCTTCGTTGCCCCCGACACCGCCGCAGCAAACCAGAACACCCGAAAGGCCGAACAGCATCTTAATCGCTTCCAGCTCGGTGACAATAATAGTGTTCGAAAGACAATACATGCCAAAGTCCGCGCCCATCGAGATATCGATATTGCGTGCGCCCACCGCCCGACAGGCGTCAGGAACGGATGGCACCAGCTTTTCAAGCCCTACCGGCGTGATATATTTCAAACCGTTCGAGGTGACGGGTCCGATCACACGGGGGATGGTACCACCGTCAAATCCGGCAGTGACAACGCCGACATTACCCTGCATATCAACGGCATTCGCACCCTTGACAACAACGGTTTCAGCGTGAAAATCTCCGAGCGCTTCGACGAGGGTCTTTTCTACCGCCTCTCCCTTATAAAACACATTTGGGAAGCTCTTGCGGCTGTCTGGGTGGGTGACACAAAGCAAGCCGTCTGTACTTAATCCAACCGTACATTTGGCAGGCTCAATGCCGTCGTATCCAAGCATCTCTTGCGCGATAAAAGCGTTGGTCGTACCGCCAGCCAGCAGAACGTAGGCGGATTCCCAAGCCTTTTTAAACGCCGGCATCTGAACAACCGCCTTGGCGATCAGTCGTCTTGATTCAGCGGATGTAAGTGTAAACACAGTTTTCATCTCGTTGACCTCCTTAAATATTATTTACTGCTTTTCAGGATTAAGCTTCAAATCCACAACAGGATTCACCAGCGGTGTCATGGAAAAGCCGTTCGGGCCATAAATGCGGCATTCGGCGGTGTCGCCATCCTGAATGTGAAAAGCGCGGGGCGTGCCGGTGGAGAGAATATCGCCGGGCAGCCAGCCCTGCATCTGGGAGACAAGGCTGACCAGACGGGCGGGCTTGTGGGTCATGTTACGGACAACATTTTTGGCGTGCACTTCGCCGTTATGAACCGACTGAACTTCCAGCTCCAACACGTCCTCCACTTCGTCAGGGGTCACGAGCTGCGGGCCGAAGCTAAAGAAAGTGTCAAATCCCTTTACCAGCGTCAAAAAACGGGGGTTCTGACGCAAAATCGATTCCTCGGTCATGTCCAGCACGGTGGTATAACCGACGATATAGTCCATCCAGTCCTTTTCCTCGATAAATTTACAGGCCTTGCCTAAAATAATGCCAAGCTCGCCCTCGGCGGTCGTTTTCTGTGCTTCAGGCAGTGCAGGAATCTTGATGTCGCTGTTTGGTCCCGTAATGCAGGAGGCGGGCTTATAAAAGCTGCCAGGAAAACCGACCGGCGCATTCTCACCCAGATCTCCAGCATGGTCTACGTAGTTGAGGCCAATGCCAAAAATGCGCGGCGGATTTCGATAAAGCGGGCCGTAAACGACCTTATCATATGTAACGGTTCCGGGGAGCGTTTCCAGTTCCGCCTTGCCGCCTACATTATACCATGCGGTCAGCACGGGAATCTGCCCAGCACAAATCAGGTCATACATCTCTGTTTTCCATGTGGTACCCTTGGCGGCATTGAGCGCCGCAATCGGCAATATGCCAGTGGCGGTGACTATGCCGGCAACTTCGGCGCCGTCTTGCTTGATGGTCGCAAGTCTCATTTTAAATCTCTCCTTCTATCTATCAGTTTAGGTTAAACAATTCGGCCTACCACTTCGCCATCGCCCAAAAAGGCGATGACATTTTCCGCCGCAATTTTAGAGACACGGGCGGCGGCTTCCACTGTGGTGGGGGCATAATGCGGCGTCAGGATGACGTTGGGCATCGAAAACAGCGGGCTTGCAGGGTCGCAGGGCTCTTTTTCGGTCACGTCCAGACCCGCCCCGCGAATTTTGCCATCTTTCAGCGTCTCTATTAGCGCAGATTCATCCACCAGCGGGCCACGTCCGCAGTTGATGAAAATCACGTCCGGCTTCATCATGTCAAATTCTCGTTTTCCAACGCTATGGAAAGTCTCCTGACAAAGCGAACAGTGCAGCGTTATAAAATCAGATTCCATAAAGATGCGGTCCCTGTCAGGAAC
Organism: Candidatus Fimivivens sp.; assembly: GCA_034933525.1. GTDB lineage: Bacteria > Bacillota > Clostridia > Oscillospirales > Ruminococcaceae > Yanshouia. Next base: position 80,021 of record JAYFNI010000009.1, read on the forward strand.
TAATTCACAACCCTGCGGAACCTCGGAAATGTAGGGGTCGTAGACCAGCACCTTCATGCCAAAGCCGCCCGCCGCAATTTTAGCGACGCGGCTGCCAATTTGCCCACAGCCGATAATTCCAAGCGTCTTGCCCGAAACCTCCACACCGGGCGCACAGTTCTTGGCGGCAAAACCGATCTGCCTATACTGGTTTGGCACATGGGGAATGTTCTTGGAGAGCGCCAGCATCAGCGAAACGGCATGTTCCGCGACCGATAGACTGTTTGCATTCGGTGTTACCGTCACCGCCACGCCGGACTCCTTCGCCGCGTTTAGATCAATATTATCAAGGCCTACGCCATGTTTGGCGATAATTTTAAGCCTGGGCGCGTCGCAGATAATCTCCGCAGGCAGATCCAAAATACGCACAATCACCGCATCCGCGTCTTTAATCTTTTCAGTCAGCTCCGACTGCTCCCTTGTTTCCATCCAGACGATGGTATGCCCCGCCTTTTCCAACAGGGATGGCCCAACCGGGTCGATCTGCTCTGTAATCAAAATATTTGCCATAACCCTAATCTCCTTTCGGCAGTCTGCTTGCTACTGCCCTTTACAGATTAACGGTACCATGATTTTGTGTCCTTGTAAAAGACGTCTTTCCCTATCATACCATAGTCAAAAGCCTATATATAAAGAGCAATTGAATTAAATTTCAAATATTAAATAGGTTTATCCCTATGTTAATTCGTTCTAAAAGATGTAATCAGCAAAAAACTATGCTATAGTAGCATCAACAGCAACCGAACCAAAAGGCAGGTGTTTAAGCGTGTTTGTCAATCGAAATCCCGAATATTTTTTAATGGTGGTACGAGAGCGAAACATCTCTCGCGCAGCTGAAAAGCTTTTTATCTCCCAACCCTCTCTCAGTCAGCACATTGCAAAGCTCGAGGAGATGCTGGGCACCAAACTATTCGACCGCTCCCAAAATCCGCTGGAGTTGACCCCGGGCGGACTGATGTACCGCAGCTATTTAGAAAACAGCAATCATCTCTATCAAAAATTCCAATCCGGCCTGAGCAGTCTGCATTCATCCCGCAGCCAAACCGTGAACCTCGGTCTGGGAACATGGCGGGGCTCTATTTTGTTGCCGCAAATTCTCCCCCGCTTTCTTCTGGAAAATCCGCACGCACAAATCAATCTTCACGAATATCCGGTCAGCGAGCTTTATGCCCTGCTCCAAAACGGCAAGGCGGATTTCGCCGTCATGAACACTTCGGTGGCTGGCTCGCCTGACGCCTTTGTCACTGAAACGATTAGCTATGAACGCATATTGCTGGTTCTGCACCGCGAGAATCCCGTGGCGCAGTCATTTATCCAGATGCGCGCTGCGGGTTTGCCGCTGGATTTAAAACTGCTTCAAACCATGCGCCTTATTTCGCTCAACCGAGCGCTCACCGTGGGGCGTCATGTCAGCAACTTTCTGGAAAAAAATTTGCTCGTGTTTTCAGATAGGCTCAATACCACCAATAATCATACCGTGTTAAAACTAGTCGCTGCCGACATGGGATTTTGCTTTCTGGTTGAAAGCGGCGTGAAAGACGCTTCCAACGACCCCGGTCTGGTTTTCTTCGACACCCGCTCCGCTGATCTTAGCATTCCACTGTCGTTTTGCTACAAAATTAACGCTTATCTGACCCCGATTGCGCAGTCATTGATGAGTACGATTCGAACGCATTATCAGAATTCGCCGGTAAGTAACCTTATTCTCTAATGATTTTTAAAAAAGACGCGCTGCAAAATGCTGTTACCTGCATTTTACAACGCGTCTTTAGTTTGCTATTCGTTATCAAAATAACTTGAGCGTGCTACACCAACAGCGCGCTCAGCGGTATCTCGTGCAGCACCCACCGGCCTGTAACAGGGTTTTGCTCTTCTGAAATATAATCCACCCAGCACACCGTCTGCGCCGCGTACAAGAGGGCGACGCCACGGCGCACGCCTTTTTTCGGTGCTGTTTCGGGGTGTTCTCCAAGGAACCTGACCGCTTTAGAAAGTAAATCATCCCGCCTGTACAAACACGCGGGCAGACGGCCGGTGGCGTTGGTCAAAAGCCTGTCCCGCACCATATTATCGCGCAAAGTCTCGCAATCTACGTTTTTTTGCGCCAAGCAATACTCTTTCAAAACTGCTGTGTAATCATCGAGCGAAATGCGCCAGCCCACACCCATTTTGTGCGAAGCAACGCCAAGTCCGGTGTAAAACTCAAACGGGGTCAGGCCGCTGACTTTCAGGACATAATCCACTGTCTGGCGAAACCGTCCACTGTTATAAACGCGCTCCACAGCGTCCTCCGTCCGGTGCAGCAGCGCAAAATCCTCAGCCGAAAGCCACGGTGTTGTGCGCACCTGATAGGGCGCATTCTCGTCAAATTCACATGGGAACTCCTGCGGCAGGCTGCGCATGGGGCTACCGTGCAATAGTTTTAAAAACCCTAGCTGCAACATCTGGGCTCCAAGCGCATAGCCGGTGTTAAAGCTCTCTGTAAAAACAGTTAAATCCTCAAAGGGCAATCCAGCAATCAAATCGATGTGTATGTGCATATTGCCCATTGCAACAAGGCGGCGGATGTTGGTTTGTAAAATAGCGGTGTTTGTTTTGCGGTGTACCGCTTCCAGCGTTTTTTCACAAAACGACTGCATACCAATTTCCAGCTGCACCGCTCCCGCGGGCATTTGTGCAAGCAGAGCAAAAGTTTCCTCACGCAAAATGTCGCCCGCAACTTCAAAATGAAAGCAAATTCCCAGTGGAATTTCCTTGCCGTAATGCTTCAAAATGAACTGCAAAATCTTATTGGCATGTACAGCATTAGCATTAAAGGTTCGGTCTACAAATTTAATGGTCTGCGTACCGCTGTTTGCAAGGCGCAATAAATCCTTAAAAACGGCATCAAGCTCAAAAAAGCGCGGTACGCCACACCGCCCTGATAGGCAAAATGCACAGGTATATGGACAACCGCGGCTCGTTTCAAAATAGGCGATGCGCCCGCCAACCGCTTCGGCGTAGCCCGCTGACAGCGGCGAGGGAACAGCTCCTTGCAGCACGCATGGCGCATTTTCGTATATCGTCCCGTCATCACGCCGCCCGCAAAGGCCGGCAATCTGCGCCTGTTCGGGCAAAAGCTCCGACTCATCTAGCGCCAAAACGGCTGTTAAAAACGCGGGCATGCTTTCTTCGCCCTCGCCCGCCAGAATATAATCGACCTGCGCGTAGCTTTGCAGCACATCTTTCGCGCGGTAGCTAACCTCCGGCCCGCCTAAGACAATCACCACGTGGGGCAGTGCTTGTTTTAGTGCGGTACAAAGCGCCAGCGTGGTGTCGATATTCCACAAGTAGCACGAAAATGCCACAACAGAAGGTGTCATAGATAGAATCCGCCCCAATACATCCTCGGGCGGCTGGTTGATGGTTGCCTCCACAATGTGCACACGGCTATATAGATCGGGCGTATAAGCCTTAACGCCCGCCGCCAGACACCACGGCGCAGGCGACGCATGAACATATTTTGCGTTTAACACGCTGAATACGACTGCACCCGTCACAGCATATCACCCTTTCTATAATATTTGCGTTGTGCAATCCCTGACTGGTTCATCTCACTCGCCCTTTGCCGCTAGGATATCCGCTTGAATGCGGCGGCGGGTATCATCAAACAGCAGCTCCTTGTTATGGCGGAAATAAGCATCACAGCCAAAATGCTCCACATACCACGAGGTGTTATAGCCAGCCGTCATTTCGGTCACAAACAGCACCAGCTCTTGGCTGTCGCCAAAGGTCTGCTCCAGATAGCGAAAAGCGTTGTCAAAGTGTCTGCCTGCTGTTTCGCCGGCGCTTTTTCGCGCATCCACTTCCGCTTGGAACCAGCCACGTACAGCGTCCAACGCGCCGCTCTCGGCGATGTTTTCCGCTATCAGCCGCTCCCGGTAGCGGGTGAGGCACTCAATCTCTCGCTGTGTGCGCCCGCGCTTTTCCTTGTCGAGCTGACCCGCCTCAGCGGCGCGCGCCAAATCCTCACGGCGGCGCTGCGCAAGCCTTTCCAGAATGCTGACGGCGGGCTCCCCTGCCGAAAGCAATTCCTTAAAGCTCAAAAGATCGGCATAGAGCAGTTCGGTCAATGCGTCCTGTTCGCGTGCCTGACCGGCCGATTCCGACAGGCGGGCAAACAGCAGCCCCAGCACCGAGAGTTTTTCGTCAAAGGGCGCGGCTTTCAGCTCCGAAACCGTGATGGCGTGCCACTCGCCCTCAATTATTTCATCGACGTGATAGGTTTTCTGGTATTTATAATAAAGGTCCAAATATCCGGCAAAGTCGCGGGCGATGCGGGGTAGCTGAATATATTGCCCCACAACCTCACGGTCTAGCTTCAACCCGAGTTGCTCATAAACCAAGAGCAGTTCGCTTAAATCCTCCCAGCCGCGGGCGGTGGCAAATTCCATGCCATCCACGCTGGTTTCAATCCGGTAAAAGTTCTCCTTTTTGATGTCCAGATAAGAGATGATCGCGCCGTGCAGGTTTTGCCGGTAGGCATATTCCTTCCAGGCCGCGAAATCCTCTTTGACGTCGATGCGCTTGACGCGGTCGAGGGTCACGACGTCAAAATCGCGCACCGATTTGTTATATTCAGGCGGGTTGCCCGCCGCCACGATAATCCAACCGTCGGGCAGGCGCTGGTTCCCGAACGTCTTATTTTGCAGGAATTGAAGCATCATGGGTGCCAGCGTTTCAGAAACGCAGTTGATCTCATCGAGAAAAAGTATGCCCTCACGGATGCCGGTGCTTTCCATCAACGTATACACTGCGGCCAGAATTTCGCTCATGGTGTATTCGGTCACGGCATATTCCTTGCCGTCGAAGCGTCGTTTCTCAATAAAGGGCAAACCCATGGCACTTTGGCGGGTGTGGTGGGTGATGGTGTAGGAAATGAGCCCCACGCCGGTCTCGGCGGCAATCTGCGCCATAATCTGAGTCTTGCCGATGCCGGGAGGGCCCATCAGAAGCACGGGTCGCTGGCGGTTTACGGGGATGAGATAGTTTCCTTGCCCATCCTTTGCCAGATAAGCCCGCAGGGTATTGGTGATCTCCTGTTTTGCCTGCTTAATATTCATGGTTTTCCTCCATTATGCATCTTATAAATATGGCGATTCTGCCCAGACCTGCGCCTCGTCCTCCAGCAGGGCGGGGCGTACTGCCTTTGATAGTTCCGATTCTGTCAGCGAAAGACGGATGGCCCAGGGCGGCACTTCCACCGAAATGAGCGGCGGCTCCATCATAATAAACGCCGTCTCATAGGGCGGGCGCTTCTTCGGGTAGATGCCCATGCCGTCGGTGAAATAGATCAATCCCCGAAGCCCCGGCAACTCTCCCGCCGCCCGAAGCTGCTCCACGTGGGCAAAAACAGGGCGAAAATCGGTGGCACTGCCGCCCGCCAGCTGGAAATTGTTCATATAGTCCTCCAGCTGCGCCAGATCGCGGATGGCGGTGTCATTTCGCACCTGATCATCGCACTGGATGATGCGGATATTCACCTTAGTCGAGAAAGTCTCGGTACTGCGCAAAATGGAGTAGGTGGAAGCTAAAAACTGCCGCACCAGCTCGCCCGAGGTGGAGAGCGAGGTGTCCACGGCGATAACAAAATCCTGAATACGCTTTTCCTCGCGCGTCTCGGGGGGCTCCACCAACGGCATATTGCCGAAAAGCCGCAGCCCGTAGCTGTAAAAACCATAGTCGAAGGCGTCGCCATCCACGCCGATCACTTCACGTGGAATCGCAAACCGCCGCAGAAAATCGCGGTAATCCACGCCCTCTCGGTTGGCGACCTTCACCTGTTCATAAACCGCCTCTCCGCCGGTGGAACGCCTGGACATCACTGTTTCAAGCCCTGTTTGGGTGCGTTGGGACATGTCGTTCCATTTTTCGTCCTGCCGGTCGCTCTGCTCCTTCTGTTCGCGACTTTCAGGCGCCCACAGCCCGTGGTCATCCTCAAAAAATGCCCGTCCAAGCTGAGCCAGTTCCTGCTCCGGCAGTTGGCGGCGTAACAACTCGTAGTAGATGCCCTCCGCGGTCAACACCCGCATGTGCGAGCGCAAATCGCCATAAAGGCCGCGGCGCATCGGCGCGACAACGCCCTTGAGGCAGGGGTAATCCTCCGCCAGCGTATCCAGAATGCTCTCGACGGCGATGTCACAGGCCAAGTCCCACAGCACACTGTCCTTTCCGCGCTTTTTTGCCAGATGGCGCAGCATGCAGTGCAAAATGATGTGCAGGTACGTTCGGTTGACGCCCGAAAGCGCCCGCAGATAGCGCTCGGAAAGATAGGTGCTGTTATAATGCAGCTGCTCGCCGTCGGTGGCCAGCGTCGGCGTCATCTCGTCATCGGGCACAAACGTCAGCGCGCACAGCGCCATGTCAAGATAAGGCAAATTCAGGTACAGTTCACTCTGCGCTGCCCGCAGGATCTTTTGCCCAACCTGCGCCATCATCTGTTTATCCGCCATCCGCTTGGCTCCTTTCCAGCATCCCTGCCGCTTTTATAGTGTAAATGACTTATTTGATCCGGTCGCAAACCGGCGGTGTTGTTCTTCCAGCAAAAGCGCCAGCCCCTCTGCTGCGCCATGGCTTCGCGCCTCCTCACACGCTATCGTCAATGCCTCTCGATCGACCTGTGCCTGCGGCAAAAACCACGCCAGCCCGCGCATATCCCGCTGGCCCAACAGCCACGCAATCACCGTACGCGCATTGTGGCGCAAAAACTCAAGATACGCCGCTTTGGCGTCCAAAGCCAGCTCCCGCGGAAAGCGCAGACGGTACCACGCCATGCGCAGCGCACAGTCCGGGTCGTGTTCCGTTGCCAACAGCATCGGCCACAGGCGGTCGTAATCCTTTAAAACCAGCGCACGGTCTTTAAACATGCTGTGATAAGGATATCCGGGGCCTTGAACCTCGTATTGAAAACAACGCGCCGAAATATTCTCCTGATAATACTCCGCATAACTTGGGAAAATCAAACGAGCCGACAGTCCTTCGGGGTACTCGACCGTAATATCCAGCTCGCGGGAAAATTCATTTGCAAAATAATAAACACTTTCTGCGCGGTCGTCTACGGCGTGAATAAAAACAGTGTTGAGCAGCTGGCAGTTCATGAAAACGCCGTTACCCCAGTGCTCCATTTTCTCCGAGAGGCACACCTCCCGCAGTTCGGAGCAGTTATAAAAAGCATAGTCGCCCACTCTGCGCAGCGTCGGTGGAAGAGAGATACGCTCTAGCTTTTTGTTATCCATTTCCGCCCCGCCCAGCCCGCAGATCATACGCAGCTGTTCCCCTTGGGGTTTCTCTTCATCCGAGGAATCAAAAGCTAGGGGGTCCAAAGCGGTCACCGGCAGGCCCTCCACCGTGTCGGGCAGTGTCACTTCCCTGTCAGCGGTCTCCACCCGAATCAGCTCTGCGCCGCCGAAAGCCGGCCGCCAGGTTATCAGCAGATTGTTATGCCCCACTAAAGTTTTCACGACCGCACCCCCATTTCACTCATAATTTTTAATTTTATCACATTTGAACTGCCGTTCCTAGGGGCTTGCCAATATTCGCCCTCGTCCGTGTTTTTTAAATCGTAAGTAAAAAGCGATGGCGGCAATCAAATAAAAAAATTTTATAGAAATAATTTAGTTTTTTAGCGTCGAACTTATAGTTTTAGCAAATAAATCAGCACAACTTTTACGCAAATTTGTGCTGTAAATCATCTTAAAAGAGCGTAGCCTGTTGCACGTATAAAATTTTGCAAATTTGACAACTGACAACTCTATACGATATAATAAGTTGTCAGTTGCTATTAGAAAAGGTTTTTATATTCACTTTAACACCCTTGGCTTTTTTGCCGTATATTTTGATAGCTTGATATAAAACTACTACAGGAAAGGATGTATGCTATGCTGGAAACGACCGAAAAAATTGTGGTCAACGGCCTTGTAAAAGTATTCTCCAACAATCCAACCAAAGCGCTAAACCTTTTGAATCAGGGTAAGAGTAAAACGGAAATATTAAAGGAAACCGGTCAAACTGTTGGCATTAATAATGTTAGCTTTACAGTTAACCGCGGTGAAGTGTTTGTTGTTATGGGGCTTTCCGGAAGCGGTAAGTCTACCATTTTACGCTGTCTTAACCGTTTAATAGACCCCACAGCGGGCTCTGTTATCATTGACGGCGTTGATATTACAAAGCTAAAGGATGTCGACCTGCGCAAGATGCGCCAGAAAAAAACAGCAATGGTATTTCAGCAGTTCGCGCTGTTGCCGCACCGTACAGTTTTGCAGAACACAGTTTATGGATTAGAGGTTCAAGGTGTTCCAAAACAAGAAAGAGAACAGCACGCACTCGACGCTTTGGCACTAGTCGGGCTAAAGGGATGGGAAGACAAATATCCCTCGCAGCTCAGCGGCGGTATGAAGCAGCGTGTCGGGCTGGCGCGTGCACTTGCCAACGACGCTGACATTCTGCTCATGGATGAAGCGTTTAGCGCGCTTGACCCGTTGATTCGAGAAGAAATGCAGGATGAACTGCTCAGCCTTCAGCAAAAAATGAACAAAACTATCGTCTTTATTACACACGATCTTAACGAAGCATTAAAACTTGGTGATCGCATTGCTTTTGTTCGCGACGGTACGCTGGTTCAAATCGGCACACCGGAAGAAATCATCAAAAACCCCGCCGACGACTACGTGGCTAAATTTGTGCGCGGCGTTGACCGCAGCAAAATTCTCACCGCAGGCGACGTGATGAAAAAGCCACATCCCATAATTACATTGCGCGACGGTCCCAGTGTGGCTCTGCGTATCATGAAGGAATTTGGCATTTCAAGCGTCTTTGTTGTGGACAAAGAAAAGAAGCATCAGGGCATCATCACGGTCGACATGGCGCTTGAATCGCGAGAAGCCAAAATTACCAGTCTAAGCGAAATTCAACTGGCTCGCGGCCCTGTCGTTGAAGAAAGTACCCCCGTTAAGGATATGCTGGGCGTTATCGCCGAAAGTAAATTGCCCCTGGCGGTCGTCAATGCAGAGAATAAGCTCATGGGCATAATTGTCCGTGGTGCAGTGCTGGCCGCGCTCGATTCTGAAAACAAGGGGGATAACAATGACTAAATTTCCATTGGCTCAAATCATCGACGCTGCTGTCAAGTGGCTACAGACGAACTTTGGAAGTGCGCTGGACGCCTTCTCAAAACAGGCGGGCGACGGTATCAATACGATAAGAGACTATCTGATGATGGTACCGTGGTGGCTTATTATATTGATCTTTGCCGCCATCGCGTGGAAGGCCAGCGGCTGGAAGCTGTCACTTGGAACCGTTCTCGGTCTGGCGTTTATTTATAATCTAGAGCTTTGGGAGCCCTTTTTGAACACCCTCATTCTTGTGATTTTATCGTCACTGGTCTCGATGATTATCGGGCTTCCGTTGGGCATTCTGGCGGGACGAAAACATAAATTTCACCTTGTTATCTCGCCAATATTGGACTTTATGCAAACAATGCCCTCATTTGTTTATCTAATTCCGGCGTTGCTCTTTTTTGGCATAGGCAAAATTCCAGCCGTATTTGCAACGGTTATTTTTGCAATGCCGCCGGTCATCCGCCTGACTGATCTAGGTATCAGGCAGGTTCCGCAAGATCTTGTGGAAGTTGGCGAAGCCTTTGGCTCCTCACCCATGCAGATGCTCTGGAAAATTCAGCTGCCGGTCGCCATCCCCACTATCATGGCCGGCATCAACCAAACCATGATGCTCTCTCTGTCGATGGTGGTCATCTCGGCTATGATCGGCGCGGGCGGACTGGGTGCGGGCGTCTTAACCGCGATTGGTCAGCTCAAAAACGGAATGGGTTTTGAATATGGTATAGGCGTTGTCATTATGGCCATTATTTTAGATCGCATTTCGCAGGGAATCGGAAATTCCCTGCGCACTGAAAAATAGATACAATTAGTAAATGGAGGTAAATGAACGTATGGTAAAACGCAAATCAGCTTGGAAAGCAGTTTCGCTTATTCTAGTTATGACCTTGGTACTGGTGTTTGTGGGCGGATGTGCAAACGCTAGCAAATCGCCGTCTTCAAGCGCTTCTGCACCCGCGGATAATAAAGGAACCATCAATATTGGTTATGTCAACTGGGCGGAGTGCATCGCCGTCAGCAACCTGTGGAAAGTTATCCTAGAAGAAAAAGGTTACAAGGTCACACTCACGCAGCTGGATGTTGCGCCGCTGTTCGTTGGCTTAAGCAAGGGCGACATCGACTTTTTCATGGACGGATGGCTGCCGATCACCCATGCAACCTACTGGGAAGAATATAAGAATTCTCTTGAGGACTACGGCATTTGGTATCAGGAACCCGCCAAAATCGGGCTGGTTGTGCCAAACTATGTGACCATCGATTCCATTGAAGCGCTTAAGGGCGCGGCAGATCAGTTTAATGGTCAGATTATCGGAATCGACCCCGGCGCCGGCATTATGAAGGCAACCGACGCAGCAAAAGAGGCCTATGGACTTGACCTCGAAGTTGTTCAGGGTAGTGAGCCCGCTATGATGGCGGCATTGGAGAAGGCGTATGGCAAAAACGAGTGGATAGCCATCACCGGTTGGAGCCCCCATTGGATGTTTGCAAAATATGAGCTAAAGTATCTTGAGGACCCTAAGGGCTCCTTTGGAGAAGCGGAAGAAATCCACACACTCGCTAATAAGGACTTTGGCACCAAGCATGCAGATGTTGCCACCATGCTTAAGAAATTCAAGATGACTGACGCACAAATCGGCGGCCTTGAGAGCCTCATCAATGACGGGATGGAACCTGCCGACGCGGCAGTAAAATGGATAGCCGACAACAAAGCCATTGTTGACGCCTGGATGGCCTAAAAGATTCAGAACAGCATTTAAAACGCCTTAAAATTAACACACCGCTATCAATTCACAATTAGATAGCGGTGTGTTTGTTTTTACATAAAAACATCTGTTGTGCGCATAATGAAAAAGATCCAGACTCAAGTTTAAAGGAGATTATGATGGGAATCGTAACAAACAGCACCGATAAATATCAAAAATGTATTGATGCGTGCAACCGCTGCGCGCAGGCCTGCCGCGAATGTACAACACTCTGCCTGAAAGAGCCCGATGTAGCGGCAAGAAAAGACTGCATCAGCATGTTGATGGAATGTGCCGCAATCTGTCGTGAAGCCTCTTGCTTTATGGCAATGGAGGCAAAGCACGCAAACGATCTATGTACACTGTGTGCCAGAATATGTGATGAGTGCGCATCTGGCTGTTCAATGTTCAAAGATGACCACTGCACTAAATGTGCCGATGAGTGCAAAAAATGCGCCACTGAGTGCCGGGCCATGTAGGTTTAAACCTGTTTAAGAACTACGCCTGTTTTAGAACGCTTTTTAAAGGGGTATTTTTATGTCTTATGTGAACCCCGAGGTTCGTGAAAATTTTGAGGCCTTATCTATCGATCTTAAGAACGAAATTCTTTCCAGAAATGTTTGTATTAATAATTTGGATGATTTAATTCAGGTGCTTCAAATAATTACATTTGAAGGATGACAATAGCGGAGGGCAGCGTGTGCTGTTCTCCGCTATCGTATTGTTATTCAATGGTTTTTAAAATGCAGGCAACACTTCTGCGTTTTTACTTTAAAGCGTGTGTGCCCAACACTTTCGTGTTGGGCACATATAAAGCGCTTTATAATAAGCTAGGCACGCAAACCGCACCAGCTCATCAAAACCCAATTAGTTCGTAATGGTAGTCTCGGTCACAGTGAGCGTGATAGGCGTGCTCGCTGCAATGCTATAGGTCGCAGTATTGCCAGTGGAAAGAATCATTTGCAAGCCGCCGCCGCTGGCGCTGACCGTGTATAAACCCGTTTGCTGCAATACGCCGCCAACTTCAAGCATATAATAGCCGGCGGATGTTGCGTTTGCAAATGTGGTTACTGCACTCCCGTCACCATTAAAGAAACTGGTTGCGAGAAAAACGACAGGGGTGGTATCGTCAATGGTAAAGTCTGAAGCTGCTTTTGAGAAATACTGCACATCAGAAAGCGTACTCTCAACAACAAGCTTGAACAGTCCAATAGCCATATACTTACCTTCTTTCTTAAAGTAAAAATATCCGGGTTGTGTTGCCACATTATATAATATGCGGTTGGCCCTGATAGGTGAGATAGAGGCGTAAATTACTCCGATTTTATTTTATCGCCTCAACCATAAAATAACTGATGCGTTCCTTGCCGCCATACTGGCTTCGATCCACTGAATCAATTAAAAGATTTGTAAAACCCGTGTTGTGCCATAGTGTTTTTATTTCTTTATGGTCAAAAAAGTGTACGGTACCCCTGCCATTTAAACAGCCTGATGAAATATCCGTAAATGTGTTGGGCTCAATCAATTTTCCGGAGCCATATCCGGTTGTCTCAGATCGGAACAACCCGGTTGAAAAAAACCGGCCGCCGGGTTTTAACACTCTGTAGCACTCGCTTAAAATCTTTTTAATGCCATCAATGCTGTTGGCACAGATCATAACCGAATCGATTACCCCGTCGAAATAGCTGTCGGAATATGGCAAACATGTTGCATCACTCACGGATAACTCAGCGGTAACCGCTTCATCTTTCATTCGTTGTGCCGCCTTTTGAATGGCTGTTTTAGAACCGTCAAAAGCATATACATTAAAGCCCTCGCGCGCCAAATACCAGGCTACTGCGCCTGTGCCGCACCCTGCGTCGAGAAGCTTGATATTCTGCCGCTCTTTGTTGTAGAAGTTTCTCGCTGTAAAGCGTATGACCTCCTCGGACGGGTATTTTCCCCACTCCTGGTTCTGGTGAACATGCTCCCAAAGTTGATCAAAACTTTCCAATATCTCATCAAATCCTTTTCGTAAAAAATAGGAACTGCAAAAGACGTCATTTTATCCTATGTTTTGCACAGATCGGTAACCCTTTCTCACCTGCGCCTGGACAAGTGTCGTCTGTCCAACAGACGCGTTTTTTTATTTTATTGCGGAAAATTGTTGCTTCAGCACGCTTTCCTTAGCTGCTAAAAGCAGCCCATTATATTGGTTTTGTTTCAGGGCTTTTTCCAGCTTTTCTAAAATTAAATTTTTCAAAATACTAAAACACCAGCTTTTTTTCAACAATGATACCTCTGGATTGTTGAAAAGTACGCTCGATTTCTCTCCTTTTTCTAGCCAAAAAGTCACCTGCATATAGGAACTAGCTGGGCTATCAGGTTCTGAAACTCCAGCCTTAGAAAACAACGCATAGGCTTGCTTAAATTGTGCGTTGTCAAAACAAATGAGACCGCGGATATAATCACAAAAGCCATCTTTATTACGGAATAAACCGCCTTCTGTCGTCCACGGCATGGTTTCTAGTATCAACTCCAAACTGCTCTCCTGATGGGCAAACGCGCATATTTTGTTTTGCGCAGTCGAACTAATCCCCCATTTTAGAGCGCGAAGATACGACGCTATCGCTTCCTCTTTCTTCTGTTTCTTTTCAAAATCCGCGCCGATTTGGCATTGGATCTCGCCGTATGATAGAGCCGTTTTTTTGCTGTCGGCACCCGCTTCTCGAACAGCCTCAAATAATTCCATAAGCGGTTTGGCGTTTTCAGATGATGGCGCTGACAGCAAGCATTCTTCATTTCCAACAGATTGGCCGATATCCTCAAGTCTTTTTGTGCTACGTGCACACCACAATGCGAGCAGCATCTCTTCAGAAGGCTGCCAAGCGCGCAGATTAAGCAACTTTTTAGCCGTTTCTAAGTGCCCTTCACAAATCAGCTTTTTTAGTACCCTGTGTTTAAATTCTTCACGTACGTCTTCTTGCGAGATTGCTTTAAAAACTTGTTTAAGGACATGAAAATCGTTAACCCGCGCCCATAGGACCGCCAGCTCAACGAGCAAATTCTGATTCTGCTTTAGTAGCAATGGCAAGAAGACCTTTGCCTTTTTCTTCTGCCCATTAAGCAGCAGCATATCGTGCATCGAACGAATTTCGCGGTATGCTCCCGGCGTCAAGTTTGCAAGAGACAGCCTATCACCGCTTAATTGTGCTTGTATCACGCGGTATATGCTGCACAAAGAAGATCCCGTATCGTCCGCTCGCGCCCATTCTTTTAGCAGCGCTTCGGCCTTTGGCATTTCGTCATGCAGCCAGCAGCATTTTATTTTTTCTGGTAAATTGTAATCATTGTCTGCATCAGCCACACTTGGAAAACCTTCTGTCTGACATTGTTCGATCATGAGTTGACAGTTGAATTTTATATCACGTACCTGCGCTTCGAATCCGGTGTCGGATATCCGGCTGACTAAGGCCAGTGCCTTATCATACTGGCCCAATAAAAAGAATGCCTTGGCCGCCGCCACCAACTGGCGGGGAATATTTTGCTTTAGCGTAATGCTTAAAATTCCGGTCAATGCTTCCGGCATATTCGCTTCTGGCGCAAGCGCGCACAGTCTTTCAAAAACACCGCTGTTACGGCTGTTTAGATAATACGCTTGCTGAAAACAAGCCAGCGCCTGATGAAGATTTGCCAGATGGGTCATCATAATACCAAGCGACTCCCAGACAATTGTAGCGCTAATTTCAGGGGCAAGCACCATCGGGGAAGCCTGCTTCATAGTGTTCAGGCATTGCATCAAACCGCTTATGCCGGCATTATAATCGCCAAGCTGTTTGTTTGTTTCCGCACGCAAAACCAAAAAATCTGAACAAAGCGGTAAGCACCCAATCGCTTTGTCCAGCACCGCCAACGCTTCTGAATAGCGTGCAAGAGATAATAAGCACCATGCCCTGCATTCAAAGAGATGCGCAGCAAACAAGCACTCAGGGTTGAGGCCCTCGCAAGCGTTTTCAAAGCACACAGCGCTTTCTATAAATTTTTCTGCTCTAAAAAGGCTAAGCCCCTGTACATAGTGAATATAATGCGCCGCTGGGTACTGGGCGATATCCTGTTCCAACAGACTATCGCGCATTGCTACCTCCCAAGAGACTTTGTTGTCACGGCAGTAAACCATTATTTCCGCATTTTCAATATTACAGATTAGCTCATCGGGAATTTGTTCAAACGCCCTGTAGCAAAAGCGATAGTCCTTTCTGTTTCGAATAAGCCTTAACCTGCTGTTGGGCGAAACCATTTTTAGCCCGCCCACAGCAGCAACCTGTAACAGATAACCCTCCACATTTGGATTTTTCAAAAGCAATGGCAGCTTTTTTAAATCTGCATCAGACAGGGCTTCATTGGCCTGCAAAAATAAAATCCACCGTCCCGAGGCCTGCTCGATGCAAAAATTTTTTACTTCGCTGAAACTCTCCTGCCAGTCATACTCAAAGACATGCGCACCCGCGTGCTTTGCCAGAGCAATCGTTTGATCGCTCGAGCCAATATCCACAACAATCAGCTCATCCACGCTATCCTTTAAGTCGCTCAGGCAGTCGGATATGAACTTTTCATCGTTGAGAGTCACCACGCAAAGGCTCAGGCCTTTTTGTTCGGTCATGGCAAGCCCACCTCATCTGACATTCGAATGTTCTCATAAGCCCTTGTCGCTTCTTGGTACACGCCCAGCATGTAACAGCAATCGCCTAGTTTTTCAAGCAGCGCTTCATCATCTGGTGCCATTTTCAGCCCTTCACGGCAAAGATCAGCCGCTTTCTGGTACTCGCGCCGCCGGTATAAGACCGCTGCATAATTAAACAAGATATCGATATCTGCTGGGTCAAGTGCATGCGCTCTGCCCAGAAAACGCTCGGCATTTTCCCAGTCTCGCACCCCGTAGAGGAGCACACCGACGGCATTATAGCGTTTTGCGTTACCAGGCTCCTTTAAAAGCTGCCCCATTTTTCTATTCAATTCGTCAATTCTGCTCATAAGTTTCACACGCTCCCTGCTCTGTTTTTAGCGCAATCAACTGCGCTTTTAAGGATTCTACTGCGTTTTCAAGATGAATGCTTAAACTCTGGGTAACAATGTTCAGGTAGTAAAATAGGTCATACTGCAATCTCATAACTTCCGTCACCTTTTCGGGTGCATCAATTTTTCCGATTCGATTTACAAGATAATAATAAACAAAAAACATCTGCTGGATAAAATGTCTGCATAGACCGTTACGCAAAAAAGTATCAAAAACAGCCAAATGATGCTGGTAAGTTTCGTTGATTACAGCTTCGCAGCTTTTCGGGTCTGACGTCAAAGAAAGCTGCACCATTTTTTTGCAGTCCAGTTTTCCTTTGACCGTCTCCTGTACAAAGCCACGCAACAGCTGCGCATATTGTGCGGCATCCTCTGCAAAGTGTTCTAAAAGTGCCATTCTCTCCGGAACAGCAACTTGTTTTTTACAATCATCGATCATTTGATTCACCCGACGGGGTATTCTCTCGTTGCAGTACTGCGCGATAATCTCAGAAAGCGTAGCGCATTTTGTTCCGGCAATTTTCGCGCCGCCCTGTGTTGCGTTGAGAAACGCAATGTCAGGGTGCGCCGCAATCTTTATTTCCAAACCCATCTTAAAGCCGTTCCACAGCGGGTTAGTCGGTATCTGTGTGCCGTCGTTGCCCTCAACGTAGATAATGGGCAGCGACTCTATCAACGTTCTGGCTTCCTCCCCTGTTTTCTCGTAGTAAGAAGCATCACGACTGTGCGTTGTTCCTTTGGCGCCATAGGCATAATCCTGCCCAACAAATACAATAGGGTTTGCACCCATGTAGGCTGCCAGCTCCAACGCTAAATGTGAGACATTCGAACCCGCGTCAATGGCGCTGCCGTCACCAAGATTGTTGTTAACCCACTGGTTTATCGTTTCGCCGTTGCGAAACACCGGTATTGTCGCCCCTTTAAAGGCCGGGAAAACCTGCTTATCGACCATCGCCAAACAGATCAGTGCCATATCCTCCGGCAGGCTGCGATTTTCAAAATGGTAAGAATAGGTTTCTTTAGACCGTTCAATAATGGTCAGAATATCTGGCTTGATGCCGTTTTTTATAAGCGGCACAATGGCAGATTCCACCGAGATAACCAGCCCTTTTCCTGCAATATCTTTGAGCTGGCTAATATTTTTATCAAGCGAAGGGCCGTTTGCCACAATAAAAGCGGGCATCCCCTTATACCGGTCTTTCATGCACGAAATATATGGATCGCGAACAATCGCACCAGCATTGGCAATTAAATTGCATAACCCGACCAAATTGTCCAAATGGTCGTTGCCAATATAAAAGGTCAGCAACGACAAGCGGGCAAAAACAAATTTGTAAATTGTCAAATACTGCGCTTTAAAGTTACGTTGCGCGGCGGGCGTAAAGCAACAGGCTGGATAGGTGCAGCTAAAAAAGCTAAGGCTGCCAAACAACTCCGAAAAAGCCTGTTCAAAATGCGCTGCGTCTCCGACAAAAAACATCAGTTTTCCTGATTTAATAAGCGGCTCAAAATCAAAGTAATATAACATAGCTTTAAACAGAAAAATATCCTGTTCAAACACAATGACAAGTGTATGCGGCATTTTATGCAAAAATATTTCAAAAACGGGGTATCCAAAGCCGGAGCCAAAAAGAAAAATCGAACTCGACGCCCGCTTTATTAAGGCTTTGCACCATGTTTGGGCTTCGGCAACCGGCTGCGTACTGACAATCTGAAACATCTTATCGTCTTGTCGATAGCGGCACACGGGATAGCCGTCGCCGTTATAGGTGACCTCAACCCTTTGCCACAGTGCGTCTTCGTCAACTTTTTCGACAAGTGCTCTTTGCCACGGCGCTAAAAGCTGAAAGTTTTTTATAAACATTTCTTTTGTTTCGTTTGGTTTTGCTATCTGCATATTGCATCGCACCTCGCTGTCCACGTCTCTGACAGTGGAATGATGGTAAACTCCAATAAATCGGTCATGCCTATTACATCGCGTTTTTCCATGTATTCCAGCAGCTCTCGGCAGGCGTTGAGCATTTTTGGGGTCTCAAACGCAGTCTCTTCTGTGCATTCTAAGATGTCCAAGATACGTTCTAGATCCTCAACACTGCACATAAGCGCATCGAGTCCTCTATTGTCCTCACCCTCTCTAAAAAGAGAAACGCAAGATTTTAACGTCTTATTTAGTCGACGTGTTGTTTCTTGCAAAACTTGTGTCGCCATCATTCGCGCTTCTCCTCTTCAAAGTTTTTTGCCCAGCCGAACTGGCGGTAGGTCATCAGGTTGTTTAAAATGCTCTGTCTGGTTGTGCGCATTTCAAGATCAAACCTGCTGTATATTGCCTGCATCTGCATTTGTTCTTTCTCGCTAAAAAAAAGCTGCCGCAAATTTTCTGCTTCAGCTTTTATCTGATTCAATACACTTCTAAATGACGACGTCTTAACGATCAAATTAAAAACTGCTAAAACCCGACCACGTATCGGTTCGGAATACCAAGCACCGTCATTTTCCTGATTTTCAATGACGCGCATGACCATCTCCCCTTCCCAGTTTGAATAAGCCACTGCTTATTTTAAAAATACGGTGTCATACTCCAACTTTGCTCGATTATAATCGCCTATTTTCCCAATATCGGTCCAGTACTCCCTAACGGGGAAAGCACAAACCTTTTCGCTGTCTCTGAGCATCATCTCAATAAGCTGATTCATATCCAAACAGCCCTGTTTTGGCAGCTTCTTTAATATTTCGGGGTTCAGGACATAGATTCCGGCATTGATAAAGCTTGTAAAAACCGGTTTTTCCTCAAAACCAACCAGCATATCTCTGTCAACCTTCACAACGCCGTAGTCCACCTTAAAGTCGTAGGCCGCAACCGCTACTGTTGCGCTGCCCTTGCGTTTTTCGTGGAAATTAAGCAATTGTTCAAAGCTCAGCTTGGTCAGAATATCGCCATTTATAATCATAATCGGTTTTTCGGTCTCTTGCCTAAACAAACGCAGTGACCCAGCGGTGCCCATGGGGTGGTCTTCGTGGATATAGACAATCGTAACGCCCCACCGGCTGCCATCACCAAAGTAGTCGATGATCTTTTGCGCCTTGTAGTTGACCGAAAGGCAAAACCGGTCGAAGCCCTGTTTGATAAACTCCTCAAGCATGATGGCCAGAATCGGCTTTCCGCCAATCTCCAGCATGGGCTTGGGGCAATTGTCGGTCAGCGGCTTTAATCTTGTGCCCAGCCCGCCAGCCATCATGACAATCCAGTTTTCTCTTTTGGGAGTTTGTAATAAATCGTCCAGCTTTTCAATTCCAATTAGCCGCCCAGAGGCGTCAACTACTGGCAAGTGCCGCAGTTTATTGACCCGCATGATATTTAAGATGCTGTTCTGGTCCTTAATTTCGGGAATTGTAATCGGGCGGCCGTTCATAATCTGCTCAACCGGCTCGCTTAGTGATACCCCACGAATTAAGCCGCGTCGGATATCGCCATCCGTCACAGTGCCCAACAATTTTTGCTCGGCATCCACAACCAGCGCAATTTGCTGTGAACTGATGTCGATAATTTCAATTGCTTTTTGAATTTGCATATCGGGTTGTATCAAAATTTTGCCTAAATCATTCATCATGTGTTCCATCCGCTTTACGCAATATCAGACCGCGTCAGACGCCTGCCTATATGGATCTCCCACTAAAAAGGCATATTTCCATCCTGCGGCGGGGGGGGAATATCTGGCAGGTTGGCACCGCAAACGGCAATGACAAAGCAAGACAAAAAATTCACCGCTAAATGTCTGCTTTTTAATGCGAGATTAATATAGTATATTCATTGCACCCCCCCGTGTTGAGTCGCGATTTAGACCCCTCCACCTGCGTATTGGGGCTTAGACAACCCTCGTAGAGCATATTTGTCGAGTTCAAACCGAAAACAGTAAAAGGGCAGCGTACCTTTGGGTTTAAGGAGGCGCTGCCCTGAGGCATTTTAAGAACTTCTGAAATTTTGTAGTCACATAGTCCGTGCATAGGCGTCAATTTCTTTGAACCCATCCGCCATGAAATGCTTTGCGACGACCTCCATCAGCTCAAAATCTTCTTCGCTGTCAATATCCAATACCGCGGTATCCTTTACAACCACGATATCAAACACGCTGTCAAGGGGCGAGTGATCGAGCTTTTTGAGAATGCTATCCCTCCGGTAGCAATAGATTGACGCATTCATGTCATAGACCGGCGGCGCTTGCTGCCTTGCTGTAAAACCACCGTCAATGATTTTTTGCATTTTTCCTTCTTTTCGTTCCACCATATTAAAGTACGGGTTTCGTCTGGCTGGAACGGCGGAGAAGACCACGTCTACCTCAGCCTGAGCTTTAAGCTGTTCGAGCGCTTTTTCTATGTCGTCAATCTGTCGCAACGGCGATGTAATATCCAAATCAATGACATAATCATAGATTCTGTTCGGTTTTCTCTCCATCTCAAGCAGTGCGTGCCTGATTGCAAAAAGCTTGGGGGTGGTGTCCCCCGCCAGTTCAGCCGGGCGCTGAATGCAAGCCAAATTGAACCGCCGAACCAGTGCCAAAATGACGTCGCTGTCGCTGCTGACGACAATATCAACACAATCCGCAGGCCGCCGCTCTTTAAACAGGCGCGCCGCCGCAATGGTGAAATACAGCAGCGGTTTGCCCAAAAAGCTTCGGATGTTTTTGTTCTTAACCCATGTTGAGCCACCGCGGCCACAAATCGTGATCAAAATATTCATCCCGTCGCCCTCCCTAATGCAACATCCAGCACCGCGCAGCAATGCCGTATGTTATTAAATGCCCGACCTGAGTGAATGCAATCCAGAAAAAAGCGCATCTCGCGCAGATAGATGTCGTTTTCGCCCTCGCCATACTGAATAGGCGGGCGATTGTCTGAAAACGTAATGGTGTTTTTAATCAGGTCGCCGGTAATAGTCGCCTGTTCGGTGAATATTTCGATTTCACGCCTTAGCTTTCGACCGAAATAGTCCAGATGCAGCTCGGCTGCCATGTTTTCATATTCGGCAATATAGATGGCAGCGTCGCTGCTGTCTATTTCAAGGGATGAATACTGGCCGCAGATTTTATAAACCTTAATCGGAAAACCAAACAGCGCAATCATATAATCCCACTCGTGGATTAGATCGATGTCCACCCCGCCGCCCAGCGCTTTTTTTGCACTGTAGCTCTGTCGGTAGTCGGTCCCGGGTCGCCAGTCCGGCAAATAAGACGAGCAGATCACCCGCACACAATAGACGTGCTCGGTGCTGACCATCTTCTTTAGCGCCTGAATAACCGGCGCGTAGCGCAACGGCCCCGCCACATAATAAACGCCATCCGGTGTGGTTTTTATTGCGTCAACGTCATAAGTGCTACTGTCGAAAACCGGCTTTTCGATAAACAGGTGCTTTGCATGCGGCGCCATTTGCTTCACCGTTTCAAAATGTAGGCTGGTCGGGTTGGTGATGAATGCAAGGTCGTAGTCCCAATCCAATTCGTGCGTGTCAAAAAACTGTTTGACAAGCAGCTTTTCAGTATTTTCATCCAGCGCGTTGCGCGTTTTTCTCAGTGCGTGAATCTCGGCCTTTATGCCAAACGCCGGGGCAAGCCGTGTAAAGTTTTTAAGGTGCCGCTTTCCAATAGAGCCAAGGCCGCAGAAGCATACCTTCAAGATGGCATCCCCTCAATTCTGTCAATGAGCGTAAGCGTATGTAAATCTTCCTCGAAGGTATAGCGCACATTACTTTTTTCACCCGCTATCATCATGAGAAACGCTGCCAGCTCCTCCTCATACGCATTTTCAATGTTGTTTCTGGTGTAGCCATCCTTTCTCTCCACAATGCCGTAGGTAGCAATTGTCTCGGTCGCTTTTTTGACTGCATCATAACGGCACAGGCTTTCGGGCGTACCCTCCCAGGTCAAATACAGCGTGTCAGAATAGACCAAAAGTGTTTGCTGGGCTTTTCTCGTCAGCACGTCAACCATAAAAACGCCCTTGCTTCCGCTTTCGTGCTGTAAAATTAAAAAGTAGTTGTCGGGGTAGTCAATTTCTAGGTCGGACATCTTGTCTTTAACCACAGTAAAATTCGAAATTGTACCAAAGGCGCGGATAAGCCACGGCAGCTCAATCGCAAAAATTTCGCGACAGCCATCGGTTCGTTTATCCCAGATAAAAAAATCCTTTTTCTTATCCCACGGGTGCCAGTCTGGCAGATATTGCCCCACGTGGTAGCGGTAATTCACCGGCTTGCCCTGCTGTGAGACAATATCTGTAATCGCCTGAATTTCTCTGCGGTAAAGCTGGGTGGAGGATAAAAACAGCATGACCTGTTGCTGCTTTGCCTGCGCGATCATCGCGTCATATTGTGTGGATACCAGATTAATCTCGCTAAAAACATGCAGGCCATGCGCAATACACCGACAAATAATCTCTCCGTGACTCAGCGGCGACGTGCAGACAAGGGCAGCATCGGGGTGCTCGTGAAATAGCGACCTCATAATCAGAATAGGTTTTGATGCCAAACAAATTCTCTATCTGCATCCGTTTTTTTGTGCTGATATCGGCACCGCACAAGCATTCGCGCTCAAAGCGTTTTAGCAGTAACCGAATTCTGCGCTGACCCATCGACCCCAGCCCGATGATCAAAAATTTCATACTTTTCCCCCTTTGCCGTGTACCTGTCTGCTGACGCACGTTGCTGCTATCACTTTTCTTACAGGGAGATGAGCTCATCCACGCCAAAATCCCGCGTTGCAGTCAAGCCGATCACCTCATGCCACTTCATGGGAGAAATGCCTGTGCCGGGCCGCTTGGTCGTGATATTATCGGGCGTAAAAAATTCGCCTTTTTGAATGCTTCTGGCTGCGACAATGCTCTTCCTCGCAGCGGCGATATTTTCTCGCTCCGAAACGGTGACTAATTTCTCGCCCGTGCCCAGCGCCAGCTCAATATTGCGGATGCAGCGGATCATATCGGTCAGTTCTTGCGGGTCGGCGCTGGCTTTATGGTCCGGCCCCGACAGCCCGTGGCTCAGCGTAAAGTGCTTTTCTATAACCTGCGCGCCCAGCGCAGCAGCCGCAATTGGCACCTCAATGCCCTGTGAGTGATCTGAAAGCCCAACCGGATACCCAAACCGCGATCTGAGCGTCTGCATAGCCCGAAGGTTCACGTCGCACATCGGCGTTGGATACTGCGTATTGCAGTGCAGAATGGTGATTGTCTTTGCAAATCCTCTCTGCAAAACCGCGAGGGCATTCTCAATTTCTTGCAGCGTACACATGCCGGTAGAGAGTAAAATGGGGTTTGGAAAGCTTGCAATCACTTCTAGCAGTGGCAGATTGGTAACCTCACCTGAAGGTATTTTAATGGCGTCAACGCCAAGAGAAAACAGAAACTCTGCGCTTTCAATATCGAACGGGGTCGAAAGAAAACCGATCCCCGCTTTTTGGCAATAAGCTTTGAGCGCCCTGAAATCATCAAAGGAAAGCTCCAGCTTTTTGACCATACTCAGCATCGTTTCACCGCTTTGGGTTGCTTCGGTTTGATATTTTGCCTTGGGCGCATACCGCGAGATGATGCTTTCGCTTTTCCAGGTCTGAAACTTGATATAATCCGCGCCTGCCTTGGCCGCGATATCCACCAGCTGCATCGCCATATCCATGTTGCCGTTATGATTCACACCGGCCTCTGCAATAATCTGAATCTTTTTCATGATGCCGCCCCTTTACGCACGGTATTGAATCATGTAATTGTTGTCGAGGTCAAAGTCTGGGTCAAAATCAGCACGCATTTTAACCAGATTTCGAAATTGTGTCTCGCAAAAAATGGTGCGACCTATGTAATAATCACGCTGACCATTTTTGTTAAAAGATTTTTTAAACAGGAACAGGTTGTCATCCTCCTCAACGCCGCCCCCAAGATGAAATTTTTTATAGCCGTTTTCTGCGCCCCAAGACGCGGCGGCGTAAAGCAGAAGATTGTTCGGAGAAAACTGGTGGAATGCCCCATCCCATCCGCTTAAGTGGTAGTGCATATTCTGGTTGCATAAAAGTATGACTGCTGCGCTGATGATTTTTCCATCCAACACAGCACAGAACAGATTATATTGACCCGCCATGCTTAAGAACAGATCATTAAAAAAATCATTATTGAAAAAGTAATAGGGTGTGGTGCCCAGTCGATTCATTGTGTCTAAATAAAGCCTGACAAATTCCGCCTTGGCGTAATCGCTGTTATCAATGTGGATTTCAATCCCGCTTTGTTTCGCCTTTTGTATCGCGCCCCTGCATCGCGATTCCATATTAGCCAAAACTGTCTCTTGGTCAGCGGTATCGACAAAAACCGTCTTTTTAATGCGGCGCACGTCGCAACAAGCGGCAAAATACTTCTCATTCCCCAAGAGTGGATGAAAGCGTATAAACTGCGAAACAACGCCGTATTCGCTGGCGTGCGTTTTTAGCATACTAAAAAAGCTTCGCATTTCGCTTTCGCTGTAACGCTTCACCAGCGGGCCGCCGTAGCCATAGGGCGTGGCAATATCGTAATAGCGCCCCTTCTCTAACCGCCCAGAAAACGCGCTGCTTTGAGAAATATCACTTTTAAACATTGGGTAGCACAGCCGCATTTTATCGCCGCTGTAATAAATTAGAAAAGGTTTGCCGTCCCCCGCGTGGCGAAATGCCGACACATACTCTTGCAAATAATAGACGTCGTAATCGGGAAACGACTTTACGATACTGTTCCATACCTTATCATTAAACGATATAATTTGCAGTGCCTCCATACCAGCCCTCCATGAACAAAATACTACTATTTGTATTGCATCTCTTCTTAACATTAAAAACTATAGTGTCTCATCCATCTCAAAAAACTGTTTCTTAACTAAGGGTTTAAAGTTCTTAAAGCGACCAAGAATTTCTAAAATTTTTACAACACTGCCGCCGTCCCCATAGGGATTCTCGCTGTTGATACAATTAAGCTCAAACGCTTTTTGAACCGCATCAAATATTGCTGCTCTTTGCGCGGGGCAACAGATGACCGAGGGCGCAAGCAGCCTGCCCTTCTGGCGGTCACCAATATTAATTGTTGGCTTGTGGAAAGACGGCACCTCATATACACCGCTCGAGGAGTTGCCGACCACCGCGTCAACCTGTTCAATCATGCTGTAATATCGCAACTGCCCCAAAGACGGGAACGAAACCGCGTTTAGGTGCTGCGCGGTAAACTCTTCAATTTTTCGGATGATTCGGCGTCCCTCGGGGTCGGCATTGGGATGCGTAAAAATCAGGCCTATATTGCGGCCTAGCCGCTTTAGCGCAAAAAGCAGCTCGTCAAACTGCATTTCGGAAGGCTCCGCGTCCAATGTGGCCGGATGAAACGTAATAAGCAGATTTTTCTCACAGAGTTTTATACCCAAATCCTGTTCTAACTCGGCGCGGCTCATTCGCGGCAGCGCATTAATCAGGTCTATCCCGATATGCCCCACATTAAAAATGTACGCCGGGTTTTCTCCAAGTTGTCGCACCCTTTGCCACGATTTTGCGTTGGTTACGAAATGCAGCTGCGCCATCTTGGTGATGCTGTGCCGAATTGCTTCGTCAAACGCGCCCTCGGTCACGTCGCCGCCTGCTATGTGTGCAATGGGGATTTTTTCGATCATGGCCGCCTGAGCCGCCGCAAAAATTTCGTAACGGTCACCTAACAGGATGATTATATCCGGCTTTAGCCGTGTAAAAGCATCTGCAAACCCGATAATTCCCAGCCCGACAGATTTTGCTGTGCCAACAGGCGTATCGCTGGAAAGCTGCATTTCAATTTGTTCATCAATCGAGAAACCGTCTTTTTCAATTTCTCGATAGGTCAACCCAAATTCAGGCGCAAGATGCATGCCGGTGACCACCACTTGCAAGCGCCAACTGCGGCTCTTTTTAAGCGCTGTCATCAGACTAAAAAGCAAACCATATTCGGCGCGCGAGCCGGTGACGACACAGATTTTCCGCATAGCTTACCCCTCGCCCAAACAGGCGCTACTCGGAATATTGATGATGCGCCGCTCCAGACTTTCCGCCGTTGAAAGATCCATATGCGGGCAGTCCTGGAATATAGTCAGTTTATGCATCAGCGTCCACGCTGGGCGGGTCATTAGCCCTGCATCATTGGTACACGCAAGTATCTCATCGCGCATTGAGGCGTTTTCTTCACTGAGAACACAGGCGTTGAGCCAATAGTTGCTCTTTGCGTAGGCCGGCTCTACAAAAAAGGTGACCCCACGCATATTTTTAAAGGCCAATCGATATTTTTCCGCTAGAGCTCTCTTGTCACGGACAAAGCGGTCTAGTTGCTCAAGTTGCGCACAGCCCAATGCCGCGTTGATGTTCGGCATCCGGTAGTTATAACCCACCTGATCGTGGACAAAGGCCCACCGGTGGGGCAGCTTAGCGGTTGTGCTGATATGCTTTGCTGCTTTTGCAAGCGCTTCATCGTTTGTCAATATTGCGCCGCCTCCGCCAGTGGTGACAATTTTGTTGCCGTTAAAACTCATCGCAGAAAGTGTCCCAAAATTGCCGGTATGTGTGTTCTTATAATAGGATCCCAGCGATTCTGCTGCATCCTCAATTAGTTTTAGCCCGTACATTTGGCAAACTTTCAAAAGCGGGTCCAAATCGGCGGGGTGTCCAAAGGTGTGCATGACAACCACGGCCTTTATGGGGCGCATTGTCAGCTTGTTATAGCAAAGGCCATCCTTTTTAATGGTTATCTCTTTTAGATGCGCGCATAGCTTATCAGGGTCAGCGCCAAGGCTTTCGGCCGAACAATCCATAAAATGCGGCACTGCTCCGCAATAGCAAACCGCATTGGTCGTTGCAATAAAGGTCAGCGTTGGAACCAGCACCTCGTCACCCTGCCCCACACCAGCCAGTTTAAGTGCGATGTGCATGGCGGCTGTCCCGCTCGCGACGGCAATTGCAAACCTTGAACCGGTATAGGCTGTCAGGTTTTTTTCGAACTGATCGACATAGCGCCCCACGGAGGAAACATACCCTGAATCCAGACAGTCTTTGACATAATCCCATTCTTTCCCGACAAAAAGCGGCTCATGAAGGGCAATTGGACTTTCTCCCTTTTTTAAAACTTTTTTTAAAACGGCGACAAATTCCGATGGGTTGACAACGGTTTGTGGTTTCATAAATTATACCTGCCCGCCTTATAATGTTTGAGATTGTTTTTATCACTAAACCATGTAATAGTCTCAGAAAGGCCCCGCCTAAAGCCTGCTTTTCCGCCATAGGCGGGTGCCCAGTCAAAGAGCTTTTGTGCCTTTGTCGTATCCGCCCACAGTCGTTCCACCTCACTATTTTCGGGTCTGATACGCTGCGCTTCGCTTTCAATATCAATTTCGGCGCCCATAATGCTGGAGATCATGTAAGCCGTATCTTTTATTGATACTTCAAAGTTGCTCCCGATATTGACAACTTCGCCTATTGTCGCTGGTGTTTCGGCAACCGCTATAAACCCGTTAACCGTATCGGTGACGTAGTTAAAATCTCTGGTGGGTGTTAAGGAACCCAATTTTATCTTCCGCACACCCTGTGCAATCTGTGTAATGATGGTCGGTATAACCGCCCTATTCGACTGCCTTGGGCCATAGGTATTAAACGGTCTGATAATAGCCACCGGTGTGCCAAAAGCGCAATAATAGGCCAGCGCCATTTGATCCGCGCCTGTTTTTGAAGCGGCATACGGCGATTGTGCATGAAGCGGATGCGTTTCGGCTATCGGAACACGCTGTGCCGTGCCATAGACTTCGCTGGTAGAGGTATGTATGATCTTCCCTGTTCCAAGCTCACGGGCCGCCTGTAAAACATTAAGCGTGCCCTTTACGTTTGTGTCAAAATACGACTCTGGATAATAATATGAATAAGGTATCGCTATGAGCGCAGCAAGATGAAATACAACATCAATGCCCTGCAATGCACGTTTAACACCATAAGCGTCTCTAATATCGCCGGGGATGACCTCCAGCGCATTTTTAATCTCTGGCGATGCATTATCAAGCCAGCCCCAAGTATTAAACGCATTATAATAGACAAACGCACGCACAGAATGCCCCTGTCTGACGAGCTCCTCAGTCAAATGAGAGCCAATAAATCCGTCCGCGCCGGTTACCAAGATCTTTTTTCCGGTTAAAGCCATAAGGTAGCCCTCCTGCACATCTTATATTTATTTTTTATATCCAAAATTAGAAGCGATGTACACCTACATACCCCAGGATGTTGTTTCGCTTCATTAATAAATGCTTTAATTCATACCTATGCGGCTACTTAAAGAATTATCAAATGAGGGGGTGATATTATGCCATCTAACGAATGTCCCTTAGTTTTTTGCCACTTGACTGATAAAAACGGGAATGTTATAAATCCGTGTCAGCCGGGCGCGATTGTTTTTTCAGAGCGCTCCTGCCCCCAAAAACGCGCGACCATAAAAGTTAAATCGCCAACTGGTGACGTGCTGACAAAACAGCTTGTGGCCCTTTCCATTAAAGGTTTTGTAGCAGTCTGTTCGGAAGCGGGCATTTTGTCGGCACCACTCCCGTTTTGTATCATTAAATATTTATTTCTCTTTGCTCCCAGCGGAACAGACTTATGCTTTACGTTAAATTGTTTTCAGTGCCGTGCAGTTCCGATTTTCTCTAAAGGAGAAAGCCGCGCCAATAACATAAAAATAAAAATAAATATTGATACAACAGTTTTTGCAAAAGCAAAAACCTGCCTCAAGGTTCCAATAGTGGACAGCTGCAACGAAATTTGTGACCAGATTTGCATTAGTACGGACAGAATTTATGACTCAGTCAGGTTTTGCTGCAAGGCCTGCCTTCTACACAGCAACATTCTGCGGCACGCAGAAATATATCAGTATAATGCCATTTCTGGCGGGCACCAGCGCATTTATACCAATGCTGATGAACTAACAGAATATGGTCACCGCGGCATTCTTTCTCCGGATGAAGTATCGTACTATAACCTTTTTGTCAACGGCGTGCTGCAGCCCAAAACAAATTATGTGTTATCAAAGGGCCGCCTGGAACTAATGACAACCGACCTACCGTTGCCCGGTCAAGCCGTGATGATAACTTTTGTCACCTTTAAGAATCAGCAGGGTGACATTCTTCCGGTGACAAGTCTGCTCTATAATACTGTGTCGGATGGGGTAAAAAGAGTCTTTACCAATGATGACGCACTGATAGAATATGGTTGCGACGGCATCCCCGATCCCTGTAGGGTTTCTTATAACAACCTATATGTCAACGGGGTCTTACAGCCCAAAACAAACTACACCGTTAAAAAAGGTGTTTTGACTCTGAACACAGAGGATATTCCGCTTAAAGGTCAAATGATTACGCTGGAATCGCTATTTATCAAAGGGCCGTGTGGCGGTGTCATAAAAGTAAAAACCTATCAATATAACGCTTATTCCAAAGCTCAAAAAATCTTTACTAATAAAGACGGTATTGCAGAATATGGGGACGCAAAAATAATAAGTCCCAAGTATAGCGCCTATCAAAATTTATTTGTAAACAGCGTCATTCAGCCAGATATCAGTTATACAGTGGATAAAGGCTGCATTCGTTTAAATACAGAAGATTCCCCTATAAAAAAAGCACCTGTCTCGTTGCAATATATTAATGAAAATTCCGAGTTTCCATCAAGGGGCTGCCTTGTCTCTGATTTGGCGCTTTCACAGTGGAACCAACTCTATAAAGCCGATATCCCCTCAAGCGATTAAGATAACTTGGTCTTATCCACAGGGCAAAAAAAGCCTCCTGTCGTAGTTTTTGCTACAACAGGAGGCTACTTTAATTATATCAATACGCCAATATTATTGTGGTGCGTTCAACAAGGCATTGTCTGCCGCCTTTTTGATGACCTTACTTGAATTGGTCGCGCCCGCGACGACATCAACATCGACTTTTTGTGAATCGATCATTTTTTTCAGGATGCTTTCAGCTGCTGCTCCGCGTTCATGGCGATGCTCCAGTAGCTGAATGTCGACAATACGATGATCTTTGACTGTTACGGAAACCTTGGCATAAATAAACTGTACATCACATTCTCCAGTATAACAGCCGTCCGCAATGTCTAGGATGTCTTGTTTTTCATAAGTAATTTTACTGACAGCGGTTTTATAGCTTTTTACAGAAATCAAATAGTTTGTTAAAAGTACACCGGACATAATAGCAAGCAAAATAACAGCACCTATGCCAATTTTTGCCCATTTTTTCACATTACCAGCCCCTTATGACGAAATTAATTAAACTAATGGTTCAATTAATTTTAACTCAGTTTTTTTGAGATGTCAATAGCAACCAGCTTTAGAGAAGAACGCTAAATTAAAGAGCTCTTAACCCTTGATTGCGGCCTGAAGTAGTACTTCTAATAGTTGTGTACATGTTAATTTAGTAGTATAACATTACTAAAGATTATTTATATGTGGGGTGTAATAATGAATATACGAGAGTATCAACATAACGACCTCAATAAAATCATTAATACTATGTGCGATGCTTTTTTGGAAGATGGATTATATAAATATTTTATAGAAGACGAAATACAACGGATGAATTTTTTAAAACAGTTCATGAAGTTTCGCTTAAGATTCGGGTTAAAAAAGGGGAAAGTTTTTGTTAGTGAAGATTGTGAGGGTGTAGTTATTCTAATTAAACCTAATAAAAAAATGTCTCTCGTTGACTTGATTGGGTGCGGCGGAATGAAGGCCATTCTAACCTGTGATTCGGCACAACGTAAAAAAATTATGAATTTTAATTCTTTTGTGGATGCTCAGACCGACAAAATTATCAAACAACCTTATTGGCATATTTCCCCCATATGCGTGTCTACACAAAAGCAAGGGAATGGTTACGGCTCAGCTTTAATTGAGTATAGCTTA
This sequence comes from Candidatus Fimivivens sp., assembly GCA_034933525.1. Classification (GTDB taxonomy): domain Bacteria; phylum Bacillota; class Clostridia; order Oscillospirales; family Ruminococcaceae; genus Yanshouia. The sequence goes on from JAYFNI010000009.1 coordinate 110,946, forward strand.
GATTATATCAAAGATGAATGCCCTTGTTTTCTAGAAACACAGCATCCGAGAACTGTTTTATTTTATAAAAAATGTGGATTCCAACAAGTCTCAGATGTTAAGTTGCCCGGCGTAAATATCAGAAATTACTCAATGGTTTACTCTGGCAGATAACGTATTAAATGATGGGCATGACACCAAGAATCAAAAAAACTATTAAAAAGGACACTGCAATCTAAACGAAAGCAGTGTCCTTTTTATACGAATTTACTTAATTATTTAGCGTCTTTAATAGCCGCCTGTGCTGCTGCAAGGCGTGCAATCGGCACACGGTAGGGCGAGCAGGAGACATAGTTGAGGCCGACTCTGTGGCAGAACTCAACCGAAGAGGGATCGCCGCCATGTTCGCCGCAGATGCCCAGCTTAATGTCGGGGCGGGTCTCACGGCCCAGCTTGACAGCCATCTCAACGAGCTTGCCTACGCCCTTTTGATCCAGACGGGCAAAGGGATCCTGCTCGTAGATCTTCTTGTCGTAGTAAGCGCCGAGGAATGCACCGGCGTCGTCACGAGAGAAGCCAAAGGTCATCTGGGTCAGGTCGTTGGTGCCAAACGAGAAGAACTGCGCATCCTTGGCAATTTCGTCTGCGGTCAGCGCAGCGCGCGGAATCTCGATCATAGTGCCAACAAGATATTTAAGCTCAACGCCGCTCTTGGCAATAATCTCATCGGCGGTCTTGACGACGACTGACTTGACATACTGCAGCTCCTTGATTTCGCCAATAAGCGGAATCATGATCTCGGGCACCATCTCCCACTCGGGATGTGCCTTCTTGGTGTTGATAGCAGCCTCAATGACAGCAGTTGTCTGCATCTCGGCAATTTCGGGGTAAGAAACGGCCAGACGGCAGCCGCGATGGCCCATCATGGGGTTAAACTCATGCAGGGACTCGACGGTGGCCTTGAGGTCCTCAAAGGTCAGGCCCATTTCGGAGGCAAGCGCCTTGATGTCCTCATCCTCGTGGGGGAGGAACTCATGCAGGGGCGGATCAAGGAAGCGGATGGTAACGGGGCGTCCAGCCATCGCCTCATAAATGCCCTCAAAATCGCTGCGCTGCATCGGCAGAAGCTTCTTAAGCGCGGCACGGCGCTGTTCTTCGTTCTTGGAAACGATCATCTCACGCATAGCGGGGATACGATCAGATTCAAAGAACATGTGCTCGGTTCTGGTCAGGCCAATGCCCTCTGCGCCAAACTTGACAGCCTGTGCGGCGTCAAACGGGGTGTCGGCATTGGTGCGAACCTTGAGCTTGCGGTAGCTGTCGGCCCAGCCCATCAGGCGGCCGAAGTTGCCGGAAATTGTCGCCTCAACCGTCTTAATGGCCTCGCCATAAATGTTGCCGGTTGAGCCGTCGAGCGAGATAAAGTCGCCCTCATGGAAGGTCTTGCCGCCGAGGGTGAAGACCTTGGCTTCTTCGTCGATCTTAATTTCGCCGCAGCCTGCAACGCAGCAGGTGCCCATGCCGCGCGCAACAACGGCGGCGTGGGAGGTCATGCCACCGCGCACAGTCAGGATACCCTGCGCAACGTGCATGCCGGCAATATCCTCAGGAGAGGTCTCAAGGCGAACCAGAATGACCTTCTTGCCGGATTCGGCCCACTCAACAGCATCTTCAGCGGTGAAGACGACCTGGCCGCAGGCAGCGCCGGGCGAAGCGGGCAGCGCAGAGCCAATCGGCTTGGAAGCCTTGAGGGCAGCGGTGTCAAACTGGGGATGCAGCACGGCGTCGAGCTGCTTGGGGTCGATCATCATAACGGCTTCCTTCTCGGAGATCATGCCCTCGTCCACAAGGTCGCAGGCAATCTGAAGGGCAGCAGCGGCGGTGCGCTTGCCGTTTCTGGTTTGAAGCATATAAAGCTTCTTGTCTTCAATGGTGAACTCCATGTCCTGCATATCGCGGTAGTGCTTTTCAAGGCGTCCGCAGATTTCGACAAATTGGTCGTAAGCTTCAGGCATAATGTCTCTGAGCTGGTCAATAGACTGGGGGGTACGGACACCCGCAACAACATCCTCGCCCTGCGCGTTCATCAGGAACTCGCCGAACAGCTTCTTCTCGCCGGTGGCGGGGTTACGGGTGAATGCAACGCCGGTGCCGGAGGTATCGCCAGTGTTGCCGAACACCATCATCTGCACGTTGACAGCAGTGCCCCAGGACGAAGGAATATCGTTCATGCGGCGGTAGTAGATGGCGCGGGGGTTATCCCAAGAACGGAAAACCGCCATGATGGCGCCCATGAGCTGTTCCTTGGGGTCAGAGGGGAAATCGACACCCTTCTTGGCCTTAAACTCAGCCTTGAACAAGCGAGCCAACTCTTTAAGATCGTCAGCGTCAAGCTCGGTATCCTGTGTGACGCCCTTCTTCTCCTTCATCTCGTCGATGAGCTTTTCAAAATAAGCCTTGCCAACTTCCATAACAACGTCAGAATACATCTGAATGAAGCGGCGATAGGAGTCGTAAGCAAAGCGGGGATTGTTCGTTTTCTTGGCAAATGCCTCAACAACCTCGTCATTTAAGCCGAGGTTCAGGATGGTATCCATCATGCCGGGCATTGAAGCACGCGCGCCCGAACGAACCGAAACAAGCAGCGGATTTTCGAGGTCGCCAAACTTTTTACCAGAAATTTTCTCCAGAGTGGCGAGGCTTTCGAAAATCTGAGCCTTAATGTCTTCATTGACCTTTTGGCCGTCGGTGTAATACTGAGTGCAGGCTTCAGTGCTGATGGTGAAGCCCTGCGGAACCGGCATACCAAGGTTGGTCATTTCGGCAAGGTTAGCGCCTTTGCCGCCGAGCAGCTCGCGCATTTTCCCGTTGCCTTCCGAGAACAGATAGACAAATTTTTTACTCATGTAGTTTACCTCCATACATATTTAACAATTGCTTTCCACGTCAGAAAAGCATGTAAAATTGAAACGACCGCAATAAAAGGCGCACAATGCCATTATGCCTATATTTATACTAATATTATACCAAATTGAAACAACTATTTCTACATAGTGAGCAATATATTTTACATTCTGACAGGCAATGTGCAGGATTAACATTAAAAACTATCAATTTTAAATAAAATTTTAAGCCATATTATTACTTTTTAGAGATAATATGCAGAAAAGGCCACCCGCCAATATGGAAACCAATGACGTATAATGAAATACAAAATTGTCATCCTCTCAAAAGCACACCGCTTAACATAACCCCACCTCGGCACTGCTTTTCATCGGCAAGACTGTAAATGTTTATTGATAAACCTCGGGACATTCCTTCTTAATCACCTCGCGCAGCTTCAACCAGTCCTCAAACGCCATCGGCTTTTGGGTGGGATTGCGCAGCAGCGCGGCCGGATGGAGTGTTCCCATCATCAGCACGCCGTTTTTGTCATAGAACTCACCGTGCTGCTTTGTGACCTTGAAATCGGGGGAAATCAACCGCTGCGCCGAAATGCGCCCCACGCACACGATGATGCGCGGGCGAATTAGTCGCACCTGCTCACGCAAAAAAGGGAGACAGGCTTCCATCTCGTCGGGCTGCGGGTCGCGATTTTGTGGTGGGCGGCACTTGACCATGTTGGCGATAAAAACGTTGGTTTCTCGCGAAAGCCCCACGGCATCCAGCATTTTATCCAGCAGAATGCCGGCTCTGCCGACAAACGGCTCCCCTTTTTCATCTTCGCTCTGCCCAGGCCCTTCGCCGATAAGCATGACCCGCGCATGCTCAGGCCCCACGCCAAAAACGACGTTGTGCCGCTGCTCGCACAGGCGGCAGCCCTTGCAGTTTTTCAATGTCTCCCTAAGCTCAGTCAAATTATTTGCCATGTTATTTCCTCCGTTAGGGCCCGATTTTTTTCACTGGAAAGTATTTGTTGTACAAAAATATGGCCCTACGCTTTTTGTAAAAATTCTAATTGGTTTTTCCCTTTGTGACTGCCTGTTTTGAGCAGCCTAATTTTAACATCAGTATAGCATGTCGCAAGCAGTTTGTCATCCGACAGCCGCCCGTTTTTGTTCAGGCGACGTTTTAAAACAGATCGTCCAACATGCTAATTTAAACAAAGTCCGGCGCAACTCTACGGATCGTTTATTGTCATTTCCACCGCCGGGCGCTACGATAGAGTCGCGGGGTGAAATAATGAAGGACAGCACAGCGCGCATTATTATTCGCCAGGCTCGTTTAGCCTGCGGCATGACGCAAAAGCAGCTTGCTGAAAAAATGGGCATCAGCGACAAAGCTGTTTCAAAGTGGGAACGCGGTACAGGTCTGCCAGACGTTTCATTGCTTTTAACACTGGCAGATATTTTAGATATTGATCTTCGGGCGCTGCTCGTTTGTTATGAAAAAAACGGCATCGTCCAAGACCAGTCAGAAAGAAGGTTTTAGCGCAAATGGATATTTCCTCTAAAAGAGCGCTTAAAGCGCAGTATAAAAACAGAACAATAGTCGGGGGTATTTTTTGCATCCGGTGCGAGGCCGCCGGTGAAGCGTGGATACGTGCCACGACCGATATGCAGGGTTCTAAAAACCGTTTTGCTTTTTCATCTTCGACCAACTTCTGCCCAGAAGCCTGCATGGCGCAGGTTTGGAAGCAGCATGGTGCATCGGCCTTTTCGTTTGAGGTGCTTGAAGAGATTGAAAAGAAAGAGGCACAAACCGACCGGGAATTTTCCGACGACGTTGCTGTTTTATTGGAACTATGGTCGGAAAAGCTCAAAGGGAAAACAAAAGGAGAAGTTTAAATGGAAAAGGCGCTGGATATTAATCGATTCCTCGACGATTCGGGACGGATTACACAGTTGCCACAGCGCGCTGTTTTTCGCGCGGCCGTGTTGCGTTATCTTGCAGAAAAATTTGAAGACGATTGCACCTACGCTGAAAAAACGGTCAATGCTATCTGCATGCAGTGGCACACCTTTAACGACTATTTTATTCTCAGGCGCGAGCTTGTTGACAGCGGTCTGCTTTGCAGAAAACCAGACGGCTCGTGCTACTGGAAACCCAGCCAAAATTGAAAACGTTTTTTTACGAACCAATTATAACGCAGGGTGATGAAAATCCCTGCGTTTTTTGTTTAAAACTTTGGCGTTTAATGCCGTTTTATAACGACTTTTCTTGACTTTTTTACCTCAGAAGCATAAAATATGAAAACGAGACTCAAATTGATAGAATAAGCATTCGGGAATGGAGGGCTATGCGATGGCAGAGGGCTATAAAACACGACAGCGCGCCGTGATATTAGAATTATTAAAGGCACACATTGGCGAACATCTAACCGCCGATGAAATTGCAACGCTCTTGGAGCGCTATGGCCGACCGGTTGGCAAGGCGACGGTCTATCGCTGTCTTGAACGCTTGATTGCGCAGGGCAGCGTTAAAAAGTATCAGTATGGCGAGGGCAAAAGCGCTTGCTTTGAATATCAGTCCGGGATTCAGCCCCCGCATTACCACCTAAAATGTGCACATTGTGGCGCGCTAACCCATTTGGAGTGCGGATATCTGGATAAGCTACCCGAGCATGTTTATAAGGAACATGGTTTTGAACTGGACGCAGCGCAAATTGTTTTGGTGGGCTGCTGCGCACAGTGCGCTGAAAAGCGGCGCGCACAGCAGGAGGAAAAAAAGAAAGATGAAAAACCAAAAAAGGCTCACAATCCACAAGGGGATGAATAAACCATGCCGATGATACAATGCAAAAACTTGACCATGAGCTATGGTTCACACATCGCCGTTGAGAATCTCTCGTTTTCGGTTGAGGCGGGGGATTATATCTGTATCGTCGGAGAAAATGGTTCCGGTAAATCGACGCTGGTTAAAGCGCTTTTGGGGTTGCAGCAACCGCGCTCGGGCGAAATTATCATGAGCGGCGTCACCCAGCGAGAAATTGGCTACCTGCCGCAGCAATCGATGGCACAGCGCGACTTCCCCGCCTCGGTTTGGGAGGTGGTGCTTTCGGGCTGTCTGGGGGCAAGCGGACACAGCCCATTTTACTCGGCGTCTGAAAAAGCCCGCGCTGAAAAGGCACTTTCACAACTGGGGGCGCTGGATCTAAAAAAGCGCTCGTTTAAAGCGCTTTCGGGCGGGCAGCGTCAGCGTGTTCTGTTGGCGCGGGCGCTTTGCGCCACTGACAAGCTGCTGCTGCTGGACGAACCCGCAGCGGCACTGGACCCATCGGCTGCGGCCGAGCTTTATTCGATTATTAATCATCTCAATAAACAGCACGGTGTCACCATCCTGATGGTGCTGCACGACTTGCAGGCGGCACGCCGCGCGGGTAAAATTTTGCATATGGCTAACAGCTGTGCCTTTTTTGGTCCGGCTGAGGACTATTACAAAAGTGACGCGGCGCACCGTCTTCTGGGGGAAAACGCAGATGCATAACCGACTCCCCTTTGTCATTTTAGAGGCGACGCAAAGTCTCTGTGCAACTTTAACGGGCTTTGTATTTTTCATACCCCGATATTTCTGGAGGAACAATTGAATGCTTGACCTGTTTTTGACAATGTTTTCATACGGCTTTATGGCGCGCGCGATAATGGTGGGCATTCTCGTTTCACTGTGCCTTGCGCTTTTAGGCGTCAGCCTTGTGCTCAAGCGCTATTCTATGATTGGTGACGGGCTTTCTCACGTTGGCTTTGGCGCGGTGGCCATTGCGATGGCGTTTAATGTCGCGCCGCTGGCGGTGGCGGTTCCGGTTGTCATGCTTTCGGCGTTTTTGCTGCTGCGCATCAGTGCCGAAGGATCAATGCGCGGCGATGCCGCCATTGCGATGATCTCCTCCTCAGCGCTGGCCGTCGGCGTTATGGCGGCATCACTGTCCTCTGGCATCAATGCTGATATCCATGGCTACCTTTTTGGCAGCGTGCTGGCCATGAGCAAAAGCGACGTTATCTTTTCCGCGGTGCTGTCGGTGGTGGTGCTGTCGCTCTACGTATTTTGTTACCACCGTATATTTGCCGTAACCTTTGATGAAGCGTTTGGTCGGGCAACCGGTGTGCGGGTGGGTGCGTATAACACGCTGCTTGCGTTGCTCACCGCCGTTACGGTGGTGGTTGGCATGCGCATGATGGGTGCGCTGCTGATTTCCAGCCTGGTTATTTTTCCGGCACTTTCCGCTATGCGTCTATTTTTTAGCTTTAAGGGTGTTGTCATTTGCGCAGCTATTGTTTCCGTTTTCAGCTTTTGCATTGGCATCATGGTTTCCTTTGTGTTTAACACACCCGCTGGAGCGAGCGTCGTTATAACCAATCTGATGGTCTTTATCGTTTTCACCCTGCTTGGCATCGCGCTAAAACGCGGTAAATAGTCCGCGAAATCCGTTGCATAATCAACAATTATAGTTTAATATAAAGGTTGAAATTTGTTGTTATGCATCGGGGAGGCTGGTCAAATGACACTAAGATTGGTGCTTACACTTTTAGTTGGCACGCTGGGCGGTTTTATATTCTATAAACTCAAGGCACCCGCAGGCATGCTTGTGGGTGCTATTTTTGCAGTATCGGTGCTGAGCGTTGCTACGCCCTATGCGCTGATGCCCCCGTCGGCAAAGCTGGCCGCACAGACTATCACTGGCGCCTATATCGGTTCCACCATCAGCAAGGAGGACCTTTTGCACCTACCCCGAATCATCAGCCCCTACCTCTTTATAATGGCCGGCTTTTTCATTCTGAACATGGTTTCCGGCCTGCTGATTTATATATTATCGCCGCTGGATCTTTTGACCTCGCTGCTTTGTGCCATGCCGGGCGGTATCAGCGACACCCCGCTCATCGCTATGGATATGGGCGCTGATGCAGCGAAGGTAGCAGTGCTTCAGTTTGTGCGCATGGTGTTTGGTATCGGCGCGCTGCCGTTGTTGATTGTTGCGGTTGACCGCATGGCAGATAAGCGCCAAAACGGTGATTTACCTCAAAACACGCCCAACAAAGGCCCCCAACCCAAAACCGCTGCCAAGCGGGTCAAGGCACCGGCGGCACTTCTGATAACGCTTGGCGCCGCTACCCTCGGCGGACTGGTTGGAAAATGGCTTAAAATTCCCGCGGGCGCGCTGATTGTTTCAATGCTGGTCACCTTGACTTTAAAGATGTTCTACAGCAAAGCGTACTTGCCTTTATGGTGCCGTCGCGTGGCGCAGGTGCTGTCCGGCTGTTGCATTGGCAGCCAGATGACCTATGGCGATGTCATCGAGATGCGTTTCCTGATTGTACCCGCGGTTGTGCTTGTAATCGGGTATTTTGCCAACTGCATAATTATGGGTTACTTGCTCAATCGCTGCTTTAAAATTCCAAGGCTGGAGGCCATGCTTTGCGTTTCGCCGGCGGGCGCGACCGAAATGGCGCTCATCTCAGCCGATCTAGGCGTGGAGAGCCCCGACCTGGTCGTTATTCAAATATGCCGCCTGATCGGTGTTATGGCGGTGTTTCCACAGCTTATCGCCTTGTTCGTGGCCGCTTTCGGATGAGCGGCGGCGGTTGGGTGACTTTCATACAGTGTCTTATTAGTCCGCACAGGGTAAACAGCTTAAGTCTGGGGAGAAGTGCCAATGAGGCTAATTAAACTCAAGCTTGATATTGAGAATAAGATTCTGATTCCGTTTTTAATCATCAGTTTTTTGTTTACTGGAACGTTTGGCGGCATCCTGTTTTATAACGGTTACCGCGCCCAGCTCGAAAAGGAATATCTCAATGCGCGTCTGCTGCTTGAAAGCGTGACGAGCGAGATTGAGCACTACGGCATTGCCTCAAGCCGAAAGGCTATTTTAAGCACCTGTGCCGCCCGCGCCGACAAGGGTTTTTTCATCTATGATGAAAATGGTATGCCGCTGCTGGCGGGCAGCGACCGTGGGCAGATGCGCGAGGAATGGGTGCTGCTCTCACGCATGGATAACCGTTATAGCTGGACGCTGTGCTATATTCTTGACCGCGCCGATTTTTACGACGATTTGATTGAGAATCAGCGCTATATGATCATCGCCACCATTGCGCTGCTGATTATCACTGTTCAGGCTGGTATTTTCATCGCCTATAATATTTCAGACCCCATCCGGAGGCTAAGCGAGGCGTGTGAACACATCAGCCACGACCCCGGTTTAACAGTGGGGCAGCACCTTGCCGACGATTATCGCCAGCGCCGTGACGAAATAGCACGTCTGGCGACCTCGTTTGAAAGTATGCTGTCGGATATCAGGGGCTACACAGGCGAAATTGTGCGGGTTAAAACACTAAACGAGGCGATTGTCGAAAACCTGCCGCTTGGCATCGTCGCCTACAACGCGCAGGGCGAACAGCTTTGCATCAACTCCAAGGCAGCCGCCATGCTCTCAGCGGAAGGGCTTTACTGCGGCGGTGACCCGCTGTTGGAAACGCTGCGCAGGCTCATTGCAAGCAGCCGTCCGGTCATTGACCCCGTCCGCGCACAGGACCCAAGCGGTCGATCCTACGATCTTGAAATCGGCATCTGGAGGCTCACCGATGCCAACGGCTTTGTCTGGGGCGCGTTGTGTACGCTCGACGACATCACCTATAAAAAGATGATGGAAGAAAAGTTCAGCGAAAGTGAAAAGCTGGCCTACACCGGAAAGATAGCGGCCGACCTTGCGCATGAAATTCGAAACCCACTGGCGGGGATGCGCGCCGGCATTCAGGTCATTTCAAAGCGGCTTGAGGGCGAAAATGAACGCGCCATTTGCGCTGGTATGGTCGGTGAAGTCGACCGCATCAACCTTTTGATCGAAAATCTCTTAAACCTCGCGCGTGAGCGCACCAGCCACAAGGCGTTATTCCCTGTTGGCAAACTGTTTGACGAAATTGCACTGCTTTACACCAAGGTGGCTGAAAACAGCCGCATCGCGCTGCACTTTTCTGCCGAATCTGATGTGATGCTTTACGCCGATGAGGGGCAGATTAAGCAGGTGCTCATCAATCTGATCAACAACAGCTTTCGCGCCGTGGGCGACGGGGGCAATGTCACCATTTCAGCCAGACGGCTAGAAAGCGGCGTGACGCTGACCGTTGTGGATAATGGCGAGGGCATGACGGAGCAGGCCCTTAAAAGCGTTTTGTCCTCCGGGCGGGTAAACGCCACCGAAGGACGTGGCCTTGGTCTTTCAATTGTACGGCGGCTGCTGCGACAAAACGGCGGAAGCTTTGACATCCAAAGTGCGCGGGGCGAGGGCACGACCATCACCATCACCTTTGAAATGCAGGAGGCGGCAGGATGAATAAAACCGTAATCTATCTGATATACTTTTGCATTTACTCCGCTATTTTGCTGGCAATCGGCAAAAACAGCTTTAGAAAGGGCAACACTAAGGAACAATTCTATTTAGGCGGTCGTGAGCTAAGTCTCAGCAGCTGTGTGCTGACCTTTTGCGGCACATGGGTGTCCGCGGCAACCATTCTTGGCTTTACGGGCAGCGTGTTTGAAAGCGGCTATGCGGCGCTGATCTATTCGGTCATTCCGTGGTTCGGCGGCGCAGTACTTTTGGCGCTTATCAGCGACAAATTATATGAAAACGACATTCTCACCATCCCAGAATATTTCCGCAAGCGGTTTGGTTCAAAAGCACTGCAGATAATTTTTGCAGTTATTATGATTGTCGTATACGTTTTTTATCTAGTTATTCAAATACGCGGTTTCGGGCTGGTTGCAGCCACACTGTTTAACATCCCTTATGTCTTTGCAATCTTGCTGATTTATCTGTTCATTCTTTACTCCACCTTTGGAGGCTACCACACTGTGGCAAAAACAGACGCTTTCAACCTTATCGCCCTGTCGGTGGGGCTGGTCATGGTGTTTGCCGTAATTGTTACACGGGCGGGGGGCATTGTAGCCATCCATGAAAAGGCCGCACAAATCAGTGGTTACGCCTATTCCGCCATGCCCTATGCAACCGATAAGGGTGCGCTTCTGCACCTGTTCGGCAAGGGCAAGTTTGCGCCACTGATGAGCGCCACAATGTTTTTTGGCTGGGGACTGGGGCTTGCTGCGAACCCTCAATACACCATCCGCATGGTTTCAGCAAAGGATAAAAAGACGTCAAAAAGCACGGTGCTGTGGTCGATGGTTTACCTGGCGTTGCTCTACTTTGCGCTGCTACAGATTGGCTTGGGCATGCGGGTTATGTTCCCGACCATCGACACGGTTCAGGAGACCGACGGCATTTTTGTGCACGTAATCAATAACCTCATCTACGGGCCTTGGAGTGGTTTTTTCCTCTTCAGTATCATTGGGGCCTGTATCTCCACCGCTAATTCCGAGCTGCTTTTAATCGCCTCCTCTTTCAGCTACGACATTGTCAGTACGCTGCGAAAAAAGCCGCTGGGTGAGTCGTCGTTACTTTCACTTTCCCGTGCGAGCATCTTTGTCGGCGGCACCGTTTCGCTGCTGCTATCCATTCATCCGCCAGCCAGCCTTTTAACCTACGGCGGAGATTTGTGGGGCGTGTTCGGCGTTACCATGTTCCCGACGCTCTATGGCTCGCTGCTCTACCATCGCACGACGCGGCAGGGCGTCTGGGCGGGTCTGGGTGCAGGTCTGCTATGTTTGGCTCTGTTTTATCCGCCGTATCTTGCGGGTGGCTTTGCATTTCATCCCGCTTTTCCGGGCACGGTTGTGGCTACTATAAGCTTCTTGACGGTGTCACACCTGACCTATGATGCAAACCATCCGCAGCCTAACACGCAGGAGGATACACAATGACCTACAAAATTTTGATTATTGATGACGAATATCTTATTCGTCTTTCGCTGCGCGAGGGCTTAAGCGACCTTGGGCATCAGGTGGAGACCGCTGACAGCATCGAGAGTGGGTTGCTGCTCGTCGAGCGGTTCGCGCCACATTTTGTTCTGCTTGATAACCGTCTGGGCACCCAACAAGGCATTGACTATATTGAAGCAATTAAAAAAATCGACGACGACATTCAGATTGTTTTGATGACCGCCTACGGCTCGGTTTCGCAGGCAGTGGAGGCTGTTAAGCGCGGTGCTTACGATTATATCCTCAAACCGTTTGATCTTGACGCCATTGAGCTCATGATCAACCGCAGCATGGATCAGCTCAAGACCAAGCGAAACCTGAACCTGATCTCCACCCCGAAACATGCACTGGTGGGAGAGAGCCTTGCCGTCCAGAATATCCGCCGCCAAATTGGCGTGGTGGCGCACAGCGACCAGGTCGATGTACTCATCCGCGGTGAAACCGGGACCGGAAAAGAAGTGGTGGCTAATCTCATTCACCATAATAGTGAACGCCATCAGCTTGCCATGGTGAAGATCAACTGCGGCGCCATACCGGATAATCTTTTGGAAAGCGAGCTGTTCGGCTACGAACGCGGCGCATTTACGGGCGCGGCCAAAACCAAAAAAGGACTTTTGGAGCTTGCCAATGGCGGCACTGTATTTTTGGACGAGATCGGCGAGCTGCCGCTGTCCATGCAGTCCAAGCTGCTGACTTTTTTAGAAGATCGGCGTTTTAAGCGCGTCGGCGGATTAAACGACATTGAGGTGAACGTCCGGGTCATCGCCGCCACCAACCGCGACCTGCATCAGGCCATTTTACGCAAGGAGTTTCGTGAAGATTTATTCTACCGCTTAAACGTGATGCAAATTACTATTCCGCCGCTGCGAGAACGCCCCGAGGATATTTTGCCGCTGTGCAGTTATTTTCTGGAACGGTTTAACCGCAAGTTCGATAAAAATATCCGGGGCATTGACCCGGACTTTGCAAAAGAGCTGACGGAATACGCGTGGAAGGGCAACGTGCGCGAGCTGCGAAACGTCTTGGAGCGCTGTGCGTTGTTTTGCGAAGGCGACGTTTTGAACAGGGCAATCTCCCTTGACGAACCGGCCTCTTTGCAGCAGCCTGTTAAAGACGATTTAAACCGAATGGCGGAATTTAGCGCACCAGATTTTGGCGAAGAGGGTATCAATCTGCCCAAGGTGTTGGAACGTATTGAACGCGAATGCATTGATAGGGCACTAAAAATTAGCGGTAACAATTACTCAAAGGCGGCGGAGCTTTTGGGTATAACACGCTTTTCACTGCGCCGAAAGCTGGAGCAATAACAAAAATATTTAATTTTTATATGTCAATTTGACAATGTGGCCACGGTGAGGTAAAGCTTACCCTTGGCAGCGAAAAAAATGAAGGAACCTTTACTGTTGATTTTTCAGGTCAGCGCAAAGTGCTGATGCTGTTTGACACAATGCCCAACAGCGCGGTGGAGGCGGCCAACCCCAACGCCAACATGATTTTTTAGGGCTTCAATCACATCAATTTTAGCTGTACCGTCGAGTTCTTCTATGAAACCGAGACCCACAAATATATGGTTGCGCCCGACCCCGCAGCTGCTAAGGCTGCCGAGCTTTCTGGAACCGACCGCTACAGCCCTGTGTCGCGTAATATTGTGAAGAAGGCGGACGACTAATTTATAATCTATAACCTTTGTAAACTGCCACAGAAACTGTGGCAGTTTATTTGTTATTTAGGTTAATTTTGCACACAAACGTGCGATTTCGCACAGTTCACCTGTGCACAGACGCACAGGCGCACAGTCAGAGGAAATGCAGCTTGTACAAACAACTCATTTGACTGTTGTGAAAGATGCGGTGAAATTTCGGCAAAAATTGCTATAAACCGATAAAGACACAGTTGGCATCATAATTGCATTAATAATAGACAACAAAAAATTTTAAGGGGGAAATTTTATGTACAAGGTAGACCTCAATAGCGACCTTGGCGAAAGCTTTGGTGCTTATACCATCGGCATGGATGCCGAAATTCTCAAATATGTCTCATCGGCCAACGTGGCGTGCGGCTGGCACGCTGGCGACGCCGTCGTAATGGAGCAAACCGTTGCCGATGCTGCTAAAGCCGGCACCGCAGTAGGCGCACACCCCGGATTCCCGGATCTGATGGGCTTTGGCCGCCGCAATATGGTGGTGACACCCGCCGAAGCAAAGGCCTACATCAAATATCAGCTTGGCGCACTGATGGCATTTACCAAGGCAAAAGGTATCCAGATGCAACATGTCAAACCCCACGGCGCGCTTTATAACATGGCCGCAGTGGATGAGGCGCTTGCAGAAGCCATCTGTCAGGGTATCTACGAAGTGGACCCCACTATCATATTACTCGGGCTGGCTAACAGCAAAATGATTTCAGCAGCTGAAAAAATTGGTCTGCGCGCCGCTTCCGAGGTGTTTGCCGACCGCGCCTACAACGACGACGGCACACTCGTATCAAGAAAGCTGCCCGGTGCTGTCATTCACGACAAGGAAATTGCCATTGCCAGAACGGTACAGATGGTAACGCAGGGCACAGTGGAAACAGTGAATGGAAAGATCATCAACATCAAGGCCGATTCCATCTGCGTACACGGCGACAACCCCAGCGCATTGGAATTCGTTAAGAACATCCGTGAGACGCTGGAAAAGAATGGTGTGACCATCTGCAACTTAACCGAGCTTTAAACTGTACACTCGGGTTTGACGGCAAAGTAACACCCACTTGGCTGGTAAAATAAGCCCGAGATAATGCTGACTAAATCTATTTAAAGTCGTCGGGGCATCAAGACAAACGCCCGCTCCCCTGCGAACTAAATACCGCCGCGTTATCAAGACCGAAATGATAAATAGGAGGAAAAATTGTTATGAGTAACCTGGAAAAAAACACAACTTCCCCCGCAAAACCTGACAAAAAGAATGCCGCCGTCCTGATAGGTGCCGCCTTTTTGATGGCAACTTCTGCTATCGGCCCCGGATTTTTGACTCAGACGACTATGTTTACCTCGCAATACATGGCCTCGTTTGCCACCGTTATCCTTTGCACCATCATCTTGGATATCACGACACAGGTCAACGTCTGGCGCATCATCGGTGTTTCAGGCATGCGCGGACAGGACGTTGCCAACAAGGTTCTGCCGGGTCTGGGCTATTTTATTGCGTTTCTTGTTGCGCTGGGCGGCCTTGCCTTTAACATCGGCAACGTCGGCGGCGTTTCGCTGGGTCTTAACGCCATGCTTGGCATCCCCACAAAAGTTGGCTGTGTCATTGCCGGCGTTCTCGCCATTACAATTTTTCTTTCCAAGGATGCTAAAAAAGGCATGGACACCGCCACAAAGGTACTTGGCGCGATTATTCTTGTGACCATTCTCTTTGTTGCGATCAGCTCAAAGCCTCCTGTTGGCCAGGTAGCAGCCAAGGTTTTTGCCCCTGATGAGCCTATGTCTCTGCTCTTCCCGATGATTACACTGCTTGGCGGTTCCTGCGGCGGTTACATCACATTCTCGGGCGCACACAGACTGCTTGACGCCGGCATTTCCGGCAAAGATAACTTAAACCAGATTCAGCGCTCGGTCACGACCGGCATTGCGGTTTCGGGTACGGTTCGTATTCTGCTGTTCCTCGCCGTATTCGGTGTTTGCGCCGCTGGCGGTGCCGACGCCATCGGTAAGATTGGCGCTGCTTCCAACCCCGCTGCCGAAGCTTTCCGTCTGGCAGCTGGCGAAATTGGCTATCGCCTCTTCGGTGTTGCGCTGTTTGCGGCTGGCACCACTTCGGTCATCGGCGCAGCGTTTACCTCTGTTTCCTTCCTCAAGACCCTGCATCCCTTTATTGCAAAAAATGAAAAATGGTTTATCGTTGGATTCATCGCTGTCTCTACCCTCATCATGGTCATCCTCGGCGGAGCCAAGACCCTGCTGGTTGCAGCCGGATCTCTCAACGGCCTCATCCTGCCGGTAACCCTCGGCACCATGCTGCTGGCTTCCCGCAATAAGGCAATTGTCGGCGAGGACTATAAGCATCCCACCTGGCTGATTATCGCTGGTGTCCTCGTTGTATTACTCACCGGTTATGTCGGCATCAAGGCGGTGCCCAAGCTTTTAACCATCTTCGGATAAAGCACTACAGTGGGTGCGCTGCTGGATTGATCTCGGTAGCGCACCTGCCAAAACAGGAACAAGGAGGCTTTAAGTGATGCAGGATGTTCGTTTTTTAATGACCGGCGACACCTCAATTCTGGTGGAGTTCGGCAACGAAATCAGCACAGAAATCAATTCGCGCATCCGCGCCTTTAATATCGCGCTGGAGAAGAAGGGCGTGCCCGGCATTGTCGAGACAGTACCAACCTACCGCTCGCTAACGGTGCATTATCGTCCGGAGGTTATCCGTTACGAAAAATTGCGCGAAACGCTGCACGGGTTGCTGGGCAGCCTGGATGAGGTAGAAATTCCGCCCGCCTCCGTGGTGGAAATCCCCGTGTTATACGGCGGAGAAATGGGGCCGGATCTCGGTTTTGTGGCCGAGCACAACAAAAAAACAGTTGAGGAAGTCATCAAAATCCACAGTGAGCCCGAATATCTGATCTACATGCTCGGTTTCACCCCTGGTTTCCCCTATATGGGCGGCATGAGTGCTGAAATCGCCACACCCCGCCTGACTAGCCCCCGCGTTAAAATTCCGGGCGGCTCGGTGGGCATCGCGGGTAGCCAGACCGGCGTTTATCCAATTGACTCTCCCGGAGGCTGGCAATTGATCGGCAGAACACCGTTAAAACTTTACGACGCACAGCGCGAGACGCCAATACTCTTGCAGGCGGGGCAATATGTCAAATATCGCCCGATAGACCAGGCCGAGTTTGACGATATTGCAGCAAAGGTTGCCAATGGCAGCTATGTCGTCAAAACATACAGCAAGGAGGGTTAATGATGGGCATGACGATTCTTAGCGGTGGCTTTTTGACCACCGTACAGGATGCGGGGCGCGTTGGCTATCAGCAATATGGCGTGCCCGTTTCAGGCGTTATGGATCCCCGTTCCTTCGCAATTGCCAATATTCTGGTAGGGAACGAGAAGGATGAGGCGGCGCTTGAAATTACCATGATGGGCCCCAATATCACCTTTGACGAGGCTAACATCATCGCGGTGACGGGCGGTAACCTTTCACCCGCGTTAAACGGCTCACCGATGCCCATGTACCGTGCGATTGCGGTCAAGCCGGGCGATAAGCTGACATTTGGCATGCAGGTTTCAGGCTGCCGAGCCTATCTCGCTGTGGCGGGTGGTTTTGACATTGAACCGGTCATGGGCAGCCGCTCCACCTACCTTAAGGCGCAAATTGGCGGCGTGGAAGGCCGAAAACTGGGCAAAGAAGATCGCCTAGCTTTCAGAGCACCTAAAGCCGACCTACCTAATCTGGCGCAGGGACGTTTTGTTCCGCCAGAAGATTTCACCACCACGCACAAAACGCTCCGGGTGGTTATGGGCCCTCAGGATGACGCTTTCACCGAAAAGGGCATCAAGACCTTTTTGGGCGCAACCTATTCAGTGACCAACCAGTTTGATCGCATGGGCTGCCGCCTGGAGGGCGAGGTCATTGAGCACATTAAAGGCGGCGACATCATCTCCGATGGCATCTCGATGGGTGCGGTGCAAATCCCCAGCGCGGGCCAGCCGATCATCATGCTGGCTGACCGCCAAACCACCGGCGGCTATACCAAAATTGCCAATGTCATCACGGCAGATTTCCCACTGATTGCCCAGTGTAAATTTGGCGACACTGTTCGCTTTAAAGCGGTGACCGTTACCGAAGCTCAAGATATTTACCTCTCAAACCTCCGGCGCCTTGATGCGATACGCACCGATCTTGATTTGGTGCGGGCAACGCCCGGACCGTGGGAATTTACCGTCAATGTCAACGGAACCGACTATCGCTGCCGTGTGACCCCACGCTAATAAATAACAGAAAGGAAGACGGGTATGGCACGCTATGACATCACCCCGTATATTCATATGAGCCCCGCCGAGGTGCGCCAGAAAATACGTGCGGGCGAGATCACCTTCCCCACGGCGGGCATGTGCGCGGGCTATGCGCAGGCAAACCTTGTTATTCTGCCCGCAGATTACGCTGCGGATTTTAAGGAATACGCTGCCAGAAATCCTTTCCCCTGCCCCGTTCTGGAAATTATCGAGGGGACGCCAGAAACCCGCGCTATGGGTGCAGGCGGCAATATTGTCACCGACATCCCGGAATATTTCATCTACCGCAACGGCGTGCTTTCTGAGCGCGTCAACGACGCTTCGGCTTTCTGGCAGGAAGGCTTTGTCGGATTTTTGATCGGATGCAGCTTTTCGTTTGAAGAAGCGCTAATCAAAGCAGGCATTGAAGTGCGACATATCGCCACCGGCCGTAACGTACCGATGTACAAGACCAATATCCAGACAGTCAAGGCCGGCCCATTCGAGGGGCCAATGGTGTGCAGCATGCGTCCCATGACGCCTGAAAACGCCAAGTTAGCCTATGCGATTACTGAACAGTATCCCAATGTGCATGGTGCGCCGGTACATATGGGCGACCCCGCCGAAGTTGGCGTTTCAGATATCATGCAGCCCGATTACGGCGAATCGGTTGAAATTCGGGAAGGTGAAATACCGGTGTTCTGGCCCTGTGGAGTCACCCCGCAGGCCGCCATTGAAGCAGCAAAACCCCCAATTGTGATTACCCACTCGCCGGGGCATATGTTTATCACCGATATTAAAAATGCCGAGCTTAACGACTTTTTAGAGGCGCAAAAACATCAATAGCCAACCACTTATTACCTATATGCAAAACAGCCGAAGGCACCCTAGAGCCTTCGGCTGTTTTGCTATTTAGATTGATTTCGGCGGTCAGTCTTAAACAGTGCTGCAACACGCTATACATCTGTTTTGAAAAAACAATGACACTAAAAAGTCCTTGAAAGCAATTTAGTGCAATATTTTTGATTATATCGCTACGGGTGCTTTTCAAAGAGCGTCTCACATAAAATGTAAAGTGAAATTCAAGTGAGAGGGCGGGACACTATGTTTTTAGAGACGCTTCTATCAGGGCTGCCACAGCTGATGCGGCTCCTTTTTGTCTTGCATGTCAGCAGCGGGAATTCTTTTCCCAGACCGCTTTCAGCTAAAAATGAACGCGAGTGCCTGAAACTGATTCGAGAGGGGGATGCACAAGCCAGAAACCGCTTGATTGAACACAATTTGCGTCTGGTGGTACACATCATCAAAAAGTATTACTCCAACATTAAAGATCAGGATGATCTGATCTCTATCGGCACAATAGGGCTGATCAAGGCGGTTTCAACCTTTGACTATGAAAAAGGGACGCGGTTTGCAACCTATGCCTCAAGGTGTATAGAAAACGAAATTCTAATGTATTTCCGCAACCGTAAAAAGACGGCCCAAGATGTTTACATATTTGACCCGATTGACACCGACAAGGATGGCAATGCGCTGACGCTGCAAGATATTATGGCAGATGAGGGCAGCATCTTTGAAGATATTGAATTTCGTCTGCGCGCGCAAGAACTGCATAACAGTATTGAAAGTGAGCTAAACGACCGCGAACGCGATATTGTAATTCTGCGCTATGGCTTACACGGTAAACGGCCGCTGACCCAGCGCGAAATTGCTCAGAGCATGGGAATATCACGTTCCTATGTCTCGAGACTGGAGTCAAAAGCCCTCTCAAAGCTTAGAGAAAAGTTTGAGAAAAAAGAGTAATTATCGTCTTAAAATCTTGATACCAGTCTTACAAGATTTTTCATGGTCATCATAGACAACTATTCAGGGCTTATTTACGTCCCGGAGGGGTTGCCGCCAAGCGCGATGTACACGTACTATTATCAGGTGGAAAAGATGAGCGACGAGTGGTACTTTTGCGCTGCCACTTAAGCATCATTTAAACAGCGATTCTCACCCATGGGCGAGAATCGCTGTTGTCTTTTATATGGATTAAACGGCTGGAATAGTATGCTTTTCAAGATAATCAAGCTGACTCTCAGTCATACTGCCTTTTTCCTTCAAAATATTTGCCGCGGCGTTTGGCAGATAGGTTTCCTCGCTCGGCTCATAGGGCAGCCCCAGATAATAAGCTGTAAACATTCTAGCTGATGCGGTGCCAACTTCATACGCTGTTCCCCCGTAAATGCTCTCCAAATCCTTGCATTTAAAGTCGGGCGTTTTGGCCGCATCCACACCAAAAGCGGTAAACAGATCTTCTGGCGGAATATTATAAAGTCGGCTGATTTCTGAGAAGGTGTAGGAACCGCGAATATCCGCTGGATTATACTGACCCGAATATTGCTGCTCTTTATATTTGGCAGGAATCTTGGTCGATTCGGTTTTCCAAAGCCCCGAAACAGATGTGACAGTAATACCCAAGACAAACACAGCAATCGTGATAACTATGGCAATCTGCGGCTTAATTTTCACTACGAACACCTTCCTTCCCCAAAGTGATGCTAACGGTGTCTTTGATTGGGCAGGCAAAGGCGCTGGTGCATGTGTGACAGCTGATGCACTGAAGGTCGCCAATAACCTCCTTGCTGGAAACTTCAATATTCATTGGGCATGCCCTGTCGCACTTCTTGCAGCCGACGCAGGTGTTTTTGTTACGCCTGAGTTTAAAAACACGGATCGGGTTAAACAGGCTCAGAAATGCGCCGTAAGGGCAAAGATATTTGCACCAGGGGCGTTCAATAAAGAGCGACAGCACCATAATCAGTCCGAGCATGATGTAAGCAGAAACAGCAACTTCGTCGGTGAAGAAGTTAAACAGCGCGTAATACGGGTCAACCGACTGGAAAACCAGCTTGGCGGTGGTCGCAGTATGATACAAAACCATGGCCAAGACAAAATATCTGAGATATCTCAAAACACGGTCAAGCTTTTTTGGCACCATTTTGTTGTACTTTTTCGGAAAAAGCTTTTTACCCAGCTTGCCAATCCACTCTTGAAAAGCGCCAAACGGGCAAATATAACCGCAAAAAATCGTGCCAAACAAAAGCGCCGTAATAATACTGAGAATCATGAGAATAAATGAAGAACTGTGAATTTTCTGGATAAAGCTGCCCGTTGTAACGAATTCATAAAGGGTGGCCACGCCGCCAAATGGACAGATTGCGTGAAGCGATGCACTTGGCAACAGTGGAATTTTTATTCCCTTTTCTGCCATCCATTTGCTGATGGCAATTAAAAACACAAGTGCAAAGACAAAAACCTGTATAACGAGCCTGATGCCGGCTGTTTTTTTCTTGCTGTTTCCCATAATAGGAAGCCCCCTTTCATTTGCTTTTATAATAACTGTAAATTTAGGCAAAACTGTGTTTTTTAAAAGTTTTAAATGCGTAGATTTATCACACAACCGTACAAACATAAACGCCCCGTTTGTTTTAATGCAATGCATTAAAACAAACGGGGCGAAATAGTAATGATAGGTCTTAATAAATTAGGGCCGGCTTTTAAACCAGCTTTGTCGTCCAGTCCTCAACATTCCAGACCGCAGACACAATGTCTGAATAAAACTCGGGCTCATGGCTGACGAGTAGCACGGTGCCTTTATAGGCGCGTATCGCCTCTTTGAGCGAATCCTTGGCATCAACATCAAGATGGTTTGTCGGCTCGTCGAGCACCAGCAGGTTCATGGGGCGCAGCATCAGCTTACACAGCCGCACCTTGGCGTTCTCACCGCCTGAAAGCACGCGCATCTGGGTGGTGATGTGATCGGTGGTCAGCCCGCATTTCGCCAGCGCCGCACGCACTTCACCATTGGTCATACCGGGGAACTCCTGCCAGATTTCTTCTAAAGCTGAACGATCACTTCGGCTTTCTTCCTGCTCAAAATAACCGACTTCGACAAACTGGTCATGCTCTACCGTACCGGCAAGAGGTGAAATCAGCCCCAAAAGCGTTTTAAGCAGCGTCGATTTACCCAGGCCGTTGACACCTCGGACGGCAACCTTCTGGTTGCGCTCGAGCATCACATCCACAGGGCGGGTCAGCGGGTCATCATAGCCAAGCACCAACCCCTTCGCCACAATAACCTCCCGCCCCGGTGTACGCGCGGGTGTAAAAGAAAAGATTGGCTTTATCTTTTCTTTACTCAGTTCGATAATATCCATTTTATCAAGCTTTTTCTGGCGGCTCTTCGCCATATTGGCCGTCGCTACACGGGCCTTATTTCGGGCGACAAAATCCTCCAGCTGGGCAATTTCCTTTTGCTGCTTTTCATAGGCTTGCTCAAGCTGGCGCTTTTTAACTTCGTAGAGCGTCATGAACTGGTCATAGTTGCCGGTAAAACGGGTGAGCGTCGCATTTTCAACGTGATAGATGACGTTGACCACATCGTTTAAAAACGGAATATCATGAGAAACCAAAATGAACGCGTTTTCATAGTTTTGCAAAAAGCGCTTGAGCCACGCGATATGATTTTCATCCAAAAAGTTGGTCGGCTCGTCCAATATCAAGATCATTGGGTTTTCGAGCAGCAGCTTGGTAAGCAGAATTTTAGCGCGCTGCCCGCCTGAAAGCTCTGAAACATCGCGGTCAAGGCCGATTTCGCCAAGGCCTAAGCCGTTTGCGTATTCCTCAATCTTGGTATCCAGCGAATAAAAACCGCTGTGATCCAATATCTCCTGAATATCGCCGACTTCCGCCATGAGCGCGTCCATCTCTTCGGCGGAGCAATCCCCCATTTTATCATAAAGCGCCAGCATCTCTGCTTCAAGCGTATACATATGCGCAAAGGCTCCGCGCAAAATATCGCGGATGGTTTTGCCTTTTTCAAGGCTGCTATACTGGTCGAGATAGCCGGTGGTGATGTGGTTGCACCACGAAATTTCGCCCTCGTCCGGGGCGCGCTTACCGGTGATGATGTCAAGGAAAGTGGTCTTGCCCTCACCATTGGCACCCACCAGTCCGATGTGTTCCCCCTTGAGCAAGCGAAACGAAGCATCTTTTAGAATCTGCCGTGCGCCAAAGCCGTGGCTGACGTTGTTGACATTTAATATACTCATATGGTCTCCTTAAATCTTAATGCCGTGTGCTGCGCGGCAGAACGGGGCTTTATAATAAGCCGAACGCGGCTATAGTCTCACAAGCACAAAGTGCACAGTGGGAGCATTGTCCATCAAAAGGCGGTTGCCGCGTCTAGCGGCGAGCCGTTGGACATCTCATCGGTATAATAGCCGAACGCGGCTATTATACCATGTCTTTTTTCTATTTTCCACCCTGCGGCCTCCAATGTTTAGAACGAATTTTCCCAGAGAGACGGGTTTTTATAAGATTTAGCGTACAAGTACGCTGTTTTATACTATAATAAGGACGTAACGATTGCTTAAAAAACCGGGCGTAGCCTTGCGCCGTCATTATAAAGGAGAAACCATGCTGTTATCCGCTGAACATATCTCAAAAAATTATGCCACCAAACAACTTTTGGAGGATGCCTCGCTCTATCTCAACGAAAGAGATCGCATCGGTATTGTTGGCATCAACGGAACCGGAAAAAGTACTTTGATGAAAATCATTGCGGGCGTCGAGCAACCAGATGCAGGCGTAGTCTCGATCAACCCGAACCTTAAAATCGCTTTCTTGCCTCAAAATCCGGCAATGACCGATGAATTCACTGTGGTTCAGCAGGTGGCTGAAACAGTCACACCACAGTTTGGCGATATAAACGATTATGAAATGAAAGCGATGCTGGCGCGGCTGGGTATCAACGACTTTGACGCTAAAATCAAAATGCTTTCGGGCGGTCAGCGCAAGCGCGTGGCACTTGCTGCCACGTTGTTGTGTCCGGCCGAGATTCTTATTTTGGACGAGCCAACCAACCATCTGGACAGCGACATGGTTATCTGGCTGGAGCAGCGCCTGAGCCGCTTTACCGGCGGGCTGATTATGATCACGCATGACCGCTATTTTCTCGAAAGAGTTGCGACCCGCATCGTCGAGCTGGCCCACGGAAAGCTTTACACCTACGAGGCAAACTATTCCAAATTCCTCGAGCTTAAAGCGCAGCGCGCCGAAATGTCACAAGCCAGCGAGCGTAAACGCCAGTCGATTTTACGCCGTGAATACCAGTGGATTATGCGCGGCCCAAGAGCGCGTGGCACCAAGAGCCGCGACCGAATTGAGCGGTATGATTCGTTGATGGCACAATCGGCGCCCGTCACTGACGACGCTGTTCAAATGGCGACGGTCTCAAGCCGTCTGGGCAAGAAGCTCATCACGATGGAATCCGTTTGTAAAAGCTTTGACGGACGCCTTGTTATTGATAGTTTTTCATACAGCGTTCAAAAAGATGACCGCATCGGCATTGTAGGCAAAAACGGCGCAGGCAAATCGACGCTGCTAAACCTGCTTGCAGGACGCTTGACGCCCGACAGCGGAACAGTCGATACTGGTTCGACGGTAAGAATCGGTTATTTTACGCAGGAAGGCCGCGAAATGAACCCGAACCAGCGCGTGTATGACTTTATCAGTGAAATTGCGGGTGAGGTGAAGACTGAGGAGGGTACCTTTTCGGCTTCTCAAATGCTGGAGCGTTTTTTATTTTCATCCGATATGCAATATTCCACCATCGGAAAGCTCAGCGGCGGCGAGCGCAGGCGGCTTTACCTTTTGAGCATCCTGATTGCAGCGCCCAATATCCTGCTGCTTGACGAGCCGACCAACGATCTGGATATTGAAACGCTGGCAATATTAGAGGACTACCTTGAGTCCTTCCCCGGGGCAGTCGTTGCAGTTTCGCATGACCGCTATTTTCTCGACAAGATTGCC
Source organism: Candidatus Fimivivens sp. (assembly GCA_034933525.1). GTDB lineage: Bacteria > Bacillota > Clostridia > Oscillospirales > Ruminococcaceae > Yanshouia. Next base: position 135,565 of record JAYFNI010000009.1, read on the forward strand.
GCCTCAATATTTGACGTGGCCGGCGACGGCAAAGTCGACTGCTATAACGGCAATTACAGCGACTATGCCGAAAAAAGGCCGCCCGCACAAACGGAGGCCAAAAAAGAGGCATCCGCTACTCAGGGCGCATCCACCTCGAGAGAGTCTGCACCAAAAGCGCGAAAATTAAAGTTTTCATTTAAAGAGCAGCAGGAATTTAATACAATTGACGACGATATTGCCACGCTTGAAAACAAGATTTCAACTTGCGCATACGAGATTGCACAGGTTGCCAGCGATTATATCCGGTTACAGGAACTCACAGCTCAAATGGATGCGTTGAAGGCTGAGCTTGAGACCAAAACCGAGCGGTGGGTCTACCTCAACGAGCTTGCTGAAAAAATTAATGCGCAATAGTTTAGGTATTCCGCCAGTTTTATCACGCAAAATGTACGACAACCTGAAACATCTTGTCACGCCCTGTCTGTTTATAGAATTTGCTGCCGCCTCATTAGTTAACGGCGCTGCTTGGGGTATGTCTGACGAACTTGCACTGTCATGCATTTTAGTTTAAGCTAATGTTATGGATTTGTTTTGTTTCAATCAGGGCAGGTCAATCGTCCCGCACATGTTTTAGTCAAGACGCCACGCCATAGTGAGAAGGAGATGTCCTTAAAATGAAGATGATTTTGTTGGGGCCCCCCGGAGCAGGAAAAGGCACACTTGCCAAGGATGTTGCTGTCAGGTTTAACATCCCCCACATATCAACCGGAGAGATGCTGCGCACCGCAGTCAAAAAAGGTGGCAGCACTGCTGAAGAGGCCGACCGGCTCATGCGCAAAGGCCAGCTATTGCCCGACGAGCTGATTTTGCGGATTGTCAAAGACCGACTGTCACAGCCCGACTGCGAAGCGGGCTTTATTCTCGATGGCGTACCCCGAACAGTAGCGCAGGCCGAAGGGCTTGAGGCCATTGGCGTGGTAATTGATAAAGCGGTCTTGCTCATGGTGCCAGATGCAATTGTGATTAAGCGCATGGCGGCGCGGCGGGTGTGTTCTCGCTGTGGGGCGGGGTATAATCTCGACTCAATGCCTCCCAAAAAAGATGGGGTTTGCGACGTGTGCGGTGGGCCGATCATCGCCCGGGCAGATGATTCGCCCGAGACCATCGCCGACCGTTTGAAGATTTATCACCACGAAACGGAACCGCTCGCAGACTTCTACAGATGCCGCGGAACCTTATTGCCGATTGAGGCGGATAGCACGCCGCAAAAATCGTTGGACGCGCTTCAGGCCGCATTGATGCCTGCCACTGAAGCAATTGGCAGATAACGAACAGCATCTTTAATTTTATGCTCAGTGTCATTCCTCTGGCTTTTTAAAGATGTCATATCCGCGAGCTTAATTCAATTAAAAGTATGTGTTTTATAAACTAAGGCCGCCTGTTTAAAACAGGCGGCCTTAAAGCGTTTTTAAGAAAGCACTTATATCTCTTTTAAATAATCTTCAAGCGATTTGGCGGCTAATTCCACCGTTTTAAGACAACGCGTTTCTTCATTGCGATATTTGAGCTTTAGTGTGTCACAGTCTATGCTGCCCAAATCTGTCTCAAATTTTTTGACAAAACCGGCACACATCTCTTTAAAATTCTCGGTGGCATGGGCGCGGTCCGTCACCTTAAGGCTTCCGATAGCCGCAAGCGCCCCGCAAAGCGCGCCGCAGGTTTTCTCACACCCCATACCGCCACCAAACGCACTGACCAGCTTAAAATCCTGTTCGCGCAGGCCAAGGCAATATTGATCATTCGCCGCCCTCAAAATAGTTTCAGCACAGTTATAATCCCGCGTAATAAAATAATCATACAAACGATCTTCCATCAATAAGACATCCCTTCTTACCTAATTGCTTAATATATTTGCACGCGGAATGCGGCAAAATAACATTTAACACCAGTTGCTTATTCGACCGTTTCGGTCTGAAACGGCTCTTGTAACACACGGGCATCTCGGGGCACGGTGAGCAGCGGCAGGCTTTTGGCCGTCGCCTCGCGGTAGCCGCCGACATCGTCAGCGGCAAAGGGCAAATGGTAAAACATCACATGTTTGGGACGAATGACGTCAGCAATAAATGCCCTTCCGCGCTTTAATGTCAGCCACGGAAAGTTCAGCAACGCCAAATCAATCGGTGTGTCCTGAATCCATTCCTCCAGCGCAGGGTTACAAATGACGCAGTCACCAAGAATCAGCACCCGAAATCCATCAAAATTAATCAGGCAGCCATAATTGGGCAAATCAATATATTCCTTGCCGTCATGACGCAGCTGCTTAAAGGAAAACTTCGCATTTTTGAGCGTCATTTTGTGCTTATCCTCAGATAGAAAAAGGCTGTTATCCAGTTCTTTCATCGGCGAGACTAACCGCGCATCAGGCGACCGCCTGCACGCCTGTTCCGCCGCTGAACGGGTATAATGATCGCGGTGATTATGGGTGTAAAAAATCATGTCCGGATTTAGAAATGCCGGAGACTCTAATATGTTTTGCTGCATCTCTGGCGAAACAGTGCTAAATTCTACGGCCTTGTCGTCGTGAAAAGCGTCGCAACAGACTTTAATACCGTTGCATTCAATCAGTACGCCCGAATTTGCGGTAAGGGTCACTTGGCATCTTGGCATGATAACGCTCCTTGATATACAGTTGCGAGGCTGCGCGCCTGTCTTATTTTATTGTAACATATTTTTGCAAAAGAGGGACAATAAAAGTAACTTATCCGCAAAAATGTCGCTCTAAAAAGGCTGTATGCGATAATAAAGTGTCAACGCAATAAGTGACACCGACGCCTCCGCTACAGGCAGTGCGCACCAGACGCCCGTCATCCCCCAGATAGCGGACAGCAGGAATACCGTCGGCAAAACAATGATAAAACCGCGCAAAAGTGAAATTATATAGGCAGGGCGGGCATGTGCCGTCGCGGCAAAATAGGCCGAAACGATGATATTAAAGCCTGCAAAGACGCAGGATGTAAAATAAATTTTAAGACCTGCTGTCGCAATGTCCTGCATCTGCACATTCTGGGTGCTGTTAAACGCAGCCGCAATGGGATCAGCACCAAAGAAAACCAATGCGTAGATGGTGGCTGACAATATCGCCATCGCCTTCATCGCATAGCCCAGCGTCGCCGTAAGCGCCTTGCGGTCACCAACGCCGTAGAGTCGGCTAATGATCGGCTGAATGCCCTGCGCGACGCCTGTGAATATTGAGATAACCACAATCGAAATGTTGGCAATCACGCCATAAGCGGCCACGCCGGTGTTGCCCGCCAAGTGCATCGTAATGAAATTAAACGCAATCATCACAACGCCCGAAGCCAGTTCTGAAATTAAGTATGGCACACCACAGGAGAAAATCCCTTGTACTATTCGGGCAGGGATGGCACTTTTGACTAATCGAAAGTTGTTTTTTCGCTGAATGAAAAACACTGATAAAACCATAAGACTGATGATCGGGGCAAAGCCAGTTGCGAGCACTGCGCCAAATATCCCCATATTCAATGGGAAGATAAAAATATAATCCAATACGATATTGGAAAGGCTGCCTGAGACCATCGCGACCATTGCCAGTTGGGGTGCGCCGTCATTTCTAACAAAGCAAAGCATGATGTTATTAACGATGAATAGCGGCGAAAATAGCAAAAGTACTTTAAGATAAGTTTGACACATATCAAAAACATCTTTGTCAGCGCCCAGCAAATCAGCAATTGTGCCAGATAAAAACACACCAGTGAAAAAAAGTGCGACAGCATAAAAGATCGCCAAAATCATGGTCACAGTAAAGGCGCGGTTTGCTCGGTGTAAATCATGTTGGCTTTTTAGAATGGTATATTGGGTTGCGCCCCCCATGCCAAGCATCAAACCGCCGCCATGGATCAAACTATAAGCCGGAATTGCAAGATTCAATGCCGCTAAACCATTTGTCCCCAGCCCTTGTGCAACAAAGAAAGTATCCGCCAATATATAACACGAAAGCCCGATCATGCCAAGCACATTGAAAGACGTATAGGTTGCAAACTCTTTTAAATTCGCGTTGTTATTTTTCATGCCGAAACCTCCGCAAAAAACATAAAACGCCAGCGCTTCATATCTTACTTGGCCTAGCGATATGAAGTCCGGCGCTTAAATTTCCTACCCGGCGGTAAAGAAATTTCCGTTTTTTATTCAAATTATCCTTAGCAACGCAAAATATCACTTCTTTGGCGTGCTTCTCAGCCATTATGCCACACTGTCACCCGCTTGTCAATTTTCTATTTGTTTAGCGACCTATATTACTTTATAACAACCTAGAATATTTATAATTACCATAATTTATGTTTATATTTTTTTAAAAATCTTCTAATGAAGCCGGTTTTATGGTAGATTAAAAGTGGTCATTATAAAACAAGGAACCGAATTTTTCGACATCCAAAGCGGATATAACATATGTTATTATCCGCTTACAATAACTCTAATCATTTCTTATAGCAAATGAGGATGATATCTTAAAACTGAGGAGGCGTTTTTTTGAAGCATTTTGATATTGTCATCGTGGGCAGCGGAGCCGGTCTTATGGTAATGGAAGCAGCTTTAAACAAAGGGCTGCGCTGTGCAATTATTGAAAGGTCGAAGTTTGGCGGCACTTGCCTAACAAAGGGCTGCATTCCGTCTAAGATGCTGGTTTATCCCGCAGATTTCATCCGTGAAGCTCAAACCTCCGAAAGATTCGGCATTCGGACAGGCTCTGTGCAGATGGACTGGGAAAAAATCTCCAGCAGAATGTGGAAACAGATCGATTTTAATAAGACAATTGAAAAAAACCTGCAAAGCATTCCAAACCTGACGGTTTACAAAGGCAGCGCCGCATTTGTTGATAGCAATCATATGGTCATTTCTCAGCCTGGTCAAGCAGATGAAATGATCTCAGGCGATCGGTTTATTCTAGCGGCAGGCGCCAGAAGCTTTGTACCCAAAGTTGAAGGGCTCGAAAATACCGGTTATGTTACTTCCGAACTCTTTTTCGGTGAGAAGTTTCCCAAAAAGCCGTGGAAAAGTCTCGCCATCATCGGAAGCGGCGCCATCGGGGCCGAATTTGCCCACATTTTTTCCGCTTTTGGCACGCAGGTGACTATCATCTCGCGCACAAGCGGCATATTGAACAAAGAAGAAACCGAGGTTGCTCAGTTTGTCGAAAGACAATTTATTCGGGCGGGTATTACCGTGCTTAACGACAGCGACATTCTATCGGCCACTTCCAAAGATGGTCAAAAGCAGCTAACCACCCAGAACCGCCTCACTGGCCAGCGCACGGTTGTGGAGTGTGAGGAAATTTTAGTGGCCGCCGGTGTGCAATCCAACGCCGACAGCCTCACGCTTGAAAAAGCACATGTAGCAGTGGATAATAAAGGCTGGATTATCACGAACGGTTTTCTTGAAACCTCGCAGGAGCATATTTGGGCTTTGGGCGACATCAACGGCAAATATCAATTTAGGCACAAAGCCAACTATGAGGCGCAAATTTTAATTCGTAACCTCTTCTCAGAAGACGAAAAAAGAGAGGCCCGTTATGACACGGTTCCCTGGACCATTTTTACGCATCCACAGGTATCCCATGTCGGCATGACCGAAAAAGAAGTTCAGCAAAAGGGTCTGATATATCAGACTGCTAAAAATTATTACTCAGAAGTTGTAGGCGGCAGGGCGATGGGATATCACGACCGCGATGAAGACAACGGATTTGTAAAAATGATTGTCGGCGAAAACAAAAAAATTCTTGGCGTTCACATTGTCGGCCCACAGTCCTCTGTGCTGCTTCAGCCGTTTGTCTACCTGATGAATGCGGGCTATCAGTGCCAGAAGAAGTGCCGTTCAATAGGTGCCAAGGATTTTGAAATGCTGAGAATTTTGTGTCCCGATATTGGCACCTATGCGCCCATCAATGATTCGATGGTTATTCACCCTTCGCTCAACGAGCTAACCGCGTGGGTTTTTGAAAAGTTTAATCAAGCTGAATAATTTAAAACAGGACGCCTGAAATTCAAGCGCCCTGTTTTTCTGCTTACTCCTTTTTGTCGGGAGAAATTGAGGACAAATTGCTCAGGTTGTTGTTGTCACTGCCGTCGGGGAGCGATTTTAGATATTCTGTGTCGCCCCGGTGAGCGATTCCCACGCCCCTGATGCCACCCTCTCGTGCCAGTGCAACAGCCCGCGTTTTATCCAAAACTGTGTTATCCGAGAGCTGATAGCCGGTAACCTTGCCGCCCTCTTTGACCAAAGCGGTGATGTTGCGAGCGTCAGATGCCGGCTCGGGAATTTGATCCAGTGTATTTTGTGCCAATGATTTCGGCTCATTATTTTGCGCCACAAAAACTCCTCCTTTGTTTTGAATTAGTTTATGCATCCGCGTGCGTATTATCGGTTTAGTTAAACCATCAAAAACAGGCAAAAGTCCGCATAAAAAAAGACCAGTACAGTAATTAAAAATAAAAACCATCGGGACCTCGCTGTCATTCCAGACAACGAAGCCCCGACGGCGCTCAGCAGAAAGTACGTGTTACTTCAGTGCGTTTATGAAGAACAGTATGACAAAGGAGTTGACGAAATCGATAAACAGTCCGCCGATAATCGGGAGAACAAAGAATGCTTTCGGCGAAGGGCCATACTTGGTTACAACCGCGGTCATGTTGGCAACACCGTTGGGGGTTGCGCCCATGCCGAATCCGCAGTGACCAGCAGAAAGAACCGCAGCGTCATAGTCTCTGCCCATAACGTTAAAGGTGACAAAGTTTGAGAACAGGTACATAAGAACGACCTGTGCCAGCAGGATAACAACCAGCGGCAGTGCCAGGCTTGCCAATTCCCAGAGCTTGAGCGACATGAGCGCCTGAGCCAAGAAAACAGCGAGGAAAATATCGCCCAGAGCCTGAATTTCAGCAATGCGAATTTCTTTGGAAGTTCCATCCTTGAAGAAGTTGCGCATGAAAGCTGCTACAAGCATCGAACCGATATAAGCCGGAACAGTCAATCCGGTTAAGGCGATCAACTTAGAAACATAGCTACCAAGGAACATTGCAATCGCAATCTGGAAAAATGCGGTGGACAGGTGGTTGCTGTTTAAAAGAACTTTGGTTTCTTCAATAACAGAATTGTTGGTGACAGAATTTGAAGCGCCAGCCTTCAGGTTACGCTTGCGAATTAAGCGGTTAGCGATGGGGCCGCCCATCAAGCTGCCGCTGACCAAGCCGAAGGTAGCCGCAGCGACTGCGATAGTAGAAGCGCCTGTTAAACCGGCTGCTTCCATTATCGGACCAAAAGCAGCGGAGGTACCGTGACCGCCAGTCATAGGAACAGAGCCTACAGCCACGCCAAGAAGCGGATTTTGACCCATCAGTGCGGCAATACCTGCACCGACTGCGTTCTGGAATACGCACAGCAAGCTAGCCGCACCCAAAAACACAACAACCGCGACCGAGCCTTTCTTAAGAACAGCCAAGCTTGCACCGAAGCCTACTGTGGTGAAAAAGCAGACCATGAAAAAGCTTTGGAGTCCGGTGTCCAGTTTGATAGTTGCTGTGCCACTGACGTTAAGCGCCAGATTGAGCAGCGAGAACAACAGACCGCCTACAACCGGGGCCGGAATACAAAATTTGTTCAGAAATCCAATTTTATCAACCAGGAATTTACCGAATAATAAAACTACAACCGAAAGACCAAAAGTTTCAACTAAATTAAAAGACAGCTCCATAGACATATTTCCTCCCATAAATCATTCGTTGCCAGACTAAAAGACAAAATGACCTTGCGTCAGGTGTTCCGGCGGGCATTAAACCTACTACACAGCGGTACGCTATTGTTTATACTTCCACTGTCTTTTCGCGGCGGATATCTGAAAGTGCCCGGACGCTTTTCCCCAAAGGCGTCCCCTGTGCATTAAATATTTCGCGGTAGTCCACATTCGTTGACCTCATGCGCGTCATATTTCTTTCAAACTACCCGCCTGCCCCCCGCGTTGTCGTCTTTATTTTTAAAGCGCGACCTTCAGGCTCTTGCCCGGCAATTCACAGTTTTGTTTCTGTGTGTGTTTTGAGTGTAATAGCTGTTCTTCAATTGGCGTCAAAATGTGTCGAATTTAAAAATCGATTCTACAATTGTTCTAATCATACCCCAAGTACTTTTGTTAGTATTGCCAATAAAAATCATTTTAAAAATAAAAAAACCGCTGCAAAGCAGCGGTAGTGAAGATTTTTTAGCTTCAATTTTATTGATTTTTACATATAACTATACACTATTTACTGTCATATATTACTTAAATACCTCTTAATTTTTGCAAAATTATTAATTATACGCCTTTTTCGATAAAATTTTACATTAATTTTCATTTTTAGCCTCTTTTGAATAAACTGTATACGTTTGAACGACAAAAGCCTCAAAATTCTTCTGCCAAAATCACCATGCCATCGATAAACTTTTTCAGATTTACTTTCCCGCTTGGACCCTTGCCTTGAATTCGCGACATCTCTGCGCGCACTTCCCCAAAGGGAAACAATCGAGAGGCGTACTGTATGAACACTTCGTTACCGTAGTCTTCTAAACCAAGACTTGCCAGATGGTGCAAACCGCGTTCGGTCGCACGCCGGATACGCTGTTCGGTAGACTTAGGGTTACTTCCCAGTTGGGCGCAAAGCGTGCGCATTCCCACTTGAGACACCGTTTCACGCCGGCGCAGTAGTGTGATACATAGTTCAATAATATCCTTTGAACCCTTCTCCCCTGCCATTCCCAACTGAATCAAGATGCTTTTAAGGCGCTGGCGCCAAAGTTCTTCGCGGCTGGCAGGTGCGGTGTGTGTGGCCTGCGACCCAAATCCGGCATGGAGCATATTTTGAATGCTGGAAAGCGTGCGCGATTGCTCAATCTGTTGCGCTACATTTCCGACCACCCGTTTAATCTCAAACAAATTAATTGGTTTATGGATAAAAAATTCCACACCGGCTTCATAGGCTTTTGCCACCATTTCTTTGGCACTGACCTGTGAAATCATGATAAATCGAGCCGAAGACTGTCGGGCTTTTAACTCGCGCACAACCTGAATGCCGTCCATATCAGTCATAAGCAGATCGATTAGAATCAGGTCAGGTCCACAGGCCGCAATCTGCGCAAGATCAACGTGACCATCTTCGGTTGTTCCGCAAATCTCGCCCAGATTTTCGCTTTCTATAATACCCTCCAGCACGGCTACGACCGTGGGGTCGTCTTCAATGATGTATATCCTCATAATCCTCCTCCAGCCGAGCGCGTGGAATGCGCACTAAAAAAACGCAGCCGTGTCCCTCTACTGTCTTTATGGTTACCAAACCACCCAGCTCTTCTGTGAGTGACTTCACCGCTGCAAGCCCCACACCACGGTTGATATCACCTGTCACTGGGTTGAACTTAGTCGAATAGCCGATGTTAAAAATTTTATCCTGCATGCGAGTCGGCACACCTGGACCATTATCCTCCACTCGAAAAACGATGTTATCCTCTTCCAAATACTCCTCCACCTTAATAGTTCCGCTTGTATCTGCCTGCTCCATTGCCTCAATAGCATTGGTGACCAAATTGCGCAAAATCGACATCAGGCGATGGTGCTCACGGGTAACAAAATCATGATCCACCCGAATGATGACGCGAATTTTCTGCGGCTTTTGTCGGTCAAAGGTTTTGCGTGCAGATTCCTTAAGTATTTTCATTAAATCTGCAATGTGCATGATCTCTCGATCATAGGCGGCTTCCACTTCGGCTTCAATGCCTTTTAAAATGCGCAAATGTCCCTTTTTTACCTCGTGTACATCCCGTGCAATAATCAGAGCCAGTTGGCGATTTTTCCCCGGTTCAACCTGCGATCCGTCGGCTAAGCCCTCATAAAGCTCGTAAGCCTTGCCCATGACCCTTTCAATATCGCCTGCGGTCTTTTCAAGAAAATAAAGCTCATCCTTGAGTTGTGCAGTCATAAGAAACAGCCTCAGGTATCGCCGTTCACGTTCCTCTAACAACAGGAGCCGTCGGTAATATCCCAGCCACCACAACAGTCCTGTCGCACACACAGACCGCACCAGTGCGACCCCGCCCAATAGCAAATAAAACACCTTGGGCTGCGCCCCGTAGTGAAACCCAGTCGAAAGCCCAAGCTCGATAATGTTGGAAATTACATCCGCTACTAAGCATCCGTACATGAAACGAGACAACGCCAATTTGCCCCGTCTAAGCACAAGAAGGTAAAACATTACCCCATAGCAAAGATAAAACAGCGCCCCGGGAATAGCGGCCAAAGCCGCACTCGCGGGTGCCTGTCTCACAAGCCAATTCACGAAAATGCGAGAAATCCACACAATTCCTGCTGTTGCGGCGCCTACGGCAGGCACTGTACGCCCTGGAAACATTTTCGTAAGCAACACAGGGTATAAAATTACTGCGCCCGAGAAGCGAAAACCGCCCACACCAGGCAAAAAATAAAGCTGCGAAGTCAGCGCTACCACTACGCCAATAATCAATACGCGAACAAACTGACTATTTAATACCGCTTTCCCTCGTCCAAATATCTGGTGCTGCCACTGGGTCACATGCTTTCACTTCCAAATGTATTTTTTTATTTAATATCATAGCGTTTTTTGTTTAGCGCGTCAAACTCCTTTTTAAAATAGAACTACCTGACCCATTGTTACACTTTAAATTAAGTCTTTCAGTTTTAATATGCCCAATATATTAGATAATCAAATTCATACAAGTAAAATCGTGCTGGACCGTATTTGTTTACAAAAAAAGCCCAACCACAAGGCTGGACTTTTTGCTTTTAAAATTTATAGATAGGTGTCTGTACCTTCGGCAAAATCAATAATTTCTGCGGTGGTTAGCATTGTGCCATTTTCATCGTCAGTCGGCTTTTCAGACATCTGCTCAATAGTAGGAATCCGCCCTTGATCGGTTTTTATCGCTTGTTTTTGAGAGTTGCTCTGCATTTCGGCTTGTTGCTGAACACGCTTATCCTCGCCGTTGCTATCGACAGCGAATTCTTTATTTTCCATGCTTACACCACTTTCCCTACTACTATTTTCAAGACAAGCGGCCGGCTCCTTCGTCTGAAGAAACCAGCCGCATATCTTCCGTTATTCTCAGCCTTTTCTCTTCGCTTTAATATTATCTGCGAGAGTGTGCTTGTTATGCGTAGGAAGACTTAATTTGTAAAAACGCACATGATGAATTTAATTTGGTTTATTGGTGCACCATATCATCTATCGAACGATTGATTGTGTGCGTAATGGGGCTCCAATGAATCTTTTTGAATAATGCTACGATCGAAATTGGAACGTAAGTGAAGATAAATATCGGGAAAGTAAGGACATATAAAAGTTTCTTGGATGCAGGGGCATGGATCTGCTTCCATTCGGTAATAGTTGTCAGCAAGCCAAATAAAAACAATGCTACATAGAAGTTAAATACGGATGCCATAATAGCACTAGTTGTCAAGGGGATCATTTTGGGTGCAACATCTGCCCCCAGAAGTGCATTGAGCAAGAAAATGCCGTTGACTGTCACACTGGCCAGCGAAACAAACAATGCCGGCGCAATCGTCATAAACATATCATAACAACCAAACTGGCCTTTTACCAAAAAGCCGTGGATTAATTGCTTATGGTAACGCCCGAATACCTGATAAAAGCCCTTAGCCCAACGCAACCGCTGCGTCCAGGACTGACTCCAGGTGCAGGGCTGTTCATCATAAACCACGGCGGTGTGGCAATATCCGATTTTTTCTCCGTTTATGACGCAATCCACAGAAAATTCAATGTCTTCCGTCAATAGATGGTGTTTCCAGCCATTGTTCTTGCGTATTATATCATTATGCACCAAGAAGCCGGTACCAGATATCGCGCAGCTTGTCCCCAACAACATTCTCGGATAGTTTAAATAGCGCGATTCGCGCATAAACCAAAGAGAATAGCCAGCTGACAGCCAATTGGATGCAAAATTTTTAGAATTACGGAACGATGTAAGAACACGATAACCCCGGTCAAACCACTTATTCATCTCACGTATAAAGTTTTCATCCAAAAGGTTGTCCGCGTCAAAAACAAAATAGCCTTCATAGGTATTGGCACCATAGTCCCGTGCAATGCTTTTAAGCACATAGTCAAGCGCATAGCCTTTGCCAACCTGTAGATGATTAAAACGTTCATAAACCGCGGTAGCCCCCGCGCTTCTTGCAACAGCCGCAGTATTATCGGTGCAGTTATCTGCCACCACAAATATATCCAATAGCTCTCGTGGATAGTTTTGCTTTTTAATGCTGTCAATTAGCTCAGCTATAACAGCGCTCTCGTTTCTGGCGGCGATCAGAACTGCAAAACGATGATTTTTCATCGCTTCTGGCGGCTTTTGTGGCCGACGAACAACACCTACAACCGCATAACCAATCTGGTACAAATAGAACAATGTAAATAGAATAAAAAGTGTTAAATTAAAGGTCACAACAAACTGTAACACAACTGATTCCTCCTGTTTCTGCTGCAATATCCTATCATTCAGATTGGTTATATTGCGCAATATCGGGATTTGCTTTTAGGCAATATTACCGTTATATCATTATCCGGGCCAAATTTCAACTCAAACCGTGAAAGTTTAAAAATTTTTATATTAAGTTCCACAGTTTATACATAATTAATAAATATAAGTTAAAAAAAACTAATATTTTTTAGCAATAGGTGTTTTTTCGATTTAAACTAATTTTTAATAACTAAAATACATTTTGAAACAGTTTAGTCAAAAATTTTCATTGTTTAGTATTACGTCGCATGATATACTTTAAACATTAATAAGCTAAATGTGTCTTTTGGGAGGTAAAGCAGACATGACATTTCAGTTTAATCAAAGTAATGGTACAGCATCAGGTGGTGCGCCAACCACAGGTAATTTTTTCAAGTCGCTATCCCGTTCTGTTATTATCATCATTCTGCTTGTCGCACTAATCGTGTTGGGCAGCCTGTCGTTTTCAGTAATTGATGAAGGCTACATAGGCGTTAAATATCAGTTCGGCCGTATTGTTGACACATCTTTAAGTGCCGGTCTGAATTTTAAAATTCCGTTTGTACAATCCATACGAACTTTTGACATTCGTGAACAAATGTACGAAATGAATACCACCGCTTATACCAAGGACACCCAGACAGTTGAAAATTTACAGGTGAAGCTAAATTACATCTACGATAAAGCATTAATCGGCGATTTAATCCGAAATGTAGGCATCGCCAATGTTGAGACAAAACTTATCATTCCCCAAATGCAATCAACTATGAAAAACGCAATCGGCCAGGTTCGGGCAGAAGATCTGGTGCAAAATCGCGCCGCCGTACAGGAAAGCATTGAAGAAACGCTGCGCACCAGTCTTGGCAGCAGCGGCATAACCGTCGTTTCGTTCGCAATGGAAAATTTAGATTTTGAAGATGGATTTGAAGAAACCATTCGCGCCAAGGTTGCCGCCGAGCAGCAGGCACTGACCATGCAGAATAAGACCAAGGAAAAGGAAGAGCTGGCAAAACAAGCCGTTATCGAGGCACAAGCTCAGGCCGACAGTGAAAAGATTAAGGCTGATGCACAGGCTTATACTATTGAAATTATTCAAAAACAATTGAATCAGAGCCCCGAATATATCCAGTATCAGCAGGTGCAGCGGTGGGACGGCAAGCTGCCGCAGGTCATGGGCGAAACCGTCAATCCCTTTGTATCGTTTAAAGCGGCGGAGTAAGCAACAAATAGGTTCTTAAGATTACTTAATGGTTAAATAATATAAATCCCCCTCACGCAAGATAAAACTGCATGAGGGGGATTTTTGTTTTTGAAATTCGAGGCTAAAAACCCATACACTATTTTGTCAGTATATAAAAATATTGATTTTGGGTCAGTGTTTTTAACATGCTAACTTTTTGTAGGTTATTCTGATAAATATCTTGGGAAATGACCATAACCGATGCGCCTTGATCAGAGAGAAAACTGTCGACATCGCCCTCTTTGCATTTCCAGTCATAGTAGAGCTCACCCAGTAGCACATACTTCTGCTTGCCGGACTCAATAAGGTTGGCGTTATCGGCAACAATATAAGCTGTACTTCCGGCTGTGGCGGATAGCAAAGACTTTTCATCATGAAGCATCCATTGAAGATCGTCGCTATAAGCCGGCTGAATTTCCTGATAGGTTCTCATAAAACTGGGAACAACAACCAATACAACTAATGCGCAAGCAATTGCTCGGCCCAATATAGCGTGGGGTTTACTTTGCAGCATCAGTGCAAAGACCACCCCGGAAAATATGATAATCGGATACAATATAGGAATGCTATACCATGAAAGCTTCGTCTTTGCAATTGAAAATAGAACCAGTGGAACAAAGAACCACATTAGAATGACCGGTAAATCGTGCTTAAAATTACTCTTTTCTGATAGATCTACCGATTGGTGGATGCTGAAAAACACATAAAGGATAATAAGTGCGACAGGTAAAAAACCTGTGATAAGAGAACGGTAGAAAAGTATCTTGGGATAAAATAATGAGCTACCAAAATGACCTTCTAAAACCTGCGTGGTGCGATTAAGCAGATCGACGCGTATCATGTCTATGAAAAATTTTGTACCGTCTTGTGAGAAACGCGCCATACCCCATAAGAACAATGGAAGCGCACCCATCCCAATAAAACCACACCATTGCAGCGGTTTTATAGAAAAAAACATTTTTCGAAGCAACATAAATACAAATACAATCAGCGGTACATAGAGTGAATGCCAACTTTTTGTCAGAAACGAAAGCGAGAAAGCAAAGGGGCAGATATAAATAGCCGGCGACCATTCTTCCATGAGCATGAGGGCTAAAAGTGATATTAAGACAAACAATGAAAAAAGACTATCTGCGTCGGCATGCCGCGCAAAATGATAACGATAAAACGGCGATGCACATGCCAAAAAAAGAAGTGTACAAAGCGCTTCGATTCTTCCATAACGCTTAAAGCAGAAAAAGAATACACTTGCCACCGACAGGATAAAAGCGAGAGCAGAATAAAACCTCATCCCGAACAGTGTAAAACCGAAAAGCTTATAACCAAGCACAATCCCCCAAAAACTCATTGGCGGTTTTAAATTATAATAATCATTCGCATATTGATATGTATTGACTATATAATCCCCACTTTTCATCATCTCATAAGCGGAGATACCATGGCGCGCTTCATCCCAGTCCCTTGCAGGCAATTGGCCAAGACGATAACATGTAAAGAAAACAATAACGCCAAAAATAGCAAGAGATAACAGCCAAAAATTCTTCTCTAAAAATAGAACTAATAGACTCTGCTTTGCTTGGCTCCCGCCGGTGATCAGTTTTCTTTTAGCCTTTTCTGTTTTCACGACAACAATTCCTTTATTCTATATTTCGCACAAACAATATGCGACTATAAATAACCTATAAACAAATAAGCCGTAATTGATATCCGATAGTCTTCAGCCCCTAGCTATTGCCACGTTTGCCAAACCTCTGGGCAATACCCCAATGTGGCTTGCTTACCATTACGTACAATCGGTGTTTTTAAAAGTTTTGGGTTTTCTAAAAGCTTTTGCACTTTATCCTGCTCATGTGCAAGATATTTGACGAGTGCAGCGTCAGGTGCCTTTTCATCGAGCAGTGCATCAACGCCGCCCACAGCCGATAACACCGATGAGAATTCTCCGGCACTCATGCCATAGCGCAACAGGTCAATGCGTTGGACGCGAATACCGCGTTCCTTAAAATATCGTTCTGCTTTTTTAGTGTCAAAGCACTTATTTTTGCCGAATATCTGAATGTTCATGTCCAATTCTCCGTTTGTTTTAGTTCGACAGGGTAAGTAGTGAGTCATAAACCACATTATTTACCGAACAGATCCTGTAAAACCATCCTCAGTATATACAACAAAGCACATATTACACAGGCATTCAGTTAAAGGTCCTGTGAAACCATTTAGTATCGGGGCACCAAGAGAGGATGCCTAATTAAATGCGATAATAAAAACACTGTTTTACGCTTAAAAACAGTGTTTTTATTGCACTTATCGGTATTTGGGACTCTTGCTATTACCCGGCGAAAGCTGCATCAGATGTAAACCGACCCTTCGCAAGAATACCAGCGCACTGTTAAAGGTATCGAAATCGCCATCATCAATCCAGTCGATACGTCCTTGCCAGCTGCAATTGCGCCGCGATAAGATATGCACCAGAAAGGTACAAATCTCTCCACGCATTGCACTAACATCGACCACTTGTTCGTGTTGACGTGCAAGCTTGGCCTCTTTGTAAAGAGCGTCATCGTCCACACTGGGGCTTACCTCAGCAAAGCTACGCTTTTTCTGAAATGCAAGTGGATATCCACGGCGGTCGAGCGCGCGGTCTGCCATAACCAAAAACATGCCTAAATCCTTAAAAACAATGGGTTCCTCTAACTGAGGGCAATATGCGCGACCACTGATCTCCATATTGGAGATATGGTCAATGCAAATCCTCATCGCCGAAGCGGGATAATAATATACCGCTTTCAAGGGTTTCACCTCTTTCCTGTGTCCTGACCTTCTGAATCCATACGATTGCCACACTTAACTGATATAACATCAAGACCCCGCAATGCGGGCTGGCCGGAAATTTAGCCCTGAATAACTGTCGGTTCAATGTTTGCAGTTTAGAGCATTTCCTCCGGGAGTTCCAGCTGTTGCAGCCGGTAATGCAGCTTAACCGGCTTGCGGCGAATCTGCTTATAAAAGTTATTGACAATACGGTTCATGACCAGCTCCCCATCCTCGTAGGTCAAAGCAGGCAGCATGACCACATACTGCATGCCGCTGTACCGCGAAACGACGTCCCCCTTGCGAAGGCTTAACTTTATCGCTTCCAGCAGCTGATCCATGGCTGGATTCAGCAGAGACAGCTCAGGTATCTCCCCCGTATCGGTATAGACAGTGAACAGACCGATAAATACGGCGAGTCCGGAACGGGCGGCACGTCTAATTTCAAGGCGGTAGGCTTCTTTAAAAAAGCCATACTCACAGACAAATGCACCGGGCTCAGCCACCGCCTCGCGCAACTGGTCTTGAATGACGCCAAGGTCAGTTTCGAGCGATTCATTGGTTCTCATGATGTCCACGTACAACCTGCGCAGCGCATCTGAAGGTTTTATTCCCAGATTGCGGTAAAGAACGTCGGTTGCCTTTTCATACTGTGAAAGAGCTGCCGAGTTTTTACCCTGACGAAGCAGTGCGCGAATCTGCATACAGTGAAGATCCTCGTCCAACGGATCTATGGCAATTGCATTTGTACAAACCTGAGATATCTCTATGTAGAGTCCATTGCGATCGAGCAGATCAACAAACCGTTTCACCGCTGTCAGGTAGAGCGAGTGGTAATGCACGCTCAGCGGAATGACCCAGAACTCCATGCTCAACTTGGGAAGAAAATCTCCGCGATAA
The DNA here is from genome assembly GCA_034933525.1 of Candidatus Fimivivens sp. Classification (GTDB taxonomy): domain Bacteria; phylum Bacillota; class Clostridia; order Oscillospirales; family Ruminococcaceae; genus Yanshouia. The sequence goes on from JAYFNI010000009.1 coordinate 153,077, forward strand.
ATATCCATCGCCTCGCGATAAAGCGAAATTCGCTTTATCTCATCCAGCTTTTCGTCTGCTGCGCGGCGACAAAGCGTTTCAAACTCATCTACGTCCACCTTGCAGTTAATGGCATTGTTCCAGCTGTAGGAACCGCGCTGAGACAAAATAAACTCTGCAGCATACTTCTTTTCAAGGGGCGTCAGTAACAGTCTGATGCGATAAAGAAGCGTTTTAAGTGCATTAATTGGATTCTGTCCCGATTCATCGCCCCAAAGGGCGTTGATAAATTCCTGTTGTGAAATCAGCTTATCCCTGTGCGATACAATATACGCAAGCAGGTTCCACATTTTACGGGAACGGTTTATTCCGTCGTTAATTATTACATCATCGACCTGAAGTTCAAATTGGCCCAGCATAGAAATGCGCAATTCTTTGCCGTTGGCACTTTTATTGTTAGAATCACTGACCCGCATAATATTGCCCCCAATACCCAATATATAAAATTATTTTGAAAATAGCATTTTGGTAAGTATTTTCTTAATTATAGGATATTTATTTCTAAAAATCCAGCATTATTTAAAAAAAGTGTCTAATTCCGTAACTTTTTGCTGTATAATAACTATAGAATTTTAGTAAGCACCTTTGAAAATTCGACTTGTTTCGAGCACTTTTGAATTTTAACCAATCGTATGATGCAACCCAATTTGTAACCAGCCTCTGATATAATATTGTAAATAACCTTTCATAGGGGGAAGACATGTGAGCCACAAACAATCAAACGACACTTTTATTGTTCAAATTGCCTACCAGCAAAACGATACATGGCAGGGCACATTGAAATGGATGAATCAAGGTAAAGAAGCGCATTTTCGCAGCACCCTTGAGTTGATACATATGATAGACTCCGCTCTGAATCTCAACCCCGAAAGTGCCGATTCCAGTTCGGATTAACCATCTATCAATCAGTTTCGTCCTCGCTAAATAATAATCGGGCGCAATGCGCTTATACAGAATCTCTTTGTATAAGCGCATTGCGCCCGTTATAGCTTGTCGAAAAAGTCTTTCGCCCCGCTTAGTCTTTTCTGACAAGCTCCGCAAAACGGACAATTTTGCCCGTTTTGTCGCCCGCGGGCGAGCGCTCCGGCGCACTTTGTGCGCCTCAACGCGAAAGTGGGGGCTCACCGCCCCCCTTTCACACTATTCCCCCGATTCTTATCAAACAAGACTACCCTTATTAAACGATCTGAATCGGGCGCAATGCGCTTATACAGAATCTCTTTGTATAAGCGCATTGCGCCCGTTAATCATTATAGATGATTTCTTTTATTCATCACTTTTGATCATCAATTTCCAGCGGTGCGATATAATCCTCTGTACCAACCGGCATTCCCTTTGCACTTAGCCGTTCAGCAATACTATCCTTTATCAGTGCATAGATCACGCCAAAGGTTGGCACGCCGATAAACATGCCTGCCACACCAAACATCCCGCCAAAAAACAAGATGGCAAACACCACCCAAAAGGCGGAAAGCCCAGTGGAATCGCCTAATATCATCGGGCCGATAATGTTGCCGTCAATTTGCTGAAGCACCAAGATAAAAATCAAGAAGATAAGGCCCTGCACCGGAGAGATGACCGCAATAAGAATAAACCCTGGCACAGCCCCAACAAACGGGCCAAAATAAGGCAGAACATTGGTGATGCCCACAATGAAGCTGACCAACACGGCATTGGGCATTTGCATAATGCTAAGCCCCACAAAGCACAGAATGCCAATAATGATGGAATCGATCACTTTGCCAGTGATGAAACGTCCAAACATCATGTGTGTGGTGCGGGTGACCATAACAAGGCGCTTTACACTCTTTTTGGGTAGAAATGCGCAGAGAATTTTTCTTAGCTGTGCGATAAAGCGCTCTTTTGCAAACAGCAGGTAGATTGATACCACCACAGCCAAAAAAGTCGCAATTAATCCCGAACCAAGCTGCCAAATCAGCCCGATGGCCTTTGGTGCTGAGGTCGCCATCCAGTTGATAAGATCCTGAATGCTGTTGCCTGCCATCTGGGTGAGTTGATCGACATACTCCTGCGGAATTAGATCCTGCGGAATGCGCTCAAGCAGTTCATTGGCAAAATTCTCGGTGGCACCCACATAGTTTTGGAGCTGCTCATACATTGCCGCAACATTAGAAGCAACCAACGGCAATACGATGAGCACAAAGACAACCAGCACCGAGATGCTCAAAAGATAGGTAAGCAACAGCGAAATCGCCCTCTGATAATTCTGATTAAGCTTGCCGTAAAATTTTGATTTACCCAGAAGCGTTTCTATTTCCACCATAATGGGGTTGAGCAAATAAGCGATGACAAATCCGTAAGCCATCGGCAAAATAGGGTGAAAAAGCTTGCGCACCGTCATCCATACCAATGGAAGATTAGCCAGCGCCAAATAATAAGGAATTATAATCATCAGTACCAGCAGCGCATAAACCGCTATGGCTGTGTGCTTTTTATTCCATTCGATTTTCATACTGTCCCGCCTCTTTTCTGTCTTTCCTTCTTAATCACTTCACCATATATAAGCCTAGCCTGTTTTATAGCAGCTGGTCCCATTCAGCATAATATCCGTTGAGCTCAACCTCAAGATCAGCTATCCGCTGCGTCAGCTCGGTAAGTCGCTCATAGTTGGTGCCGGCCTCAGGGTCAGCAAGCTGTTTTTGCGCTTCTTCCAGCGCTGCTTCGGTTGTTGCAATATCCTGCTCCAGACGTTCCAGACGTTTTTTTGCCGCCACCTCGGCGCTGCGCTGTGCCTTTGAGCGGTAAAAGGCCTTTTGCGCGCTGCTTTCGGCCTTAGACGTTTCAGCTATATCTTCTGCCTTTTCCTGTGGTATGCTTAGCGCCAGTTGCGCCTGCATCTCCTCAAATCCGCCATCAAAGCTTTGCAGATTTCCGTCCGCCATCCGTAAGATGCGCGTAGGCAGGTGCGAAAGCAGATAGCGGTCATGAGAGACCACAATGACTGTCCCCTCAAATTTCATCAGCGCCATTTCCAGCGCCTCTTTGGCCGGAATATCAAGATGGTTGGTAGGCTCGTCCATTACCAGCACGTTTCCATGCTCGAGTATTACGATGGCCAGTTTAATGCGCGCTCGCTCGCCGCCTGATAGTACGCCAATCGTTTTAAACGCTTCTTCACCCTCAAGATGCAATCCACCCAGCAGCGTGCGCAGTGTGTGCTCGTTGGAAAGCGGAAAACGATCCCAAAGCTCCATCAACGCGGTTTTATCCGGGTGCAGGTCGGAAGAATCCTGCTCAAAGCAGGAAAGGCTGACATTCCGGCCCCACTCAAGCTCGCCGCTGGCGGGAGCCAGTTTTCCAACAAGCGTCTTTAAAAGTGTTGATTTACCCGCGCCGTTTTCACCAATAATCGCCACCCGCTCACCGCGCTTGATGTGAATATCGGCGGCGGAAAGCAGTTCGCGGCGCTGTTCTCCCTCTCCCACGGCAACAGTCAGCCCACGCGCCAATAGGATATCGGACACCGGGCGGCTCTTGGGTTCAAAACGAATCAACGGTGGTTTTTTCGGTACAAAGGGCTTTTGTGCCTCGCCAAGATGCTCTATCATTTTCAGGCGGCTTTTTGCGCTAGCCGATGTTGAGGCACGCGCCATGTTGCGATCGGCATAGTCCTGAAGACGTGCAACCTCCTGAATGTGGTGCTCATACTCCTTTTCCATGCGGTCAAGCCGCTCAGCACGCAAAGCCAGATAACGTCCGTAGGGCGCAGGATAAGAGACAAGACTCAGGTTTTCTATCTCCCAAGTTACGTTGGTTACGCGGTCCAGAAAATAACGGTCGTGGCTCACGGTCAGTATTGCCCCGCGGTAGGATGCAAGATATTCCTCGAGCCATGCCAGCATTTTAAAGTCAAGATGGTTGGTCGCCTCATCCAGAATTAAAATGTCGGGTGCTTCAATCAAAAGCTTGGCCAGCATCAGCCTCGTGCGCTCGCCACCGGACATGCTTGCGACTGGCGTCGCACGTTCAAAGCTGCCAAAACCCATGCCGTTTAGTACTGTGCTGATCTTCACTGCGGCGTGGTAACCGTCCAGGCTGATAAATTTTGCCTCCTGACTCTGGTATTCCTGTTCCAACTGGGCATAACGCGCCGTACCGTGCTGCTCACCCGCCATCTGCTCCCCGGTTGCCAACATGGCTTGCTCTACCGCATAAACTTCTTGCAGCGCGCGTTTCATCTCGCTTTCAATTGTTCCGTCGGCCGAAAGCCCGCCGTTCTGGCGCAGATAGCCGACGTTCAACGTTCCAGCGCGGGCAACACTGCCCTCATCCGGATCTTCAAACCCAGCTATGATGTTAAGTAACGTTGTTTTTCCTGCCCCGTTAGGCCCGATCAGGGCAATTCGGTCCTGTTCGTTGACGGCGGCGCTAATATGTTCAAAAATTCGCTCTGCGCCAAAGCTCTTTCCAATATCGTTAAGTGTCAGAAGCATCTATGTTCCCCTTTTGTGCATATAGCCGGCTTATATGTCGCCTTATAAATAGTAAAATTACGTAATTATCATAACACAGCGCGCTTAAAAAAGGAATGCTTTTGTCCTTCACAGCACGGTTTGTACTATCATTATGGGTCTATAAGTGGTATCATAGACTATATCTTTGCAAACGATTCGGGGGAATATCATTTTGGAAAATTTCATCTTTGTTTTAAACGCAGTCGTGCCGGGCTTTTTGCTCATCGCTTCCGGTTATTTAGTCCGCAGGGTCGGGTGGCTGGACGATGTTGGCACTAAACAGGTTAACAGGCTGTGTTTTTATCTTTTGTTACCCTTGCTGATGTTTAAAACCGCCTATACATCGGATTTTTCAACAGCCTTTGACCCGGTTCTGCTAACGCTATGTGTACTGTGTCTGGTTGGCATGATTGGCATAATGCTGCTCATCGCCCCAAAACTGACCCCTTCGCGCGGGCGTATCGGCGTTATGGCACAGGCCAGCTATCGCTCTAATGCCGTTATGCTGGGGCTGCCATTTGCGATTAGCCTGAGCGGTGATTCTGCCGCCGGCATCATGGGCGTATTGGTTGCATGCACAGTGCCACTTTATAATATTCTGGCTGTCATTATTTTTTCAATTTATACGGACAAGCCCGGTCAAAAGGTCGATGTTAAATCGGTTGTTACCAACGTTTTCAGCAATCCATTGATTCTTGCAAGCATTGCCGGATTTATATTGTCGGGACTACATATTTCGTTGCCGACACTGCTTCAGCGCCCGGTATTTGATCTGGGTACCGCTGGTTCTATCATTGCAATGTTGGGAGTCGGCGCGCAGCTTGATTTTAAGAATGCGCTAAGAAATATGAAATTAACCCTCGTATGCGCCTGTGCGAAGCTGCTGGTCTTACCATTGGTCGGTACTACAATTGCCATTTTAATTGGTATGAAAGGTGCTGCCCTTTGTTCACTATTTTTGATTCTGGCCACGCCCAATGCCACTGGTTGCCCCGTAATGGCTGACGTTATGGGCGCAGATGGTGCATTGGCGGCCGAGATGGTGGTGTTTACCACCGGTGCCTCGGTTGTTACGGTTTTTTTGGGTTCACTTATTCTTAAAAATATGGGATTGATTTGATTCGGAGGCTTTATGCTGAAAAAAAACGAAATTATTCCGCTGGAGATTACCGGCATTACAAATGAGGGCAATGGCGTCGGCCGGGCGGACGGACTGGCTGTTTTTGTCCCCTTTGCAGCCACGGGGGACAAGCTGAAGGTGCGTGTAGTCAAAGTTCTTTCACACTATGCCTTTGGCATTATTGAGGAGATCACCTCGCCCGCCGTGTGTCGCGTAGAAGATGACTGTCCGATTTATCGCCGTTGCGGCAGTTGCAGTCTCCGCCATATTTCCTACGAAGAGGAATTGCTGATCAAAAACGGCTGGGTGGAGGAAAACATGCGCCGCATCGGCAAGCTGGCAATCACGTTGCCGCCCGCAGTTCCCTCCCCGCAGGCCAATCGTTATCGTAACAAGGCTATCTACCCCGTTCGCCTACAAAATGGCAAACCTATTGTCGGCTTTTTTGCCAAGCGCTCCCATAGGGTGGAATCAGCGGAGGATTGCCTTCTTCACCCTGAGTTCTTCGGCGAAATTGCAGCTGCGTTTTGCGGGTGGCTGGCTGATTTTAACGTCAGTATTTACGACGAGACCACGCACTGCGGGCTGGTGCGTTCGCTTTATATTCGCCACGCAGAGGCCAGCGGCGAAGTGATGGTAACCATCATCGCAAACGGCAGCGTCCTGCCCCAGACTAGTGCGCTCATCAAAGCACTTTGCAGCGCCTGCACTGCCATTACCTCCGTTATACTCAACATTAACTGCGATAAAACCAACGTGCTGCTCGGCGAGGAATGTCAGACACTCTGGGGGAAAAACACCATAACCGATCAGCTTTGCGGACTTTCGTTTTCTCTTTCGCCATTGTCGTTTTATCAGGTCAACCGCCGCGGTGCCGAACAGCTTTATGAGATTGCGCGAGAATTTGCCGCACTTTCAGGCGGCGAAGTTTTGCTGGATCTCTACTGTGGTGCCGGCACCATTGGCCTTTCAATGGCGCATCAGGCCCGACAGCTCATCGGGGTGGAAATTGTTTCAGATGCTGTGGAAAATGCGCGCCAAAATGCCATTCAAAACGGCATTACCAACGCACGTTTTATCTGCGCCGATGCAACAGAAGCCGCTGCTCAGCTAGAGGCGGAGGGTATTGCCCCCGACGTGATTATTCTGGATCCGCCCCGCAAGGGTTGCACACCTGAATTGATTAAAACCACCGTTCGCATGGCCCCTGACCGCATTGTTATGGTGTCCTGCAATAGTTCCACCGCCGCGCGCGACGTCGCCTTGTTTAGTGAGCTGGGCTACGTGGCACAGAAAATTCAGGCGGTTGATATGTTTCCTAGGACCAGCCACGTGGAGACGTGCGTACTTTTGTCCTGCAAAAATTCGTAAAAATCTCCACCGTCGTTATAAACCGGAAAATTGAATAAAATTGACTTTAGGGGTAGCTCTGAGTCATCACATGGGAAAATCTCTATTTCTTTGATTGGCGAAGAAATTAGAGATTTTTTCTCTTCATGTTGCCAACAAGGTGTAGATGTTCCCAAGGGAATGGCATCTTGCTAAAATCCTCATTTCTAATCAGCTCTCGTGTTCAATTAGAATGTTATATCTCACAGATATACCTCCTTTGAGGACTCATTGTAACTCGTATATTTATTTTTACCTGCATTCTTTGAGTGATATAAAGCTACATCCGATCTTTTTAAAGCTTGCATGTAATTATCATCTTCTTCATAAAAACAAGAACCACCAATAGAGATGGTTACATTAAAACATTCCTGATTACTTTCGAAAGAAATAGAGTTTACGCAGCTCAATATTTTTTGGGCTAGATCGTATTGTTTGTTTATATCAACGTTATTGTAAAGTAAGACAAGCTCTTCACCGCCCCAACGAAATAGGAGATCTGTATCTCTGATATGAGCTAAAATAGTTTGAGATACTTTTTTTAAAACAATGTCCCCAACATCATGACCATATGTATCATTAATTTTCTTAAAATTATCTATGTCTAGCATCATTAGTAGCGGGGAGGATACTTGGTTTTTAAAAAGATTAAAGTGTTCCTCTAATTTAGGTACAGCTGCTTTACGACTAAATAAACCCGTTAACGCATCTAGCTCTGTTTCGGTTTTAACATATGTCTCAACACTTTTACGGTATGTTTTATGAACTTTTAAGATAATTAATATACCAATTAAAAAGATAATAACCATATAACTTAAACAAGCTATAAGGGTAGTATTAACCACTCGTGTATTATAATCTTTTAATTCATCTGTATAGACAAAAATATCATCCATTGGATTGCCTGTAGCGATAACCCAATTAAATGGTTTATATATTTTGGCATAGGATATCTTTTGAGTTATATCATCATTTACTTTGTTTTTAAAATAGTAAGAATGATTAATTTCCCCATTTTGCTTAATTCCATTTAGTTCCTGTAAGTATGGATAGTTACCTTTAATATCTTGTGTATTTGTAGAAAGATAAGTACCTTCAGTATTCTTAAGATTGGGATGAATTACTCGGACTGCGTAATTATCCCCACCATCATAATTTAAAATTTCGTTTACCCATATATATTCATTTTCGTCATATACGGAAGAATGAATTTCATTATAAATATAGTTTTTAGCTATTCTATCAATATCTGCTTGATCTGCTAATAAGTATACTATATTGTTTCCAACTACAACTGAACGGTGGATATCTGAAGATTTGAATATTTCATTGTCTTTTTCGTTATTATACCAATCCGTAATATCTGTAACTTGGCCATTTGAAAACATTTCAACTTTTTTACTCTCAGTGTTGAGAATAATTAATTTAATAGGATTACCATATTCCATTTGATTAATTTTTTGTGATAGATTTTGGGCATAAGAATATGCTGTATCTTCTTCAATAGTTAACAGAAACTCAACGACTAAATTCATAACATTTTCTACTTCTTCTACAGCAGTTTTACGCTGCAATTGAATACGAATAATAGTATTGTCAACCATTTCATGCATACACTTTTCAGTATTTTTTATTGCTACCATTCGTAATATTTGATTATTATGAGAAGAAATATCTTTAGACAAAAAAATAAGGATAGACGAAATAACTATACAAATTAATATTTGCGTGGTTATCAATATGCAAAGATATTGTTTATACTGTTTATCCATGTAGTAACTTCCTTTAGTTAATTTTATTTGGTATATTATCAACAATTGTATCGCGTTCATCGTAAAGAGAGAAGTACCGATAGTAAGTAAACTACATGCAAAAAGGCATTATTATCTGAAAAGATAATGATGCCTTTTTCGTATAACTGGGGGGACGCGTTCAAGTGGTAGGTTACAACCAAAGTTAAGTTAAGGGGGCCACCGTGGGAACAAGGGCCACCCCTTTCGGGAGCATAATATTAGGAAGCATTCCTTTTATAGGAGAGTGTGTAAATTCTTTATTTTTTATATTGCATCTACTTTATTTAATGAGTTTTATTCTCTTATTAAAGTTGACAGTTACTTATTTTGAGCTTATGATATATTGGAGAATTGCCGCTTGTATTGTAAAAAAAGAATTTACAAAACTAATACAGTTTATCTAACTTGCAATTAAACTGAAAGTAAGTTTCCTTACGTTCAGTAAAAGCAAGCTTTTTTTATATATCAAAAAGAGCTAGTAATGTGGTTTTGGTGAAAGGTATACGTTATGCAGTCTTAATCACATCTTAAGGGAAACTTAACCTATTTATAATTATAAATGCAATAATAATTTTTATATTGCTTATGTTCTAAATTATAATATATATGTACTAAATTAAGATTTTTAAATAAAACTGAAATAGGAGTGAAAAAGTTTGCTAACTGTTTATCTATGCGATGATGAACAAGAGTATCTTAATCAATATGCTGAAATGCTTGTCAACATTTCAAAAAAAAACAACATAGAACTAACCGTTTCATGTTTTAAAAGCGGAGAGGAATTATTATTTCTCCTTTCTGAATCTACAAATAAGGCTGATATCATCTATTTAGACATTCTTATGGGTAACATAAATGGATTTGAAGTTTCTAAAAAGTTAAGGCAACTTGATTGTAAATCTGAAATTATTTTCCTAACAACTAGCGAGGATTTTGTTTTCAGTGCTTATGATGTTGCTCCAGTCCAATACTTATTAAAATACAAAACTTCTTTAGCAAAATTTGAAGAGGTTTTTTTAAGAGCTGTCGATATAATTATAAAAAAAGAAAAAGAAGTATTTATTTGTGAGATAGGTAATATGAAAAAAGTCATTCCGATTAATCAAATATCTTACTTTGAAATATGGAAAAGACTTGTTACAGTTCACTATAATAAAAAAGATACATTTCAATATTATGCTACTATGGAACTTTTACAAAAACAATTAGCTGAAAAAGGATTCGTTCGTACCCATCGTTCTTATATTGTTAATCTTTCGTATATAAGCCAATTTCAGCAAAACAATCTGCTTTTAAAAACTGGTGATTTAATACCAATCGGAATTACATATGCAAAACAAGTAAATAAAGTTTTTTCACAATATATTGATAACGCCAGTGTTTATTATTAATTATAATGGAATTTATAATATGAAAATATTTAGATTTGTCGTATTAATTTTATATAATATCTTTATTCTTCTATATTTTAAAAAATTATTATTACCCAAGAGAAGTCAAATGGCTTTTTACATAGCCCCCATAATTATAAATATTGCAATTGCAATACCATCTTATTTTCTTGTCGATGAAAGAATTCTATTTTATCCGTTAATGGTAGCTATGATAATAATTGTTAAATTTCTGTTATATTGTAATTGGATTCAAGTTATTTTCGTGGGCCTTTTTTATATATTTACTTTGTATAGTAGTTTAGGTGTAATTTTTTCGTTGCATTCACTTGTTTTGAATCAGAGTATAAGCCAGGTATTACATTTAGATGTCAACGAATTAATCTTTACTCAAGCGGTGATGTTATCTATATTTTTAATTATAATTTTTAGAAAAGTAGTAGTGATAGATAAGAGGGCTAAGCGCTTGTTTCATAATAAGGGACAATTAAAATTTATAGTGGGTTATTTATTCATACAGCTAACTTATCTTACTCTTATAAATGATGGCTTATTTCGTGAGGTTAATCAAAATTGGTATTCTTATTTATATTTTGTTTCTTGCGCTACTTCAAAGTTGTGGCTCGTTTTTGTTATTAACCATACGGCAAAAGTAACAGATCTAATTGATTACGAACTGCATAGCCAGCAGCTAAATAAACAATTATGTCGTCAAATAAGTCATTATCATTCTTACCAACGATTTATAAGTAGTTTTAAAGTATTTCGCCATGATTACGAAAAATTAATGAATACAATAAGAACGTTGCTAAAAAAACAAGAATATGTTAAAGCTCAGCATATGCTTAATAAGATTGAAAGCACGATGCAAGAAGAAATTCTAATTCATAAAACATACTCCAACAATATCCTTTTAGATGCAATTTTACTGGATGCAGCTAATTTATGCGTTGAAAAAGATATTCGTTTTTTAGGTTATATTCATATTTGTGAAAATTTGAATATTGAAGAATTAGATATTGTTCGAATTTTTTCTAACGCAATAGAAAACGCCATAGAGGCGTGTACTAAAATTACAGATTCTAAACGATTTATCGAAATTAAAGGCAAGCAGACTGATGTGTGGCAAATTGTTGAAATTGAGAATTCTTTTTGTGGTGAATTAATAATGATAAATGGCATTCCTCAAACTACTAAAATCAATAAAGACTATCATGGTTTGGGTTATAATATTATTAAAACAGCAGTAGAAGAATTAGGTGGACAAGTTTATATAGGGCAAGATCAGTTGAAAGGAATTTTTAAATTAAAACTATGTATACCTAAACTTTTAAATAATAATTGACATTTACGTGATTAAGTATAATAAACTATTTCTTTTATATCTTAATTAGGAACAGAAAAAGCGAAATTGGGAGCTAAACAACCCATATTTCATTGTAAGTAGCTTACAATGAAATATGGGTTGTTGTATTTTTACTTGAAAGGACAGCGTTTATATGAAAAATCAAACAGAATTAAACTGTTTTTCTTGGAAAAGACTTGGCGATATTGGATTAGGCAGAAACAGTCTTGGTTCCGATATGCCCGTAATAATTTACCGTTTATTTGCTTACGCTTTGCGAGATGTTCTAACTAATGAATATGATGAAATCACCGCTCCCACTTTGTTTCGAAAGGCTGGATACCTTGCAGGTGTTGAGTTTGCAAACAACATGCTAGATTTATCAGGAGATTTTGATTTCTTTATCGCAAATCTTTCCAATAAGCTTAGAGAGTTTAAAATTGGTTATTTACAAGTAGAAAAAGCAGATATTAAATCTTTATCATTTGTTTTTACAATTTCAGAGGATCTTGACTGCTCAGGTCTTCCTATCACCGGCGAAACGGTATGTGAATATGACGAAGGTTTCATTTCCGGAATATTAGAAACATATAGTGGACAAAAGTTTAGTGTAAAAGAAGTTGATTGTTGGGCCACCGGAGGAAGGCTATGTCGATTTAATGCTCATTCGCAACAGGAGTAAAACAAAGTGTATTAAATAGTATACAGAAGGTGATGTAGATGGATTCACAAAGTGTAGATATGCTTGAGAAAATTGAAAATACACTGTGTGATTTGCTAGAAGGCAAACAATGCGATTTAATTGAAATAAATTCTCCTAAATACGAAATAAGGAAAATTGCCACTCATTTAAATCATTTAATAAGAAACCTTAATGAAATGAATCAATTAGCATCCAACCTATCCCAGGGTAAGTTGGATGTTCCTTTGCCTAGACGGCATAACTATATGTCCAGTCCATTAAAGCAACTTCACTCTAGATTGTCTGCTTTAACATGGAGCTGTGAGCAACTTCAGTTCGGTTATGTGGTAAGTAAACTCGATGATACGGGAGAATTGTTCAGAACAATTAACGGATTGATTGATCAAGTAGCCACAGGTTTTATGCAAGAAACAAATTCGATAAATAGTTGGCGTTATCATCAAATTTTACAGACTTCGGAATTACTGCATATTATGATTATCGAAGTGGATGAGAGCGGGAACGTAGTATATGCAAATCGCTGTGCAAAAGACACTTTGGGAAGCATTAAAAATATAAACTCACAAAATAATCACAATAAAATAGTAAATATTATCGCAGCAAATAAGAAAGAAAGTCATTTTCCGATTACTTCTGAAGTATTTGAAGATAATGAATCAATATGGTACAGGGTCACTACAGACCGCTTTCTTTCTATAAATGGACATGCTTTATATTTTAGTACAATTGAAAATATTAATGAGTGGAAATTAAAAGAAATAAAACTTAAAATATCTGCGTCATTAGATAAAATGACAAGTACATATAATCGAAATGCTGGACTAGAAGAATTAGAACTTGCCTTAACTCAGACGAAAAAATATGAAAAAAACTGTATTGCATTTATAGATTTGGATGGGCTAAAGGAGATAAATGATAAGTATGGTCATTGCGAAGGAGACTTTGCCATTAAAAGTATTGCAGAGGTAATGCTTTCAACTGTTCGTGATTCAGATATAGTTTGTAGATATGGAGGAGATGAATTCTTTATTATTTTCAAAAACTGTTCCAAAGCGGTTGCTAAAAAAATAATTTTTAGGGTGTACGAGAAACTTAATACAAAAGCTTATCGTTCCAAGCCTTATAAGCTTTCTTTCAGCTATGGTTTGGTTACTTTTTCTCATGAATTTAAAAACGCAACTGACTTAATAAAACTTGCGGATGAAAAGATGTACTTAAATAAAAGAAGCAAAACTGTGAGACAGATGTCTACTAAGCATGTTAGTAAGGAGCAGTAACTATGGATAAGAAAATAGTTGTTTATAACATAATGGAACAAATTATTGAAGATAAGGTTATAAAATTAATAAAGGAAATAGAAATGTGTACTTGTGAACAATGTTGTTCTGATGTGATTGCACTGGCTTTAAATGTTCTCCCGCCCAAGTATGCTGTCAGCCGAATTGGAAAAGTAATTACTAGATTAGAACTTTTGGACGAACAAACACAAACAGATATTATAACCGCCATCATGATTGCAATTAATAAAGTATCTAAAAGCCCTCATCATAACATTAAAGAGGTAACCAATTTAATTGAATATGAATAACTAGATACTGTTGATTACCAGAAAGGTACATAAATAAAATGATAGATAAATTGGAGATAATCCTTTCAAAGTTGGCAAACCAAAATACTTTGAGAGCCCTTCGCAGAGGATTATTATTTGTTATGCCATTTGTTTTAATTGGCTCTACTGTGGTTGCTTTTTTAAATCTTCCTATCCCTGCTTACCAAAGCTTTATGGTAGAATTATTTGGTAATAAATGGAGGTATATTGTACTATTAGTACATAAAAGCACACTAAATATAATGGCGCTATTAACATTAATAACTGTATCTAATGCCGTTTCACATGAAAAGGAATTAGTAAAATCAGGAGAGATTAACTCAATTTTTATAGTCATAACGGCACTTGCCTCTTTTATAGCATTCATAAGTAAATCTAATATAGCATTAAGTCTATCAGAGTTGGGATCTGCTGGTATGTATAAAGCAATAGTGATATCTATATTGACATGTAATCTATATTGTTTTTTTTATAAACTTCGCTGCAAAATTATTACTTCCGATATTGTTAGCTATAATGGAAGTGCTTTAATCAGTACTTCATTTAAGGCTATTGTACCTGCTTTTTTTACCATTTTGTTGTTTATATTAATAAAGCTACTAGTGAATTCTTTTGAATTAAGCAATGTCTATACAATGCTCCTACAATTGATTGATAGGAGGTTACTAACAGGTCAAAATCCATTCTATTTAGTACTTATCGTTATTATTGTACATGTTATGTGGTTCTTTGGTATACACGGAGGTAATGTAGTAATAGGTCCCCTTTTAGAAGGTATACCGCTCACTGATTCAGTGTCACAAAGTAGTATAAAAACATTTTTAGATACCTATGTTTTTTTAGGTGGTGCTGGAGCGACCCTTGGACTTCTAATCGTTCTAATATTTGGTTGTAAAAAAAATAGTGAGAATCGTTTAGCGAAAATCTCTATATTTCCTGCAATCTTAAATATTAATGAAACAATTATATTTGGTTTACCAATTATATACAATCCTTATTTACTTATTCCGTTTGTTCTTTCACCAGTCACACTAACTTTAACAGCATGGTTGTCAGTACAATTAGGGTGGCTACCTGCGGTAATGCAATCGGTGGAGTGGACAACGCCTATATTCTTATCAGGTTACCTTAGTACGCATTCGATATCTGGGGTGATAGTGCAAGCAATTAATCTTATACTCTCAGTACTAATTTATGCTCCCTTTATTAAGATTCAACAAAAAAATAATTTGCATTCACAAATCTTAATTTATAAAAAACTACTCAAAGAAATTCAAAATAATCAATTTGAGACTAAAAGAATAATAATAAACAGACATGATGACGTAGGTTTTTTAGCAAGATCGTTAATGGAAGAAATTAAAAATTGTCTTAAGCATAATAATCAAACTCTGCATTTAGAGTATCAGCCTAAAGTAAGATATAACGGACAAGTTATAGGTGCAGAAGCGCTTTTGCGTTGGAATCATCCTGTATACGGCTATATATCTCCCTTAGTAATAATAAGAATTTGTAGTGAAGCTACGTTAGCAAATGATTTAGGTCAATGGATAATGAACGAGGCATTATATGAATTAAGGGGTTGGCATGATAAAGGATACAATGAGTTAACCCTTTCTATAAATTTAAATCCAGAGCAATTATATGATGATAAGTTAGTCCAAAATATACAGTCAATTATCAATCAGTTTAATATTAATTCTAATCTTGTGGAGTTTGAACTTACAGAGAATACAGCAATAGACTCTAGCGATTCCACCAAATGCAGACTTAAAGAAATTAAAGATTTGGGAGTGAACTTAGCAATAGATGATTTTGGCATGGGTCATAGCTCATTACTTTATATATGCGATTTTGAAGTAAACATAGTGAAAATAGATATTGGACTTGTACATGCAATTTATAAAGACAATCAGCGCAAGCAAATTGTTAAGGCTATTATAAATTTGTGTAGTCAAATTAATGTAAACGTAGTTGCTGAAGGTGTAGAAACTGAGGAGCAGCTTCAAATTCTACATGAACTTGGTTGCGAGTATTTTCAGGGCTATTATTTTAGTAAATCACTGACAAGTGAGAATTTCATAGATTTTATTAACGTTAGTAAGCCGAGAGAAGGATTAGAAATAAGATAGTGGTTAGAAAAGATAAACTTGGTGGTAACCTATGCACAAATAATAGTTTTAAGATTAACAACCAAACAATCCAAAAATGAATAACAAGTGTTTTTTAGGTTGTACAGAAACTCCGTTGCTTATTAAACAGAGTGATGTAGCTATTGAAATATTTGATACTACTGAAATTCATTTAAGAGCCGCTGAGAATTTGCTTGAGCTTAAGTCTATTTTTTCATTACGATTATTTTGTACCTTCAAAGCATTATCAATCCTTTATATAGTGATGGGCAGGATATGTTTAAGTATGCTGCCCATCACTTTGTGCATGGAAAATAATAGAAGCCCTCGCATTTGCGGCAAAAACAACGCCCGATAAATGGCATTATGAGTCCATTTATCGGGCAGCTTTCATTGCTAAATCTGTCTTATTTTGATGATAGGCGCTAACCACAAAAAAGCAAAGGCGTCATTTTCATCATAGCGTTTAATCCTGCTTAAGCAAAAAATTCCCCATTAGCATCAACGCCGTGGGTAGAACGCGTTCGTCCGGTAAAAACTGCGCATTATGCAATGGATACTCACTCTCGCAGCCAAGGAAGAAGTAGGTGGCAGGTAATTCCTGCGAATAAAATGAAAAGTCCTCACCGATTAGGCTGACGGGGATATCGGTTAGAACTTTGCTTTCTCCCAGTGTCTTTTTGGCAGAATAAATAAAATCAAGTGTCTGTTTCGGATGATTGACAACTAAGCCATAGCCATCGGCAATTTCCACCTCGGCACGTCCGCCATAGCTCTGGGCAATTCCGTCTGCAAGCTCACGGATTCTGCACTTGATTTTTGTTCTGGCCTCATCAGTCACTGAGCGTATGGTACCCTCGAGCAAGACATGGTCGCAGAGGATATTATATCGCCCAAAAGAGCGCATTTCGCCAATGGTTACCAAACAAGTTTCAAAAGGATCAATCTCTCGGCGCAGCTTATGCACCAGTGCGTTAACCAGATCAGCACCAATTGAAATTGCATCCACGCCCTTATAGGGCTCCGCCGCATGGGCGCTCTTGCCGTAGAGATTGACACTAAACTTATCCGAAGCACCCATCTGTACACCGGTTTTGACACCGATGGTTCCAACGGGAAGCGATGGCCACAAGTGCAGACCGTAGATGCCGTCAACGCCATATTCGTTAAAGATTCCGGTATTTATCACCGGCTTTGCACCACCTACAGGGTTCTGCTCTTCCGCAGGCTGGAATAGGATCAACACATTGCATTTTAAGTGTGCACGCAGGCGATGAAGCACCAGTGCGAGCCCCGCCGCAATACCCAGATGCATATCATGCCCGCAAGCGTGCATCATTCCCTCTCGCTTGGAAGCATGTACGCAGCCGGTCTGTTCGAAGATGGTCAGCGCGTCAATGTCTGCTCGGAAGCAGACGGTCCTTTCGGCATTCGCATTAATCAGAACCGTTCCGCCGGTCAGCTTTTCAAATCTGCGGAAAGTGAGACCCTCCACCTGAAAAAACTGCTCTAGACGGTTGGTTGTTTCAAATTCCTGATTGCCGATTTCCGGATTTTCATGAACGCACCACCGTAGCGCCATTGCCTTCGGCAGAACTTCGGCGATCACTTCTTGCAATAAATTCTCCAAATTGATCTTACTCCTCTAAAAAAGGGGACTTTGCAGATGCAAAAGTCCCCTCTGTCTTATTTACCTAAGCGGTTTGACGAGAACGCCCGACGCATAGGTTTCGGGGCGTCTATCCCGGAACATATGAATTGTGTTTCGAATTTCGTCGATCTTTGCAAAATCCACCGAGCCGCAGATGATCTCTTCCTGATCTCCACCCTCGGCGATAATCTCGCCCCAGGGGTCAATTATGATCGAGTGACCGCAGTAGGTTCCCATCGGGCTTTCGCCCACGCGGTTGCACGCGATAATGAACATCTGGTTTTCAATGGCGCGCGCAGTCAGCAGTGTTCTCCAGTGATTAACACGTGGATTCGGGAAATCAGAGGTCACGATGACCGCTTGAGCACCGGCGACCGCATAGCTGCGCGCCAGCTCACAAAAACGGATGTCATAACAAATCATTAGACCAAAGCGACCAAGCTCGGTGTTGAAGACATCCATTTTTTCTCCATGCGTGAGCTTGCAATCCTCATCCATATCGCTATATAGATGCATTTTGCTGTAATCGCCAACAATCATTCCTTCCCGATCAATCAAAAAGGTGGTGTTGCGCATAGCACCATCATTGTGCAGCGTTGCAATTGAACCTGCAATAACCCAGACCTGATTCTGACGGGCAAGCTCACGGAGCACCATGACCGAAGGCCCATTTACCGGCTCCACATACTTCTCCATATTGTGATACATCTCGTCGGAGAAGCCATAGCTCCAATCCTCCGGCAAAACGACAACATCGGGGCGCGGGGTCTTTGCCATTGCTTCAGCAAACATTTCGCGAGCGCGCTTAAAATTATACTCGGGATCGCAGAACTTTATATCTGTCTGCAAGAGTGCGAAGTTTACCATGATATCCGCCTCCTTTCTGTCATGTTATTTCATTGTGTAAATTAACGCACGAACCAAAACATATAGGAAGGTAATAACGGTCAGGCACCAGCCATTTTTAAGCATCGCCTTAATGTTGTTCGAACGGGCCAAGCCCATGCTGCCGACCATGTCGACGGTAGGCGTGACGAAGAAGGTGACCTGGCAGGAAACCAGAACGACCAACGCCCAAATGCCCATCTTGACGTCCATCAGGGTGACTAGCGGCAGGAACAGTTCATGTGTGATCTGCGCCTGTGCAACACCAGCACCTGAGATGCCGAACACACCGATAAGGGTGGCAATCATCAAAAACGCGACCACGCCGCCTGCGTCGATCAGAGGCTGCATGTAGCCGGCAAGTGCATCGAACGCACCCGAAGCGGCAACGTAGTTGAGGAAGGGGTCAAACAGGACAAACATAAAGAACATCCAGTACATCTTCGAGCTGCCCTGAACCAGTGTCTTGATCGAGTCGGTAATGCTCATGCCAGAGGCAAAACCGGTAACCAGCGCAGCAGTGAGCATAACGACGATTGCATAGGAAGCACCCGCCTTAGCAAAGATGCCATAGGCCAGCATAACCGCCATTGTGGCAATAAACGCAACAGTTGCACGGTTAATTTGGGGTGTAGCTTCAAACTCTTCGGCAGCGGCATCGGCAGCGCTGTAAGACTCTTTGCCTTCGGTGAGCTTCTGGGTGCGACAGGCAATAAAGAAAGTGCTGCCCCAGACGATGATTGCCAGCGGAATACCTGCGTTAAGCATATATTCGCTGTAAGTAAGACCGGTCAGGCCCATGATGGTTGCAACCGGCGGAACAAACGGGCCGATGTACAGGCCGGTTGCACCTGCGCCATGAAAGATGACGCCCAATGTCGCGGGGGTCAGCCCCAGGCTGGCAACAATCGGGATCAGGATCGGGGCGATGATGGCATTCGAACCGGCGAGGGTGCCGAGCATCGATACCAGCGTTGTGCAGGTAATCATCGAAACAAGAATGGCCTGTTTCTTGGTCTTAAGCTTGGTCTTTTTAATAACAAAATGGACAATGTTATGTGCTACCTTGGTGCGGGTAAGCACCTCACCGAGGCCGGCGCCGAGAACGATGATGAAACCGATCAGCGACAGGAATGAACTGAGCGACTTTTGCAGTGTTGCGCCAAATCCAAGAATAGACTCTCCGGTCATAATAGCGCCAAGAAGAACGCAGACTAAAACCGAAAGATTCATATCTTTGCCTTTAAGCATCAAAAAGATGTAAAGTGCCAGCGGTAGAAATCCTAGGATTGCAGGTAACCCAAAAATCATAGCGTTTCCTCCTTCTAACTAATTGCCTTTGTAATATATCCCCAACCGTCCAAAATCTGTTACATCGTACGTC
This sequence comes from Candidatus Fimivivens sp., assembly GCA_034933525.1. Taxonomy (GTDB): domain Bacteria; phylum Bacillota; class Clostridia; order Oscillospirales; family Ruminococcaceae; genus Yanshouia. The sequence goes on from JAYFNI010000009.1 coordinate 172,993, forward strand.
TATAACTGTTTTTAGATGGTATGAGATGACCTTAAAGATAGAGATTCTGCGCCAGCGCTATCGTATCTTGACGCTTCATCTGCTGTAGCGTCTGTTCGCTGTCTATTTGCCCGAGTGCTGTCACCAGACTGTTAGCGAGGGTCATGGCACCGGCAAAGGCGTAAGCACCATCAATGTTTTTGCCAAGCAAAACAAAATTTGAGCACAGTGCGACAGGTGACTGATAGCTGTCGGTAATAGAAACAACACAGCAGCCAAGCTCGTGAAAAAAGGATGCGAGTTCATAAGAAATTCGGGTATAACGAGAGTAGCTGATTGCAATCAGCATGTCCTTAGGTGTCACATAAAGCAGTCTGTGGGAAATGTCGCTATGATCGTCGACTAGAAGCTCGACGTTTGGCATAAAACCTTTAAGCATGAAATGCAAGAAATAAGCGACGGAAAACGAAGAGCGTGATGCTGTGATATAAAGTTTCCCCTGCAAATTTTTGACTTGCTCAATCGTTGCGTCAAAGTTTTTCTGCAGGTCTTCGCTGTATAAGAAAGCCAGCGTCCGCTGATTAGCTTCAATGAGCGTTTTTAATGTACCGCCCTCACTGTGGCGGGTGATTGAATCCTTAATCTCCTGCATGGGGGTCACGTTTTTCAGCAGCATTCCTGCGAGGTGCTTTTGAAAATCAGCATAGCCTTGAAAGCCGATCTCTTTTACAAAACGGCTGATACTTGCAACGCTGACGCCAGAAACGGCTTCCATTTCCTTTATTGAGAGAAATGCTGCAGTATTGGCGTGTTCGCGAATATAATTAGCCAGCTGCTTGTTTGTTTTTGAAAAACTTTCATACTTATCCTCAATAATCGACAAAATATTCCCTTCCATTGGCATCCCCTTTCATGATTTCATCATATCCAAGCATAGCATGTTTGTCAATGAATTTTGAAAATTTCTTTTCATTTATTTTAACTTAGAAAGAACAAACAATTAATCAATAGTGTTTTTATACTGTTTTACATGTATCTTTACGAGGAGCATAATTCTACTATGAAAAAAATTTTTCATTTTTCTTAGAAACTATAGATTTGCCATTGGGAACGTGCTATCATAATCTCCAGAGAGGCCGAATCGCTTTTAAACTTGACGGCCGGAAAGGAAACCGCTATGCATGATCTGATTTTACGAGATGCACGGATTATCGACGGAAAGTGCACCGATTCTTTTTACGGGGATATTGCTGTATCCGACGGCATCATTCAGGAGATTGCGCCGAAGATTAACGCCCCTGCCGCCCGCGAACTTTTCCTAAACGGAAATATTGCCGCACCGGGCTTTATTGATATTCACACTCACTCCGAGTTGGTTCCCTTTTTACAGCAAACTCGTCCACGCAGCAAACTATTCCAAGGCGTAACGACCGAAATTGTCGGAAACTGCGGAATCTCCTCGTTTCCGTTAAGCGACACGTTTTATCAGCAAATTTGCGATTTTTACTATGCGACGGTACCAAACTCTGCTGAGCCGATTCCTCTGGTGGATTATAATACCCAGCAATACGCTGCGCATATCATACGCAGCGCGCCTTACATTAATTACGGCGCGTTAATTGGGCACGGCACACTACGTGGCTCCGTCATGGGGTTTGGCATGGAGGCCCCTACCAAAGAACAGCTTCATGAAATGGAAGCGGTTCTTGACCGTGAACTTTCAATGGGCGCATTTGGCATGTCGCTGGGGTTAATCTACCCTCCAAGCAGCTTTTCCCATCAGGAGGAGTTGGTCGCGCTGGCCAAGGTGCTGCGGCAGCATGATGCAATTCTGGCAGTGCATATGCGCAATGAGGGTCCTTGTGTATTCCAAGCGGTCGATGAGATGCTCAAGATTGCGCGGCTATCCGGTGTTCGGCTGCAAATTTCCCACCTTAAGTTGATGGGGAAGCAGCAGTGGGGACGTTCAAGCGAGCTGCTGGAGATAATTGAGCGCGAACGCCAAAACGGTGTGCAGGTTACATGTGATCAGTACCCCTACCCCGCAAGCTCCACCGGCCTTTCAGCATTAGTACCCGGTTGGGCCCTTGATGGAGGCGTTCACGCGCTGATTGAGCGACTTAAGCCACCGTCGCAGCAGCTGCTTGACGACATTGGGGCGGAGATGGAGCGGCGCGGAGGCGCAGACTGCGTCATGATTGTCTCAACCCATGGCGTACATCGCGACGTGGAGGGCAAAACTCTTGCACAGCTTGCTGTGGAGCAGCAGACGACCGCGCCCCAGCAGGCGGCTCGATTGCTTTTGGCGTGCAACGGCGCGGTCAATTGCATCTACTTTTCGATGGCCCAAAACGATGTCAACATCATTATGCGCGATCTTAATATTGCCGTCGCCAGTGACGGGTGCAGCTACGATTATGACGAGCAAACCCGAAGCAACCGCCTGCATCCGCGCAGTTTTGGAACTTTTCCACGCTTTTTTCAAACCGTGCGCGAGCAGAAGCTTCTTACGCCGGAACAGGCTGTCTACAAAGCAAGCGGATTGCCTGCAAAAATATTAGGTCTGCCAGACCGCGGTATGCTTGAAGTTGGAAAGGTCGCAGATATAACCGTTTTTAACTGGAATGAGATTGCTGACTGCTGCACTTATCTCGATCCTGTTGTTAAACCCGCGGGAATTGTGCATGTGCTGGTCAAGGGCGTTCCTGTTTTAGAAAACGGTATAGAAACAGGAAAACATCCCGGAACGGTTCTGCTTCATTAAGTTAATTGTTTCGTTTCGGCCACCCCATAATAATTCTACTTCAGGAGGAATTGTCATGAGAAAAATCCCCCAGCAGGAAATTGAACAGCTTCTCTCGGGTGTTAATGGCACCTTTGGCCTCTATATTGAGGACCTGAGTAGCGGAGAAATTTTCAAGCACAATCCCGAACACGTCTTCCCTGCGGCCAGTGTCATTAAAATTCCGATGCTGGCACTGCTTCTGCGTGATGTCGCCGAGGGGCGTGTGGAATGGGAAAAGCCGCATCCGATTACGCCCTCCAACCGCGTAGGCGGAACTGGAATTCTCTGTGAACTTGATGAATATTATCAGCCGACTGTCGCAACAATGGCTAAACTGATGATCGTGCTCAGCGACAACACCGCCACCAATGAGATCATGGATATAATCGGTCTTGACCGCTTCGCCGCTTTCTGTGAGGAGATGGGGCTCAATCAGACTCGCTTGATGCGCAAAATGCTCGATTTCGAAGCGATTCGCCAGGGTAAGAATAACTACATCAGCGCTCAGGACGCCGGGAACTTGCTTTCTCGTATTGCAAAGGGCACATTTGTCAGCCCCGAAATAAGCCAGACAATTATTTCGATTATGGAAAAGCAGCAGTGCCGCAACAAGCTGCCAGCCTTACTACCCGCCGTTCCCAGCTGGGCCAGTGAGGAAGATCGCCGCAATCTTAAGCCAAATACCGTTTTAGTCGCAAACAAGACCGGCGATTTGACCAACATTCAACACGATGTGGGTATCTTTACCCTGCCTGGCGGCAGAAGATACATTATTGCGGCCTTTAGTGAAAAATTGTCGAGCGATGCCGAAGGTATCGAAGCGGTCGCCAAGTTATCCCAACTGGTCTATTATGCACAGTCTCAAGCTTAATTCATATTGTGTTTGAGTACGTAAGGATAATTAAATATTTTATGTGTTATAAACAGGGTTCACCAAAGCAAAAAACCGCTCTAGAATGTGATTCTAGAGCGGTTTTCTTATGGAGCAGGTAACGGGATTCGAACCCGCTCGATCTGCTTGGGAAGCAGAGATGCTACCATTACACCATACCTGCATGCTATAAATTGCTTATTGATTATAACGCAAATTATAGCTAAATGCAAGGTGGTTTTTAATATTTAGAACTTAAAGCCATGATACTTTTTACCTGACATTGGTAAATTAATATAGATATCGAGCGTTAAGTGCTTTCTAGAGGGTGATTAACCCGTGGTCTTTCTTCTCGTCAGACAGTATGCCAAGAAAATTCCTATACTGCCTTTCGGCCACTTTCTGCGATGCGGACCGAATTTGATTGATAAGGGCAAAATTGTCGGTGACAATCTTCACGACGTTTCCGTCCAGGGCCCCGTCCTCTACCATATCGTTTAGTACTTTAGTTGCAAGTTCCATGGACATCGCCTTTCGGTAAGGGCGATCCTCAGTAATAGCTGTAAAAACATCTGAAACTGCCATAATCCGCGAGCCCAGAGGCAGATTCTCTCCACTAATATGAAAGGGGTAGCCTTTACCATCCAACCGCTCATGATGATATGCCGCCCACATTTTGATAACATCAAATTGTTGAATTTTATCGAGCAAAATATATGTATAATAAGTGTGTGCACGTATTGTGTTAAACTCATCAATCTCAAGATTATCCGGCTTTTCTAGAATTTTATTGTCGATGGCCAACTTCCCAAGATCGTGCAAATATCCAGCTATCAGCATCATTTTTCGTTCATTTGGGGAAAAACCGATCAGGTTGGCGAGGTATTCGGCCACCTTGGCAACACCCGCAGAGTGGCATGCCGTAAAACGGCTTCTAAAGTCGATGACACGCGAAAAAAGAATAGCATAATCAATAATATCATCAATATTCAGCGTCAGGCTATCAAATAACTCCTGCGCCGGCAGCATTTCTACAGGATCGCGCGAGACCAGATCGAGCCAGATGTACTCTTTTCTACTGAGCTTGTTAAGCGCAACAACAAAATGTGGCGCATAAATTCTACCTGAGCGCTGATTAACCCCCTCTAGTACCTGCGGCAGTTGAGAAAGCACATTTTGTTTCGGGTTTTGTATTCCAGCGCAGACGCGGTCTGCCAGATGGATTATGTGACTATAAAGCGGTACTGCTTCGCCGTTAAAGCGCAAACCTTCTCCGTGGGACCATGGTATGTGGTGATATTTCACCAACTTTGAAATTGACCGCAACGGCCGAAATCCTTCCAGCAGCAACGCACCTTTAAAGGCATGGTTATAAGCTGTTATCGGTTCGTGCTCGGTGATGGACAGCAGTTCATTTGTTGAAAGTGCGCCTATATCATGCACTAATGCAGCCAGAAAAATCTCTTTACGTTCCTGCACAGACAGCCCCAATTGTTCTGCTAACCGATAGGATAAATAGGCCACTTGCTGCTGATGACTGGCTAACATTGGCGAAATCAGGTCTTGCGCATTTGAAAGACAAAGCAGCAGCTCGCCAAGATTATATCTGATAATATTATTCATAATATTCCCTTTTGCTTTGCTTTTGGTAAAATTTCTGCATGAAAACTCACTTCACATCGGCAAAAACTAGGGTCATTATAACGCATTTTCTGGTATAAAACAAACCATTTTCTTTTATTTTTATATGTACAATTGTGTTTTTAAATTACGAGGCTGTAAAATAATCTATTTTTGTGTATCTATACTTCACTAAAGATAAGAAAGCTACTGTTGCATGATGAAATAGTTACGTTAACTGAAAAAGTAATTATGTCGGGCAAAAGCACTATTTTACACTGCTAATAACTGTGTTATACTTATTTTGCCAAAATCAATGCGAAAATAAGGAGTTTTTTATGTCAAAGCCCATTTTTATCCGACCCGCTACACCAGAAGATGCCGAGGCGCTGCTGCAAATCTATGCGCCCTACGTTATAAACACCGCCATATCATTTGAATACACCGTCCCCACTGTCGAAGAATTTGCTGAGCGAATCCGCAATACAATCACCCGTTATCCTTATCTGGTAGCGTTGCGCGATGGTGAAATTGTGGGATATGCCTATGCTGCTGCCTTTAAAAGCCGGGCCGCCTATGATCGGGCGGTTGAAACCAGCATCTATGTCGCCCAGAACTACCGTGGCGGAGGTATTGGCCGGGTGCTTTATGAGAAGCTTGCGGCGGTGCTGCACTGCCAGAACATATTAAATTTGAACGCTTGCATCGCGTTCCCCGCGGGTGAGGATGCACATTTGACCACTGATAGCCCCGAATTTCACGAGCGCCTCGGCTATCAAACAGTTGCGCATTTTCATAAGTGCGGCTATAAGTTTAATACCTGGTACGATATGATCTGGATGGAAAAACTGTTGGGCGAACATCTTCCCTCTCCTGCACCGGTGCGCCCTTTCTTGGAGGTCTGGCATGACTGCTTTGCGTAGAGTTTCGCTGGCACTATTCTGTTGTGCCCTCTGGGGTAGCGCTGTGCCATTTACCAAAATCAGTATGGGGTTGTTTTCGATAACGCCGCGTGCTTTTGCCGACCAGATTTTTATTGCCGGGCTGCGCTTTTCGCTGGCCGGATTTGGCACCATCATTGTCTTTTCGCTGCTGGCCGGTCGTTTCTTGTTACCTGACAAAAACGCGCTTAAAACTGCACTGTGGTTAGCGATGTTCCAAACAGTGGGGCAATATACGTTTTATTATATTGGCCTTTCTAACGCCAGCGGAGTCAACGCCAGCCTTGTACAAAGCTCCAATGTTTTCATAGCTTTTTTGCTCTCCTGTTTTATATTCAAACAAGAGTCTTTCACCGGAATAAAGCTATTTGGATGTCTTCTGGGTTTTTCCGGCATTTTGTTGATGTATGTTGGCAGCCTTAAGGGACAGATTCACTTTTCGTTTTTAGGTGAGGGACTGATTTTGGTTTCAACTTTTTTTGCCGCTATGTCGGTTTGTCTGTTGAAAAAACTATCAGGCCAGTTCAGCCCGCTCATTTTAAGCGGATATCAGTTTTTGTTTGGCGGGCTTATCATGCTTTTTGGCGGCGCATCACTTGGCGGACATGTTCCAACATCTCACCCCACGGGTTTTACAATCCTGTTCTATCTGGCTTTTGTCTCTACTGCGGCCTATTCGCTTTGGGGTTATCTGCTAAGGCACAACCCTGTTTCCAGCATCGCTATATTCGGCTGCACCACCCCCATGTTTGGCACACTGTTTTCCTGCATTTTTCTAAAGGAAGTCAGTAATTTAAACTGGAACGTAGCAGGCGAGCTTGTCTGTGCCGTGCTGAGTATCTATTTGATTAACTATGTAGGTGAAAAAAGCCGCGTACAAAAAAGCCTTGCGCAGTAAGTTTTAGATCTAAAAAAGCAGACATCTATAAGAACTGCACCCCCTATCGTTTTCAGTAAATATACTGCTTAAACAATTGGGGTGCAGTCTAGAAAGTCGGCCTTTTTATTGCAGTTGGGCGTTACCCTTAATACGCGTCGCAGTAATCTTATCGCCTTCAATAAAAACTTCAGTTGTAATGATACTCGGCTTGCCCATTGCAAATCCTTGCAAAACTTTAAAGCTGTTCCAGCCCTGCTGCGCTGACAGCCCCGCCTCTATGAGATACGCACCAAGCGCCGACGCCGCAACACCGGTTGCAGGGTCCTCATCATAGCCCGCTCTTTTTGGGAACTGCCGTGCAAAAATTACTGGCGCCCCATCGTCAGCCTGTCCCGGGGAAAACGGATAAAAACCTGTTGTGTCATAATCGTCACAAAGCTGCCAGAGATATTCAAAATTGGGTTGGAGGCCATCGAGCGTTTTTCTATCTTTTATCGGCACCATCAGTTTTTGGCGCGAGGTTGCCACCGATTGTATCGGATAAGGCCCCAACGCCTCAGTACCGATTCCCAGCGCTTTGCAGACCTCCTGCACTGTTGGATTCTTTTCCGAAAAGGTGGGCAAAAACTGTGCGACGGCCACGTCAATTTTCTCGCCACACCAAGCCCATTCGACACAGACCGTGCCCAACTGTGTTTCAAACCGCACCGGGCTCTTTTTTGCCATACCCTTTTGCACTAGTACTGTTGCACAGCCAATGGTGGCGTGTACACACATACCCATCTCGTGAAGGGGCACAAAATACCGAAGTTTATAATCGCATTCAGGGTCAGAAGGCGAGCAAACAAAAGCTGTTTCCTGCATAAATTCTTTCGCCAAGGCCTGCATTTCTTCTGTAGAATAATGTTCTGCACCCAAAACCACCGGGCAGGGATTGCCGCCCCCCGGTTCATAAGAGAATACCACCGTATGTACGACATCTATCATAACAACAAACCCCTTTTATCAAAATAATGTCAAAATTACAAGCTCGACAGCTCCTAAACCGCCAATCGTATTTTTATTATGATAGTAGCATCCCTATTTTGGGCTGTCAACATTTGCCGCTCTGGATACTTTACCCCAACTTTTATGCAGCCTACCCTAAATTTTGACGTAAAGCAACCAAAAGGATGGGAAGAAGTGTTAATTGACAAAAAATAGGCCTCATGTTAAGATTTGAACACAGATTATATTACTGACGGAAACAGTGGATTTAAACCACATGAAGTATAATCGTTGAAGCCGACCGTCTGGGCAGTTTTAGCCCAGATTGCCGGCTTTTTCTATTGCCTAAAATCGGAAAGTGGTGAGACTATGCTAAAGGGTAAAATCCACTCTATAGAGACCATGGGGCTCGTAGATGGCCCCGGTATTCGAACGGTGCTGTTTTTTCAGGGCTGTCGACTGCGGTGCCAATACTGTCACAATCCGGACACCTGGCAGATGGATTCTGGCAAAGAAATGGATGTCCCTCAGCTTGTGAAGCTGCTCAAGCGATACCGCCCTTACTACGGTACAACAGGCGGCGTTACCTGCTCGGGTGGCGAGCCATTGTTACAAGCGGAATTTTTGACAGAACTGTTTCGGGTCTGCAAACAAGAGAACATCTCCACCTGTCTGGATACTGCCGGTTATGGTAACGGCGACTATGGTACGCTTTTAGCTTATACCGACCTTGTCATTTTTGATGTCAAGCACCACCATCCTGACAGCTACGCCGCGCTGACCGGTGGAAATATTGCGATTCCAAACGCATTTTTAAAGGCTGTGGTCAATAGCGGCACACCCCTTTGGGTTCGCCACGTCGTTGTGCCGGGTGTGACCGACTCCTCAACGCATATCGAGGCGCTTGGGCACTATCTCCACAGAATATCCAACATTGAAAAAGTAGAACTGCTCCCTTATCACACCCTCGGCAACCATAAATATGCTCAGATGGGTATTCAATGTCCATTGCAGGGCACCAGCCCCATGGACAAGGGCCAAACACGAAAGCTACAGCAAATGTTGAGCGAAACCATTTTTACCGAGAAAGGAACCAAACATGATGACCAATTCTGCATGGCAGGGATTTAACGCAGGTCTTTGGACCGACGAGATCGACGTACGCAACTTTATTCAGAAAAATTATACGCTTTACGAGGGGGACGATGCGTTTTTAGCGGGCCCCACCGAGAAAACTCAGGCCGTCTGGGAAAAGTGCCATGATTTGATTGTGGAGGAGATAAAAAAAGGTATTCTGGACGTTGAGACCAAAGCCATTTCTGGCATTGATAATTTTGCGCCCGGTTACATCGATAAAGACAATGAGGTAATTGTCGGGCTTCAAACCGACGCACCCCTAAAGCGAATTGTCAATCTCTACGGCGGTTTAAAGATGGCGACCAGCGCGCTGGCACAATATGGCTATGATCTTGACCCCACAGTGGAACAGGACTTTCACGCCTACCGCAAGACACATAACGAAGGTGTTTTTGATGCTTATCCTGAACGGACAAAGGTGGCCCGGCACGTGGGTCTGCTCACCGGCCTTCCCGACGCCTACGGCCGCGGCCGCGTTATCGGTGATTATAGACGCGTACCGCTTTACGGTATTGATTTTCTCATTGAGCAGCGCAAAAAAGACCTTGCCGCCTTCGACGGCCCGATGACCGATGAGCGCATCCGCACCCGCGAAGAAATTAGCATGCAGATACGCGCTTTAAACCAGATGAAGTCGATGGCTGCAAAATATGGTGTCGATATTAGCCGACCAGCACAAAACGCACAGGAAGCTGTTCAGTCTCTGTACATGGCTTATCTGGCAGGTGTCAAAGAAAATAACGGCGCGGCAACCTCGCTTGGCCGCACCTCTACCTTCTTGGATATTTATATTGAAAGAGATTTAAAAAATGGTGTTCTTACCGAGCAGCAGGCGCAGGAGCTGATTGATCAGTTCATTATCAAGCTGCGGCTGGTGCGTCACTTGAGAACGCCGGAATATAACGAGCTGTTTGGCGGCGACCCCACCTGGATCACTGAAGCCATCGGCGGCGTCGGCATCAATGGCAGACCGCTGGTTACCAAAACGTCGATGCGCTATCTACATACACTGTCAAACCTCGGCACTGCACCCGAGCCGAATATGACGGTGCTCTGGAGCCGCGATCTGCCTTCTGCTTTTAAGGCCTACTGCACCAAGATGAGCATCGAAACCGATTCGATTCAGTATGAAAACGACGACATTATGCGCCCGGTTTACGGCGACGACTACGCGATTTCCTGCTGCGTTTCCGCTATGCGTGTCGGCAAGCAGACACAGTTCTTCGGCGCAAGAGCAAACATTGCAAAATCGCTGCTTATGGCCATTAACGGTGGCGTAGACGAGCTAAAGAAAACGCCGGTTGTCCCGGGTATTGCACAGGTTGGAGAAGATGTTCTTGATTATAACGAGGTGATGAGTCGCTACAAAAAGGTGCTTGATTATGTTGCGGAGCTATATGTCGACACCATTAACATCATTCACTACATGCACGATAAATACGCCTACGAGGCCAGCCAGATGGCGTTGCACGATATCACAGTCGAACGATTAACCGCCTTTGGCATCGCGGGTATTTCGGTGGCGGCCGATTCACTTTCGGCCATAAAATACGCCAAGGCAATGCCCATTCGCGACGAGCATGGCATTACGGTCGATTTTCAGGTGGAGGGTGACTTCCCGAAATACGGCAATGATGATGACCGTGCAGATGACATCGCCGTGCAAATTGTATCTTATTTTTCTAATGCACTTAAAAAGCACCCGATTTACCGTCAGGCTAAACATACGCTGTCTGCACTGACCATCACGAGCAACGTCATGTATGGCAAAAAAACCGGCAGTACGCCCGATGGACGCAAATTTGGCGAACCGCTCGCCCCCGGCGCAAACCCCATGCATGGCCGCGACGAAAACGGCGCGCTTGCCTCCTTAAATTCGGTCGCTAAAATTCCGTATCGCGAAATTTGCCAGGACGGTGTATCGAACACCTTTTCCATCGTCCCAGAAGCGCTTGGCAAAGACACCGCGCAACGCATCGAAAACCTTACGCATATTCTCGACGGCTATTTTTCACAGGGCGCTCACCATCTTAATGTTAACGTCATGAGCCGCGACATTTTGGTTGATGCAATGAACAACCCTGATAAATATCCGACCCTGACCATCCGTGTTTCGGGCTATGCCGTCAACTTCAACCGCTTGACCCGTGAACAGCAGCAGGAAGTGATCATGCGAACCTTCCACGAGGCAGTTTAAGCACCACAACGGCTTAGACGTTTTGCCCAACGTCAAAGCCCCGGCTGGCACTTACGTGTAAACCGGGGCTTTAAATCCAAAACAATAAAACATTTGACCTATGTAAAACTGGCAGCAACAACAGTCTTAATACTACACTTTCTGCAAATGCTTATTGGGGTTTAGTCTTATTTCCAGGCATACATTGCCCGCCGAGGTTGAGATGCAGCAATCGTTGCGCAAAGCATATTCTTTGCTGTCATCGCCTTTTTTTAGCTTAGGCGGACGAATGTCGCAGATTAAATCTTCTCCTGCCAACATGGTCAGCACGTTACCGCTGATAATATTAGATATCTCTGAAATGGCCGATATGACAAAATCATCCACTAACGCCATCTCCATGCCACTCATAATGTTCACGATCTTCAATGATGTCTCATGCGGAAAGCGGTAAACAACCTCACCGACCAGATCACCGACAATCTCAATTGAAATATCCAGCTCATCCTCGCACTCAAAGCATTCAACCGGGCGGTCGCTGATATCCGAAAGATCCAGCATCAGCTCAAAGACGTTACAAGTCGCCTGTAAAAACGGCACATAGCACTTAGTTTGCATTGCCAGCTACCCCCTTTGCCATGGCATAGTCGGCAATGCGCTGATCTTCAGCCGCCACATGATTGATTAGCCACGCCAATAGCTTGCCCGCAAACTGCTGCATCACCTTTTCATCATAACCGCTGTGTTCATACTGAGCCGAAACCTCCAGCACATACCCAACCATATCGTCATGCACTTTTTTGTGATCCTGATAACCAGGATAGCCGATGCGCAGCTGATAGGCTTCTTCATCGTTGAAATGCTCAACCACATAGGCCTTCATAAATTCCAGTGTTTCATTGACGCGCAAAACCTTTTCTTCCCAAGCGGCAGGGGATCGCAGCGTTTTAACGAATATTTCGACACGCTTAAACAGTTCTTTGTGCTGCGTATCCACAACGGGAACACCCAATGCATATTTGTCTTTCCAAAGCACGATATTCTATCCTTTCATAACATATTATAATTCTATTCTATCAATATCGACGTGCGCTGTAAATGTTATTTATATAATAGATTTTAGTAACAACACTTTTCTCCCTGTTTTGCAGTTTCTATGTTGCTTGACTTTGGGTATTCTTTAATTTACCATAATTTTAGATAAAGTAAAAATTATGATGTAAGAAAATATAACAGTATTTAAAGCTTAGGAAGGCGGCTGCGTAAAAGCGATGGAAACAGTGTATACAATGCCACAAATTGATGCATTAAAAAGCAAGAATGATATGGTGCTGGTCTATTTTAGCAGCCAAAGCTGTGGCGTATGCAAGAGCATGTTGCCGAGGCTATTGGCGCTATTGTCAAAGTATCCTAAAGTCAAAGCCGTTTGGGTGGAGCTCTCTGATGCCCCAGAATTGGCGGCAAACTGCGGTATTTTTACCGTCCCTGCCCTGACGTTGTATGTGATGGGCAAAGAAACCTTGCGCGAAGCTGGATTCATCAGTTTAACTGAGTTGGAACAGGCACTTATTAAATATTCTGACCTGCTTTCCCACCAAAGTTGACAATCTGTGGCAGTCTGACATTTATAAATCCACGCCAATACGGTCTATCAAAAAAGAAAATACAACCTAAAAAGGATGTTCAATATGACTACACAAAAACATTTCTGCACCTGTCAGGACACTGACTGTAAATTAAACCCCTGCAACCATAGCCTAGGCTGTGACCCTTGTGTGCGCAAAAATTTGATGGCTGGCGAAATTCCAGGCTGTTTTTTTCATTTGATTGATGACGACCTCTCTCAAATAAACGATTTCACCTTAGAAGGCTTTGTTCAATTTTACCTGCAGCACAAATCTGCCAAATGATTAAGGTTTAAGACATGCTTTTAGTTACGGCCTTTTTGAGATTATATTCATTCAGACACATAATAGAAATCTGGTGCCAACATAACAGATCTCGATCGATAATCCATAATTATGCGTTTTTTCGACGCATTCGTTATTTCTGTGCCGATTTGTGTTAAAGTCTTGTGTTACCAGATAAAAATGCGCAATATCGAACAAAAAAGGCCTAATTTCCTAACACCCATTTCCTCCTATTTGCTATCGTTTGTATTTTTACCCTTCAGTAATATAGTACTGTCTCTAGTCCCGAACCATCTTTAGATTCAAAATTGTACGTTTTTCAGATGCCATGTTGTTATAATAACGGTAATGAGTTTTAAGACGCCTTCCAGCAAGGCGTTAAGGAAGTCGGGTTCAAAAAGTGCAGGTAAAAACAATTTATATTTAGGAGGCAACAAAAATGACTTTTGAAATGGTCAACAATGTTCTCAACATTAGCACAGATGCTGTAATGACGGTTGCTATGGCCGCAGTTTTACTACTGATTGGCTACGCTGTCAAAGGTAAAGTCAAATTCCTGAATAAGTATTGCATCCCGGCGCCGGTGGTCGGCGGCTTCCTGTTTATGTTTATCACCTACCTCGGATATACAACCAACAGCTTTTCCTTCACCTTTAATACAACCTTTCAATCTCCTTTTATGTTGGCATTTTTTACAACAATTGGTCTGGGCGCCAGTTTCTCACTGCTTAAAAAAGGCGGCGTGTTGCTTATAATCTACTGGCTGATCGCTGGCGTTGTGTCGGTTTTCCAAAACATAATCGGCATCGCTGTCGGTACAGTTGTTGGACTTGACGCCCCTTATGCCCTGCTTTCCAGCGCTATTTCAATGATTGGCGGACATGGCGCAGCAGGTGCCTACGGCGGAACCTTTACCGAAATGGGCTATAGCTCCGGTACGCTTGTCGGCATGGCTGCCGCAACCTTCGGCCTGATTTCCGCTGTGCTGGTCGGCGGTCCTGTCGGACGTCGTCTGATCGTCAAATACAACCTTAAACCAGACGACAGCGAAAACTTTGACACCGGCGTTACCTCTATCAATACTGATTCTGGAGAAAAGCTCAGCGGCCTTGATGTTATGAAGAACGTCACTGCTATTCTGGTTTGTATGGCACTGGGCACCATCGTCTCCGGTTGGATTGGCAAGCTTATCGGCATGTCCTTCCCTACTTATGTCGGTGCCATGTTTGTCGCTGTTATTCTGCGCAATGTCAATGAGTCCGCTCATTTTTACAGATTCGACTATCCGTTGGTTGAGGGCATCGGCGATGTCATGCTTGCGCTTTACCTCTCCATGGCCCTCATGACCCTCAAGCTGTGGGAGCTGTCCGGACTTATCGGCGGCGTGCTGATCGTTCTTTTGTGCCAGGTTGTGTTCATGGTTCTTGTCAGCTACTTTATCGTCTTCCGCATACTCGGTAAAAACTATGACGCAGCAGTTATGTGCGCAGGCCTTTGCGGTCACGGTCTTGGCGCAACGCCTTCTGCCATCGTGAACATGACAGCCGTTAATGAGCAATATGGCATGTCGCGCCGCGCTATGATGATCGTTCCAATCGTCGGCGCATTTTTGGTGGATATTATCTACCAGCCCCAGACTATCTGGTTTATTAAGACTTTTGTCAAGAACTTTGTCGGCTAAAGCTGCGCCGACCCATAAATTAGAATACATTTACAGGAGGATATTTAAAAATGGCAAAACTTGTTGAGTGCATCCCAAATTTTAGTGAAGGGCGCGACCAGACTATTATTGACGGCTTGGCCGAAGTTGCAAAGAGCGTTCCCGGCTGCACGCTGCTGGACGTGCAGTCCGATGCAAACCACAATCGCTGCGTTTTTACATTGGTCGGCTCGCCTGAGGGTATTGAAGATGTCGCCTTTTTACTCTGCAAAAAGGCCGCCGAAACCATTGACATGACAAAGCACGAAGGTGCGCATCCTCGCATGGGTGCAACCGACGTCATCCCCTTTGTCCCTACCATGGATATGACGGTGGAAGAGTGCGTTGCCATCTCAAAGCGCGTCGCACAGCGCATCTGGGACGAACTGAAAATTCCGAGTTTTCTGTATGAGGATTCCGCTTCTTCGCCCGACCGCGTCAATCTTGCCAGCGTGAGAAAGGGTCAGTTTGAGGGCATGCCCGAAAAACTGTTGCAGCCCGAGTGGGCGCCCGACTTTGGTGAGCGTAAAATTCACCCCACCGCCGGCATTACCGCCATCGGTGCCAGAATGCCGCTCGTTGCCTTCAATGTCAACCTTGGTACATCCAATGTCGAAATTGCCAAGTCAATCGCTAAGGTCATCCGCGGTTCCTCCGGCGGCTTTAAGTATTGCAAAGCCATCGGCCTTATGCTGGAGGAGCGCAACGTTGCGCAGGTTTCCATGAATATGGTCAACTACGAAGGCACCCCGCTCTACCGCGTTTTTGAAGTCATCCGTGCCGAAGCTCAGCGCTGGGGCGTTCCGATCATCGGCAGCGAAATTGTCGGCTTAACCCCTGCCAAAGCACTCGTTGACTGTGCCGAATACTATCTAAAGATTGAGAATTTCGACTATAAAACACAGGTGATGGAAAATCATCTTATCGGCTGATACATGCAAAAAAAGGAGTATCGAAAATGAAACTTGTCGACCATACCGTAACCGGGTTCATAGACCTGATGGCCTCGTCTGAGCCCGCTCCCGGCGGCGGCTCCGCAGCTGCCCTACAAGGTGCACTGGGCACGGCGCTTACCGCAATGGTCTGCGCACTAACCATAGGCAAAAAGAAGTATGCGGATGTTCAGGAGCTGATTACCGCTGCGCAGCAGGAAGCAATCACGTTAAAAAACCGCTACCTTGATGTCATTGATCGGGATACCGAGGCTTTTAACGGTGTCAGTGCCGTATTTGCAATGCCCAAAGACACTGAGGAGCAAAAACAAGCACGCACGCAGGCGATGCAGACAGCGCTGAAAGCCTGTACCGTAACGCCCTTTGAAATGATGCAGCTGGCCTATGAGTCTCTTAAGCTTACTCAAAGTATTGTGGGGCGCTCCAATGCCAGTGCCGCCAGCGATTTAGGCTGTGCCGCCCTGAGCCTGAAGGCCGCCATACAGGGCGCCTGGCTCAATGTACTCATCAACATCGGTGGCATAACCGACGAGGCCTTTGCCAACCAGTATCGGCAGGAGGGAGAAGCGCTGATGGCGCAAGCCCTTCCGTTGGCAGACAGCATCTATCAAGAGGTTTTATCCGCACTTTAAGCCATTTTCTTTGCAGAAAGAAGGGCGTGAAAATGAATCCCGTTATCTCACTCATCACCCCAAAGGCGTTCACCGTCAGCCAGTGGAGCGGCGGCACGACGACTCAGATTGCCATATCCCCGCCTGACGCGCAATATGCCGAACGCAACTTTCTCTGGCGAATCAGCTCTGCCACAGTCAACCTGTCGGAATCGGATTTTACGCCGCTGCCAGATTATAAACGTTACCTTTCATTGCTCGAAGGCCGTATTTCGGTCACGCACGACGGTGGCAGCCCCGTGACACTTACCCCCGGGGAAATTCACTGCTTTGACGGCGGAGCCGCCACCAAGTCAGAGGGTACCTGTGTAGATTTTAACCTGATGCTGCGCAAGGGCAAATGCGACGGAACGCTCTCCTGTTTGAAAATTCCGTCAGCCGGTGAATATCCGCTAATCGGTCTGGATAATTTGGAGCCAGAATCTCAAACCGCGGTAATTTATTGTGTGCAAGGCAGCGGTGTGATTAACCTTGGCGCTCAGGCGGTCTCATTCAGCTGCGGGGAAGCCGTTCAGATTCAACCATTTGCTTCCGGCATAACCTTAAGCTGCAATGAACCGGCAATCTTTATGGCTGCTTTTATTCACAGCTAAACAGCGCACACCCATCCATTCAAATATTATTATTTTTCCTATATTCTTCCGTGTGGGATTACTGCAAGACGAATGCCCGTGGACAGAGCCGTTCTGCCGCGGGCATTTGTCAACAGCCAATACTAAAAAGGAGGCACAACATGTTTAAATCTGATATTGAAATAGCGCAAGAGGCTACACTGTTGCCCATTGGGGAAATTGCGGCGAAGCTTGGTGTTACCAACGATATGCTCGAGCCCTATGGGCACACCAAGGCCAAGCTAGACATTCACTCTTTGAGAAATATGCCCGTTAAAGGTAAGCTGGTCTTAGTCACGGCCATCAACCCCACCCCCGCTGGCGAGGGCAAAACCACCACGAGCGTCGGTTTGGCTGATGCGCTGGCGCATCTGGGCAAAAAGGCGGTGCTTTGCCTGCGTGAGCCATCTTTAGGGCCGGTGTTCGGTGTCAAGGGTGGCGCTGCGGGCGGCGGCTACGCACAGGTTGTCCCGATGGAGGATATCAATCTGCATTTTACTGGCGACTTCCACGCTATCGGCGCAGCAAACAATTTGCTGGCTGCTTTGCTCGATAATCACATTCAGCAAGGTAATGCTTTAAACATTGACATCCGTAAAATTGTCTGGAAGCGCGCTGTCGACATGAACGACCGCCAGTTGCGCAACATTGTCTGCGGCCTTGGCGGTAAGGCAAATGGCGTCCCGCGCGAAGATGGCTTTGACATTACGGTCGCCTCAGAGGTCATGGCAGTACTTTGCCTGGCGACTAGTCTTTCAGACTTAAAGGCACGTTTGGCGCGCATGGTGGTTGCCTACACCTATGACGACAAGCCGGTGACCGCGCATGACTTGCACGCCGAGGGCGCTATGACAGCACTGTTAAAAGACGCTATCAAGCCCAATCTTGTGCAAACCCTTGAGCATACACCGGCACTGATTCACGGTGGCCCATTTGCAAATATTGCGCACGGCTGCAACACCATTTCGGCAACCGAAACGGCTTTAAAGCTGGGCGACTATGTCGTAACCGAAGCGGGATTCGGCGCAGATCTCGGCGCAGAAAAATTCTTAGATATTAAGTGCCGCGCTGGTGGCTTTGCACCCTCCGCGGTGGTTATCGTAGCAACGGTTCGTGCCCTAAAACATCACGGTGGCGTAGCCAAAGCAGAGCTTGGCAACGAAAACCTTGCCGCGCTTGAAAAAGGCCTGCCCAATTTGTTGCAGCATGTTGAGAACGTCACGTCTGTCTTCGGTCTGCCCTGCGTCGTAGCGATCAACGCATTCCCCACTGACACAGCGGCCGAGCTTGCGTGCGTCGAAGAGCGCTGCCGAGCGTTTGGGGTTAATGTTGCGCTTTCAGAAGTATGGGCCAAAGGCGGCGCGGGCGGCACAGCGCTGGCAGAAGAAGTGCTACGCCTGTGCGAACAACCCAATAGCTTCGAGTACTGTTACGACGTTAACGATAGCATCCAAAACAAACTCAATGCTATTGCGACCAAAATTTATCGCGCCAACGGCGTAAATTTAACCCCGAATGCCAAAAAGCAGCTCGATCAATTAACGGCGTTAGGCTATGACAAGCTGCCCATTTGCATGGCAAAAACCCAATACTCCTTTTCTGATGAAGCCACCCTTCTGGGCGCACCTAGAGATTTTCGCATCACGGTGCGCAACTTGAAGGTATCGGCTGGCGCGGGCTTTTTGGTGGCGCTCACCGGCGATATCATGACCATGCCCGGGTTGCCCAAGATTCCCTCCGCTGACAAAATAGATGTTGATGAAAGCGGAAAAATATCGGGCCTATTTTAAATTGCCATTTTCCTTCCCCCCCGCGGGCCTGTAGCGATTGTCGCGCAGGCCCGCTTTGACGTAATGAGAAAATTTGAAGCAAAACTCTTCTAGAATAGGATATACTTATGCTTTCCTTGCAAACCCCGTGAGGAACCAGTTTAATTTTCATAGTAATATATAAACAAACCGGGTCGTAGCAGCCTTACGCGATTGCGCTTACCGCCACAGCCCAGTTGGTTAATCGTCATGTTACAGGTAGCTTTCTAAAAGCTGATCCATTGAAAAATCTTCGATTTGCAGATAATACTCCGCGCAATCCACCAACGCCTTTGTCGGAACAATTCCGACCACCTCACTGCCGATCACTCGCACGCCATAGCGCCGCGCTTCCATCTTAACGGCTTCAAATACGCTGTAGATAGCACTTTTGGTATAATCGGTCAAATTCATGGTCACCTGCGTGAGATGGCGCTCACTAACAGCGATGCCCATCGCTTTGACAAAGTGATAACCGCCATTTATACTGCGAACCCGCCGGCTAATCTGCCGTGCAATGTCGACATTTGGGGTATCCAGGTTGATGTTAAAGCAGATCAGCGGCATGCGTGCACCTATAATGGTTGCGCCGCCGGTAGGGTGCATGGTCTCAGGGCCAAAATCTGGCTTCCACAGCGGGTTTTTCAGCTTTTCGGCCAGACCTTCAAACTGTCCTTTTCGAATATCAACCACATCTCTGCGGTGCGGCGCAGTCGCAGAGGCCTCATAGAGGAAAAACGGCTGGTTATACCGTTCCGAAGCTTCTTTTGCCACCGCTTTAGCAAGCTGATCGGCCTCTTGGAGCGTACAGTTGCGCACCGGTATAAAAGGAATGACATCTACGCAGCCAATTCTTGGGTGTGCACCCTCGTGCTTTGTCATATCGATAAGCGAAACCGCCGTGCCCACTGCCTCGACCATCGCATCTTTTAAGGGTTCCGACTGGCCAATCACTGTCACGACGCAGCGGTTCATGTCCGGATCTGTCGAATAATCCAATAGCTTAATGCCTTGCTTTGCGCGAAAGGCATCAACTATCTGTTCAATTTTTTTAAGGTCACGCCCCTCGCTGAAATTGGGGACCGATTCAAAAACCTGTTCCTTGTTCATCTTGGTACCCGCCCTTCATCCTGTGCTCTTCCCTTATTATAGCGGTGCGTTGAAGCAGGCGCAAGAAAAATTGATTTGCACTAAAAGCCATCCTGTCATAAAATATCGAAATATAGGATTGCGCCCTTCTCACCTTATCAAGTATACTAAAGCTAAAGTAAGTTTGGAGGTGCCTTCATGCTGAAAGTATCACTTTTGCAAACGCCCACCGTCGAGCTTGACGGGCAACTGCTCGCCTTCCCGTACAAGCGGGTGGAGGCGCTTTTGTATTACATGTTGGTACAGCGCAGCGCCACCCGTCAGGAACTGATTGCTCTGTTGTGGGAAGGCTTTGATGAAGCAACGGCGCTGAGAAATTTGCGCAACACACTCTATGCGCTAAAAAAGGTGCTGGGCAAGGATTTTTTGACCTCACCACAAAAATCACTTGTGGTGGTCAACCCCGATCGAGAATACACGTGCGATTATGACCGTTTTGTACTGGCGGGCGATTTTTCGGCCTATCGCGGGCCGTTCCTTAAAGGCTTTGCGGTCAAACACGCATTTTGTTATGAAGAATGGGTCAGCCGAACCCGTGATCGTGTTCGCGACCGATATTTGCGTCAGTTGGCACAACAGGCACAGACGGCTCTGGAAGCACAGGGCTCCGAAGCCGCTGCACGCTGGGCGGAGGAATACCTGCGTGAAGAGCCTTTGGATGAAAACATGGTAGCCTTCTTAATGACGCGCTGGCGCGAGACCCGGCAGTATGCCCGGGCTGCACAGCTCTTTCAGCGTTTAAAAACGCAGTTATCGGACGAAATGGGTGCCGATCCGCAGGAACCTACCACCGCGCTATATTATGAGATTATGAACGAATGGAGCGGTACTGCCCAGCCTGTAGCGCCTGTCAAAAGTCAGGGACTGGTGGGACGTGAGGCTGTATACACAGCGCTTTGTAAAGCGGCAGAGGCTTTTGGCACGGGTACATCACGCCGCTGTTCTCAACTGCTTATCGGCGAGTTTGGCTCAGGTAAAAGCCAGTTGATCTTGCAGTTTTTGCGAACCTGTGATCTTTCAGCATTCTTTGTCCTCAACTTCGCCTGCTTGCAGGCGGAAAAGGATCTTCCGCTCGCACCGTGGTCACGCATCATGCTGCCTTTGGCTGATTTAATTCGGGCTGAGGGTGTTCCGGTACCTGCGCCGGTCAGGGCGCGACTTGGGCAGGCGTTTTCTGCCTTTCGCGAAGGCACCGAAGCCGACTGCACACCGCCCTCGCTGCTGCGCCAGCCCGACCAATCACTGGAGGACTGTCTCGTTCTGGCTATAGGTGCAGCTGCCCGCCGCCGGCGAATTCTGCTAATTCTAGAAGATATTGAATGGATAGACCCCGATAGCCTCGCTTTGATAGATGCACTTTTACGTCGCTTGGATCCTGGTGGTCTCATGCTGGTGCTTACCTGCCGCGCAAGTTGCAGCCCCTCCCATAAAGCGGTGCTGGACAAAGCAATTGCTGACAGTCTGCTGCAAAAGCAGCAGCTAGCACCGCTAAACCGTGAACAAACCCGCATGGTGCTGGCGGAGGAACTCGGCGAAGAAACCGCCGAAGCGCTGGCAGACCGGGTATTTAGCGAGACCGGCGGCAACCTTTATCTTCTCACTGAGCTGACACAGGCTTACCGCCGTAACGGTGGTACAGCACAAATGCCAAGCACACTGGATGAAATCTTGCTTGACCGATTAAGCGCTTTAGATGAAGACGCCATGCACATTGCTGAACTGATCTCGTTGTTCCCAGACGAGGCGCCATGGCGAATTTTTTTAGCCCTACTGGGCGGTGACGACCGCTGCGCCGTGGGTGGCCTTGAGGCGCTGCTGAGCCGTGGGCTGATTGAAGAATATCTCGATTTTGGCGAGGTATATTATCGCTTTTCTCACCGGCGTATTCGCGAATTGATTTATGAACGGATGACCTTTTTGCAGCGGCGTCGGCTGCATCTGCAAATTGCCGAGCTGCTTACTCAAAACGGACCTCCGCGTCAAAGTGCCGACTGTCGTAGAACATCACGTCATTTTAAGTTGGCTGGTGACAATGTTCGGGCCTTGGAATACCGGCTGCGTGCATTGGAGATTGAAAGCGCTTATAGCTGTGAGCCCTTTCCACTTTTAGTGGGCAATGAGCGCCCTTTTGCCTCCCCTGAGGTACTGGCACAGGAGGCACTTCAGGTTGCACAGGAACTTTCGGCTCTTCAGGCCGAAAATGCTGCTGCGGCGCGTCCACTTTCTTGGATGCTCACGCTCATCAGAGGGCGAATCGCTCTCTTTTGCGGTAACTTGAAAGAGGGCTCTTCGCTGCTGGGCACTCTAAGCGCCGCGGGAAGCGAAGAACAGGCGCATGCCGCCATGATACGCGCCTGCTATTTGCTGGCCTCATCGGCACTGTGCCTGCAGGCCGTCAATCAGGCCGAGCATTATACCGACACCGGAATCCGTCTACTAACCCGCTATAACGACCCGGTCATGACCGCACAGTTTCAGCGGCTGCGGGGCGACTGCTTTTGCTTGCGAGGGGCGTATGACAAGAGCAGTTATTATCTTCTTGAGGCTCTTGAAGAATTGGAAAGGCTCCCCTCAGTTTCTGAAAACCGGCTTCAGCTGGCCGCTGCCAACTACGACTATGGGCAGTTGTGCCGTCAGCGTCGCGACTATGCGGGCGCCTGTTCACACTTTAAGAAGGCACTGAGTATGCTCGGCGAAGAGCCGTGGCCCGGTACGCTATGGATTTATGTCCACTACGGGCGTACAGCTTTTGCCATGGAAGATCATTTTAAAGCCAAAGAGCTCTTTAAACAGGGATATGCGTTGTCACACAAGACTGGTGAACTGTGGGGCAGAACCGCTGCCGCGGCATTTTACGCATACTATCTCATGCAGGATGGCGACTACGAGGCGGCTGCTCAATGCCTTTGTGATGCGCAAAACAGCGCGCAGAGTCTGCCCTCGCCACTGGAGGGTGCCATCCTCTGCTTTGTTAGCATGCGAATTCGGTTGCGACTTGATAAGGAGCCAGACGACTATATCGCCGCACTTAACAAGCTGCTGCCAATGTCTGCTGAAAGCTATGCGCGGCAGGGAATCCGAAAGCTTTCGGATATTCCGGATATCTTTGAAACCGAGCTGCTCTCAACGGGGCTCCGTGACGGCATAGCGACGCAACAGAATCTGCGTGCTTCGGAGCTTTACAGCAAAAACCGTCACTTTATGGCTGAGTGATACCAGTCGTGCAGCATATATTACCTGCTTTTTAAAAGTCGAAACGCCGGACCTGTACCATGGTACAGGTCCGGCGTTTTTGCTTTGCATATTTAATTCGCTCGAATTTTATACAAAGATTCTCACAATAGGTAATTAGCCTGTTTTGTCCTCTGATAGCGGACAATTCGGCGCTCTTGTGGCACCTGACAACACGAACGTAGAGGGCTCGCCGCCCCCCCAGTTCACTTTCTCCCCTCGTTACTAAGCTTTCAAATCCACTTTACAATCAGTTCTCCAATACTTGCACAATTTCGGCAATATATAGGATATGATAATCCTTATTGGGGTACCATTTTTCATCGCAGGTCTTATCGATGAAGCAATCGGGTGTTATTGGCTGGTTATAAAGCTTTCTGCACACTAATACTAATTTTCCTTCTTCAAAATAGGGCGTATCTTGTTCATACACGACCGTCAGCCCCGACTTGGCAATCTTGTCCTCATCCCGACCCGATACCTTGCCGAGATAGCCCAGCTCTTTTTTAAAGCCACCTTCAAAAAAGGTTAATGAAAAAGTGTCCGCATTATCGACAAACTCCTTAGTATAACGCCCAGGGCGAATGACAATAAACGCCACATTTTTTCCCCACATAACGCCGAGACCACCCCACGCGGCTGTCATGGTATTGACCTTGTCACCCTTCTTAGCTGTCACCAGCATCCAGTCCTGCCCGATTAGGCTAAAGGCATTTTTCTGTAGCTCTTCAGGTTTTATAGTTTTCATCTCGACAAACCTCCAGTCATTCTTTTATTATTGACATGTGCTTTTAGAATTCCTACAAGCAATTGCATTTACCATCTAACAATAGTATAGTATATCGCCTTATAGAAATACAACCTGCATTTTAATTCTGATAACGTTCAGAAAGCTTAAATTGCATACTACATGTTCTTTGAACGCTTTAATTATCGTTTCATATAATAGGATAGAAAGGAGATTAAACGTATGGTGAATTATAATAACAGTGCCGATTCCATCGCTATGCCAACACCGGGCATTGATTTTAAATCCATTCAATTCCCGCTCAAAAAAAACAATTTGCAACCAACTAAAAGCCTTTTAGAAGATATGTGTAAAGTTGTCGATTCACAACCCAGTGCCCGCCTTAGCGTCAGCAGCCTAAAACGCCCATCTGCTCCGGTCCAGCCCAGCTACAGTGCCGCCTTCGCATTACCAGTTCAAGCCCCTGGGCAACTCACCGTTGAGCCTGATAGAGTTAGTCACCAAAATTTGTCGGTTTCACAAAAAGAAAGGAGCATTAAACCTGCAATTGCAAGCAAACCCCGACCCGACGGAAAAGCTGATCACAAGCTAACCAAAAGCGGATGCAGCCTGACCCCCTGCTCGCATGAGGAGAACATGGCGGCTGTATATCCACAGGCCGAAGCGCTATCCACTATTATTAGTGGGCAACCCATCAACTTTGGTGATGCGCTTTTTACCGAGAACTCCGCTATAGAACATAAAGTGCATACCGATACATTCTTAATCAAAGAAGCCGGCATATACGAGCTGCACTATAGTTTAAACTATGAAGCATCAGCACCTAGCATGTTAATTTTTGGGATTGAAGGCTTTCCTCAGTCTTATTCCCGGCAAAAAATCACCACCGCACCCTCCCGTGGAAAACTTACAGTAACAGGGCGCTTATTGCTGGACACGGGTACCGTCTTACGTCTTTCACTGATTAATGACGCTTCTTCCTCAATGGCGCAGCGTGTCCTTGTCAGTAATGCTATGCTTGAAATAAAATTGCTCTATCAGCTAAAATTTAATTGCCCGGTTTACAGTACTGACAATCCTGAGAAAAATTTTCAAGTTTGAAAACAGTTTATTACAGGCCTCTAGAACATAGCCCCTTTCTGCGCACTATTTTGTGACAGCAGTATAGGATGTTTTGCGCTCTCATACTTAGAACAGACGGAATACACGGCCAAAGATTCGCCGCAAAAACACACTGCGGCGGGTCTTTTTGTCATGATATTTAATTATTTTAGCAAAAATCATATCCGGTTGCACTATTGGAACTTTTGCACTTATTATACAAAAAGCTATAATACAGTAACTAAAACCGTCACTTTTTGACAAAATTATGCATTGATAGTAAAATTATGGTGAAATTCAATCCAATAACAGGTATAATGCAAAAAGGAGGTGCAATTAATTAGGCGTTTAACCGACACCACAGCTTTCATATTGGTAAAGTCAATTAACGGTTTAGTTTAAGCCTCAAGCGGTCTAAGCAGCAAAAATAACGAGACGAAAAATAACCTTGGGGGGAAGATCGTGCTATGAAAAATTTATCTGTTGGAAAAAAGCTTATCGTGGGTTTCGGTACTATACTGTTGTTACTGCTGCTTTCTATCTTGCTGGCGCTGTACAGCGTTAACAGCATTAGCGCACAGGTAGAGCTATATGGGAATTATACTCTGCCTAATAATACAACCCTATGGAATATTCGGCGGGACGTTGTATCTGCGCAGCGTTATATGCTTCTGGCGCTTGTAGAGACTCGTCCTGACACAGTGGCCAAATTGCTTGAAAATGCAGAAAAAGACGGCCTCTCAGTTGTTGAATCATTATCAATTTATAAGGCCAACCAGCGAAACAGCGACCATTCTGAGGCTATTGCACAGATAGAGGCACTGATCAGCCAAGCTGGGGCAGTACGACGACAGATTTCAAAGCTGTTAGAAACCCCAACAGCCGCAAATCAAGACAAAGGCTACACGTTGTTTCTTAACTCCTATGTCCCACCTTTCGATCAGGTCTGCTCCATCCTACTTAATCTATCAGATGCTGAAGCAGCCCAAGCGCATGAACAACAGGTTGCTGCCGACAGATTAGCGGTACAGGTAAAATTTGGCCTTATCGCCTGCGGCGTTATATCTCTATTATTGTCGGTTGTTATTAGCATGGCCATCCGAAAATCCATTCTTACACCAGTCAACGAAATTGTAGCTTCCTTCGAGGCCATTTCTAAAGGGAACATGCACACACAGATCAATTATGAAAGCCGCGACGAAATGGGGCGCATGGCCAAGTTGATCAAAACCTCCAACGCGATGCAAACCGCTATTATGGCTGACATTATTGATAAATTAACTAAAATGTCTCAAGGTGACTTGCGAATTGAAGTTACACAGGATTATCCCGGTGACTTTGCTGCGCTTAAGCAGACAATAAGCAACACCGTCGACAACCTCAATAATACCATGCAGACAATCATCAACGCAGCCGAACAGGTTAGCACCGGTTCCGACCAAGTCTCAAGTGGTGCACAGGCGCTCGCCGCCGGTTCTACCGAACAAGCTGCTGCTGTTGAAGAACTGACTGTCGCGGCATCAAAAATTTCTGGACAAGCAGATGAAAATGCTGCCACTGTTGAGATTGCAACAAAATTTGTTGCCGAAGCCGGTTCAGGGGTCAACACCGGCAACAAACACATGTCTCAACTGACTAAAGCCATGGAAAATATCAGCGCCGCTTCCTTGCAAATTGCAAACATTACGAAAGTTATTGAAGATATTGCATTTCAAACCAACATTCTTGCACTAAACGCCGCGATTGAGGCAGCTCGTGCCGGAGAGGCCGGCAAGGGATTCGCCGTGGTAGCGGATGAAGTACGTAATTTGGCAGCCAAGTCGGCCGAGGCAGCCAAAAAAACTACCGGGCTGGTTGAGCATTCAAATGCAGCGGTGATAGAAGGTTCTGAGATAACGCGTGAAACGGCACAAATTTTGGAGGAAGTTGAACAGAAAACCAAAACTGCAAATGAACACATCACTAAGATTAAGCTGGCTTCTACCGAGCAAGCTCTAGCTATTGAAGAAATAAAACTGGAGCTGTCACAGGTTTCTTCCGTCATACAGAACAATGCTGCAACCGCTGAAGAAAATTCCGCTACAAGTGAGGAAATGTCAGCGCAGGCCACCGCACTGCGTGAGGAAGTTGGAAAGTTCAGACTGAAGTCTACGCTTGAAATTCAACCCTGTACATCAGAGCAAATGTGTGCTAAGTCTGCACCAAGTATTTCAAGCAACACTTCTGAAAAGTATTAACTAATTTTTTATACTTTTTAAAAAGGCCATGCTTAACAGCGCATTATTTCCCATAGTGACCGGGCTCCTGTTTAATATACGGGGGCCCGGTTATGCGTTTAATTATAAGTTATACGCTCTTTCAGATTAAGTCTGAAAGGCATAGTCCTATTAAAGCCTCTTGATATTTTGTTGAAATCCGTTACAATAGATAGTAAATAGTAGGAAAATGCAATGGCGACAAAGCTGCTGGACGTCCAGTTAAATTCTGGTGCGTAATTTTCCATCATATATTAACCATTTAGAGTTTTTTATTTATCACAATGTTTATTTTTGTCTGTTATAATAAGTTTATATATTTTATTCTGAATTTTTAGAATGTTTTAGCTACAGGTCTAAATCAAGATACCGGCAGATGACAGGAATTTGAATACTTTGGGAGATCGATACCCTTGAACAACAACCATTTGCCAATTAAAGAAGTTTTTAAGGTGGCGCAGAAAGAGACCGCGAACCAGCATATCAGCCAAATAAGACAGGAATATAAGAAAATTGACAACAGTTGGCTTCATGTTCATTATTGGGTTTCTGTGTGCCTTGTACTGCTCGCTATCACCGTTGAAATTGGTATCAGCATCTTTTTGATCTCCTCCAACCTCATAACCATAACAGTAGGAAAATATATTTTAAAATATATGGCTGCGCCAGCGTGCGTTAATTGTGTGCTTCTATTTATCTCAACCATGATCATGCGTACTAATCGATTGCCGCAATTGGTCAAAATATATAGCGTCTCTTTAATTTTTGTAGGCATTTGCTTTATGCTGATTACTATACACAGTATATTTTCCGCTACTTATTACTTGTTTGCCATTGCGGTTGTGCTGACAACCATATATGCAAACTACTATATCACCTGCGTAACAGCGCTGGTCGGGTTAATTAGTACAGTAGCCGCACAACTGTTTATTCGGTGGGATCCTGACAGGATCAGTATTAATAACCCCAATCAGTTTATTAACTTTTTGATTTCGTTGTTCATACTGACAGCCACATCATTTGTTTGTATCATTCAAATTCGATATGAAATTAATAAAAATAATGCCAGTATTCAGAAGGAGTTGGAACGACAGTTACTTCATGAACGGCTACGAACCGACGAATTGACCGGTGTATTTAGCCGAAAAGCACTGCACGATGCCTTTCAGGAAATTGATGCAAACCCAACTAGAAATACCATTCTAGCCATAGTAGATTTAGACAAATTCAAGGGCATTAATGATTGTCTGGGTCATCACACCGGAGACTCTTATTTGGTAGCTTTTGCAAAAATCCTTAAGGAGAATAACGCTGAGGCCGATGTATACCGTTACGGTGGAGACGAATTTTGCTTATTGTTTAATGACCTGAATATGGACGCAGCAATAGAAACCTGCAAGCAGCTTCAACAAAAGCTCAACACATTAACCTTTGATAAATATCCGGATCAAAAACTTACTGCCAGTTTTGGTCTTGCATCATGTTGCGACAGTTTAACTGCCGCCCTGCTTTTTATTAATGCTGATCAAGCAATGTACCAGGCTAAAAAAACAGCCGAGGGAATCTGTGTGTTTGACTGCCAAAAAGGCTATGAGATTCAGGACAGTCAATCTAAAGCAGTTGAGCGGTCGCAGGCGGAATTTAATCTTTAAAATTGAATGTTGTTATGCTTTTATTAGAATTTTTTTCTAAACGGGTTGCAATTGCCAACCCGTTTATTTTTTCAATAGTGTAATTTATAAGGCGCAAAAGTAAACTAGAACGATTAAATTCAAAAACAAAGATTAATTTTTATTGTATTTATTCTCAGTGTTTAGCTTTTGGCGATATAAGTACCACCTCACCCAGCTGGCTCATTGCCCGGGTACGACCGCATTGTTTGGCTTTGTATAACAATTTGTCAGCTTGTCCCACCAATGCCTTATAAGATGTCGGCGGCATACCGTAATCAACTGTAATAATACCAGCGCTAAAGGTTACAGGAAACCGAACGGTTTTAACATAATAACCAGCCAGCTCACTTTGTATTTTTTTAAGCACTTCTACGGATTGCCGCTCGTCGGCTCCATTAAAAACAACAACAAATTCTTCTCCACCGTAACGCCCTAGAATATCTCCTTTGCGAAGATGTCGATGAACAATATTCGAAAATTTTTCTAAAACATGGTCACCAAATAAATGGCCATTCTTATCATTGAGTTGCTTAAAGTTATCAAAATCGATCATACACAGGCTATATTTTTTAATTGCCGCCCCTATTCTAATACGTCTTTTAACCGCCTTAATAAGACCGTATTTATTGAGCGCGCCAGTTGTATTGTCTAAAATCAAAAGATCTTTTAAATGCTTCTCACGTTGTTGTAAATACGTAATATCGCAAAAAGAAAGTTGAAGAAAGTTTTCATCATGGTGGTTAAAAACGCAGCCACTAATCAGAAACCATTTCTGGCAGGTATGCTGGCCTCGATAATAAGAATAGGCGATGGCGCTGTCATCTGTGATAGCCCCCTTAATAATCAGCTTGGCAGTATGAACTAAGTCACAGCTTTTATCAACGTTCTTACTACATCTGGGGCAGTTGCCTGCATAGCCAGTGCAATGAAAGGCCTCACCAAAAGTTTTCCCGATAACATCCGATTCTTTTGCTCCAAAAAATTCTACCATGCGCTGATTGACAAAGACAATCCGTGATTGTGAATCTAAAATTATTTGTCCTATTCGACTGCGTAGCAACAGGTTATAAAACAGGTGATCATTTGATGAAAAATCCATTTTGTGTTCCATTACGGCTCCATAATCACTTGGTCGTTATTTAGCGGTATAGCGCACTGTTTGGACTAAATCTTGCAGTGCATGCTCTGCTGTTGTTTATAATTTAAATCGCAGTTAAACTTCTGGTTTTAATTCCTTAACGTCGGCCAAACTGATATGACTTGACAAAAATTTTAGAACAAGTGCGGGCTGAAATTGGGTTCCGGCACAACGCATGAGCTCTTGACAGGCATATTCATGCGTTTGCGCAACATGATAAGCCCGATTGCTAGTCATCGCATCGTAGGCATCGCAAATAGCGGTAATGCGCGCAATTACAGGAATTTGTTCGTAAGCCTTTTTATAGGGGTATCCAGCGCCGTTCCACCATTCGTGGTGATAAGCCGCACAGTCACGTATAAGAAAAAACTCTTGTGTGAAGTTTCCCTCATAAAACACATCTGATATCCGGTCAAAATATTCCGTGGAGAGCACCGGATGTTGGCACATGATTTCTTGTTCCTGATCGCTTAGTCTGCAAGACTTAGTCAAAATCTCTTTTGGAATCCATGCCTTGCCAATATCGTGGAAGGTTGCTGCTAAGCCATAAAACTGATAAGCTCCAACCGGCTCATTCAAAAACCCAGTATTCACAAGCCATTGTGTAAACAACCCCACCAAAAGGCCAACACGTTTCATGTGTTGAATTTCTTCATCGGGAAGCAGTTTAAAAGTCTGTAAGACTGGTTTAATCCTTGCCTTAAACACAAAATTCATGCCGCGCTCCAATCAAATGATCCATTTACTGTTAGAAGTATTTTGCTTCCCCAACAGTTTTTACGGGATCTGTAGCAGTGTTATCCTCCAGCTTAAATTTAGCAATCAGCGTCTGCAAGGTGATGGCCTGTGCAGACAGCTCTTCGCTTGAAGCCGCGCTTTCTTCGGCTGTTGCCGAATTAGTTTGGATAACGCCGGATATTTGATTAATGCCCACATTGATTTGTTCGATGGCTTTGGCCTGCTGTTCAGAAGCCCCCGCAATTTGCTGCACCGATTCAGCAGCCGATTCGGCCTTCTGCGCAATCTGTTGCATTGATTTTTTAGTCTCTTTCATCATCTGGTCGCCATTTTTTATAGCTTCAAGCGTCGTTTGAATCAGCGCTGTGGTATCTTTGGCTGCCTCAGCACTCTTGCTAGCCAGGTTTCGCACTTCATCAGCAACTACCGCAAAGCCTTTGCCAGCCTCCCCTGCTCGGGCGGCTTCAACCGCAGCATTCAAAGAGAGTATGTTTGTTTGGAATGCAATGTCATCAATAGTCTTAATAATCTTCTGTATTTCGCCCGATGTTTGCTCAATATTATCCATCGCCTCTATCAGTTTTTTCATCTGGCGATCTCCCAACTCAATGTTGGAAGTGGTTTCAGCCATGTTGCGACTGGCCTGTTGTGCATTATCAGCGTTCTGATTGACGCCATATGAAACCTCGGCTATTGATGCAGCCAGTTCCTCTGACGAACTGGCCTGTTCAGTAGCACCTTGTGAAAGTGCCTGTGCGCCAGCTGACATTTGTTCAGCGCCAGCAGCCACCTGCTCGGACGCCTGGCTAATCTGCAACAATACATCATTTAATGCAGTGATAATATACTGCATGGACTGCTTAATCGGCGAAAAATCATTTTGATACACTTTTTCTACTGAAACAGTCATGTCCCCGTCGGCTATCCGGCCCAGAACATAGGCGATATCCGTTATGTAACCGTTTAAGCTGGCTATTAATGTTCGGATGCTATTGGCCAGCGAACCCATCTCATCTTTAGAAGAATACTGAACCTGCGCATCCAGTTTGCCTTCAGCGAGCATCCCTGCTGCAGCCTTAATTTCTATAAGTGGTTTTGTGATGCTGCGGATAATATAAACGCAAAATCCAATTGCAACCAGCATGCTCATTACAAAATAGGCTATGACAATTGTGGTTGCCATAATCTGAGTTGATCTGGCATTGTTATAATACTGTTCGCCGACCTCATTGGCAACTTCGTTAATTGCGACACTTAAATTGAGCACCTCTTCAGCCAGCGGCGCGTATTTGGCGCTATAAACACGATAGGCACTGTCGGCATTATTTTGGTCAATATAATTAGATATCTCCTGGCGAATAACGGCTAATTCCTGCTGTTTAGCTAAAATTGTATCAACGCGTTCAAGATTCCCCTGAACTGTAAGATTTTCTTTCAAAAAGGTTAAGTCGGCTGAAAAATCGTCGGCAGCTTTTGATAGCTCGTCCTGATGTATTTGCCTTTCATTTACATCAGTTTCAGTTATAAGTTTTACAATATCTTTTTCAACAACTTGCAGCGCCCTGCGCAAATCTACCGAAGCGACAACAGATTTATGCGGCCCATTGTAAAATCCTTGAAAAGAGGTCGACACCGTGCGCATACCCAAAAGCAGGGCAATTGCTAACGCCCCCGCGTAAAGCATCAACACAGTGCCAAATGTTATGGATAGCTTCTTACCAATCGACAAGTTTTTCATATTATGTCCTCCAAAATTATGTCATAACCGCAACATACTTTTTCGCATCGCTGTGCTAACCGTGCTTTTCTAAATCCATTAATCCTACATTCGCTTTTCTAAATCTCTTTTTTAATACTTGAATAAAGTATTGTCTATCAGTTAAACTAAACCGTCGAATAATTATTTATTCGCGGTTTATTCTAAACCGCGGCCAAGTTATACTTTCCACTTGGATTAAGACCATTTCTATGCGATGATGACGGGGTTTAAGACGGCGAATGCATTATCAGCAGCATGCATAATATACATATTATTCATTCGTTCCATCGCATTCTTTTTTTGTTCAAAAAGAGAGTGGGCGTAAATATTAAGTGTTGTCGAGACATTTGCATGACCTAATATCTCACTTAGTGTCTTAATATCAACACCAAGCTCCAGTGCGCGGGTTGCAAAGGTGTGTCGAATAGCGTGAAATTTTCGACTTTTGACTCCCGAAATCGTTTGAATCCGTTTGAAAAGCTTTTGAAAGGTTCGTGGTTCCATCGGTAACTGAGTGCCTGTAAGAACATAAAAACTTTCTTTGTGGTCCTCTTTTTTTGAGAGAGATGACAGATCCAGCATGAACGCAGGAATTGGGATTTTTCTCATAGATTTACGGCTTTTGGGATTGCCAACTGCTAATTTAGTTTTATTTTTCTCGTCCTCAAAACTTTTAATGCGAGAGACTGTTCTCTCGATTGTCATAGTTCCCGCATCAAAATCAATATCACCCCATCTCAGGGCGCACACCTCTCCAAGACGCAAACCTGTGTAAAAGCAAAGCAAAATGCCAAGTGCAGCCCAGCTTTTTTCATTGATAATTGACTTTTCAATCAGCCGCTGCTCTCTAATGGAAAAGACCTGTATATTTGAATCTGCCTTCCTAGGCAGCGTAACGGCGTTTATAATACTTTCACAATCGGGCATATCTTTCATAATTTCTTTAGCCGCTGTTTTAAAGATAGACAGCAGTTTTCGCTTATAAGACTCGGACAACTCTGCGTTGTTTCCGATATGGCTGACAAATGCCGCAGCGCTTGTTGCCGTTAGTTTTTGGTTACCTGGTTCTTCAAAAAACGGAATGACATACTTTACAAGACAGCGATAGTAGCTATCGTAAGTTGTAGGCTTCACCTTATTAACAAGTTCACCGTTAAGCCAAACGTCAAATAGTTCAGTGGCATTTAACATTTCTTTTGATTCTGGTGGTTTTTGCTGCGTAATTTGCTTTAACAAAGTCTGCTTTTTGCTTTTAACTTCTTTATACGTCTTGGCGTATGTGTATCGATACTTCCCATTCGGTGCCAACACCCGCCCTTCCCAGCGTCCGTCTTTACGCTTGTAAATATTTTCCCCTCTTCTAGGCATAATAAACTCCTCCTCGTAATGACCATCTTGATGACGGCTAATAAATAAAAAAAGCATGTATTCTTAGAATTTTTGAAAGTTAAATAACAGAATAATATAGAAAGTTAAAATGACACTAATGCCTTTTGCCCTATTGACGGGTCTAAAAAAGTCGAATATAATGATATTTATTGGATTATTGCCATTTCAGTTAAAATAACTGTGATACTTAATGCTTTTTTACCAGTAAAAATAGGTCAAGAATAAGTTTGCGAGATTATTCTTTAATAATTAAGAGCCGCGGTTTAGAATAAACCGCGGCTTTCTTTTATTGAATTTAATCATGTAGTCTAAACAGTGCGCTCACAGCCTTCGGTTGAACTAATTTTGCGGCATCAGCCCCCTCGTCATTTCTAAACAATCAAACGATGCTTGGAAGGTTTTTGCGGCTAGCTGTCAATGGCATGCCCCTTGCGACAAAGTATGTAGTAGCGTGTCAATGCGGGTTGTTAAATAAATTCTTCTTATTAAACCCGTGACAGACCCGTTCTCCGCCATGTGCTGAATGTCATCTATTTTGATTACACAGCTTGGCCATCCATGTCCAACTCCAAAGGTCAGCCTCATTTTAATAATAATTTAAAGTCACTTTCAACGATTTTAACACCAATTATTGTATCATTTTTTATATAATTTTGGAATTAGTAAAATACTATTTTTTAGTAGGATAAATTCATATATAAATTTGTCGGGGAATATTACATTTTGCCACTTTTACTATAGAAAAGCCAAATTTATTAATGTTGGCTCTCGATAAAAACAAAAGCCACGTGTTAGTGAACTCCTAAGCTCCCAACACATAGCTTCATATTAAATACGCCTATATTTATTACCAAATGTTTCTTTCATAAACTGCTTAAATGATTCTAATAAATCTATATCCTTCTTTCTTATGAGTGACGCTTGATTTGCAGTTATATAAAATATAAAATAACTCTTACTCTCAATAACAGAATAAATCTGAGAGTATTTTAATTGACCAGTAGATTTAAGTGAAGCATTATTCATAACGACCTTATCAGGATAAAACTTTAGTTCATTTAGCGAACCAAAGGCACCAGTGTTATCCGTAGTAACACGAAGTTTATACTTCCTTTCGACCTTTAAACATACTACCGCAATAGCAAGTGCAAAGAAAAAAGCCCAATAAAGCGATATTTTTCCCCAACTTACATAGTACAAATTCCAGTTGACTATCAAACTGCAAACAAATGCTAAGCAGGCAATCATAGGAATCACTATTTTATTTTTAAAAAATGTTGCACAATACAAAAACTTTCGATAATCCTCTTTTTCCATAGTTGTTGTAACGGTGTATATAATTTCTTCCACTTTATTTACCCCATATAATTATAATGTCACTTTTTCTTTATAAACCAAAGCAATTATATGTTTATAATATTCTAAGTTTAGCACAACAAAAACAAAAAATCCATCTATGAGGTTTGAATCCCCATAGATGGATTTTTCTCATGGTGCGGGCGACAGGACTTGAACCTGCACGGGGTAACCACTAGAGCCTAAATCTAGCGCGTCTGCCAATTCCGCCACGCCCGCATATAAAGCAACAACTACAATACCCCTGTCTGGGTGAAACAATATAGGCTGCCACACAAATTGCATTATACCATAAACATTCTATAAACGGAAGAGGCAAAAAAACTTTTGTCGACAAATTTTTAAACTCATTGCATGATAAAGTAATCGCAACATGGCCGGTGAATAACGGCTTTTTCTTATACCACTTAATCTCCTTTTTGAGCAATATGCTAGCACGAAAAAATAGTAGCGTTTAAAATACTATTTTTCCGTGCTTTTTCGCCCCAAATGAACGCTTTATAGACTATTTTATCTGCTGTTTTTTGCGCATGCGATCAGCTGCCAACAGAATGCCGGCCTTACCGGTTGGGTAGGTCAGCCCACCCTGTAACCAAACAGCAAACGGATCACGCATCGGTGCATCAGCCGAAAGCTCAATTGAAGCACCCAGTGTAAACGCACCCGCCGCCATAATAACCTGACTATCATAACCGGGCATATCCCACGGCTCAGGTGCAGCCATCGAGTCAATCGGTGAGCCGGACTGAATTCCTTCACAAAACGCCACAAGTGCCTCTGGCGTTTTAAGCGCAATAGCCTGAATAATATCGTGCCGCACCTCATCCGCCTTTGGGAAGGTTTCAAAGCCCATCTCCTCAAAAAGCGCTGCCGCAAACACCGCAGTTTTAAGCGCAGCGGCAACAGTGGTGGGTGCCATGAACAAACCCATATACATGCTTCGCAGCTCATCGAGTGAGCAGCCAACCTCACGCCCTGTACCCGGCGTTGTCAGGCGGCAGGCGCAGCGCTCGATTACGTCATGCCGACCCGCAAGATAACCGCCGGTTTTGGCGATTCCACCACCGGGGTTTTTAATCAACGAGCCGACCATTAAATCAGCACCGAAGGAAACCGGTTCAACTCGCTCGACAAATTCACCATAGCAGTTGTCCACCATGACGATGATGTTGGGATTCGCCTGCTTGACGGCTTTTATCGCCTCACCAATTTCGCCCGCTGAGAGGGATGGACGCAAGCTGTACCCGCGCGAGCGCTGTATGTAAGCCACCTTCGCACCATGTGCCGCTTCAGCCGCTGCCTTCATATCAATTTTGCCGTCGACAAGTTCCACCTGAGCATACTGCACGCCAAAATCGCGCAGCGAACCCTCGTTGCGGCCGTTGTCGCGAATGCCAATAACTTCCTCCAGCGTGTCATAGGGCTTGCCGGTCAACGAAAGCAGCACATCGCCCGGACGCAACAGCCCAAACAGTCCCACTGTTAACGCGTGCGTACCAGAAACAAAGCTATGGCGCACCAGCGCATCCTGGGCACCAATCGCCTGCGCAAAAACGCGGTCTAGCGCGTCACGGCCGATATCGCCATAGCCATAGCCGGTAGTGCCACAAAGGTGCGCCGATGAAATGCCATTGTCGATAAAGGCTTTGAGTACTTTCATGCCGTTAAACTGCTCGTTTTCCTCAATAGCGGCAAAAGCGGGTGCGGCCTTTATCTCAGCCTGTCGGGCAAATTCTAAAATCTCCGGATCTATCGGAAAAACCGGTTGTATCATCAAGAGTTCCTCTTTTCTGTAATGGTAAGTAGCTGCGGCAACACCGAAAACCCCGCCCGTAGGTAGAAGCCCACCAATGCCTCGGACTGCGCCGCCGTAAAAATATCAACACCTCGCAGTGTGGGATGCGCCACCACAGCGCGCAAGAGCGCAAGCCCCAGCCCTGTGCCACGTTTTTTGGGCAGCACCGCCACCGACGAGAGATAAGCGCTGTACTGTCCCTTAGCCGTAACACAAGCGACAGCGGAATCGGCGTGTGCAAAAATCTCAGCTCGGCCGGCGTTGCGGCGGCGTGTCATATCTGAAAGCCAAGGCAGATATTCAGCCTCGCACGCAAACTGTGCGTCACTTTGGCATAAAAGCGAAAAGCAGCTTCGCAATTCAATATCAGTTTGAATTATCTTTGATTTTGGTGCAGCGCTGCCAACGCCGTGCAGCACTGGATGGTTGGTACTTGTCCAACCATCGGGTGGTGCGTATGGCATCTTAGTGCCTGCAATCCATTCGATTCGGGTGACGCCCAGCAAATCTGAAAAAGGAAAAAGCTCATCATAATCTACAGTGCCAAATACTAATAATGCGCTGCCGAAGCGGCAAAGTACGCCGCCCGCGTCGCTTTTATACCAATCCAACGCATTGGGCAGCGTACCATAACAGGCATGCAACGTCTGCATGCGGCAACTGATGAGTGTTTCCGGTTGTTTAAGCGGCGGTGCGCTTTGACAAAATGCAATCACAACCGAGCCAATGGGTCAATAATAGCCAAGAGCAGCTTTTGGGTCGCCAACACGTCCTGCATCGCAGCCACGCTGGAGGCACTGTGCAGGTAACGGCAGGGCACTGAAATCGCCATGGTTTTGGCGCCAGCCCCAGCTCGGGAAACAACACGGGCCTCATTAGCGCCGAAAATGCCCTCCTTAGTCTGAATCGCAACACCATGCTCTTGCGCCACATTAAAGGCTAGCGCGTACAGCTCACGGTTGTAGAGTGTCCCCTTGTCGGCAAAAGATACAACAGGGCCCTTTTTAAGCGAACAGACCACCTTGTCGGCGGGAGCGCCCTCTATATCGCCAGCCGTGGTCGCTTCAAGTATAATCGCAATCTCCGGCGCGGTGGCATTAGCTGCCGCGGTAGCGCCAAACATTGAGGATTCCTCACCGCAGGTGAATACACCGGTCAGCTCCCACGGGCAGTCGGAACAAAGCAGGTCAATGAGCAGCGCACAGCCGATTCGATCATCCAGCGCACGGGAGATTAACATCCCCTCGCCAAACTCACAAAATGGCGCGTCAAAACAGGCCGCGTCGCCAAGGCTAACCACGGAGGACGCCTCCTCTTTTGACGATGCTCCAATATCAATATACAGCCCTTCTGATTTAAGCTCAGCTTCACGCTCGTCGTTATCCAGATGGTGCCACGCCTTGGCGCCAATGACGCCCAGAATACCAGCATCCCCAATGCGAACCCGACGGCCGTGCAGCACACGCGGGTCGATGCCGATAGGCGAAAACTTCAGTAGTCCTTCATTGGTGATAGCCGTTATCAGCATGCCCACCTCGTCCATGTGGGCGAATAAAACAATCTTTTTTGAGGGCTTCTCCCCGCTTTTGACTGCGATCAGATTACCCAGTGGGTCTACGTTAAGCGCACATTTACCCGAAAGCTGTTTTTCAATGACGGCGCGGACGCGGCTCTCGTCGCCTGAGATGCCTCGCTCAGTGCAGAGCGCTTTTATCAGCTGTTGCATAAGCCACCTCCAACCGTCTCGGCGATCAGCCGAGCCGTATTCTCAACGTCGGAGAGCGAAACGACCTCGCCCGGCGTGTGCATAAAGCGCAGTGGAATTGACACCAGCGCTGTGCGCACACCCCTGCCAGAAACTGCGATGGCGTCTGCGTCTGTGCCGGTCCGGCTGGCCATCACTTCAATTTGCCACGGAATATTGGCGCGCTTGGCTGTCTCAGTTAACCGCAACGAGAGGCGGCGGTCTAAAATCGGCGCTACGCCGATCATTGGGCCCTTACCCATCTCGCCGCACATCTCCGCTTTTTCATCGGGGGTCAGCCCCATCGAAACATCAACAACAAAAGCGAAATCGGGCGCAACGGCAAAGGCCGAAGTCGCAGCGCCTGAAGAGCCGACCTCCTCCTGAGAAACGAGTGCCACAATAATTTCAGCCTTTTCAGTCCCTTTTAATAGCTCTGCCGCGCGGATAACCGCCGCGCAGCCCGCACGGTCATCCATCGCCGCTGAGCAGGCACGGTCGCCAAACAGTGGTTCCAAAACACCATCTAAGACAATGCGGTCGCCAAGGGCAACCTTTTCGCGCGCTACCTCGGCACTTAAGCCAACATCAACCGATAAATCTTCGGGTTTTGCAGTTTTGGTTTTACCATCTGAAAGGTGGGGCGGCGTTGCCACGACCACGCCCGGCAGCTTGCAACAAGCCGTATGCACGGTTACACGCGCTCCGGCAAGCGTTCGCCTATCCGGCCCACCACATGCGGCGACCTTTAAAAAACCCTTATCGGTGATTCGAGTCACAATTAGCCCCACCTGATCAAGATGGGCCACCAGCATAACGCGGGGCAGCCCCGCCTTAACCGGCGGCACGTAACACAACACACTCCCTAACGGCGTATGCTCCACCCGCCCCAGCGGCGTGAGCAGCTTCTCGGCCACCTTGGCTGCGTCGGCCTCATCGCCCGAAACACCCGTTGCGGGGCACAGTGTTTTTAACAAATCCAGCATTTGTATCTCCTTCGTTTAAAGGGCATTGACCAGTTTTTTATAGAAGTTGCCCCGCTCTTCAAAATTAGAAAAGGCATCAAAACTGGCACAGGCAGGGCTCAAGGTTACCACGTCGCCAAACTTGGCATTTTCATTGGCCTGTGCCACTGCGTCGGACAAATCCTTCGCACGGATAATTTTAAGCCCACTTGCCTTAAACCCATCCGCCTCGGTGACCGCCTGCTCAATTTTATCGGCGGTTGGTCCGGTGAGTATCAGAAGCTTCACATGGTTGAGCACGGGGCGCGCCAGCGGCTCAAACGGAATTTTCTTGTCGTAACCGCCTGCAATTAAGATGAGTTTTTCTTCAAAGCTCATCAGCCCCGCTACCGTTCGCGTAGGAGAGGTTGCAATTGAATCATTATACCATCGCACGCCATCCTTTAGGCGCACAAATTCAATGCGGTGTTCAACGCCGCCAAATGTGCGGGCTGCATCACAAATCTGCTTAGGAGTAACAGTACCCCAAGCGGCACTGACAGCTGCCAGTACATTTTCAACATTATGCAGACCCGGTAGCTTTATCTCGTTGCGATTCATCAAAAAGACTGCACGACCGCCCGTGCTGTGATAAAGGTCGCCTTTGCCGTCCATCCATGCACCGTTTTGCACTGGGCGCTGCCGCGAAAAGAAGGATAACAACCCCCGCACATCTTCTTTGAACGCCTCGGCACCCGCGCTGTCTGCGGAGAGCACCGCGCGTGAAAATGCACTCTGATGACGCACAATATTGCGCTTTGAACCAACATACTCTGCCATATCCCTATGCACATCAAGATGATTGGGGCTGATGTTGGTTACAATTGCCACATCGGGCGAGCAGCGCATCGACAGCAATTGGAAGCTTGAAAGCTCAATGACGCACAGATCGTTTTCACTCACCATATCCAGAATTGGCAATAGTGGCTTACCAATGTTGCCACCCAAATGTACTGTCTTGCCAGAGCGGCGCAGCATCTCGGCCAGAATACTTGAAGTGGTGGTTTTTCCGTCCGAGCCGGTCACACCGTAAATTGGGCAGGGGCACAAACGCATGAACACCTCTAGCTCGCTGGTAACGATTTTGCCCCGCTCGCGCGCTCGGGTTAACTGGGCGGTCGTAAAAGGCAGGCCTGGCGTGCGAAAAATGATCTCGCCGTTTAGATCCTCCAAGTAATTCTGCCCCAGTGATAACTCCACATGCGCTTTTTTCAGGCGCTCTATCTGTTCGGGGCGAAACTGATCTTCAGTTCGGCTGTCGTGCAATGTCACCTGTGCACCGCTCTGAACCAGCCGAAATAGTAGCTCCGAATTGCTCACCCCAAAGCCGATGACGTCTATTTTTCGATCTTTCATAAGAGGGAAAAAGTTCTTAGCATTATAATACATAAAAAACTCCCTTCTGCTGCTGCATTGTCCTATGTGTATAAAAAGTTTTCATCCTGCACAGCATGACCGATGAAAGCTTTGCACAGTAAACATTATTCTAAAGTTCATGCTTATTCTGAAATAATGAAATAAATATAAAAACTTTTCAAGATGATGCAAGGATAAGTATCAGAAAAAAGATTTAAAAAGTTATCATGTTCTCAAATCAGACGGCGTAATAATTTATACGCACAATCAGTCTACAATAAACTACGCTGGCCCCAAAAAAGACAGTGCTAAAATGGCCGCAATGGATAACTATGTTATTTTAGTATTATATCGTTTTACTGGTAAAATATCAATTAGCATACTTTTTTTAACATCTTTTTCGTTTTGGCTGCGTATAATGGTAGAAGCTATTTTAAAAGGAGACTACATCTATGGAACAGAATGAAAGCGACTATAATGTAATGTTAAATTTTATGGAGTGGTTTGAAGTGCAGGGAGATATCGACGACTTCGTCTTTTACGATGAGGTTGCCCTAATAAGCGAAAAGTAAGCCCGGGCAGAAGCACTTTCTGCCCGGGTTCGCTTTTAATTTAAAATTTGATGCGTGCGTTACGGATGTTGGCTCAACGTTTCGCACTGTTTGACAAAGCTGAAAAACAGCGGGGCAGAATCGGGCCCATGGTGTACAAAGCGGTCGACACCAGTCATGCGTTCAGGGTGCCACTGCACCGCAGATATTGGCAAAGAGGTGTGCTCCATCGCCTCAATAACCTCACCACAAGAAGCAGCGCAAACAAAGCCCTCTGCCATCACTTTAACCGACTGGTGATGGTAGCTGTTGGTTATGATACGGCTGCCATAAAGCTGGTGCAAGCGTGATCCAGGCAGCAGTTCGGTCATATGGACACAGTCGTGTGGCTTGTCGCCCCCGCTGTGTACAACGCCAAGCTGGCTGGGCAAATCTTGCCATAATGTACCGCCAAAATAACTGTTGAGAATTTGCATACCACGGCAAATTCCAAACACCGGCTTCTTCGCTTTGACAAAGCGCTCAAGCAGCTTATATTCCATAGCATCGCGCTGTGCGTCAATTTTTCCACATTCGGGGTGCTTTTCATCGCCATAAAGTGCAGGATCGAGATCCGGCCCACCAGTGAGCAACAGCCCCTGAGCCATCTCGACCAGATCCTCTGCAAGCTCACCGTTATCAAGTGGCAACAGTGGAATGCCCCCCGCGCGGGTGACGGCATCGGCATAGTTTTGATAGAGGTATCGGCGGTTTTGCCCGTTTGGAGATACTTCGTACCCTGCGGTAAGTAAGATTAATGGTTTCATATATGTCCCTCCTGCAGCACGGCAGCAATATAGTGTATAGGCATACCCATATCACGAAACATCCGCTCGTGCTCTGTCATAATAGTCGAAGCCTCGTGAGAAGCGGGTAAATCAACAACATGCTCAACTATCTCAAATCCGCATTCTCTAAGATATTCGCCGGTTGCTTCAAAAAGAATATCGTCGTCAGTTTTAAACCAAAGCGCGTGCCCCGGCAGCAAGAATTTTTTATAGAGCTCAAGCTGCCTGGGATGAGTGAGCCTATGCTTAAAATCACGCTTTTTGGGCCACGGATTGCAGAAGTTAATATAGATCTTGGCAATTTTATCTTCGCGGGCGAGCATATGATCAATCCATTCTATGTTATGCGCCGCAAGGCG
Organism: Candidatus Fimivivens sp.; assembly: GCA_034933525.1. Lineage (GTDB taxonomy): Bacteria > Bacillota > Clostridia > Oscillospirales > Ruminococcaceae > Yanshouia. The sequence goes on from JAYFNI010000009.1 coordinate 216,194, forward strand.
AAGATTGTCCACTTCGCGTCCACCTTCAGAATAAACCCGCTCGGCATTGCGTTTTGCAAGCCCGAGCACTTCACTTTTAAGGTCAACAGCCAGAAAATTAATATCGGGATTCTCAAACGCCTTTTGGGCGATGAAGCCGCCCTTGCCACAACCCAGCTCTAAATGCAGTGGAGCGTCTGGTCGGGCAAATGTCTCCTTCCAATGCCCGCGACAGTCGTCAGGGCGGTCTATAACAAACGGGCTTTCAGCAAGTTCAGGCCGAGCCCAGGGTTTTCTTCTGATTCGCATGCGCATCCTCCGTGCTTAAAAAACCTTTAGGAGCACGCTAATTAATGGTGCGTATAAGACAGATCAAATTTTTACGTGTTGCAAAAATATTGGTCAATCTAGTGCATGCACTGAATAATTCGCTGCGTCCTGAGTAGTAATAGTATATAGCAAACCCCTTGCCTGTGCAAGGGGTTTGCCCCTATCAAAAACCTGCCACGCGCACGATTTTCCCCTAACATTTACTAACGCTTTTTTAATGCTAAATCGTTCAAATTTTCTTATTTTTATTCCGTGAAACCGCCTTCCAGGTCAACAAAGTCTTTTTCGTAGTGCAGAGGTATCTATTCTCCTACGTTTTACACATAAAACTATACGAAATGTGTGAGTTTTTTACTAAATTCATTTTTTTATACATTTGTGGGTAGAAAACGCAATAAAAGTCTGATAAAATAAAATCAATAATCTGCAAGTTTAAGAAAGGATCCTGCATGACAAAGCTATACGACGCGGTTTCTGTCCCTAATAATGCTCAAATTTCAAAACGGATGTGCTTGACTCTTGCACTTTCGTTAATTGTCGCGGGCTTTGCCCTAGAAACCCCCAAAAACATTTTAGATGGTCTTATCGCATATATTCTTTGTTCAGATATTCTAATTACCGACTATTTTGTTATTGGTTCCATCGGCGCAGCACTGGTAAACGCCGGCATCGTAACACTGATTTCCATTGGTCTAACACTGCTGATCAAAACGCCTTATAACGGCGGCACCATTTCGATGATGTTCTTGATGGCGGGCTTTTCGCTGTTTGGAAAAAACCCCCTCAACATCCTGCCGTTCTTTCTAGGCGTCTGGATTTATGCAAAGGTCAAGGGGCAGCCGATGTCACGCTATACCAATGCGGCGCTTTTTTCTACGACTCTTGCACCAATCGTCAGTGACATTCTGCTTAAAACCCCTGTCCATTTGTTTCTTAGAATCATTCTTGCCACAAGCGTCGGAACCTTGATCGGCTACATAATCATACCACTAGCCGAACATTCCTTTTCGACCCATATGGGCTATACCCTCTTTAACTTCGGCTTTACCGGTGGTCTTATGTCACTGATGATTGCGTCAGTCACTAAGGCGATGGGCGGTTCAATTAAAACCTCCATGATCTGGTATGACGGCTTTCCAATGTCGATGTTTATTTATCTTGTAGTACTAATTGCGGTGCTGATCGTTTTTGGCTTTTTGCTGTGTAATTTTAACCTGCTGGCCTACTGGCGTATTATGCGTCACTCGGGGCGCTCCCCTACCGATTTTGTTATTACCGACGGCATTGGGGCGACTATGGTGAACATGGGTGCAATGGGCATTGTTTCGCTGGGTTATGTGATGTTGGTAGGCGGTGACCTCAACGGTCCTGTGTGCGGTGCAATTCTCACAGCAATCGGCTTTGGCGCAGCCGGAGAGCATCCCAAGAATACCATTCCGATCATGTTTGGCGTATGGATTGCCTCCCATGTTATGGTTCCCACCCAAACCGATCCCGGTATGCTTTTAGCCGCGCTGTTTGGGACGGCACTCGCCCCCGTATCAGGCCAGTTTGGCTGGTATTATGGTATTGCTGCCGGCTTTCTGCATGCTGCCGTCGTGCTGGCGGTTGGCGAGCCCTGTGGAGGCTACAATCTTTATAACAACGGCTTTGCGGCAGGCTTGGTTGCACTGGTCATGGTATCTTTAATACAAGGATTTTCCCGCCGGTGGCGCAACGCCGACCGTTAATCTTTAAGCTTGTCAATCTTCTTAGTAATATTGTGATCTCATCAGTGCCCTCACAACACGAGCTGACGTTCGTTTTGTGGGGGTTTTGTGCTATCGTTCTATCAGCAACTCACTTTGAAAACTTATAGTCGTTTAGCTTAAAAGCGCCCTAATATTAGCGAGAATATTTTCGTTTTGCAAAGCCGATGTTTGGGGCAGGCTGTCGCCTAGTGAGGAAGGCAATGCAACACCACGGAAAATAGGCTGCAAAGACTGGTTGGTTTTAAAGTTAATCGACTATGTAGGAGAAGTTGGTTTAATAATCGCGGTGTAGAAATTTAGGCCTTTTCTTTTAGTGTTCTGTGCGTTATGATAAATTATGAAAGGACGGATGTATAAATGTCGTTAACCATGAGCGCTGTCGGTTTCGCCCTTAGCATTGCACTGATTGTTGTATGTGTGATCATTGACAAAAAGCGGGGCGAGGATAAATTTCGGCTTATTATTTCCATCACCGGTATTGTATCAATGATGTGCCTGTTTTTTTTACTGGTAAATCTATTGTTGACTACCGGGTTGCTTAAATAGGGTGATAATAAAGGCATAAATTATTTTAAAATAAAACGTTGCTGACAAAGTTAAACCTTCGTCAGCAACGTTTTCTGTTATTATTTAAACTCCTTGACCATCTGCTGATAGGGCAGCACCTGAAATCCCAGATTTTGATACAGGTTTTTTGCCCGCATATTGTCCGGCTCTATCTCCAGACGCATACGCGCCAGCGAACGACCATATTCTGCCTCAAGCATTGAAAATAACATTCGGCCCAGTCCCAGCGAACGGTACTCTGGCAAAATAAATATTTCTTCAATCCAGACTGTCAGCCCGCCGCCTTCACACGAGAAGGTTTTTGCGATCAGTGCATAGCCCGCCGGTTTTCCGTCATGAGTTAAGATATAGCCGTCCGCATAAACATCTGAACGCATCATCTCGTCAAACGTCGCCTCAATGTATTGTCTTGGAATGGTGTGCTGCACCGCATCTGAGCTGTAAAATCGCTGCGCCAGCCCGATATAGGTTTCACGGTCGTTTAGCTCTACTTTTCTGATCATTGTCTTAGATCTCCTTCCGTCCAAGTGTAAAGAGGAGAGGGGTGAAAACTTCACCCCTCAGCTTATCGAAAAAGTCTTTCGCTCTGCTTAACCTTTTCTGCCAAGCTTCGCAAAACGGGCAATCTTGCCCGTTTTGTCGCCTACGGGCGAGCAATCCGGCGCACTTTGTGCGCCTCAACGCGAAAGTGGGGGCTCACTGCCCCCTTTTCACACTATTCCCCCGATACTTATCAAACAAGAATACCCTTCTTCAACAGTCTGAGGGGTGAAAACTTCACCCCTCACATCGTAAAAATTAAAGCCTATGAACGCAACGCTTATCGCGCATCCACCTCAGCCATATGCTCGATAAGCATCAACACCTTGTTGGAATAACCCCACTCGTTATCGTACCACGCCAGCAGCTTGATGAAATTATCATCAATCATTATACCGGAGCTAGCATCAAAGTTACAGGTGTGTGTGTCACCCAGAAAATCGAGCGAAACCACCTGTTCGTCATAATAGGCCATTACGCCCTTCATTGTGGTCTCGGTTGCCTTTTTAACCGCAGCGCAAACTTCATCATAGGTTGTTGATTTTTCTAAACGTGCTGTAAGATCAATCACCGAAACGTCGGCCGCGGGGATACGGAACGACATACCGGTCAGTTTGCCCTTGACCTCAGGAATAACCAGCCCGCACGCCTTTGCAGCGCCAGTGGTTGATGGAATGATATTGCCAAACACCGAACGTCCGGTGCGCCAGTCCTTCATCGAACGCGCATCCACAACCTTTTGCTTGGCGGTTGCCGAATGGATCGTGGACATCAGACCCTGTATGATGCCAAACTCATCGTTGACAACTTTGACAAGCGGTGCCAGACAATTGGTTGTGCAAGAGGCATTAGAAACCACTGTCATATCGCTGGTGTAGTCATTGTGGTTAACACCCATAACAAAGGTTGGGGAGTTGTCCTTAGCCGGAGCGGTAATCACGACTTTTTTAGCACCCGCAGCAAGATGCGCGGCAGACTTTTCGGCTGTGACATAGGCGCCGGTCGATTCGACAATATATTCCGCCCCTACCGCGCCCCACGGCACCTGAGCGGCATCGCCTTCACTGAAGACAGGAACCTTAACCCCATTAAAGATTAGTCCCTTTTCATAAACCTCCACCGTGCCAGGAAAACGGCCAAAAGTGGAATCATACTTCATCATATACTTCATATACTCAAGGTCTACATTGCGGTAATTGACAGCGCAGACTTCAAAGCGCTCAGGCATCGCCAGCGCCTGCCGCAATACGACTCTGCCGATTCTACCAAAGCCGTTAATGCCGATTTTTACTGCCATAAAGAAACTCCTCCAGTTACAATATAGGACTCCGTTGCTATTGTAACACGGCTCCGGAAATGTGGCTAGAGCGCGGACGCCAATAAATTCGCGGTTTTGTCTCAACAATTTGGTGAGTTTCTCAATCAGTTCGGCAATTTGCAAATTTTTCGTTATTTTTGACGCATCATTCTATTTTAAAGTACCAAAAGCAGCCCTACCAAGAAATTTCTTCTCAGTATGGCTGCTTTGCACAAAATTCTAGGATTATTTACTGCGCGTCCACCGACGCCATATGCCCAATCAACATGAGCACTTTGTTGGAATAACCCCATTCGTTGTCGTACCAGCTGATAAGCTTGACAAAATGCTCGTTGAGCAAAATGCTGGCCTTTGCATCAAAAATAGAGGTGTGTGAATCTGTAATAAAGTCGGAAGATACCACTTCTTCATCGGTATAGCACAAAATGTCCTTCATATCGCCTTGTGCGGCCTTCTTAATCACTGCACAAATTTCTTCCATCGTTGCAGGTTTTTCAAGCCGGGCGGTGAGATCCACTACCGAAACATCAAGTGTCGGAACGCGAAACGCCATGCCGGTCAGTTTGCCGTTTAACTCGGGAATAACCTTGCCAACGGCCTTTGCTGCGCCGGTCGACGCAGGGATAATATTTGCTGCCGCCGCTCTGCCGCCGCGCCAATCCTTCTTTGAGGGACCGTCCACTGTCTTCTGGGTCGCGGTGGTTGAATGCACCGTTGTCATAAGACCCTCTACAATACCGAACTCGTCATTGATAACCTTAGCCAGCGGCGCTAAGCAGTTGGTGGTGCAGGATGCGTTGGATACAATGGTCATATCTTTTGTATAAGTGTTATTATTGACACCCATAACAAACATGGGGGCGTCCTTTGATGGAGCGGAAATAACAACCTTCTTTGCGCCGCCCACAAAGTGTGCGTTAGCCTTATCAAGCGTGGTAAATACGCCAGTGGATTCCACAATGTATTCCGCACCGCAGTCACGCCATGCAATTTCAGCGGGGTCCTTGCACTCGAAAACCGTAATCGCTTTACCATTTACGACAAGCTTGCCGTCCTCGGCCGTTACGCTGCCGCCAAAACGGCCATGTATCGAGTCATATTTAACCATATACGCCATATAGTCCGGGTCAATAAACGGATCGTTAATTCCAACAATTTCATACTTCTCCGGCTGCTCGACAGCCGCACGGAAAACTAGTCGACCAATTCGTCCAAAACCGTTGATGCCAATTTTTATCGCCACTCTAGTTACATCCTTTCAAAAATATATTAACCGTATTTCTATTTTGTCTATTTTATATCACATAATTTAGATAATAACAATAGCAACCAAAAATTTTTGGTAAAATTAACACAAAATCTTTATTTTCTTTGGAAACGATTTTCACGTTAGCGCTTAGCTAAACTAAAAATTCCTAAATTTAGAAATTTTGTCGAAGCGCGTTGTTTCGTGTCGAATAGTATGATACTATACTGATATAAATATTTCTTATAAAGGGGTCGTTTATATGCAATCTCAACTATCATTAATTCAACAATTGCATAGCAAGTCCCCCATCCCGTTTGCGGTAGCCGACCATGATTTACTAATAGTATGGGTCAACGAATGCGCGCTTAGGCATTATCCCGCTCTGTCTGTTCCGAGCGGCCTTTCTCTTCTGGTTAATTCTACCCAGCTTGATGCGATAAAACAGGCTACCCCTGACGAGCCACATGCTCTTTCAGTACCGCTCACTGCCATGCCTCATTTTGCGGCGTCTTTCACCCCAATTGAGGACGGGTATCTAATCTCTTTTGGGTTTGCTGATTCGCAGGATACGCCCATGTTGCCTCAAAGCATCGACTTTTTGACTTCCGCCATTTCTGGGAGACTGCGCGCCCCTCTCTCGAATATTTTTGCTGGTATATCCACCATTGCCCGCATGCCCGATGTTCAGCAAAACGAAAGGCTGTTCGCACTGACGCAGCAGATAAACCTCAACAGCTACCACATGTTGCGTTTTACCATTGATTTTACGGCGCACCTGCGCTTTTTAATGGGGAAAGAGCCCTTTTCGCCCGCCTTGCTGGATTTGAGCGATCTTTTAAGACGGTTGGGGCTAGCCGCCGGCGTGCTGACAGATTCAATCGGCATTAGCCTCTCTTTAGATATTCCAGAAACGCCGGTTTATCTCATGTCTGACGATACACTGCTCAATCATGCCCTGCTTCATATAATATCCAACTGTTGCCGTTTTACTAAGCCAGGCAACGCCATTTCTATGACGCTGACCGCTGATGAAACCCGCGCACACATCACAATAAGAGATTGCGGTCAGGGCATTCCACAAAACCTGTTGGATAAAGTGTGTGAGCCTTTTTTTTCTTACGACCACGAAGGCTTGCCGATGTCTGGTAGCGGCCTTGGTTTATCGGTGGCGCGCCAGATTATCGCCCTGCACGACGGCACCTTAGCGATTGCGTCACAGGAGGATGAAGGCACCACCGTAGCCATCAGTCTGCCGCTGGCCCCGGAGGATGACGACACCCTCACCTTAAAAAGCCCGCCCCCAGTTGCGGATATGCTGCGCGATCGGTTTTCGCTTCTTCACATCATACTTTCTGATAGTTGCAACGCGCCACAGCCATAACTTTAAAATGCCTTTGGTATGGTAAAAGCAGAGTAACCAACCAAAGTATAGACTTTAACTTGTCAGGCTCACTTAAACAAGGGTTTGCAATCTGCACAAAGCGGACTGCGAGCCCTTTGCTTTTCTACACGCATAACAACGCCTTTAACATCTATAGACAGACGATTTTGATAATTGTCATTCACCAAAAGCTTTTGGGCAATGTATTTTTATTGCAACTTTATGTTCTGCGCGCTATGATTGGTGGTGCATAAAAAGCTTGCCTAATCGACAAAGGAGACACCCATGAACCGCTTTTTACATGAGAACTTAACCGAATGCCGTCTTTGCCCGCGCAACTGCGGCGCTGACCGTATCTCCCGTTTGGGCTATTGCAAGGCTGGACAAGACATTAAAATAGCTAGAGCCGCACTGCACCACTGGGAGGAGCCATGCATATCAGGCACAAGCGGATCGGGCACCGTCTTTTTTTCAAACTGTACGCTGGGTTGTGTATTTTGCCAAAACCAGGAGATTAGTCATGGCGGCAAAGGACAAAGCGTTTCGGCAGCCCGTCTGGCCAGTATATTTCTAGAGTTGCAGGAACAGGGCGCACATAATATTAACCTTGTCACCCCGACGCACTACGCCATTGGTATTATTGAGGCATTAAGGCTGGCGCGACAAAGCGGGCTTTCGCTTCCGGTTGTATACAATTGTGGCGGCTATGAAAAGGCCGAAACTATCCAGATGCTCTCACCTTGGGTCGACGTCTGGCTGCCCGATTTTAAATACGCGCAGGAGAAGCTGGGGCTAAAATACTCCGCCGCGCCAAATTACCCTGAGACGGCACTGGCTGCAATTGCCGAAATGTTAAAATGCGCAGGTCCACCCATTATAAACGATGATGGCCTTCTCCGTCGGGGCGTGTTGGTGCGGCATCTGCTGCTGCCGGGTCAGCTTGCCGACTCTATGCGCGCTGTCACCCTGCTATATAACAAGTTTGGCGATGATATTCTCTTAAGCTTGATGAGCCAGTATACCCCGCCTGATAACGCGGGTATAGAATTTAATGCACGTTGCCCTGAGCTGGCGCGCCGTGTGAATCCGCGCCACTACGAGGCGCTGGTGGACTACGCGGCCGAGCTTGGCATCACGCACTGCTATATTCAAGATGGCGCCGCAGCCGACAGCGAATTTATCCCCGCGTTTGATCTGAGCGGTGTGGATTCCCCCTGCTGTTGAAAAAAGGCTGTTTTTAAGATATACTAATATATTATCAATCTTCAAATTGCTATAATAAAGGGAGCATCCCGATGAACGAAATCTATTTTGATAATGCCGCAACTACACAGGTGGATGAGGACGTAGTGGCTTTGATGGCGCAGGTAATGCGTGAGGACTACGGCAACCCGTCATCGCTCCACACCCGTGGCGTGCAGGCACAACTATTGGTGGAGCGTGCGCAAAAGCAGTTGCTCTCAGCGTTAGGCGCCAAAGCCGGACAAGTAATTTTTACTTCTGGCGGAACAGAGGCCAATAATCTGGCTTTGTTCGGCGGAGCGGACGCTAAAAAGCGGCGCGGCAACCGCATTATTACTACATCGGTTGAACACTCCTCCGTATTGGCCGCGGCACGGGAACTCGCCCGCCGCGGTTTTGAGACAGTCGAAATCTCTCCCGAGGAGGACGGCCGCATCAGCGTTGAAAAGTTGCTGGATGCCTGCAACGAGGACACCATCCTCGTCTCGATGATGCTGGTTAACAACGAGGTAGGTGCTGTTCAGCCTGTGGCCGAGGTAGCAAAAAAGCTGCGCCTTAAAGCGCCCAATGCGCTGTTGCACACCGATGCGGTACAGGGTTTTGGCAAAATCCCCATTTCCGTTTCGGCGCTGGGGGTGGACATGTTGACACTCAGCGGACATAAAATTCATGCCCCCAAGGGGGTTGGCGCACTTTATCTTGGCGAAAAAGTCCGCGTGACGCCACTGCTTTACGGCGGCAGCCAGCAACACGGCCTGCGGCCCGGCACTGAGAGCGTTCCGATGATTGCAGCGCTGGGGCTGGCGGCAAAAAACGCTGCCAACCGCCTTGGCGAAAACCGCATCAATGCGCAAAAGACCAAAGACGCATTGGTCGACGGCCTATCAGCCCTGCCTGATGTTGTCATCAACTCCCCCTACGAAAACTGTTCGCCGTTTTTATTAAACTGCTCGGTTCTTGGTTATCGTTCTGAAACGCTGCTGCACTTTCTTGCATCTCACGGCGTTTATGTCTCAAGTGGCTCGGCCTGTTCCAAGGGCGCAAAAAGCCATGTTTTGGCCGCCATGGGCAAAAGCGCACGCGAAATTGATTCAGCGCTACGCATCAGCCTTTGCGAATACAGCACCCCGCAGGAGGCCGAACGTTTTTGCACCATCCTCAGCCTTGCCATGCAATCACTTCGACAGTCCTAAAGTCCGTTAAAGAAAGAGGATACGCCATGAAAGAAATTGTTTTGCTTAAATATGGTGAGCTGGCGCTCAAAGGCACCAATCGCGCCACATTTGAAAGCATTCTAATGAAAAATATTCGCCGCAGAATTGCCCCGCTCGGCACATTTACCGTTACCAAAGCGCAATCCACCATCACTGTCACGCCCATGACCGATGATATCGACATGGACGAGGCTTATTTGCGTCTGTCACGTGTTTTTGGCATCGCCGCCATCAGCCGCAGCGTCGTGGTTGAGAAAAGCTTTGAGGCGATGCGTGCCGGTGCAGATTATCTCGACGACGCGCTTTCTGCCGTCAAAACATTTAAAGTTAACGCTAAGCGATCAGATAAAACCTTCCCGATGGGCTCACCAGAAATATGCACTGAGCTGGGACACTATCTGTTGGAGCGTCACCCCCATTTGCGCGTGGATGTGCATAACCCTGATCTGATGGTTTGGGCCGAGGTGCGCGACCGCGCGGCTTATCTGCACGCCGGTCAGCAAATGGGCGCAGGCGGCATGCCTATCGGCAGCGCCGGCAAAGCAGCGCTATTGCTCTCGGGGGGCATTGACTCCCCTGTTGCAGGCTATATGATGGCTAAGCGCGGGTTGGAGGTTATGGCTATCCACTTTGCCAGCCCGCCCTATACCAGCGAGCGCGCATTGCTGAAGGTCAAAATGCTTTGCCAGAAGATGTCGGCCTACACCGGTCGGGTGCGTCTGTTGGTTGTGCCGTTCACCGAGATTCAACAGGAGATCGGCGAAAAGTGTCCCGAAGAATATTTCACCATTGTCATGCGGCGCCTTATGATGGAAATTGCCTCGCGCCTTGGCGAAAAGTTTGGGTGTGGCGCACTGATAACCGGCGAAAGCTTAGGACAGGTGGCCAGTCAGACCATGCAGGCCATCGCATGTACCGATCTAGCTGCTGCGATACCGGTGTTCCGCCCCGTCATAGGCATGGATAAGGAAGAGATTGTGACCATTGCGCGCAAGATTGATACCTTTGCGACATCCATTCTTCCCTATGAGGACTGCTGCACCGTCTTTACCCCTCGCCATCCCCGCACTCGCCCGCAGCTGGATCTGGTTATCGCGGCGGAAAGCGGTCTTGACCGTTCCCGCTTGATTGAAGCGGCGGTGTCCGGTTCTGAAGCAGTCTGGATTGACGAAGCAACCGAGCTGACGATTTAGTCCGTCTATTAAAACAACACGGGAGGGGCACATGCGGCTGACAATCATCGAGCCCAACGACAGCTGCCGTGAGATGCGCAGCAGTATAGAAGCGATGCTGGCCACCATGCAGTTAGAAACACAGGTGGTCAGCTGCCAAAACGAACGGCAGAGCTTGACTCAGGCCATTGTTGCGGCGTTTTCAGAAGCGCAATTGGTGCTGGTAGTCGGTGGTATGTCGCACGGCGGTTTTGCGCGCGAGGCTGCCGCTGATGCGCTGGGGCGTCCGCTTGTCCACTCAAAGGCGGCAGCCGGCTATATTGAACAGCGCTGCCGTGAGCAAGATTTGGTCTTTTCAGAGTTTACGCACTGCTGTAATCTGCCGCAGGGCGCACGCTCTTTTGCTGGTGACGGTTTATTCCCCGCCTGCCTTTGCATTCACGATGAGCACGCCCTTTTGCTGTTTGATGAATACGATGACCCTGCGCAGTTATACCGGTTGAAATCACTGCTGTCCACGCTGATTGAGTCTCCCGTCGAAGCACCTGAAACTTCTGTTATAAAACAACCGGTTATTAAAACTGCGTCTCTAACCGAAAAAGCATCTATTGTCAGGCCGCAAGGTAAAGCCCGCAAAGCTAAAAAGACTTCTCCCGTGCACAGTCACAACAAAAACGGGCACAAGAAGGCTATAATCGGGTGCGTTGCCATCGGCTGCGTGTTGGTGGTCATGGCGCTAGTCGGTGCTGCAGCCTCTCTACTGGGAGCATCGAGAGATGAAATTCCTACGCAACAGACAAATGCTTCGACCACTTCTTCTGAGGATCTTCCCGTTCTGGGGCCAGTTCGGGAGGTACCGCCATGGCGGATGAAATCATCATCCGATGGCGATACTTCATCATCTCAAACTGACATATCATCGTCCGAAGCGAACGTATCATCTGCACCACCAACTGCATCATCTAAACCAGCAGCTTCGTCATCCCAATCGGAGGCCGCATCATCCAAACCGGCAACCCCACCATCGTCTGCACCGGCTGTCTCATCATCTACACCCGCTGCATCATCATCAGTGCCGCCCACCTTATCATCTACACCCGCTGCATCATCAGCAGCGCCGCCCGCCTCATCGTCTGCACCCGAGGTAGTGTCATCGTCATCGGAGGATGAATCCGTATATGTTTACGAGGGTGATGACGACGAAGAGGAGGATAACAAGCCCCGCGGTTCGGGCGATACGCCGTCTGCGCACGAGGATGCCTTTGACGAAAAGCTTTCTTACACCTCTGGCGGCACTGTCAAGCGAATGAATGCCTATGACCTGGTCTGCCAGGTACTGCAAAACGAAACGCATGGCAACCTTGCGCCCGAAGCATTAAAGGCACATGCAGTCGCCACCTATAGCATGATTAAATATAACAACGCCGCCGGAATTGCTCCAGCCATGTTGCTTAACAACAATGTCTCTTCCAATGTTGAGGACGCAGTCGATGCAGTTTTAGGCGTAGCAGTCTATTATAACGGGCATTATGCGAATACTGTTTACCACTCCACCAGCGGCGGCTACACAACAAGTTCGCAGTCGGTTTGGGGCGGCGCGCTACCCTATCTTGTATCAGTCAAAAGCGAGTACGACCGTAAAGCGCCATATTATCAAAGCAGCTACACCATTTCAGAAGACGATTTTGCCGCAAAGGTTAAAAAAGTATATGGCATTACACTCGATGGCGATCCTGAGGACTGGATCCGTGCCGAGCGCGATGCGCCGGGCGGCTATGTCGGCACAGTTGAAATCGGTGGGGAAACCCGTTCGCAAGGTGGCACCTACGGCACTAATATCATAACTGGCCGCAGCATAAGGGAAAGACTATTGTCTTTTTCGCTGCGTTCGCACTGCTTTGACGTTGAATATAATGCCTCTAAAGAACGGTTTGAATTCACCGTTTATGGCTACGGCCACGGGGTGGGCATGAGCCAGTACGGCGCACACTTTATGGCGCTGGAAGGCTATGACTACGTCGAAATTCTTGAGCATTACTACACCGATACTGAAATATATTAATTACACCCTTCAGCGAAAGAGAGGTATTGACTGTGATTATTCTGGCTGTAGATTATGGCGATGCACGCACTGGCCTCGCGGTTTGTGATAAAAGTGAGCTGCTGGCTTCGCCCGTGGCGGTGGTTTCTGAATATAACCGGGAACGGCTGATCGCCAAAATTCTGGCGCATGCCACCGAGCTTCGCGTCGACGAAATTGTCGTCGGCAACCCCTTGAACATGAACGGCTCCGCTGGCCCCCGCAGTGAGCTGGCGCATCAGCTGGCCGATGCGCTGCGCGAGCAGAGCGGTTTGCCCGTCACGCTGTGGGATGAGCGCAGTACGACCGTTTCAGCTATCGGCATTTTGAACCAAACTGATGTACGTGGCAAAAAGCGCAAGGCTGTTATTGACGCTGTCGCCGCCGTGCTAATTCTAGAAAGTTATTTAGCCTACCGTAAAAACCACGCTAAATAATACCGCAGCCAAAATTAAAACCCCTGTACTGGATTCATTTAATCCGGTACAGGGGTTCTTGTTACGTAAGCTTACGCTTTGTTTGCCGCGCGGTAGATTTCAACAATCTCAGCCTCGCCCAGTTTAACAAAGCCACCAATTTTTCGCTGCCCGAAGGTCGTGCATTTGACCGAAAGCTCTTTTATTTCGTCCTCGGTCAGAGCGCGCCCCATCAGTTCTGGAATGTTAATCGGCATATCAATGGATTTAAAATATATCTCGGTTTCTTTAATAGCCGCCAAAGCCGTCTCCTCGGGATTTTCATAGTTAAGGTTTAGGCCTAAAACGTTGACGCCGTAACGCGCAAAGCGCATAACATCTTGCTTATAGACATAACGCGCCCATGAACCCCACATCGCTGCAAGGCCCGCGCCGTGTGCCACGTCGAACATGCCGCCAAGCTCGTGTTCAAGCTGGTGAGTTGCCCAGTCGGTCACACGACCAAGGCCGGTGAGCTGGTTGTGCGAAAGGCTGCCCGCCCACATCACTTCCGAGCGCGCCTCAAAGTTCTCGGGCTCCTTGACGCACACCGCGCCATACTGCATGACAGTACGTAAAATCACCTCGGCAATTCGGTCAGTCACCTCGTTGAGTCCACCGGGGGAGAAAAACCGCTCAAAGGTATGCATGATAATATCCACCACGCCACAGGCCGTCTGATAGGCCGGCAGGGTGTATAACAGTTCTGGATTCATCAACGTAAAGGCGGGGCGCAACAACTCGTTACCAAAGCCGCGCTTCATCCAGCCGTCCTCGTTGGTGACGACGGTGTTGGCACTTGTCTCGCTTCCGGCAGCCGCAATCGTCAGAATGTTGCAGGTGGGAAGGGCGGTAGCGGGCTTTGCTTTGCCATCATAAAAATCCCACACGTCGCCTTCATAGGGCACACCCATGGCGATGGCCTTGGCTGAATCAATCGTCGATCCGCCACCAACAGCCAGTATCATGTCCACCTTTTCTTTTCGGCAAAGGTCGATGCCCTCGTGTACAAGACTGAGCCGGGGGTTGGGCTGAACACCGCCGAGCAGAATATAGTCTACACCAGCCCCTTTCAGCGAATTTTCCACGCGGTCCAATAGTCCGGTCTTTTGGACACTGCCGCCGCCGAAATGTACCAGTAATTTGGTAGCGCCGCGGGTCTTTACCTCGTCGCCGACGCGGTTTTCAACACCTTTTCCGAAAATAACCTTCGTCGGACTATAAAACTCGAAACTGTTCATTTATCATCATCCTTTCCGCTTTAAGCATATACCAAAAGCGGCATTAAAGCAACAGTTTTAACGTCTATCCGCAGCCCGGTACGGCTCGTTCATGCTCCAGCCAAAATGATCGGTATGCAGCAAGTGATGTGATTTTTCCGACAGTGGTTCGCCGAAAAACTCTTTATACAGCATTTTAATTTCAGGATTATCGTGTGAGAAACGGATCTCCGCCTTTTTATCAAGCGTGTAAAGCTTTTCGCCGCGAGGGCCTGAAAGCTCACACCCATCATGAATGGGCTGGCCGCCGCCGCCAACACAGCCGCCGGGACAGGCCATCACTTCCACAAAATCATAACGCACCTCGCCACGACGAATCGCCTCAAGCAGCCGATGGGCATTACCGAGTCCGCTAACGACGGCAACTTTCAGCTTATTGCCCTCGAGCATAAACTCCGACTCCTTCCAGCCATCCAGACCGCGCACCGCTTTAAAGGCATCAGGATCGGGATTCTCGCCCTTGACAAGGAAGTAGGCACTGCGCAAGGCCGCTTCCATAACGCCGCCGGTTGCGCCGAAAATAACGCCGGCACCGGTGGCAACGCCCAGCGGGCTGTCAAACGCTTCTTCAGAAAGGCTACGCAGCAAAATATGCTCTGATCGCATCATTCTAGCCAATTCTCGGGTGGTAATGACGATATCAACATCCTGCCCTGCATCGGCGTCCTGCATGGTTGGCAGCGCACATTCCTGTTTTTTAGCCACACACGGCATGACCGAGACACAACAAATTTTCTTTGGGTCTATGCCCATTTTCTTCGCAAAATAGGTCTTGGTCACCGCGCCAAACATCTGCTGGGGTGATTTTGCGGTGGAAAGATTCTCGGTATACTCTGGGTAACGCGCCTTTAAAAATCGCACCCAGCCGGGGCAACAGGAGGTAAACAACGGTTTATCAAGATATGCTGGGTCTTTAAGCCGCGCCAAAAATTCGCTACCTTCCTCCATGATGGTCAGGTCGGCGGTAAAGTTTGTATCAAAAACATAATTGAAGCCAATTCGCCGCAGCGCTGCAACCATACGCCCCACTGTCGCCTCGCTATCTGGAATATCCATCGATTCGGCCCATGCTGCGCGCACGGCGGGAGCCACCTGTACCACTGTGATAATATCTTTGTCTGCAAGCACATCAAACACCTTTTGAGTGTCGTCCCGCTCGCGCAATGCCCCTACGGGGCAGTGGGTGATACACTGGCCGCAAAGAGCGCAGTCAGCGGAGGCTATCTTGCGATTGTAAGAAATATCAACCGTCGTATGCGAGCCGGTACCTTCAACATCCCAGATGTTTAATCCCTGCACTTTATCGCAAATTTGTACGCAGCGCATGCATTTTATGCACTTGGCAGCATCCCGGTAGAGCGGGAAGGTTGTCGTCCAGTCAGTGGGCGCATAATCAGGCGCATAAGGAATCTCTAAAATGCCAAGATCGTTGGCAATCGTCTGTAGTGAACAGTTACCGCTTCTCACACAGGCGGCACAGCGGCAATCGTGCTGCGAAAGCAATAGCTCAACGTTCACCCGGCGTGCCTCTCGCACACGAGGGCTATTGGTGAATACTTCCATCCCGTCTTCAGCAACTGTGTTACAGGAAGGGGCCAGTTTCTCCATGCCCTCAATCTCAACGACACAGACGCGGCAAGCGCCAATTTCATTGATATCTTTTAAAAAGCACAGGCTGGGTATCCCGATTCCGATTGAGCGTGCGGCTTCGAGAATGGTAGTGCCTTCCGACACTGTGAGGGGAATGCGATCTATCGTGAAATTTACCATTTTTTTGTCCTCCCGCCCTTAAATGAACCATAGCCGAAGTGATCGCAGCGCAAGCAGCGGCGGGCCTCTTGGGCGGCCTCCTGAGCTGTCATGGCATATTCAATCAACTCCATATCGCCCAGGCGCTCACAAGCTGTGCGCTCACTTGGCGTGACCCGCCCACAGGCAGGGTTATCGGCGATACGCACACCGGGTATTTCGACATCGGTTTTAATTTCGTGATGGAAGCCTAAGTATTCATCTATATTTGCGGCTGCCACCTTGCCTGCGGCAATTGCCTTAATGGCTGAAGCCGGACCGGTGACGCAATCGCCACCAGCGAATACGCCGGTTATCGTCCAAACGTCACTGGAGCTCATGGCGTCTATAACGCCGCGTTTGATCGGAATGCCATATTCCTCAAACGGTGCGGTTTCAATGCCCTGTCCGATTGCGACAACCACCAAATCGCAGGGAATGCGCTGCTCGGGTGCGTCGGCCTTGGCCGGACGCGGACGGCCGGAAGCATCCACCGTGGAGATAATTTGCGGCTGGGTCCACAGCGCCAGCACCTTATCGCCATCTTCATGTTCAATGCGCACCGGCGCTTGCAGCGTAACAAGCTCGCAGCCCTCTTCGACTGCACCCTGAACCTCCTCCGGCATAGCGGTCATATCATCGCGCCGTCTGCGGTAGACGATAGTGACATGCTCTGCGCCAAGACGACGCGCGCTCCTTGCGCAGTCCATTGCAACGTTGCCACCGCCAATGACGACAACCCGCTTGCCCGAAAAGTCAGGCATCACACCGTCGCCAATGCCACGCAGCATCTCGACAGCCGAAATGACCCCGCGGGCGTCCTCACCCGCGATACCGACGGTTTTGTCGGCTTGTGCACCTATGGCAATGTATACACCATCAAAGTGGCGGCGCAGTTCACGGATGGTAATATCCTTTCCGATTTGAGAATTAAGGTTAACCTTGACGCCGGTGGATAGGATGGCGTCGATATCCTCCTGAAGGCGCTCTCGCGGCAGGCGATAGCTGGGGATGCCATAGCGCAGCATACCACCCAGGTGGGCACGCTTTTCAAACACTTCAACCTCGTGCCCCATAAGCGAGAGGAAATAGGCCGCGCTGAGTCCGCCCGGCCCACCACCTATGACGGCGACTCGCTTGCCGGTAGGTGCAGCACGTTCCGGCACCGGTACCACACCCGCGTGGTCAACTGCATAGCGCTTAAGAGCTCGAATGCTGACAGCATCATCCACCATATTGCGGCGGCATCTGGCTTCGCACGGATGCTCACAGACCATGGCGCAGGCGGTAGGAAATGGATTGTCCTTACGGATCAACTTCACCGCGTCAGCAAAGCGTTCTTCTGCAATGAGCGCAATGTAACCTGGAATATCCACCCCCGCGGGACATAGTGCCACACAGGGCACAGGTTGATTGAGGTTACAAAGGCAACGATGGTGGGTAATATGTTCAACATAATCATCGTGAAACCCCTTAACACCCTTTAGAACCATTTCAGCCGCTTCGCGCCCGATGGCACAGTCAGCTGTATCTCTAATGACGCGTGCAGTCTTTTCAATCAAATCGATGTCCGAAATCACTGCTTTTCCGTCTAGTACATTTCTAAGTAAAGCGGTCAGCTGCCCAAGCCCAATGCGGCAGGGAACACATTTTCCGCAGGTCTGCGCGTGGCAAAGGTGGAGAAATGCTGCTGAAAGGTCAACGGGACATAGTCCGGGCGGGCTTGCTGTGATGCGCCGTTCAATATCGCGATACAGACCTTCCACCACGGTCTGGGATCGGTTTGGCGTGCGAATTTCTAATCTGCTCACTAAAACACTTCCTCCTACGAAAAACTTCTTTGACCTATTATCCTTTTGTGCGCAGGGACTAAGTCAATTAATCATAAACGCTTTGTTTTGTTTTTGTCAAACATTTTTAACGTATTGGTACATAATGTGTTAAATGAAAACAAAAAAGGTGTAAAATCGTCCAGTTTTTTAGAGCTCTACCGCAACACAAACGGTTGAAATCTTTACTGAATCATACTATAATGGGCACAGACTGATCGTTAATTATAAGACTAACAGGGAGGATATTCCAAGATGGGCTTTCAAGAACTGTATCAAAGCAAACTGACAAGCGCCGAAAAAGCAGTCAGCGTTATTAAATCTGGCGATTGGATTGATTACGGCTGGACAACTGGCCACCCAGTTGCACTCGATAAGGCGCTGGCAGCGCGCATGAACGATTTAACCGATATTAAAATTCGCGGTGGTATCTGCATGTGGGCTCCCGAGATTTTCAAAATCGAAGACCCAAAGGCACATTTCTGCTGGAATTCCTGGCATATGGGCGGCATTGAGCGCAAGGCCATAGACAAGGGGTTTGCATTTTATGCGCCGATTCGTTACGCCGAGTTGCCCCGCTACTACCGAGAAAATATTGTTCCCGGCGATGTTGCAATGTTCCAGGTAGCGCCGATGGACAAACATGGTTACTTTAATTTTGGCCCAAATGCCTCCCATATGAAGGCGGTCTGCGATACTTCTAAGATCGTCATTCTTGAAGTCAATGAGAATATGCCCAGATGCCTTGGCGGTGCCGAAACGGAAATACATATCTCACAGGTCGACATGGTGGTCGAAGGAACCAATCCGCCTATCGCCGAAATGGGCGCCGCCGCAGCCACCGAGATAGACGAGGCGGTCGCCAAGCTTATCGTTGAAGAAATTCCCAACGGTGCCTGCTTACAGCTTGGAATTGGCGGTATGCCTAACGCCGTCGGCTCGATGATCGCTCAGTCCGACCTTAAAGACCTTGGCGTACACACCGAAATGTATGTCGATGCCTTTGTTGATATCGCCAAAGCTGGCAAAATTAACGGTTCCAAAAAGTCCATTGACCGTGGACGTCAGGTATACGCCTTTGCGGCCGGTACAAAAAAACTTTACGAGTATATTGACCAGAACCCCACCCTTATGGCAACCGGTGTTGACTACACAAACGATTCCCGTCAGGTTGCGCAGCTTGATAACTTTATGTCCATTAATAACGCTGTGGATATTGACCTGTTTGGACAGGTTAACTCCGAATCTTCGGGCATCCGCCACATTAGCGGCTCGGGTGGACAGCTTGACTTTGTGCTGGGCGCCTACCTTTCTAAGGGCGGCAAGAGCTTTATCTGCTGTTCCTCCTCCTTCACTGATAAAAACGGCGTGTTGCGTTCGCGCATACTGCCCACGCTCAACCCCGGCTCCATTGTCACCGATACCCGAACCTGCACCCACTACCTTGTCACCGAGTACGGCAAGATTTGCTTAAAGGGTCTCACCACTTGGGAACGCGCCGAAGCCATCATTTCGATTGCGCACCCGCAGTTCCGCGAAGAGCTAATTCGCGAGGCGGAGAAACTGAAAATTTGGAGAAATTCTAACCGCTAAAATCTAACATTAACTGACTAACGGCCCTCAATCGGTAAACACTGTTTTGAGGGCCGCTTAATATTGTGCATTCCGCTCTTTATTCTTGAATTTTTTTGATTCACTTGCCAATATAGCCAATAATACAGCAGAATTTTAGAAGTTGTCACAACGAACACAATAGCCTAATTACGATTGCTTTCTACAATATTTTTGTATGGTTTAACAAAAGTTCGTTGTCGTGTTAGAAAATTAACAAATATACTTGCATTCCTTATAACCGCGTGTTAATGTTATAACGTTGTAATTGTATCAAGGTTATAGTTTTGCCTTTTTGCAGTTATTTTCACGCGTCCCATTGAAAACCGCCGAGCAAAATCACCATGCTCGCCGCGTTTTACTCTATTATAGGAGGAGAAAACAATATGGACTTTGTACTGAGCAAAGAACATCAAATGCTCCGCAAAATGTATCGCGACTTTGCGGAAAATGAAGTTAAGCCTTTAGCAGAAGAGGTCGACGAGAAGGAGATGTTCCCGATCGAGACCGTCAAGAAAATGGGCAAGCTGGGCATGATGGGTGTTTACTTCCCCAAGCAGTACGGCGGCGCAGGCGCCGACGTGTTGTCCTATGCCATGTGTGTTGAAGAGCTTTCTAAGGTTTGTGCAACAACCGGCGTTGCCGTTTCTGCCCACACCTCGCTCTGCTGCGCACCTATTTATGAGAGCGGCACCGAAGAGCAGAAGATGAAGTATCTTCCCAAGCTTTGCAGCGGCGAGTGGATTGGCGCATTCGGCCTGACCGAGCCGGGCGCAGGCACCGACGCTTCTGGCCAGCAGACCACTGCTGTGCTTGAAGGCGACCACTATGTTCTTAATGGTTCCAAGGTTTTCATCACCAACGCCGGCTATGCGGATGTTTTTGTTGTTATGGCAATGACCGACCGCAGCAAAGGCAATCACGGAATCTCCGCTTTTATCGTTGAGAAGACCTTCCCCGGTTTCTCTGTCGGCAAGCATGAGAAAAAGATGGGCATCCGCGGTTCGTCAACATGCGATTTGATTTTTGAAGACTGCATCGTTCCCAAGGAAAACCTCCTTGGCAAAGAGGGTCAGGGCTTTAAGATTGCCATGATGACTCTCGACGGCGGCCGTATTGGTATCGCTTCCCAGGCACTGGGCATCGGCGAAGGCGCTATTGATGAAGTTATCAAGTACACAAAAGAGCGTATGCAGTTTGGCAAGCGTATTTCACAGTTCCAGAACACTCAGTTCCAGATTGCCGACATGCACACCCGCATGAAAGCCGCACAGTATCTGGTCTATTCCGCTGCCATCAAGAAGCAAGCGCATGAGCCCTACGGCATCGACTCTGCAATGGCGAAGTTGTTTGCCGCTGAGGCCGCTAATGATGTCACCCGCCGCGCCGTTCAGCTCTTCGGCGGTTACGGATACACGCGTGATTACCCGGTTGAGCGCATGATGCGTGACGCGAAGATCACTGAAATCTACGAAGGCACCAGCGAAGTCCAGCGCATGGTCATCGCAAATGCCCTTCAGGTTAAGTAAGAGGAGGCGCACCGTTTTATGAAAGCAATAGTTTGTGTAAAGCAAGTTCCGGATACTTCCGGTAAGGTTGCGGTCAATCCCGATGGCACCCTGAACCGTGCATCTATGGCCGCTATCATCAACCCTGATGACCAGAGCGCTATTGAAGCTGCTCTCCGTCTAAAGGACGCCAATGGCTGCAAAGTCATTGTTGTCACCATGGGCCCGCCCCCCGCAGAGGGCATGCTCCGCGAGCTGATGGCGATGGGCGCTGACGAAGGCGTGCTCGTTTCTGCGCGTGAGTTCGGCGGCTCCGATACCTACGCTACTTCCCAGATTCTCGCGGCTGCCATCAAGAAGATCGGCCTCGAGGCTGATGACATCGTCTTCTGCGGCCGTCAGGCCATCGACGGTGATACCGCACAGGTCGGCCCCCAGATTGCTGAGAAGCTGCACCTGCCCCAGGTTTCTTATGTTGCTGAGTTGAAGGTTGAAGGCACTGATGTCACCTGCCGCCGCATGCTTGAGGACGGCTACATGACCATCAAGACCAAGACCCCCTGCCTGCTCACCTGCATCAAGGAACTCAATGATGCGCGTTATATGAGCGTTGGCGGCATCATGGACTGCTACGCCAAGCCGCTGCATGTCTTCAACTTTGAGACCTTAAAAGATGATCCGCTGATTGATCTGGACACCATTGGTCTGAAGGGCTCTCCCACGAACATCTTCAAGTCCTTCACTCCTCCTCAGAAGGGTGTTGGCACTATGCTCGAGGGCGCTGACAAGGCTACCTGCGCCACGCTGGCCAGCATTTTGCTTCAAAAGCACATCATCTGATTGAAAGGAGATAGTACGAATGGCTACTTTTAACAATACCGATCTCGCTGCTTTTAAAGGCGTATGGGTCTTCTGCGAGCAGCGTCAGGGCAAACTGATGCCCACTGACTATGAATTGATCTCCGAAGGCCGCAAACTGGCGGACGAGCTGGGCGTTGAGCTCTGCGGTCTGCTACTGGGCGACAAGGTTGAGGGCATTGCCAAGGAGCTTGGCGGCTACGGCGCCGACAAGATCATCGTTTGCGAGTCCCCCCTGCTCAAGGATTACACCACCGACGCGTATGCCAAGGTAATCTGCGATGTTGTCACCGAGATGAAGCCCGAAGTTTTCCTTATCGGTGCAACCAACATCGGCCGTGACCTCGGCCCCCGCTGCGCAGCCAGACTGCACACCGGTCTTTGCGCCGACTGCACCCACTTGGATGTTGACGTTGTCAAGTATGTTGAGTTCCTGAGAGAAAGCTCCACCCTGGATCTTGCGGCTCAGAAGTTCAATTATGAGGATAGAAACCTTAAGATGACCCGTCCGGCTTTCGGCGGTCACTTGATGGCAACCATCATCTGCCCCCGCTTCCGCCCCGCTATGGCGACTGTTCGCCCCGGCGTTATGAAAAAGGCTGTCTATGATCAGGCCAAGGCCGACGCCTGCCAGATTATTAAGCCCGAATTCTCGCTCACCGATGCTGATATGCAGACCCAGGTTCTCGAGGTTGTCAAGGCTGCCAAGCAGCTCGTTGACCTCACCGGTGCGGACGTAGTCGTTTCTGTCGGCCGCGGCATCAGCAAGGACGTTCAGAAGGGCATTGAGCTGGCTCACGAGTTGGCTGATGTTCTCGGCGGCGTTGTTGGCGGCTCCCGTGCCACCATCGACTCTGGCTGGCTCTCCGCTGACCATCAGGTTGGCCAGACCGGCAAGACCGTTCACCCCAAGATCTACATTGCGCTGGGCATCTCCGGTGCCATCCAGCACAAGGCTGGCATGCAGGATTCCGAGTGCATCATCGCTGTTAACAAGAACGATGCGGCCCCCATCTTTGAAGTGGCCGATTACGGCATCACCGGCGACCTGTTCAAGGTTGTTCCGCTGATGATCGAGCAGTTCAAGGCAGCTCTTGCTGACAAGTAATCTTCATGTAGTTAAAAGCGCTTCCCGTTTTTTTCGGGAAGCGCTTTTCTGTTACCCTACTTATGCCGCGTACACGCTGTTATGTTAAAGCGCGTAATATAAAGGTCGGGGCGCTGCTGACGCACCCTGATAAACATTTCGCCGGCAAAAAAGGGACCAAAATAGGTTTCCGCCTCACCGAGGGGCTCAGGCGTTGCGCCTGATTCCATTGGCACAAATTCCTGGTGAATAATTAGAAGAAGTCTAGCCAGTTCCTCTTCGATAAAATCGGTGGAGTATGCGTCACCCCCCAATGTGCTGTAAAGCGCGGCCGCCATTTCGACAGGCGCCTGATCCTCCGGTGAATTGCCGATAAAATGGTCGGATCGAACGGTCATGGTTAGGCTCCACTTCTCCAGCCCATTGTATTTTCAAACCTCATATTGACGCTGCCACTGGAATACATGCCCTCCAATTCGCGCTTGAAAGGCTCCTCTTTTGCGATTATTTCGTGGTATTTAACCCCGTACCGATGAATTTCTTCTTCCAATACAGGAAAGCGTTCGCTCCACCGTGTGGCGGATTCCGCTTGGGAAATGTCTTTTCCCCAATATGGGGGTTTGTAGCGATAAGCAGCTAAGCCAAGAAACGTCAAAAATGTCAGATGGGCCAAAACAGCCAGTGCAACAAAAAACCACAACCATTTATGCCGTGGGGGTTTTGCGCAACGAGAGGAGGGGTTCATGAAATCGTTCCTTATAATAATACACAAAATCAATGTGTATGTCATATTCCGCCATTGCCTTATCCTTTTGAGAAAGAAGTCCGACGTTGTTTGTAATGCTTCCCAAATTCTCATCAAACATCTTCCTACATCCTTTGGTGAAAATCTGCTCATACGGTATCTCCCCTTTTCTGCTGCAATGTCGGATTATCCCGTAAGTACACTGTAGCAGCAGCGGAATGTGTCTTTTCAATGGTCAAAAATAAGGGGTTGTTTCAAAACGGCGCGCCAAAGGCATTGCGTCCTACCTGAGGCAGATGACAGTATCGCCATCATGCCGCATGTAAGAACAACCCCTGGTTGCGCCGTTTGCTACACCCCTTATGAGATGTTCTTTAGAATCTTTAAGATGCGCTCTCAAGCGCATCAAGCTCCACCACCAGCTCCTGTGTGCCTGCCCCCTGCGTGGGAGCAAAGCGATACAGATAACGGACGCTGGTCATCGCGCCACCGTCAAGGTTCGCCCAGTACCACTGTCCTGCCACCGCCTGATCGTCGTGAACCCGCCGAACACTTAGGATGACATCTTTTAAGGCATCGTCGACGGTGCACCCAGGCTGTTTAACCTGTAAGGCGAGCATGCCGGTAGCGTTGTCGTAAGAAGCCGTCGACACATTGGCAGGGCAATCGCGCAGCGTTACCGATAGATAGGTTTCAGAATCCAATGCTCTGTTGGCGTTTTGAATTTTGGCGCCACTTTCTGCCGTTACGGTAGCCTTGTCGTTTGCAATTGTCAACGAGTTGATGACAGAAGTCTCAGACAGTGTAAGTTGAACATCGCCGTTAGTCGTCAGTTGGTCAACGGACGCGTCAATGGTTACTTTGTAGTGATAATCCAGCGTATCGGCGAGTGTAAGAGAATCAAGCGCGCCAGATATGGTAAACGCATAAATTCTCTTTCCCAGATGGATGGTTTTAACACTGTCGCTCTGAGTGGGGTAGCTCAATACCAGTCCGGTGCTGTCCACTGTAAGAGAAACTGCCTTATCCTTGATGGTATAACTCGTGGTTGCAGTATAACTGCCTGATACTGTAAGCTTTTCATCTTTAACCGTTATTGTGCAGTTTGCTGAAGTTGGTAGATCATCTTTTTTGTCCTTGGCGAATGCCACCATGCTGGTCGACATTAAAACGATAGCCACCAAAAACGAAACACATCGCATTACATTTTTCATAATAGCCATTTCCTTTTTATAATTTTCAATATAATGATACCGTTTATTCCCATTGTTTTCAATAAAATATTGTTAATAATAAAGAAGGCAACGTTATTGTTATAATAAAACGGAGGCAGCCGCAGCTCTTTAAAGAGCCGCGGCTGCCTCCGTAAGCACAAAATAATCGAGCTAAAAGCACAGACATTTTGACACACTTTTTAAACAGTGCCATTTGGCAACATTGGAGTAGGCGTTTGCCATAACTCCACAAAAACCTTGAGCTGGTAAGCTTTGTGCCTCTGCCGTGCTTTTTTACAGGTAAGTTACAAAATAATGCAGATAAGGCCAGAGCAACCGTCGTTGATGATACGCTCAATTGTCTCT
This sequence comes from Candidatus Fimivivens sp., assembly GCA_034933525.1. Taxonomy (GTDB): domain Bacteria; phylum Bacillota; class Clostridia; order Oscillospirales; family Ruminococcaceae; genus Yanshouia. The sequence goes on from JAYFNI010000009.1 coordinate 241,758, forward strand.
GTCAGCTTGCTGCGGGCGTCAGTCGGCATGCGGTAGAGCTTGTTGTGCAATCCCTCGTTAACAAGCTCGTGCAGGCTCTTACCGAAAATATTGGAGCTCCAGATTTTTGCGGGATCGCTTTCAAACTCTGAAAGCAGATATTCCACCAATTCTTGGGATTGCTTTTCACTGCCCACAATAGGCGAAACCTCGGTGGAAATATCGGCGCGCATCATATGGATTGACGGTGCCGAAGCACGCAGCTTGACGCCGTAGCGACCGCCCTGCTTAATAATTTCGGGCTCCTCAAGGGTTAGCTGTTCCATGGTTGGCATAACGATGCCGTAGCCTGTAGCGGCTACCTCGTCAAGTGCATTCCGGTACTTTTCATGCTCGCGCTTAATGGCAGCAAGCTTGATCATAACCGGCATGAGGTCGGTGTCGTCCTGAACATCGATACCTGTTGCTTCGCCAATAACGCGGTAGAATAGTTTTGGATCCACCGTTGCACGCGCTCTGGCACTACCCTGACCGAAATCAATGGAATCAAGCGAGAACTCGTTAAGGTATTCGCATTTTTTCGCGCCAGCCAGTTTTTCAGACAGCTCGCGCATGCGTTTAATGCCAAACGTGGACTGCTTAACGGCATCGTATAGCGCTTTTTTGAGCCAGTGATCTTTCTCGAGCGCGACAATCCATCGCGGAATTTCAATCCCAATCTGTTTTAATGGAAACTGATAGAGCACGCTTTGTAGGATCTTCTCTATTCCCTGAGAATCAAGGCCCAGACAGTTGAGCGGCGTGACGGGCACCTGATATTTTTCTTCCATACGAGCGGCCAGCGCCTGCGCCTGCTCAGACTCCGGATTGACGCAGTTGAGCACTACTGCAAAAGGTTTGCCTATTCCAGAAAGCTCTTTAATAACGCGCTGCTCGGCTTCCTCGTATTCATCGCGCGGAATGTCGGAGATGGACCCGTCGGTTGTGACAACAAGGCCAATGGTGGAATGCTCTTTGATGACCTTATCTGTACCAATTTCAGCGGCCATGTTAAATGGAATTTCTCGGTCAAACCATGGGGTCATCACCATTCGCGGCTGGTCGTTTTCGATGTAACCCAGCGAGCTCGGTACGATGTAGCCCACGCAATCGATAAGCCGCACATTGCACTGCGCGTTGTTGTCCACCGAAATACGTACGGCGTCTTCTGGAATAAATTTCGGCTCGGTGGTCATAATGGTTCTGCCTGCTGCCGACTGCGGCATCTCATCGGTGGCTCGGTCGCGCCAGGCTTGATCTTCAATGTTCGGCAGCACCATCTGCTCCATAAACTTTTTAATCAAGGTGGACTTTCCGGTGCGCACCGGGCCGACAACGCCGATATAAATGTCCCCGTCGGTGCGTCGGGCTATGTCTTCATAGATGCGGTGGTTGGTTGTGCTTTCCATACTCTTTCTCCCCTTTGCACACTAAACGGTGGGTATCATCAGCGGCATATCGGTTTCCAATACGTCTTGTGTTAGCTCGTTGTCCGCCATAATCTGCGCGGGTAATGATCCGAATCTCTTGGAAATATCCCAGATATGTTCGCCGGCGTTCGCATAATAAATCATCAGGCCCAGAAGCGGATCGCTCTTGCGCGGATTGCTCTCATCCACCATCAGATCGGTGAGCAGCGATTTCATCTCAAACTCAATAAGCATTCCTGAGAGCAGCAATTCGCAGCCCAGCATCAGCTTGCCCTGGCTAAGACTGCCGGAAACCGCCAACACGGTGATATCGCTCATTAGCTCTGCCATATCATTTTTACAAGGTACTTTTATGGACATATCACAAGTGTGGGTTACACAGTCTGCGCCAAGTTCTTCGGTGGAAACCAACGCTGTAAACTTTAATTGGCCGCTCACTGTCAGCATGCCTTCTTCCTTATGGGTGTTCTGCCCAAACGGGCTGGCCCATACATCCAGCAGCGCGGTCACATCTTTAGGCGCCTCCGCCTCGGTTCGTACCCCTGCTCGTTCTGAGACAGCGGAACAAGTTTTTGGTACGCGTAACTTAGCAAGTGTATTCTGTGTCGGGTAAAGCGTGGAGTAGCTGTCGGTGGCTCCGGTAAGAACAATCGGCCTGAAGAACCGTACCACTGCAACCAGCTGAGCCTCTAAACGCAGATCACCATCTTGCCCCGTCTCTTCGGGCGTACAATCGAGTGACACGCAGCTTAACTGGGCATCACACTGCATATCTTCGTCTAGATTGTCGGCCTCCAGCACCTGGCTAAGCGGCAAAGAATAGTCTGCAGTTTCTAGTGCGCCGGTCTCAGGGTCTGTTTTATACAGCAGGTGTATCATCAGTTCGCCCTTAAGTAAAACGCGAGAAGCCATGACCTTGCTTTCCTGCACGGTGGGCCGGCACTCAGCCCGCACAATTTCCACTGCAGGGCTCTTACCTACCGCAGGGGTCAAAATTTCGGCTACAGAGAACTGACGCTGCATTTGTCCGGTTAGGTCTGAGGCACTATCCTCACAGGAACGCAGCTGCACACCCATACCTTCGGCCGTATCAACCGCTTGCTGCTCTGCTGCGTCCAGGAGCTTCACCCGCAGCATGATGACACCCCGCACGTCGATGCGTCTGCGTGAAGCGGCGCGGCAGTTTGTGTGCCCCTGTTCACAGGACACGGACCAGATGGGGCGTGCTGGCTCGCTTTTCAGCTCAAAATTTTTTGAAAACGGAATTTTATACTCGGTTTTGCGAACGCCGCCCACCTCGCCGACATAGCACAACTTTACAATAGCCATACCTTCAACGGTGAAGGTCGTTTTGCGTACGGCGCAGTTGGTGACGGCACTTTGCACCTGGCAGCAAAGCACTCGAACAATGTCGGGGCAATAATCCGGCAGCAGCACGTCGCACTCTATGGGATGTTCCGCGGCCGTATCGAGCAAAAGCTCACAGGCCGCAACCGATCGTCTATGAAGATTTAATTCCATTCGGCTCTCTCCTCGCTATTCATTTCTACCCGATTTATATTCGCAGAAATTTTAAAATATTCGGACAACACATCAAATTCCCGTCCACAATCACACCTGAATTCAATTTGGAATATATTAAAGTGAGAATATAATCCAAAAGGAGGGTTACAATGCGCCGATTCCAGTGCTGCAGACTTGCCGCGATTGCGGGCGCCTTTGGGCTGGGGGCGCTTTTGGTGCTGCTGTGCTCTTTTAGGCTGGCTTTGATTTTTGCCACTGTGCTTCTGGTGCTGCTGGGCTGGCAGCTGCTGCGTTGGTGGTAACGACAGCGCCATGACTACCCGCCTATATTACTTGAAAGGGATGGGGTTATGAAAGTAATTGTTTGGAAGAGTCCGCGTATTATCAGTGCTTTTTTGAAGATAATATTCAGGATGGGCAAAGCGTAGAAGCACGCCGCAAAATTTCTCGAAATGGTATGACCTGTGCTTTAAAAAGAATTGAGGGGAGGCGGCAGTCTCCCCAAAAACGTTACGTGGAAATTTGTTTTCACGTAACGACATTGTGAAAAATAAAATTTTAACAATGTTCTGTCATTATTTGGCTTTCCCGTGGCATTATGGAAGGGATTTGCACGTTATTCAATAGATTTATTATTTCAATATAATAAATCTTCTTCCACCAAATTCGTCATTAATTTTTTATTTTTTTTGGCAAGGTGTACAAATTTTTCGTCAACTCGGTAAGACAGGAATGCATTCTATTGCAACATTAGCCCAATAATGGTATATTTGTGGAAGCATAACCTGAAAGGTTAAAACTGCACACACAAAAAAACGGAGGAATAAGACATGAGCAAAGAAATCGTACTCGTAGGCGCTTGCCGTACGGCTATCGGCAAGATGGGCGGTGCCCTCTCGAATATCCCCGCAGAACAGCTCGGCGCTATTGTAATGAAAGAAGCGATTGAGCGTGCTGGCATTAAGCCCACTGACATCGACGAGGTTCTCTTCGGCAATGTTCTGACCGCCGGAATGGGTCAGAGCCCTGCTCGTCAGGCTGCTATTCACGCAGGTATTCCGATTGAAGTTCCCGCTCTTACCCTGAATAATGTTTGTGGCTCCGGCCTCAAGACCGTAAACATGGCTGCTGCTCTCATCATGGCTGGCGAAGCCGACGTCATCATGGCTGGCGGTATGGAAAACATGTCTCTGGCTCCTTATGTGCTTGACAAAGCCCGTTATGGCTACCGTATGGGCAACAGCAAGATCATCGACACCATGGTCAATGACGCACTGTGGGATGCTTTCAACAACTACCACATGGGCATCACCGCTGAGAATGTTGCTGAAAAGTACGGCATCACCCGCGAGATGCAGGACGAGTTTGCTGCTGTTTCCCAGCAGAAGGCTTGCGCCGCTCAGGAAGCCGGCAAGTTTGATGCCGAAATCGTCGCTGTTCCGATCAAGTCCAAGAAAGAAACCGTTATGTTTGATAAGGACGAGGGTCCCCGCGCTGGCAGCACCGCTGAAGGTCTTGCCAAGATGAAGCCCGCATTCAAACCCGACGGCGGCTCTGTCACCGCTGCAAACGCTTCCTCGATCAATGACGGCGCTGCCGCTATTATCGTTATGAGCGCTGAAAAGGCTAAGGAGCTTGGCGTTAAGCCGATGGCTAAGTGGATCGGCGGTTCTTCCGCTGGTGTCGAGCCCTCCATCATGGGTATTGGACCGGCTTACTCTTCTGAGAAGCTGTTCAAGAAGGTTGGCCTGTCGGTCAACGATATGGACATTATCGAAGCTAACGAGGCATTTGCCGCTCAGTCTCTGGCTGTTGGCAAGCTGATGGGCTGGGATGCATCCAAGGTCAACATCAATGGCGGCGCTATTGCGCTTGGCCACCCCGTTGGCGCTTCGGGCTGCCGTATCCTTGTCACCCTGCTGCACGAGCTTGAGGCTGGTCAGAAGGGTCTTGCTACCCTCTGCGTAGGCGGCGGCATGGGCGTTTCTGCCATTGTCGAGAAGCTCTAAGACGTATTTTTCGCAAGGGGTGTGACACATTGCTGCCGCATCCCTTTTGCGAGTATCGCGATTCTGAGAGGAGCTAAACCTATGTCCTTTGTGAAATTCGAGCAAAAGGAACAATACGCGATTGCGACTATCGACCGCGAAAAGGCGCTTAATGCCCTAAACACACAGGTGCTTGAAGATCTTGATGCCATGCTCAACGCCATCGACCTCGAAAACGTGCGCGCTCTGATTATCACAGGTGCGGGCGAAAAGAGCTTTGTGGCCGGAGCGGATATCAGCGAGATGAGCACCTTGACCAAGGCTCAAGGCGAAGCTTTTGGCCTCAAGGGCAACGCGGTGTTCCGCAAAATTGAAACCTTTCCTATTCCCATTATCGCGGCCATCAACGGCTTTGCGCTTGGCGGTGGCTGCGAGCTTTCTATGTGCTGCGACATTCGCCTTGCAGCGGAGAATGCAAAGTTTGCGCAGCCTGAGGTGGGCCTTGGCATCACCCCCGGATTTGGTGGAACCCAGCGTCTTTGCCGCTTGATCGGCGTTGGCAAGGCCAAGGAGATGCTCTACACCTGCGGACAGATAGATGCCCAAGAGGCACTGCAAGTCGGCTTGGTCAATGCGGTTTATCCGATTGAAGAGCTGATGCCCGCCGCAGAGAAGATGGCAAAGCGCATTGCGCGCAACGCACCTATCGCGGTTCGCGCCACTAAAAAGGCTGCCAACGATGGCCTGCAGACCGATATGGATTCTGCCATCGCCATTGAAGCGAAACTCTTTGGCAGCTGCTTTGAAACCGCCGACCAGAAAAACGGCATGACTGCTTTTTTGGAAAAGCGCCGCGCAGAACCTTATCAGAACAAGTAAGATTATCTGCCGACAGGCAAAAATAATATAATGGAGGATTTAATTATGAAAATTGGTGTACTCGGCGCCGGTACCATGGGATCCGGCATTGCATACGCATTCGCTCAGGCTGGTCACGAGGTTGTTCTCAGAACCCGTAAGCAGGAGACTCTCGACAGTGCAATGAAGTACATGCACGGCACCCTGGCCAAGGCTGTTGCCAAGGGCAAAATGACCCAAGAAGAGATGGACGCCATCTATGGCCGTGTCACCCCCGCAACTGAGCTTAGCGCTGTTGCAGACGTTGACTTCATCCTTGAGACCATCGCTGAGAATATGTCTGTCAAGAAGGACATTTTTGCTGAGTTGGATAAGCTCTGCAAGCCCGGCATCGTTTTTGGCACCAACACCTCTTCCCTTTCCATCACCGAGATTTCCAACGGTGTTGAGCATCCCGTCGTTGGCATGCACTTCTTCAATCCGCCCCCCGTTATGAAGTTGATCGAAGTCATCGCTGGCGAGAACACCCCCAAGGAAGCTGTTGATCAGGTTCTTGAACTGACCAAGAGCATGGGCAAAGAGCCTGTTGCGGTTAATGAGGCTCCTGGCTTCGTTGTTAACCGTATCCTGATCCCCATGATCAATGAAGCAATCGGCATCTATGCCGAGGGCGTTGCTACCGTTGAAGGCATTGACACCGCTATGAAGCTTGGTGCAAACCATCCCATCGGCCCGTTGGCCCTTGGCGATATGATCGGCCTCGACGTTTGCCTCGCTATCATGAACGTCATGTACTCCGAGACTGGCGACTCCAAGTATCGCCCGCACGGCCTGCTCAAGAAGATGGTTCGCGCTGGCAAGCTCGGCAAGAAGTCCGGCGTCGGCTTCTACAACTACTCCAAATAAGCTTCAAAAAGCTTTATGCGCCATCTCTTTAAGGGGTGGCGCATTTTTTGTCTTTAGAAAGGATACGCCAGCGAATTGCTATCATAAAAGAGCTGCCAGTATATAACTGGCAGCTCTTTGAACTGTTGCGCTTCAAGGCTTAAAACATACTTAAATCACGGTGTGACTATACCACTTGGTACCTATAAAACGGGCGACATAGAAGGCGGTGCGCACCACCCAGTCCAAGATCATAGCCAACCATACGCCAATAAGCCCCATATTAAAGTAAAGGGCGAAAATATAGCTCAACCCAATTCGGCAGGCCCACATTACAGCCACCGAAACAATCATGGTAAACTTAACGTCGCCCGCAGCACGCAGCCCGTTCGGCAGCGTAAAGGCGGTGGGCCAAAATAGTAGCCATGTACCCGCGTGCATCGAGCTGATAATAATTGCAAGCTGCGCCGTCTGGGGTGAAAGTGAAAAAATACCCACCAACTGTTTCATAAACAACACCGCTAAAATATTGGTTGCACCGCCGACGATATAAGCCAACTTCATTAGCTTTTTTATGTAGAAACGTGCCTGGTCATATTCCCCAGCGCCAATACACTGCCCTACAATCGTAATCATGCCAAGTCCCACCGCTGAACCGGGAATACAGGCGGTGGAGGAAATGCTATTTCCAACGGCGTTAGCCGTGATGGCAATGGTACCAAAGGACGCAACGAGCCCTGATACCATCAGCTTACCAAAATGAAACATCCCGTTTTCAAGCCCCGTTGGCACACCAATTCGCAAAATGGTTCCAACCATTGCAGGGCGAAAGTGCAGCGGCAGTATCCGATCAACATACACCCTGTTGCGGCTATCTCTAATAAGATAAAGCATGACAATTGCACCCACAACGCGGGCAATCAGAGTTCCCAGTCCGACGGCGCGCGCACCCATATTATAGCCAAACAAAAAAATGGCGTTACCGCCAATGTTGAGAACATTCATCATCAGAGCAGTTAACATAGATATGCGGGAATTACCCTGCGAACGAAAAAGCGCTGCACCAGAATTATAAATCGCAAAAAAGGGAAAGGAAAGCGCGGTCAAATAAAAATATTCCTGCGCCGCCTGTAAGACCGCGGGCTCGACAGTGTGATAAACCAGCCTTAAAATATGGAACCGCCAAGTTACGCAAATAGCCGCGACAGCTATTCCAATGGCACCCATAACCAAAAAAAGTTGCTTTGCCGCTTCACAGGCAGCGGGCTTATCCTGTCTGCCCAGATACTGCGCCACCACAATAGCGCCACCAGTTGCCAGCGCAGCGAAAACCTGCACAAGCAACATATTGATTGCGTCGACGATTGAAACGCCGGATACCACTGTTTCACCCACATATGCCACCATGACTGTATCAGCCACGCCTATAGTGACGGCCAGTGCCTGCTCAACAATGAGCGGTATCATCAAGCGCGTAATATCCTTGTTAGAAAACACCCCATAATCTCCTCTGCCGATATCGGCGCCATGGAGCGCCTAATTAATTTTGGATTCCACCACCAGCAACATGCCGTCCAAGACACTGACCCTGCCTACTGGCTCAATAATATGATTGCCCAACCCGATGGGGAATGTCTCGGTAACCACCGCATCATTGAGTGGATACTGCATCCCTTTTAATGTTACGCCGATAGCCTTGCCACTATATGCAAATATTGAAAAAGTATACGCGCTACGTCGGGGGATGTCAAGCGCTCCATTCTTTAAAAGCTGGACGCGATCTCTCGGGCCGATAATCATACCGCTGGCACCGAATTCCTCTAAAAAGGCCAACGCCTGGAGATTGGCGAGCGTGTGGTCAAGTCTGCCACCCAGCGCAAACAGTAGGACAAATTCTTTATAGCCACGACGCAGGCCCTCGCGCAACGCCAGCATACTGTCGGTATCGTCCTTTTCTACCGGAAAATGTAGCGTCTCAACCGATTCGGGCAATGGCTCCCGGTAGGAATCAAAATCCCCGATCAGGAGATCGGGGGAAATACCTCGGCGCTCTGCCGCCAGATAACCGGCGTCACAACAGATGACAAAATCCTCAGGCGTAACGGCAAAGTCTATCTCGCCCTCTTCGCCTGCACAAAACACCACGCATCTGCGCGCCATGCTTAAACCTCCCAATCCTTAATCTGTTTGGCTTCTTCGTACATTGCAAGATAGCTCTCATGACGAGACAATGCAATTTCGCCTGACTCCACCGCCGAGAGCACCGCACAACCCTTTTCTTTGGTGTGCGAACAGCCGGTAAAACGGCAGTGCCCCAAGTAGGGCTCAAATTCGCGAAAACATAACTCAAGCTTGTCTTTTTTAATAAGTTCAAGCTGCGCCGTCTCAAGAGAAGAAAAACCAGGTGTATCAGCAATTAACCCACCGCTCAACTTAAACAGCTCAGAGACGCGAGTCGTATGCCGCCCGCGCCCCAATTTCTGACTAGTTTCTCCTGTTTTAAGTGACAACGCTGGATCTATAGCATTTAAGAGTGTCGATTTGCCCACCCCGGTATTACCGGCCAGTACGCAAAGTTTTCCCTCTATCAGCGCAGAGACTTCTTCGGGCGAATCAGCCAGACTGTTGATGCTTTTAACTTGATAACCCACCGAGCGGTATAAGCTGCACAATGTGCCAGTGTCTGCAAGGTCGGCCTTAGTCACCACAATAACTGCATCGATTCCCTTATATTCGGCGATAGCCAGCATTTTATCCACCACCAAGACATTTGGTGCGGGGTCGGTAATTGAAAGAATAAGCAACAAGCGGTCGATATTGGCTATCGGAGGTCGAACCAGGCTATTTCTGCGTTCCTGCAAGCCCACCACGAAGCCCTTGCCGTTGTCGGTAAGCTCCACCTCTGCAATATCCCCCACAAGGGGGGTGATGCCCTGCTTGCGGAATAAGCCGCGCGCGCGGCATTCCATTACCGTGTCCCCGGTGTCAACATAGTAAAAGCCGCCCGTCTGCCGAATAATGCGTCCCTGTGGCATGATGTCTCCTCTTATTTATGCATGTCGGAATTATCCTCTACCAGCGTGTAACTGCCAGTGTTGAAATCGACCTCATAGGTTTGATAAAGGAAATCGTTGTAAAGAATAAATATCTTCGCAGTTCCTGAACCTTCGAACAACGGCTTCCAGAAAAGTGCAGTAGAAGGCTGCAACCGCTCTTCGCGCAGAATGCGGCCATCAAACATAGCCTGCATCTTGACAATTTCGGTAACCTCGCTGGGTAGCGGAATATGCAGCGTAATCTGGTTTTTCTGATTTGTACCGCCTGAAACGTTCAAGTTGACAAATGCACCGGTAGCAATCTGAGACGTGGGTGCCGGATCCTGAGAGACGACAATATTCTCCGCTTTATCACTGGTAACATAGCTGATGCCACCGACCTCAAGACCAAGCTCTTTTAACTGCGCTCTGGCCGCTTCAATATCCATACCGGTCAGGTCCGGCACCTGAACCACCTTGTTTTCAGGGCCCATGCTAATCTGCACCTTGACGACGGTGGAACCGGGAATTTCACTACCATTTCCAGGATCGGTTGCAACAACCGTGCCGGCAGGCTGTTGCGAGAATATCTCAACCTTTTGATATTCAAGATCAAGGTTAGCCAACTCCTGATAGGCCTGTGTTTCCTCCAAACCGATAAGGTTGGGCATCAAAACCACCTTTGTTCCATTTGAAATGATTAGGCGCACCACTGAGTTTTCCTTCACCTTAGTGCCAGCCTTGGGCTTCTGGCTGACCACCTCACCGCGTTCATGAAGGTCGTTATATTGGTTATCTTCAACCTCTAAAACGAACTTGGAATATTCCTGTGCGTTCTTGATGGCGTCATACTTAAGTCCGGTGAGATCCGGCATAATCACATCCGGCACCTTTTCAAGCGGATTGTTCAGGTACAGCATTGCACCTATAAATACCACCGAGATAACAATAAACGCCGCCGTTATACCCGCCAGCGCCATCAATATCGAGCCTTTGCGCGGCTCCGCGTCCTCATAATCACGATTGCCGCGATTGGGAACCGCTACCTCTTTTTCAATTGATTTTCTAGATCGTTGTTGTGCCATACGTTCTCCCTTGCCGTCCCGCAATTGTTTTGCATGGCGCATATTTTGCCTAAAACGGTCGCTCTGCGCCTTTTCATCGGTCAGGTATTTATATTCAAAATGAACTGAGGGATTTTGCTGGAATGCTTCAATATCCTTGAGCATGTCATCAGCTGATTGATAGCGCCGGTCGGGTTCCTTTTCCATCGCGCGCAGCGTGATCTCTTCAAGCCCAGTGGGAATATCGGGGTTGATGCTGCGCGGCAACGGCGCTTCAAGCTCAATCTGCTTCAGCGCTACAGAAACAGGGCTATCGGCGTCAAATGGAACCTGCCCGGTAAGCATCTCATACAGCATGACCCCAATAGAATAAATATCCGCACGTTGGTCGGTGTGGTCGCCTCTGGCCTGCTCAGGACTAATGTAATGCACCGAACCTATAGCGCGGTCGGTGATGGTGTGCGATTCACTTCTTGCAAAACGCGCAATGCCAAAGTCTGTTATCTTAATTCTTGCGTCAGATAGCAGCATCACATTCTGAGGCTTGATGTCCCGGTGAACAATACCTTTTGAATGAGCGTGAGACAGTGCCTTTAGTATCTGAAGAATAAAGTGTACGGTCTCTTTCCAGGCGAGTGGCCGCTGTTCCTCCATATATTCCTTAAGCGTGATGCCGTCGATGTATTCCATGACAATACAGCGCATATTGTGTGCAAAGCAAACGTCGTAAACCTCAATTATGTTTGGATGCGACAACATGGCAATGGCTTTACTCTCATTTTTAAAACGGCGCAGAAGCTCTTCGTTTTCATAGAACTCTTCACGCAGTACTTTGACTGCCACTGTCTTCCCATCCGAAAGGTCGGTGGCCTTATAAACATTCGCCATGCCTCCGACACCAATCAGCTCGCTGATCTGGTAACGTCCTTCAATCTTTTTGCCGATAAAATTATCCACGCGCACCCACCTCCTCGGCTAAGCAGCAAACCACCGCGGTAATATTATCTCCGCCACCGTTCTCATTGGCGCGGTCGATAAGCGGCGCGACACTTTTGCGCTTGACGGCAATGGCGGTCAGCGCACAGATATCCTCATGACTCATGTAGTTATAAAGGCCGTCGCTACAAAGCAATATCGTGTCGTTTGGCAACAGATCAAACGAAAAAATATCATAACTAATTTGCGGTGCAACCCCCACCGCGCGCGTGATGTAATGCCGCTGAGGGTGATTTTTAGCATCTTCCTGAGAGATCTCGCCCCGATCTATCAGCACCTGTACCACCGTGTGGTCCACAGTGAGCTGAGTTAACACATCGTTGCGTAACAGGTAGGCTCTTGAATCGCCCGCGTGGATAAAATGCGCGCAGTTTGGCAGCACCACCGCGCCCACCAGAGTTGTGCCCATACCGGTTAGCGCGCTGTCTGCCTGTGCGGCATCAAAAACCACTCTATTGGCTGCAGCTCCTGCACACTCCAGCACCCGACGCATGGTGCTTTCATCGGTAACGCCTTTTAAATCCCGGCGCAGCATTGCCCCTGCAGCCTCAATAGCCAGCTCGCTAGCCTGTTCGCCACCCTGTTCGCCGCCCATACCATCGCACACCATCATCAGCAGCTTGGAATCCAGCTGCTCCGAGAGAAATACATCCTGATTATTACGGCGTTTTTGCCCTACATGAGTGTCGCCCACTATCCACATTACGCATCGCCCCCTTTCGCATCTTTTCTTCTAAGCTGACCACAAGCCGCATCTATTTCGCTGCCAAGCTCTCGCCTTATGGTAGCGGAAAGTCCGCCCGCTGTCAGTATGTCCCTAAACGCTTCCGCCTGCTTACGGCTGCCACGAGTAAAACCTGTTTCAACCACTGGATTCACCGGTATAAGATTGACGTGACAACTCTGGTCACGTAACAGTGCCAGCAACTTTTTCGCCTGCTGTGGACTATCGTTAACGCCCGCTATCAGAGCGTATTCATACGAAATGCGCCGCCCGGTCTTGTCAAAATATCGGCGGCATGCCGCCAGCAGCTCCTCGATGGGGTAACGCTTATTGACCGGCATAATTTTGTTCCTTGTCTCATTATCGCACGCGTGCAACGAGACTGAAAGAGTCAACTGATAAGATAGTGCAGCTAAATCGTCAATTTTATCCACCAATCCGCAGGTAGACAAAGAAATATGTCTGTGCGAGAGATTTAGCCCGTTAGGGTCGCGTATCAGCTCTAAGAATCGCACGACGTTATCAAAGTTATCCAGCGGTTCGCCGATGCCCATCATCACAACTGAATCCACCCGTTCGCCCGAGAGCTTTGTGACAGTGTATATCTGTGAGAGCATCTCAGAAGCCGATAAATTGCGCACCTTACCCCCAATGGTAGAAGCGCAGAACCGACAACCCATATAGCAACCCACCTGTGAGGAAATGCAAAGTGAATTGCCATAGTCATGACGCATGAGTACCGATTCAATGGTGTTACCATCTGGGAGCTCAAACAAGTACTTGGCCGTACCGTCCGACGCACTCTGACATCGGCGTGCCTCAAGCTGCGTTATTGTGCAACGTGTGGCAAGTGCTGCACGAAACGCGGCCGGCAGATTCATCATCTCGTCAAAGCTGACCGCCAGCTTGTTATGCAGCCATCCAAAGAGCTGACCCGCCCTGAACTTGGGTTGACCCATCTCTCGCACCAGCGTTTCCAGCTCCGCGGGCAGCATGGACAATATATCAAGTTTTGTGGTGACTGTTTGCTGCGCGTTCATCTGTCTCTCCTGATACGTGAAATAAAAAATCCATCACCGCCCTGCGGTTGAGGCAAAAATGTCTTGTACCAATCTGCGCCATCAAACGGCACAGGAGAAAAGTCAGGGTGTTCCTGCAAAAACGCTTCAACCAACCGTTCATTCTCGTCGGGATTCAGCGTACAGGTAGAGTAGACCAAAATACCGCCCACTTTTAAATAGTTTGCGGAAGTTTTTAGTATTTTATACTGGAGCTCAGGCAGGCCTTCCAGCGACTGTGCGCTGCGGTATTTAATCTCGGGTTTACGTCGCAAAACACCTAATCCTGAACAGGGTACGTCGCAGAGAATGCGATCAAATTCCCCTAATCCCCCATTGTGTTCTGTTCCATCGTTAACCTGTGTGGTGATAATATTAATCCCCAACCGCTTGGCTCCCTGCTTGATCAGTTCCAGCCGCGCAGGAGCAATGTCGCAAGATATAATTTCTCCGAGGTTTTGCATCTGCTGCGCCAGCACAAAGCTCTTGGAGCCAGGGGCCGCGCAAATGTCCAGGATACGCTCACCGGGCTGTGCTTCCAGCGTCAGAGCCGCCTGCTGCGAGCAGACATCCTGCACGTGCAAAAAGCCCAGCTTATGTGACACGGTGTGTACCGCATCGCCCTCTATTTCAATGCAGTTGCCGTCCAAAGGACGGTCGACCGCTTTACAATCGTGTTTTGAAAGATGTTCTAACAAAGTCTCGGCATCGGTTTTAAGCGTGTTGACACGGATATAAATGGGCGGACGGCCCATAGAAGCGGCAAGCAGCGTGCGTGTCTTTTCCTCGCCGTGCCACTTCAAAAACTGCACGACTAAATCCTCACTACAAGAGTATTCAATTGCTATTTTTGCTGCCAGCCCTCCTGAAACTGGGGGAATTGCACAGCCGTCGCGCAGAAAGCTGCGCAATATACCGTTAACCATGCCGGAAGCAGCGCGCTGCCCCATCGCCTTTGTCATATTGACCGCTTCATCCACTGCGGCGTGGTTTGGCACCGAATCCATAAAAATAAGCTGATAGAATGCCAGACGTAAAATAGCTGCCACCGTATCAGAAAGCGGATGGCGTGCATACTTGGCAATACAGTGGTCCAGCGTAAGCCGGCGTTCCAACGCGCCATAAAATAGCGCTGAGGCAAAAGCCGCATCACGCACAGACAGCCGCGCTTTGTTTAGCGCGGCGTCGAGTGTCAGCTGCGAATAGCCTCCACGGTCAACGCGCAATAGCGCCTTGACCGCAACCTGTCGGGCAGTTTCCATTAATGTTCCTTTCCGTGCCGTCAAAACAACACTGTCGCGAATAAAAATTAGTCGCGTCTGCGGTTAAAAAGCAGCACGAGACGCAATAGCTGCGCTGCAGAGACAATCAAGGCGGCAACATAGGTCAACGCGGCAGCTGTCAGCACTTTTCGGGTCTGTGATACCTCGTCCCCCTGCAAAATCCCCTCGTTGGAAAGTGTGCGCATCGCACGCGCACTTGCATCAAACTCCACCGGCAGTGTGACAAGCTGGAACAGCGTCACCATTGCAAAGCAAATAATACCAATACCGATAAGCGCACTATTATTAAATAAAAAGCCAAACAAAACAAGCGGCATCGCCAGCTGCGAACCAAAATTGGTCACCGGAATAATCGCATTGCGCACAGTCAGCGGCCCGTAGCCAGTTGCGTGCTGCACCGCATGACCAGTCTCATGAGCCGCGACGCCCAGTGCCGCAATCGAGTTACTGTTATGCACACTATCTGAGAGGCGAATAACCTGATCTCTTGGGTCGTAATGGTCAGTCAGAGACCCGTTAATGCGCTCAATTCTCACATTATAAAGCCCATTGTCGTCCAGAATGCGCCGTGCGACATCCGCTCCGGTGTAGCCTGAATAACTGCGGACTTTCTGATAACGCGAGAAGGTTCCCTGCACCTTGGTCTGCGCCCAAAGCGAAAAAAGAATGGCCGGCAGCACCAGAATAAGATAATAACTGTCAATGCCGTAATAGCCGTAACGTCCAAACATGCAAAGTGCCCCTTTCAAAACCTTTTTAGAATAGCTTGCCCAAATTTAGTCGTTGCCCCCGGATAAAATCCGAGGCTGGAATGCGTTTTGCGCCCTCAAGCTGTACTTCCAGCAGTTCAATAGCGCCGCTTCCACAAGCGATAACCAGCCGCTTATTCTCCAGCAGTTCGCCGGGCGTACCGGTTGCTTTATTCGAATTATTCAGCGCCGCACGGTGAATTTTAAGTCTTTTGCCATTAAACAGGGTATAAGCACCCGGCCACGGCGTTACACCGCGAATGCGCGCATATATCATTTTTGCGTCCTGCGACCAATCAATTTCGCCATCGGTTTTCTTTAATGGTGGCGACCAACAGGCCAATGCATCGTCCTGTGGAACGGGCGTAAGCGCATCAAGCGTGAACACCGCTTCACTAAGCGCCTGTGCCCCCATCTCAGCAATGCGAACAAATAGCTCACCCGCTGTTTCATCTTCGCCGATTGGCGTCTCCTTTTTCAAAAGCATGTCACCGGTATCCAGCCCCTGTGCCATCTGCATGATAGTTACGCCTGCGACCGGCTCGTTATGGATAACCGCCCATTGAATCGGTGCGGCACCGCGATATTTTGGCAACAGCGAACCGTGGACGTTGATACAGCCCTTAATGGGAATATTCAGCACCGCCTGCGGAAGAAGTTTGCCATAAGCTGCCACCACAACCAGCTCGGGGGCAAGAGATTCAAGCTGTGCCTGTACGTCAGTGTCTTTGAAAGTTGCAGGTTGATACACCGGAATTCCATGCTGCTGTGCCAGAATCTTGACTGGCGGTGGCGTCAGAACAAAATGCCTCCCCTGTGGCTTGTCAGGCTGGCAGTAAACCGCTAGAATATCATGCCCATCGTCAATCAATCGCTGAAGTGAGGGCACCGCAAAATCGGGCGTACCCATAAACACAATCTTCATCTTAAAAAATCTTCCTTTACTGCGCTTCTATGCACAAAATACCTGTCGGTTCATCCTGTGCATATGTTGCGTTTACTCGCAAGGCGCAACACGCGCTAAGAATAGCAGCTTGAAGGCATTCTCAAACTTAATACTCCTCGGGATCCAGCATTCTGGATGCCAAATCCTTAAACAACCGGCCGTTGAGGTGATCGGTCTCGTGGCAAATAGCGCGGGCCAAAAGCCCCTCGCCTTCAATCTCGCACAGATTGCCGTGGCGGTCGTAATATTTCGCACGCACCTTCCTAGGGCGCTTAACCAGCCCGTACTCCCCAGGCGAGGAAAGACAGCCCTCAGCGTCGTCAATTTGCTCGGCACTCTCGTAGACAATTTCGGGATTCACCATCTCGACGACCCCCTGACCAACGTCGATGGTTACGACGCGGCGCAGAACGCCCACCTGCGGGGCTGCCAATCCGACGCCGTTGGCCGATTCCATCGTTTCGGCCATATCATCTATCAGCATGTGTAGTCTGTTATCAAATTGCTCCACCGGGCGGGAATGTTTGCGCAGTATTTCATCGGATTCGTTTAAAATTTTTCGTATCGCCACGTTACAACATCCTTTCGTTTATACATCACGCCGCCACGGCGTTATAGGTTTGAATCATAATAAAAATCCAGCGTTATCGCCGCTGTATTCTTCTGTTGATAATACCACGCGAGCATCTGGGCAAAAAGCGCACGCGTTCTTTTGCCTCCGCGGCATTTGACCAGCAGTCGGCAGCGGTAGCGCCCCGCCACGCGGTAGGGTCTGCACTCTGAAGGGCCGAGCAGCCGTATCGGCAGGTCAGCGAAATTCTCTTTGGCTGCCTCAATAAACTGTCTGCTATAAGCTTTGGCGCTTTCAACAGCAATACGTTCCTTTTCGGCCCAGAATACCACACAGACAATATCACAAAAGGGCGGATAAAGCCCCACCCTGCGGTAAGCGATTTCCTCTGAGTAAAACGCCTTGTAATCCTGCGCAGCAGCCAGTGCCAAAATGCGGTTTTCGGGCGTAAAGGTCTGGATAACCGCGCGGCCGGGTTTTTGCGCCCGCCCACAGCGCCCCACCACCTGTGTGATGAGCGAAAAAGTGCGCTCGAAGCTGCGAAAATCTTCGCCGTAAAGCGACTGATCGGCGGCCAGCACCCCAACAAGCGTCACATTCGGGAAATCCAGCCCTTTAGCGACCATCTGCGTGCCGACCATAATATCATAGTCGCCCTTAACAAAAGCCTCGAACGCACGCTGATGGGCAAAGCGTGACATGGTGGTGTCCATATCCATGCGCAATATTCTCGCGGGTGGGAAAAGGGCTTTCAATTCTTCTTCAATTCGCTGGGTTCCTACGCCGGTATAGCGCAGCATGGCGCTCTTGCAGTTATCGCACGGAACGGTCTCGGCTCGAGAATAACCGCAGTAGTGACAAACCAGCCGGCGGTTGGCCGCGTGAAAGGTCAGTGGAATCGAGCAGTGCGGGCAACGCGCAACCTCCCCGCATGAGGAGCATTTAACCATCGTGTTGTAACCACGGCGGTTTAAAAGCAAAATGGACTGTTCGCCCCGTTCCAGCGTCTCTCTAATCTGCTCACAAAGCTCTTCAGAAAGCGTGGTAGAAAGGGCGTTCAGCGGTACTTCACGCATGTCCACTGTGAGCACGTCCGGCAAAAGATTGCCCGAATAGCGCTCACTCAGTTCAACAAGATGATATCGACCATTCACGGCGTTATAATAGCTTTCGACCGACGGGGTCGCCGAACAAAGCAGCACCTGCGCATTGTGCGTTTTGCCGCGCAGTCGGGCGATATCCCGGGCGTGATAACGCGGCGAACTCTCAGAGTGGTAAGTGTGCTCTTGCTCCTCGTCGATTACGATGAGCCCAATGTTATGAAGCGGTGCAAAAACCGCAGAGCGTGTGCCGACCACTATGTCGGCTTTTCCCTCACGGATACGCTGCCATTCGTCTAAGCGTTCGGTCATCGAAAGCGATGAATGCAGCACCGCCACCCGCGGCCCAAAGCGGGCGCTGAATTTTGAGACAGTCTGAGGTGTGAGCGATATCTCAGGTATTAGCACCATTGCCTGACGCCCACGGGCCAGGACATCTTCAATAAGGCGTAAAAAAACCTGTGTTTTTCCGCTGCCGGTTACGCCATGCAACAACGAAGTGGTAAATTCATTTTTATGTCCAAGTGCGCGCAGTGTTTCAAATGCTCGCTGCTGTTGCTCGGAAAGAATAATTGGCACGGTGTCGGTAATCGCTTGTGTCTTGTCGGCTGTCCGGCGGGGGGTAACCTCTTCAAACAACTCGAGCACACCCTGCTTTTGCATTCGGTCAACTACCGCACGGGTAGCCCCTGCAAAATAGCATAACTCCCTCACCGAGGCACAGCCGATCTGTTCAAGCAGATTGACGACAGCCTGCTGCTTTGGGGTGTATTTACGCGATTCTGACTCGGTCGCTTCTTCAATAACCAACCGCGCCATCACGGCGCGTTCGTCGGCTATCCGCTTTTTTATCAATCGACTGCGTGTCACAAGATTTGCGGCAGTAAGCTCTTCGATGCACGCTGTCCGCGACGAAAGCCCCAGCGCAGACAGCGCCTTGTCTTCCGGCGTAATGCCGCGGCGGGCAACCAGCAGCGTGTAGAGCTGCTGTGCCTCAGGCGACAAGTGTTCAGTTTTAATATGTTTTTCTCGCACCGGCGAAAGACCCATGTTGACCTTCAAGCCCATTCCGGGCGGTATTAACACGCGCAATGCCTCGAACCAAGTACAAAAAGTCGCAGTACGCACGGCCGCCAACAGCAAAAGCCCCTCTTCATCCAAAAGCGGTGCCGTATCTAAAAGCGAATGAACCGCTTTTAGCCGTGTCGACAATTCTCTTTGCGGCTCTAGAACCGAAAGCACCAGCCCGATTCGGGTGCGGTTACCCGTCCCAAACGGCACCAGAACGCGGCATCCTGCCCTAGCACAAATGGTATCAGGCAATAGATAGTCATACTCCTTGTCATAAGCATACGCCGCTTTATCAATGACAACGCGCGCAATGTTCATAGATTAGATCTGAACTTCGCTGTGGGTCACAAATTTACTCTTTCCACAAGCAAATTCATCCACCGAAAGCTTTACGGGCTTACCTTCTAAAATTTCGTGTTGCTCCTCGGCGGTATCCGCAAGATCGCGGGCGCGCTTGGCAACAGCTACCACAAAAGCGTAGCAGTCCTGGTTTCTGTCAAGAATTTCACTCATTGCCGGTCTCAGCATGTTTTTAGCACCTCTTCTATTCTATTTCTGTTCAGCCGGGCAATCAATCTACCTGCATTAATAGCCGATAGCAGCTGTTCCCTTGCCGAGTCTATATCATCGTTTAGCACGATAAAATCGTATTGATCCGCCAGACGGATTTCTTCTGCGGCGGCAGCAAGTCGCCCCGCACGCTCAGCATCCGTTTCGGTTCCTCGCCCCTCAAGACGGTCAGCCAGCTCCTCGAGTGAGGGCGGCATAATAAATATCATCAGCGCATCCGGACAAAGGGCATGCACCTGCGTAGCGCCCTTCGTTTCAATTTCTAGTATTACGTTATGTCCAGCCTCGAGCTGCTGTTCTACAAAACAGCGGGGCGTGCCGTAGTAGTGTCCGTTGTATTGCGCATATTCAAGCATCTCGCCATCTGCCACCATTTTTAAAAAATGTGCATTGCTGACAAAATGATAGTGCACGCCATCGATTTCGCCCGGTCTTGGTTGGCGCGTTGTTGCCGAAACGGAAAGCGTCAGTGGCCCTTTGGGCGCAAGCAGCGGGGAGAGCAGCGTCCCCTTTCCCACGCCAGAGGGGCCAGAATAAACAATTAGTTGTCCGCGTTTATGCTTCATCCTGCTCGTCATCCTCATCGTCATCATCCAGGCGGTTTGCAACCGTTTCGGGCTGCACCGCCGATAAAATTACATGGTCAGAATCGGTGATAATAACCGCCCGGGTGCGCCGCCCATAGGTGGCGTCGATCAATGAACCCCGATCTCTGGCGTCCTGTATAATACGCTTGATGGGAGCCGATTCCGGGCTGACAATTGCGACCAATTTTCTCGCCGAGACCATATTCCCAAAGCCAATATTTATTAGTTTCAAGCTGCACGCCTCCTATTCAACGTTTTGTATCTGCTCGCGAATTTTTTCCAGTTCGCTTTTAAGCGCAATAACTATCGCTGCAATTTCTGCGTCCTGTGCTTTTGAGCCAATAGTATTCGCTTCGCGGTTTAATTCCTGTGTTAGAAAATCAAGCTTTCGCCCGACAGGATCGGGCTGAACCAGAATGCTGCGAAACTGTGCCAAATGGCTTTTTAGACGGACAGTTTCCTCATCCACCGCCACACGGTCGGCAAAAATGGCCGCCTCGGTAAGCACCCGCGAATCGTCGATATTTCGGTCGGCCAGCAGTGTGGTTAGCTTTTGGTAGAGCCGCGCTCGATAAGCTTCCACCGTTTGCGGGCTCTTCGCCTCGACCGCTTCGGTTAGCTTTTCAACCATATCAAGTCTCAGCAGAATATCCTCGCGTAGGCGGGCGCCCTCAGTCTCACGCATCTGCACAAAGCGATCTAAAGCTTCTTCGGCGACCTGTGAGACCGCTTGCCACAGTGCATCCTCGTCGATTTCCATGCGTTCAGAAGTCAGGACATCTGGATATCGCGACAGCAATGCCAGATCAATATCATTGGGTAGCCCGGTTGCGCTGGATAGCGCCTGCAACGCCGCGACATAAGACTTGGCCAGTTCAAGGTTGACCTTGACCACTGAGTCGCAAAGCGTACCAGTATTGGCTAGCTGAAGATATAAGTCGACCTTCCCGCGGGAAATGCGGTTTTGCACCACGCTTTTAAGCTTGTCTTCCATATAGCTGCAGCTGCGGGGCGCGCGGCAGGAAAACTCAAAGTAGCGGTGGTTGACCGATTTAATTTCAACGGTGATATCCCACCCGCCAATCTGCCGCTGGCTTCGTCCATAGCCTGTCATGCTTCTGGTCATTCGTTACTCCCCTTTATACGCAGCATTGCAACGTCTGTGCGAAAAGCCAACCGTCACAAAAGGGACAGCCACCGCCTTTCAGCCGCAGAAATGCGCGTGAAAGATATTTTGTCAAAGCTCACTTAAGCTTTTGTTTTCTCCTGTTTGCTCCTGTTATCATACCCCCACGCACAGTGTTTGTCAACCGCGCCCAGAAGGCTTAGGCCCGTCTTTGCGCACCGCTGGGCGGGGTCTAGCTACCGGCCTGCCTCTGAATCTGTCCTTCTGCGGTTCCATAGATGAGTTGGGATTTAAAATCGTCACCGCACCACGCAACGCGCCTACTTCGGTAGGCGTCAGTTCACGCCATTTGCCTGGCTGCAACATACCCAACTTGATCGGCCCAACAGATATGCGGCGCAGACGTGCCACTTCAAGCCCCAACGCTTCGCACATGCGGCGGATCTGGCGATTCTTGCCCTCAAATATCGTCATGCGCAGCACCACGCGGCCAGACTCCTTGGCTTCTACCTGAACCTGTGCAGGCAGGGTAGTAGCGCCGTCGTCAAGCGTCACGCCAGTAGATAGCGCTACAAGCTGATCCTCGGAGATATCGGGACGCACTGTTACACGGTAAGTTTTAGAGATATGGTGGCTTGGGTGCATGATTAAATTGGCAAAATCTCCGTCATTGGTCAGCAGCAGGAGCCCCTCGCTGTCCTTATCTAATCGGCCAATAGGATACACTCTAGTAGAAACTTCTGAAATCAGTTCCGCCACACAGCGTCTCCCGAGCTCATCCGAGAGGGTAGTGACATAGCCGCGGGGCTTGTTGAGCATGATATAAAGCTTCTTTGCTCGCTTTTCAAACACCACACGCTCACCGTCGATATGAATAATGTCGCGCGCGGGGTTAATGCTTTGGCCCAGCTCAGCCTTGTGTCCGTTGACGGTAATTCTGCCCTCTGCAATCAGCTGTTCCGCCTTGCGGCGCGAAACAATGCCGTTATCTGATAACACTTTGTGTATTCTCATATTTTTGACCATTCCTTTCACAATGCGCTCAAGGCGCAAAATGACCGGGGGCGGTCATAAATACGCAGGCGCCGCGTTTGCTCAGGGTGAGCAACGCGCTAAATTTTTATGCGGTGGCTTTCTTTTTTTCTTTCTGGCTCAAATTTTTATCCCACCGTTCATTGAGCGGGAAGCGATAGTTTTGAGGAAACGCGAAAAAATCCTTAACACGTTGAATAATACTGCGCGTCTCAGGAAATCTGGCGGGGCGCTCCTGCGCTGTAACCAGTGGCGTAACCGAGAGCGACTGTTCGCCGAGCATCACAGTTGCCCGACCGACAACCTGCCCCTGTGCTGCTGGCGCATAGATAAACTTTTCTAGCGTGATATTAACGCGAACATGCGTACGTTCCTGCGCGGTGAGATAGGCACCGGGGGCCCAAAGCGCTTTTACCCCGACGCGCTGCTCGGTTGAACCGGTTACCGGCACCGAGAGCTGACCCACCATCTCTTCAAAATCCACAAATTCAAGCTGGTCAAAACTTTGGTCATATATAGTTTTGTGCACGCCAAAATCGTTGGGACAGTTAAGCGTTACAGCAATTAATGTCAGTCCGTTGCGCTCAGCAGCCGAAACCAGGCAGCGTCCGGCCGCCTTGGTAAAACCTGTTTTAATGCCGATACAATCCTCGCTTTGCCACAGCAGGCGATTATGATTAGTCAGCCAGCGATGATACGGTGGGTTGCCGTAATATAGCTTTGCCGATTTTGACCGCACCATTTCGCTAAAATCATCATTTTGCAAGGCATAGCGTGATAAAAGCGCAAGGTCATAGGCCGTCGTATAATGCTCGCCGGTCTCCAAACCAGAAGGGCTGGAGAAATGGGTATCATTCATGCCAATTTCCTTTGCCTTGCGGTTCATCCGCTCAACAAAGGCATCAAGGCTCTTGTCAATGTGAATCGCCGCCGCGTTGGCTGCATCGTTGCCGGAAGCCAGCAGCATCCCCCACACCAGTGTTCGCAGCGTGACCTGGTCACCCTCCTGTAGTCCCATTGAACTACCCTCGACCTTTATGGCGTTAGGGTCAACCACGAAAACGTCGTCAAGATCTTTTTGCTCCAGCGTCAGAATTGCCGTCATAATCTTGGTGGTGCTGGCGTTTAAGAGCTTTTCGTGGCAGTTTTTTTCAAAAAGAACCCGCCCACTAGCGGCTTCTATGAGTACGGCACCCTTCGCCGAGCCAAAACCGTCCTCTCCCGCCGCAAACGACAAGTTGGTGCAACACATTAATGCCAGTGCCAAAATGATAGAAGTGATCTGCTTTTTCATCAATTTCACCCGCCTCATTAAAAAAACATATTCTGTGCGGGTTGAAAAAATGATTCCCTTTTAACCTGTGTGATCGTTTATGCTTCCTGCTCTTTATCGTTCTTTTTAGCAATCTGATCTTGTATGATGCCGGATACCTTATCGATGACACCAGGCACCATGTTGACCACACGGTCAGCAGTGTTATTGGCCGTCTGCATCTGCAGAAGCTTCACGTCACCCTTCGAAATAACTAAAAAGGCCTGCGGTTGAATCGTCACGCCGCCACCCGAACCGCCGCCGAATGGGCTGGTAGGCTTGGAGGAGGGCAGCTCCGACCCGCCAGTAGCAAAGCCAAAGCTGACCTTGGAAATCGGAATAATGGTTACTCCGTCAGGCATGGTTAGTGGCTCACCGATGATGGTGTTGACATCCACAAGCTTTTTCAGATTCTCAAGAGAGGCTTCAAGCACCTCGCTCAAGGGATGTTTCTTTTCCATTCTGATCTTCCTTTCGCGGTTCGGCGGCGTCGCCGCCAGTCTTCTTATACGTCTTGTCTTTTTGGGATTTTAAAAATAGTGGCAGGGCGGAAGCCAAACCCCAAAAGGCGATCTGCACTCCAGCAACCAGCAGCGCAAGCGGAGAAAGCCGCGCAACGCCCGAGTAGCTCATCTCGCTTTGGCTGGCACCAAACCCGGGCAATATTTCGATCTGGTCGGCTTTGAGCTTAATTAGTCCTGCAACAAATGCCACAGCGGTAAACACCTGCGCGTTGACTTTGCCGAATTTTATTGCGGTTTCCGCTGCATCCTCACCCACCACGACCATACGCATACGGAATTTGGCCAACGAAGTTCGACGCAGAAGCCGGCGTACGGCGGGGCTGGTACGCTGTTGTAATTTTTGCAGCAATTCAAAAAGCTCTTCAAGCGTGTATGATAATTGGCGCTTTTTTCGAGCTTTTTTCTTTTTGGGGGTCTTGGGTTCGGCAGGTTCCTTTTCCTTGCCCTGACCTTTTTCACCCTTGGGAAGAATGCCCTTTTTGAACCACAAATATTTAACCGTCACCGTTAATTGTGGCGCCGAATCGAGGTGAACGATAACCGGCACCATTAAAAACAGAATGATCAGCAGCAAAACCAATCCAAACACCTTCATGCCGCCCACCACCTATTCTTCCAAGGCACGAACCTGCTCACCAAACACGATCTGACCTTCTATCATATCATCAGGTAAGGCTTCGTCCAACATATCCGCCGCTACCGTCAGCGGCAACTCGTCCAGCGACGAGAGGCCAAAGGTGCGCAAAAAATGTGCTGTCGTGCGGTAGGCGATGGGTCTGCCGGGCAATTCCAGTCTGCCTTCTTCCTCCAATAAGCCTTTTTCTGTCAAACTGGCAATGATGCCGCTTGAATCAATGCCGCGCACCTGTTCGACATAGGCCCTAGTCACCGGCTGGTTGTAAGCGACTGCCGCCAACACCTCAAGCGCTGCGGGCGAGAGCGGAACATTGCGCCGCTCCTGCATCACTTTGCGGATATCCTCGGTATATTCGCTGCGGGTGGCCAGTTGATACTGACCACCTAAGTTTAGAATCTGCAATGCGCTTTCTTGCATATCCAACGTATCACGCAGATGCTCAATCAAACCGCGCACACTGTCAACACCAATTTCAAGCGCCTCGGCAATGCGGTCGGGCGCAATTGGCTCGCCGACGGCAAAAAGCACCGCCAACAGCGTTTGTTCCAATTTTTTGCTCATACCGGTACCTCTTGTTCCGATGTTTTTGCCGAACGATGAAATTGAACCGACTCACCGTCGGGCGAAATGGTAATGCGTCCACCCTTAATCAGTTCTAACACCGCTAAAAAGGTGGCCACAAGCTCACTGCGATCCCGCTGATCTTCAAACAGCGCGCTAAATCGACTGTCAGGGTTGCGATAAAGCTTACGCATCAGGTGGATAATGCGGGAAGAAACCGACACCACCCGCCGTTTAACTATGCCGGAAAAAATAGCCGGTCGCAGCGCCTGACGGCGAACCGCTCTGCCAGTTGCCACCCCCGCCGCTTCTAGCAGCATGGAGGCTGGATGGGTCAGCCGATAGGTCAAATCGGTTTCAAGTGCCATAGGAGCCCGTACATAAAGACGGTTTTCCTCCGCCATTACGCTGAGCTGACCTGCCGCCAGTTTACAAATTTGATATTCCATCAGCTCACCAGTCAGGCGGCTTTTGAGGTCGTCGGCCTCCTCCTCATGGCGCGGCAGCAGCATGACCGTTTTGATATGCACAAGACGTGCCGCCATCTCAAGAAATTCGCTCGCAACTTCCAAGTCTCGGTCCTCGCGGTCCTCTATAAACGACAGATACTGCCGCAGTAGCTCTGAAATTTCAATGTTCAAAATATCCAGCTTGTGTTTGGCGATCAGATGCAGCAGCAAATCAAGCGGCCCTTCAAAATCTGAAAGACGAAAGGAAAGCTGTGTCATGGCTTTTGTCCCTTTCCGGCCCTTTTTATATAAAGAATGTCATCGCGTCCAGCAACATATACAACAAACTGCTAAGTGTGCCAAGAATTCCATTAAACGCGCCAAACCAGACAAGGATAAGCACAAGCCAGACAATCTGATGCTCATAGGCTGCGATCTTCCAGTAAAGTTCGCGCGGAAGCAGCGGGCAGATGGCATGCCAGCCATCCAGTGGTGGAATCGGTAGCAAGTTAAACACAGCCAGCATAAGATTGACGCTGACCATAAAGGAAATCACCTGGTAAATACCCACTAAAAACCCGAACTGCGTTGCCATAAAAGCCACCCGCAAAAGCTTTGCCACAATCATGCACACCAACGCCATGAGAATATTAGAAGCAGGCCCCGCCAGGCTTGTGACGATTGTTCCCATTTTGTGATCGCGGAAATTGCGCGAATCGATAGGCACAGGTCGGGCAAAGCCGATGCCGATTAGAAGAATCATCAGCGCCCCAATGGGATCGATGTGATCCAATGGATTCAAAGACAGTCTGCGAGAATAGCGCGCAGTTGAATCGCCCATCTTTTCGGCTGCCCATGCATGCGCAAATTCATGCACCGGTATCGCCGTCATCAGGACAATCAGTCTCGCTAAAATAACTTGAAGGCTCAATCCACCAAACAGTCTGTAAAGCATCTTTTCTCTCCTCCTGTATCAAGATATTATACCGAAAACTGCCCTAAAAAGCAAGAAAACCCAGCGATAACAAAGAGCCGTTGCAGAAAGTTTGATTTCGCATCACAATTGCGCAACAAACTTAAACCACTACGGCCCCGTTATGTTTAGAATCATCGCATCTGTGCTTGAATTTCCGCCATACGATCGTTATATTCGGCGCGGTCGATAATACCCGCCTCCAGTAGATCTTTTAACTCCTGTACCCGCCCGTTTAATTCATTGGGTCGATAAACGTGCTGCTTTTTGACTTGATTGTATTGATTAGCCCTTGAATTGAAATCCTGAGATTTCTGTCGATTTAATTGCGCGGCCAAACTTGGTGTGTTATCCTGATAGCCCTGCGTCTCAGATAGTTGAGCCTGATCATTTCCATTCGTTTTTTTAGATAGTTTTTTCAGTGCAAAAACGGCTATTCCAATAATTACAATGATTAAAACTATGAAAAAGCCATCATCACTGTCAAACAACTTTATTGCGGATGTCACAACAGCAATCAGCACCCAAAAATTACTTTTCTTTTTCTTTTCTTTTTGCTCCATATATATCGTCCCCTACAAATATCCATTTTACTCAGCAAGCCAGCTCCTAAAGTAATCAACGATTCAGCGGTTTATATTATCAATCATAATGTTTTTAGTATAACAAACTCATTTTCACTGCACAAGCATAAAAACAACTACTGCATAGAAATTTCAAAACTGTAAATGCTTAAGAACAAAAGAGTCAGCATCTGAATAAACCGACGCTGACTCCTTCTAATTTAAATTTGTATACTTCAGCTAATAAAAATGCTGCATTATTTTTATTACACAAAATTTAAAAACAAGCATAAAACAGAGTGAACTAAAATATTGCTTTTTATAAAAGGTGGCGA
Source organism: Candidatus Fimivivens sp. (assembly GCA_034933525.1). Classification (GTDB taxonomy): domain Bacteria; phylum Bacillota; class Clostridia; order Oscillospirales; family Ruminococcaceae; genus Yanshouia. The sequence continues at coordinate 269,727 of JAYFNI010000009.1, forward strand.
ACGACCGCCACAACCCGGCCTAACACGCGGCAATCCCTGACGATGATGGGCTCCATGCTGCTGTTCTCAGGCTGTAGTCGATAATGTCCGTTTTCTTTGTAAAAGCGTTTGACCGTTGCCTCATCCTCGACCATGGCGACAGCAATCGTACCGTTCTCAACCGAGGGGGTCTGCCGCACTATAACAATATCGCCATCAAGAATGGCCGCTTCAATCATGCTTTCGCCCCGCACTTTAAGCGCAAATAACTTAGCCGGGTCTTCTCCGTCAGCACAAAACGGAATATAATCGGTAACTTCTTCAAAGGCTAAAATCGGCTGTCCGGCCGTGACGGTGCCCAGAAGGGGAATTTGTGCAGTGCGGCCAAAGCCCGACCCAACAAGCCGAATGACGCGGTTTTCATTGTCACCCATGCTGATATAGCCCTTCGCCTCAAGACTCTTGAGATAACGATGCGCGGAAGAGGTCGATTTAATACTCAAATCTCGACAAATTTCGCGCACTGTAGGCGGAACCTGGTCGATCAGACGCTCCTTGATATAGGCGAGCAGGCTGCGCTCCTTGTCGCTTAAATTCTCCATCCTCTTTCCCTCCGCAATGCAAAGTTTTTACGTTTTTAAATTATATCACAGGCACACCAAAAAATCAAACATATGTTTTTCTGGGTATAATTCAAGGTTTTATGCGCTTTGCATACTATTGCGCCCTATTTGGATAAAATTTTTTTTATTAAATTTCGTTTTCCCACTTGTCAAGCCAATAGAAAACCGCTATTATGTTCACGTACAAAGCAAAGGACGCCTAAACACATCTAACAAGCGTCTATCATCCTAAGGAGGAACCAAAATGATTTTTGATAAGGTAAGGGATATCCTTGCTGAGCAGTTGGATATCGATGAGGATCTTATCACCTCAGAATCCTCAATCGTTGATGACCTCGGCGCAGATTCGCTGGATATCGTCGATCTCGTCATGAGCCTTGAGGACGAGTTCGATACCGAAATTCCTGACGAAGCCATCGAGAACATCAAAACGGTTGGCGACATCGTGCATTTCATCGAAGAGACCCTGGCATAAATAAACCGCGGTACCCTTTTAAAACCCGTCTTTCTCCGAAAGACGGGTTTTCTGTAATGGGCAGCTTGCTTTTTACATTTTCAAAACGTATAATAATTTGATATATGGCGCTTTTAAGGAGGAATATCTGAAGTGGCGGATAATAAAAAGAAATTGGTGGAAGACATCACCCCGATGGATGTCGACTTTGCTAAGTGGTATACCGATATCGTAAGAAAGGCCGATCTTGCCGATTATTCCAGTGTGCGCGGCTGTATGATCGTGCGTCCCTACGGTACAGCTATCTGGGAAAACATTAAAAACCTGCTCGACGGTATGTTTAAAGAAACTGGGCACGAAAACGTTATGATGCCCATGTTCATCCCTGAAGGCCTACTGCAGCGCGAAAAAGATCACGTTGAAGGCTTTGCGCCCGAGGTGGCGTGGGTCACACACGGCGGTACAGAAGAGCTCACTGAGCGCCTTTGTGTACGCCCTACCTCTGAGACGTTGTTCTGTGAGCATTTTGCGAAGGTCTGCAATTCCTACCGTGACCTGCCCATGCTTTACAACCAATGGTGTTCCGTCTGCCGGTGGGAAAAAACCACCCGCCCGTTTTTGCGCACCGCTGAATTCTGGTGGCAGGAAGGCCACACCATCCATGAGACCGCCGAGGAAGCGATGCAGGAAACCGAGCAGCAGCTCGATTGTTACGCACAGCTCTGTGAAAAATTCCTAGCAATTCCGGTTATCAAGGGTCGTAAAACCGACAAGGAAAAATTCGCGGGTGCCGAACGCACCTATACGATAGAGGCCATGATGCATGACGGCAAGGCGTTGCAATCCGGTACATCGCACTATTTTGGCGATGGCTTTGCCAAAGCGTTCGATATTACCTTTCAAGGACGCGATAATAAGCTTCAGCATCCCCACGAGACTTCTTGGGGCATGTCTACCCGCATTATAGGTGCCATCATCATGACGCATGGCGACGACAACGGTTTGGTGCTCCCGCCTGCTATTGCGCCGTGGCAGGCCGTCATTGTGCCGGTTGCCCAACACAAGCCCGGCGTGCTTGAAGCAGCTGAAAACTTAAAACAACAGCTTTCTGGCGTCTGCCGTGTCAAGCTTGACACTTCGGACAATTCCCCCGGCTGGAAATTCGCCGAGTATGAGATGAAGGGCGTTCCGCTTCGCATTGAGCTTGGCCCCAAGGATATTGAACAGGGCCAGTGTGTCGTTGTTACCCGCCATAACCGTGAGAAGCATTTTATCCCGCTTAATGAACTCAACGCGCAAATTCCCGCGCTGCTGAAAAAAGTGCACGACGGCATCTACCAGATGGCACTTGAAAACCGTGAGAACAGAACCTTCACGGCCGCTACGATGGAAGAAATTATGGCGTTCGCGGCCGAAAAGAGTGGTTTTTTGAAAACCATGTGGTGCGGCAGCCTTGAGTGCGAGATGGCTATGAAAGAAAAAGCCGGTCTCTCGTCCCGCTGCATGCCCTTTGAGCAGGAGCAAATCGGAGAGATCTGCCCAATCTGCGGTAAAAAGGCCACCGCAATGGTGGTCTGGGGCAGGGCTTATTAATTAAATCGTTATTAAAAAGGGGGTCGATCAAATGATCGGCCCTCAGCTTTTTATAAAACTGATGTAGGAAAAGCATTACAGATTAAATCTTTTATCTAACTGAGGCTCAACGGGCATACATGACGCCCGCTATGAAAAGCAAAGTCGTGTACATAAGCGGACCCCGAAACGATCATATTAAGCAAAAAGCGCTCTGAGAGCCGGTCAACTGATCGGTTCTTTCTTTTTGTTTTTTGAATAACATTTTTACAGCGCGGGTAGAATGAAAGGGTATGAGCCTTTATTTTAGGGAGGATTTTTAATGCTTCGTGCCATGATCCTTGTTCTTACCCTGCTACTTGTTACTCTTTCGGCGGCCTATCTGGGTCAAGACGAGCAATTGACACAGGTTTTGAGGATGGCCAAGACACCAGTGACCAGCATGCCCGTCGAATCATCAGAGCCCCCCACTAGCACTAAACCTAAACCTGAGTCAACTAGTGAGTCATCGGTTTCCCAGAGCAGCAGCACTTCGCCCCGATTTGTAATGGATGAGCCACTGACCAACCCCATACCGCCTGCAGAGGAGGAAACATCAGATTCCTCAGAATCTTCTGGCGACTCACTGCCGGATCCTTCGGCGCACGCATTGCTTTACCCCGTCGATGGTGAAAGTTCGAAGCCCTACGAGCTTATTCCACCCTCAGAAGAAGAGAAGCTAAAGGCAGCAGAGCCCTACGTCAAAGAACTTTTCGCATTAAAAGACCGCAATGTTCGTGCCTATGGCGAGTTGGCTGATGAGGCGCTTTCAGAATATTTAAGCCTCGCGCCAGACAAACGATCTGCCGCACTACCGTCTCTTATGGAAAAATATATGCCACGTGTGACCGCACTTGAAGCAGAAAGCGATGCCCAATCTGAGGCAATTTTATTAAAGATGTCGGCAGCACTAGCCGCTATTGGTGCGGACGATTCCATCGTGCAAGACGCGCGTGCAGCCTATAAAAGATCAAAGCAGGAGCAGATGACGCATTATACCGAGCTGTTTTCATCCCTACCCTCTTAAAGTGCAAAACGCACCGGCAAGATGCCGGTGCGTTTTATTTTAACTTTCCATGGGATGAAGGGTAAAGAGAATATTGCGATAAAGCTCCAAGTTTTTGGTGTCGTCAACCGGCACATCTACTTTGATGGTCATCGCATAAAATTTTTCATTCATCTCATCATTGCACATGTAAAAGCGCAGCGCATGATTGCCGCTCTGTTTATCGATAAACTCAAAATAAAATGCATTCCATCCGCCATCAAATGCAACGCCCTTTTCATCAACAATGAGGTCATATCCAAAATCCTCAACTATGTTCTTCTTGAGGCCCTCATAATAAACATCGGTAGTAAAAAAGGTCGACTTCATTTGGTTAAGCTGTTCCTGAGGATCATTTGTATTATATTGCGCCGCCAAATCAGCCGGTGCTGTCGTTATGGCAACCGACCCATATACTTTGTCAGTTTCGGCTTCATGCATGTCAAAGAGCGAATCAAAGCCATTGTCGCCCAGCCAGTCGGTATCAGTACCTTGTGCAAAATTCAAACCGAAGTGCTGCTTGGTCACCGAACCCGTTCGCGGCTCGTAGTCCATGGTAAACAGTGGATCATCTAACTGCTTAAACACAAAACGTCCATTTTCAATATGGCTGACAGTCCCCGCTGAGGAACTACTCTGGGACGATGAAGAAACCGCTGAAGAACTCGATGGTGCAGATTGGCAAGACGCCAATAAAACCACTGCCATCAGCAGTGCAACGCCTTTTTTAAACATGATTATCTCTCCGTTTCAAATTACAGTTGCATTTATCTTTCCTATTATACGACAATTTACGCAATTTGAATAGCGCTAATATAGGGTAAGAAATGGATAAAAAGTAAAACAATCGTTAAAAAAGCACCAAAAGGTCATTAACCTTTTGATGCTTTTATTTAAGCGTTACTGATTTTCCCCGCGCATCGATTCTTTAATACGGTCAAAAAAGCTCTTGCGCTTCTCATAATTGCGATCTGACAGTGTACCCTCAAAGTCGCGCAGCGCCTGCCTTTGCTTATTGTTAAGCGATTTTGGCACCTCGACCGTCACGCGCACAAACTGGTCGCCTTTTCCGCGGCCATTGATAAAGGGGACACCCCGTCCTTTAAGGCGGAACACCGTCTGAGGTTGTGTACCCTCGGGTATTGTGTACTTGACCTTCCCCTCCAGCGTCGGAACTGTAATTTCATCGCCCAGCGCCGCCTGCATAAACGTGATGGGAATATCACACCAGATGTCGTAGCCATCGCGTTCAAAAACGGAATCCGGCCGCACCGAAACGGTAATGTTGGCGTCGCCCGCCGGTCCGCCGTTTAAGCCTGAATCGCCTTGACCGCGCAGCGTAAAGGTCTGGCCGTGGTTGATGCCTGCCGGAACAGTAACCGTTAGCTTACGCTGCTTTCTCACCCGTCCCTGACCGCTGCAATCCGGGCAGGGATCTTTGATGACCTTGCCCTTGCCGCCGCAATGTGGGCAGGTCTTTTGTACCTGCATGGTGCCTAGCATCGTGCGTTCGGTTGCGCGAATACTGCCCGAGCCACCGCAGGTGGGGCAAACCTCGGGACTGGTGCCCTTCTTTGCGCCTGACCCTGCGCAGGTGTCGCACGTTTCAAGGTGCGGGACCGAAATATCCTTCTGGCAACCCAGCGCCGCTTCTTCAAATGACAGTGACAGCGTCAGTCCAATATCGCGCCCACGGATTGGCCCGTTTGGGTTACGGGTGCGCGTGGAGCCGCCAAATCCGCCAAAGAAGCTTCCAAAAAGGTCGCCTAAATCTATGTCCTCAAACCCGCCACCAAAGCCCCCAGCTCCTGCGCCGTAGCTCGGATCCACACCAGCATGACCGAACTGGTCATAACGGGCGCGCTTTTGCGGGTCTGAAAGTATTTCGTAAGCTTCGCCCACCTCTTTAAATTTTGCTTCAGCCTTTTTATCCCCCGGATTCATATCGGGGTGGTATTGCTTGGCCAGCTTTCGGTAGGCTTTTTTAATTTCATCATCTGAGGCACCTTTGGACACACCCAGCACCTCATAAAAGTCCTGCTTCTCCGCCAAATCGCATCATCTCCCTTCTGATGCGCAAACAGGGGTCAAGGCCCTTGGCGCAACTCGTCGTCAAAGGCCTTTTCCTATATGCGCTTTTTAGCTTTATTCGGCATCCTTAAAATCAGCGTCAACAAAGTCTGCATTCTGGCTACCGCCGCCCTGCGCGCCGCCTGTGGGATCCTGCGCAGCCTCAGATGCCTGTGCGGCCTTGTAAATCTTTTCAGACATTTCAGTGAACTTCTTGGAGAGCGACTCTGTACCGGTCTTAATCAGTTCATTATCGGTGCCCTTGAGTGCTTCTTTTAACGCGTTGAGCTTCTGCTCAATTTCAGCCTTGTCGGCAGCTTCAACCTTGTCGCCCAGTTCAGAAAGCGCCTGCTCGGTCTGATAGACCAACTGGTCAGCGTTGTTGCGAACGTCGGCTTCCTCGCGGCGCTTCTTATCCTCTTCAGCGAACTGCTCAGCTTCCTTAACAGCCTTCTCAATATCGTCCTTGGACATATTGGTAGAGGAGGAGATCGTAATATTCTGCTCCTTGCCAGTACCCTTATCCTTCGCCGAAACGTGCACGATTCCGTTGGCGTCAATGTCAAAAGTTACCTCAATCTGCGGCACGCCGCGGCGGGCGGGCAGAATACCGTCGAGCTTGAAGAGTCCCAGAGACTTGTTGCCGGAAGCCATCTCACGCTCGCCCTGCAGCACATGAACCTCGACGGAGGTCTGGTTATCAGCAGCAGTGGAGAAAACCTGGCTCTTCTTGGTGGGGATGGTGGTGTTGCGGTCGATAATTTTTGTGAAAACGCCGCCCATTGTCTCGATGCCCAAAGACAGCGGGGTTACGTCAAGCAGAAGCAGACCTTTAACGTCGCCGCCAAGTACGCCGCCCTGGATGGCGGCACCCACTGCGACACATTCGTCAGGGTTAATGCCCTTGAACGGCTCTTTGCCAATGAAGCTCTTAACTGCATCAAGGACAGCGGGAATTCTCGATGAACCACCAACCATAAGCACCTTGTCAATTTGCGCAGTGGTAAGACCCGAGTCGGAAATCGCCTGCTTAACCGGGCCCATGGTAGCAGCAACCAGATCGGCAGTCAGCTCGTTAAACTTGGCACGGGTAATGCTCATATCCAAATGCTTGGGACCGGTGGCATCCGCGGTGATAAACGGCAGGTTGACCTGTGCGGTGGTCACACCCGAAAGTTCGATTTTTGCTTTTTCGGCTGCTTCCTTGAGACGCTGCATTGCCATTTTATCCTGTGAAAGGTCAATGCCGTTTTCCATCTTGAAGGTATCGGCCATATACTTGATCAGACGATCGTCAAAGTCGTCGCCGCCCAAGCGGTTATTACCCGCGGTAGCGAGAACCTCCTGCACGCCGTCTCCCATTTCGATGATGGATACGTCGAAGGTACCGCCGCCAAGGTCATAAACCATGACCTTCTGGTCGTTTTCCTTGTCGACGCCGTAAGCAAGCGCAGCTGCGGTCGGCTCATTGATGATGCGCTTGACTTCAAGACCGGCAATACGGCCCGCGTCCTTGGTTGCCTGACGCTGAGCATCCGTAAAGTATGCCGGAACAGTGATGACCGCTTCGGTGACCGGCTGGCCCAGATAAGCCTCAGCATCAGTCTTGAGCTTTTGAAGAACCATCGCCGAAATTTCCTGGGGGGTATATTTTTTGCTGTCAATAGCTACGGTATAATCCGAGCCCATCTTACGCTTAATTGAGCTGATGGTTTTGTCAGGATTGGTGATCGCCTGGCGCTTTGCCACCTGACCGACCATACGCTCTCCAGTTTTTGAAAATGCGACAACCGACGGCGTCGTTCTGGCACCTTCGGCGTTTGCGATAACGACTGGTTCGCCGCCTTCCATAACGGCTACACATGAGTTTGTAGTTCCAAGGTCAATACCGATAATCTTACCCATAGTTATTTCCTCCCTAATATATCACAGATGTTTATATACATAAATTTAATTATCTGAAACGGCTTACCGCCGTGCTCAAATCGTTTTAGTTTGCAACCTTCACCATTGCATGCCGGATGATACGCTCACCCATCAAATAACCCTTTTGAAACACCTCAACCACCGTCTCGTTTTCGACGCTGTCGTCCTCGACGTGCATCACTGCATTATGTCGGTTGGGATCAAATGCATCACCGATTTCACCAAACTTTTCAACCTTCAGCTTAGAGAATGCTTCCATCAGCGACTGATAGGTTAACTCTGTACCTTTTTTATACTCGGCATCGGCACACTCCGCAGCCAAGGCCCGTTCAAAGTTATCTGCAACGTTGAGAAACGCGGTGGCGGCGGCGGCTGTTGCCTCAGGGTAAATGGCGTCGCGTTCACGCTGACTGCGCTTTCTGAAGTTGTCGTATTCCGCCATCAGTCGAAGATATTTATCGTTTAACGCCGCATAATCGTCCTGTAGCTTTTCAAGCTCAGTTCTCTCCGACGGCTCTTTACTCTTTGCCCCATTAGCTTTTTCTTCAACATTTTCCTCTGCTGCTTCTTTTTCAACCTTTTCTTTTTCGGCCGCCCCGGCGTTCTGTTCCATCTCCTCCGCCTGCTGCGGCGTGATTTTCTCCTTGTCTGCCATGTGGTTTCCCTCCGATTTTTTGTTGTTATGCTGTTATGCCATAAACAGTATCAAGGACTATAAGTCTCACTTAAAAGCTTGCCTAGTGTCTCTGCAAAGTATTCCAGATGCGGTATTAGCCCCGCGTAATCCATTCGCGTCGGTCCAATGATGCCGATGGCACCTGCGGCGCTTTGCCCGATATTATAACGCGCTATGATCACCGAGCTTTCGGCCAGCTGGCTGGTCGCTGATTCGTGACCAATCATAACCTGAACAGGTGCATTGTCAGCGCCGATTAAGTCCATCATCTCCTTGCGATGCTCAATAAAGCTCAGCAACTCATAAGCGCCGGGTGTAAGCTCTGCATATTCCAGCAAGTTGGTAATGCCCTTCGTAAAATATTGTCCTTCGTTGATCTCGCGTACCAAATCATAAAGCGCGGCAAAAACCGGCATAAAAAGCCTTGCGTATTCTCCTAATGAAACGCTGACCGCGCTGATGTAGGATGAAGTAATATCGTCAAGGCTTCGCCCTACCAATTGGGTGTCGGCAAAGTTGATAAAAAAATCCACAATCGGCTGCGTTACGTTAAAATCTACACGACAGACCTTATTTTTAATAACGCCTGACGAGGCTATTAGCAAGATAACCACTGTTCGCGGCCCAGCAGGGATAATCTCAATGCGCCGCACCGTTACGGTGGAAGGAATCACTGTTGTTGAGATAGTCGCCAGCCTTGTCACCTCGGCCAGAGCGACTGCTGCATCCTCTAACAGCTGGTCGGGATCAGCGTTTCGAACGTTGAATAGCGCATCAATCTCTGCCCGCTCGACAGCGGTCAACGGGCGGGTCTTCATCATTTCATCAATGTAAAGCCGATAGCCCATATGGGTGGGAACCCTGCCGGAAGACGTGTGAGGCTGCTCTAAATATCCCGCCTCCTCAAGCGTTACCATATCGTTACGAATGGTGGCGGGAGAAACGGCATTTTGCATCGCATGCGCCACATATTTTGAGCCTACCGGTTCGCCCGTTCGGATGAACTGCTCAACAACCGCTTCAAGAATAAGCATCTTGCGTCTATCCAATGCCATTGGTAAGCCCCCTTATATTCGGGCGAAAATCGTCCTTATTTTGCTTGTTTAGCACTCTTATATCCTGAGTGCTAAGTGTACTTTATCATTATCGCTCTCTAATGTCAAGTGCTTTCATAAATTATTTACATTGTTCTCAAATAATATGAAAAGGCTTGACTCCCTGATATTGGCACTATATTTAAATTGCTTGTAAACATAAAAAAGTTTGCTTTAAAACACAAAAATGCTGTGCCCCTAAGTTGAGGCACAGCATGTTTTTAGTTCTACAACGTAAAGCCCATCTTTTTATAAACCTTATCGCGGGTGCGCTGAGAAAAATGCATCGCCTTTTGCGCACCGTCTGTGTAACACTGCTCAAGATAGACCTTGTCGGCCATCAGGCGGTCAAACTCCGCTCTAACAGGTGCCAGTGTATCGGCCACCGTTTCGCCAACCGCCACCTTGAAGTCGCCGTAGCCCTTGCCGTCAAACTCGCGCACAATCTCTTCGTCACTCTTCTTGGTAAATGCCGAATAAATGGTCATGAGATTTTCAATGCCCTCTTTACCCTCGCCGCGATAAATGCCGTTGCCCGAATCGGTGACAGCGCCCTTGAATTTTTTGATAATGGTATCTCTGGGGTCGAGCACCGCAACATAAGATTTGGGGTTGGGGTCAGATTTGCTCATCTTCTTAGTCGGGTCGGTCAGCGCCATAATCTTTGCGCCCGCCTTGGGGAACAGGCACTCCGGCATCGTAAACACATTACCCATTATGCCATTCATGCGCTGTGCAATATCGCGCGTCAGCTCAACGTGCTGTCGCTGATCCTCGCCCACCGGCACATAATGCGCCTGATACAGGAGAATATCCGCCGCCATAAGCGTCGGGTAAGTAAACAGCCCCGCATTGATGTTATCAGCATAGCGCGCTGACTTATCCTTAAACTGCGTCATACGCGACAGCTCACCAAACTGCGTAAAGCAGTTGAGCGCCCACATCAGCTCGGTGTGATGGGGGTTGTGGCTCTGGATGAACACGATGCTGCGCTGTGGATCAACGCCGCAGGCCAGCAGCATGGCATAGGCCTCCAGTGTGTTTTTTCGCAGTGCAGCCGGATCCTGCCGAACGGTCACGGCGTGCAGATTGACAACCGAGAACAGGCAGTTATACTGCTCCTGAATCTCGGCCCAGTTTTTCACCGCACCGAGGTAGTTTCCGATGGTTATAAGCCCTGAAGGTTGTATGCCCGAGAACACAATTTTTTTCTTTTCAGGGACCTGTGGGGTGCTGATTTCTTCAGCCATGGGTCTCACCCTTTCTGTTTGGTTGCGTTGATTTGTCGCTATTAATAACAACAAAATATATTTACCACCGCAGAGCGTTTCTCTTATTTCAACCACTCATGCGTCAGCTTGCCCAAAATATCGACGCCCTTGACAATCTGCTCGTCGCTAGGAGTAGAATAATTCATTCTAAAGCCGTTATTGGGCTTAGTTCCGTCCACCATAAAAGCGACACCCGGCACACAGTAAACGCCGCGTTTGATGCCCTCCTGCACAAAGGGATAGGAATCCATACCCTCTGGCAAAAACGCCATAACAAAGAGTCCACCTTCCGGCCGATTAAAAGACACGGAGGAATGGAACTTTTTCTCCATCTCGCCGAGCATAAGATCGCACTTTCTGCGGTAGATTTCGCGCGTGTGGCCGATATGCGCCTGATAATCGTACTTTGTCATGTATTCGTTGACGATGTACTGAAACAATACGGTGGAATGTACGTCGGTACACTGCTTGGCAACAGCGAACCGGCTGGTGAGCGCCTTATTAAATACGACAAAACCCAAACGAAACGCCGGTGCCATCACCTTTGAGAAACTACCGGAATATACGACCCTGCCGTCAGTATCCAGCGCTTTTATAGGTTTTTGACTTTCTCCAGCAAAACGCAGTTCGCTATAAGGGTTATCCTCAAAGATCAAAATATCGTACTTCTGGCACAGCTCATAAACTTTTTTGCGCTTTTCTGCCGACATGGTAATGCCCGTAGGGTTCTGAAAGCTGGGAATCGTATACAAAAACCGTACATTGCTGTTGGTTTTAAGTGCCTCTTCCAGTTGCTCAACGTTGATGCCATCGCTTTCCACCGGCACGCCGACCAATTTGGCGCCATAGGAGCGGAAAGCGTTCATACAGCCAACAAAAGCAGGCTCTTCAGTCAGAATAACATCTCCACGGTTCACCAGCACTTTGGTGGAAAGATCGGCGGCCTGTTGCCCGCCAGAGACGATCAACAGCTCATTTTCTTCAAAGTCTATGCCCTCAACTTCGGCGAGGTGCTTTTTCATCGTCTCGCGCAAGGGAGTGTAGCCCTCTGACAGGCCATACTGCAACAGCGAAATAGCGTCCTCTTTAAACGCTTTTTCGGTTATTTCGGCAATGGCATCAACAGGGAATGACTCGGACGAGGGGTTGCCGCCGCCAAAGGCAATCATGTTTGGGTCCTTCGCAAGCTTAAAAAGTTCGCGAATAATAGAACCCTGAACGCCGTTCATATTATCGGAAATTGTATATTGCACGTCAAACACTCCTCATTAATTATTCGCCGTGATGAGGCCACTTGTCTACGATTTTCATCGCGGCTGCTACCTGCCTGGTAATTTCAACCTCGTTGATGTTTTCAAGCTGCACCATTTTTACATAAAGTGCCCCCGCATCGCTGACAACATACTTTGGTGGCAGATTATTGAGCGCTAAAGCAATCACATCTTCGCGGCATTGCACACAAGTGCAGCCTGTATAGTTTTTCCAAAGTCTGTCTACTTTGGCTTCCACTAGCGCCTCCATCACATTGCGATACATAGCTGTCAAGGTCTCCTAACCGTTATTATACTGTTGCTTCTAGCTTTTTGATGCCGGCATCAATACGCGCAAGCGTATCGTTTTTGCCTATGGCAGCAGCAATCTCAATGCCACCTCCGGGTGTAAACTGCTTACCGCTGACTGCAACGCGTAGCGGCCAGAGAATAATACCATTTTTGCAGCCCAGCTTTTCGATGAGCGCAAACAATGCCTCGTGAATATTTGTAACGGTAAAATTTTCAATGCCCTCAAGTACCGGGCGTACCAGTTTTAAAGAATCCAGCCCTACTTCGGGGTTGGTTTTCATCTTTTTAGAGGTGTAGAGCTCAATATCATACTCAGGCAGTGCATCGATAAAATCAAGCTGCGCAGGAATATCGCCCAGAACCTCACAGCGGGGATGCAGCGCCTCGGCTAAGAGCGCAAAATTAACATCCTCACGCTTGACGGCCTGCTTCATCCATGGCAGGGCGACCTCTAAAAACTGTTCGGGCGACATGCGACGGATATATTCGGCGTTGACGTAGTTTAGCTTGATCGGGTCGAAGATTGCCGGAGACTTTGAGACGTCATAGATCGAAAAATCTTTTCTCATCTCGTCAAGCGACATAATCTCCTGTCCGCTGCGGGGGCTCCAGCCAAGCAGTGCAATATAGTTGAGTACCGCTTCTTTTAAATAGCCCTTTGCTACCAGATCCTGATAAGAGGCGTCGCCGTTACGCTTTGAAAGCTTCTGGGTCGAATCTTTCATAACTGGCGGACAGTGCAGGTATTTGGGTATATCCCAACCAAACGCCTGATACAACAGATTATATTTAGGCGCAGAAGACAAATATTCAGTACCGCGGATGACGGTTGTAATACCCATGAGATGATCATCTACAACGTTTGCAAAGTTATAGGTGGGCATGCCGTCAGCCTTGATGAGCACCTGATCGTCCAAGGTGTTGCACTCAACCGTGATATCCTCGCGGATTTCATCGTGGAAGGTGACTGTTCCGCTGTCTGGAATACGCTGGCGGATAACGTGGGGCACGCCGGCTTTGAGCTTTTCTGCAATTTCTTCCTTGGAGAGCGACAGGCAGTGGCGGTCATACTTGGGCGCAATATTGGAAGCGCGCTGCAGCGTCTTCATTTCGTCGAGACGCTCCTTGTCACAGAAGCAGTAATACGCGTCGCCTTGTTCGATGAGCTGCTGGGCATATTTTTCGTAAATGCTCTTTCTATCCGATTGGATATAAGGTCCGACCGGTCCGCCCACATCGGGACCCTCATCCCAGAGCAGCCCGGTCTCTTTGAGGGTATGATAGATCACATCCATGGCACCTTCCACAAAGCGTTCTTGGTCGGTGTCTTCCACCCTGAGTATAAATATGCCGTTTTCTTCGGCTTTTGCGGCAAGATAGGCATAAAGCGCCGTGCGCAGGTTGCCTACATGCATATATCCGGTGGGGCTGGGCGCAAAACGCGTGCGCGGATGGCTGTGGTCAATCATTGTGATTCCTCCATATTTGAAGCTTTATTAAAATCTAAGGATATTTTCCATATTATAGCCTTAACGATATTATATTAGGCTAGTCGCGCGGCATTGTCAAGAATCCCAATAAATTCACTTATTTACCGCTGTTTTTCTCATGCGAAACGACAGCTTTTTTCAGCGGACAAGCTTAGAATTATTTTACAGTATTTTCCAACATGCTATAAGGGGGCCATTTCATGTCTATTTCCGCCACCGCTTCTTCACGTCTGTTCGGCAGGCTGCGGGAAGCAACCGGACCATTGGAGCAGATTGGCGCTGCCATAATCGGCTTTGTAATGAGCGGCGCTTCCATCATGCTCACCGCCGCCCCATTCGGGGTTGCATGGGCAGGCGCTGCGCCGCCCGATCAGGCTATAGCCGCTACCCTCGGTGCAACCTTGGGCTATTTGTTCTTGTTAAAAGGCAACGGCACGCTGCGTTACATGGCTTGCCTAATGCTTTTGCTGGCGCTGCGCTGGGCCTTTTCATTTGTTTCAAAGGCACGCATGCATGTTTTTTCACCTTTGCTCGCTTCCGCAACCATTGCCACAACTGGCCTTGCTATCGCCATTTCAGGGGATAGAAACCTCTATGGCTTTGTCATGGTGTTTTGTGAGTCCGCTATCACTGCCACCGCTGGTATTTTGTTCGCCAAATCTTACCGCGCACTGCGCGAGGGCAGCGGCCTGACCCGAACAAACGGCGTCTGCACCGGAATCTGGCTAGCAGTAATCTATATGGGGCTTAGCGCCTTTACCGTCGCAGGAATCTCCCCCGCCCGAATCTGTGCCTTAGCCGTCATCTTGTGCTGCGGCTGTTTTGCAGGATCTGGTTTTAGTGCGGCTGCTGCCGTTACCGCAGGCTTGGCTGCCGCGCTTGCAGGTGAGCCACAGCTATTGGCCGTATTTTGTGCAGGCGGATTAGCCGCCGGTGTCTTTGCACCGCTCGGGCGCTTAGGTGCCGCCGCCGCCATGACCGCCGCCGCGATGCTGGCACTGATTGCACAAAATAGCGCGGGGCCGGCAACATCACTATTTATTGAATGCATGCTGGCCGCAGCCATTCTTATGGTCATACCCGTCTCGCTGCTTCGCCGGCTGGGGCTGACTCGCGCCGCCGATTCGGCCGAAGGTGAAATGATACGGCGCGTGGTCATTTCACAGCTCTCGCGCACCCGTCACGCGCTGTGCGACATTGCATCAGTTACCGGGCAAGTATCGGAAAGGCTTGAGGCCTTAAACGGAGATCCCATTGAATCCGTATTGGCAAAGGCCTGCGCCAAGGTTTGCAAGGGCTGCAAAGATTCCCCGCGATGCTGGCAGAGTAATTATGAAGGAACCGCCGATGCATTAAACCATGTTTTTGCAATCGCACGAAATGGCGGCGAGGCATCACAAGCGGATTTTCCGACGCATTTTAAGTGCCTGCAAACTGAAAAACTACTGACTGCCATCAACGATCAAACCGGTAGTTATTTAAGCCACCGCGCCGAAAAAAGGCACGCCGCACAATTGCGCAGCGTTTCAAGCGATCAGTTCAGCGGCATGGGGCTGTTACTGGCATCACTGCAGGAGCAGCTCTGCGAATACGTTAGTGCACCCGCCGCCACCACTGAGGCCATCGCAAAATACTTATCCGCCAAAAACTGTGAGGCCGGGTCGGTCTGTTGCTATCTCGACGCGCAGCAGCGCATTAGCCTTTTAATTGAACTGCCATTACATAAGGTCTCGCGTATGCTGGGGCCGGAGATAACCGCTGACCTGTCTGAGATTGTGTCGCAAGAGCTTTCGGAGCCCGAAACGCTATGCGAGGGTGCAATAGCCCGATTGTTTTGGACAGCAAAGGCGCATTACGCGCTGGAAACGGCTTTTGTTCAGCGCGCCGCCAATCAAAACCGCTTCTGCGGGGACAGCTGCAGCGTGATTGGTCGTGCACAAGGCCGAGCCGTGCTGTTATTAAGCGACGGTATGGGCGTGGGAAGTCCCGCCGCGGTTGATGCCACCATGACCACCTCACTTTTAGAACGACTGCTAAAGGCTGGCGCGGATTTTACCGCCGCGCTGCGCTTGGTCAACGCTGCGCTGCTCTCTGGCGGCGGAGAAGAACGGCTATGCACTGTGGACGCCTCACTGCTGGATCTATACACCTGTCGGCTGGATATTTTTAAGGCGGGTGCTGCCCCAACCTATATTTTGCGACAGGGCCGCTGTGCTAAGGTGGAATCACCCTCGTTGCCCGCGGGCATACTCAGCGGAGCCGAAGCCAAGCATACCACGCTCTCGCTGTCCGAGGGGGACCTTATCATTATGATTTCAGACGGCTTGCTCGACTCAGGCGGCGACTGGATCTCTTCTCAGCTCATTACGCTGGCGGACCACCCATTAGAGCAGATGTGTGAGGAACTGCTTGACACCGCGTCCGAAAGACGCATCACCGCTCATGAGGACGACATGACGGTACTGGCTGCTCGGGTGGTCGCTGCGTAATATAAAAAATTCCGCCTGAATAATTCAGGCGGAGTTTTTTATTATTTTGCAACACAGTTCGGGCCATTTTCAAAAGCCCGTGCTCGCGCAAAGCCTCAAGTATTCTTTCGCTATTTAAAGTACAAATCCTTGGTTGGGAACTGGGGCTCACAGGTATAGTTGATGCCGAGCTTTAAAAACGTGGCGCCGTCAGCCTGTGTGATAATATCCGAACAGTGCGCGTCACAGCCGCGCAGCTTGGGGAGTTGCTTCATCGCCAGCTCCGCAGTGGGATTGGTCGCAGCCGAAATAGAAAGCGCCTGCAAGACTTCTTCCAGTTTCAGCACAGGATAGCGCGACCCCAGCACCTCTTTTTTTAGCCGCACAATCGGCTCAAGAACGATTGGTGAGATTAGCAGAATTTCATCCGAAAGCCCTGCCAAAAGCTTGATAGAATTAAGCACGGCGCTGGCGGTGTCATTCATTAGCTCAGAGGACTTGCCTGTCACGATCTGGCCGTCGGGCAGCTCTATCGCCACTGCGCTTCTTCCGCTTTCCTGCGCTTTTTTTACAGCAGGGACAACGGTGCGCCGGTCATTGCTACGCAGACCCAAGGAACTCATCAAAAATTCAATCCGCTGACAAGCTTCAAGGTCGCCCTCCCCTTTTTTATAATCGCAGCGCGCTTTAAAATAGCGGCGAATAATCTCCTGAGAGGCTGCCTGCCGAACGGCTTCGTCGTCGGTAATGCAACTGCCGATCATATTGACGCCCATATCGGTCGGCGAAGCATAAATATCCCCACCAATAATGCGATTAAGAATGGTTCGAACCACCGGAAACGCCTCAATATCGCGGTTGTAATTGACAGTGGTCACACCATAAGCTGACAGGTGAAAAGGATCTATCATGTTGACATCTTTTAAGTCGGCCGTCGCTGCCTCATAGGCCACGTTGACAGGGTGCTGAAGCGGCAGGTTCCAAACCGGAAACGTCTCATACTTGGCATAGCCCGCCTTGACCCCGCGCTTGTGCTCGTGATAAAGCTGCGACAAGCAGGTTGCCAACTTGCCGCTGCCAGGGCCGGGGGCGGTCACTACCACCAGTGGGCGTGAGGTTTCTACATAAGGGTTTGCGCCATAGCCCTCATCAGAAACAATGGTATCGACATCTGAAGGATAGCCTTTGGTCAGTGTGTGCACGTACACCCGCTCGCCACGCATTTCCAGCTTCTTGCGAAAAATGTCGGCGGCACTTTGCCCCGAGTATTGGGTGATAAGCACTGAGCCAATGTACAGATCCATCCGGCGCAGGCTGTCAATGAGGCGCAATACGTCCAAATCATAGGTAATCCCTACATCTGAGCGCACTTTGTTTTTTTCAATTGCTGTAGCGCTGATACAAAAAATAATCTCGGCTTGGTCTCGCAGCTCCCAAAGAAGCTTGACCTTTCCATTCAAATCAAAACCAGGCAAAACCCGTGCTGCGTGGAAATCGTCAAACAGCTTTCCGCCAAACTCAAGATAAAGCTTGTCCCCAAAGCGTTCCACGCGCTCGCGTATCTTTGCGCTTTGCTGCTTGATATAGGTTTCATTATTAAACCCCTGTCTTACCATCCTGTCAACATCCTTTTTCATATTCTTAATCAAACGTTTATTTTAACACAGATTACATCTTCTTTCAATGCACAGCGGGTTTTACGGCAAAATCTTGATGAATGCTGGACTTTGCCGTTTGTCAAGGGTATAATAGTATAGCTTGTTTTTAATAATTACGATTAAATAGCGGACGATTTAAGGAGGAAACAAAAAGTATGACCATTAAAAAGCTGGCAGCGCTGGGTATGGCGCTGAGTATGGCGGCTGTTTCTTTTACCGGCTGCGGCAGCAAGACACCTGAAACTGCGGCCACTTATAAAGACGGCTCTATTCCCGCGGGCGTTTATATTTTCCATCAGGTAAACGCTCTAAACGAGGCCTATCAAAAGGTTGCAAATCCCTATGGCGACATTCTCTCTCAGGATATTGACGGCGTGAAGGTTGAGCAGTGGGTGAATAACCGCGCAGTAGAGCTGGTTAAAACCTACGCCGCTGTCTCTTCCGAGGCTACCCGTCTCAACATCACATTAGACGAAGCAATGGCAACCTCTATCAAGCAGTCGCTCAATAAAACTTGGGGTACCGAGGGTGCCACTATGGAAAAGATGGGCATTTCGCTGGCCTCTGCCGAAGCGATTGCCAATAACGCCCAGCTCGCTAATAAGGTATTTACTGCGTATTATGGCGAGGGCGGCGAAAAGGCTGTACCAGAATCAGAGCTTAAGACCTACTTTACCGATAATTATCGCCGCGCACTGATGCTGGTGCTTTCTAAGCGCGATAACACGACCGGTGCAACGCTGGACAGCGGAAAGCTTGACGAACAGAAAAAGCTTTATGAGGATTATAAAGCGCGCGTTGAATCCGGCACCCCCCTGTTTGATGTCATCGTCGCAGAAAACGACCGCGCAAAGGCAGCGACCGGAAACACAGAAGAAACGCCTGCGCTGGTCGAATCGGAGCAGGAAATTCTGGTGAACAAAGGCAACACCTCCTATCCGCAGGTGCTGCTGGATCAAATCTTTACTTCTACAAAGCAGAATACGCCTGAGTTTTACGAAGATGACAACTACTATGTGATTTATGAGCTTCGCGACACACTTGGTGATGGTACAGCATTCACCAACGCTAAAGCCTCACTGCTCAATGCTTACAAGGGTGATGCGTTCCGCAGCGAAATGATTGCGCTGGCTGACACGCTCAACTTCAAGTTAAACACTCAAGCAACTGATAAGTTTAAAGTCTCTAAGATTTTGGAAAATCAAAAGTAATTTTACCTTTACAGATTTCCCATTAAAAGAGAATCGATTCGTGTGCAGATTTTTTGACTGCTGAGGATAATACTGGGCGCAAAACCCGCTGTAAGCATTTCGATTTTTCTAGTACGAATCCGTTTAGTGTTCTGCCATAAGCGCACTTAAAAAGCCTGGTTGGTGCAGTCTAAGCACCAACTAGGCTTTTTTTGTTTTGGCATATATCGCACCGCAATAGAACATGTTACAAAACCGTTTCTATTTTGCCATCACGGTAATAAATTCTTTGCAATCTTGACCCGAGACGAGAAAGCACCTCGTGCATACAGGAGCCATATTGTGCGCCGAGATCATCGGCCGTCTGAATCAATCCGCCGTTCTCGCCAATAATGGTTGCGGCGTCCCCCAGCCTTACCTCAGGTATATCGGTCACATCCACCATGATCTGATCCATGCAGACGTTTCCAAGCTGGCGGGCCCATTTACCATGCAGCATCACACGCCCCACGCGCGAAAGATTGCGCGGGTAACCGTCCGCATAGCCGATAGATAACACAGCAACCCGCAACGGCTTTTCTGCCTTAAAGGTTCGGCTGTAGCTTACCGGCGTTCCAGCTTCAATATCGCGCAGCGAAATAACCGTCACTTTAAGCGCGGTCATAATTTTCAAATCCCACAGGGGAATATGCGCAGCTGTATTATAACCTGCCATTTCCGCCCCGCATCGCACCATGTCAAAATGTGCTTCAGGGTATTTTTGTATTCCGCCCGTATTGCACATGTGTAGCGTACCGAGGCTACACCCTTGTTCGCGCAGCGCAGTAATTGCTTGGTTAAAACGCGCAATTTGCATATGGCAATATTCGTCTGCGCCTTCGCTGCCATCGTCCGATGAAGAAAAATGGCTGAATGTGCCGGTGGCAGAGAGGTTGGGCATCCGGTAAACCTCAGCAATCTGCGAAATATCGCGCGGGGTTTTACAGTCAAATCCGGTGCGGGTCATGCCGGTATCCAGCTTGATGTGCATTTTGACAATCCCGCCGGCCAACCGTGCCTGTTCATTCAGATCAATCGCATATTCTAACGAGGCCACCGACTGGGTTAAATCGTATTTCAATATTTCACCGGCCAATTCTGGCGACGTGTAAGCCAGCATCAGTATTTCGCCGGTAATTCCGGCCTCGCGCAATTCAATTGCCTCTGAAAGACACGCCACACAAAAGCGGGTAATTCCCTCATACTGCTGCAAATATTTCGCGATGGGCACGGCGCCCTGTCCGTAGGCATCGGCTTTGACGACCGCCGAAATCTCACAACCCGGCGTAAGATGTGCGCGCAGCTGCGTTAAATTATAGTGCAAGCGGTCCAAATCAATTTCCAGCCATGCGCGGCGGGTTATAATAGATTGTCGCATCACTCTTCTGTTACCCCTTCCTTCCAATCTCCGGGTCAATTCTAATTGCATCAATACCATCGATCATTACTAAATGCATATGGTTTGTGACCCGGACACAAAAGCGGGGGTTCGCGACCAAAAGACGACCTTGCTCATTGCGCTGGAGGCCCAGATGTCCCCCAGCAACACGCCTTGCGTCCCCTTTTCACGATTCCCCCGTTATTTTGACTGCTAATAGCTGATTTAAGGCAGCTATTAATTGACATTAAATTTTAAAAAGATAGTTTTCCCTTGATATAATTTGAAACTTCAGCAATGGGCAAACGAATCTGTTCCATCGTGTCGCGATCACGAATTGTTACCGCTCCGTCAGTTTCCGACTCAAAGTCGTAGGTGATGCAAAGCGGCGTTCCAATCTCGTCCTGGCGGCGATAACGCTTACCAATAGAACCTGCATCGTCAAAATCAATCATATAATCTTCCGAAAGGCTGTTGTAGAGTTCCATCGCTTTTTCCGAAAGCTTTTTAGAAAGCGGCAGTACACAAGCCTTGTAAGGGGCCAGTGCCGGATGCAGTCTCAGCACAACGCGGGTGTCATTCTTCTCTGCATCGATAACCTCTTCATCATAGGCGTCGCACAAAAACGCCAGCGTTACGCGGTCGGCGCCAAGCGACGGCTCAATAACATAGGGCAAATAGTGCTCGTTTGCTTCCTGGTCAAAATAATCCAGCGCCTTGCCAGAGGTGTTCTGGTGCTGGGTTAAATCGTAGTCGGTACGGTCGGCGATGCCCCAAAGCTCACCCCAACCAAATGGGAATAAAAACTCGAAGTCGGTAGTCGCCTTGGAGTAGAACGACAGCTCCTCAGCCTCGTGATCGCGCAGACGCAGATTCTGGTTGGTCATGCCGAGGTTCAAAAGCCAGTCGTGGCAGAATTTGCGCCAATAGGCAAACCACTCAAGGTCAGTACCGGGCTTGCAGAAAAATTCAAGCTCCATCTGCTCAAACTCACGGGTTCTAAAAGTGAAGTTACCAGGGGTAATCTCATTTCTAAAGCTCTTTCCAATCTGGCAAACGCCGAACGGCACCTTGCGGCGGGTGGTGCGTTGAATGTTCGAGAAATTGACAAAAATGCCCTGTGCGGTCTCGGGGCGGAGGTAAACCTGGCTCTTTGCGTCCTCGGTTACGCCCTGAAATGTCTTAAACATCAGGTTGAAAGAGCGAATATCGGTAAAGTTGGTGCTGCCGCACTCAGGGCACTTGACGCCCTTTTCTTCAACAAAAGTCTTCATGTGGTTAAAGTCCCAGCCCTCGGGCGAAACGCCAGTCTGGTCTTCAATCAGCTTATCGGCACGGTGACGCGTTTTGCAGTCGCGGCAATCCATCAGCGGATCAGAAAAGCCACCGACGTGCCCGGATGCCACCCACACTTGCGGATTCATCAGAATGGCGGAATCAAGCCCCACGTTGTAGGGAGACTGCTGCACAAATTTTTTCCACCATGCGCGCTTGACATTGTTTTTAAGTTCGACGCCCAGCGGGCCATAGTCCCAAGTGTTTGCCAAACCACCGTAGATCTCAGAACCAGAATAAACAAAGCCGCGTCCTTTGGCAAGGGCTACGATCTTTTCCATAGTTTTATCGCTGTTGTTCATTGCACTTCCTCCAAGTGTTCATTGACATTACACTTTAGTTTAGCTTTTTCGGTGTCATCCGTCAAGCGAAACAGTGCAAAAACAAGGGCAATCGAAAGAAAACGCAGCACCTTTTTATCCTAATTTTAAACGGTCACGTACTCTCTTGCTCCAATCTCGTAAAAAACATCGTTTCTTTTATTCTAACGCTTTATACCACACGTTCATACTTTCAATTTCGCCGGCAATATCGGTGTTGCTAAAAAGCGTACCGGCAAAGGTGTAAAGGTTTTTGGCAAAGGTAATATTCATGCCGTAGGACATGCTTCGGGCAATGGTGTAGGCCATCTTTATGCCACGGCAGCGCATCTCCCGTTCCATCTGCGTGAGCAAAAACGAGGCAAAGCCCTTGGAACGGTAGGCATCCAACGTGGCAAAATCGGTCATCTCCACGTTTTTGTAGCCCACATCCATCTCACAGGAGGATGCAGCAACTAACTGCCCTGCTTTTCGAATACCAAAATACACAATGTGGCTAGCCATCGTCTCCTTTAAATAACCCGAGTCGAATATGGGAAACGGATAACTTTTAAATACCGCTTTGTATAACGCTGCGAGCTCTTCAGCATCTTGCGGCACTAATACAGCGTGAGAGAAGCCCTTCGGCAAATCTGGTGCATCAAGCTTGGGGGCAATCATGGCTGTGCGGATAATCTGGGTAATTGTCTCGCGGTCAGCATGCTCTTTTCGCATAACGTCGGTATAGCGTGCCATGAAGAAGGCATTCTCTCTGCCGTTATAAAAATTTGGAATAGACGCCTCAACCGTATATCCCCGGTTTTCAAAGCCCTGTTTGGCCCAAGCGGGTACTTTTATAAAAATCTTTGTATAACTATTTTTTTCAACCAGTTTATCAATATCGTCGATAATATCAGGAAAATCCGCTTTTGCAAGCTTCATCAGATAAACCCTGTCGCTTGCTTTTCCATGTTGGATCTCAGATTGCCCGATTCGAATCATTATATCGGCCATATCACTGCCCCATTCCGTCACGCTGCCGTAGCTGCTTTCTACGTCGATTGAGCCTGATGTTGTTCTCAGGAATCAGCGAAATGGCCTCATCATAATCAGAGAGTAACCTACTGATGCCAATGGCTTTGTTCTCCTGCCGTTCTCCGAGATCAAACTGCAAATCGCAGCTATCACAGGACCGATTACAAGCCACCGACCGATAGGAGTCCGGTTCATGATAAGTGGTAATAATACCCTCATAATTGCGTAGCACAACCTTGTTATCGGACCACGAAATCAGGTAATTAGGCATGATCGGAATTTTTCCGCCGCCACCGGGCGCATCAATAACATAGGTAGGTACGGCAAACCCACTGGTGTGTCCCAGCAGATTTTCGATGATTTCAATCCCCTTGCCCACCGAAGTTCTAAAGTGTGTCAGTCCCTCCGACAGGTCGCACTGATATAGATAATAAGGTCTCACCCGATTAGCCACCAGCATTTGCACCAGCTTTTTGATGATGATAGGACAATCGTTTACCCCCGCCAGCAACACCGATTGATTGCCCAAAGGAACACCGGCATCCGCCAGTTTAGCCAATGCTTTTTTAGAGGACTGTGTAATTTCATACGGATGGTTAAAGTGGGTATTTAGCCAAATTGGGTGATGCTTCTTAAGCATTTTCACCAAATCGTCGGTGATGCGGTAGGGCAGCACCACCGGCATACGGCTACCAATTCTAATCACCTCGACATGCGGAATTTTTCTTAATTCGGTTAAAATCCAGTCAAGCTGCTCATCAGAGAGCATCAACGGGTCGCCACCAGAAAGCAACACATCACGCACGCGAGGCGTTTCTTTGATATATTCAATTGCCGTTAAGAGCGCTTCACGGTTAGGAATAAAGTCTATGTCCCCCACTTTACGCTTTCGGGTACAATGGCGACAATACATAGAACAGATATTGCTCACCTGCAGTAGCACCCTATCAGGATAGCGGTGGGTCAGATAGGGTACTGGGCTATCCTTATCCTCAGCCAGTGGATCAGCCATTTCGTGCTTTTTAATAATGAGTTCACTCGGGTTTGGAAAGCATTGCTTATAGATCGGGTCGTTCTTATAGTCCTGTGTGTCTATTAGCGACAAGTAATAGGGAGTAATCGAAAGTGGGAATTTTTGCAGCGTTTCTTCAAGTGCTGCCTTTTCCTCTGCTCCAAAATTTACCCCGAGTAGTTTTTCGAAGGTATCAATATCTCTTATCCTGTGTTCCAATTGCCATTTCCAGTCGTTCCATTGCTCGTCAATCACTTTTAAGTTTATTCTTCTTGCCATTTTTTGCCCCTTTCTGTTGTGTTTTGTCAAATGTATATCATCAATGCTTCCTGCATTATTTTCAAGTAATGCGCGGCTCCTATCATTGCCTCAGCCTCGCAGTTTCTATACATTATTGATAAATTATTTTAACTAAACAATAATAGTTTATCATTATTACATTATTTTGTCAATTTAACGCCTCGATAGTTACTTTTCTCCGCGACATCTGGAACGATTTAAAACATCGTATCCGCCCCTTGCTTTTTTAAATAATTGAGAAACGTTTCCGCGGATGTATATCAGTTAGAGCGCGGGAAAAATTACATTGTAAAGTTTATTTTGCTTCAACAGCGCAATTACTGCAAAAACGCCAGCTTCGGATTATATACTTTATGTATTAATATAAATTAACAAATTGCTGCAAAATTCTCTAGGCTACCCTTTGGGCATTTAAATAATCATTTTGAGTTCACTTTTAATCCGTCGTAAGCTCAATTACGTAAAAAAGGAGAACACCCCATGAAAAAATATTCAAAAATTACCGAAAAAATAATTGGGCTAACCTCGGCTATTACGCGTTACCCAATTACAACAGCTTTTCTGTTGCTGGCGGCTACCATAAATTCCTACGGTTATACCACTGACAAAACCTACGACAAAGCATTTATGGCCTGCATCGTTGGGGCTGTATTATCTACTGTGTTTCAGGCTCTATATGAACGCTTTTTCGAAAGGCAAATTGCCCGGCTATCGTTAGGAGCTCTCAGCGTTGCACTGGCAGGGGCGTATTTTCTTCTGATTCGCTCAGCTCCAGAATACAGCACTCAAAACAGCGTAAGAACGGCAGTGGTCGTGTTTGCATTAATTTTTGCGTTTATACTAATACCAGCCATCAAAAGCCGCATTAGTTTTAATGAAAGTTTTATGGCTGCTTTTAAGGCTTTATTCCAATCAATATTGTATGCGGCTGTTTTTTTTATTGGGTGCAGACTAATTATTGCTACTATTGATACCTTAATTATTCGCGTGGATACTGACATTTATTTTCATACTATGAATCTGGTGTTTGTGCTACTTGCGCCGATTTTGTTCCTATCGCTCATTCCGGTTTACCCCGGGCGGTTCAGCCTAAGCAACAGCGCGACTCCCGCAGCTTTTGCGCGGGAGGAAACTATTGCACGGGCGGCGTTTTGTCCCAAATTTTTAGAAATACTAATATCTTATATCATCATTCCGCTGGCGGAAGTTTTTACTGTTATTCTTATACTTTATATCTTTTTAAATATTGGCGGCGACTTTTGGCGTAACAACCTGTTGGAGCCACTGCTCATTTCATATGCCATTGTTATTATGCTGATTTTGTTCCTTTCCGCACGCCTTGACAACCGCATGGCCACCTTATTTCGCCAAATCTTTCCAAAGGTTCTCATACCCATTGTGGTGTTCCAGCTTCTTGCTTCAACTTTCATCATGCGCGATACCGGCGTCACACATCCGCGCTATTTCGTCATTTTATTTGGCATTTTTGCCGCCTGCGCTGGTGTGTTGCTAAGTTTTTCGCCGGTTCAAAAAACTGGCGTCGTGGCAGCTTTGCTCATTGCTTTTTCATTTGTGTCAATCACGCCACCAGTCGATGCATTTACCATCAGCCAGTTTAGCCAACGTCAGCGCCTTGAAACGGTGCTGACGCAAAATGGCATGTTACAAAATAACACGCTAATCCCTAATGCGGATATCTCCAAAGAAGACAAGGAAAAAATCGCATCATCATTAGAATATTTGTATCACACAAATGCCGTTGGTAAATTAAATTGGTTGCCTAAGTCCTTTGACTATTACACCGATTTTGAAAGCACATTTGGGTTTAGTCGATACGGCACACCCGATGAGAGTGGGCGATATGTAAGTGTTTATTTATCCCCGAATTTGCCTATTGAAATAAGCGGTTATGACATTTTTATGCGCACTTCTGTTGACTCTAATATTGCCGCAAAGGAAGCAATCTGCGAATTTGAGAGAGACAATATAAGCTATACACTGACTAAAATCACGCGCGACAATCACCCCCACTTTATCCTCTCCCAGACTGGCGGTGAAGAAATTATTGCGTTTAACACTGCTGAATTATTTTCTCGATACAACGGATTTGCCGAAAATAAATCGATGTTAACGACAGATTCGGCAACCTTTACGGTGGAAAATGATCGTGCCAAGCTTACCTTTGTGGTTCAAAACGCCAACATTAATACGGAACCGTCCTACTATAACGCCGATTTTTACGTTTTGGCTGCCCTTAAGAAATAGATTCACACAAATAAATAAGTATAACAAAGTACGAGCCCCGACCTTTAAGCCGGGGCTCGTGCTTTGAAAGCAACTATATAAATTTAAGGAGGGCTAAAATCAAACGAACCTAAACAGTCCGCCTTGTTCCAGAACACGAGCTAGGCTTGCGCAGGCGGAATAAGGGGTGTATTTTCCGGTGACGCCCCCGGTGGAGAAGCTGCTGATTTCAAGGCAGAAATGGATGCCGTCACCTTTAAGGTCGATGACATGGGTGTTGGTGTTGACTGCCGGATCAGAGATAACGACCGAACGGGTTCGATCAAAGCCGATTCCAGCCAGCGCAACCGTCGCGTGGACATTGACGTTGCGGGGGTAGAGCGCGCAGGCTTCACGGGTGCTGCATTCGCAAACAACCGTGCGCTCAGTATCGTCGCGGCCTAGACTTTTAGGGCTTTTGGTTGTCACAATCGAAACGTCGGTCAAAAGCGCGTTGCCGTCTGCGATGCCATCAACACCGAGTATGGCGCCGTGGGGCAGATAAATTTTGCGCCCGAATTTTTCCGCCAACTCCTTGGCGTGACGCTCAAATTCTGCGTCAGCAAAAGCCGTAACCGAAAATATCATCACATCACAATGCTTGATAATGCCGTCAAAATTGGCTTTGAGTACGTTGGCGGTAGCACTTTCCACCACAAGGTCGGTCTTTTCCAGCAAAGCCTCATCCTGCTCAGTCACCACCGGAAACATTATGCCCTCGGTTGAAAAATCCAGCGCCTGTACAAATGAGACTGATATATCCTTATAATCCTTTAAGCTTTCCAGCATGGTGCCGCCAATCTTGCCGCACCCTAAAAATCCAATATTCTTGTAATGTGCCATCTTTGTTTCCTCCTTATGCGCGGTAGCGCTCAATCATAGTGACAATGCGATGTGCCGCCGCGACCGCGGCCTTATGATCCTGCGAGAAGTTCATGCGAAAGCTCATCGTAAACTGAGGCCCAAACTCTACGCCGGGCGTCACGGTTACAGACGCCTGCGCACGCAGCAGCTTTATAAATTGTAACATAGTTACCTCAAGTTTTGGAATAGTAACAAACACATAGCTTCCGGCTTCAGTTGCGCGCAACGAGCAGCCCGGGCAGGCTCTGAAAATCTTGACAAGGTCATCACGGATCGCCTCGTGCTGCCGCACGCGCTCGATCATCCAGCCCACGGGCTCAGCAAACCAGTCCTTGAACACCGCTTGACTGTATCCGCCCGCGCGCAGTGAGACGATGGCCTGTAGCTTTTCCATGCGCGTGATAATATCGGCAGAACCGTAAGCTACGCCAAGGCGGTAGCCGCTTAGTGATTCGGTCTTAGACGGCCCGATGATGGTAATAAGCTTTTCGGGGCGCTCAGGCAATGCGCGCAGATGGGTATAGGCCAGCGTGTCCGAGAAAATTTGGCGGCTGTAAAGTTCGTCGGCAATCACAGCGACATCGTACTGCTTAGCTAGGCGACCAATAGCCGTCACCTCATCGGGAGAATAAATCACACCAGTGGGATTGTTGGGATTCGAGAACAAAAAGACCTTTGCACCGTTTTTAAAGGCGGACTCCAACTCGCTAAGATCAAGCCCTGAATAATGTTCCACGTCGTTATAATGAATTTGTACCGGCATCAGCTCTCCGTCAAAAAACTCTACCAGCTTGCGGTTGGCAAAATAATCTGGCTCAATGATGGCAACCTTGTCGTTCCTGCCTACAAGAGCGCCCATTGCTAAAAAAAGCGCGCCCTGTGTCCCAGGCGTGAGAATGATTTCGTTGTCGGCATCGACAGGTGCACCAGAAAAGGCCGCAAGTTTCTGCGCTAAATCTTTTCTCAAGTCAGCCTTGCCGCGATATTCTGTGTAAGCTTGTTTACCGCCAACCTTCACGCCTTCAACAAACGTTTCAAGAGTTCCAGGAATCGGCGTAAAAGCATCGACATCGCCATGAGAAAAATCCACCGGTGTACCGGGAAGATTTTCGCCCTTGGCAGGCAGTACTTCTTGCTTTTGTCTTGTCTCCTGCCCAGGGGCGGTATCTACCCCGAGCTTTTTAAACTTTTCAGTAATAAAATCCATACTCTGCTCCTCCTTTAGATTGTGCGTCAGTCCGTTTCTTATAAAATCATTCTAACAAAAGGTGGCGACCATGTAAAATTCTAAAAACAACATAACGACATGTTGATTTTGAAATACCTGCAATTATTGAAAATTTTTCAATTGTTCATAGCTTCCCCATGCCGTAATCAATCCATAATTGCGCACCCCTAAAAAAAAGAGTAGAATGGAGCCAGTAATCATTGGAGGAATAGTGCATGCTGCGAGATATGGAATACGTTTATGCTGTTTATCAGGAGCTAAGTTTTTCTAAGGCGGCTCAACGGCTGTTTATTACGCAGCCCGCATTGAGCAACAAAATTAAAAAGATAGAGTTGCAAATACATATGCCTCTTTTTGACCGGAGCACGACCCCTATTGGCCTTACCGCCGCCGGCCGCGCTTATATCGATGCCGTTGAAAAAATGATGGCGGTCGAAAAAGAACTGGAGCAGCAGCTGGCTGAGCTTTCAATCAATCATTCCGGCAGTATCTCTGTTGGCGGAGCAGCCTTTTTCTGTGCGCATGTTCTCCCTGAGCTTTCTGCACTGTTTCAGGAGCGGTACCCCAACTGCACCGTCAATATTTTAGAGGGCAACACCGGAGATCTGACCCAGTGTTTGCAATCGGGCGTTGTCGATTTTATTTTGGATGTCGATCCCATGGACAGCAATACTTTTATCGGTCAGCCGATGGGCGAGGAACATATTGTGTTGGCCGTTCCTGCACATATCGCCATCAATGAACAGCTTAAAAATTATCGCCTCACCTTTGAAGAGGTGCGGGATGGTCGCTTCTACGAAGAAAACTGCCCCAAAACAGACTTGGGCTTTTTTCAACATCAAGATTTTTTATTGTTGAAAAAGGGCAACGACATGCACCAGCGCGCGCTTAAAATGTGCCGAAATGCGGGATTTTCGCCAAATGTTAAAATGTATCTGGACCAGATGCTTACTTCCTACTACATCGCTTCAAATGGCTATGGCGTCGCCTTTATACGAAATGCAATCACCCATTACGTTGAGCCCACTGACAAGCTGTTTTTCTATAAAATAGACGATCCCAACGTGGTGCGTGGCATTACGCTCTATTATAAAAAGGATACCCATCTTTCCCCCGCCGCGCGCGATTTTGCGCGCTTTATGCAGCAAATTAAAGAATGATCTCTGCGTTTTTTCATTTTGATTGGAGTTCGATACTTTGATAAAATTAAATTTGCAAAAGATGCAAGATGACATTTTGGAACATAAAGGCCTGCAGAGTATTTATAGTTTCTTCTTCATTTTATGCCATGTTGTATCCTCTCCAGACTTTCCGATTATTTCAGAAGCTATTCATTTGCTTGTGTCCGGTGTAGGATTTGTTACGCTGCTTCTAATGTTCTTTTATTGCCGGCAAGGCCGAACCGCCGAGCAGAGTGAACTCATTCGTACCTATGCAATATTCCTCGGCTTATTTACTGCGGTAGCCATTTTTAATATCATTCGTCTTGTCTATAAACAAGGTTTAAGATAGACGGAATCTTGCGCATTTAAATTTGTACACAGGTAGGGCGGAAGGCTAATTCGGCCTCCCGCCCTGTTATGTATGCGTGTCATTATGCCCCTCAAAGACCGCTGAGCTTAGAGTATCTTTCGGACATCATATAGTGACTCAAGCACTATCCAGTTCTGTGGAAAAAACTTATTGACCGTCCAATAGCTCACCCCGCCCAGATTATAGGCTTCTACCAACGCAAGCTTTGCTGCAATGCTGCGGGCATCTTCAAACCACACAACATGCTTTCGCCCTTCTTTATCGTAATAATTAAAAAATGGAGCCTGAGCCTGTTTGTCAAATTGAATAACTGCGCCCACCCGCTGCGCAAGGATAATTGCCTCGGTGTTTGAAAGCGATTTTGCCATAGAACCTGGTGTAAACGGCAGCGTCCAGTCATAGCCGTAATTTGGCATACCCATCAGAATCTTTTGACTTGGAATAACTGTAACAGCATAGTCTAGCACCTGTTTAACCCGATCTAAGGGTGCAACCGCCTGTGCAGGCCCTCGCGTATACCCCCACTCGTAGGTCATAAGGATAACGTGATCAACCGTTGCGCCATGGAATGGGTAGTCGTGCGCTTCATATAAAAGCCCCGGCTGGTCGGCGCTGGTCTTAGGTGCCAGCGCGACAGAAACGGTATACCCTTGTGGCCGCAGGGTGTCAACTGCCTTTCGAACAAAACGGTTGTACTGCTCACGATCCCATGAATAGAGATATTCAAAATCGATATCCAGTCCGGTGTAGCCTTTGGGCAATGTTTTCATTACATTTGCTAAAATTTTATTTTGAATGGTATCGTCATTTAAAATGGTGTGCGCCAATTCGCTATCAAAACTACCACCCTGCCGAATATTGGTGATAACCATAAGCGGTGCAGTGCGCTGCGCACGTGCCGCGGCAATAATTTTTTCATCGGCTATTGGCGCAAGACTGCCGTCAGGGCTCACCTGATAACTGAATATGCTAACAAACGTCAAATGCGGCAGTGTCTTTGACAGCGTTTCATTGCTGACAGTGGGAAAAACATATCCATTCACATCAATTGTTTGCTGTCTTGCCAAAGACAATGGGATGGTTATGACCTGCCCCGCCCAAATGATATTGGGATTGGTGATTTCAGGGTTGGCCGCAAGAATATCCCGCTCGGCAACATTGTATTGATTCGCAATACTGTAGAGCGATTCTCCGCTCATTACAACATGCTGCACGTTATCCACCATAATCACAAGTGACTGGCCGATGATAAGATGCCGCATATCCTGAAGATTGTTGTCATCTATGAGTCGCTGCATGGGTATGCCATATTTTTTAGCAATAGCATAGATGCTGTCTCCAGTTTGAACTGTATAGATCTTCAAATCCTCCACATCCCTTGTGTCAAAGTAAAATTATATGATTTATCACAATATATGTTTACAATGCGACTCCGATGCAAAAGAACTGTCAGTTAACATGATACAGTATTGACAATAGATGGTATAATAGCCGCAAAGCACTATTATTCCACGATAATGTCCAACGGATTCCTCTGAGGGACCTGCTACCTTTTAATGGAAAAATTATACCACTGCGCGCTTTGCTTGTGGTATGATTGCATCCATTAATGTTTTGACCCCACAGAAGAACTCCCGCTAATGTTTAATTTTTAAGGAGGAAGCGACATGCTAAACACCAACACCAAAGCGCCAG
Organism: Candidatus Fimivivens sp.; assembly: GCA_034933525.1. Lineage (GTDB taxonomy): Bacteria > Bacillota > Clostridia > Oscillospirales > Ruminococcaceae > Yanshouia. Next base: position 301,845 of record JAYFNI010000009.1, read on the forward strand.
AATTTACACTGCCGAATAAAGACGGCCGCCCCGTCTCACTATCGGATTTTCGCGGCCGTACTGTCGTTCTTTATTTTTATTCTCGCGATAACACGCCTGGATGCAGCCGGCAAGCCAGCGCTTTTGCGCAGGCTTTCGCCCAGTTTCAGGCTCAGGGCGTTGTCATTATTGGCGTTAGTAAGGACAGTATGACGTCGCATCAAAAATTTGCAGAAAAATATAATTTGCCTTTTATCTTGCTCTCTGACCCTGAACTAAACACTATTAAAGCCTATGACGTATGGCAGGAAAAGAAAAATTACGGCAAAGTGAGCATGGGCGTTGTGCGCAGCACCTATATCATCGACGAAAACGGCAACATTGAACACGTTATGCCAAAAGTTAAGCCCGATACTAATGCCGTAGAGGTATTAGCATATCTTGCTAAAAAAGAGGCCGACCGTCAGGCCCTGATTTAAGCTTATCCCCAGTCGCATTATAAATTTTGACGTTAGCACTGATCCATATCTCTTAGTCAAACTTAAAAAACGTATTTGTCTGGCGCGTTTTGTTAGTTACAAAGCGCGCCTTGGTCTTTTCAAAGGAGCTTCTGCCACACCAGCTAATTTTTCCGCCAAATTAGACAAATTTCGTTTTGGTAAGTCTTTTAATTTCTGTTGGCGTTTTAACAAAATTCTATTGACACAAAGAGTTAGAGGTGCTAAACTATTAACGGTTAGGATGTGCTAACCGTTTGTGGACAATATGGTTAAAGATTATGTCCAATGGAATGGAGAAGAATTATGATGCCTCTTACAATGGCCAAACCCGGAGAAGTGAATTATATCTGCAAAATTACAGGAAAAGACGAGGTGCGCCAGCACTTAGCCGAACTGGGCTTTGTGGTAGGGGAACGCGTAACAGTCGTATCTGAAATTGGCGGAAATATGATATTGTCGATTAAAGACAGCCGCATAGCGTTGGATAAAGGCATGGTTAATAGAATTATTATATAGGGAGTTGACAATCCATGAAAACATTGAAGGAAGTCGGCATAGGCCAGACGGTTACCGTGGTTAAGCTGCACGGAGAGGGCGCTGTGAAGCGCCGCATTATGGATATGGGTGTGACCAAGGGCGCTCAAATCTACGTGCGCAAGGTCGCGCCTCTGGGCGATCCCATTGAGGTAACGGTGCGCGGCTATGAGCTGAGCGTTCGTAAGAGCGACGCAGAAATGGTTGAGGTTGAATAGCATATTTTCGCCATTGGGTTAGCAACTTCTAACCCCGATCACAAGGAGGAGTATATATGGATATAAAAATAGCGCTTGCCGGTAATCCGAACTGTGGTAAAACCACAATGTTCAACGATCTGACCGGCTCTGCTCAGTACGTAGGCAACTGGCCAGGCGTTACCGTTGAGAAAAAAGAGGGCAAACTCAAGGGGTTTAAAGACATCATCATTCAGGATCTGCCTGGTATTTATTCGCTGTCTCCCTATACGCTTGAAGAGGTTGTAGCACGTGGCTATCTGGTCAACGAAAAGCCAGACGCCATCATCAACATTGTAGACGGTACCAACATTGAACGAAACCTTTATCTGACCACCCAGCTCACCGAGCTTGGCATCCCCACCATTATCGCAGTGAACATGATCGACATCGTACGTAAAAACGGCGACATCATAGACTTGGCCAAACTAAGCGAAGCGTTGGGCTGTGAAGTCATTGAAACTTCAGCGCTTAAGGGTGTCGGTTCTGATCAGGTCGCTAAAAGGGCAGCCGAGCTGGCAAGGAGCAAAACCTCCGTCGATATGCCTTCTGTATTTAACGGCAGCGTAGAGCACGCAATTGCGCATATCGAAGAATCACTTGAAGGCAAGGTTCCGGAACGCAACTTGCGCTGGTATGCTATCAAGCTGTTCGAGCGCGACATCAAGGTGATTGAGGAGCTCAAGCTTGACGCCGATCTGCTTTCCCACGTTGAAGAACATATTGTCGCCTGTGAAAATGAAATGGACGACGACGCTGAAAGCATTATCATCAATCAGCGTTATGCTTACATCTCCAAGGTGGTATCAATAAGCGTTAAAAAGAAAAATCATTCGAAGTTCACCGGCTCAGATCGCATTGACCAGATCGTAACCAACCGTATTCTGGCGCTGCCTATCTTTGCCGCGATTATGTTTGTTGTATACTTCATTTCAATTACGACTATCGGCGGTATTTTGACCGACTGGACAAATGACACACTGGTTGCCGAGTGGATTCAAGGCCCACTAGGTGGGTGGATGGCCGGCATCGGCGTTGCCGACTGGCTCACCGGTCTTGTAGTCGATGGCATCGTCGGCGGTGTAGGCGCGGTAATCGGTTTTGTGCCACAGATGCTCGTGCTGTTCCTGTTGCTCTCCATCCTTGAAGATGTCGGCTACATGGCCCGCGTCGCGTTCATTATGGACAGAATTTTCCGCAGATTCGGTCTCTCCGGCAAATCCTTTATTCCAATGCTCATCGGTTCAGGCTGCTCGGTGCCCGGCATTATGGCAAGCCGTACCATTGAAAATGAACGTGACCGCCGCATGACCATTATGACCACCTCGTTTATCCCCTGTGGCGCCAAGATGCCAATTGTCGGCCTTATTGCCGGCGCACTGTTTGGCGGTGCGTGGTGGGTTGCGCCCTCCGCCTACTTCATCGGCGTAGCTGCCGTTATCGTTTCGGGTATCATTCTCAAAAAAACAAAGGCCTTCGCAGGCGAAACCGCTCCCTTTGTTATGGAGCTGCCTTCTTATCATGTTCCTTCTGCAACCAACGTGTTGCGCAGTACTGGTGAACGCGGCTGGTCCTTTATTAAACGTGCCGGTACCGTTATCTTGGCCGCCAGCGTGCTGATCTGGTTTACCTCGAGCTTTGGCTTTGTTGAGGGTAGCTTCACGATGGTTGAAGATATGGATCATTCGGTTCTCGCCGCTATTGGCGGCGCTATCGCACCGCTGTTTGCTCCCTTGGGCTTTGGCACCTGGCAATCTGCAGTCGCTACTGTTATGGGCCTTGTGGCTAAAGAAGAAGTCGTCGGTGTATTCGGTGTCCTTTATGGCGTTGCCGGTGATGCATTGACAATGGTTGAAGAAGGCGCTTTTGAGAACCTTTCTCCCATCGCGGCTCACTTCACCACCCTATCCGCTTTTTCATTCCTGACTTTCAACCTACTTTGCGCGCCCTGCTTCGCTGCAATGGGTGCCATTAGGCGTGAGATGAATAACGCTAAATGGACTTGGGCCGCCATTGGTTATCTGTGCGTGTTCGCATATGTCATTTCGCTGACTGTCTATCAGCTGGGTCTCCTCTTTACCGGTAATGGTTTCACGATTGGAACCGCCGTTGCGGTTATTCTCCTAGCCGCCCTGCTGTGGCTGCTGTTCCGCAAAAACCCTTATGACCAGCACAAAGAGGGGCTCCACACAAAATCGGAGGCGAAAACAAATGCTTAATTTCCTTTCTGCGAATTTTTCCACAATAATTGTTGGCATCATCGTCTTTAGCGTTATTGGATTGGTTGTAGTCAAACTGGTTAGAGATAAAATTAACCATAAAAGCAGCTGCGGCTGCGGCTGTGCAAATTGCCCAAGCGCTAGCGCATGCCATCATAAATAATAACAGATGGGGCGTGGGCAGAATTGTTCGCGCCCCTTTGCTATGGAGGCCTTTTATGCAACTAACAGCTTCACAGGTAAAATATCTGCTGGCAATTGCTGAATTGTCCCAAACAAGAGCATTGGTCAGTTCATCCAACATAGCAGACAAGTTAAAGGTTACTCGGCCCTCGGTCAATAAAATGCTAGGGGTGCTTTCAAACAAAGGTCTCCTGGAGAAAAAGCGTTATGGCGCAATTCGTTTAACTGACTTTGGGGCTCAATTTGCTAGTGAATGCACGGAAAGGGTGACAAAACTTTCGATTAGGCTGGCAGACACGCTCTGTCTTGCACATGATGATCTCAAGCGGTGCTCTATTCTTTTGGTTAGTGAACTGCCCGATTTGGCACTTTAGCAAATTGTTTTAAAATCCGCAGCCTGTGAGTTACCTATTTCCGAATTGTATTAGATTTTGACTGATTGTCTGGCCGACCTTATTTTTTATGCTGTGTAGAGAGGTTTTATTTGTGAAGGACACCCTAAATCAATCGTCTCCAATGTTGTTCCACGAGCTATTGGCGGCAACTGTCGCTGCAATGGAGGCAAGAGATAGCTATACCGCCAGTCATTCCTCCCGCGTAGCCGAAATTGCCGAATTTCTATGCAGATTGTTACAACTGCCAGCTGAACAATCTGAGATGATTCATATTGCAGCTCATGTACATGATATCGGAAAAATTGGCATTCCGGACGCGATCTTGCACAAATCCGGCAAGCTTACAGACGAAGAGTGGTCCATTATGCGGCGGCACCCGATAATAGGTTTTAACATTTTGAGCAAAGTCCGCGGATTTGAAGAAATTGCTTTGTGTGTGCGCCATCACCACGAGCGCTGGGATGGTTCAGGCTATCCTGATGGTCTTTCGGGTGAAGCAATTCCATTGGGAGCGCGCATTATTTCGTTGGCTGATTCAGTAGACGCCATGATGAGCGTGCGCAAATACCGCCAAAATTTGACGGTAGAAAAGTGCCGCGATGAAATAGCGCTAGGGCAAGGCCGCATGTATGACCCTCGAATTTCCGACCTAATGCTCATCCACTGGGAGGAAGTAATAACTTTACTCGATCAGGAAAACGAATCATAGAAACACGCCACTTTTCGATTGACATTGACCTGTTGCTATCATATAATGTTTGTGCAAACGCAAATAATTTGCGTTTGCATCTTTGCTTTTATAGTAATTTAGTTTCGATAATAGCTTCTGGTTTGTTACGCAAACTTTCGGTTTACTGAGACAGTGCGATTATTCACGCGCCAACCTGGAGGACCATGATGGAGAAAATTGATTTTAATAAGGCAATACGGCAACACGGACTAAAAAGCACTAAAATTCGGCTTTCAGTACTGGATATATTATTTAAAAGCGAGCAACCGCTTGATGCTGAGCAAGTATTTTTAGCGCTTAAAGCTTGGAATGTTTCAGCTAACTTATCCACCGTCTATCGCGTGCTGGAAGTTCTAGCTGAAAAGAATCTGATAGCAGGACTAGCCTTGCCAGGGACTCACCGGACGGTATATGCGCTTAAGCAGCAAGACCACTGGCACTATCTAGTATGCCTCGGCTGCAAAAAGATGATCGCCGTAGATGGCTGTCCGCTATCCGGCTACGAGCATCAGTTAGAGCAGCAAACCGGATACCTTATCTCAACACATCAGTTGGATCTATACGGCTATTGTCCGACATGCCAACAAAAGAATTTACCTCGGGGGCAATAATAATGAAGATAAACCATGACCATGCACAAGAGAATACCGCTACCCCACAACCCAAAACTGGGCTTGACTTTTCGATTATAGCTGCCGGTTTGATTATTACGGCGTTGGTGGTCTACTTGTTATTCTCTTGTTCCCGAGTGATAGATAACAAAGCTCTAGAGCAAATTCAGATCTTTAACACCATCTTTATCAGCATTTTAATGCAAGCCTTTCCCTTTATGCTCATCGGAATTTTTGTCTCAGCGGCGATGGAAGTTTTCGCCCCCGACCAATTTGTCGTACGTGTTTTCCCATCGCGGTTCGGTCTTGGCTTTATTACCGCTATGTTTGCTGGGTTACTTTTTCCAGTATGCGAATGTGCTATTGTGCCTGTGACTACTCGACTAGTTAAAAAAGGGGTAGCCCTGCCGATAGCCGTTACATTTATGCTCTCAGCACCAATTATCAACCCAATTGTCATTGTCTCAACGCTGTACGCCTTTGCCGGGCAGCCGCAGGTGGCGCTGTTAAGGGTCATTTTTGGGCTGGCGATTGCCCTTATGGTGGGTGGAATTTTATATTTGCTTAATGTCGGAAGCGATGTGTTATTAACCGGGTATGATGACTGTAGTTGCCACTGTCACGATCACTGTGGGTGCTGCGCTGAGCGGTTGGATTCGTTACCCGATGAAGTAGAAGCAACGCATACGACGCGCACTATTTCTCAAAAACTGAGAACGATGTTTTTACACGCTGGAGAAGAGTTTTTTGGTGTGGGAAGATACCTCATACTGGGGGCGTTCCTTACTAGCCTAATCCAGATTCTGGTCCCCCGGGCTTGGTTTGAGGGGCTTAGTGAGAAAAGTTGTCTTCCGCTGTTAATGATGATGTTAATTGCGTTTCTGTTTTCAGCCTGTTCAACTTCTGACGCGTTTATTGCCAAAAGTTTTACCGGCCGTTTTTCCTTAGGCGCTATCATGGGCTTTTTAGTGTTCGGCCCTATGATGGATATCAAAAACATCCTGATGCTTCTTGGAAACTTTAAGAAAAAATTTGTCCTTGCACTGGTACTGGTTATTTTTATAAGCAACTTTTTTATGCTTTACTTTTTTGCATTTCTTTTTTAGAGGAGGAACCAAATGCAACGTCTAGGTCGCCTGAATACCACCATTGCGCTGAAAATTGTGCTATTGTTGGGTTTTGCCGCATTTTTTTGTTTGACTATTTTTACGGGCTCGGTACGGCTGTACGTCCATCCAAGGATTATTCCGTTTATGCTTTTTGCAGTAGCTGCTATGGTTATAATTGCAATTTTGCTTTCTCGTAATCTATTTTCACCGGAACAGACGGGGAGTTTCTGGCCACTGCTGTTTTTTGTGCTGCCACTGCTAATGGCACTTGCCATCCCTGCTAAGCCCTTTGATTCTGGCAGCGGCACAACAGGGAGCGTTCAGCTTATTAGCAACTCCGCGGCGGTCAACACCGCCAACCCAGACTCATCAGCGCCGACATCCGCGAGCGAAACCCCCAGCATTACAACAGACAGTTCTCAAGCGCTGCCGCAGGTGGAGATGAAAAGGCCAAATATAACGCTGAAAGATGGCGTCTTGGTGCTGACCAGCGAAAACTTTTATGTAGGTTTGTGCGATGTGTACGACAACCTTAATTCCTATAAAGGCACGCCCATATCACTGGTGGGGTATGTCTTTAAAGATAGCAGTTTTGGGCCAAATCAGTTTGTTCCTGCGAGACTTCTGATGGTATGTTGTGCGGCTGATATGCAACCGACGGGCCTACTATGCTTTTATGACGGCGCCCCGCAACTGGAATCTAATTCTTGGGTTCAAGTCGATGGCGTTATTGACGAGACCTCTTTCGAAGGCGAAATCATTCCCTGTATTATGGCTAAAAATGTGACCCCAACTGAGGCACCAGCTGAATCCTACGTCTACCCCTATTGATTGGGCAGCTTGGATATATTTGAAGGAAGAAACTATGAATCGTATGTTTTGTAAAAAAGGCAGCTTGGGTCAGACAACAATTCTGCTGGCAGCGATTTTACTGCTTTGTCTGTCCGCTTGTAAATCATCAGAAAATGTTTCGTCTCTCATCTCTTGTGAAACACTAGCAGTCACAAGTGAGCAGGCTGCTTCTGATAAGCTGCTGGCTATGCTTAAAGCTGTGGGCTACCCCACCGACGGCACCGCGATAATGCTGGAAGAACACGCTGACTGGAAGGATGGCGGCAAAGCGTGGTTTTTTGCATGGGGTAATAACACGCCAGAAAAATTCACCGCGGAGGAGCGCTTTGCCGTCACCGAAACCGGTTCCGTATTTAAATATAATATCCTGACTGACGATTGGGCTTTATTGCAGTAACATAATATCGTAATTTTCTACGATCCTATCATGTCATTTTGGCTTATTCGGTTTTATGCGAGTAAGCCATTTGTTTTTAATCAATTGGGGAGGCCGTGAAAAGCTATGCGCTTTCCAGACCTCCTTGTTTTATTTCTTTAGACATATGATGATGACGCGATTGAAAGGCAACATATTTTGTGGTATACTTCCTTTCGCTTATGCAATCTTATTAAGGCGAAAGGCTTTTTCAAGGTGATATTATGCGCCTTTTTGTTATTATAAAAAATTTATTTAAGCACGATACGCTACTTGGCGTCTGCCTAATCTTGGCTGGTTTATCTATGCTGGCCGTCCCGCCCGATGCAGGATATTTTTCTTACTTTGATATCCGCGTTCTGTGCTTGCTGTTTTGCCTAATGGCTGTGGTTCTTGGGTTTCAGGAATGCGGCGTCTTTGCAGTACTGTCGCAAAGACTGTTGAAAAGCTGCAACCGATTACCAACTTTATGCCTGGTGTTGGTACTGCTGCCGTTTTTCTCCGCCATGCTTGTCACAAACGATGTGGCACTGATTACTTTTGTCCCATTTACAATTCTTGTATTTGAGCAGATAGGGCGCAATGACAAGTTGGTGCGTATTATTGTTATGCAAACTGTTGCAGCAAACCTCGGTAGTATGGCAACGCCGGTAGGGAACCCACAAAATCTCTTTTTATACGCTTTTTACACGTTGGACGCCAATGAATTTTTTGCTGTGGTCATGCCACTGGTTATGGCCAGCCTTGCCGCCCTATCCATGCTTGCTCTAAGTGTGAAAAACGACGCGATTCAAGTATGCTTTTCTTCTCAAAGCACGCTTTGTCACCCAAGGCGGATGGCTGTCTACATTACACTTTTTGTTTTGTGTCTGATGACGGTGTTTCGCCTTTTTCCCTACTTGATTTTGAACGTGATTGTCATTATCACTTTATCGGTTCTATCACCCGTTCTACTCAAAAAGGTGGATTATTCACTGCTTCTGACCTTTGTCTGCTTTTTTCTGTTTGCAGGCAATATGGGACGCATGCCACAAATTCGCCAAATGCTAAGCGCACTTCTAAAGCAAAACACGTTACTTTCTGCTATAGCTGCAAGCCAAATTATCAGCAATGTTCCAGCCGCAGTGCTCCTCTCAAACTTCACCACTGACTGGCGCGGACTGTTGTTGGGGGTAAACATCGGTGGTCTGGGTACCCCGATTGCTTCTCTTGCCAGCTTAATCTCGCTGAAACTCTATCTGCGGGTTGACCACGCACGACCACTACGTTATCTTTGGGTGTTTACCCTTTTAAATATCGCGGGTTTGCTATTGCTAATTTGGGTCGTCCGGGCATTTTAATTACAATTAAAAAGACACGGTCATGGCTGGCTCATCGCCCCATTTCCGTGTCTTTTTTCTGTTGTAGGCCTTGGGATTCTCAGGTTTGCGCGTCACTGGACTGATTGCGCCCCAGCTTTTACGCTGCGTTGCGTTCAACGCACGCTGACGCTTCTTTGACAGCTTCTCGTATGATATGAATTTTTCCATTGTACTTGTTCCTTTCAAAGCTTTTCGCGGCTTAGTATAACAGATTGTCAAGTGATTGTCTACTTTAATTCGAGTTCAAATTTTGCCAACATTATATTACATGATAAAATAAAACCAATTAGATTTAATCTTTATATCTTATGATAAAACAAACATAATTGATTTTGGTATGATATGGGTGAAAGGAGACGGATGTATGTACGAACAACATGAGTCAGTTCAAAAAATGATCAACTGGGTAGAAGAAAATTTAAGCGACTCCCCTTTGCTATTGAGCATGTCACGGCAGATCGGTTATTCGCCTTGCTATTGCTCCAGTCAGTTTCACGCCATTGTCGGTACTACGCTTAAAACCTATGTTGCCTGACGCCGGCTATCGAAGGCAGCACAGGATATTCGCGATACAAATGCGCGGATTATCGACATCGCCATGAAGTATGGCTTTTCTTCTCAACAGGCTTTGACGAGAGCCTTTGTTCTTGCCTACCGCTGTACACCGGCGGCATATCGGAAAAGCCCGTCACCCGTTCCCTTTCGCAGCAAGAAAGACGTCCTCTTTCCAGAATACTATCCACAAAAAGGAGATGCCAACATGAATAAGACCATTTTGACCGAGGCCAACGTCAGAACAATATTTATACCCGCTCACAAATATCTTTGCATCAGAGACAGTAAAGTACAGGCCTATTTCCCTTTTTGGGAGGGCAAAGACTGCGATACCATCTGCGGAATAATTGACAGCATGAGCCATGTGGCCCACCCAATTTTAGGTTGCCATACTGCGGGATGGTTTTACGAAAACGGCAACAAGGGGTACAGCTACGGACTTGGGTTGCCGCTTGATTACAGCGGCGAGATTCCCGATGGCTTTGAAGTGTATGAGTATCCCGAAAGCTATTATCTGGCATTCTATCACCCGCCTTTTGACTTTTTAAAAGACTGCGTAGAGGTTATGCGCCGCGTTGAAGAGTTGGCATGGTCATTTGACCCTGAAGTAAAGGGATTTGCATGGAATAAAAATCTTTTGCAGGACTATCAGATTTTCTGGCCCGAAACAATCGGTTATGAGCTATTACGCCCAGTCACAAAACTTTAATTCTCAGAAAAGGCGCCCGCTTATTGCGGGCGCCTTTCTAGATACATTATTGTTCTGGCACCTATGCCAGACGACCTTTAAAATCGATATAGCCAAATCGGTTTAACACTTGGCATTCGCCGTCTTGATCGCGCAGTGCAATGGCTGGCAGCGGCATACCGTTAAAGGTATTCGTCTTAACCATCGAATAAATCGCCATGTCGCCAAAAACTAATCGGTCGCCGGCTTTAAGTGGCGCATCAAAGCTGTAATCGCCAATAATGTCGCCCGCCAGGCAGGTGGGGCCGCCCAGACGGTACGTGTACGCTTTCTCATCCGGCATTCCTGAATCCAGAAGCGGAGGACGATAAGGCATTTCCAGCACATCCGGCATATGGCAAGCGGCGGAAGCGTCCAAAATCGCAATATCCATGCTGTTTTTTAGTGTGTCGAGCACCGTGGTAACCAAAAAACCTGTATTAAGCGCGATTGCCTCGCCCGGCTCGAGATAAACCTGCAAATCATACTTCTTTTGCAGGCGGATAATACACTGTTCGAGCGCGGTAATGTCATAATCGGCGCGGGTGATATGATGCCCGCCACCTAAGTTAAGCCACTTCATCTGCGGCAGCCATTCACCAAATTGTTCTTCAATGGCTGCAATGGTGGTAAGCAGCGCGTCAGAATTCTGCTCACACAGCGTATGAAAATGAAAGCCTGAAACGCCTTCCAGCAATTCGGGGCGAAAATTTGCCTTTGTCACGCCCAAACGTGAATTCGGCGAGCACGGGTCGTAAACCGCATGACCTTCCTGCGTCGAGCACTCGGGATTCAAGCGCAGACCAATTTCGCAACCCGCAGTCCGCGCTTGTGTGCCAAACCGTTCAAGCTGAGAGAAAGAGTTGAAGACAATGTGACCGCAGATTTTTGTCAATTCAGCCATATCCGCTTCACGATAGGCGGGGGAAAACACATGATTTTCCTTGCCCATCTCTTCGCACCCAAGACGCGCTTCATAAAGCCCGCTTGCCGCGGTGCCGCTAAGATATTGCCCAATCATCGGGTAGAGCTTATAGAGCGAAAATGCCTTTTGCGCCAGCAGAATTTTACAGCCGGTGCGCTGCATCACACCCTGCAATATTTTCAGGTTTTGTTCCAGCAGCGCCTTATCCACCACAAAACAGGGGGTTGGTAAGTCAGAAAACTTCATCTCAGTCCACCGGTGTGGGGTTAAAGCTTTCCTGCCACGGCAGGCCGTATTTATTCAGCGCATCCATAAAGGGGTCGGGGTTAAACTCCTCAATGTTATGCACGCCGGGCATGTTCCATTCGCCGGTCATCAGCATCATGGCGCCAATCATCGCGGGCACGCCAGTGGTGTATGCAATTGCCTGAGAGCCGACTTCTTTGAAGCACTCCTCGTGGTCGCACACGTTGTAGACGTAGTAGCTCTTATCCTTACCGTCTTTTTTGCCATAGAAGATACAGCCAATATTTGTTTTTCCCTTGGTGCGAGGGCCCAACGAAGAGGGGTCAGGCAGTACGGCCTTTAAGAACTGTAGCGGTACGATCATTTTTCCCTCGAACTCAATCGGCTCGATGGAGGTCATGCCGACATTCTCCAGGCAGCGCAGATGGGTCAGATAGCTCTGGCCAAAGGTCATAAAGAAGCGGATGCGCTTAATGCCCGGAATGTTGAGCGCCAACGATTCCAGCTCCTCGTGGTGTAAAAGATACATATCCTTTTCGCCAATTTCGGGGAAATTGTATACGCGCTTGATCTCCATAGGCTCAGTCTCAACCCATTGACCATTCTCCCAATAGCTGCCCTTAGCCGACACCTCGCGGATGTTGATCTCAGGGTTAAAGTTGGTCGCAAAGGGGTAACCGTGGTCTCCCGCGTTGCAATCGAGAATGTCAATATAATTTATTTCGTCAAAGTAGTGCTTGAGCGCATAAGCCGAAAAAACGCCGGTTACACCGGGGTCGAAGCCACTACCCAACAGCGCAGTAATACCCGCATCTTCAAACTTTTTGCGGTAGGCCCACTGCCAGGAATACTCAAACTTTGCGGTATCCTCCGGTTCGTAGTTAGCCGTGTCCACATAGTTGGTCTTGGTGGCTAGGCAAGCCTCCATGATCGTTAAATCCTGATAGGGCAGCGCAAGGTTTAAAACCACGTCGGGCTTAACTGCCTCAATCAGCGAGACAAGCGCAGCCACATCGTTGGCGTCAATTTGTGCCGTTGTAATTTTGGTCTTAGTAATTGGAGTCAGTTTTTCTTTGAGCGCGTCGCACTTCGATTTTGTACGGCTGGCAATGCAAATTTCCTCAAAAACGTCGCTATTCTGGCAGCATTTGTGGATGGCGACACTCGCAACGCCGCCGCAACCGATGATAAGAGCCTTTCCCATATCTATACCCTCCGTTTATTTTATGTCAATTTATATTAATGGTTTAGCGCCAGCAACAGCTCGCGCACAACCTTGCAGGCCAATGCAGTGGATGCTCCCGACTGATCGAGCGGGGGGGCCAGCTCCATGACGTCGCAGCCGACCACATTTGCAGCACAAACAGTTTTAATGGCCTCAAGCAGCGCCAAGAACGAAACGCCGCCCGCCTCGGGCGTTCCGGTTCCGCAAAAAAACGCGGGGTCGAGCACGTCCAAATCCAGCGTGAAATAAACTGGTCTGCCGTTTATCGCCTCCACCGCTTGCACCAGTCCTTCAAAGTCGAAGGGGCGCAAAATGGTGTGGGATTTTGCCCACTGAAATTCCACCCGCTCGCCCGAACGGATGCCAAACTGCCAAATGCGCCCGTCGCCCAATAGCTCCCAGCAGCGGCGAATCACACTGGCATGGGAGAGAGGTGCGCCAAGATAATCTTCACGCAGGTCGGTGTGTGCGTCAAAGTGAATGATACACAGGTCGGGGTATTTTTCAAGCAGCGCACGCACCGAGCCCAGTGTCAGCAGATGCTCGCCACCCAGCATGACGGGTAGTTTGCCGTCATCTAGAATGGTTTGCGTCCGTTGCTGAACAGCGTTCAGCGCGGATTCACTACTACCGAAGCACAGTTCCAGCTCGCCGCTGTCAAAGACGTTGTAGTCACCTAAATCTTTATCCTGATACGGGCTGTAAGTTTCAAGCCCATAAGATTCCGCGCGGATGGCCCGGCTGCCAAAGCGCGCACCGGGGCGATAAGAGGTGGTGGAATCGAACGGTGCACCAAATAAAACAATGTCGGCGTCATTATAGTCACAGTCGCAGCCCAAAAAGGTCTCCACGTTTTTATTCAACATTTCTTAGCATCTCCTCCACATAGTTGGGCAGCGCAAATGCGCCGATATGCAGTTTGGTATTGTAGTAGCGGGTACGTAATCCGCGGACATTCCACCTGACCGCATCTAAGTCTTTGATCGGATGATATTTTTTTGAAGCAAAACCAAACAGCCAGTGGCCAGATGGATAGGTCGGAATATGCGCTTGATACACCCGACTGATCGGAAAACTTTCGGCAATGCGCTTATGCGCGCGCTGCATGGCTGAGGCATCATCTGCGTAAAACGGACTCTCATGCTGATTGACTAGAATGCCGTCAGGCCGCAGCGCTTTAAAACAGTTGCCGTAAAACTCGCGGGTGAACAGTCCTTCGCCTGGCCCGAACGGATCGGTTGAATCGACAATGATGAGGTCGTATTCCTCAACGCAGGAACGGATAAATTTCAACCCGTCCTCAAAATAAGTGGTAACCCGTGGGTCATTAAACCAACTGGCGGTGGTGGGCAGATGCTTTTTGCAGACTTCCACCACTAACTCATCAATTTCTACCAAATCAATGCTTTGCACCTCGGGATAGCGCACCAGCTCACGGATCACGCCGCCGTCACCCCCGCCAATAATTAACACATTTTTGACATTGGGATGCACAGCCATCGGCACATGGGTGATCATATCGTGATAGACAAACTCATCCTTTTCGGTGAGCATCATATAGCCGTCAAGAGTCAGAAAACGCCCGAATTCTTCGGATTCAAAAATGTCGATGCGCTGAAAATCACTTTGACCGCTATATATCTGCCGGTCGGTTTTAATAGATAACCGCACATTGGGGGTGTGCTGTTCGGTAAACCAAAGTTCCATGCGTGTCTCCTTCATTATTTTCTGCTAATCTAATTTTTTGCTTGCCGCAGGACATTGAGATGTTCGATTGCAATATCCTCCGGTCCGGTCATTGAACAACCCTTTTCCTTGGCATATGCAATGTAGTCCAAAATATCGCGGGTAATCCGCTCACCCGGCGCGAGAATCGGGATACCGGGTGGGTAACACATCACAAACTCGCTGCAAATATGGCCTTCGGCCTTATCCAAAGGAAGCGACATTTTTTCGGCATAAAACGCCTCCTGCGGGGTGACCTCGACCTGCGGCGGCAGATATTCCTGCGTCATAAGGCCGGTGCGGTCACGTCCGTAGCGCCGCCGTATCTCGGCCAGCGCACTGACCAGCCGCTCAATATCCTGCATACGATCGCCGACTGAAACATAAGCCAAAATATTTCCCAGATCACCGAACTCAACCTGAATGTCATATTCGTCTCTCAAAAGGTCGTAAACCTCAATGCCAGCCAGGCCGATATCCAGCGTATAAACCGAAAGCTTTGTGGAATCAAAATCAAAAATGCTATCGTTGTTGATTAGATCTTGCGCGTAGGCGTAATAGCCGCCGATACGATTGATCTCTTCGCGGGCATACTGCGTCAAATCCTGCACATGGCGAAAAATTTCTTTACCCCGTAATGCGAGGTTTCTGCGGGAGATATCCAGGCTTGAAAGCAACAGGTAAGACCCGCTCGTCGTTTGGGTTAGGTTAATAATCTGGCTGACATAACCCGCGTTCATCTCGGGGCCTGTCAGAAGCAAGGAGCTCTGCGTGAGGCTTCCACCCGATTTATGCATGCTCACCGCCGCCATATCGGCGCCAACCGACATCGCGCAGACCGGCAGTCTGCGTCCAAAATAGAAGTGGGTTCCGTGGGCCTCATCCGCCAGAACCTTCATGCCATTGGCATGCGCCAGCCGTGTAATGCTTTTAATATCTGAACAAATGCCGTAATAGGTCGGGTT
The DNA here is from genome assembly GCA_034933525.1 of Candidatus Fimivivens sp. Lineage (GTDB taxonomy): Bacteria > Bacillota > Clostridia > Oscillospirales > Ruminococcaceae > Yanshouia. Next base: position 317,337 of record JAYFNI010000009.1, read on the forward strand.
GTTTACAAGAATTGCGACGGCGTCAGGATGAGCTTTTATAGCCTTTTGCACCTGCGAAACTGACATGCCCAAGGAGATTCCAAGGCGCTTGTCCACCTCAGGATTAACGTAAACAGGATGCGCCCCGCAAAGCACCAGTGCATTGATGACGCTTCGATGCACATTTCGCGGCAGGATAATTTTATCCCCCCGTTTACAGCAGGAAAGCACCATCGTCTGTACAGATGATGTGGTACCGTTCACCATAAAGAATGCATTGGCGGCGCCGAACGCCTCGGCCGCAAGCGCTTCGGCATCTTTTATTACCGAAACCGGATGGCAAAGGTTATCTAGTGGTTTCATTGAGTTGACGTCGATTCCGACACATTTTTCACCTAGAAAATCTCTTAGTTCAGGGTTCCCCCGGCCGCGCTTATGACCTGGTACGTCAAAGGGAACTACCCGCATTTTTTTAAATTCTTCAAGCGCTTCATAGATTGGCGCGCGTGTTTGATCAAGTGCCATGCCGCTCCCCCTGTGCTAATAGACATTTCTGCCGCTAAAAATTTCAATCATTTCGCGGCGCAGGTTATTTGTAATCGCCAGCCGCTCCTTGGGCGGCAGCTCGTACACATCGGTTTTAAAAAGATAATTCTGCAGATCCAGTTCTTTTATCAGCATCTTGGTGTGGAATAGATTTGCTTCATATACATTGATGTCTATGGCGTCATAACGGTGCAGGGTCTCCTCGTCGATATATCGCTGAATCGAAATCATATCTTGGTCAATAAACAATTTCCTGCCGGTCAAGTCGCGGGTAAAGCCACGCACGCGGTAGTCCATTGTAATGATGTCAGAATCGAAGCTGCCAATGAGATAATCGAGCGTCGAAAGAGGCGTAATCTCACCACAGGTAGCTACATCAATATCGACGCGGAATGTAGCAATGCTTGTCTCGGGATGATACTCGGGGTAGGTATGCACCGTAACGTGGCTTTTGTCAAGGTGCCCTACAATAGTGTCTCCACTTGGGATCATTGATTCCTCCGCAATAAGAATCGTCACGCTTGCCCCTTGTGGCTCGTAATCCTGCCGTGAAATATTAAGAATTGTCGCACCAATCATTTCGGTCAAGTGGGTTAATATTTTGGTCAGACGCTCAGAATTATACTGTTCGTCAATATAGGCGATATAATCCTTTTGCTCCCGCGCAGTTTTGGCATAGCAAACATCATAAATATTAAAGCTCAAAGATTTTGTCAGGTTATTAAAACCATAGAGCGTCATTTTTTCATCCATTTCGCCTTTTCCCCCATTAAAACAAAATAAGCACAAGTGTAGCGAAATTCGCCAAAACACTTGTGCTTCGATAAATCTGTTATTTTTGAAAAGGCTTTGCTCCCAATCACATCAGATAGGCGCAAGTCCTCATCGTTAAAAATTCAGAACAGTCAGAGTCTATATAGCAAATAGTTACTTTTACTACTCTTATTGATCGTTTCACAAGTTTTATGTGTCCGCTTACACATCGGTTTTAAGTAACCAACTTATAAAATTTGCGCTTCTAACGCAATCAATAAGGCAACGAAGTTGCCGCTCGGCATTTGACCCGGCTGTCCGTATGGCCATTCCTTCCCGCTGGAAGTGGTCAAAAACATTTGCGAGTGGAAAGACTCTGTCTAACCAATCTGTTCTTTTTTTGCGATCACTGACATTATATTGGACACGATTAAAAATGTCAAGCATCAGCTCGCGATATTTTTTGCCCATTCTAAAAATATTTAAAAAAGCAACTGTCACCAGCCATGTAATGCAATAATCTGGTAGAATTTTTGTACCTTATTAGCAGAAGCACATTTTAAAGGAGGTTTTTCTATGCAGTTCAAAAAGTCTGTTTTCTCAGCATTGGCTGTAATACTTGCTGTATTGGTTACATGTACCGCCTGCAGCAGCATAAGTTCAGAAAATGATAAAGCGGCACCCGCCGAATCTTCTACCGCAGTCCGTTCAAGCATGGCGCCAGCCATTGCTGGAGGGCCAGCACCAATGGCTGCGCAGGCACCGTTTGTAATAGCATCTGATCAGAATAAAGCCGATGTTATGGTGATGACGCCTGACCGTAAAATTGTCAAACACAGTTATCTTTCGCTTGAGACAAAGGAATTCGACATCGCATTTCAGCAAATTTTGGCGGCCATCACCGAGCAGGGCGGCTATATTGAAAGTCAAAACACCAATGGTCAAAGTTTAACCCATCGCGGCGCTTATTATGAGCGTTCTGCCTCTATTCAAGCTAGAATTCCCGCTGATAAGCTTGATAGTGTTGCCACCGCCGTTGGGGGCATCTGTAATGTTACATCAAAAAGCGAAAATATCGATGACATAACTGATAGTTATTTTGACGTGCAAGCGCATCTTAATTCTTTAAAGCTGCAGGAAGAGCGACTTTTAGATATTTTGTCAAAAGCCGAAAAGCTGGAGGATGTCATTTCACTTGAGCAGGCGCTTTCTGACGTGCGTTATCAAATTGAATCGTTGACCGCGACGATGCGACGGATGGACAGCCAAATCTCCTATTCTTATTTAAATTTAGATTTGAGGGAAGTTGTCGAGTATCAGCCGGTGGAATCGGCGCCCAAAACCTTGGGTGAAAAAATTACCGCCTCTTTTAAGCGCTCAGGCGAAAAAATGGTCTGGTTCTTTGAAGCATTACTGCTCTTTGTGATAGAAGATCTACCGCTAATTATTATTTGGGTTGCGATTTTTGGTGCCTTTATATTCGCTTCTTTCAAAGCATCTCGCCGCATTAAATTAAAAATGAAAGATAACAAGAAGAATAATTCTATAGTTCCGCCCGCCCCCCAGCAGAATCCGCCTGCCGATAAATAACTTTTTACCTTTGTATCTCATTTTGTATCCATAAAACGCAGTAACCACGCAGTCTTGTTCAGCTTTGTTTTTGACGGCAATTTGCGTTAAGTTGCACAATCAGCTGTACGCAATGAACGGATTTTGCAGGACGTTTTATAAAAATTGCAAAATCGCTTGACGAAAAATGCAAGTTGTATTAAAATCACTTGCATAATCAAGGGCGATTACCGGGAGAGGTGTCCTCTAGAGACACCTCTCCTATTTTTTACCGCTTGACCGTTTGAAGGGAGGAACCCCCATGCAAAAAGAAGGCCAAATCAGAATCCCATCGGGCTGCGCAATCTCAGGAATTATTGACCTGGAAGGCAAAGCCATTTCAGGTGATGAGATTATCCGATCCATTTCGACGATGCACGACCGTTCCAATGGTCTGGGCGGCGGTTTCGCCGCGTACGGCATCTATCCCCAGTACAAAAGCCACTATGCCTTTCACGTGTTTTATGAGGATCAATCCGCCAAAGAAACCTGTGAAAAATTTCTTGAACGTCATTTTGACATTGCCAATCTGTCCAAGATTCCGACAAGAAAGCACCCGCGCATTACCGATGCCCCGTTAATTTGGCGCTATTTTATGCGGCCACTCGAAAACAAACTTGACCACAGTCAGCTGGACGAAAAAGAATATGTAATGCGCTGTGTCACACGAATCAATACGACGATGACGGGAGCCCATGTCTTCTCCAGCGGAAAAAACATGGGCGTGTTTAAGGCGGTGGGCTACCCCGAAGACGTAGGGGAATTTTACTGTCTTGAAGAATATAAAGGTTATGCGTGGACGGCTCACGGTCGTTACCCTACGAACACGCCCGGCTGGTGGGGCGGCGCGCATCCTTTTGCTTTGCTTGATTATTCAGTCGTACATAATGGAGAAATTTCCTCTTATGACGCCAATCGCCGCTATATTGAAATGTTCGGCTATAAATGCACGCTGCTCACTGACACTGAGGTCATCACCTATGTCATCGATTACCTGGTGCGGCGCAAACAGCTTTCGTTAAAAGAAATGGCCAGCGTCATCGCGGCGCCTTTTTGGAGCACAATCGCCACAAAGCCTCCCGCAGAGCGCGAACAGCTGACCTATCTTCGCAACACCTTTGCCAGCCTGTTAATGACCGGCCCATTTTCCATACTTGTTGGTTTTGACGGCGGATTGATGGCATTAAATGACCGCTTGAAGCTGCGCTCAATGGTCGTGGGTGAACGCGGCAGCCGCGTCTATATTGCCAGCGAAGAATGTGCCATCCGCGCAATTGAACCGGAGCTCGACAAGTTCTGGTCGCCTAAGGGCGGCGAGGCCGTGATTTTCAGAAGCAGGGAGGATTCGATATGTACGCTTTAGATTTTGCTTCTAACTTCGAAGTGGTGCGCAATGAAAACCGCTGCAACCTATGCGGCAAATGCGTCAAAGAGTGCAGCTACGGCGTGCATCAATTCACAGCGGATAAAAAAGCGCTTACAGAAATTAACAACAAATGTGTTAACTGCTACCGCTGCGTTGCAACCTGCCCAACGAAAGCAATTAAAATCATCCGAAACCCGCAAGCTGTCAACATCAGCAGTAACTGGAGCGCGAACAACATGCGCGAAATCTATCTGCAAGCGGCCACGGGCGGCGTATTGCTTTCCGGCATGGGAACCACAAAAAACTATCCTCTTTACTGGGATAAACTTTTAATCAATGCTGCGCAGGTTACAAACCCCTCCATTGACCCGCTGCGTGAACCTATGGAGACTCGCACTTATCTTGGTAAAACCTCGGTTAACATTCGACGTGATGCCGCCGGCAACCTAATCAACACCCTACCGCCACACCTGACGCTCGACACTCCAATTATGTTTGCGGCCATGAGCTACGGGGCAATCAGCTACCCGGCGCATGAAGCACTAGCAAGAGCCTCCACTGACTTGGGTACTTACTATAACACCGGTGAAGGCGGCTTGCACCATGATTTGTACCAGTATGGTGACCACACTATCGTTCAAGTGGCTTCAGGCCGTTTTGGCGTCCATCGTAAATATTTAGAAACCGGCGCAGCGATTGAGATTAAAATCGGACAGGGCGCAAAACCAGGAATTGGCGGACATCTGGCAGGAACAAAGAACATCGGGGATATTTCCAAAACCCGTATGATTCCTGAAGGTACCGACGCCATATCCCCAGCGCCGCACCACGATATTTATTCCATAGAAGATTTGCGTCAACTCGTATACTCCTTAAAAGAAGTTACCGCTTACAAAAAACCGATTATTGTTAAAATTGCCGCAGTACATAATGTCGCTTCTATTGCAAGCGGTATTGCGAGAAGCGGCGCGGATATTATTGCGATAGATGGTTTGCGCGCAGGCACTGGCGCTGCCCCTACCCAGACGCGAGACAATGTCGGCATTCCGATTGAGCTGGCACTTGCCGCCGTCGATGCCCGCTTACGTGAAGAAGGCATCCGAAACGAGGTTTCCATCATTGCCAGCGGTACGATTCGCAATAGCGCCGATGTTATTAAGGCCATTGCCCTTGGCGCAGATGCTGTCTACATTGGCACCGCCGCTCTTATTGCCATGGGCTGCCACATGTGCCACAGCTGCCACACCGGGGGCTGCAACTGGGGAATTTGTACCCAAACCCCTAATTTGACTAAACGCCTAAATGCTACGGAGGCACACCGTCAACTAGTCAATCTTATCGAAGGATGGACACATGAAGTTAAGGAAATGATGGGTGGTATGGGCATTAACTCCATCGAAGCGCTGCGGGGCAATCGCCTGATGCTCCGGGGAGTCGGACTAACAGATGCCGAGCTTAGAATTCTTGGCGTACAACATGCCGGTCAATAAGAAATGGAGGTGACTGCTATGAAAATTGATGCACATAATATGGATCAAACACTTTTAAATCAAGCTATCCGCCGCGCACCGGCAGGAGATATTGAGCTAGTAGGTTGTCTGGGGCAGCGCTTCATCGGCGCGGGTATCTCCGACAAAATAGTTCACATCAGCGGTGTTCCAGGTAACGCGTTGGGCGCTTATATGGACGGCGGGACAATCTTGGTCAACGGAAACGCACAGGATGCTACTGGAGACACCATGAACGACGGCCTAATCGTGATAAATGGCTCATCAGGTGATGCCACGGGTTATTCCATGCGTGGCGGCGCAATCTTTGTTAAGGGTAATGCAGGTTATCGCGCCGGCATTCACATGAAGGCCTATCAAGATAAAATACCGTTGCTGGTCATCGGCGGTGCCGCAGGCAGCTTTTTAGGTGAGTATCAAGCCGGAGGACATATCGTCGTATTAGGCCTTGGTTGCGAAGGGCGCGTTCCATTTGGCTATTTCTGCGGCACCGGCATGCATGGCGGAAAAATATTCATCCGTTCGGCACAGCCATTAATAAATCTACCCCCACAGGTGTTGGCTTCCGACGCCTCCGACGAGGATATGCAGGAGATCATGCCTTATATTGCCGAATACTGCAATCGGTTCAATATTCCTATTGAATCAATACTACCTTATCACTTTTACGTCCTAACCCCTAATGCTAAAAGTCCTTATAAAAGACTCTATGCTATCAACTAAAATCCCCTATATCGTCAAAGACGTGTATTTACATTTAGTAAATACACGTCTTTGATTTACGGTTTGGCATAATCTAATTGCAGTAATTTAGCGTTTTGACTGAGACTAAGGTCGCCACAATCCATTGCCATATTCAAAACTTGTTGAAGCTCACCACTTCGTCAAACTTTTTACGCTGTTTTTCGCGCAAAGCATCATCGGCCATTGCATACCCCAGTGCTACCACCAGACGAATCCGACGTGTTTTAGGTATACCAAGCAACATCTTTAGCTTACGTTCGTTAAACCAGCCCAATATGCAGCTGGCCAGGCCTACATCTGCAGCAGCCAACACCAGATGGGCTATCGAAAGGCCGAGATCAATTCCAGAAAACTTTTGATTTTTAAGTGATTCTCCAACTTTGGCCGTCAGATTTTGCTTGCCTTCGATTGCGACAATAAAAGCGGTAGCCTTGCCAGTAAATTTATTCATCCCGGAATCTTGAAGGCATTGTGCCACTTGTTCTACCCTCTGCGGCTCATCCACCGCTATATAACGCCATGGCTGGCTATTACAAGCTGAAGGCGACAGTGCAGCCGCTTGAAGAATATCTATCAGCTTTTCCTTTTCTACAGAACGCGCCGGGTCAAAATTCCGGCAACTTTGCCGATGCCGAATCAAAGATAATAAATCGCCCATGTTGCTCCCCCTTTAATCATCTGCAATTATATATTGTGATCTAACGGCTGGTTCCCATAAAATATACCGAAACCAGCCCTGGGCCGGTATGGCTACCTACCACAGGACCAATAGAGGCTATCTGTATTTCTTTTGGAGAGAAGCGGCTATTAATCATCTCCGCAAGCGTCTGCGCCGCATCAGCAGCCTCTGCATGACCAATAAAAATTATCTGCTCCGAAACATCGGTTCCTAACTCACCAATTTTATCAGCGAGCGCTTCGATAGACTGCTTGCGCCCCCTCACCTTTGCCGCTGGAATCAAATGGCCTTCATTATCAACATGTAAAATAGGTTTAATACCAAAAGCAGTTCCGACGTGCGCCGCCAGCGCATTAACTCTGCCACCACGGTAAAGATACATTAAATCATCCACCGTAAACCAGTGACAAAGCTTCAATATATGCGCATGTACCCAGTCGATAACCTCAGTAAGGCTCGCACCATTTTGTTTTTGAATCGCTGCTAAACAGACCAGCAGCCCCTCGCCCATGGATGCGGCCAGCGTATCTATAACCACAATCTTTCGCGAAGGATATTGCTCTTTAAGCTGTTCTGAAACCACAACAGCCGTTCCATACGTACTGCTCAGTCCAGATGAAAACCCCAGATATAAAATATCCTCGCCACGCTCCAGAATTGGTAAAAATGCCTCTTCAAACTGGCTCATATTTATAGCTGTGGTAGTGGAGACATGACCTTCCCTAAGTTTCTGGTAAAAATCTTCTGAAGAGAGTTCTCGATTATCTGGGTAATTATAGTATTCCTTATCTCCAAAAGAAAACCGCATCGGTATTACGGTTATTTTAAATCTATCAATAAGCTCTGGGGTCAAATCAGCGGTAGATTCGGTAACAATACAGAACTTATCCATCAGCAAAGCCCTCTTTCTGACATTGTTTTAAGATAATGTGCTATCAATCATCAATATATTTCGTGATTTTCTTTTTGCTCAGATATATTTACTATTATTATAACATTAGAAATATGTTAACAAAAGGTATTTATGTAACAATTAAGTAAATAAAAACAGACACCCCCGCTATTGCAGGGATGTCTGTAAAGATGCCGGCGCCGACCTATTTTCCCAGGACGTCTCCATCCAAGTATCTTCGGCACTGATGAGCTTAACGACCGTGTTCGGAATGGGAACGGGTG
>JAYFNI010000010.1:0-187968 GCA_034933525.1 Candidatus Fimivivens sp.
GCACAGCTTTCTAAGGAGGAACAGGCTTTAATCTTTGCCCTGTACTTTCAAGGAAAATCTCAGTCGGAATTGGAGCGGGAAACCGGTATCAAGCAACAAACTATCAGCTACCGTGAACGACAGATTCGGCTGAAGCTCAAAAAAATGATAGAAAAGTAAAAATATTTTTTGTAGACCCCCTCACGAAATCGGCTTAGTAGTGAGGGGGTTTTTCTATTCACCCTCATTGCTCTTTGAAAATTTCATATCCGACGACCTGAATACGTTAGCTGACGGACCCCAAAAGGGAAAGCGACCCCGGAGGATGCGCCAAGACCACCTGTAGGACGGCGATGAGAACATGAAAGCAACCATATTATTTTTATTCTGTTCATGGTTTCTCATTTTCCACCCTATCAAAGACGGCCAAATAAGGTGCAAAGCGGTACCCATCCGTCCGAAAAGCAGGCTGTGGCAGCCTGTTTTGCAATGACCCCGTCAGCCCATATTGATACTTCTGTCCAGTCACAGCCCCCACAAGACCTGGGGACCACGCAATGAGGGCAGCCAGCGGAGATCCCGGTGGAGGTGAGATTCCTATGATGCGGTGAAGCCAGCCGCAGTTCAGGCCGTCGCCTTTTGAGCTCTTATAAACCAGAGCTCTGTGTGCTTGGGGAGTAGTGTCAAATTAAGCACAGAAGAAAAATCTTAATGTCAGAAGCCATGAGAACCTCACGCCATTAGGGATCGGCGGTCCCATATTGCGAAGCAACAAGGTTCTCTCAGCCGTCAAAATCTTTGATTTTGTAAACGGCGTGAGGTTCTTATTTTTGTGCCATTAAGAATACCGGCATAGGAAAAGAGGTGTGTATTTGAAACAGTTCCATAATACCATTTTACGAGGCGACATCTACTATGCAGATTTAAATCCAACGGTCGGCTCGGAACAAGGCGGTGTAAGGCCCCTTATCATTCTGCAAAATAACGTTGGAAACCGTTACAGTCCCACCGTGATTGCCGCCGCCATTACAGCGAAGCCGAAAAAGCCGCTCCCCACCCATGCAAGCATCGGTCATGCCTGCGGCCGCCTGAAGGAATCCTTTGTGCTTTTGGAGCAGATACGCACCATAGACCGCAGCAGGCTTCGGGAATATGTCGGAAGGCTGGATGAACAGGAAATGAAAAAAATTGACGAGGCGCTGGCAATCAGCGTCGGACTGGCTCCGACGCCTATTTTATCAGGGAGGGAAACACCATGACAAACGCACAGGTATCCGGTAATCTGATGTACGCTGCCGCCCTGCAGCAGCTCACACGTCTTGCGGCCGCCAAGAACATGACAGATCAGGAAATTGAAAGGATTAAAAAAGACTTGGAACGCAGGCTGCGACCCACCATCATCGCACTATGCTGAGTCGCGGAATTGTTTTCTGAATATTATCAACGATTCGGTAGCTATATGCCGGGAGGTGTGGTAGTGTATGTCGTTGAAAGGAGGGAAAAAAGATGTATCAACCCAATTCAACATCGGCGGAAGCGCCTAAAATCACATTGATACAGGCGCGAAAGCCGGAAACGGCAAAGCTCCGTGTGGCGGCATATGCCCGTGTGAGCAGTGATTCGGAGGATCAGCAGAACTCCTACATCGCACAGGTGGATTATTACACCCGGCATATCGCCGCACAGGAGAGCTGGGAACTGGCGGACATTTATGCCGACGAGGGCATCTCCGGCCTTGTGGCAAGCAAGCGGGATGAATTCAACCGGATGATTCAGGATTGCCGGGACGGAAAGATCGACCGCGTCCTCGTCAAATCCATATCCCGTTTCGCGAGAAACACCAAGGAATATATCCAGTATGTGCGGGAGCTTTTACGGCTGGGCATCTCCATCCACTTTGAAAAGGAGAACATCGACACCGGAAAAATGACGTCTGAGCAGATTGCCACCATCTACGGCGCTTTTTCACAGATGGAGTCACAGAACCACTCAAACAATATGCGCATCAGCGTCCGCATCCGTATGGAAAAGGGCGATTACCTATCGCCGTCCGAGCCTTACGGCTACAGGCTGGAGGGGCGCACCCTAATGATTATTCCCGAACAGGCCGAGGTGGTGCGCCGCATTTATGCCGCTTATCTCAGCGGTCAGGGAAAGGATGACATCGCAGACGAGCTGAACAAAGCAGGCGTCCCCCGCACCAAAGGGCGAACCGTCTGGCACCCAAGTACGGTGGCGTACATCCTCACCAACATCGCCTACACCGGAGATATGATCTGGCAAAAGAGCTTTGCCACCAACGAAATCCCGTTCCGGCAGGTGCGCAACAAGGGTGAGAAACCGAAATACTTTGTAGAGAACTGCCATGAGGCGATTATTTCCAAGGAGGACTTTCAGCGGGTGCAGGCACTGATGGATAGCCGACGGAGGCAGACAAACGGAACGGTTTCCTCCGCACTGCTGGCAAAGAAAATCCGCTGTGAAGGCTGCGGTACTCTGTTCCGCAGAAAAATCGTCAATGAAAAGGTCTACTGGACTTGCCGGAGGCATGACCGTGATAAAGACCTTTGCCCCACCTCACAGATACCGGAGGAACAGATTGTCACGGCAATCCTCCGCATGTACCACAAGCTGAAACGGCATCGTGCGCAAATCCTGTCCCCGGTCTTAACCCAGCTGACCGAGCTTCGGGAAAAGGAGCTTCGCTCCAACCGCAGAATCAATGATATCGACAAAGAAATCGCCCAGCTCACCGAGCAGAATCTCGTTCTTGTTCGACTCAAGTCGAAAGGATACGTAGATTCTGCTCTTTATTTATCCCAAACCGGCGAAATTGACTTTAAGCTTCGGGAGCTGCGCCGTCAACGCCGCCGTATTATGGAGGCCAACGGCGAGGACAGTCAGATCAAAGCGACCCAAGCCATGCTGGATTATCTGGAGGACAGTCCCGAATATTTAGAGGCACTCACGGAGGAAGTGTTTGAAACGCTGGTGGAGAGCGTCTTCATCTCTTCGGAAACCGAGATGAATCTCAATCTCTACAACGGTCTGATGCTGAAAGAAACCATGGAAAGGACGGTGCGGTAATATGGCATGGCAGAGAAAAATCCCCTTCGGGTACACCATGAAAAAGGGAGAGATACAATGCAGCCCCACAGAATCGGCGGCGGTCAAAGAAATTTTCAGACTTTATGTGGACGGCATGGCCTACAGCAAAATTGCCGCTGAAATGATGCGCCGGGGGCTTCGTTACCACAGCCACACGGCTGAATGGAACAAGCACATGGTTAAGCGCATCCTCGAAAACGAACGCTATCTTGGGGAAAAGGAATATCCCCCCATCCTTGAGCCGGAAGACTTTTTGCGTGCCCAGCTTGTCCGGGGAGAAAAGAATACCTATACACCCTGCCCGGATTACATCAGACCCATCCGTGAAAAGGCGGTCTGCGGCGTGTGCGGCGGCAGGATGCTCCGCGATACCAGAGCTGGGGGAAAGCCCCGCTGGTACTGCGAAAAGGAGGGCTGTACCAACCGCCGTTACATAGAGGACGAGGACATCCGCACAGCCCTATCCGAAAGGCTGAATGTGCTGGCGCAGAACCCGAACCTCTTAGACTGGCTCCTGCCGCAGAATACAAATGAATCGACGCTGGAGGCGGTACGCATCCGAAACGAGGTCATCCGGGAACTGAACAAAGCCGAGCCGGGTGCGGAATATACCAAAATGCTGATACTGGCCTGTGCCGCCGAGCAATACAGCGGACTGCCTGATTCTATGCCTTATGATCAGATGCAGAGACTGAAGGAAAAAATCCTCACACAATCTATCAATGAGGAACTTCTCAGAGAGCTTTTCACAACCGCAGTGCAGGAAATCCAATTTACCGCCCACGGCGGTCTCCGCTTGCGGCTCATCAACGGAAAATCCCTTGAAGCAGATGGAAAGGAGGATGCAAAGTGCCCGAAAGCGCAGTGAGAAAAGTCACGGTGATTCCCGCAGATCCCAAGCACAACCAGAAAGATATCCGCAAACAGCGCCTGCGGGTAGCGCCCTACTGCCGCGTTTCCACCAACTCCGAGGAACAGCTTGACAGCTATCAGGCACAGATTGAATATTACACCGAAAAAATCGCCGCCCAGCAAGAGTGGACCATGGTGGATATGTTCGCGGACGAGGGCAAAACCGCAACCTCTACCAAAAAGCGCAAGGATTTCCTGCGGATGATCAAAGCCTGCGAAAAGGGCAAGGTGGATCTGATTATCACCAAATCGGTGTCCCGGTTCTGCCGGAATACACTGGACGGTCTGGATTATGTCCGCAGGCTTAAGCGGATGGGCGTGGGTGTTTTCTTTGAAAAGGAAAATGTCAACACCCTCTACATGGACAATGAGATGATCCTAACCTTTATGATGAGCCAGGCACAGGCCGAGAGCGAATCCATGAGCGGCAACATCCGCTGGGGACACCGCAAGAATTTCAAGGATGGCAAGGTTTACTTCCACTATGCCGGATTTTTAGGCTATCGCAGAGGCGAGAACGATCTGCCTGAAATCGACCCGGAGGAAGCGGAAATCGTCCGCAGGATTTTTTCACGGTATCTGATTGGGCACAGCGTAGCCAAAATCATCGCAGACCTTGAGGCGGACGGCATCAAAACGGCGCGGGGGCATAAAAAGTGGAATGACGGCGTGATACGGGGGATGCTTCGAAACGAAAAATACATGGGGGACGCTCTGCTCCAGAAAACCTACATCGCAGACCTTTTCACCCGCCAGACCAAGAAAAACACCGGTGAGCTCCCCCAATACTACGTGGAGAACAGTCATCCCGCCATCATCGACCGGCTGACCTTTCAGCGGGTGCAGGAGGAAATGGCACGGCGATCCAGCCTGAAAAAAGTCAGTACAGCCGCCAAAACCGAGCTTGCCAAATACAGCGGCAAATATGTGCTGACCGAGCTGTTATCCTGCGGGAACTGCGGCAGCCCTTACCGCAGGGTGACATGGACCAGACCGGAGGGTAAAAAAATTGTCTGGCGGTGTATCAACCGTCTGGAGAACGGCAAAAAGTTCTGCAAGGATGCCCCTACGCTGGAGGAAAGCCGGATTCACACTGCGGTGGTCAGTGCCATGAACGAAATGTTCAGCCAAAAGACCTTGAAAGCGATTCTGCAGGACAGCATCCGAACAGCCCTTTTGCCGGAGAACGGCGAAACCAGCCTCGCAGCCATCGACAGCAGGCTGTCCCAACTGCGGGAACAGCAGTACAGGCTTCTCCAGCTTGCTGCCGCCGTGGGAGCGGATTCCACCCAATACGATGAGGAACTGAAAAAGGTCAGTATGGAATTCTCCGCACTGGTGGCCAAACGGAGCGAGCTGGAGAAAAATCGGCAGGATACCGAACAGGCGGATGAACGGGCGGAGCAGCTGGCCGCCGAGTTGGAAGCAGTGGACACCGGCATCGCCACCTTTGACGAGGTCACGGTGCGGCAGTTGATCAGTGCCATCACGGTACTCAGCGAAGAAAAACTGCTCATCCGTTTCAAGGACGGAACGGAGATTGAGCAGATTATATAAGGGCAACGGCAATCAGGTGCGGGGAAATATCCCGCGCCTGATTTTCTATATTGCATGGAACTGGCAGAAAATTTGAATCAGGAGGAATGAAAATGTTTTTTGATTACCAAAAAGCACAGCGGATGAAGGAGCGGTATCCCAGCGGAACCCGTATCCGCCTGAACAGCATGGAGGACCCATACGCCCCCATTGCGCCGGGTACGGAAGGGACGGTAAATTTTGTGGATGACATCGGCACGCTTCACTGCACCTTTGACAATGGACGCACCCTCGGTGTCGTTCCCGGCGAGGACGGCTTCTCAGTGCTTTCACGTCCGGCACCGTCTGAGCCGGAGGAAAGCCCCACTCAGCAGTTCGGCATGAGGATGGAATGAAAGGAGGCCATACCGTGAAACGGATTACGACAGATGAGCTTCGCACCATGACAGACCGTGAAGGATTGATTCTTCAAGGCTGCGGCGGGGAGCTTTCAGAATGGGTAAATGGTATTAACGAGCTGCTGACACAGGAAGGTATCCTGCAAAACGGCGATACCTTCAAGGAGGTTTTCGCTTTTGAGCATGACGGCTGCACCAATCTGCTGTTTTCCATGGAAAATGTGGATTTGCATATGGGAAAGCTCGCCATATGGCGTTTGCAGTCACACAGTGCCTTCGGCGGCACTTGGCTGAGTGATTATCTTCCCAACCGGCTGGGCGTTCATATGGATGAAGCAACTGCACAACAAGACGGCGGCCTTGAAATGAAACAAAGCTACTAACAATTCCAAGCATTTCACCGGTGGAGCTTGCTCTGCCGGGTACATAAAAAAACAGGCTCCCACGGAGCCGGAAAGGAGAAGTCTATGAAAGCATTGAAAAAGAACAGCGCCCTGTATCTGGAACAGGTTGCCTCTGCGGTAGCTGAATGCTATGAAAAAGACGAGAAGCCCTGCAATCGGGCACTGCTGGAGCTTTATACACGGATCGGTCAATGTATCTGCCGTCAGGGAGAAAAAGCATTTATCCCACATTTGGCTGAAATGCTCGCCAACCGGTTTCCATCGCTGAAAGGCTTCTCTCTTCGTAATCTCCGCAGGATGCGTGATTTTTACCGCACTTATGAAAACAACCCGGTTCTTATGGAAAGGGCACAGTCCCTTGGCTGGACACAAAATGCCGTGATACTGGAGTGTTGTGAAACCGATGAGCAGCGTTCATTTTATATTGACCTTGCGGCGGAACGGAACCTTTCCAAGCTGGCGCTCATGAAAGCCATTCAGGAGGGTGCCTTTGCCGATGCCCTCTATACAGAAAACTGCTCTGAAGGAATGGAACCCAGCTTCGCCCCTGTAAACGATAGCTGTCCCGATGAAGCAGTAGACACCACCGCAATCGCTGAAACGGCGTGTGGGCCGTTTGCGACAGCGTGTGAGCCTCCCCGCCAAGGGAATGCTCTGCTCCAAAGCAATGACAGCGGCTACAGTGAAATCATCGCAACGATTCCGACCGGCAGAAGAATGAAAAATATGCGAAAACATTCTTTTTTATGCTGGCGGGATTATCCGTTTCTTGAACGTTCTGTTTCGTCGAAAACATTGGCGCAGAAACAAATCATCTATTTGAAGCCACCGCCCGATATGGTTCAACCGAAGAAGTTCCCGCCGCCTTTCAGCAGAAAGCAGGACAGGAATTATCAATGGCAAGTACACCAAGCGCAAACAGTCGCATAAATATTTGAACACGACCATGAAAAGCTTGAGGATTTATGGTATCATAAAATTGGTAAGTGGTTGCGGAGAATCTGATTTATTTTGAGGACTTGGCGCTCTCTTTGGGGAAAGATAAGAAATCTTTTTTCCATGGTGTCCACAAAACGCCGCAAAAGGTTATCGCCTTTGCGGCGGTTTTTATATTTGTCAATAGAATTATATGGTGGATAAAAACGGAATTGCGTGATAAAATTGGAATAAAACTGTGACTGAAAAGAGGGAACGTGATGAACCACTATAATTGGCTGGATGAATATCTCTTATCAAAGCCTGGCGTAACCAAAGATTTCAAAGAGGAATGGCAGTGGCTCCGCTATCAGGTTGGCGGCAAGCTGTTTGCGTCTATGATGCACCCGTCGGATAAATATGACCCCATCTATGCTCAGAAAGATTTGATAAACCTTAAGTGTGACCCCCTGATGGCGGATATGTTGCGTAAAGCGCATGAAGAGGTGCTGCCCGGTTTTTATAGTGATAAACGTTGTTGGAACTCGGTTAATTTAGGGGGCAGACTCTCCGACGAGCAGCTTAAGCAGATGTGTGATGATTCTTATCGTCTGGTATTTGAAAAGCTTACTAAAAAACTGCAAAAGGAAATTTTGGAGGGTGTTAAGTGACCCGACGAATTCTCATAGATGCTGATGGATGCCCAGTGGTAGACGAAACGGTTGCGCTGGCAAAGCAGTTTAATGTGCCTTGCCTGATTCTTTGCGATACGGCTCATCGATTTGAAAAGCCCGGCGCGCAGACACTTGTCTTTTCAAAAGGGGCAGATAGCGTCGATTTTGCATTAGTCAATTTGGTGCAGCCTGGCGATATTGTAGTAACGCAGGATTATGGCCTTGCGGCGATGTGTCTTGCTCGAGCCACAAAGGTAATTAATCAGGACGGTATGGCCTACACGTCTGAAAATATAGATGGACTGCTGCTGGCTCGGCACACGGCAAAGAAGATTCGAAACAGTGGGGGGCGGCTCAGGGGCCCTAAAAAACGTATGCCAGAGCAGGACGGCGCATTTGTACAAGCGCTGACCACGATTTTAAGGGAGACATAAACTATGCGGCTTTTTATTGCGATTAATTTTGACGAAGAAACGCGTAATAATATTATTGCCGTCCAACAGCGGTTGCGTGTTTTTGGGAAGGGTAACTTCTCCCAGCCAGAAAACCTGCACCTAACGCTAGCATTTTTGGGCGAGATTGATCCAACACAGGTGCATGCCGTCCAACATGCAATGGACCGAACTACCGTGAGGCCAATGTCTCTGACTTTTGACTACGTGGGGCGGTTTAAGCGAGACGGTGGAGATATCTGGTGGATTGGTCTTTCAGAAAATAGAACGCTTTTGTCGCTGCAAAAAGAGTTGTCGGTCCACTTGGCTGATGCGGGCTTTCACCTGGAAGACCGCCGCTTTTCACCTCATATTACGTTGGCGCGCGAGGTTCGACTTGCTACACAACCCGAACCCAGTACACTATTAGGGTTGGCCTTTTCTACTCGAGCTAGCACCATCAGCCTTATGCGCTCCGAACGCATTTCAGGCAGATTAGTCTATACCCAACAATACTGCAGAGGATAAATGCTATGGAGATTAAACTAATTGCTCAAAATAAAAAACAATATTTAGACCTTTTGCTTTTGGCCGATGAACAGGAGAACATGCTAGATCGCTACCTTGAGCGAGGTGCTATGTTCGCGATGTTTGAATCGGGTGTAACTGTTGCGGTGGCAGTGGTTACCGATGAAGGAAACGGCGTATGCGAGCTTCAAAACCTGGCCGTCGCACCAGATTGGCAGCGACAAGGCTTGGGCAAGTGCATGATAGAAGACATGGCCCGACGCTATAAGGCAAACTACCACACTATGCTGGTCGGCACAGGGGATAGCCCCAATACGTTGCCATTTTATCAGCGCTGCGGTTTTTCAGGAATCTACCGTGTTAAGAACTTTTTTATTGATAACTATGACCATCCCATAATAGAGGCTGGGGGTCAAATTGTGGATAAAGTGGTGTTAAAGCGCCCACTGTGGGTGCTGGAAACGCCCCGATTGGCATTCCGGTGTATTTCCCATGCTGATCATCAGGCTCTGCGCCCCATTCTAGGCGATCCTGAAACGATGTATGCATGGGAATATGGATTTGACGATTTGCAAATTACCCAGTGGATTGATAAGTGTCTGACGCGATATGCTAAAGATGGCTATGCCTACTATGCTGCTATCGACAAAGAAAGCGGTGCGCTGATTGGCTTAATAGGATTGCTCAACGAGGACATTGGAGACGATATCGCATTAGGGGTGGGCTATATTCTGGCAAGGTGTCATTGGGGTAAAGGCTACGCTTTGGAAGGCGCAAAGGGCTGGATCGATTATGCTTTTAATACACTTGAGGCGGCTCGGGTGGTAGCGGATATTCGTCCTGAAAACACTGCTTCACGTAGAGTGGCCCAACGGCTGGATATGCGCATAATAGGGCAGCATGTCAAGATGGTGAATGGCAAAGAGATGATGCACTTTGTTTACGCAATAAATAAGGAGTGAAAATTATGCAGATTTATTACTTCACCCGCACTAATCGCAGCAAAAAAATAGCTGAAACGTTTGCTGCACGCTATGGTGTAACGGCGCAGAAAATTGATGACGGGAAAAGCTGGGCGGGGGCAATAGGCTTTATGAAAGCCGGTTTTATGTCGGTTAATAAGAAGGAGTTGCCTGCAAGGTATGCCGAACCAGATGCACATGAGCCGATTATTTTGGTGTTTCCAGTCTGGGCAGATACCTTTCCCCCCGCTGTTAAAACCTTTATTGATGCGGTCGGTAGGTCACGAATTACCGCTGTTCCAACTTCACTGAGCAGCACTATCAAGGACAGAGCCGGCTTTGCTAAAGTGATTGATCTGGTTGGCAAAGAAATCTCTGTGCCTGAGGATTTGTAAATGAAATATGGTTGTACTTTGCTGGCTGTTGCCGACATGACTCGCGCTAAACGTTTTTATTGTGAGCTGTTGGGGCTGGAGGTCACCGCAGATTTTGGTGCAAATGTTACGCTCTCAAACATAATCGCCCTTCAGACGCTTGAAAGTTGGCAGGGTTTTATAAACAAGGCTGCCAGTGAAATTCAGTTTGGCCATAACGCGGCCGAGCTTTATTTCGAAGAGGATGATCTCGCTGGATTTCTCAAAAAGCTTTCGGCATGGCCCGATATTCGCTATGTCCATCCACTCAGAGAGCACAGTTGGGGTCAACACGTGGTGCGGTTTTATGACCCTGACGGGCACATTCTCGAAGTGGGCGAAAATATGACAGTGGTCGTGCGTCGTTTTTTAGCAAGTGGTTTGACCATGTCGGAAACTGCCCGGCGAATGGACGTGCCGGAAGCTTTTATTCTGGAACATAAGGGAGATGCGTGTTGAACGGACAAAACAGGGTAAATATTAAAATCGGCGGCAAAGTCAATATTGTTTTAAAAGCTGACCAGCGAACCGGAAGATTGACTGAGGGCTTCGTGGCAAAAATTCTGACCAAGAGCAGCTTTCATCCTCACGGAATAAAGGTGATGCTCCAAGACGGGAAAGTCGGCCGAGTTCAGGAGATTTTGTGATCCTCTATAGACCTCTCATTTTTGTGCGCAGAAAGCGAGGACATGATCGCTTAAAGCTGATATCCTCTAATTAAAGGAAGTGCGATAGATGGATTGGGTTAAACGACTTAACGCTGCGATCAATTATATTGAAGAGCACCTTACTGACGAGCCGGATTATGAACAGCTTGGAAGAATTGCCTGCTGTTCGGCCTATCACTTTCAACGTATGTTTGGTTATATGGCGGGAATCTCATTGTCAGAATATATCCGTCGTAGGCGGATGAGTCGGGCGGTGGCAGATTTGCAGAGCGGAGATTTAAAAATTATTGATACCGCTGCGAAATATGGCTATGAATCGCCTACTGCCTTTAACCGTGCTTTTCAAAGTGTGCATGGGTTTGCCCCCTCTCAGGCCAGAGAAGTAGGCAGAATCCTTTCATCCTTTCCGCCCATCAGCTTCCAAATTACAATTAGGGGAGCGGTACAGATGGATTACAGAATCGAGAAAAAAGAGGCTTTTCGCATAGTGGGCCTTAGTGCGCCACTTGAGCAGGAAATTGAAAAAAACTTTGAAACGGTACCTGCATTATGGGGCAAGGCGGCGCAGGACGGCATTATTGCAAAGCTGGCTAGCATGATGAATGCTCAGCCTATGGGGATTTTAGGTGTTAGCGCCTGCAACGGAGCGGCGGAACAATGGCGGTATTATATTGCTGTGGCCAGCACTCTGCCAGCTGCCGGATTTGAGGAATATGTGGTTCCTGCCGCCACTTGGGCTGTCTTTAGCGGGCGGGGTAACGGTATATCGATTCAGGAGCTAGAGAAGCGAATTGTCACCGAATGGCTGCCCACTTCCGGCTATGAGTACGGTACCGGTCCCGATGTGGAGGTCTATTTAGACCCCACACCCGAAAATACCCGTTATGAGGTTTGGGTTCCTGTAATAAAACAAAACGATTGATATGGAAAGCCGCTGGGGAAAACCCAGCGGCTGCTAAATATTATAAGAAAGCCCTTGATATGTAGTCAGGGATGAGTGTACTAATAGTCAATACTGATTATTATATGGAAGTGCGTATAATGATTTTACTTTAAATCTTAGGTTACTGTTGCGTTTTGGCCCGCAGCCGGCTATCACATTACGAAATTCGGCTCTAAGCGGTGCGATAGTCACCCAGGATCCTTTCGGACTTTGTATTCAGAGTAAAAACAATAATATATAGGAAACTTATCAGAGAAAAGGAGAATGACGCCCTGTGAAGGCACAAACTGAAAGAACAATTCAAAATCTGAAGAGGCATAATATGGGCGGTTACTATGTCGAAAGCCCCGAGGCACTGCATTCACTACTGGCCTCTCTATTGAAAACAGGAGAAACCATTGGCTGCGGTGATTCGTTGACACTTGAACAAGTGGGAGTATTTGATTTTCTACGAAGCGGCCCTTATCAATTCTTAGATAAGCACCAACCGGGGCTGGACTCTGAACAAAAGAGGGAGATTTACCTTCAGAATTTTCGTGCCGATACTTTTTTTACTGGTGTTAACGCTGTTATTACAGATGGCAGGCTTTTTAACATCGACGGCAATGGAAGCCGTGTTGCACCCATGCTTTACGGCCCCGGGCAGGTCATCGTGGTGACGGGAACCAATAAGATTACCAATACGCTTGAGGCTGCTATTAATCGTGCTCGGCAGGTGGCCGCACCTTTAGATGCTAAGCGCCTCCAAAAAGAAACGCCCTGCGCCAAGCTAGGCCGATGTGTGGACTGTAACCACGCCCAGCGCATCTGCAATGATTTTGTTTTGATAGCTGGGCAGTTCGTCAAGGATAGAATCAAGGTGATATTTATTGAAGGCGATTATGGGTTTTAGCTGGTTTTTAGTGTTAAAAACTCATAAGAGACAATATTATAATAACAGGATATTGCCGCTTGACATAAAATAGAAAGTGTGTCATATTAAATAAAAAAGAAAAGGTGGCGTGTTGATGTCCGTGTTATCTGTTATGGTGAGCTCTAATTAAATAGAGTTACAAAAGGTGCAATCGGCGAGGGGAATTCCCCTCTGGTTTTGGTTGCCCTTTTGCAAAAACATACCTGACAGATTGCTTCAACAGCCTCAATATAGAAGCGTGATAAGGTATACTTGTCACGCTTTCTTTATATATTGATTTTTGCCCACAGGGAGCATACTGCACTGACAGGTGTGGTGTATTTTCTGTGGGCTTTTATTTTTAGAGAAGGTGATTAAATTGAATCCTCATTATAAAACACTTGAATTTGATAAGATATTAGCGCTTTTAGCAGAAAATGCGCTGTCAGAAACAGTTAAAGCACGTTGCCTCGCCTTAGCGCCCAGTTTAAACGAAGCAGAAGCACGGCGCTGGATAGATGAAACCACACAAGCGCGGCGAATTCTGGAACAGGCCGGAAGTCCGCCCCTCTCGCCCATGACTGAGTTACAAAAAGTTATAGGACTGGTACAGGCGGACGCCATGCTGGTGCCTGAGCAAATTGAGCATGTCATTTCTTTTTTGGCGGCATGCCGCAGAATGCGCGCCTACCTTAAACGAGCCGAATCAACAGATTCGAACATCGCCTGGTATGGTGGAGCCATTGATCCACTCAGTGGAATGGAAGACGAACTACTGCGCTGTGTCAGAAGCGGCGTACTGGATGACCGAGCTTCTGACTGCCTGAGTGATATTCGCCGTCAAATGGCAAGTACTATCGACCAAATTAAGGGGAAGCTGGATGCGCTCCTGCGTAAAAATAAGGCATGGTTTTCTGAAAGCTTCATCTCCATGCGCGGCGGACATTATACGCTGCCCGTAAAACGCGAGCATAAAAAGGATGTTACAGGAACAGTGATTGAAGTATCCAACACGGGGGGTACCTGTTTTATAGAGCCTGCCTCAGTTGGGCGTTTCCAGTCGGAACTGTACGCGCTGGAGGTGGAGGAGGACAGTGAGGTTAGACGTATTTTATATGCCCTGACCGCGTTAGTAAGTGATAATCTGCTGGTAATAAAGCGCAACGTAGAAACAATGCAGACGTTAGATTTTCTCTTTGCTAAAGGCAAACTCAGTCTTTCCATGCAGGCCGGTCCTGTCAACATTACCACCGATCGGTGTATTCGACTAATAGGTGCGAGACATCCCCTGCTGGATAAGACCACAGCGGTTCCGTTAAATTTTACGGTGGGTGGCGAAATTTCCGGAATTGTTATAACCGGCCCCAATACGGGTGGCAAAACGGTTACGCTTAAAACCGTTGGCCTTTTTTCCCTAATGGCGCAAAGCGGCCTCCATTTACCCATTGAGGCGGGCAGCAGCCTTTGCATGCATAATCTTGTACTCTGTGATATAGGTGACGGACAGAGCATATCAGAAAACCTTTCCACTTTTTCTGCCCACATCAAAAATGTTCTGGATATTTTACAACAGGCGACTGGTGAAACGCTTGTATTACTTGATGAGCTAGGTTCCGGCACCGACCCTGCAGAAGGAATGGGGATTGCGGTAGCTATTCTAGACGTGCTTTGTGCAAAAGGCTGCCTGTTTGCTGCTACAACCCACTACCCTGAAATAAAAACTTACGCAGCCAACACGCCTGGGCTTATCAATGCCCGCATGGACTTTGACCGCGAAAGCTTACGCCCGCTATACCGCCTCGAAATTGGCGAGGCAGGTGAAAGCTGCGCACTGTATATTGCTGAGCGACTTGGCATGCCCGAAACAATGTTAAACCGTGCCCGAGAGGCCGCCTACACCAAGCAAGTGATTAAAAGTCTGCCGGTTCCGCAGCAAAGCAGGGTTATCGACGGTTTGAGCAAAGTGGCGGCGCCAAAAATCGCACGGCAGAAGGCACCGAAAACGGAGCCATCTCGCTGTGAGACATTTCAGATCGGGGATAGCGTGCTGGTATATCCCGCAAAAGAAACAGGAATTGTTTATGCTCAAGCTAATGATAGGGGTGAAATAGGCGTACAGGTCAAAGGAATAAAAAAGCTGATCAACCACAAAAGAATTAAGCTTCAGGTGTCCGCCAGTGAACTTTATCCAGCGGACTATGACTTCTCAATTTTATTTGATACCGTGGAAAACCGAAAAGCCCGACGCATTTTGGAGCGGCGCCATCAGGAAGGCAATATGGTTATTATTAAGGAGGGGGAGCAGTCGTTATGAATAAGAATATAATCATCCGCCGTGAAACCGAGCGGGATTATCACGCAGTAGAGTGCCTGACGCGGGATGCATTTTGGGATGTTTACAAGCCCGGCTGTGATGAGCATCTGGTGGCGCACAAGCTGCGTCAATCCAAATCATTTTTGCCGGATTTGGATTTCGTGGCGGTGCATGATGGCTGCTGCATTGTAGGCAATATTATGTATTCAGTAGCACAGGTGATTGATGATAGCGGCTGCGTTAACTCGGTACTGACATTTGGCCCGCTAAGTGTGTTGCCAGAATTCCAGCGGCAGGGCGTGGGTGCTGGTTTAGTGCGTCATTCACTTACAGTCGCCCAAAAGACAAAATATTCGGCCGTCATCATTTTTGGAGATCCCGCCTACTATCACCGGTTCGGCTTTGAAAACGCCAACAAGTTTGGGATAACCACAGCTGATGGCGCAAACTTTGATGCCTTTATGGCGCTGGAGCTTCAGGATCACGCACTAGAATCGATTACTGGGCGGTTTTATGAGGATAACGTTTTTCATATTGATCCAGTTGAGTTGACCGAATTTGAGAAGGCTTTCCCCTTTCGGGAAAAGCATGTCACAGATACCCAGCTTAAATTGTAGACGCATTCTGACACCAAGATGTTGGTACTTTTGATAGCTTGTTGAAATATCTGTGTATTTTAGCAGTGAAGGGTCAAGACTAATAAAACTAAACTAAAAAGGGAAGGCATAAACTGCGTGAGCAATTTGCCTTCCCTTTGGAATTATACGGCACAAGACTTTATAGATGTCTATTTTAGTTATTAGTGTTTAAAAGGTGTTAGTTTTCATCCAAAAGATAATGTAGCATTTTTTCTGGATTTTCAAGAAAGCGGCGAGTCAGTTGATAATGTTCAGTATTTCGATAATCAACAGAATGAATACCTGCCATTGAAAGTTCATACACCTGTGCACCTGGGTAAGTCATTAGAATGGGTGAATGGGTAGCAATGATAAACTGAGAATTCTTTTGCACTAGCGCGTGAATATGGACCATCAGCGTCATAAGACGGTTGGGTGAAAGGGCCGACTCAGGTTCGTCTAGCAGATAAAGACCATCACCATTAAAGCGGTTCTCCACCAGCGAAAGAAAACTCTCTCCATGGGACTGTGCATGCAGCGAACGCGCGCCATATGCGGTGGGAACGCCTGCCATGAGTTTGTCTTCATATACCGCATCGGCATAGCTTGCTGCGTTGTAAAAGCTCTCCGCCCTCAGAAAAAAACCGTCTTTAGGATAAGCGCTTTTAAAAAGCGTGAGGTGTCGGTATAAATCAGAATGCGTGGCGCTGGTGGCAAAGTTAAAGTTTCGTGTACCGCCCTCGGCGTTAAAGCCATATGCTACGGCGATAGCTTCAAGTATGGTAGACTTACCTGTGCCGTTTTCACCCACTAAAAAGGTGACGGGGTTGGCAAAAACGAGTTCTTTTATCCGCGTCAAATGGCGCACCACCGGTAGCTCACCCAGATAGGAACTTGCGTTTATCGGTGTGGTCAGCCGCACGCTGCTAATATAATTTCGCTGCATCCCAACACCCCTTTTTCAAAATAGAGTGGTTATAGTATAGCAAATAGCTTTGTCCGTGTGAAGGGCACAATTAGGGTTTACCCTGCAACTGGGTTATGGTACAATAGGTGATAAACCAAAAGGGGCATAAGTGAATATTGCTGGTTATGTGGAATTTAACATTGTCTATCCCGCCGGTAATGAAGCGGTTGAATCCGCCAAATGAGGTTTTGTATATTCGAACATCTTTATAAAAAAATAATACGGTGGCGCAAACAAGGACGTCGGGATTATATCCTTTCTGTTATTATGGCAACAGAAAGGTGGGTGGAAAACTATGACGGTTCTACTGATCCTTGCCACTCTGGGTGCGTTTCTGCTCAGCTATTTTATAATGCGCCGCCTGGATTTGTTTTTTGAAAAGGATAACTTTCTTGATGGATTGCAGGGGCGTGCAAATAAAGGTGTGCTGGTTTACGGAGCCCCTGATGTTGTAGATAAAATGAAAAAATCCGGTTTAAAGTGTAGCGCGCTTACGACATTCTCTTTCCCGGAGGACGGTTTTTACTCGGCGCTGTTTGCTTTTTCAGGCGATGATCTTAAAAATTTGGAGATATGCCACGCCGCCAAGTGCGCGGATCCTGGTATTTATATTATTGCGCGTTGCAACACACCAGATTTGTGCAAGGTTTTTGAAGACGTGGGTGTAGACCGATTACTTAGCGCTGGCGAATCGGTCGATGTGTTGCTGGCGGAAATGAGAGGTATAGGCAAATGAACATAAGACAGTGGACTGCAACGCGAACGATCGCGGTTGGGTTTGCCTTTATTATTTTGGTGGGCGGAATGCTTTTAAGTTTGCCTATTGCTAACCGCGATGGTGAATTTATACCATTTTTAAACGCATTGTTTACTTCGGCGTCTGCCACCTGTGTTACGGGCCTTGTTGTATATGATACATGGACACAGTTTTCCGTATTTGGGCAGGCTGTCATTTTGCTGCTTATTCAGATCGGCGGACTTGGCTTTATGGCCATCGCTATTTTATTTTCCTTGGTGGTTGGCAGGCGGATAGGCCTGCGTGAGCGCTCGTTGTTGGCAGAGGCTGTCAGTGCAACTCAGGTGGGCGGCGTTATCCGGCTGGTTAGACGAATGCTGATTGGAACAGCTCTTTTTGAAGGCCTTGGCGCGGCTTTGCTCTCCATGCGTTTTGTTCCTGAGTTTGGCTGGGCGCGGGGGCTTTGGTATTCTATATTTCATTCAATATCCGCATTTTGTAATGCAGGTTTTGACTTGATGGGCTTTCGTACACCCAGCTCCTCTTTAACATATTTTTACAATGATCCGCTGGTGGTTCTCACCATCGCGGCACTAATCGTTATCGGCGGTATTGGCTTTGTTGTGTGGAACGAGCTCATAGAGGGTCGGTTTAGTTTTGGTAAGCTCAGGCTTCATTCCCGAGCGGTTTTAATTTCGACATTTGTACTTTTGACGGTGGGCACGTTGCTTTTTTTGTTGCTTGAAAATGATGGCGTATTTTCAACCATGAGCACACCGGAGCGGATTCTTTCCGCATTTTTTCAATCAGTTACACCAAGAACAGCCGGCTTTAATACCGTGGATATGGCTGCGCTTTCGGACGGTGGCAAGTTTGTCACAATGATGTTGATGTTTATTGGGGCTGCCCCCGGTGGCACTGGCGGAGGCATAAAGGTTACCACCATGGTTGTTATGGCTGCTACTGTTTTTGCTTCCCTTCGCAACCGGGAGGATGTTTCAATATGGCATTTTCGTTTGGAGACTGAGATATTACGTCGCGCTTTTTGCGGTGTGTCGGTTTATTTGGCTATGACAGTTGGCGGCATACTAGTGCTCTGCGCACAGGGGCAGTTGCTCACCGACGCCGCTTTTGAGTGCTTATCCGCTATTGGTACAGTGGGTCTTTCAACTGGAATTACCCAGGCGTTGCCGACATTATCACGCATTGTTATAGTGTTGTTGATGTATGCGGGCCGTGTCGGCAGCCTCACGGTTTTTTTGGCGGTAGCAAGGTCAAACAAGGGTGGAAAATTAAGAAATCCCATCGGCAAGGTTATTGTCGGTTAATTTGAAAGGACGGGGCAGATTATGAGATCAATGCTTGTTATAGGTGCGGGGCGCTTTGGGAAAAACCTCGCCGTAAAGCTTGCGGAGCTTCATAATGAAGTAATGTTGGTGGATATGGACGAGGAGGCCGTACACAATCTGGAGCCTTTTGTCACAAGGGTGCAGATTGGCGATTGTATGGACCGGGATGTGTTGGAAGAATTGGGCGTTCGAAACTTTGATGTGTGCTTTGTTTGCATTAGTGATAATTTTCAGTCTTCGATGGAGATTACTTCATTGCTCAAAGAGCTGGGTGCGCCTTATGTAGTCGCAAAATCAAACCGCGAAATTCATGCTGACCTGCTTAAGAAGATTGGCGCAGACGATGTGGTATACCCCGAACGTGATATGGCACAGCGAACTGCTGTACGATATTCAGCAAAAGGTGCCTTTGATTATATTGAGTTATCACCAGAATATGCTATTATGGAAGTAGAGACGCCCAGCGATTGGTATGGTCGAAATATTCGTGAGCTGGATGTCCGCATAAAGCATCGAGTTAACGTTATTGGAGTGCGGGTTGGCAAACATATTCTTCCGCTTATTAGTGCTGACCATGTTTTCAGCGAACAGGAACATATTATTGTAGCAGGGGAACAAAAGGATATTCTAAAAATGATTAGTAAAAAGTAATCAGATTGTGAGGTGTTGGCTACGGTTAAGCAAGGGGCAAAAATGGTTTTTGTCATGGGCTTAGCTACAACCTGCGCGCTGCTGATAGGCTTATTGGGTGTGGGCAACGAGAGCATCATTATGGTGTTCCTGCTCAGCGTCCTGTTTACGGCGGTCCTGACAAGCAGTCGGGGTTGGGCGATTGGTGCGGCACTAATTTCTGTTATGCTTTTTAATTATTTGTTTACTGAGCCACGCTATTCTTTTTTTATTTACAGAACAAATGACCTGATGCTGATTATGTTTTTTTTGGTAACAGGGATTGTTTCAGGCACAGTTACTTCCCGTTTACAAAGCGAGATGAAGCTGGCCAGCCAAAATGAGCGAATTGCAAAAATCATGTACCGAATTGCTTCCGGTTTTCTTTCCGCCAGCGGCAAAGAGAGCGTGGTTAAAAAGGCCGAGGATCTTGTCAGAGAATATGCCGGACTGGACTGTACGGTCCATCTAGGGCAGGATGCTGGCAAGGGCTTTGAAATTCGCAGCGGCTCCGGCACGCTGGGGCGGCTGATACTTATCGATCAGGAGCCGGAAGGGCAACAGCTTTTAATTATTCAGGCGGTCTGTACACAGCTTGGTATCGCGCTGGAACGAGAAACGTTAGTGGCGGACCGCGAAAAAATTAGATTGGCAATGGTGCGGGAGCAACAGCGCGGCACTCTTCTGCGTTCGGTTGCACACGATCTGAGGAGTCCGCTTACTGCGCTTTCTGGTGCGGGCAACCTGCTAGCTGACAATTATCAGGAGTTGTCAGAATCGCAGCGCAGAAAATTGGCATCCGATATCAGCGAGGAAATCGTATGGTTAACTGACCTCGTTGAAAATATCCTCAATATGACGCGTATCAGCGAACAAAAGATCGTCTTGCACAAGCAGGATGAAGTGATAGACGATGTGATCGGGGAGGCCGTAAAGCACACAGAGCGATTAATTCGTGGTAGGAGCTTTCAAGTGAAGCTGCCCGAAGAGGTCGTGACTGCACCAATGGACGGCAAGTTGATTTCGCAGGTAATTATTAATCTTTTGGAAAATGCGGTTCGCCATACGCCGCCGGAAAGCGCCATCACGCTAACCGTACAAGCTGGTGAGAAGCTGATCGTATCGGTTCAAGATACCGGAGGCGGTATCCCTGTGTCAATACGTGGACATTTGTTTGAGCGGTTTGTTACACAGGATGATGAAATTGTGGATGGTCGCCGGGGGTTGGGCCTTGGCCTATCCATTTGCAAAGCAATTGTTGAAGCTCACGGCGGAGAAATATTTGTGGCAGATAATGTTCCAACAGGGACGATATTTACCTTCACGCTGCCTATGGAGGAAAGCCATGAACGATCAGCGGACGATTCTAGTTATTGAAGATGATAAGTATATTTCACATTTTATCGATATCTCTCTGTCAAAAGAAAGCTACAGTGTTCTGACGGCAGAAACAGCTGCCGAAGGAATGTTTCTCTTTTCTTCGCACCGGCCCGATATTGTTTTGTTGGACCTTGGATTGCCAGATAGGGACGGCGTTGACCTTTTGCGTGAACTGCGAACTTTTTCTGACACACCGGTTTTGATTGTCTCAGCACGCGGACAGGAGAAAGAGAAAATTGCAGCGCTAGATCTTGGGGCTAATGACTATATTACGAAGCCTTTCCATATGGGTGAACTTATGGCGCGAATCCGGGTGGTGGAGCGCTCTCTGCAAAAATCCGGCACTGAAGTGGGCAACACAAAATTTTCTTGTGATTGGTTGATGGTAGATTATGAGAAGCGTAAGGTTTTTGTTTCAGATAATGAAATACATCTAACGCCTACTGAATACAAAACGCTGTTGCTTCTGATCGCTAATAAGGGCAAAGTGCTGACCCACAACTATATCATTCGGCAGATTTGGGGTTATGAGGGCGGCGATAGTAAAAGTGTACGGGTTTTTATGGCGAATCTTCGCCGTAAGCTTGAAAAAGACACGACGCATCCTCGCTTTATTTTGACCGAGGTGGGTGTAGGCTATCGTTTTGCTGATGAATAATGGGTGTATTTAAAAAGTAAATAAAAAGTGAAGCAGCGGCGTGGAGTTTTCTATGCCGCTGTAGGTATATCCATTATTGCTCGCATAAAAAATGTTTTTTAATCTCCCACTAGATTTATTAATCATGAATTATGTTGACAAAAAAATTGTTTGGTATTTATAATAAGGTTATAAAGTTCTAAATTATTTCATATATTATTAAAAAATCAAGGAGGATTGCATGGAGTCGCTTCATTCGTGTTTTGTAATAGGTGAGTCACGTACCAACGCTGATAACGCCATCACCAAAATTTATAACTCATTTTACATGGCCTTTGAGGTTGACGATGCAACCGGGCGGATATTGGCATTTAACTGCACCCACACGCTTGAGCTGACCGAAAACTTTCTGCGTAGAATGTTTGTCGGAAAAGACTTTCTTGGCGTAGAACAGTGGCTTGAAGAAGAACTTAATCGTCGTTATGGTGGGTCTTCGCGCAAAGCGGTTATCGTTTCCTATCGTGATGCGGTCAAGCGATATCATGCTATGCGTGCAGGACTGTCATGACAAAACAGCTTGAAATTCGTGAAAATATGACTAAATTATGCCTTGTTTGTTATAAAATTATATAAAAGTTTATTTTTCTACTTGACGCCATGGCAAACTTTGCGTTATGCTATCACCAACAAAAGGATTTACATTCTTTTGGCATTTACAATAATACGCTGCTTCAGATTGCCAGATATGATTCCGCTTTTGTGGATCACAGTCATGTCACAGCTTTTGAAAACCAGCAAGACCAAAAAGACGTACTTTGATGTCTTTTGTTCTTGTTGGTTTTTTATTTTTGCAATTACTGGTCATGCTTGAGAATTCTATAAATGAAAGGAAGATATGCGCATGGTCATTGGCGTTGTTAAGGAAATCAAAAATAACGAGTTTCGAGTGGGACTTACTCCAGGTGCAGCTGCCGCTTTTGTTGAGGCAGGCCACAGGGTGTTGGTTGAACGGGGGGCCGGGCTCGGATCGGGGTTTACTGATGAAGAGTATCTCAGCGCGGGCGCACAGATTGAGGATCAGGCTGAATCGATCTGGAATAGCTCTGAGATGATCATCAAAGTTAAGGAACCAATTGAAACAGAATATAAGTACTTCCGTGAAGGACTAGTGCTGTATACATATTTGCATCTGGCAGCTGATGCGCCACTGACCAGTGCTTTGCTTAAAGCAAAGGTAAAGGCTGTAGCCTATGAAACAATTGTCGGTCGCGAGGGTGGACTTCCATGCCTTGCTCCAATGAGCGAGATTGCAGGGCGTATGTCGGTGCAGGAGGGTGCAAAATATCTCGAAAAAACCTTTGGTGGAAGGGGTGTTTTGCTAGCGGGCGTACCCGGAGTAGAGCGGGGCAACGTTGTGATTCTGGGTGGTGGCAACGTTGGCACCAATGCCTGTAAAATTGCTGTTGGTATGGGCGGAAACGTGACAATTCTTGACGTAAGCGCCCGCCGCCTTGCCTATCTCGATGATATCTTTCCGCACCAGATCACTACTTTGTACAGCAGCCGCGATAATATCCGCCGCTGTCTCGAACAGGCAGACCTCGTGATCGGAGCCGTGTTGCTGCCGGGACGCACAACCCCGAAGCTGGTGCTTCGAGAGGATCTTAAATCTATGAAGCCCGGCGCGGTAATCGTTGATGTAGCAGTTGATCAGGGCGGTTGTGTAGAAACAAGCCACCCCACTACACATGACGACCCTGTATTTATGGTCGAAGGTGTTATGCATTACTGCGTCGCCAATATGCCCGGTGCGGTATCGCGGACCTCTACGCTCGCACTTGTCAATGCTACTCTACCTTATGGCCTCGCTCTGGCTGCTAAGGGTGTGGAAAAAGCATGTCAGGATGACCGCGGGCTAATGTCCGGCCTAAACTGCTATGACGGAAAATGTTGTTTTGCTGGTGTAGCAGAGGCGTTGGGTCTGGAATATATTTCAGCGGACACGCTTCTGAAATAATTGGGCAATAGGTCTTGGCGCATACTTTTGGACATATGCGAGGAGAAAAGCTCGCATGTTGATAAGCAGTAGCCTAAAAAATGAAGGGAGAGACCACTATGATTACAAACGGCTTCACCTACATCGCATTCTTGGTATTTTTCTCATCTATGTTGGTTGCAATTCAAAAGACAACCAAGTGGAAAATCTTTGACTATGTTCCTCCAATTGTTATGGTGTACTTATTCAATATGATTTTCTGTACCTTCAACCTCTGGGATATGAAGGCAACCTCCGCCGCCTATTCAGCCACCAAGAATAATCTGCTTTACGCCATGATCTTTGTCATGTTGCTGCGCTGCGATTTCCGCAAACTTGCTAAACTTGGCGGCCGCATGATAGCAATCTTTATGGGCGGCGCTCTTTCGATTACATTGGGATTTGTTGTAGCGTTTGTTATCTTTAAGGGATCCCTGGGCGTAGAATCCTGGCGTGCAATGGCTGCACTTTGTGCATCGTGGATCGGTGGCTCTGCCAATATGGCTGCTGTGCAGGACGCGTTGGCTGTCCCCGAAGCTGATTTTGCCGCTGCGCTGATTGTGGATACAATTTATTATTCCGTGTGGATTGCACTACTTCTTATTGTTATTCCGTTTGCCGCTAAGTGGAACAAGGCGGTAAAGGCCGATACTTCTAAGCTCGACGCGATCGCCGCTGCTGCAAATGCGGAGTTGTCTAATAAAAAAGAAGCGGTCAATTTCACCTCTCTGTTTACACTGCTGGGCTTGTCGCTGATCATCTCTGCGCTCTGTCAGAAGCTAGGCGGCGTTCTCGCTTACGGGCTGATAGACAAGGGCACCGCTACCGTACTTCTGGTAACCGCAATAGGCCTGATTGCTGCTATGTCCCCTCTTGGCAAAATGGCCGGCGTTGAGGAAATGTCGAACATCTATCTGTATGTTGTTATTTCATTGCTTGCCTCCCGCGCTGGATTGAATGAATTGCTCGACGCACCGCTGTGGCTGGTTGCCGGTTTAGTGGTTCTGCTTATCCATGTTGTTATTATGTTTATTCTTTCCAAGCTGTTCCACTGGGATCTCTGCATGGTATCTACCGCCTCACTTGCCAACATTGGCGGTTCCGCTTCCGCACCTATCGTTGCATCTGCTTATAACAGTTCTTATGCCGGCATTGGCGTTCTGATGGGCGTACTTGGCGCAGCAATTGGTAACGTTATGGGTTTGGCATGCGCGAGTATTATGCAGTTCTTTGCTTAACATCTGTTGACGTGTGCTTGTCCGATAGGAGTGCATTATGAATCAAAACCATTATTTCCAGTATTTAAATGTTGGCCTGCCTGACGATATCCTTCGCCTTAAGATTTACGGAGACTTCGACGGTGCAATCCGGCTGATCGATAAAAAGCTCACGTCACAAAATCTTCCGCAGGCTTTTCGCAATTGCCTAATTGTGCAACGGGAGATTATAACTCGGCTTCCAGAAAACTACCCTTTTACAAAGGTCGATGCAGTGAAGCGCGTTAAGTTACATATTGCTGATTTTACCGAAGAGGAGTTTGACACCCTTGAATCGGACGGGAGAATTGACTGGATTTATGTCAACGGGGTGCCTCACTACTTTGACCGCTTTTATGAAACGTTGATTAAGACGGATTCCACCTTTGCCGCACGAGCGGGACAAACAAACGTCTTGTCTGACGGCGCTGGAGGACTTACGGCTGGACTGCTCGACCGTACTGCCAAAATAATGCGTGAAACAGGAAGCTTTTCTAACCGAGTTAAAGTGCGTGCCAGTGTACGGATAAAAGATGAGGTTTTTAAAACAGGTGAAACGGTTCGGGTTCACTTACCTATTCCCTGTGCCTGTGAGCAGCAAAGCGAAATAGAAATAGTGCGCATGGATCCCCCAGGAGGGAGCATCTCGCCAGAGAATGCGCTGCAGCGCACTGTTTGCTGGGAGGAGCGCATGGAGGAGAATCACGCCTTTACTGTGGAATACTCCTATATCCATACTGCCTGTTATCACGACCTTTCATCGGTTATCCCTGACAAAATTCAGCCCGATTTCGATACCGGCGAGCAGTATCCACACATTGTGTTTACCCCGTATATTCGTGAATTAGTGGCGATGCTGACTGAGGGTATTGATAGCCCGCTGGAAAAGGCCAGAGCTTTTTATGATTTTCTGACACTCAATGTTAAATATTCCTTTGTACGCTCTTACTTTTCGCTGGAGAACATCCCCGAGACCTGTGCGAGAAATCTTATGGGCGACTGCGGTATGATGGCGCTGCTGTTTATAACACTTTGCCGTTGCGCTGGCATTCCTGCTAGGTGGCAAAGTGGACTTTATACGCGGCCAGATTTCTGCGGCGCACATGACTGGGCCATGTTCTATGTAGCACCCTGTGGATGGCTTTATGCTGATCCATCATTTGGGTGCGGAGCGGCAAGAGAACACAACGAGGAACGCCGCAGATTCTACTTTGGTAATCTGGACGCTTTCCGCATGGTGGCAAACACACATTTTCAGTCCGATTTCACTATCGAAAAGCAATATTGGCGTACCGATCCATATGATAACCAGCTGGGTGAAATTGAGACATCTCAATGCGGCTTGCGTTACTTTGAGTATGACCGCTCAAAGGAAGTCGTGGGCTACGAGGAGCTTTAATGTTTAATTGCCATCAAATTTAGGCGCATCACGCTATGATAAGAGGAACCATTATGAATCCTTATGCTCTGATTGATCTTCATTGCGATACCCTTACCGATTGGAAATATACCAACACCGGCAACCCTGATACCATTGATGACCCCAAACGAGTACTTTCTCTTTCGTCCATTCCCGCTGACGTACACTGGGCTCAGTTCTTTGCTGTATTTATACCCGACGAAGAGCGCGGGCAGGCGGCAATTAATTATTTTGATTTTAACCGCCGCAGCTTTGAACGGCAGATGAAACAGTTCGCCGACCGAGTTGTACCCTGCCGCACTTTTTCTGATATGGAAACAGCTTTTGCCCAGAATAAAACAGCAGCATTTCTCACTATTGAGAACGGTTCTGCGTTGGCGGGCGATCTAAGACGTGCTAAAGAGCTGGCAGACGCGGGAGTAAGAGCTATTACGCTGGTTTGGAACGGGGAAAACGAGATTGGGTCGGGGCACAATACCGATCATGGCCTTTCCGACTTTGGGCGGGCAGTGATTCCTGAACTTGAGAGGAACGGCATCTTAATCGACATTTCCCATCTAAATGATACCGGATTTCAAGATCTGTTGGAGGTGGCAAAAAAACCGTTCTTAGCGACTCACTCCAACGCTCGTATGCTATGCGGTCACAAGCGCAACCTTACCGATCAGATGATTTGTGAGATGGTACGCCGCGACTGCCTGATAGGGCTGAACTACTTTGTTAAGTTCTTGAGAGATGACGGTATTGTGGAGAGCCTGGATGATATCTATCGC
Organism: Candidatus Fimivivens sp.; assembly: GCA_034933525.1. Taxonomy (GTDB): domain Bacteria; phylum Bacillota; class Clostridia; order Oscillospirales; family Ruminococcaceae; genus Yanshouia. The sequence goes on from JAYFNI010000010.1 coordinate 26,917, forward strand.
CATACTATGCATTTTCTTGAGCTTGGAGCGGAAAAAAATCTGGCACTTGGTTCGGATTTCGACGGTGCTGTTCTGCCCGAATGCTTAAACTCACCAACAAAAGCCGCTGGAATTTATGAGTATTATCTTTCGCGTGGCCTCAGCCAAAAAGTTGCTGACGGCATCCTCTACCGAAACGCATGGAACTTCCTTAAGGAGAACCTACGCTAATCGTTATGCGGCGTGGTTAAGTGATGCTTAATGTGACTTAACTCACTCTATAAACCAGTAAAGGCGCGTCACCAAATCATTTGGTGACGCGCCCTTTTGCTTACTATTACAACTTGGCTGTTGTGTACTAGGTTTCAATATTTAGGTATAATAATTCCTGAGATTTTTTTGTCGACAAACAGCAAGAATAATTAAAGAGCGCTCAAAAACACTTGTTATAATACTGCATAGAAAGGAGGAAACTGAATGCAAAAAATTATTATTGTATCAGAAGCTATAAATTACATTGAAAAACACCTTTCAGATAAACTCAACCTAGAGATGGTTTGCAATGCTGTCCACTATTCAAAATATTACTTACACCGCGTTTTTTCTGAAACGGTTGGTTTGTCTATCCATGCCTACATTCAACGTCGCCAATTAACCGAAGCTGCGAAACTGCTTGTGTTCTCAGATAAACCAATAATTGAGATTGCACTTATAGCCGGGTATGAAAGTCAACAAGCTTTTACTGCAACTTTCAAAGCAATGTATAAAAAATCGCCTAATCAGTATCGGGAAGCTGAAGCGTTTTATCCATTGCAGCTACCATATGTCTTAAATAAAGAACCTACAAAGATAGAGACTCAAATTAATTGGGAGACGGATATTACCTTTGCGACCAATAACGATATTCCCAAATGGATGGATTTCGTCTATCTTGTGATCGATGGTTTTCCGTGCCTGGATGAAAAAGAGTATATAGAAGCGTTAGAAAAAAGCATTTTAAAACAACAGGCGATGCTACTGAAAGATAAGGACATGGTTATTGGCGCGATGGCACTAAATGTTAATGCTGGGTGTATTGATTTTTTAGGCATTCACCCACAATATAGGAAGAATGGGATTGCAAAAGCTTTTCTTCAAAAGGCATTTAGTGAATTATTAAAAGACATGGCAATAAGCATTACAACATTTCGAGAAGGCGATAAAGCAGACCTGGGGTATCGTAATGCGTTTAAAAAACTTGGATTTGCAGAGGCGGAGTTGCTGGTCGAATATGGATATCCCACGCAAAAGTTCACCCTGAAAAAAGAGGATCTAGAGGTAAATGATTGTGAAAGACACACCATTTGATAATATAAATAACCCATTAGGTGAAAATTTTAATATGCGGTCTTTGCTGAACTTTGTGCTTCCAACGATTGCTGTGATGATTTTTATGGGGCTGTACACGATTGGAGATACTATTATTGCAGCTAGATTTGTAAATACAGATGCATTGTCATCCATAAATATAGTGACGCCAGTAGTCAATGTTATTGTAGGGCTAGGTACGATGCTTGCAACCGGCGGCAGCGCGATAATAGCCAAAAAGATGGGAGCGGGCGATGACAAGCGTGCTTCTCAGGACTTTACTCTAATCGTTTTTACTGGTGCCGTACTGGGTGTTGTGATTGCTTTTTTAGGCAGCATTTTTATTGATAAAATTATTTGGGGTCTTGGGGCGAGTGAGGTATTGTTCCCTTACTGCAAAGACTATTTATTTGTTTTGCTGCTCTTTACGCCTGCAAATATCATGCAAGTGCTATTTCAGACTTTAATTATTACAGCAGGAAAACCTGCCTTTGGAATGTTCTTGTCAGTGGGGGCTGGGGCAATCAATGTATTACTGGACTATGTTTTTATAGTACACTTAAAAATGGGTATTGCTGGTTCAGCACTAGGTACGGGAATTGGATATCTAATACCAACAGCAATAGGGATATTGTTTTTTGCTACTGAAAAAGGAACTCTGAAATTTCGAAGACCAGTCATTGACATTTGGGTTTTATGGGAAAGCTCTTCAAACGGATTTTCTGAAATGTTAAGTCAGATTGCAACTGCTATAACAACATTTCTATTTAACGTTACAATGATGAAGTTGCTTGGTGAAAATGGTGTTGCCGCAATAACGATAATTATATATTCACAATTCTTACTATCTACTTTATACATTGGATTTTCAATGGGAGTTGCACCTATTATTAGCTATAATTTTGGAAGCAAAGACGCTGAGTGCCTAAGAAAAGTTTTTCGTATTTGCTTAAAGTTCATTTATCTAGTGTCAATTGTGGTTTTTATTTTTGCGATGCTGTTTGGCCCATTATTAGTTAGTGTTTTTTCGTCAGAGGGTACACCTGTATACCAAATAGCCAAGCAAGGTTTCCAAATTTTTTCTATAAGCTTTTTATTTTGCGGTTATAATATTTTTACCTCTGCGATGTTTACAGCTTTATCAAACGGCAAAGTTTCAGCCGTAATTTCTGCTTTACGGACAATTGTTTTTATTACCTTAGCATTATTAACGCTTCCTAAATTCTTAAATGTTATGGGGGTTTGGATTGCAGTTCCGCTTGCCGAATTTATAACTGTTTTTATATCAAGCGGCTTAATTATCAAAAATAAGAAGTTCTATCACTATGTATAGAGATTTTTGCCGTCCCAAATGCAGAATCAACATAAAGCGCACTTTAAAAAACGAAAAATCCTCGTAAATCAAAGATTTACGAGGATTTTCTGTTGGCGGAGCGGGTGGGATTCGAACCCACGGTACCGTGAGGTACAACTGATTTCGAGTCAGTCCCGTTATGACCACTTCGATACCGCTCCATTTTAAGTTGCGCAAGATATATTGCCGCTAATTTACACCAAAAACGAATGGCACATAATTCTGATAGGCATTGACCAACGCCTAAACATTATAGCTCAATAAAAATAAAAAGTCAATCATAAACATGCAAAGCAGCGGCAGTAGTATAAATAATCAATTATGATCCAAAAACGGTTTTTGCAGCCGAAACTGTGGCAGAAGCATCTTTTGCGTAGTAATGTGCGCCTATAGCGGAGGCATAGTCTGCTGTAAGAACTGCGCCGCCAACCACCACACGGCAGTCTGGACAGTATGCATGAAGTAGTTTAATTGTTTCTTCCATAGCGGGTAGCGTGGTAGTCATCAAAGCGGACAGGCCGCACAATGTGGCCTTAGCTGACTTAACAGCCTCAACAACTGCTGCGGGGGGAACGTCACGCCCTAAGTCGATAATGCGATAGCCGTAGTTTTCCAGAACGGCGCGCACAATATTCTTGCCGATGTCATGGATATCGCCCTGAACGGTTGCCAGAACAATCGTGCCACGGTCAGTTTGTTCGCTTTTGGATGCGGCAATTTGTTCACGAACTACATCAAAGGCAGCCTTGGCTGCACCCGCTGAGCGGATAAGCTGGGGCAGAAAGATTTCGTTTTTCTCATAGCGTTTGCCAACATCGTCGAGCACCGGAATAAGAATGTCCGCAATCAGCGCTTCAGGCGTGGTGGACTCCAGCAAATTGCGCGCAGCCTGGGCGGCCTGCTGCTCTAATCCGGCGTGGATAGCCGCCGCGACATCACTTTGGGCACTCTTTTCGGGAGCAGCAATGGCGGGCTGTGCCGTTGTTTGCGCAAAACGGCGGATATAATCCTCGCCATTTGCGTCGTAGCCAAAAAGCATGCGGAACACTGAAAGTGCCTCCATCATGCCGGCGTCGGCAGGGTTAATAATCGAAAGGTTGAGTCCTGCCTGCAATGCCAATGTAAAAAATGTGCGATTGACAAGGTCACGGCGGGGTAGACCAAAGGAGACATTTGAAACGCCCAGCGCAGTTTTAACGCCCAGCGCATGTACGCGGCGCACCGCCTCAAGCGTAATTTCTGCGTTGCGCTGGTCGGCACCAACCGTCATTGTCAGACAGTCGATAATTACATCTTGGCGGGGGATGCCCGCTTGTTTACAGCGCGCAATGATTTTCTTGGCGATTTCCACACGTCCCTGGGCGGTTTCCGGTATACCGCTTTCATCCAGTGTCAGCCCGACCACTGCCGCGCCGTATTTCTTAACGACCGGCAGCAGCCGGTCTAACACTTCATCCTTTCCGTTGACGGAGTTGACGAGAGCGCGACCGTTATAGACCCTTAAACCCGCCTCAATTGCGTCGGGATCGGAAGAATCAATTTGCAGTGGCAGTGGGCAGACCGACTGAATGGCCTTGACGACCTTAGCCATCATAGCAGGCTCATCAATTCCAGGAAGACCGACATTGACGTCGAGAATTTGTGCGCCATCCTCCTGCTGGGCAACAGCCTGGCGCAGAATATAACCCATGTCAGAGTCGGCCAGCGCCTGTTTAAGCAGCTTTTTGCCGGTTGGATTCAACCTTTCGCCAACCACAATTGGTGCATCCAGCAAAACTGAAACCGTGGACGAACAAGTGGCGCATGGAACGGTTTTTGGCGCGGGGATCGGCGTCATAGCGTTTGTTATGTGGGTAAGTGCCATGATATATTCCGGTGTAGTGCCGCAACATCCGCCAACAACCGACGCGCCGCAGGTAATCAGAGCGTGCATGCCGGCCGCGAACTGCTCGGCAGATAAATCATAGCCGCCGCCCGCGTTGGGCAGCCCAGCGTTCGGCTTTACGGCGATGGGAAGCCTTGTCCAACGGCGCAACTCAGTGATAATCTCGCCTAATTGAAGCGGGCCCACCGAACAGTTGACGCCAATAACATCCGCGCCGTGGCCTTCCAGGGTCAGCGCCATAGAGGGAATATCGCAGCCGGTAAAGGTTCTGCCGCTTGCCTCAAAGGTCATGGTGACCATCACGGGCAAGTCGCTACATTCTTTGGCAGCCAGCAGTGCAGCCTTGGCTTCGTAGACATCCATCATTGTCTCAATGGCGATCAAGTCCACGCCTGCCTTCACACCCGCCCTGACCTGTTCAGCAAAGAGTTCAACGGCTTGCTCAAAGGGCATGGTGCCCAGTGGTTCCAAAAGTTCTCCTAGCGGGCCGATATCGAGTGCTACCATGCCGCCAAAGGGAGCGGCTGCGCGTTTTGCACATCCCACAGCCGCTGAAATCACATCGTCAACGCTGTGGCCGGTGCCATCTAGTTTAGGTGCACTGGCTGAAAAAGTGTTTGTAAAAACGAGATGGCTGCCCGCCTTAAAGTAAGCGGCATGAATATCTTCAATAACCTTGGGTGCAGTGATGCACAGCAGCGACGGGTTTTCACCCGGATTAAGTCCTGAACGCTGCAGCATAGTGCCCATGGCACCGTCGGTAAAGATAATCTGTTTGTTCAGCGCTTCTAAAAAACGGTTCATGGAATCAGCCTTTCGTTTTGGTTTTACTATAAGGGCAGTGCCCCGCCATGGTGCAGTTAGCACAGACCGGTGTCTTTAAAGAAGTGTTCGCAGTGCCTGTAGTCTCGCCAATATCTTTAATTCCAATAATAGCGGTTACAGATTTTATCGGAGAGAGCAACAGCGAGCTACCGACTGTAAGCCCGAGCAGACGCCGAGCGTCCAAAAGTTCGAGCAGCTTCGGCTGTAGAGACAACGGCAGATCGCCATAGCCCGGCGAAAAACGGAAGGTTACAGCATGCGGTTGAGGTAACAGCAGCGCGCGTCCCTGTTCAGTGGCGTGGTCGGCCAAATCCTCAATCGCAGTAGTGGCGCAGGCGTCCAACAGAAGTGCCTGATAGGGGTTGGATTGACCAAAAATTGAGATATGGCGATCCACTGCAAAACCAAGTGTGACGGCTAAAAGCATGCATTGGTTACAACCCTCTAAATGGCGGGCGATAGCTGTTCCAGGCAGAGAAAGACCGCCGCAAACCAGTTGATCGTCGTCCTGACGGCAAAGCGGGATCACAACCGCCGCCGCCTTGGGCGCAGCAAGTGATAATATTTTGTCGGCGGCCGCAGTTATATCGTCTGAGAGAGATGCGTCCTCGCGACTCCTCAAATATCGGAGTACCTCGCTTCGGTCAATGGCAAGCGGGCGGGAAAGGGACAGTCTCACAGTGCGCCTCCATTGGCTGAAGCCAGAATGTTCGCAATGCTTTTATGGACAGTTTCAGCAATGACCGGATTATTCATCGTGTAAAGATGCACGCCCGAAACGCCGCTGGCAATCAGGTCGATGATCTGTTCGGTGGCATAACACAGCCCTGCGTCAAACAGTGCCTGCGGATTATCCCCGTAACGAGCCATAATTTTGGCAAATTTCTGGGGCAGCTTTGCGCCACAGAGCGATACCATGCGCTCAATCTGCTTAGCGTTAACCACGGGCATAATGCCAGCTTGAATCGGCACTTTAATATTTTCTTTATCGCATAGCTCAGCCATGCGCAAAAAGTCCTCGTTATCAAAAAAAAGCTGTGACACAAGGTGTGAAGCACCCAATGTAACCTTTTCTTTAAGATACTTAATATCCTGTTCGACATTGTCGCTGTCGGGGTGCCCCTCGGGGTAACAGGCCGCAGCAATATCAAAACCGCCGCGTGCGCTGATGTGCGCAATCAGGTCGGTAGCATACGAAAAATGCGATGAGGGGTCTGCCTCGGGCACGCGGTCACCCCGCAGTGCTAGAATGTTTTCAACTTTTTCCTTTTCAAGAGCATCAAGCATGGCATCGACCTGGTTACGGGTGGAATTGATGCAGGTCAAATGGGCCAATGGTGTAATGCCGCAGATGTTTTGTATGTGAGACACGAGCGCACAGGTGACTTGCTGCTGTGCCTGAGAACCGCCGGCGCCGTAGGTAACGCTGATGTAGTCGGGCTTTAGCGACGAAAGACGATCCATTGTGGCATAAAGGCTTTCGACAGGGCGGTCGCGCTTGGGCGGGAAGATCTCCAGCGAAAAGGTCAGTGGTTTGTTACGGCAAATTTCAGAAATTTTCATGGGCAGTTCTCCTGTGTTATAGTTTGATTAAAGCGTCCGAATATGCAAAGCCAAACGCAGGGTGGGGTGTGCCCAGTTGCTTCAACACGGTGCTTTAAATGGGCGGGAATAAATAGCATATCGCCAGTTATTAGAAAAACCTGACAATGTTCAAAGATTAGCAGTGCGCTGCCTGAAAGCAAGAAGATCAGCTCATCTTCGGTTTGATCATACCAAAAATCATTGGGAGAACAATGTCCCTGTGACACGATGCGCTCTACCCGGATGCAGTCGAACGAAGCAAGCTGCTGACAAAATTCTTCCGAAGTTTTTTCGGGAATTGAAAATAAGTTCATGGCATATCCTCTATTTATCAATATGCAGCATAGCGGCAAATTCCGCTGGTAAGTTGCGCAAGGTATCAAATAAAGTGCCGACTGCCTGTTCAAATTCGTCGGCTTGACGTTTCATCACATCGGTAGAAGACTTTCTGATTATATTGAGCTTCTTGTCTAATGTTTTTTCAATGGCGGCGCGAACATCCGGGTCGGTAGTTTTTTTCATACGCTCCATCAGATCAGTGCATTCTTTCAGAATATCACGCAGATCATCTTCGTCCGCCCGGATAAAGCGGCGGCGCATTTCTTCATGTTCCGCGGGGTTGATAAAGTTCATCTCAAGAAGTACCGCATCGCCCGAAAAGCTCTGTATTTTTTTTCGCAAAGTATCCAGCGCAAGCAAACTCTCTTTGCTGTTGGGCAAAAGGGCCATACCAGGCCGCAAAGCCTGCGCATGTAATGCGCGCAGTTTACGCCAGACAAATACGCGGGCCTTTGTGGGGGTGGCGGGAACCGAATAGACAAGTGCAATCCATTCTGTTTTGACAGACGGCATCTGTTGTTTCCCTCCCCGTTTTTAAAAATCCTATAGTAAAGCGGCAATTACCGCATTAGAAAGCAAAAAACCCTGCGTAGTGAGTGAAATGCTCACATCATTTATAGTGAGCAGTCCGGCGCTTTCTAGCGGCGGTGCCTTTTTCTTAATCCGTTCAGCAAAGTTGGCTGAGAAGGCATCAAAGCGAACGCCCTCGCTCAAGCGCAGACCCAGCATCAGACGCTCATCCTCGTCGCCGCCCAATCCGTCATCAACGGTGATATCCCATGGATTTTCTGCGGTGGTGAAGGCAGGTAAATTCCGCGGGAAATAAAACCGTTTGCCGTCAAAAAAGGAATGGGCTGCCGGGCCGATGCCCAGATAGGATTGACAGCGCCAATATTTTAAATTGTGTAGGCTTTGTGCACTTTTGCGCTTTGCAAAGTTTGAAATTTCATACTGGGCAAAGCCATTCTGATGGCAGCTTTCCACCATTTTCAGATAACAGTCGGCGGCAAAATCCTCGTCTGGGTCGGCGTAGCGCTTGGCAAAAAAGGTGTCCGGCTCAATTTTCAAAAGATAAGCGGACAGATGGTCGACTGGCAGAGCCGCCAGTACCTTGATAGAAGTACCGATTTCCTCAAGGTTCTGCCCAGGTACTGCCAACATTAAATCTGCCGAAATGTGTTCAAAGCCCGCGCGGCTAGCCGCCAAAATCATTTCCGCTGCACGCTCGGCAGAGTGTCTGCGTCCCAGCGTGCGCAGTGTCTCGTCATTCATCGACTGTACGCCGAACGAAATACGGTTAAAGCCGCCTCCGACCAGCTGACGTAAAAACGGCTCATCCACCGAACAGGGGTTCGCCTCTATGGTCACTTCAGCCGGATCTTTACCAAAGCGGTGTTTGACAGCACTTAACAGCGCGATCAAACGCTCTGCGCCTAATAAAACCGGCGTGCCGCCGCCAAAATAGAGGGTATCGGCTTTTAATAAGCCATTAAACCCATCGATTGCTCTGAGCATGGCAGCGAGATAGCGATCATAATCCGCAGCGGTACCGCGTTGCGAATAAAAATCGCAATAAGGGCATTTGGCGGCGCAGAACGGGACGTGCAGATAGACGCCCCCGGTCATTCGTCAAGTTTGAGGACCGACATAAACGCCTCCTGCGGCAGTTCAACCGAGCCGACCTGACGCATGCGCTTTTTGCCTTCCTTTTGTTTTTCCAGCAGTTTTTTCTTTCGGGTAATATCGCCGCCGTAGCATTTGGCTAGCACATCCTTACGCATGGCCTTAACCGTTTCACGTGCGATAATCTTGCCGCCCACGGCGCCCTGCACCGGAATTTCAAACATCTGACGCGGGATGGTATCCTTGAGCTTTTCACACATGCGTCGCGCACGGGGGTAGGCGCCTTCGGCATGGACGATGAAAGAAAGTGCGTCAACCACATCGCCGTTAAGCAGGATGTCGAGTTTGACAAGCTTAGAAGGCTCATAACCAGCTAGTTCGTAATCAAAAGAGGCGTAGCCCTTGGTGCGTGATTTCAACGCGTCGAAAAAGTCGTAGACTACCTCATTGAGCGGCAAACGATAGTGCAGCTCAACGCGGTCGGTATCGAGATATTTGGTGTCAATATAGACGCCGCGCCGGTTTTGGCACAACTCCATGATACTGCCAATATAGGCGGCAGGGGTGAAGATACTTGCCTTAATAAACGGCTCCTCGGACGATTCTATTAGCGATGGGTCTGGGTAATTGGTGGGATTGTCTATACGCATCCGCGTACCGTCGGTTAGATTTAAATAGTATACAACCGACGGGGCAGTGGTGATAAGGTCGAGATTATATTCGCGCTCTAGGCGCTCTTGGATGATCTCAAGGTGTAAAAGTCCCAAAAATCCGCAACGAAAGCCGAAGCCTAAAGCCATTGAAGTTTCTGGCTCGAAGGAGAGAGAAGCGTCGTTGAGGTTTAGTTTTTCCAGTGCGTCGCGCAGATCGGGATATTTAGCACCGTCTGCGGGGTAGATGCCACAGAAAACCATCGGGTTAACCTTGCGGTAACCCGGCAGCGGCGCAGAGGCGGGGCGCTCAACGTTCGTCACAGTGTCGCCGACGTGCGTATCCTGAACCGTTTTAATCGAAGCAGTGAAATAACCCACTTCACCCGCGGACAGACTACCAGTGGGGACAAGGTTGACGGCACCCATTACGCCACACTCCACAATTTGAAACTGCGCGCTTGATGCCATCATCTTTACTTTCATGCCAGTCTTGAGGCAGCCCTCTTTAACGCGTACATAAACGATGACGCCCTTGTAACTGTCATAGCAGGAATCAAAAATCAGTGCTTTGAGTGGTGCGGTGTCATCCCCCTGCGGTGCGGGAATATTTGATACCACGCGCTCAAGCACCTCTTCAATGCCGATGCCCTGCTTTGCTGATATGCGGGGGGCATCCAACGCGGGGATACCGATGATGTCCTCAACCTCATGGCAGACACGGTCGGGGTCTGCGGCGGGCAGATCAATTTTATTAATTACCGGCACAACTTCAAGGTCATGCTCTATAGCAAGGTAGGTGTTGGCCAACGTTTGCGCCTCAATGCCCTGCGAAGCGTCCACAACCAGAATTGCGCCTTCGCAGGCAGCCAGAGAGCGGGAAACCTCATAGTTGAAATCGACGTGTCCGGGCGTATCGATCAGGTTAAAGGCATAGGTTTTGCCATCCTTGGCATTATAGTTGAGCCGCACCGCGCGGGACTTGATTGTAATGCCGCGTTCACGCTCAATATCCATATTATCGAGCAACTGTTCAGACATATCTCGCAGCGCAACCGTATTGGTCTTTTCTAGAATGCGATCGGCCAACGTGCTTTTGCCGTGGTCGATATGTGCGATGATGCAGAAGTTTCGGATAAGCTTCTGGGCTTCGGTCATGGTTTAGTCTCCTTCGACTGATAATATCTTTACTTATTTAGACCACAGGCGCAAAGCGCGTAGTGGTATAATTGTCCATCAAAAGGTAGTGGCCGTATTATGCAGCAAGTCATGAGCATTATTGAGTATGCTTAACAATTATTATACAATAAAAAGCAAAGAAAACGCAATGAAAAGCACAAAAGTAGCGCGGTTTTGTGATAAATAAAATATTTGCATTCAAATATGTGTAAAATGACAGCTTAGCTTGCATTTACCTATTGTAACTGACAGGATAACTTGCTATAATATCGAGGAATTAAACAAAATAGAAGTTTAAATATTATGCTTCATGCACATAAAGTGAAGGGAGATTACTCGTGAGAGGCGTACACACATTTGTAAACGAAATCAGAAGAAGTGTTTTTACCGAAATTGCTCGCCTGGCATATGAAGGCGGTGATTATTCCCGTATTGCGGCGCTGCCTTTTAAAATAATTCCAGGTGAGGTGGCGGCTAACCGCGAAAATATTTTTTTAGAGCGTGCCATTATCGCAGAACGCCTGCGTTTGGCCATTGGTCTGCCGCTGCGCCCGGTGTCGGAGCATGCTCCGGTTAGTGATGGTATCATCGAAAGTGCCATCGCCAGCAAGTATTATGATCCGCCACTGGTCAACATTATTTCCTTTGCATGTAATGCCTGCCCCACCAAGCAGGTACGGGTGACCGATGCATGTCAGGGCTGTATTGCTCACCCTTGTCGAGAGGTTTGTCCGAAGGACGCCATCAAAACGGTGAAGGGTAACAAAAGCGTTATCGACCAGGATAAGTGTATTAAATGTGGCAAGTGCATCGACCATTGTGCCTATAATGCCATTATAAAGATCGAGCGCCCCTGTGCTGCGGCCTGTGGCATGGACGCAATTGAAAGCGATGAGTTCGGTCGCGCCAAAATCAACTACGATAAGTGTGTCAGTTGCGGCATGTGCCTTGTCAACTGTCCCTTTTCCGCCATTGCGGATAAGAGTCAGATTTTCCAGTTGATTCATGCTATTAAAGAAGGTGATGAGGTTGTCGCGGCAGTCGCCCCGGCGTTTGTCGGACAGTTCGGAGATAAGGTGACCCCTCAAAAACTGATGGCAGCAATGAAGACGCTTGGCTTTGCCGATATGGTTGACGTATCGGTCGGTGCTGATCTGTGCACTATTGAGGAGGCACACGATTTTCTTGAGAAGGTACCTGCCGAGCAGCCTTTCATGGCGACAAGCTGCTGCCCATCGTGGAGCGTAATGGCCAAGAAGCTTTTCCCTGAATTTGAACCCTATATTTCAATGGCGCTTACCCCTATGGTTTTGACGGCGCGAATGGTTAAAAAGGCCCGGCCCAATGCCCGCGTCGTGTTTATTGGCCCCTGTGCCGCGAAAAAGTTGGAAGCTTCACGCAGAACCGTACGCAGCGACGTCGATTTTGTATTGACCTTTGAAGAGTTGCAGGGTATGTTTGATGCTAAAAATATTGATTTTAACACCATTGAGCCGGTTGAAACCGAGGTGTTTAGTGAGTCAACCGGGGCGGGCCGAGGGTTTGCAATTTCGGGTGGCGTAGCAGGCGCTGTAGCGCATGCCATTAAGACCATTGCGCCTGACCGCGAAGTGTTGGTGGATTATGCCGATGGCCTGCGTGAATGCCGCAAGATGCTTTCGTTGGCCAAGGCAGGTAAGCGCAACGGATATCTGCTCGAAGGCATGGGCTGCCCCGGGGGATGTGTTGCGGGTGCGGGTACCATTCAGCCGGTTTATAAAAGTGCAGCGAATGTTTCGCGCTACCAGAACACTGCGGCTGAGCAAAACTCTATGAATTCGCCCTATGCCGCGCAGTTGCACGAGCTTGAGGAGTAAAAAATATTACGAGGGATACGGGCAAAAGTTCGCATCCCTCTTTTTATGTGCTTATAAACTAAAGCAAAGATTGCAAAAAGTAGGGTTGTCCCATATAATGAATTATAATAATGTTTGTTCAATAAGGCGTTTTATAGGAGGTTTCATTATGGATTACGCACAGGAATCACTCAAGCTGCACTATGCGCTGCGCGGCAAGCTCGAAACAGTTCCCAAGGTGGCTGTTACCAGCAAGGATGAGCTTTCGCTTGCTTATACCCCAGGCGTTGCTACCCCCTGTTTGGAGATACAAAAGGATCCGTCGAAAAGCTACGAACTAACTGGCCGCTGGAATACCGTCGCGGTTGTCACCGATGGTTCTGCGGTGCTTGGGCTTGGCGATATCGGCCCCGAGGCAGGAATGCCGGTAATGGAAGGCAAATGTGTGTTGTTTAAGGCTTTTGGCGGCGTGGATGCCGTGCCGCTCTGCATTCGCTCGCAGAAGGTAGAGGATATCGTTAATACCGTAGCGCTTCTGGCAGGCAGCTTTGGCGGCATTAACCTTGAGGATATCGCCGCTCCGCGTTGCTTTGAAATTGAGCGTCAGCTCAAGGCGCGTTGTGATATCCCAATTTTTCACGATGATCAGCACGGTACTGCCGTTGTAGTGCTGGCGGCACTGATTAACGCACTTAAGCTCACCGGAAGAGACATCAAGGACATCAGTGTCGTCACCAGTGGTGCAGGTGCTGCGGGCATTGCTATTATTAAGCTGCTCATGGCGATGGGCCTTCAGGATGTTGTGATGTGTGACCGCAAGGGCGCCATTTATGAGGGCCGTGAGGACCTCAACACCGAAAAGCAGGAGATGGCTAAAATTTCAAACAAGCTTGGCAAGAGGGGCACACTTGCCGAAGTACTGTGTGGTGCGGATGTATTCATTGGCGTATCGGCGCCCGGAACCCTCACTGGCGAGATGGTGCGCACCATGGCCGATAAGGCTATTTTGTTCCCGATGGCCAACCCAACGCCTGAGATTATGCCCGATGAGGCCATTGCTGCAGGTGCTGCGGTGGTTGGCACCGGCCGTTCGGACTTTGCCAACCAGATCAATAACGTGCTGGCATTCCCAGGCATTTTCCGTGGCGCATTTGATGTTCGCGCCAGCGATATCAACGACGAAATGAAAATTGCCGCCGCCTACGCACTGGCAGGTCTCGTTTCGGAGGCTGAGCTTTCAGCTGAATATATCATCCCAGCGCCGTTCGATTCGCGCGTTAAGGATGCAGTCGCAAAGGCAGTGGCTGAGGCTGCGCGCAAGAGCGGTGTCGCCAGAATATAATCAAAATTTTGCTGCGGATGGCATTAGCCATCCGCGGTATTTTCTTGTATCTGCACACCTTACAAAAGAAATGCTTTTTTTGGTGCGCTTTCTGTTGTACAAAGAGAAAAAAGGTATCGCTAGGTTGTGTTGAAGCCAAAGTCGTGTATAATAATGCTGTATAAGTGATAAAACAGCGACACGAACAATGGGGAGAGATGCTGATGAACACCGACCTTTCAGCACTGCAAAATGGCAGCGATATTCGAGGGGTAGCACTGGCTGTTCCCAATGGAGCGCCAATTAATTTAACAGAGGGCGTTGCAAACAGAATTGCCATTGCATTTGTAAATTATATTGCCCAAAAGACGGGCAAAACCTGCGAAAGTCTTAGAATTGGTGTGGGACACGATTCGCGCGTCACGGCAACGGCGCTAAAGAAAGCAATACTTTCTGGTGTGCTGGCCGCTGGAGCACAGGCGTTTGATTGTGAAATGGCCTCGACACCGGCCATGTTTTGCGCCACCGTTTATTCCGAAACCAATTTTGACGGCTCAGTGATGATCACCGCCAGCCACCTACCAATGGAACGTAATGGCATGAAGCTTTTTGATCGCGACGGCGGGTTCGACAAACCGGACATTAAGGCGGTGCTCAAAGCGGCGGGAGAAGCTACTGAACAATACAGCGATAAATCAGCGCAGCCGCTTGATTTGATTGGACTTTATTCGGCTGATCTTTGTGAAAAGATTAAGCGTGGTGTTGCCGCTGCGGATTATAACCGTCCGCTTGCCGGACTGCATGTCGTGCTGGATGCTGGTAATGGTGCAGGCGGTTTTTTTGCAGAAAAGGTATTGTTGCCGCTGGGGGCTGACATTTCTGGTAGCCAGTTTTTAGAGCCTGACGGCACTTTCCCCAACCACATGCCCAACCCAGAAAACAAGGCGGCGATGGCATCGGTACGTGCGGCAACGCTTCAAAATAACGCGGATATTGGGGTCATTTTTGACACGGACGTGGATCGCATGTCGGCGGTGTTGCCCAACGGCGAAGAAGTGAATCGTAATGCGATTATCGCGATGATGGCAGCAGTCTTAGCACCCGATTATCCCGGCGCGACAGTCGTTACCGATTCGGTTACGTCAGATCGACTTACCGAATTCTTAGAAAATGAACTGGGAATGCGGCATCACCGTTTTAAGCGCGGCTATAAAAATGTCATCAACGAGGCGATTCGCCTAAACAAAGAAGGTGTTACCTGTCCTCTTGCGATTGAAACCTCTGGCCACGGCGCACTATCGGAGAATTATTTTCTTGATGATGGGGCCTATATGGCGGTTAAACTTTTAGTTGCCGCTGCGCGTGCTAAAAGCCAGGGTAAGAAACTGGGCACCCTGATTGAGGCGCTACCCGCTGCCTTTGAAGAAAAAGAGGTGCGCATCCCGATTACTGGTACCGATTTTGCCAAGATCGGTGAGGCGGTGCTTAAAACTTTTGAAGAACGAGCACGCGAGGCGGGCTATGCGGTTGTGCCAAATTCCTACGAGGGTATTCGACTAACCTTCCCCGAAGGGTGGGCGCTGCTGCGCATGTCGCTGCATGATCCGCTGCTGCCGCTAAACATTGAGGGCAATGCCCAAGGCGACTGCCAGACGCTGCTGCGCCGGATGGCTGGACTGCTGCAAGGCTTTGAGGCGCTTGATCTGTCAGTATTAAAATAGGCTGAGGATGCACCATTATGGAATATGGCTTCTTGTTTTTTGGTATTAGTATAGGCATTGTTATAGGAATGCAGTATATTCCGCATCAGATTAAGAAGGGCAACAAAAGGGTAATAAGTCATATGCGGCAACTGCTTGAGGAATTTGAGCGATGACGGCTGGCTGTATAAAACAAAAAGATAAAGAAAAATAGTGGCGGATGCTGCTAAATAAATAAAACCAATTGAAAGGAAACTTGTGCTATGGAACAATCTCGTGTCAAAGAGTTAGCGATAATCGCCACAAGAGCGCGCCTTGCCGCGCTGAAGGCTGTTCACACCTGCGCATCAGGGCATATTGGTGGATCGCTTTCTGCAATGGATATGCTCACGGTCCTATATTTTGAAACGATGAAGGTGGATCCCACTCAATCAAAAGACCCTAACCGCGACCGCTTTGTGCTTTCTAAGGGGCATTGCACCCCGGCGCTTTATTCGGTACTGTCCCTGCGTGGCTACTTCCCCGCTTCAGATCTTGACCTTTTTCGCTCGGTAGAAGGGCATATGTCGGGTCACGCCGAGATGCATCACGTCAACGGAGTCGACATGTCCACAGGTTCCCTGGGGCAGGGGCTTTCGGCCGCTGTCGGCATGGCGCTGGCAGGCAAAATCGATCAAAAGGATTATCGCGTCTATGCCATGATGGGCGACGGTGAAATTGCAGAGGGCCAGATTTGGGAGGCCGGAATGGCTGCCGCAAAATATAAGCTTGATAACCTCTGTGGCATTATCGATGTTAATGGTCTCCAGATTGACGGCGCGACCAAGGATGTTATGCCCTCTGAGCCACTTGATAAAAAGTGGGAAGCCTTTGGCTGGAAAGTTTTTAAGGTGGATGGTCACGACTATGCCGCCATTAAAGCGGCACTTGACGAAGCTAAAACCGTTAAGGGCCAGCCGGTGATGATACTAGCTAACACCGTTAAGGGCAAGGGCGTCTCTTATATGGAAAACAATTATGCCTGGCACGGCAAGGCGCCCAATGATGAGCAATATGAGCAGGGCAAGGTCGAGCTGGAAGCATTTTTGAAAGGACTGGAGGGTTAAGACAATGGGTGAAGTAATTGCAACACGCGCCGCCTACGGTAAGGCTATTGTCAAGCTGGCTGAAAGCTATCCCGAGCTGCTGGTGCTGGATGCCGACCTTTCAGGCGCAACAATGACAAATGGATTCGCAAAGGCTTGTCCAGAGCGCTTCTTCAATATGGGTATTGCGGAGTCAAATATGGCGGGTGTGGCTGCAGGGCTTGCGGCCTGCGGTAAAAAGCCGTTTATTAACTCCTTTGCCATGTTCACAGCGGGTCGCGCGTGGGAGCAGATTCGAAATTCTATCTGCTATCCCCATTTAAATGTGAAGGTTGTCGGTTCACACGGTGGCCTTTCAGTTGGCGAGGACGGTGCAACCCACCAGTGTATCGAGGATTTTGCACTGATGCGTGCCATTCCGGGTATGATGGTGCTGTGTCCTTGCGACGGCAATGAGATGGAGCAGGCTGTTAAGGCACTAATTGAATATGATGGTCCTGCTTATATGCGCTTGGGTCGATTGGCGGTTGAAACGGTAACCGATACGATTGAAGGCTATCACTTTGAGTTGGGAAAGGGCGTTGCCCTTAAGGACGGCACTGACGTGACGATTGTCGCGGTGGGCATGATGGTTCAAGAGGCGCTCAAAGCTGCTGAGTTGCTGGCATCCGAGGGCATATCGGCCCGCGTTATCGATATGCATACCATTAAGCCGCTGGATGCTGACCTTTTGCTCAAAGCTGCCAAAGAGACCGGTGCAATTGTTACGAGCGAAGAGCACAACGTGTTGGGCGGCCTCGGCGCTGCGGTGGCCGAATTCCTAAGCGAAAATTATCCGGTGCCAGTTGTCCGCCACGGTGTAGAGGATGAGTTCGGCCGCTCGGGTAAGGCGCAGCTGGTGCTCAAAGCTTTCAAGTTGACCGCTGATGAGATTGCCGCTAAGGCCAAGCTGGCTATTTCTAAGAAAAAGTAGATTAATATAGCAAGGGGGACGGCAGCGGATAATTGATCGGCTGCCGTCCCCCCTTTTTAGTTTCAGATCAAATAAGGTACACATAAAGAGGGCCGGTTAAAGGAGTCTACGCACGGAGGCCAGTTTTGAACTGGGAAACATGCGACATTGCGTTGGCTTGCAGTAAGAGTACACCATATCGCAAACAAGAAAACTATCTTGTAAACAAAGGAGTCATGCTATGTGTGACGCAGACGAGCTGCTTGAATCGGTGATTATCGAGGCAAGGGCACTGGGGATTCCGGTTTCACAGGGCGTCTTGCCAAATGTGAAGATTAACACCCGCGCAAAAACGCGGTTTGGTCGCTGTATCGTGATGTCGGACGGTAGCTGCCAAATTGAGCTGGCTGAGCGGGTGATTGCCGCGGGAGAGCACACCTGCAAAACGGTGCTGGCGCATGAAATATTACATAGCTGTAAGGGCTGTACAAATCATCAGGCACGGTGGAAAAGCTATGCTGAACGCATGAATGCGGCTTACGGCTACGATATTCAGCGCACCCACAAGCCCGAGGCGCTCGGCATATTAAATGATAAACCTTGCCGTTACCGGTTGCAGTGCCAGCGCTGTGGGACGGTTCTGGCGCGCATGAAAAAAAGCCCCCTTGTGCAGCATCCGGAACGTTACCGGTGCCGCTGCGGGGGGCAATTAGTGCGGATTTAAACCAGGCCAGCATTTTTATAGAACTCTTGCTCTTGCCGATACTTTTTTCGCGCTTCTAGCCGCTCTCGAATATAAAGCGATGTGCGGGTAAAGATTCGCCAGTCCTCCGGCAAAACCCAAGCTTCGGCGTGCTGAAGTGTCTCGGCGAACCGTTCAGCCGGCGTGAAATCTAATCGGTATTGCTTAACGGGGGTATCTAATTCATAGACAAGCGGCTCAACCTGTTCCAAACGCAGCGAGGGTAAAAACCCTGGAAAGCCATTTCGGTCGGCTTTTAGATCTACCCAGATAAAGCTCATAACAAAACAAAAAGCGATTAAAGTTATGACAAAGGACGTAAAGAAAATACGAAAGAATTCTTTTTTTTGCATAATGCTGGTTTTAACTTCCCTTCTTTTGCTCTTGAAGTAATACCTGTGCTAACGCCTCTCCTGCCAGCACGGCGGTATTTTTTGCTTCCTCTAATGTATTGGCGTGCGAGCCAAACTCCAGTAGCAGCGCACCGGTAGAAAGCTGCTGATTATACTTGCGGTAAGAAAACATCATTGGGCGGGTGATGCCAGGGGTATTAAGCTCAAGCCTGTCAGCAAAGGTGGCTGCAAACCGAAAGTTTTCGCGCCAGTTAGGAATCAGCCCGCTGCCGTCATCGCAGTTTGAAATAATCATCAGCTGGGCGTATTTTTTGCCATTTGCCTCCAAAGTAGGCTTGACGACGACTCTGCCGTCTCGCTCAATAGCGTCGCGATGAAGATCAAGCACGACTTTTATTGTGGGATAACGCGCCAAATAGTCCTTAATAGCGCGATAACTATTGGCATAAGAGCCGTCATAAGAAGGATAATCGTGCTGGCTGGTGTCCTGCAAAACGACAATGCCGTGTTCTCGCAGTGTTTGAGCCATAACGGCCCCCACTGCTACCATATTATTATTGTTGTCTGTGCTGCGCCAGTTATACCGTGTATCATAGATTGCAGTATCGTAGGGGCAAAAGCTTTCAGTGGCATGTGTATGATAGATTAGAACCTGTGGTTCTTTTGTGTTTTCTAATGCCATGTTCATCGGTTGCTTTAAGACATTTTTGATATCCTGCTCAGAAAAGGACGTATCATTTCTCAGCCAGAAATGGCTGATAGGAAAAGCAAGTCCTCCTTTCTTGCCCGACATGTTTTCAGCAAGCACTTTGCCCTGATATTTTTTGGGTATATCAGGCTGGATACTAGGCTGACCCGAAGAAAAGGGGTTGACTGCCGGGGAAGCAGGCTCCGAAGTCGGCACATCAACGTGCGGCTGTGAAGTTGACTCAGCCGAAGCGGGCGAATCAGCTAATGAATCTGAGTTGGGTTCTTGAGCAACGGATGAAGGCTCGGATGTTGTGCCGAGCCGTTCTTTAAGTTGGTTGACGGTACCCTCCGGCATAGTCAGCGCAGCCGAAAAAAGTGCCGTGCGCACCAGAAATGGTGAAAGCGCAGGCAAAATTATGGCGAGAACGCACCAAAGTACGATTAATGTTATAGCAGCAGCAATGGCCACTTTTAAGCGGCGCAGCATTTTATATTCCGTCTTTTTCACCAGCATGCCCTCCGTATAGTCATCATTCCATCTTATTCGGTGGACCGGAGAAGTATGCAAAATGCCGGCATGCACAATTAGCTCATCAGTGCTGTGATATCCTGCTGGCTTAACTGTGGTTGTAGTGCTCGGTTTATGGCTACGGCCATGATGCGTGCCCCCTGTGTTATAATTTGGTCGATATCTCGAGGCGTTACCATCATAGAAAAAGCAGCTTCACTACCGTTACAGGAGGGACAAAGATCAGTTAGCAGTGTGGCGGCATCCACCACGGTCGGAATGCCGAGCGAAAATACGGGAACGCCTAACGACTGACTTGAAAGTTCTGCGCGCGCATTTAAGACACCAGATCCAGGTGAAATGCCTGATGTTGAAAGCTGTATCGTCTTGCCAAGACGCGAGGCTGAGCGCGCGGCCAGCGCATCCACTGCAATCACGGCGGAAAATGGCAGCGTTTTAATTGCTGAAGAGATAAGATTTGCAACTTCAAACCCAGTCTGTCCCATGACACCGGGCGCTAGCGAGCAAACTTTACGTAAATTTTGCAGGCCAATGCTTTCAAGCTGTTCGGGCATAAAGTGATAGGTGGCGATCACTTGCTGTGCAACGTCGGGACCCAACGCGTCGGGCGTGATATCGCGGTTGCCCAGCCCCACTACTAACACAGGCCCGTCAGGCAGCAGCTGTTTTAATGAATCGGCTAAAAGGTTGATAAACGCCTGTGAGTTTGTTAGCTCCCCCTCAAAGGTCAAATATGTTCCAATTGGTCGCCCAAGTCGCTTGACGGCCTGTGGCGTCTCGATGCAAACAGTGGTAACTTTGATATCCTGAATAGCTTTTTCCGAAACAGATACACCGGAGGGCAACTGTCCGTCGCCAGTATCGGCTGCTTCAAGGGCGAGGTCGGTGCGAGTTTTTGTTGATTTTTGCATAATAAAATCTTCCTATCAAAAAAATTGTGAAAACAGTTGCTTTTTTTCGTAAATAATGATAATATAACTTGTACTGTACTGCGATAGTAAGGAGGTGTAACAATGCCCAACATCAAATCCGCCAAAAAAAGAGTTAAGGTTATTGCAACAAAAACCGAACTCAACAAGGCTCAGAAATCCCGTCTGAGATCTACCGTGAAGAAAGCGGAGCTTTCTCTCGCAGAGGGTGCTGCAAACAGCGCTGAGGTTATTCGCAATGCCATCAAGCTTGTTGATCAGGCCGCAGCTAAGGGAATTCTTCATAAGAATACAGCTTCCCGTAAGAAATCTGCATTGGCCATCAAGCTGAATAAAATAGGCTAAACAAAAAACGAACGGTTTCACCGTTCGTTTTTAGTTTGTGCGGGTTTTGGCGTTTTAATAACATCTAATCGATCTATTTAAAAAAAGGCTGCGACTGCAGCCTTTTTACTTATTATAAACGCTTATTATGCGCTTCGCTTCTTACAGCGCGGCGACTGCGTTAGCCGCCAACGCCAGCCAATCCCCGCCGGAGATGCTTTCAATTGCGCCAGCATCCACTGCTGCGGCAATTTCGCGTTTGATCGGCAGCCGACCCAGCACGCGTGTTTTGTGCTGTTCAGCAATCTCCGCCAGCTTGCTTTCGCCAAATATTGAAAACTTTTTGCCGCAGTCAGGGCATTCGACATAGCTCATATTTTCCACCAGCCCAAGCACGGGTATGTTCATCATTTCGGCCATGCGCATCGCTTTTTCTACGATCATCGAGACAAGATCCTGCGGTGAGGTTACGACGATGATACCATTAATCGGGATGGATTGAAACACCGTAAGCGGGACGTCGCCCGTTCCGGGAGGCATGTCAATAAACATATAGTCAATATCTTCCCACAGCACGTCGCTCCAAAACTGTTTGACTGCGCTGGCAATAATAGGGCCGCGCCAAACAACAGGATCTGCGTCATTTTCAAGCAACAGGTTGACGCTCATCACGTCGATGCCTCCCGCCGATGTTACCGGTAGTATCACATTTCCATCGCTGGTGGCCTTTTGGGTAATGCCAAACGCACGCGGTGCTGAGGGGCCAGTGACATCTGCATCCAACACGCCAACGTGGGCGCCGCGCCGGTTCATTTCGCAGGCCATAAGTGCTGTAACAAGGCTTTTTCCGACGCCACCCTTACCACTGACAACGGCGATGACTTTTTTAACACTGCTTTGGGGATGAAGCGCTTCAAGCAGACTTTGTGGATCTTGGCGTTCGCCGCAGTTCGCGGAACAACTGCCACAATCGTGGTTGCATTCTGTGCTCATTAGTTAAAAACTCCTTTAAAATAATCTCCTGCATAAATATAGGACTATTTAAGTTCGCTGTCAAGGGTATTGATTGACCAATGTGTTATACTGATAATAATATCATTGCCAGAAAGAGGGGGAAAGCCGTGCAATTTCATATCCCCAAAAAAATTCGGATGGTGCTGGAGTGTTTGCGCCGGGCGGGGTTTCGTGCGGTGCCGGTGGGGGGCTGTGTGCGCGATCTGTTATTGGGCATTACACCGCACGATTGGGATATCGCTACCTCGGCTACGCCGGCGGAAATGTTGACAGTTTTTTCTGATTTTAAGACGCTAGAGATTGGACAGAGTGCTGCTAAGCACGGAACAATTACGGTTGTTATCGATCATACGCCGGTCGAGGTAACAACCTTTAGGCAAGATGGGGCTTATTCTGATAGCCGAAGGCCAGACAGCGTCCAATTTTCTCGCTCAATTGAAACCGATCTTGCACGTAGAGATTTTACAATTAACGCAATGTGCTTGGACGAAAACGGTAGCATTATAGACTTGTTTGGTGGGCAAGAAGATTTAAAAAAGCGTATTATACGTGCTATTGGCTTACCTGACCGTCGCTTTAGCGAAGATGCATTGCGCATTTTGCGGGCGCTGCGCTTTGCTGCGGTACTAGGTTTTTTTATAGAGCCTCAGACTGGGGCCAGCATGTTCCGACTTGCTGGGCAGCTTGAAGCGCTTTCAGCTGAGCGTATACGCGCCGAATTTGAAAAGCTGATTTGTGCACCCGATTGCGTGCGAGTATTGGTGGATTATCGCAAAATTATATTTGAAATCTTACCCGAGCTGCAACCTGTATCAGAACTGGCGCAACAGGAAGATTACAACTGCGACGACAATATTTATGAGCATGCTGTGCGTGCGGTGGGGGCTGCACCTTCGGATGTTGTGCTGCGCATGGCGCTGCTGCTACATGATATCGGAAAGCCGCTTTGTTCCGTTGGCAGTGGAAGTACCTACGGGCACGTAGCGCAAAGTACTATGCTGGCCGATAATATTCTAAGACGCCTGAAGTATGGGAATGCTATACGTGCGCAAATTCTATTTCTCATACAGAGGCAAGACTTATTACTTTATGAAACAGATAAAATAAAAATCAAAAAATTACTCTCAAAATATGGTGTTGAGGCAATGCAACGATTAGCATTGGCGCAAAAGGCTGATATGATGGCTCAGCGACCATATATGGCCAAAGAGGGGCTAACGCGCTTGGAAGAAGTGGAATGCCTGATGCAAAGCATCGTGTCACAGCAAACCCCTTTGAGCCGGTTTGAGCTTGCCGTATCCGGAAGGGATATTATCGCGGCAGGTGTTATGCCTGGGCCACAGCTTGGTACATTGCTTGATTTGTTGCTACAAAAGGTCCTCGAGGAAACCTTGCCCAATGATGCTGACGCACTGCTCGAATATGTTCGACAGAACATGACAGATGAAGCGCAACATTAAGAGGCTCAAAAGGTGCAGCTATATTTCGCTGCACCTTTTGCTGCTATAAACAGTACATGCGGGACCGACAAACGGCCCCGCATGTGTTGGGTGAAAAAAGAATATAACAAACTATTAGAAAATGCCCTGTGCCATCATAGCGTCAGCAACCTTCTGGAAGCCAACAATGTTAGCGCCTGCAACAAGGTTGTAACCCAAGCCATAGCGCTCAGCGCATTCAGCAGAGTTGTCATGAATCTGCTTCATGATCTGCTTGAGCTTGGCGTCAACTTCTTCAGCAGTCCAGTTGTATCTCATGGAGTTCTGGCTCATCTCAAGGCCAGAAACCGATACGCCGCCAGCGTTAACAGCCTTGCTGGGGGCAACGATAACGTTCTTCTGCTCCATCAGATAGACGAGCGCCTCGTTAACGGTGGGCATGTTAGCAACTTCGATATAATACTTAACGCCGTTTTCAACAATCTTCTTGGCAGAGGTCATGTCTACATCGTTCTGCATTGCGCAAGGCATAATGATGTCAACCTTCTCGCCCCAAGGCTTGGCACCTGCAAAGAACTTGCAGCCGAACTTATCAGCATAATCCTTAACCTTGTTACGGCCGGAAGCACGCATCTCAAGCATGAAATCAATCTTCTCTTTGGTGATGATGCCGTCAGCGTCATAGATGTAGCCGTCAGGGCCAGAAATGGTAACAGGCTTAGCACCCAGCTCAGCAAGCTTCTGTACAGCACCCCAGCAGACGTTACCGAAGCCAGACAGTGCAACAGTCTTGCCCACAATGGTGTCTTTCTCATGGTTAAGAACTTCGCAGAGATAGTAAACAGCGCCGTAGCCGGTAGCTTCGGGACGAATTAAAGAACCACCGAAGGACATACCCTTACCGGTAATAGTTCCGTTCTCAAAAGCGCCGCGGAGTCTTCTGTACTGACCATAGAGGTAGCCAACTTCACGCGCACCTACGCCGAGGTCGCCAGCGGGAACGTCAACGTCAGGACCAATGTGGCGATAAAGCTCGCTCATGAAGGCCTGGCAGAATCTCATAACTTCAGCATCAGACTTGCCGTTGGGGTCAAAGTCAGAGCCGCCCTTAGCGCCGCCCATGGGCAGGGAGGTCAGAGAATCCTTAAAGGTCTGCTCAAAGCCGAGGAACTTAATGATGCCGGAATAAACGTTGGGAGCAAAGCGCAGACCGCCCTTGTATGGTCCAATTGCGCCATTGAACTGGCAGCGGTAGCCGGTGTTGGTCTGAGCAACGCCATTGTCGTCAACCCAGGTAACACGGAAAGAAATCATTCTCTCGGGCTCGACCATTCTTCCAAGCAGGTCAGCCTTCTCATACTCGGGATGTGCATCCACGACGGGGGACAGTGAGCTGTAAACTTCCTCAACACACTGCACAAACTCGGGCTCATAATGGTACTTTTTCTTGACTTTTTCGATTACACTTTCGACATATGCGTTCATCTTAAAATCCTCCCAATCAATAAATAACAATTATATTAATTGCCACTCAACTTTGACAGAAAACCTGCAAAACAGTTTTTGTCTTCAAGCACATATTAACACTTTCCTTGAAGTAATTCAAGACATTATTCTTGCAAATATTTTTTTAGTGATAAAAAACATGGGGGTAATTAGCAAAAAGTTTGTGCATAATCACAACAAAATAAAACAATTATTGCTTTCAAGTGCTAAAATAGAAAAGTCGAACGATATAAAATCTTGCAAAAGAATAAAAGGCGTCACAACATAAAAAATGAACAAAATGAATTAAAACTTGCGGTATAAATCTTTTTTAATAAAACCATTGATAGGGAACCCGCTGATTTAAAGGTATACTTGCCATTAAATGAAGGCGAAACAAAAGCTCCTGCATACCCGTTAAAAAATAGGTTTAATTCAATCAGAGAATCCAGGCTCTGGCTGCCAGCTTTCCAGGGAAAAACAATTCACTGCGTTATCCCAGGTTGCCCGCGCCAGTGTTTCCACATCGCAGTTTTGGGCAGCGGCGAGTATTGCGGCTGTAGCGGGCAACATCGTGGAATCACACCTTTGACCACGAAACGGCACGGGCGCCATATAAGGGCAGTCCGTTTCAATCAAAAGCTGAGAACGCGGCACAGCTGCCGCAGCCGAAAAGGGTTTTTTAGCATTATGAAAGGTAATCGCTCCAGTGAAACCCAGATATAGCCCCATTGCAGCATACTCTCGTGCCAGTTCGGCGGAACCGGAAAAGCAATGTACGACGCCGCGAGGACGAAATTCCTTCACGAGATCGAAAGTATCCTGAGCCGCATCACGACTATGAATAATTACTGGATAACCCAACTCGTGCGCCAGTTCCAGCTGCCGGCGAAAGGCAAGCTGCTGAACTTCTTTGGGAGCGTAATTATAATAGTAGTCAAGCCCTATCTCACCGATGGCAACTACTTCCGGCTCACGGCAGAGTTGCTCAATTTTAAGCAAAGCATTGTCGTCTAACTCTGCTGCCGAATGCGGATGAACCCCTGCAGAAGCACGAAAAAAGCGATGTTTTTGCGCGAGCAGAAGTGCTGCCTCACTCGACGCAATATCACTAGCGGAATTTAGAACTGCTCCGACGCCATTGGGTCTTAAAGACGCGATGACGGCCTCTCGGTCGTCATCGAAACGCTTTTGATCATAGTGTGCGTGAGAATCAAAGAAATATACCATTTACCGAATCCTCGCACCGCAGGGAACGGCATCATCAATAAACAGCACGCGGGCGGAATCGCCGACATCGGCGGCCAAAATCATGCCTTCGCTCTTAACGCCGCGCAACTTGGCAGGCTTTAGGTTGGCTACTACTGCTACCTTTTTACCGATAAGAGCCTCAGGCTCATACCAGGTGTGAATGCCGCTGACAACCTGACGGGGCGTTCCCGAACCGTCATCCAAGCACAGCTGCAACAGTTTGTCTGATTTGGGCACCGGAACGCAATCGGTAATCTTAGCCACTATCAATTTGACGTTCATAAAATCATCTATCGAGATGATGCCCTCAACTTTGGGCTCTTCAGCTTTTTTATCACAACCCGATTTGGCAGCAGGTGCAGCTTTAGCCGCTTTTTCCGCCGTGTGCTGCTCCAAAAGCTCTAGCTCTTTTTTTAGGTCAATGCGTGGGAAAAGATTATCCTTTTTGTCGATGCAGTAGCCGGTATTGGCGTAATAGATAGCCTTTTCATAGGTTCGCTCATCCTCGGGGCAGCCAAGCTGCGTAAATATTTTATTGCAGGTATCCGGCATAAACGGAACCAACAACGTTGTGCAAATACGGATGGTTTCGAGAAGGTTATAAATGACGGCGGCAAGACGGTCGGTCTCGTCCGGGTTTTTACCGAGTATCCACGGCGCAGTCTCATCAATATATTTGTTGGCGCGAGAAATCACCTTAAACACTTCAGCCAGTGCCGACTGGAAAGTGAAAGTTTCCATCAGAGCGGAATATTGTTCACGCACGTTATCCAGCATGGCAACCAGCTGTTCATCGGGGGTGACAAAACGACGATCTTGCGGTAGAATCTGGCCGAAATAACGTTCGCCCATTGAAAGAGTTCGCGAAACCAAGTTGCCTAGGTCGTTGGCAAGGTCGGCGTTGATTCGGGTGATCAGCGCCTCGTTAGAAAAGACGCCGTCTGAGCCAAACGGAAATTCGCGCAGCAGAAAATAGCGGATTGCGTCTACGCCGTAGCGCTCGCAAAGAACCACAGGGTCAACGACGTTGCCCTTAGATTTAGACATTTTTCCGCCCTCTAGCAGCAGCCAGCCATGACCAAACACTTTTTTAGGCAACGGTAAATCCAGCGCCATAAGCATTGCGGGCCAAATAATGGTGTGAAAACGAGTAATCTCTTTGCCGACAAAGTGTACGTCAGCCGGCCAGAATTTTTCGTAGTCGTGGTACCGGTCGTTGCCATAGCCCAATGCAGTTATATAGTTGGAAAGCGCATCTACCCATACATATACAATGTGGCCCGGGTCGAAAGTGACCGGAATACCCCAAGTAAACGAGGTGCGAGAAACGCACAGATCTTCTAGGCCGGGTTTAATAAAGTTATTAACCATCTCATTAAGGCGAGAGACAGGCTCAATGAAGGTGGGGTTCTCCTCATAATAATACTTCATGAGGCGGTCAGCGTATTTAGATAGACGGAAAAAATATGCCTCTTCCTCGGCGTCTTTGACCTCCCGACCGCAGTCGGGACATTTTCCGTCGACGAGTTGGCTTTCAGTCCAGAACGATTCACAGGGGGTGCAATATTTACCCTTATAAGAGCTTTTGTAGATATCTCCGCGATCGTAAAGGTCTTTGAAGATCTTTTGAACCGACTCTACATGGTAGTCATCGGTTGTACGAATAAAACGATCATTTGAAATATTCATTAATTCCCAGAGTTTTTTGATGCCGGCAACAACATTGTCAACATACTCTTGAGGGGTTACAGAGGCTGCGGCGGCCTTTTCTTCAATTTTCTGGCCGTGCTCATCGGTTCCGGTCAGGAACATCACGTCAAATCCGCGCATTCGCTTATATCTTGCCATCACATCTGTGGCAACGGTACAATAGCTGTGCCCGATGTGTAGCTTATCAGAAGGATAGTAAATGGGCGTTGTAATATAAAACGTCTTCTTTTTCATAACAGTTTGTTCCTCCATTAGGATTTGGATTTGACATATATTAGATTAGTATAACACCAACGCTGGTAAAAAACAACCATTGCCCTGCCGAATTAAGGATCGCGATGATATTGGATGCAATAAGACAAAAAACGCGTTGACAAGTGCGTTTAAACGCCGTGTTTGACCTTGATTTTGTGCACAAAAAGTGAGGCAATACGGTGCCATCTCATAATTTCCACAATTATTTACAAGAAAAATTCGATTTTATGTTGCAAATGCGAAAGATTTTATGTAAAATGAATACTAATAAACTATGTGTACTGTTATTCTTGACAATTGAGAGGGGATTTGTATGTCTAACCGGCTGTTTCAGGGCATCATCCATCAAATGCGAGATTCGATCGACCGCGTGATCGGTGTAATTGATGACACCGCCCACGTTGTTGCGTGTTCCGATTTGTCCAAGCTGGACAGCTCACGGGAATATCTTGCTCTCGACCTTGGAGAAGGTCGCACCTTTGTGCGCGACGGCTGTACCTATAAGCCGTTCGGAACCGGGCAGCGCCCGGATTTTGCGGTGTTTATAGAAGGTACAGACGATATGGCTGCGCGCTATGCCGGCATTTTGGCAGTGGCGGTGTCGGGCATCAAGCAGTACTATGATGAAAAGTATGACCGGGGCAACTTTATAAAAAACGTCATGCTTGATAACATTTTGCCTGGTGACGTCTATATCAAGGCGCGAGAGCTACATTTCAACACCGATGTATCACGCGTTGTGTTTTTGGTGCGCATTGTTTCCGCATCCGGCGTGTCAGCGTTCGACGTTATTCAGAACCTATTCCCGGACAAGCAAAAGGATTTCGTTTTCAGCATTTCTGAAAATGACATTGTTATCGTCAAGGAAATTAAACTCGGAATTGAATCCAAGGATCTCGAGAAACTAGCGCGTTCTATTGTCGACACACTCGCGGGCGAGTTTTACACCCGTATCGTCGTTGGCATCGGTACCGTTGTTGTAGGAGTTAAAGATCTAGCGCGTTCCTTTAAAGAGGCGCAGGTATCCCTTGAGGTCGGCAAGGTGTTTGACACTGAAAAGACCATTGTGCGGTACGATAATTTGGGAATTGCGCGTTTAATTTATCAGCTGCCCACCACCCTGTGTGAGATGTTTTTGCGCGAGGTGTTTATCAAGGGCTCTATTGACAGCCTTGATAAGGAAACGCTCTTTACCATTCAGAAATTCTTTGAGAATAATCTGAATGTTTCCGAAACTTCAAGAAAGCTGTTCGTTCATCGTAACACGCTGGTGTATCGTCTAGAGAAGATCAAAAAGCTTACGGGCCTTGACTTGCGCGAGTTTGACCATGCCATCGTCTTTAAGGTGGCGCTGATGGTCAAAAAGTATCTGACTGCAAATCCTGTGAAGTATTGATGTGTTATCATGATTGAATTTCAAAATGTAAGCAAAAGCTACGGCGGGCCGCAGCTTGCTTTGAACGATGTTTCCTTTTCCGTTGAAAAGGGTGAATTTTTGTTTGTGGTGGGGTCCTCCGGCTCGGGTAAAAGCACTATGCTTAAGCTTATTACCCGGGAGGAGGCCGCTTCCTCCGGTAAGGTTTACGTGGACGGGTGTGATGTGGGAAAGTTGCGTCGCAGCGAGCTGCCTTATTATCGCAGAGGTATTGGGGTGGTATTTCAGGATTTTCGGCTTATCCCACAGATGAGTGTTTATGACAATGTGGCATTTGCCATGCGCGTCACAAACGTAGCCACCCGCGAGATTAAGCGCCGGGTGCCTTATGTTCTTGACCTGGTCGGGCTGCTGCCTAAAGTTAAACGCTTTCCTGAACAACTTTCAGGTGGCGAGCAGCAGCGCGTCGCTTTGGCGCGCGCCCTTGTAAACAACCCGTCGCTGATTATTGCAGACGAACCGACCGGAAATATCGACCCCGCCATGTCTTTTGAGATTGTAGAGCTGTTGAGTGAAATTAATAAATGCGGCACGACAGTGATGATGGTGACACACGAGCACAATTTAGTAAACAAATTCCGTCAT
This sequence comes from Candidatus Fimivivens sp., assembly GCA_034933525.1. Lineage (GTDB taxonomy): Bacteria > Bacillota > Clostridia > Oscillospirales > Ruminococcaceae > Yanshouia. The sequence continues at coordinate 57,316 of JAYFNI010000010.1, forward strand.
CGTACCATAGTCATTAATGGTGGGCATCTTGTTGCCGACGGTCATCTGGGAGGCAAACGTGCGCGGCAGTAGTTTTCGTTATTTAATTAAAGAGGGCTTTCGAAATATTTATCAAAACAGAGCAATTTCGATTGCGGCCATCGGCGTGCTGATGGCCTGTTTGATTTTGGTGGGAATTTCGATGCTATTTACAATAAACATTAATAATATGGTCGGCTATTTCGAATCTCAAAACGAAATTATGGTGTTCTTATCCGATGATGTCATCGGTGACGAGTTAACGGATATTGATACCGAAATTCGCAGCATCAGCAATGTGGCGTCGGTTACCTTCATCAGCCGTGAGGACGGATTGAAATCATGGATGCAAGAGCTCGGCGATGATGGTACGTTGCTTGAATGGCTTATTGAGGACAATCCGCTGCAAAATGCTTACCGCATTGTCGTTAAAGATCTTTCAAAGATGCAGGAGACGATTGAACTGGTTGACTACATAGATGGTGTCGACACCATCAGCGCTTCTAACGAGGTGGCACAGGCTGTAACGGGTCTTAAACAAGCGGTATCAGTAGGCGGCCTCGCGGTCATTGCGTTGCTGGTAGCTGTCTCGTTGAGTATTGTCTCTAATACTATAAAGCTTACGGTTTTTAATCGCAGGAAAGAAATCAGCATTATGAAGTATGTTGGAGCAACCGATGCGTTTATCAGGTTGCCGTTTTTGTCCGAAGGCATGCTCTTGGGCTTAATTTCCGCGACGATTGCGTTCTTTATGCTGTGGGGCGGTTATGTTGCCTTTGGGCATTGGGTCAGTCAAAGCACTTTCTACTGGGCTTCACTTATTGTGGGCCAGTTGGTAGATTTTAAGACGGTTGCGATGAGGCTCTACCTATATTTCTTGGCGGCAGGTGTTGGAATTGGTGCACTGGGAAGCGTGTTCTTCGTAGGGAAATTTATTAAAGTGTAAAATTCTTAGTTGTAAAACACTTAAACACTATTACAGTTTTTTTACATTCCTGTCATGTTTTGTTTGTGGAGAGGTGGTATTGTGAAAGTAATAAGGCGGGCGGCGGCATGTCTTATTGTTCTGCTTATGCTTGTGTCAACATCACCCCATACATTTGGTGCTGATGCGGGCGATTATAAGGATCAGCTAAATTCACTTTCTTCGAAGTATGAAGAACTTGAGAAGCAGCAAAAGGCAATTCAGTCCCAAATCAATAAGGCTAAAACAGAAAAAGACAAGCATCTTGCGCAAAAAAAACAGCTTGATAATCAAATTTATGGTGTTCGTCAGCAGATTACGGTGCTAAGCGATAAAATTACGCTGCTTGAACAGGGTATCAGTAAAAAGGAAGAAGAGCTGAATGAACAGCAGAAGCGCATAGAAGAAAATTTTGAGTTGCTTAAAAAGCGGCTGAGGGTCATGTACAAGACTGGAAATGCCAGTGTGCTGGGGCTAGTGTTGGGCGCGGAAGATTTTACAGAGTTTCTGTCTCGTACACAGGTAACGGCCCGAGTTGCGCAACATGACCGCGAATTGATTGAGGATATGCGGGAAAAGCTGGCGCAAATCAAGCAGGTTAAGGATGCTATTCAAGCGGATAAGGCTGAGCTTGAAACTTCAAAAGGTCAACAGGCTGAAAAGCAGACTCAGCTTGCACAGCAGCTATTGCAGACTCAGGACCAGATACAGGATATTGAAGCGCTTGAAAAGGATTATAAAACGAATCAGGCCAAGCTGACCCAGCAGATGAAGGAAGTTCAAGCCGAAGTAGATGCTATCTATGCCAAGATTGATTCCACCGGAACTTACGATGGCGGCATTATGTTATGGCCCGTTGCGGGTTATAAAACCGTCACCTCAGATTATGGCTGGCGTTTTGGCGGCACCGACTTCCACACGGGCATCGATATTGCACGCACCAATTCAGCGGGTCAGGGAATCTATGGCAAGCCGATATTAGCGGCTGCCGATGGCAAGGTTGTTTTTACGCAGACCACCTATATTGCAGGTCGCGGCTATGGTATTTACCTGATTATTGACCACGGAGGCGGTATCTCGACCCTTTACGGCCATACAAGCGGCTTAAAGGTGAAAGTCGGCGATAAAGTCACCCGCGGGCAAACCGTGGCCTATGTCGGCTCAACTGGCTGGTCAACCGGACCACATTTGCACTTTGAAGTTCGTGTCAACGGCAAGTACACCAACCCTTGGCCCTATCTAAAGTAGCCCTACCTTTCAATACTATTGGCTATGTGTTAGTATAAAATCACCTGAGAAGGAGAGCCCAATGAACAGAAAAATAACACTGGGTGGCGCTGTGACGCTGGCCATTATGTTTTCCACCGTCACATTTATTATGACGATGATCTATGCCCAGAAAACCTTCGATAGTCGTGTTTTTAACATAAAAGAACGCGAGACTATGTATGCAAAACTGGCGGAAGTCGACCGTCTGGTGCGACAGAAATATTTTAACGCCATCGACGAAGATACACTGGGAGAGAATTTGGTTCGTGGCTATATCGCGGGCATAGAGGATAAATATGGCATCTACCTGACTGCCGAGCAATACGCTGAAACACAGAGCAATTATAACGGTAGAATGGTGGATATCGGCATCGTTTGCTCTCCTGATCCTGGTGGCTATATTTTAATTGATAAGGTCTATACCGATTCGCCAGCAGCGCTGTCAGAACTTTCTAAAGGCGATTTAATCATTAAGGTGGATGATCTGGCCGTCACTGCGGAAAGCTATGAAGCAGCCGTAGATGCACTAAAAGGTGAGCCAGGAACGACAGTGACCGTCCTGGTGCGCCGCGGCAGTATTGAAAATAGCTATACAATTACTCGACGCAAGGTTGAGGTTCCCACTGCAGAGGGCCACATCATTGGTAACATTGGTTATATCCGGATTTCTCAATTTAACGATAACACACCAGATCAATTCTTCAAGGTTATGAGTCAACTCATGGAGGATGGCGCCCAAGCACTGGTTTTTGACGTGCGCGGTAATCCGGGCGGTACAATTGAATCAGTGGGTAAAATACTCGACAAGCTGTTACCCGAGGGGCCAATCATTTCGGCCACTTACCGCAACAGCACCACACCACAAGTGCTGATTACCAGTGACGCTGAAGAGATTAAGCTGCCGATGGCGGTGCTGATCAATTCCAAATCGGCTTCGGCTGCTGAACTGTTTGCACAGGCGCTCAAGGATTACAACAAGGCAAAAGCAATTGGCGTAACAACTTATGGTAAGGGTTCTATGCAGGAGATACACAAGCTTTCGGATGGCTCGGCGCTCGACTTTACGGTGGCGCGCTACAATCCGCCGAAATCACCCAATTTTGAAGGCATTGGTGTTAAACCAGATTATGAAGTCAAGCTGTCACCTGATTTGGAAAAAGAGCTTGAAAATCTTGATGAAACCAGTGACTCTCAGCTCAAAAAGGCAATTGAAGTAGTAACGGCCATCATTAAAGACCAAGCCGCCCCTGGAACGGATGCAAATGCTGGCAGTTCGGAGAGTGTCAGCAGCGGGAGTGACACAGAATATGTTTACACCGGCGAGGACGACGATGAAGGGGAAGATGAAAGCAGCGAATCGTCTAGCGTGAGCAGCAAAGGCGGTAGCACATCTAAGGATCAAAAAGCTAAGTAAATCTATTAGCATAAGGTTTTAAATTATCATTTATTTTTAAAAGATGGCATAAGAATGCTATGAAGAGCGGCTGTGTTTGCGGCACAGTCGCTTTTAGTCCGCATCAAATTGTAGTCAGCGCGGTATCCGGCGCATATAGATTGAGCAAATAAGCGCTTAAATTCTTAATTTTTTTCAGGCAAAATTGAGCTTGACACAATAGGATGCTTTTTAATATAATACATCTATTGCAATCCTTTAAAAGGAGGATAACATCATGGCAAAGGAAAAGACCCCGGTCAGCGAGATGACTAGGGAGGAATACCAGTCGCTGCGTGAAGAGCTTGAAATTTTAAAAACGGTTGAGCGCAACGAGATTTCGGAGAAAATCCGAATTGCCCGTGGCTTTGGCGATCTTTCTGAAAATAGCGAATATGATGAAGCGAAGAATGACCAGGCCCGTTTAGAAGCGCGTATCAGCCGGTTGGAGGAGCAGCTCAAAAACGTTACGATCGTAGAAACGGTCAATACTGATTTTGTTACCATTGGTACCAAGGTCGTTTTGCTGGATATGGAATTTGGCGACGAGACTGAGTATCGTATTGGCAGCAGCGCTGTTGGCAGTGGTGAAGATGTTATTACCGTCGATTCTCCCGTAGGGCGCGCTATTATTGGCAAACGGGTAGAAGAGGTTGTTGATATCGACACGCCCAGCAAGAAAACCTATCAAATGAAAATTGTTAGTATTAGCAAATAGAAAAATGCGGGTTATATACCCGCATTTTTTTAAAAGAAAGGGGAAAGATAGTCGATGACTGGCGCACTTTTCAGACAAATGGTTATTAAACAGCAGTTTCAGCGGAATGTACAATCCGCGTGTTTTGACGTTTATTTATTGCAATACCAAGCTTCTTTTTCGGGGGATAAGTATTGCTGTTTTAATAATTTGAATATTTATTCATAAAAAGGAGCGATTTGTCGTTCCTTTTTTAGTATACAAATGACGTGGAGGACCGTGTAATGTATAGATTTGAAAAGAAATAAACCCTTTTGCAAATGCTTTGGGATACTTTACATTGGGCTTTGGTTAGGTTATAATGCTAAGAAGGCAAGAACTCAATTTATTTGTTTTATACATTTAATTCAGAAAACATGAATAAAAATACCCTGTTTGAATAGGAGGAGCCGCATGTCAATTTATAATGCAAACCGGGCGTGGCTGATGTTGGCCGACGGAACGGTATTTGAGGGCGGGTCGTTCGGCGCAACCGGAACGGCCATTGGTGAGGTGGTTTTTACCACTGGTATGACAGGATGTCAGGAAACACTGACTGACCCGAGTTATTTCGGTCAGATTGCCGTACAAACCTTTCCACTGATCGGCAACTACGGAACTAACGACGATGACGTCGAATCAGATGGAATTTATATGAAAGGCTATATTGTGCGCGAGTGGTGCGATTCTCCTTCCAACTTCCGTGCCAAGGAGCGCATTGATCTCTTTTTGAAAAAACATAATACCATTGGGTTGTTCGACATTGACACCCGCGCACTAACCCGCCGCCTGCGAGAGCACGGTGTTATGAACGGCGTTATTACCACGGTGCCGATTGAAGAATTGGGCAAAGAAAAGCTGCTGGCGGAGATTGCAAAATATGCTGTTACCAAGGCGGTTGATTCGGTTACTACTACCGCAACTAAGATATATCCGGCGCATGGGCATAAGAAATACCGCGTTGCGCTGCTCGATTTTGGCTATAAGCGCAATATTCGCGAAAGCCTGCGTGCGCGTGGTTGCGACGTTGCAGTTGTGCCAGCACGTACCACGGCTGCCCAACTCAAAGAGATGAATTTGGATGGCATTGTACTCTCAAATGGCCCCGGTGACCCTGAAGAGAATGTCGAGGTCATAGAAAATCTGCGCGAGATCGTCGCGATGGGGATGCCGGTGATGGGCGTCTGCCTTGGGCATCAGCTCATGGCTTTGGCTATGGGCGGAAAAACTGTCAAGATGAGCTACGGTCACCGCGGCGGCAACCAGCCGGTGATCGATCTGGCAAGCGACCGAACCTTTGTCACAACCCAGAATCACGGTTATGAGGTGCTGGCCGATTCGCTCAACCCCGAGATCGCAAAGGTGAGTCACGTCAATGCAAACGACCGCACCTGCGAAGGCGTTATGTACCTTCAGGCGCCGGTTTTCACCGTGCAGTTTCACCCTGAGGCATGCGCTGGACCGGCCGACACCGCCTATCTGTTTGATAACTTCATTGACATGATTGATAAGAGCAAGGAGGGCAAGTAATTATGCCGCTGCGCAAGGATATAAAGAAAGTTTTGATGATTGGATCGGGCCCCATCGTGATTGGACAGGCCGCCGAGTTTGACTACGCGGGCACACAAGCCTGCCGCGCACTTAAAGAGGAAGGGCTTGAGGTGGTGCTTATCAACTCAAACCCCGCCACGATTATGACCGATAAGAGGATGGCCGACCGCATCTATATTGAGCCGCTTACCCTTGAAACTATCAAGCGCATCATCGAGATTGAAAAGCCGGATAGCGTGCTTTCTACCTTGGGCGGTCAGACTGGCCTGACCCTTTCGATGCAGCTTGCCAAGGATGGCTTTTTAGATGCACACAATGTAAAGCTGCTTGGCGCCAGACCGGAGACAATTGACAAGGCTGAGGATCGCCAACTGTTTAAAGACACAATGCAGTCCATTGGACAGCCCTGCATCCCATCTAAGGTTGTCACCACGCTTGACGATGCGCTGGGCTTTGCTGATGAGATTGGCTATCCGGTTATCGTGCGTCCGGCGTTTACCCTGGGCGGCACAGGTGGTGGCATCGCTGCTGACATTGCTGACTTGCGTGAGATTGCTGCAAGCGGCCTTCGCCATTCGCCGATTCACCAGATCCTCGTCGAGCGTTGCGTCGCAGGTTGGAAGGAGATCGAGTTTGAGGTCATCCGAGATTCCAAGGGCAACCTGATTACCGTTTGCTCGATGGAAAACGTCGACCCGGTTGGCGTACACACCGGTGACTCGGTTGTAATTGCCCCGGCGGTTACATTGGCTGATAAAGAATATCAGATGCTAAGAACCGCTTCGCTACAAATTGTTGATTCGCTTGGCGTTGAGGGCGGCTGCAACTGCCAGTTCGCATTGAACCCCGATAGTTTTGAATATACAGTCATCGAGGTCAACCCCCGTGTATCCCGTTCGTCGGCGCTTGCTTCCAAGGCGACCGGCTACCCCATCGCTAAGGTGGCGACCAAAATTGCGATCGGCTATACTCTCGATGAGATTGTCAACGCCGTTACCGGCTGCACTTACGCCTGCTTTGAGCCGGCGCTCGATTACATCGTTGTTAAATATCCGCGTTGGCCTTTTGACAAGTTCATTTATGGTGAAAAGAAGCTTGGAACCCAGATGAAGGCGACCGGCGAAGTCATGAGCATCGGTACCAGCTTTGAACAGGCCATGATGAAGGCTGCACAGTCTGTGGAACTAAAGCTTGATTCGATGCGGTCACCGCTGCTGGCCAATGAAAGCGATGAGCAGATTATGACCCGCGTGCAAACTTGCGACGACGTGCGCCTGTTCGCTATCTATGAAGCACTTTACCGTGGAATTGAGGGCGTAGAGGAAATTTTCCGCATCACGCGCATTGACCGGTGGTTCTTATATAAGTTTCTAAATCTTGTGCAAATGCAACAGATTCTCGAACAAGGCAAGTTGGACGAGACCATTTATATGCGTGCCAAAAAGTTTGGATTTTTGGATAGCATGATTCAAAAGATGACGGGCGTTGATCCCGCGCCTTTTCACCGGTTTGCCAGCTATAAGATGGTTGATACCTGCGCGGCTGAGTTTCCGGCTGAGACGCCCTATTTCTACTCGACCTACGACGACCAGAACGAGGCGGCAGAGTTTATAAAAAACCATGCCAACGGTAAGAAGAAAGTTATCGTGTTCGGTTCGGGCCCCATCCGCATCGGCCAGGGCATTGAGTTTGATTACTGCTCAGTTCACTGCGTTTGGGCGCTTAAAGAAGAGGGCTGCGAAGCCATTATCGTCAACAACAATCCCGAAACGGTTTCTACGGACTTCGATACTGGCGACCGACTCTATTTTGATCCGCTTACACCGGAGAGTGTCGACAGCATTTTAGAGACTGAAAAACCCTATGGCGTGGTGGTACAGTTTGGTGGGCAGACCGCGATCAAGCTGACCAGTTATCTGGCGAAAAAAGGCATACGAATTCTGGGCACCTGCGCAGACTCGGTGGATGCTGCCGAAGACCGAGAGCGCTTTGACGAGATTTTGGAAGAGTGCCAGATTCCACGCCCAAAGGGCCATACCGTCATGACGACCGAAGAAGCAGTTAAAGCGGCGGAGAATCTCGGTTACCCGGTGTTGCTGCGTCCCTCCTACGTGTTGGGTGGCCAGAATATGGTCATCGCGCACAGCTCCGAGCGGGTCATCGAATACATGGGCATCATCACCGCGACCATGCTTGAAAACCCGGTGCTGGTCGATAAGTATATGATGGGCACTGAGGTCGAGGTTGACGCCATCTGTGACGGTGAGGATTATCTGATTCCTGGCATCATGGAGCATGTTGAGCGTGCAGGTATCCATTCAGGCGATTCCATTTCTGTCTATCCCTGCCGTACGCTTTCGCCCCGCATTAAGGATATTATTATCGACTACACTGGCAAACTGGCGCGTGCGCTCAAGGTTATCGGTATGGTCAACGTACAATATGTGGTATATAACGATGAGGTTTATGTCATCGAGGTCAACCCGCGTTCGTCGCGTACTGTGCCTTATATTAGCAAAGTGACTGGCGTGCCGATGGTCGACCTTGCCACCAAGATTATGCTGGGTGCAAAGCTTAAGGATTTGGGATTCGGCACTGGTCTCTACCCGGATGCGCCCTATGTGGCTGTTAAAGTGCCTGTGTTCAGCTTTGAAAAGCTGCGCGGCGTCGATGTGCAGCTTGGTCCGGAAATGAAATCAACCGGCGAGGTGCTTGGTATCGCAAAAACCTTTGAGGAGGCGCTGTTAAAGGGTCTTGTCGCCGCGGGCTACAAACTTGAGGAACGCGGTGGCGTGCTGATCTCGGTTCGTGATACCGATAAACCCGAGATTACAAAAATCGCCGAAAAGTTTGAGAAGCTCGGTTTTGAGCTTTATGCAACGCCGGGCACTGCGCTGGCGCTTAACAAAGAGATGGTTGCCACTAACTCGGTGCGCCCCATGCAGGAGGCGTCACCAAATGTTATGGACTTGATTGATTCTGGCAAGATCCACTACGTGATCTCTACTTCAAAGGGTGGCTCAAACCCCAAGGCCAGCCAGTCAGTACGGTTGCGCCGCCGTGCGGTGGATCATTCCATTGTCTGCCTGACAGCATTGGACACCGCTAACGCATTGGCTGATTGCTTGCTTTCTAAAAAGCGGATGGCGGATATTGACCTTGTAAGCATTACGGATCTTTAAATAGTTAAAAACAGCGCCTTCTCCGATTTGGAGAAGGCGCTGTTTTTATTTGATATAAAGTTTGCGGAGCAGTAGAAGTGTCCTGTGCGTGTTACTCTAGGCAAAAAGCGCAGAAGAAGCAATCAAAGAAGGACCTTTGCCGCGACTTGTTCAATTATGTATGCGCATCTTCCTGCTTGGGGCGGGTGCGCATATAGTGGAACAGCATCTGCTGCGCAATGCCAGCATATGGAGACAACTCCTCCGGAAAGCCGTCGACAAAAAGCTCCTTGAGCGCACGGCCAATCCATACGTCCACCGGAAAGCATTCCAGTCGGTAAAACCCAAACAACAACGCACAATCGGCCACTTTGCGCCCAACGCCGACAATTTGCATCAGCATGGTACGCGCATCCTCCAGCGGAAGTGTAGCTAGGGCATCAAGCTGCACAGTGCCGTTGCAAACCTTTTGCGCAGCATCGATAAGATAACGCGCCCGAAAGCCACAGCGCAGGGGGGCAAGATCTTCGACGGTACAGTCCGCTAACTTTTTAGGCGGCGGAAAAGCGTAAAGACCTTCACCGAGGGGATCGCCAAAATGTTCGCACAAGCGCTCGATGATACCCGAAATGCGTTTAATGTTGTTGTTTTGGCTGATGATAAAGCTTGCAAGTGCCTCCCAGCCATCCTGACGCAAAATGCGGATTCCGCCTGCATGTAGACAAGGTGTCACTAGCTGTTCCGTATTACAAAACAAGCGCTTCAAAGCGCAATAGTCAGTCTCTATATCAAAATAATGATGCCAAAAGGTTTCGCCTGCAATCGAAACGATGGTGACGGTATCACCCTGCTGACGCATACGAGCCGAATACCCCCCGGCTACGCCGGTAAAAGAGCCGTCTGCCTCGCGTTTCCAGCGAAAGCTTTGCCCACAGTTAAGTGTCTGTTCAAGGTCAAACTCAGGGATGCGCAAAGCGCAAGTGACCTCATTTTGAAGGTTTAAAGTCCGCAAAGTCACTCACCTTCCTTTCAGGTACGTTTATGCACCGCTATTAGTATAACATTTCAAGCAAAAAACGCAAGCTTTCGACATATTGTGACCGAGCACGACAAGGCGAGTAAACTGTTGGTAACAAAGTTTTTTTCAACCAAAATTATTTGACTTTTTGTACTAACAGCTAAAATGCTTTATATTACAGGTAGAATTCCACACTTTCAACAGAGTTTTCAACATATGCCCTTGCTAATGTGGAAACTCAAAAATTACTAACCGTAAAAACAGCCAATGCAGAGATCGCAAAATTATTTTAAATGGTATATAAATATATCCATTGGTTAAAATAGGAATGAATACTGGCGAAAAAGTGCTAAGACTGAATTGCGAGTAATTCAAATAGATAATTTTAACTTAATTAGTTGTCTAATGCGGCAATAAACACCATATTTTGTGCCTTGCGCTTGTTTTAGTGACATAATCTGCTATAATATAATTTGTATAGCTATTCCTTTAACAAGCTTGATAATTAGGAGAAACACATGCAGGATATTAGGGATTCATCGGACGAAATGGTGGCGGGGCGCAATCCCGTTATTGAGTTGCTTCGGTCGGAGCGGCCGGTTAATAAGATACTGATGCTTAAGGCAGAGAGTGGCAATCTTAAAAGAATTGTTGCCATGGCAAAGGAAAAAGGTGTTCCGGTCAAGGATGTCGCGCGCGAAAAGTTGGATTCACTTTCGCCGGGCTTAAACCATCAGGGCGTTATTGCTTTTGCTGCGGCCTGTGATTATGCAACGGTGGAGGACATTTTTGACAGGGCGGGCAGCGAACCACTTTTTGTGGTCATTGCCGACGGAATTGAGGATCCTCATAATCTGGGGGCCATTATCCGTTCTGCTGATGCTGCGGGAGCTCACGGGGTCATTGTGCCTAAGCGGCATGGTGCGGGGCTGACTGCTGCGGTTATGAAGGCATCTGCCGGTGCGGCCGAGCATCTGCCGGTTGCGCGGGTTTCTAATCTTGCGGCAACGGTTGAAGAGCTAAAGAAGAAAAATGTTTGGATTTACGCTGCTGACATGGACGGTGATAGCTGGTGCACAGTGGATTACTCCGGTGCGGTTGCGCTGGTGATAGGTTCTGAAGGTAGCGGCGTTTCTCGCCTGTTGAAAGAACGAAGCGATATGGTGGTGAGCTTGCCAATGTGTGGCCAGGTAAACTCGCTCAACGCTTCGGTGGCGGCAGGCATTCTGCTGTATGAGATTACACGGCAGCGAAAAGGAATCAAAGCAAAGTAGAAGGGGCGGGGATGATGGCCAATAACTACAATGTGGACGATATTTTAGCGGAGGTACAGCGCAAAAAAGGCTCCATCAAAAATGCGACGCTCTATTCGGAGCCGACGCCAGAGCCAGAGCGTTCAAAGCCGACGGCCAAGAATAAGAAGGGCAGTACTGCACCGTTTCAGCTAAAAGGCATGACGGGTGAATTTGATGTACCAAAGCGGTCAAAAAGCAGTTTTGAAAGTGAAAGTTCTCCATTCGCCAAAGGCCCGGAACCTGTCGCAAAGCCGGTTGAGCGCTCTGCAGATGTGACGCGTACAGATTTGCCAACAAATCGGGCTGCCACAGCGGGTACAATTAGTGACAAGACCAGGGTGATACCAGCCGTTCGACCGCAGGATGACGATGGATTACAGATGCGTAGGCAGGAAAAGATTCAAAAATTTATGAAGAGCTCTTTTTCTGCAATTGAAAAAGAACAGCAAGAAGCGCAATTTGAATCGGGTTGCGGTACAATGGAAGACGACGATGTCGATTCAGACCACATTGAAGGCATTAGCCAGTATTTCGGCGGCCTTCGCCATAGTAGAACGGTGGCTGCGCCAGCGCCTGAAGAGAAAAAGGCCGTTACCGATGTAAAACAAAAGAAGACCAAAAAAGCAAAAAAAGTGCGTGATGAAGCACCCCCAACACGCGCCAGTACCAAAGCCAAAAAGGCACCGGTAGTGGAGGCGGATGAAGAGGGCGAATATCTTAGCCCCGCTGATGCGCGCGATGTTCGCTATGATATTTTAGGCATTAAGCGCACGCTCTCCACTCGGCTGCTCGTTACGGGTGGCTGCATGGCGTTGTTGCTCTACTTGGCGCTTTGCAATCTTTATCCGCTTCCGCTCTTTAACCCGATCTGCCCAGAGGTGGATATGCGGGTGTTCATGATGGTTAATGTGGTTGTATTTGTTATCGGTGCGCTGGCCGCGAATGCCGTCATCGGCGGAGGGCTTGTGTCACTATTCACCTTAAAGGCCGACCACGATACACCAGCGGCGCTTTGTACACTGGCCGTTATTGCCCACGGGGTTGTCCTGATTATGAATCCTGACCAGATTCACACCGGTGAGAGCAGTTTTTATTTTGTTATTGCGGCGCTGACGCTGTTTGCCAACACCGTGGGTAAACGTATGATGATTTTGCGCATAGAGCGAAACTTTGCTGTGGCATCGGTGGATGCGCAACGCACAGGAGAATATTTGCTTGCTGGCGACAAGTTGGCGGATAAACTGGCGGAAGGGCAGGGGTTTTCGGAGCCTGCGATTGCCTACCCTGTTAAGGTGAGCTTCCCTGAGAAGTTTTTAAAGCTTTCTTACAGTGATGATTATTCTGAGAATTTCAGCCGCTATATAACGCCGATATTTTTGTTGTTCGCTGTGGGACTCTCGCTGGTCTGTTGGCTGGTGTTTGACCGGTCGTTGATCGAGGCATTTACCATCTTTTGTGTCGTGCTTTGCATGGCCTCTCCGTTGACACCCACAATTGTCGGCAACTTGCCGTTACTGCGGGCTGCAAAGAGCCTTTCGCGCGAGGGTGCTTTCATTTCGGGCTATGATGCGGTTGAAACCTTTGAGGATATGAACTGCATTGTTGTGGATTCAGGCGAATTATATCCCGCAGGTGGAGTGGAAATGCACGGTATAAAGGCCTTTGCGCAAAGTCGAATTGATGAAGCGATTTTGGATGCGGCAAGCCTGATGTGTCAGGTGGACGGTCTATTAAAGAACATTTTCTTGGAAATGATCGGCAATAAAAGCGATATTTTAAAGCCGGTTACCGATGTTTCGTATAAAGATGGCAAGGGTCTCAGTGCACGAGTTGATGGCAAAACGGTGCTGATTGGCAATCGTGCTCTGATGAGTGCCCATAATATAGAGATGCCATCTCACGATTATGAGAAAAAGTATGTTAAGGGCGACCGTGAAATTCTTTATCTTGCGAATTCGGGCGAGGTAACAGCTATGTTTGTGTTGAGTTACCGCCCGAATCCCGAAGTGGCTAAATGGCTGAGGGTGCTGGCGAAAAAAGAATTAAGCCTAATTGTCCATTCTACCGATCCCAATATCACACCTCGGAAAATTTCGATGGATTATCACTATCCTGAGGAATTTATTCAGGTGATTCCGTCTGACTTACGCGAGCGGTATCTAACCCTGACGGCGCCACAAGAGCGGGCTAAGGCATATATCATGTCACTACCGGGCACTGCTGTTCGATTGCGGGCGCTGGCTGCCATTCACACACTTAAGCAGGCGATGGTCGTGGGTACAGTGCTGCAAATGGCGGGCTTAGTGCTTGGCTATGCATTGGTTGCATTTTTGGCCTTTACCGGTGCGATGTCGGCAATCGGCTTTGCACAACTCGCTATTTACCAGCTTTTCTGGGCTGTTGCGATTATGTTGATTCCAAACATGAAGAAGATTTAAACTGAGAGGCTGGGCGACCCTTACGGGGCCGCCCAGCCTGTTTTTAAATGGTAGGAAGTTTGCCAATCTATAACTTGTTGTTTTTTTAGATCAGTTTAGATGTTTGTGATATGACAAAATCGACGCGCGACTCTATAAACAGCCGCGCGTCGGTCTTTCATTTTTGGGCTCTTTTTGATAATAATGTTAATGAATTCAGCACCGCTAGTATGGTGACACCAACATCAGCAAAAACTGCCATCCACATAGAGGCATATCCAAATGCGCCAAGCACAAGGACAGATATTTTTATAGTAAGGGCAAACACAATGTTCTGATTGGCTTTTGCTACTGTTTTCCGCGCTATTTTAATTGCACGGGGAATAGCGGTAAGCTGTTCGTTTACCAGCACAACGTCAGCCGCTTCAATTGCTGTATCCGTACCCAGGCCCATCGCAATGCCGACATCTGCACCAGCCAGCACCGGCGCGTCGTTAATGCCGTCTCCTACAAATAAAGTAGTACGGTGTGTTTCGCGCAAGGTTGCGAGACGTTCTGTTTTCTGTTCGGGCAAAAGCTGCGCAAACACATGGGCAATGCCGAGCGGAGCCGCAATCTTTTCAGATGCATTTTGTGCATCACCAGTCAACATGGCAAATTCGGTGATGCCCATGCCACGCAGCATTTCTAACGCCTGAGCCGCCTCCTTACGGGGCAGGTCGGTTAAAGTAAAGGCGCAGGCAAGCTTGTTATCCACTGAGAGGTAGATATTGGCGGGCGCCAGTGGGGAATAATCTATGCCATTTTGCGCCATCAAGCGAAACGAGCCGCACAAAATGCGCTTGCCGTCACACAATAGTGAAACGCCCATGCCGCTGTGCTCGGTAAATTCCGATACCGATAAAGCGGGTTGTTTACCAGCGAAGGCCATGACAGCCCTAGCGGCCGGATGAGAGGAGTTCTGCTCAGCGGCGGCTGCGAAAGCGAGAAGCTTTTCGCGGTCAAAACCTTCGGCCAGCTTTATTCCATCAACGGTTGGAACACCCTGAGTCAGGGTTCCAGTTTTGTCAAAAGCGATACAATCGGTTTTAGCAAGCGTTTCAAGATATCGGGAGCCCTTAACCAAAATACCTGCACGGGAAGCGGAACCGATGCCTGCAAAAAACGTTAGTGGAACCGAAATTACCAGAGCGCAGGGGCAAGAAGCGACCAGAAACACCAATGCACGCGAAAGCCACATGCCAAAGGTACCAAAGCCTAGAAGTGGCGGGAGGATCGCCAGCAAAACGGCTAGTGCCACCACGGTCGGCGTATAGACCTTAGCAAAGCGCGAAATCAGTTTTTCGGCTGCTCCCTTTTTGTCGGCGGCTTCCCGAACCATTCGGATAATCCGTGAAGCAGCGGAATCGGCAAATGAGGTGGTGGTGCGGCAGGTCAGCAAGCCATCAAGATTAATGGCACCCGAGGGGAGTCGCGTTTGGGGTCCGCCTTGGATCGGAATAGGCTCACCGGTGATGGCGGAGAAATCGACATACCCCGCGCCAGAAACAATTTCGCAGTCAATTGGAACGCGGTCACCCGCTCGAAGCTGGATTAAGCTCCCGACTAGAACCAGCTCGGCAGCCACCTGTCGAGATTGACCATCAGGTGATATTAACAATGCTGTATCGGGACGTATATTGGTTAACGCTTCAATGTCGCGCTGGCTTTTGGAGATAGCACGCGCTTCTAAGTAATTTCCCAGACGGAAAAGCGCGGTTACGGCAAAGGCTTCAAACAAGCTCTCCATCGGGTCGAGCGAGGTGACGGCCAGACCGAACGACGCGATGACTGCAATGGTCATCAGACTTAGTTCATCTAACGCTTTGGATTTGAAAATCGCGTTTATCCCTGAAACAAAGAGTGGATATCCGACTAGCAGCGTGCCGGAAGCCAAGATCCACGGTGCTAATGTTCCTAATGTGGGTAGAAAAGCGGCTACGACCAAAATACCGCCAATAATAGTAAGCGGGCCCGAAAAAGGTGCGGTAAGCGCTTCATCATGACTGTGGCCACAGCCGCAGTCATCCCCGCAGCAGGAGGAATGATCGGATGCTGTGCAGCTGCAGTGGTTTTGTTCGTGTTTATGGGGATGCTGGCTGGTATGCACATCGGTGGTTTCTTGGTGCGCGCAATCGCATCTATGCACCTCGTCGTGCGGGTGCGCATCATCACCCGAGTGCACGCATCGTGGAGCGGGGTCCTCGGGGTCTTCTCCTGGTGGATGCTCTTGTCCGCAGCTGCAATCGCTTTCGCCGGCGGGGTTGACAGTTGCCTTTGGCTGTGCATGGCAGGCGCATTTGTGGTTGTGGCAGTGTTCTTCGTGATGATGATGGTTCATAACATCAAATCTCCCTTACATGTTCTAAGCCCATTTTTAAAATTAAAGCGACATGCGAATCGTCCAGGGCATAAAAGCTGCTGCGCCCAGCGCGGCGGCATTTTACAACTCGGGCATTTTTGAGAATACGCAGCTGATGCGAGATGGCGGGCTGACTCATCTCGAGAGCGGCGCATATCTCATTGACACTTAGTTCATGGTCCTGCAACGCACAGATAATGCGTATACGAGTTGAATCGGCGAAGATTGAGAATATCTGGGTCAACAGATCAAGTTCCTGATCAGTGGGGATTGCGATGCTGATTGAATCGTGAGGATTTGTACAGGTCATTTATAACACCTCATACTAATTTATATAAATACATTAACATATAAACATATAATTAGTCAAGCATATATTAAAAATTCCATGGAAAGCTTTTATTGCATGTGGGCAGACTATTTTTGGGGAGTGAAGCGCATGAACGACGAACGTAAATACCGGCGGAAAATAATATTGACTGGTGCGCTGGTCACTGGTGTTGGAATTGGTGTCTTTAGCAATTGCATGGGCATTTTTGTGGCGCCTGTTTGTAGTGCGCTAGGGTTTTCGCGGGGTGAGTTTACGCTGACCGGCACTATTTCAATATTAGCCTCGATGATGGTACTGCTTTTGTTTGGCCGTTTGTTGCATACTGTGCCAATCCGACGGATACTGTTGGTTTGCGCAATTGTTTGTTCATCTGTGCCGCTTGCATATTCCTTTTGCAGCAATTTATGGCAATTTTATCTATGCGCCTTTGTCAATGGATTAGCAGTAAATGGCCTGACGATGTTAACGGTGGGCGTATTGATAGAAAAAAAACTTTGTGCCGACAGGGGCATGGCAATGGGGGCCTCATTTGCTGGTGTAGGTATTTTTTCATCCATTTTACTTCCGGCACTCCAGTTGATTATCCAGCATTACGGGTGGCGTTGGGGTTATCGCCTGCAAAGCGCAGTGGGATTTGTAGTACTGATGCCAACGATTATCTTTTTGGTTCGCGATAGTGTGGGTGTGAGTGATGCCAAAAAAGAGGTACTAAAAAAAGGTATAAGCGCCGACAAAGCCGTTAAGACAACCAGTTTTTGGTTGTTGTTTTCTGGTCTATTTTGTGGTAATTTTGTAAATCTGTCACTATATAATCACGCTATTCCCTACCTGACAGATATTGGTTTTAGTGCAATGGCAGCGGCTATGATTTCATCAGCCGCCACCTTGCTAATGACTGTTTCAAAACCGGTTTATGGTGCCGCGCTAGATAAGTTTGGTCTTAAAGCCGGCGCGCTATTATTAAGCATGATTTTGCTCGCCGGTTCGATTGTGGCAATGGTTTTGATTCAATATCACCAACTTGGGTTTTTATATTCGATGTTGCTGGCAGGTTGTGCTTGCGCCAACGCTATTCCGTGCAATGTATTTGCAGCGAGAATGTATGGGCAAAAAGACTATGCCCGTATTGTTGCACGGCTTACCCTCGCGGCCTCGGCAGGGGCCGCATGCGGTGTACCACTGGCGGGTTTTCTGTTTGATCGAACCGGAAGTTATCGCAACATGTGGTTGCTTTGTGTGTTTTTAAGCCCTCTGGCTGGCTGGCTATTGTTTGCTGCGGTAGGAAAGACACACAAGCAAGTGGATAAAGAAGAATACTGAACTAGGTAAAAACAAGTGGTAAAAATAGTGAATTGTTCTAAATAAAAAGTCAAATAGTACAAAAATATTAATTAACCTTTTAGAGATAAAAAGTGGTTATTCAATTGACACACACCCTATATAGTGGTAGAATCAGATGGTCAAATACAATATATTGTGGAGGAGCTCCAATGATTACTTCTATCATCAAGCGGGACGGCCGCATGGTTCCATTCGAACTCGATAAGATTACGCAGGCGATCTACAAGGCTGCGCAGGCGCTTGGCGGCAACGATAACGAAACCGCAGCGACATTGGCCGATCAGGTAGTGACCTATCTGGAATCCAAGGGAAGCCAGACGCCGACTGTCGAAGAGATTCAGGACGCTGTAGAGCATACGCTTATCGAAAACGGTCATGCACGAACTGCCAAGGAATTTATTCTTTATCGCTCGGCGCGCACCCGCGTGAGGGATATGAATACTCGCCTGATGAAGATTTATGAGGGGCTGACTTTCCGCGAAGCCAAGGAAAACGATATCAAGCGAGAGAACGCTAACATAGATGGCGATACCGCCATGGGCACCATGCTTAAATATGGCTCCGAGGGTGCTAAACAATTTTATGAGATGTTTATCTTAAAGCCCGAGCACTCCAAGGCGCACCTCGCAGGTGATATACATATTCATGATCTGGACTTCTTAGCGCTGACCACAACATGCTGCCAGATCGATTTGACTAAGTTGTTCGAAAACGGTTTTTCAACCGGTCACGGATTTTTGCGTGAACCCAATTCGATTCAAAGCTACTCGGCGCTGGCCTGTATTGCGATTCAGTCCAACCAGAATGATCAGCACGGCGGTCAGAGCGTTCCAAACTTTGATTTTGACATGTCAAAGGGCGTAGCGAAAAGCTACCGGACGCTGTATCGCAACAATATGATCAAAGCTCTTGAGATGGATGAAATTGCTGACGCTGATAAGCTGGTACGTGATACAATTGCCAAGGTTGAGGAAAAAACTGGTCTCTGGCCAGCGTTGGATGCCTATAACGGCTACGCTGAGGCGGAGAAAAAGATTTTAGAACCTGCATTGGGCAAGGATGTTTACGAAAAGGTCTATAAATTTGCTCGCAAGTTTGCTGATCAGGAAATTGAACGCAGCACCTATCAGGCTATGGAAGCACTGGTACATAATCTGAACACTATGCACTCCCGCGCAGGTGCGCAGATTCCGTTTTCATCGCTCAACTACGGTACTGATACCTCGCCAGAGGGGCGAATCGTTACACGCAATCTGCTTCTGGCTACTGAGGCAGGTTTGGGCAACGGCGAAACGGCCATTTTCCCGATTCATATCTTTAAGGTCAAGGAAGGCGTCAACTATAACCCTGGCGACCCAAACTACGACCTGTTTAAGCTGGCTTGCAAGGTATCGGCAGAACGGCTTTTCCCGAACTTTTCATTCATTGATGCCCCGTTCAACCTCAAGTATTACAAACCCGGACGTCCTGAAACCGAGGTTTCTTATATGGGCTGCCGTACCCGTGTAATCGGCAATGTGTATGATCCCACCCGCGAGATTGTCACAGGCAGGGGTAATTTGAGCTTTACATCTATAAATCTGCCGAGACTGGCTATCAAAGCTAATCACAATCTTGACTTTTTCTTTGAACAGCTCGAGCGTGAACTCGATTTGGTCATTGATCAGCTTACCGAGCGTTTTCGCATTCAGGCCAGCAAAAAAGTTAAGAACTTCCCATTCCTAATGGGGCAGGGAATTTGGTTGGATTCCGATAAGCTTGGTACTGAAGATACGGTCGGAGAAGTGCTAAAGCATGGCACGCTTACCGTCGGCTTCATTGGTTTGGCGGAATGTCTGACGGCACTGACTGGTAAGCATCATGGGGAATCTCAGGCTTCTCAGAATCTGGGCCTTGAAATTATCGGTTGCATGAGAAAGCGCATGGATGAAGAGAGCAAGAAGACAGGGATGAACTATACCGTTATTGCGACACCGGCGGAAGGCCTTTCCGGCAGATTTGTGCGGTTGGATAAGAAGCAGTACGGCATTATACAGGGTGTTACTGATAAAGAGTACTATACCAACTCATTCCATATTCCGGTGAGCTTCTCAATTTCGGCTTTTGATAAAATTCGTCTAGAAGCGCCCTATCATGCGCTGACCAACGCGGGGCACATCTCTTATATTGAGCTTGATGGCGACCCGGTGAAAAATCTTGATGCGTTTGAGTCGATTGTGCGCTATATGAAGGAGTGCGGCATCGGTTACGGATCGATTAATCACCCTGTTGACCGCGACCCGGTCTGTGGATACACCGGTATTATTGATGAGGTATGCCCGCGCTGTGGGCGGCATGAGGGCGAGGCTATCCCAGTAGAAAAGCTTAAAAAGCTTGGTGTATATAAGCACTTAAATTCGACAACGCTCGGCTGCTGCGGTGATATCGCCGAAGAGGCCGACCGAATTCCAAACAGCATTACCGATCAAGGAGGAGAAGCAAATGAAAAATGATACAAGAACTGTTGAAATGGTAGGCGAGGGTGTGGGCTTTGAGCGTATCCGCAGAATTACTGGATATCTTGTCGGCACGCTTGACCGCTTTAACAATGCAAAACATGCTGAAGTCAATGACCGAGTAAAGCACAGCCTTTCTGGCGGAATGGAGCGCCTGTGAGCGCAGCTGAACTGACGGGCTCTGTCAGACTCGCGGGTGTTGTTCGTGAATCCATCGTGGATGGACCCGGAATCCGCCTGACGGTGTTTGTTCAAGGTTGCCCCCATCACTGCCTGGGTTGCCACAACCCCGACACGCATGACCCGCTGGGTGGCTATGATTGCGCATTGCAAAAAATTATTGATGCATTTGATGCTGACCCGCTGTTGCGCGGTATCACCCTCTCGGGTGGTGAGCCGTTTGAACAAGCCGACGGCCTGCTAGCCTTAGCACAGGCTGTACGTCAACGCGGCAAGGATGTGGTGGCCTTTTCAGGGTATACGTTTGAGGAATTGCTGGAAAAAGGCAAAAAGGAACCAAATGTGATTGAGTTGCTTTCACTTTGTTGTCTGCTGGTAGACGGCCGGTTTGTACAAACGCAGCGTGACTTATCACTTCGGTTTCGTGGCAGTCGTAATCAACGGCTGATTGATCCCCAGCAATCGCTTAAAACCGGAAGATTAGTCCTTTCAGAATTATAAGATCAATAAGTCAGAACCGCCGCTTCCGCAAAATGAAGCGGCGGTTCTGACTATCGATAGAGCTAAGTCGTAAAGGACGTTAATAAGTGATTGCAATGGAAGGAAGGACATCTATTCCGTACAAAGCGATCAGATTACCATCAGTTGTAATTGCTTTTGTATAAGTGCATAAAAGTATGCAGATCACTCACTTGCAATCGATAAAATAAATCACTTGGTAAGCTTTCTACATAAATTTAAAAGTGGACTCCAAGTTTAAAGTCTGGTTTTGAGCTAAAGCAAATTAATTAAGCGCCGCTTTCATCCTTAGAAAACGGCGCTTAACGCTTTGGAATATCAAACATTAATTTATAAATTGTCCTTTCTCTCGTAATCTATATAAATTTGCAGAGGCATCAGGTGGTGCTGTCTGGTTAAACTATGATAAATAGTTCGTTGGCGAAAAGAAGATTTCCTAAAATTAGATACCGTTCTTAAAAACCCAATGTTTTAACCGACAGCAACAACCCGAATGTGGTAAAACGGTTCTTCGCTGTACACCGGACTCGCCTCCTTTCATTTTGTTGGGTTAACATTTGACTTTTCTGTGTTTTCAATATATCACGCTAAGACAAAAAAGTCAACTATTTTCAACAAAATAATAATAATTTGAATAAAATGCCTAAATTTCCTTGCCCTTGACTTTCGTTTACGTATAGCGTAAACTATAGCTAGAAAATGAGAGGAGCAATATAGATTATGAGCGAGCATTGCAATTGTGGTCATGACCACGACCATGAAGAAGATTGCGCTTGCGGCTGCGGCTGCGAATCGGGCGAAGGCATTATCACCCTCGTTGATGAGGATGGCGTTGAACACGAGTTTGAAGTGGCGGATATGTTAGAGGAAGATGGTGTTCAGTATCTTGCCCTAATTCCGGTGATGGATGACCCTGACGAACTGCTGTCCGATCCGGGTGAGCTTGTGGTGCTAAAGGTTGTAGCCGAGGGCGTAGAGGAATTCTTGGAAGCTATCGAGGATGAATCGGAATTTAACCGAATTTCGGCTATGTTCATGGAACGCCTTGGTGAGGACTACGACTTTATTGAAGAAGAATAATTACGGCTTACTGTCATAAGATAACATTACGATACCCTGCGATGTGCGACATCCTTTTCCATTTATAATCCGACAAGCATAAATTTGGGGCTTTAAGTGTCTCCAACAGACTAGTGCAGACCTCCCGCCTTCCCCATGAGGGTTGTTGTGGAAGAAGGGAGCGCGATGTTTGTGGGCGCTCACCCACCTGTCATTGACGGGGTTTTATACGGGGAAGGTAACGGCATTGTGGGGTGTTGTTTTTTGATCTAATAACGCAGTGGCTAAAAAAGTAATTGCGTTTAAACGAAGCAGCGAAAGACATTTAATGTCGACGTTGCTTCGCTTTTTTTCACGCTGAAACATCTTGTTTAGAGCTTGGGTGTAATCGAAGAGTAAAAGAAGATCTTTCATCCAAACGATTATATTCCAAAAAACGGAATTCAAATGTGCGCAAAAATTGGTTATGACGCTATTATAAAAGAAATTTTTATAATATTTTTGGGGTATCATAAAAGTAGATTGGTTGGCCTGCTAAGAAATGCAACTATAATTCTCTTTTTTAAAAAACCTAGGCATAAGAGGCACATGTTTCGCTCAAAATAAGGGCGGAGGTGCAAAAGATGTCTGATCGTTCCGAAAATAAATTTACAGGTTTTTTAAGTGGTAAAGGCTTTTATGTTGTGCTGGCTTTCTGTCTGGCGGGCGCGGGAACCGCGGCTTATCTCGCAATGGAAACCGGTACAGGAGACGCAACCGTTCAGCCCCCGACGCAACCCAGTACAATAACGCGTGAGTATTCGGCGGCGGATGAATGGAACTTCCCTCAGCTGGAGGAGGCGGCAGGAAAACAAGACGGCGTCAAAATAGAATCATCGCAGTCGTCCTCCTCTTCCTCAAAGGAGCAATCCTCTTCGAGTCAGCCAGCAGAGCGTTCCACCGGCTCAGGGCAGTCCGGCGTGCCGGCGTCATCAGCCAAATTATCCTTGACCATGCCGATTGAAGGTGAAGTGTTTACACCTTACTCCAATGGGGTGCTGGTCAAGAGTGAAACACTGGGAGACTGGCGTACTCACAACGGCGTTGATATTTCTGCCGAGCAGGGAGCTGCGGTTAAAGCGGCCGCCAAGGGCAAAGTAACGGCCGTACGTTCTGACTCTCTTTGGGGCTATGTGGTGGAAATTACACATTCAAACGGTGTGGTTTCGCGCTATTGTGGCTTAGCCAAACAGCTTTCAGTTAAAGAAGGCGATTCGGTTAAGCTGGGTCAGGTAATTGGACTTGTCGGTTATATCCCTGCTGAAAGTCTTATGCCGTCTCATCTGCACTTTGAGTGCAAACAAAACGGTAAATTTATCGACCCTATGTCCATTACGAGTAAAAAATAAAAGTTTCATTCGTATGCAAAGGGCTGCAAGGATGCAGCCCTTTTTGCAGTTTTCAAAATAGTATAGAAAGTGACTTACACGGCACAATTCAAGGCACTGGCGGCTGTATTAGAAATGTCGTCCAAGGGTTAATATTTGTACGCAGGTGCATCATATACTTTTGAGAGAACAAAAAAGGAGGCTGAGGCGTCGTGCAACGACCAACTGCTAATGATTTTGATCATGCATCGCTGGAAGCGATGATGGAACGATACCGTGCTGAATTGCTGCGTTATCAGCGGGCGACCCCGCCGGGCAAACCAACATTGGCCCAAAATCTCGAAACATCTGAAAAAGGCAGAATCGATCGAATTTCAACAGTGGCCGAGCAAAAGCCAGCTGCGCCGCCCACGGCAGAAATAAAACCAATGACGATACAAACTATTGAAAGCAGAAGAACGGTGGTAAAACCGGAGGTACGCCGAGATAAAGTATTAGTCGATTCACCACCAATAATATTATTAACTCCACAATCGGATGAATCAACTGACAATGAGGAAAAGGTTTCAATGGCGCCACCAACACCTGATCTCGTCTGTGAGCCGGAAATATCTGAAACACCGGCACAATCAGCGATGCCATTAGATTTGCCAGCCCCGCCCTTTGCAAATTTACCTGGAATAATTTACAAAGAAGCAAAAATAGAAAATATAATGGCGCAAGACATTACACAGCCGCCACCTGAGAGCTCAAAAACTGCAAGTACCAGATCTGAAATACCACTGGGACCAGAGGTATGCACACCCGACGCTGTGCCAATTGCGCAATCAACCATTGACAGCCATACTGAACAAAGACCACAAATTGTTTTGCCACCACCTGTTTTGGAAGTATCACCAACGCCGGTTGTACCACCAACGCCGGTTGTACCGCCGACACCTATGTCACATGTTCAGCCGGTGCAACCGCCAGAACCCATTACAAAGAACAAATCTTATGCTCCTGTCAACACCGAACAGCAGGGCTGCATAGCGCATACAGAGTTTGAAAAAGGCATAGGTGCCTACGGCGTTTTCCGCCCTTACGAGCGGATGGGTAAATATACACTTGCTTCTTTTCTGCAAACACCGGGAGAAGCAGTTCAAACATTGGTGCGATTCGCTGCCGATGTACCGATGGGCAGCGCTGATGCGATAAGATGTCGCCGCAGCTTTACGGTCAAGTTCTTTTGCCGAGAAGGCGAGTATGACCTGTTTGGCATGCATCTACCCGTCTCGGTGGGAACGACCGAAAACACTTTAAACGACTGCTGTACAACTTCTCGCGCCAACCCCAAAACCGGTTTGCGTACTAGTTCTGCATTCTGGGAATTTCTTGTGACACACCCAGAGGCGCTGCATGCTACCCTGTGGCTTTATTCGGATCTGGGTACCATCGGCAGCTATCGCACAATAGATGGTTACGGCTTGCCTTGTGTTTGGGTGAATGCCAAGAATGAACGCCGCGCAGTACGCCCGCGTTGGCTGTCACGCCAGCGTCCGCAAACACTTACGCGGTTTGAGGCTGAAGAATTGGCTGGTTCCGATCCCGATGCAGTGGCACGCGATCTGGTCAATGGCCTTCAAGCCGGTGAGCGGCCACAATATGAACTAAGTATTCAGGTCATTGAGCCCGAGCAGTTTGCTTCATTGCCCTTTGATCCATTTGACCCGACGGCTATTTGGCCGGCCGAACAGTTTAAACCTCAGCGCATTGGGCTGCTGACGCTGGAAAGACCGCCAGATGATGCGCAAATAGAGCTTAGTTGTGATCGGTTTCAGCCGGAGAATATCATCCCGGGAATAGAGCATGTACCTGCATCTACTCAGAAAAAAGGCGGCGATTTTACCCAGGTACAGCAATATTTACGTTCTCTTGGCGAGTTTTCACGCCACAGGCTGATTGACAACTTAACTGAAGAGCTTCTTAGACTGCCGCCGCTCTTGCTTGAGCAGGTGCTCATTCTTCTTTCTAGAGCTGATCTTGAGTTTGGCCAGGCGCTAACCCTGGCGCTTGGCGGGTGAGGCATAAATGCGTAGATACTTTTGTATTTCAGTTCGCGCACGGGTAATATACTGCCTCATAATGGCCGTATTGCTACTACATATTTCGGTAGCACTTCCCGCGTCGGCGGCAGCAGGTGCAGATGGAGTGGCGTTGCCGATTGTTATGTATCACAGTGTTCTGAAAGATAAATCTCTCGCCGGCCCCTATACCGTTCCACCTGAGACTATTGAAAATGATCTTGCTTATATTAAAGCGCACGGATATACAACTATAACTGTTTCAGAGCTGGCTAACGCGGTTTTAACCGGCCAGACGCTACCCGAAAAACCAATCATCATTACGCTAGACGATGGTTATCTCAATAATTTGACCTATGTATTGCCCCTTTTAGAAAAATACGATATGAAAGCAGTTGTTTCAGTAGTAGGTCGCTATAGTGAGTGCTATGCCCAGAAGCCTGATCCCAATCCTGCCTATGCGTACTTGTCTTGGGAGGATATTGATGCGTTGACGAACACAGGTCGAGTTGAAATAGGCAACCATTCCTACGATATGCACCGAAAGGACATTCGTAAAGGAGCTAAGAAAAAGATTGGTGAAAGCGACGCAGATTATTATGAAACGCTGGTAACCGATGTAGGCAAGGCACAATCGCTATTGGAAGAATACTGTGGTATTGTGCCCACGACCTTTACTTATCCTTTTGGGTATATCAGCAAAGATTCCATACCGATTTTGCAGGAGATGGGTTTTACCGCTATGTTAACCTGCTGCGAAAAGGTCAACATCATAACCGGCGATACCGATGTTTTGCAGTCACTGGGGCGATTTAACCGTCCCTATGGTGTTTCTACGCAGCGGTTCATGAAGCGAATAGGGGTAGAATAATTAAAATTAAGTAGCGCTTTTAGATTTAATATGGTATACTAAAAATTAAACAAAATCGGTTTATCGGCTCGACTACCAATAAGGAGGAATATTGGAATGGGATTTGAAAAATTCGGTAAGATTCTTGGAAACATCGCTTCCACCACCGCAAAAAAGGCTGGCGAGCAGGTTCAGATTGCTAAGTTGGGTATTGACAGAGCCGGGCTTGAACGTCAGATAGAAGGGGTTTACGCTGCAATAGGGCGGTACTGCTACAGCAAAGTAAAGGCTGGCGAGACGATGCCGGAGGAGCTGCTAGATTACTGCCGTGATATCGATGTATTGATGCAGCAGATTGCAGATCTAGATCTTGAGATTGAACAACATAAAAATGAGCGTGATGCTGCTGAATACAGTGTTGCAACCGATATCCCAGAAGATGACAGCATTCCGGTCGCTGATGTTATAGAGGTTGAGGTCAAAGAAACCGCAGAGCCTGTCGCGCCGGAAGAACCTGCAGATAAAGAATAAACCGCTTACACAATAAGACCGCACCAATAGGTGCGGTCTTTAGTCATTTATAATAGATTTAACAGAGGTCACGAGGGATCGGTGACCGGTGGTTGATCGATGGCCTCAAATGGGGCTACGGTATAGCCCTTTTCGCGAATTGTATCAATTAACTGCGGCAGGATTTCAGCATTAGTCGAACTGACTGAGTGGAGTAGCATTATTTCTCCCGGATGCAAATATTTCGTAATTTTCTCCATTGCAGCGGCGGGTGTGGGTTGTTTTTTAACATCCCAGTCGCTGTATGCAAAGCTCCAGAAAACGCTCTTATAGCCCATTTGTTGCATCAGCGCAAGTGATTGCTCTGAAAATTTTCCCTCTGGAAAACGAAACAGTCGCATCTCATAATTAAAATTATCCCTCAGGTAATCCTGCATCCATTTGGCGTCCTCAAACGAGCCCTCGATATCAAGCTCCTCACAGTAAACCTTATGGCTGTCGGAATGATTACCTAAAATATGGCCTTCATCTATCATACGTTGCACCAATTCTGGCTGGCTGCGAACATAGTGACCGGTTAAAAAAAAGATGGCGCGAACCCCCTTCTCTTTAAGTGCATCAAGAATGGGTGTGGTATAGCCATTTTCATATCCCTGATCAAACGAAAGAGTAATGGTTTTTTCAGTTTCTGGCGCAATAAAATACGCGCCATACTTCTCGTATTGATCCTGAAGACCTATACAATCAGTAGAGCGCCCAAGTGCGTCCTGGTGGGTTCCCGGTCCCCAAAGCACCGATTTATTGCTCAGAGTGCCGATTTGCAAGAAATCGGCACTCATGGCTAGCGCAGGCAGAGCAGATTTGGCAGAACTACCCGAACTACCTGAACTTGGGGAACTTGGTGTGCTAGGTGAGTTTGGGACTGACGAGGTGCTAGGCGGAGTGGACGGCACAGGGTTGGGGACCATGCTTGAACTGGGTGGGATGGACGAACCAGTCAAATCCCGAGAACAAGCCGCACAGCCGCTTAAAACTAGCGTTGCTGAAAGCAACAAAACCATAGCTGCGAGGAAAAACAGATTTCGTTTCATTTTACCCCTCCGTTTGGGAACATTAGCGGGAAAAATTCTCGCTTGTAAGAGTTTGTCCCGTAGAAATTATATTATAGATAGAATCTTTTGGAAAAAACTAATCCATTTCGCCTAATGAAAACATAACGGCTGCCAGTGCGGCGATTGGCGCTGTTTCACACCGCAAAATGCGTTTTCCAAGCGAAGCGGTGTGTATGCCACTCTCGGCTGCCTGTAAAATTTCTTCAGCAGAAAAACCGCCTTCGCTGCCAATAAGCAATGCAAGCGATGAACCGGTCTTTGGTAACTGTGCGCGCAGAGGCTTGCACACTCCTTCATATAGTACAAAACAGCTGCTAAATTGTTGCACCTCTTTTATCACTTGAGTAAAAGAAAGAATGCCACGAACCGGTGGTAAAATGCCCCGGCCGCACTGTTTGGCTGCCTCATTTGAAATTTTTTGCATTCGTTGCAACTTTTTGACAACATCGTCCCCTTTTGGTCGGGAGATGCAGCGCGACGACAAAAACAGCACAATCTCGGATGCCCCAAGTTCGACCGCTTTTTGAATAACTAGTTCGAGTTTGTCGCCCTTTGGCATAGCTAAATAAAGGCTGACCTGCGTTTGGGGTTCAGCGATGCAGGAGGCTGCTTCGCCAAGGCGCACAGAAACGGCATCGGGCGACAAACTGACAATTATGCCCTTTGCCTCCAGCCCTTTGCCATCACAAAGGGTGAGCGGCTCTCCAGCCGTCATGCGTAATGATTTTGATATATGGCGCGCATCCTCGCCGGTTATGACAACCGTTTCGGAGAGATTCTCCACAAAAAATCTTGGCATACGTTACACCGCCTTTTTGCAGGCGATGGCGGCCCAGCCGTTTTGCAGTGCTTTGCGCATAGGAATTAGTCCTGCGGCAATTAAACCTTGCTCCACTTCGGCGCAGCGGGTGTCTATGATTCCAGAAACGACGCAAACACTCTTTTCGTTCATCAGGGCGGGCAGATCCTTTGCCAGACGCAAAATAGCGTCAGCTACAATGTTGGCACAGATCACATCAAAAGGGCCTTGAATGTCTGTAGCAAGATCGCCGCACAGAATATCGATATCTGCGCAGTTATTCAGCGCTGCATTTTCTTTAGCAACGCGTACGGCAACCTCATCAATATCTACACCGACGGTTCGCTCGCTGCCCAAAAGCTTTGCACAGATGGCGAGTATGCCGCTGCCGCAGCCTACATCAAGCATGCTCATACCCGGTTGCAGTACATCCTCTAAAAGCGATAGGCACAGGCGAGTGGTTTCGTGCGTACCGGTTCCAAACGCCATACCGGGATCAAGACAAATTACTTTTTGCTCGGGTGTTGGGGTGTATTGCTCCCAAGAGGGGCAGATGGCCAGCTTGTCCGAGAGGGCGATGGCGTGATAATAGGTTTTCCAAGCATTGGCCCAATCCTCCTCACGTACATCGGTCATATCAACGCTAAACACAATGCCACAGCTTTCAAAACGGCTTCCAATGTAGGCTAGTGTTTCGGCTGGACTTTGCCCCGGCGATAAATAAAGATGGATAATGGCCTTATCGCGGTCCTTTTTAACCAGTTCTTCATCAATTAAGTCGACATGGGCAATCTCCAGCGTTTTTTCTTCAAGGTCGGAATAATCTTCAAGGTATATGCCGCCTCCGGCAACCATTTGTGCAATGGCACAAGCCTCTTCAGCCTGCGCGGTAGGAACAGTGATACTCAGTTCGGTCCAATCCATGATAAACTCCTTTTATGCGGCGTTATCGCCCCGTCCCGCGATAGCGTCTGCGGTTGCGGTTGCGGATAATCATCAGTGAAATATAAATTAGAACTAAAACAATTAAAAGAATTACAATAAACTTAAACCAGAAAGTTCTGGTAACACCCAGCAGCGTTTCAAACAGAAGCAGTGCACGGGATACATCAGCATCCTCGGCAGCGACTACGCCGACCACACCGATCTGTTCGTCAGCCAAAATTAAACGCACTTGACCGACTAAATCCCCTTTTTTGATCGGCGCACTAATGTAAGTCGGCAAATCAAGGGTATACTGAATGCTGGAAGATTCGATTGCATCAGGGATAAGCGCCGTAAAGTTGTCTGCACTCATAATGCGCAGAAAATCTTTTCCCCATGAAAGTTTGAGCGGAACTTCACCAAAACTTTTACCCTTTTCCAGCAGCGTTTTCACTCTGAAGGTTTCAAAAGCCCAACTATAAAGTCGGTTTGATTCTTCAAACACCGAAAACATCGAATTGTCCTTGCCGGCCTGATCTACACCGGTGCTTGCCAGTGCGACTAAAAGATAGCTGTAGCCATCGCGCTTAGCTAGTGAGACAGCATATGACCCAAGGGTCTGGTGATAACCGCTTTTGATGCCGGAGACAAAGCGATTATAATAGGGTGAGCTGTTAACCAGAAGACGGTTGGTGCTGCTCCAGTTAAGATGTTCATTAATGTTCGTGGGGCCGCCGTCATAGGCTGTGACCGATATCAAATCCGAAAAGCCTGGCAGCGTCATAGCGTGCCGTGCCAGCAGCGCAATATCATGGGCGGTGGTGAAGGATTCTGGGTCAGGCAGGCCGTGGGGGCTCGTAAAATGAGTGTTGGCCATGCCGAGCTCGGATGCGCGTTTATTCATCAATTCGACAAAATAAGGGACTGAGCCATCCCCAATATGATCGGCCAGCATCATCGCGGCCTCATTGGCATCGCGTAGCATAACGGCGTACATCAGTTTTTCGACAGAAAGTTCTTCGTTTTTATAAAGCCCTGCTAGCCGGATGCCGCCCAGCTTGACATTCTGCCGGTACATCTCGTCTTCGATATAGCCTTTCATTGCCACCACTTCTTCAGCGGGGTTTTTGACATTTTCAAGTGCCAACACGACGGTCATAAGCTGAGCTAGCGAAGAAGGTTCAACTTTTTTATCGGCATCTTTTTCATAAATGGTTATCTCACTGTCCAAATTTACTAGGTAAACCGCCTGTGCAGCCGGGTCGAACGACGGGTTGTACGACGTAGCGGATATCTGTGTGCACAACGTGGCAAGACAGAGGAGTAACGCGATACAAAAAGCGGAAAACTTTTTCATGAAAATCTCCTCCAAATGTGATATGATGGTATGTACAAAATTATTATAGCAAAAAACAATCTTTTTTTAAACCATACGGGAGGTTTTTCTATGGGCAACACAGAAAAAAACTTTGGTTTTGACACACTTGCCGTACGCGCAGGCTACCAGCCTGACAGTGAACAGCATTCAGTGGCACCGCCGCTTTATATGACCAATGCCTACGCGTTTGAAAGTGTTGAACATGCCAAGCAGCTTTTTGAACTAAAGGCTGCGGGTAATATTTACACCCGTCTTTCCAACCCCACTATTGACGTGCTTGAAAAGCGCGTGGCCGCGCTGGACGGTGGCGTCGCCGCAGTGGCGATGAGTTCCGGACACGGTGTCATGTTCAGCACGTTTTTAAATCTGGCGCAGGCCGGAGATGAAATTGTCTCCTCCATTTGCATCTATGGCGGCGCTATCAATATGATGGGCGTTACGCTTGGGAACCTTGGTATCAAGACAAAATTTGTCGACCCTGCCAAACTTGAAGAATGGGAAAATGCAATCACCGACAGGACGAAAGCATTATTTGTCGAGGTGGTCGGCAATCCCAACGCCAATGTTGCGGATATTGAGGCGATTGCCGCGATTGCGCACCGACATGGCATTCCGATGATTGTTGACTCCACCTTCACCACCCCAGCGCTTTGCCGCCCCATCAAGTATGGTGCGGATATTGTTATCCACTCTGCCACCAAGTTTTTAAGCGGCAATGGTACGGTAATGTGTGGCATTGCAGTGGATGCTGGCACCTTTAAGTTTGAGGGGAACCCTCGCTTTCCCCAGTACAATAACCCCGATGTGAGCTATCACGGCATGGTGTTTGCCAAGGATTTCGGCAACGTGGCCTTTGCTACCCGCCTGCGTGCGTTGATTCTGCGAGATATTGGCGCCTGCCTCTCACCCTTTAATGCCTTTATGTGTTTAAATGGTATCGAGACGCTCTCGCTGCGTATGAAAAAGCACTCCGACAATGCACTGGCGGTGGCACAGCATTTGGCACAGCACCCCGATATTGAATTTGTCAACTATCCTGCGCTGGAGACGAGCCCCTACTATGCGTTGACGCAGAAATATCTTCCCAATGGTGCGGGCGGTGTTATGACCTTTGGCTTAAAGGGCACCCGTGAGACAGGTGCGAAGTTTATTGATTCGTTAGAGCTTTTAATGAACGTAGCGAATGTGGGCGATTCACGGTCGATGGTTATCCACCCCGCCACAACCACTCATAGCCAGCTTTCCGATGATCAGCTTGTACGCTCCGGCATCACCCCTCAGACCATCCGTCTTTCGGTTGGAATTGAGGATGTTACGGATATTTTGGCCGATCTGGACGCTGCAATAGCGGCCGCTAAAAAATAATGACACAGGTGTGATCAGACATGATTTATATCACGGGAGACACCCACGGTGACATCACCCGCTTTAAACAGTTTAAGGCTATTTTTCCAAAATACCGTCATCATCTTTTGGTGTGCGGTGATTTTGGGTTTGTCTGGAACAATTCAGAGCAGGAGAAAAAGCGGTTGGGAAAGTTGGAGAAGTTGGATTGCAACATTCTGTTTGTGGAAGGTACGCATGATAATCTTGACCTGCTTTCTGTCTATCCGCTGGAGGAATTTTGTGGGGGAAAAGTTCGCCGTATCGCCAAAAATATTTTTTGGATGCAGCGTGGAGAACTGTTTAATATCGAAGGTGTAACCGTCTTTGCGATGGGTGGCGGAGAAAGCAGTGACGCCGACGAACGCGAAGAGGGCGTCAACTGGTGGCGTGGTGAGCTGCCTACGGTCTCCGAGATAGAATCCGCTTGGAATACGATTGAAAAGGCAGAAGACGGTGTGGATATTATAATAACCCACCACAATCCGCGCCTGGAACTGGGGCTCATTGATGCGCAACGCCAGACGATCAATGCGCTTGGGGTTTTTCTTTCTGAGGTGGCTAAGACTGTCAACTATCGGCATTGGTATTTCGGCAAGGAACATGTGGATAAAACCGTTTCACCGCGCATGACCGCGGTGTTCGAAAAGATACTCAAGTTTGAGTCTAAAAAGTGAAGTATAGTAAAAAACACCGGGCGCACGTCCCGGTGTTTTTATGTACGCATAATTAAAGAGCAGAACCAACGGCGATAAAAATATTTAGTGAAAAAAGAATCATATAAGTGATGGCATAACCGTATTTCCGGTTGACTTTGGAAGCTCGTACAAACAGATAAACAGGGACGATTGCAAGTCCAAGCCATATCCAGTGTCCGGGATTATTTCCGGATTTTTTAATTTCTTTAATATCCAATACTAAAAAGGCGCAATTGATTCCTATTATTATAAGCGTGTTTATTAGGTCTACTATATTAAGGCGGGTCAGAAAAAAATCGCACAAAAAAGGAACCGTTGCCAGTGCCCACGCGTATTTATCGCTAACAGCCTGCATTGGAATCGGCGGCAGAACGTCGGATGCCAATGTGTTGAGCGCTGTTTGACACAGTGGAACCCAGTCGGTCATACCGGCTTTCCAAACCAGCGTATTACGATTGATTTCGTTAATGCGTAGCAGGCCTGCAATTTCGCTTGTTGCGACGGGGCCACAGCGATCGCTTCCTTTATAGTAATACCACTGCACATCGTCGCCGATCTGGGCAGAAATCACATCTTTTTTAGCGGCACCGCAAGCGATACAAAAATTTCCAATGTCTGCGTTCTCGCGTCCACAACTACATCTCCACATATGAATTCCTCATTTCAATTTACAAGATTAATAAGTAAAATAACAAGCAAGGCAATGTACGTTATGGAATAACCATATCTCTTTCCCACCTTACTGGATCTTATAAAAAGATATGCTGGTACTAATGCAAAAACAGTCCAAATCCAGAACCCCAGATGATTATTTGTCTTCTTTAGTTCCCAAACATCCAGTGCCCAAAACAAAATGTTAAGTATCCAAACCACTAAAAGAAATGTGAGCTTATTCATGTGGTTGGAATGGATAATTATGGCGACAATAAGTGGCAATGTGGCGAGTAGCCACGCATATATATCACTAACAGCCTGCATTGGAATAGGCGGCAAAACGTCGGTTACCAACGTGTTGAGTGCTGTTTGACACAGCGGAACCCAGTCGGTCATACCGGCTTTCCAAACCAGGGTATTACGGTCGATTTCGTTAATGCGCAGTAGGCCCGCGATTTCGCTTGCCGCAACAGGGCCGCAGCGGTTGCTGTCCTTATAGTAGTGCCATTGCACATTTTCTCCGATTTGGGCAGAAATTACGTCACTTTTGGCGGCACCGCAGGCGATACAAAAATTCCCGATATCTGAATTTTGATATCCACAGGTACATCTCCACATATTTTTCATTCCTGTCAAATAAAATTTTATATGACAATTATAACACATATAAAGTAAAATTTAACAATAAAACAAAATATTAGAAGAAACACGACGAAATACGCCGCAGGATGGTAAACATCCTGCGGCGTAAAGATTATTGGGAAATTATTTCGTAAAGTAATGCACCGCACCTAAAAATAGCTTCTGATCCTTTGCGCCAGGCACATTTTTGTGGATATTCTCACCGATGCGCTCAGAATGGCCCATCTTGGCAAAAATTCTGCCATCTGGTGAAGTGATACCTTCAATAGCGCAATCGGAGAAGTTGGGATTAAACTCGGTGTCCAATGTCGGTGCGCCGGTGAGATCAACATACTGGGTAGCAATCTGCCCGTTTTCAGACAGCTGGGCAATCAATTCCGGTGTGGCGACAAAACGCCCCTCGCCATGTGAAACCGGAATAGTATGCAAATCACCAACGTCGTTATACATCATCCAAGGTGAACGGTTTGAGCAGACACGGGTGGTCACCAGCTTAGACTGATGGCGGCCGATGCGGTTAAAGGTGAGCGTGGGGGCATTTTCATCCGGCGCAATAATCTTGCCGAAGGGTACAAGCCCTAGCTTGACAAGCGCCTGAAAGCCGTTGCAGATACCGATCATCAAGCCGTCGCGGTTTTCCAAGAGGTCATTAACGGCCTCGCCGATGCGCGGATTTCTGAAGAAGGCCGTAATAAACTTGCCTGAACCGTCCGGCTCGTCGCCACCTGAAAAGCCACCTGGTACAGCAAGAATGTTGCATTCGCGAATCAGACGCTCAAACTCTTTGGCAGAATATTCAATATCTGCCGCCGAAAGGTTCTGCACTATAAAGGTTTCGGTGACGGCACCCGCGCGCTCAAAAGCACGTGCGGTATCATATTCACAGTTGGTGCCCGCAAAAACCGGAAGCAGCACGCGCGGCTTAGCCACTTTAATAGCAGGGGCAGGACGCTTGTCGGCGGGCTTGGCTGTATAGGCGGTGAGTTCGGTCTTGGGCGTGGGCAGACGGTAGGGATATACTGGTTCGAGTTTTTCGGTATAGAGTTTAAAAATTTCGTTCAAATCAATCGCGTTGTGATTGCGGGAGAACGAAAATTCAGCAGTCGTCTCTCCGATTTTAACGGCCTCAGCCGGAATTTCGTCACACTCAATAATAATGGCTGTAGGTTGACGATTAAACCAGAAATCGTCTGAAAATCCGTCGCTAAGTTTAACGCCAATTCGATTACCCAGTCCCATTTTGAAGAGACCTTCCGCAACACCGCCTATGCCGCAGACCCACGCTGCACGCACCTTACCAGCGGCAATCAGCGCTTCAAGTGAATCGAGCATCTGGCGAACGCTGTTTAAATCAGGCACGCCGTGGCTATCCACTGCGGGAAGCATCAGGGCAATTGTGGAGCCGACCTTTTTAAACTCTGGCGAGATAATGCGTGAAGCTTTTGAAACCGATACCGCGAACGAAATCAGCGTTGGTGGTACGTCAATATGCTCAAAACTGCCGGACATGGAGTCTTTACCACCGATCGCACCACACTCTAGTGCAATCTGTGCATCCAGCGCACCGAGTAATGCGGCTAGGGGCTTACCCCAGCGGATGTCATCATGGCGCAGTCGTTCAAAATACTCCTGGAATGAAAGCCAGCAGTGTTTTCGTGAGCCACCTGAGGCAATGACCTTGGCAATTGACTCACACACCGCCGTCACAGCGCCGGCATAAGGATTGCGCTTTGAAATATAAGGATCAAAAGCGTAAGACATCAGCGAGGCTGTGTCAGTTTCGCCGTGTAGCACCGGAATCTTGGCGGCCATCGACTGAATGGGCGTTTCCTGATATTTTCCGCCGAAGGGAAAAAGGACAGTGCCGGCGCCGATAGAGGCGTCAAACCGCTCAGCCAATCCTTTCTGTGAGCAGACGTTTAAATCAGCTGCCATGCGGCGTAAGCGTTCAGCAAACGAAAGGTATTCCGTTGCTGAAGCCTCAACGGCGGGGGCCGCTACGCGGGCGCAGACATGCTTTTGCGCACCGTTTGTGTTCAAAAACGCGCGGGAGAGGCTGACAATCGTTTTTCCGCGCCAAGTCATGGTCATGCGGCCGGTATCGGTCACTTTGGCAACCGGAACACCGCTTAAATTCTCGGTCTTGGCAATTTCCAAAAAGCGTTCAACATTTCTAGAATCCAACACAACAGCCATACGCTCCTGCGATTCGCTTATGGCGAGTTCGGTGCCATCCAGACCTTCATATTTCTTCGGCACGGCGTCAAGGTCGATATCTAGACTGTCAGCCAATTCGCCGATGGCTACCGAAACGCCGCCTGCGCCGAAATCGTTGCAGCGCTTAATCATTCTGGCAGCTTCCGGGTTTCTGAAAAGACGCTGAAGCTTGCGCTCCTCGGGAGCGTTGCCCTTTTGAACCTCGGCACCGCAGGTCAGAAGACTCTCAGACGAATGGGCCTTTGAAGAGCCTGTTGCACCGCCGCAGCCGTCACGGCCAGTCTTGCCGCCGAGCAACAGCACGATGTCACCGGGCTGGGGCGTCATGCGAACAACGTTTTCAGCTGGGGCGGCCGCAATGACAGCGCCCACCTCCATGCGCTTGGCTACATAGCCAGGGTGATATATTTCGTGAACCATGCCGGTCGCAAGGCCGATTTGGTTGCCGTAGGAGGAATAGCCCGCTGCCGCCTGTGTGACGATTTTGCGCTGTGGCAGCTTGCCGGGCATTGTTTCAGAAATCGGCTTGAGTGGATTGGCCGCGCCCGTGACGCGCATGGCCTGATAAACGTAGCTTCTGCCCGAGAGCGGGTCGCGAATTGCGCCGCCCAAACAGGTAGCCGCACCGCCAAACGGTTCAATTTCGGTCGGGTGATTATGCGTCTCATTTTTAAACATTAAGAGCCAGTCTTCGTCCTGTCCATTAACATCAACCTTAATTTTGACCGAGCAAGCGTTGATCTCCTCCGACTCGTCGAGGTCATTAAGCAGACCACGCTTTTTCAAAGCCTTCGCGCCGATGGTAGCTAAATCCATTAGTGTAATGGGACGGTCGGCGCGACCCAAGTTGACGCGCAGATCAAGATAACGCTTAAATGCGTTTTTAACGGTATCCGATTCAAAAGATATATGATCGAACTGGGTGGAAAAGGTCGTGTGGCGGCAGTGATCCGACCAGTAAGTGTCAATGAGCTTTAACTCGGTAAAAGTGGGATCGCGCTGTTCGCTGATGAAATAATCGCGGCAGCACTGAAGGTCGTCCAACTCCATCGCAAGGCCGTATTGTGCAACCATCTGCGCCAGCTCCTCATTGGAGGCGCGGCAAAAGCCAGTGAGCACCGCAACGTCCGGCGGGCTGGGATAGTCGGTTTCCAGCGTGTCGGGCAGTGCCAGTGACGCCTCACGGCTTTCTACTGGGTTGATAAGATACTGCTTGATGGCCGCAAATTCCTCATCAGAGAGATTGCCCTCCAAGATGTAAACGCGTGCGCAGCGGATGAGTGGGCGTTCCTTCTGAGTTTGGAGTTGAATACACTGCGCAGCGGAATCGGCGCGCTGATCATATTGTCCCGGCAGATATTCGACGGCAAATACGCGCCCTGCTGCGGCAGGAAGTACGTCGTGGGCAACGTCCACCTGCGGCTCGCCAAACACCGTCATTCTGGCGGAGGCAAAATCCTCCGGGGTGATACGCTCGGCGTCGTAGCGGTTTAATACACGAACCGCTTTAAGGCTCTCAAGACTCAATGCTGCATTCAGATCGCTCAATACCCCCTGTGCTTCTACAGCAAAGGGTTGCTTTTTCTCAATGAATACCCGAAATACTGCCATAATGTCCTCTCCTATCTAATCACATGTTAAAACGCCGGTGCAAGCCGCACCATCCGAAGCGGTAAGCAAAACGTTTATGAAATCACCAGCGGAAACGCCCGCCCGTTCAGGAACATTGACATATAAATAGTTATCGCTATAGCCGCCTCCGGTCGCCTCCAACAGTACGCGTGCTCTGCGTCCGATTTGGCCGCTGGCAAATTGAGCGCCGCTTAATGCGCATAGATCAGCCAGCTGTTTGGCACGCTGCTTTTTAACAGGCGGTGAAACTTGTTCTGGCATCGCCGCCGCAGGGGTACCGGATCGGGGAGAATATTCAAATATGTGCGCCCGCAAAAGGCCGATGCGCTCGACGGTTCGGCAGGTTTCATCAAATTCCTCGTCAGTTTCACCGGGGAAGCCGACGATGATGTCGGTTGTGATCGACGAGTTTGAGAACAACTGCCGAATTTTGCTCACAGTTGCCATGAAGTCATCAGCAGTATAGTGTCGGTTCATCCGTTGCAGTGTTGCGTTACAACCAGATTGCAGCGGGATATGAAATTGCGGACAGAGCGCAGGAATCTTCGATAGCGCCTGCCAGTCCGATTCACTTAGCAGGTCGGGTTCGACTGAGCCTAAGCGAATTCTAAAATTGCCACGCGCTGAAGCGGCAGCCCTGACGGCCTCTGGCAGAGAAGAACCTGATCCAGCACCATAACGCGAAATATTGATGCCGGTGAGTACAACTTCATGGTAGCCTGCATCCAATAATTTTTGCGTCTCCGCCACAATCTGTTCTAAAGGGCGGGAACGAACGCCACCGCGGGCATAGGGGATGATGCAGTAGGAACAAAAGCGATCGCAGCCATCCTGAATTTTAAGGTAGGCGCGTTGAAAGCTATCATCAAATTTTTGAGCGTTTAAAGGTTCAAATGGCTCGTCCAGTGCATAGGGCACAATCTCCACTTTGCGATGTCGGGTTTTAAAATAGTCGAGAACCAGTGCCACCAGCTGGCTGCGGTCTTTGGTGCCTGTGATAATGTCCGCCTCAGCAAGGGTAGCGGCGTCTTCAGGCGAGGTCTGTGGCATGCAGCCGGTCAGCACCAAAACGGCATCGGGTAGCTCACGCCGCAGTTTTCTGACAATCTGGCGGGTCTTGCGGTCGGCTAATGAAGTCACAGTGCAAGAATTGATGACCACCAAATCAGCTTTTCCACCACTTTCAGCAAAAAAACCGTGCTGTGAAAAAAGTCCTTCGAGCGCCTGTGTTTCATACTGATTGACCTTGCAGCCGAGCGATATAAATCTAGCGCGCATCATGGCCTCCTAACCGCACAACGTACAAATAATTCGTAATCATTATATACAACATGACCACAAAAGGCAAGGCGTTACACAGTATTTGGCAACAAAAACAAACAGCCGGAATTATTTTGATCAATTGTATGTGGGGCAATGCGCTATTTACATTGTCTTTGTGGCGTGCCACCGCATATTTACCCCGTTTAAATGCATATACTCCAAACAGCAAAAGGTGTGTAAATAAGCCGTTTGGCTAAAGATGCGAGGTGCTGTTTAAGGTGAAATTACTAATAAAAAGACAGAAGAAAACGGTAGCGGTATTACTTTGCGCTGCCATGTTGCTGTTTGCACTGCCAATCGGCGCAGTATGTGCACAGGAAGAGGAAGCCTTGCCCGCGGCAGCGCTGGTGAATACAAATATTCCCTGCCGCTCGGCAATATTAATCGAGCCAGAAAGCGGTAAGATCTTGTTTGAAAAAGATGCGGACACCCTTATGCCGCCAGCGTCGATTACAAAAATTATGACCATGCTGTTGGTTATGGAGGCAATTGATTCGGGCAAAATAAGCCTTGACGATGCCGTGACCTGCTCACCGCATGCCAGTTCTATGGGCGGTACTCAGATATGGTTTGAGCCGGGCGAGCAAATGACAGTGCATGAGCTGTTAAAAGCGACAGCCATTGCCAGCGCAAACGACGCGGCCGTGGCGCTTGGCGAACATGTATCGGGCAGTGAAGAAGCCTTTGTCAACCTGATGAACACGCGTGCAAAGGAACTGGGCATGACCAATACCACCTTTAAAAATGCCACAGGGTTAGACGCTGACGGGCATTTGACTACGGCGCGTGACATTGCAGCCATGTCTGCTGAACTGTTAAAACACCCCAAAATTACGGAATACACCACCATTTGGATGGATAGTTTGCGTAATGGGGAAACACAATTGGTTAACACCAATAAGCTTGTGCGCTTTTTCAAAGGTGCGACGGGACTAAAGACGGGTACAACTGATGGCGCAGGTTCTTGCCTGTCAGCCTCGGCCACCCGGGATGGCCTTTCACTCATCGCAGTGGTGCTCGGTTCCGATACCAGCGACCAGCGCTTTGGCTCGGCGCGTGGGCTGCTCGAATACGGTTTTGCCAACTATGAGGCAAAAGCTGTTCCTGCTCCCGAACCCCCTATTGCACCACTAAAGGTCAAAGGCGGCGTTCGCCAGCAAGTGGAACTGAAAAGTTGCGCACCCAAGCAAATGCTGGTTGAGAAAGGCCGCGGATCTTCGCTAACGCAGCAGCAAAAAATGGTTGAAGAATTTGAAGCACCGGTTGCTGAGGGCACTCACGCGGGAACAATACGCGTGATGCTTGACGGGGT
Source organism: Candidatus Fimivivens sp. (assembly GCA_034933525.1). Lineage (GTDB taxonomy): Bacteria > Bacillota > Clostridia > Oscillospirales > Ruminococcaceae > Yanshouia. Next base: position 98,367 of record JAYFNI010000010.1, read on the forward strand.
GATCATCTGCGAGTATGATGTGGTTACAGCAGAATCAGTGGATAAAATGGATATGCGTTCAGCGCTCGGGTTAATTTGGGCGGAGTTGACCCGCATGCACTAAGACTTCTTTTATGTACTCTAAATTTAATATATTATTATAGATTTAATAGATTTGCGGTTGAAATAGGGCAAGATTTCGTGTAAAATAAACTTAAATTAGTAAGACCATTTTGTTTAAATCATCTGGTCGTTTAAAAACAACAAGGGGTGACAGCATTGCCGATTGAACTTAATTTTGACTTTATCGAGCCCTTTGTAACCCGGGCGGATTTTGAAGCAATAGCGCCGGAAATTCTGGCGGCACAGCAGACGTTGCGGCAAGGTTCTGGGGCTGGAAGCGATTTTCTTGGCTGGATGAATCCGCGGGCAATCAACACGGATGATGATCTGCTTCGGCTTACCCGCTGTGCAGAGCGGTTGCGCCAGATCAGTGATGCTGTGCTGGTAGTGGGCATCGGCGGTTCCTATCTTGGGGCGCGTGCCGCTATTGAATATTTAATCTCTCCGTTATATAACTGCTTACCCAGTGAATCACCTAAAATTTGGTTTTTGGGTAACGATCTTTCGCCCTCTCACATTGTTGAAGTGCTGAAAACATGCAAAGGGAAACGGCTGTCGGTTATCGTAATTTCGAAATCTGGTACGACAACCGAACCGGCTGTGGCTTTTCGCCTCCTAAAGCAGGAAATGACTAAACGCTATGGCGAACTTGCGGCTCATCGTATTGTAGCGATTACCGACAAAGCGCACGGCGCTCTGCGCACCATGGCTGATCAAGAAGGTTTTGAAACCTTTGTCATTCCTGACAATATAGGCGGCAGATACTCGGTATTGACACCCGTCGGTTTGCTGCCTGCGGCAGTGGCGGGCATTTCCATAAGCCGACTAATCGAGGGTGCTGCTGATGCCAGACAGGCTTGCAATGTCACGGACTTGTGGCAGAATCCCTGCCTGCAATACGTGGCAGCTCGTAATATTTTATATCGCAAGGGCTGTGCAATTGAGCTGTTTTGCGGTTGGGATTCCTGCCTGACCATGACAGCCGAGTGGCTAAAACAGCTTTTTGGCGAAAGCGAGGGCAAGGATCACAAAGGACTGTTCCCTGCCTCGGTTACCTATACCACCGACCTTCATTCATTGGGCCAGTTTGTTCAGGACGGCAGCCGCAATCTGTTTGAAACAGTGTTGTCTTTTAAAGAAGAAGATGCTTCCGTGACGGTGCAAAGTGAGGTGGGCGATCTAGACGGCCTTAATTATCTTTCCGGAATGACGCTGACTGAAATTCAGGAGAAAGCTCGGCGAGCTGTCGCCATGGCGCACCATAAAGGTGGCGTTGCTTCGATGATGTTGTCGCTAGATGCAAGAACGCCTTATGAATATGGCTGGTTACTTTACTTTTTTGAATACGCATGTGGTGTCAGCGGCTATACTTTAAATGTCAATCCTTTTAACCAACCGGGTGTTGAGGATTATAAAAAAAATATGTTTGCACTGCTGGGTAAACCGGGCTATTGAAAACCGGTGAGCCGGCGTTACAAAAATAAACGTGGAAGCTGATCCGAAAGGATGGGCGACCAAAATCTGGGAGGAATACATCATGATAAAGCTTATCGTTGGACACAAAGGCTCCGGAAAAACCAAAGCCATGATCCAGATGGCAAACGATGCAGTCAAAACCTCAAATGGAAACGTAGTCTGCGTAGAAAAGGGTATTCAGCTGACCTATGATCTCAACTATCAGGTTCGCCTGGTGGATATTGAGCAGTACGGCATTGGCGATTATGATGCGTTTTACGGTTTCCTTTGCGGATTGATGGCCGGCAACTATGACATCACGGATATTTTCTGTGACGCGACCTTTAAGATCTGCGGAAAGAATCTGGAACGGTTTGCTGACATGGTAGATAAGCTCTATAAATTGACCTCCGCAAACGGATTGACAATCATCTTTACGGTTTCCTGCGAGGCTGATGAACTCCCTGAAAGAATCCGCAAGTACCAGATTTAAACAATATGTCTGATTTTTGCGTCGGAAACGTGGGTTTTTCGACGCAAAAATTATTGACAAACAAAAAGTTGGACACTATAATAGTCAAGTAACGCCCGCGTTACATCTCTATTTTTTGCGCCCTATTTAGGCGTAAGTTCAAGGATGAGGAGAGAACCATGCAGATTTCGGTCAAACAGGTTTTGGACATCATCGGTGAAAAGCAGGATTTTGCGGGCGATATCGACCTTTCTTGGGTTATTAGGCATGGCGAAAAGCTTTTTCCTGATGCACTGGCGGTCAGGGGAGAGGTCTTTAACCGTGCCGGCGTTGTAACGCTGCGCTACCAAATCAGCGGCAGGATGCCTTTTCAGTGTGATCGCTGTCTGATGCAGTCAGAGCAAACTTTCAACAAGGAGTTCACCCACACCGTGGTGGCTGGCCTTGAAGACGAAGAGCTCGATGACGTTTTTCTAACCGCCCCGGATGGGGTTCTTGCGCTTGATGAGATCGCAGGCGCGGATCTTCAACTTTCCCTGCCGCAGGTATTTCTTTGCAAAGAAGATTGCAAAGGGTTGTGTCCTGTCTGTGGGGCGGATCTCAACACAAAAAATTGCGGCTGTGTTCCTGAAACAGGCGATAGCCGCATGGCCATTTTAAAAAATTTGCTGAAAGGCTAAGGAGGTGCTGTAAAGATGGCGGTTCCGAAGAAAAAGGTATCTAAAGCGCGTAGAGACAAAAGACGCTCAAGTGTCTGGAAGCTGGATGCTCCTGCGCTTTCCAAGTGCACCCAGTGCGGCGAGCTGAAAATGCCGCATAGAGTGTGCCCCGTGTGCGGATTCTACAAGGGCAAAGAGATTGTCAAAGTAGAGGCGTAAGAGCGCTCACGTTTAAGAGAAAGATAGAGGGGGAAGCTGCTTTCCACCTCTATTTTTTTGTATAGCACACCTTGGCGATGGATTTTTCAGAGAGAGGGAGCGAATCATGGCGGTCAAAATATCGGGGGTCGAGCCGCACTCTATAGCGCAGCGTCACGGCATAAAAAGCGGTGACGTGCTGCTTAAAATTGGCGAAGAAGAAATCAGTGACGTGCTCGATTATCGCTTTTATATGACTTCCAAACGGCTGACCCTTTCTCTGACGCGCAATAGTACCCCATACAGTATCACTGTTAAAAAAGACGAGTACGATGACCTGGGGTTGGAGTTTGAAACCTACCTAATGGACAAGCAGCGCAGCTGTAGAAACAACTGCATATTCTGCTTTATTGACCAAAACCCCCAAGGCATGCGCGAAAGCATCTACTTTAAAGATGACGATGACCGTCTTTCCTTTTTGTTTGGCAATTATATTACGTTGACTAATTTGACTGACCACGATGTGGACAGAATATTGCGAATGCATATCAGCCCCATCAATATTTCGGTGCACACAACTGACCCCGAACTGAGGGTTAAGATGATGCGCAACCGCTTTGCAGGCAGCTCTTTGCAACGGCTTTACAGGCTATGCGAGGGCAATATTAAAATTAATACGCAGCTTGTGCTTTGCCCGGGGTATAATGATGGTGCGGCCCTTGAACGCACTCTGTCGGATCTTGATCCGCTGGTGCCTAAAATTCAGTCTATCGCCTGCGTACCTGTGGGGCTAACGGCCTATCGTGACGGGTTGCAGCCTCAGTTGCGTCCCTTTACCCAAGAAGAGGCGGCACAGACCATTGACACGATTGAAAAATATGCTGACCGTTGGTTTTTGCGCCATGGTATGAGAGTCGGCTATCCTGCTGATGAATTTTTTCTTTTGGCAAAGCGCCCGATTCCTCTGGCAGAATATTACGGCGATTTTGCCAATCTTGAAAATGGTGTAGGGTTAATTTCTAACACTGAGTTGGAGTTTTGCAGCCTGCTGCCTTTATTGGAACCCAGCGAAACGCCGCGCCATATATCGGTGGCGACTGGCGTTGCAGCGGGTGATTCGATTAAAAAACTGTGTGTTAAAGCGCAGGAGTGTGCCGCGGCGCTAAAGGTTGAGGTGTTCCCAATACCCAGCCGGTTTTTCGGTGGACGCATCACCGTGACGGGGCTGGTTACCGGTAGTGATATCATCGCTGAGCTTAAAGGCCGCTCGCTGGGCGACCTGCTCATCATCCCGTCCTGCATGCTCAGACGGGAACAAGATAAATTTTTAGACGACACCACCCCGGAAGATGTGTCAAAAGCACTGGGTGTTCCGGTCAAGGTGGTGCAGGATGACGGCGCCTCACTCGCTGAGGCGCTTGTAGAATAGAAAGGAGGCGCAAAGCTCATGTCAAAACCTGTTGTGGCTGTTGTCGGCCGCCCGAATGTGGGAAAATCAACGCTGTTTAATAAGCTGACGGGCAAGCGGCTCGCCATCGTGGAGGACACGCCCGGCGTGACCCGCGACCGAATTTATGCGCCCTGCGAATGGTTGGGCAGGGAGTTTATGCTGGTGGATACCGGCGGTATAGAGCCTTTTTCGGATGATATCATCCTCTCTCAGATGCGCAGACAGGCTCAGCTGGCTATCGACAGCGCCGAGGTCATCATTCTGGTGGTTGATCTGAAAAGCGGCGTTACCGCAACCGATCAGGAGGTTGCATCAATGTTGCTTAAAAGCTCCAAGCCGATTGTGCTGTGCGTCAACAAATGTGACAGAGTGGGCGATCCACCACCTGATTTCTACGAATTTTATAATCTTGGGTTAGGCGATCCAATTGCCGTTTCATCATTGCATGGACATGGTACCGGCGATTTGCTGGATGTCGTGTGTGATCATATTGATTTCTCCAACCGCGAGCATATTGAAAGCGATAGAATTGCGGTGGCGGTTATTGGTAAGCCCAACGTCGGTAAATCTTCCATCATCAACCGGATTTCGGGTGAGGAACGCGTGATTGTATCAGACATCGCTGGAACAACGCGCGATGCGACCGACACGGAGGTGGATAACGACTACGGAAAATACTTGTTCATTGACACCGCGGGAATTCGCCGCAAAAACAAGGTCACCGAGTCGATTGAACACTATTCGGTACTGCGCGCCTATATGGCGGTTGATCGCGCTGAGGTTTGCGTCATCATGATTGACGCACTTGAAGGGTTCACCGAGCAGGATTCGAAAATTGCGGGATATGCCCACGAGCAGGGCAAGGGTTGCATTGTCGCGGTAAACAAGTGGGACGCCGTCGAAAAGGACGACAAGACCATGATTGAATACCAGCGCAAGCTTGAAAATGATTTTTCTTTCATGAATTATGTGCAGTTTATCTTTATATCGGCCAAGACCGGCCAGCGTGTTGATAAGCTGTTTGAAATGATTAATCAGGTGTCTGCTAACAATGCTATGCGCGTCACGACTGGCGCGCTTAACGACCTGCTGGCACATGCGACGGCTCGTGTACAGCCGCCTTCTGACAAAGGTAAGCGACTGAAAATTTATTATATTACGCAACCGTCGACCCGTCCGCCAACCTTCGTTTGTTTTGTCAATAAGAAGGATTTGTTTCATTTTTCATACCAGCGTTATCTTGAAAACCAGATCAGAGAATCATTCGGGCTTCAGGGTACACCGGTGCGCATCATTGCACGCGAGCGTGGAGAATAGTAAAATTAATCCATAAATCGAGCCGATACCATAAAAAAGGTGGTATCGGCTCCTTGTTTTTGTCGGTGGGGTTTGATATTATAGCTTGGGACATTACGATGACAGTTGAAATGACTGGCCTTGAATATGAGGTGACAATATGGAGGAACGACATTGTTCAAAATGCTCCGCGCCTATCGAGCCGGAAGAAAAATTCTGCCATAACTGTGGGACTGAAATTTCGCCACTCCAAAAGAAGGTACCGGTAGCCGGAAAGCCGGTGCCGGCAGGTGCGCTGTGGCTGGCGGCTGTTTTGATGCTCGTTGGGTTTATTGCAGTGGGTACGCTGGCGGTCTATGTTGCCATCTCAAGTTTTGACATCGAAAACAGGACGACTTTTTTTAAAGCAAAACCCGAACCTGAGATGTCGGAAGCAAGCGCGCTGTTCATTAAAGAACGGCTTGATTCCTTGCCTCCAGTGGCATCCAGTAACCCTTATGTTATTCTGCGTAAAGGTTTTACCGTAACCTTTAAGAAAGATACGATTATTTTTAGAGGTTCATTGCAGAATATTAGCAATGAAATTATAACCGGCGCTGGTGTCAACCTAGAGTTTTTTGATGTTGAAAGAAATTTTGTTGATTTCAAAGGTGCTTGGGCACATCGTGATGTACTGCCCGGTGAGATTATAGAACTAAACATTGAAATTGGTAATGGGCAGAATATCGGCATGTACCGCCTGAGCCGCATTGACTGTAGGCCGTCGGATAAAGGCGGGTCCGTTACAAAAGATCCAGAAGCAACTGACGACAAGATTCACCTTGTTTCAGACAAAATAGCTACTGCCATGGGTGACAATCCGGCAGGATGGGTGGCGCAGCAGGTGGGTAAGGAATTTATTATCACTGGACCCATGACCTACCTTGATTCCCCCAATGGTAGTTCCAATACAGTTGTACGAATAGGGGAAGGTACAAGTGCGTGCTATATTCTTGTAGACCATTCAGGTGTGTCTTCTGTTCTCAACCAGATTCCCATGGGTACTACGATTAGAATGAACGGCACAAGTATACAATTGCCAACGCTTCCCCATGTTTTTGTTTTGGTTGACGGTATGCTGGAGGAAGAGATCAAATAATCACTTGTGTGTGGCTTGTGCGCATTTTGCTGGTCTAATACCAAAGCGCGGATGATTCTGAATAGATGCAATGCCGTTGTTGCCATTGGAATTTACGACGGCATTTTAAAAGACTGCTAATTGAGGCGTACTGCATTAGCAGTGTCAGCGCGGACTAAAATATGATTATCAAAACAGGAGGAACCATTCAATGGCAAAATTATACATCTTAGGCGCAGGCGGCATGGGCACTGCAATGGCGGTGGCAATGGCCAATGTGGGACACGACGTGTGGCTCTGGGGATGGAATAAGGATGAAAATGACCGAATTAGGCAGGCGCATGAGCATGTGCAGCTATTAAAGGGCGTTAAAATACCCGATACCGTTCGCATTGTGGATACAGTAGATGGTGTTGAGACTGCCGACGCCGTTATTATTGCAACGCCGACTATTGGCGTGCGCGGTGCAGCTAAGTTGTTGGCGGGGAAGGTGGCCGCAGACACGCCTGTAGCCTGCACCTCCAAAGGCCTTGAGCCCAAAACTTTGCTGCCCCTGCACGAGGTTGTAGCTCAGGAGTTGCCTGAAAATGATTTTGTTGCACTGTCGGGTCCCTCTCATGCTGAGGAAATTTCGTGCGGTATCCCTACGGTGTTGGTAGCAGCAAGTAAATCACTCTCTGCGGCGCAGAAGATACAGGATTTGACTGTGCAAACACATATACGCATTTACACCAGTGACGATGTCGTCGGTGTGGAGCTTGGCGGTGCGCTTAAAAATGTTATTGCGTTTGCTGCAGGTGTTGTCGATGGTATGGGTGGTGGCGACAACACCAAAGCGGCGTTAATGACCCGTGGGCTCACCGAAATTGCGCGCATGGGCGTTAAGATGGGGGCCAGACGAGAAACTTTTGCTGGACTTTCAGGCGTAGGCGATCTCATTGTGACCTGCTGCTCAATGCACTCGCGCAATCGCCGCTGCGGCATTTATGTTGGCGAAGGCTGTACGGTGGATGAGGCTGTGGAAAAGGTGGGCATGACGGTAGAGGGGATTACGGCGGCCATTTGCGCTTATGAACTATCCCAAAAGCTCGATGTGGACATGCCTATAACAAGTCAGATATACAGTCTGATCAAGGGCCAGACTACCGCGAAGCAAGCTGTAGAGGCACTCTTAACCCGCCCGCCGCGGCATGAGGTGGATCACAACTGGCTGGAAGAAGGCTCGTCCATGTTTTAAGAAAAAAATGGCGTTTTCAAGGGGACATTAAAGAGCGGTTGGATACTCTAGCTGCATGGCAAAAAAGGATGGTGTAAGTTATTATGAGCAAAGTCATTGTTACCACCGGCGATATAGGTAGGCCGTATGAAATTTTAGGGCCAGTTTATTTCCAAGTTTCCAACAAAGGATTGTTCGGCAGTGCGCTGAGCAAATTGGTGGCGCAATATCAGTCTGAAATAGCGCAGATGAAGAAGCAGGGCACTATGTCAGGTGATAGAACTGACTGGGGCTTTTTGTACGGCGAATGGTCTGTAGGGCAAAGTGACTTTGAAAAAGCCTTCTTCATTGCGACCGAGGAGCTAAAAAAGCGGGGCGAGATGGTAGGTGCGGATGCCATTATCGGTATGCGGCAGGATATTGACATGGACACAAACGGCTTTGCGTTTTTTTACCTGCAGATGTATGGTACCGCAGTCAAATTTATTTGACTAAATGGAATTCTCACTAAGTTAAAGATGATTTGCCCACACAATTCTTCGGGCAAATTATGCTTTCCAGAAGAAAAATTATGTATTGTCTAAATAAAATAAAGAAAAGTGAATTTTTTTGAGCCTGTTGGGATAAAATTTGGATATCTTACAGCAAATAAAATTACCAAGTATTTAGCGTAAATAAATTTCTAAAAACGCAAAAAAATGCTTGCAAATGCCGTTTTGCTGTGATATTATATACCTTGCGTGACTGCTGAGATATGCGTTGATGCGGGAGGTGGCCGTCCTTTGAGGCGGGGAATTTCCGCGGAGTATGTCCGATTTTAAACCGGGCGACCCATCAAACCCGATATGGCAGGGCAACCTGTCTATATGTTTGTGTGAGGATCATTGTGCCTACCCGGCTAAACTGCGTCTTGCGGTTTAACCGGTTTTTTGCAGGCAAAAATAGAAAACACACGGCACAGTGGATTGAAAAGGGACGTCTCTGATAACAAAATACGGGAGGCGATGAAAAATGGCAGTCAAAGAAAAAATCCGTATCCGTGTAAGAGGCTATGACCATCAGTTGGTCGATGCAGCAGCAGAGAAGATTGTTGAAACCGCAAAGCGCACTGGCGCTAAAGTTTCTGGTCCGATTCCGCTGCCCACCGACAAGGACGTTGTTACCATTCTGCGTGCGGTCCACAAGTACAAGGATTCCCGCGAGCAGTTTGAGATGAGAACCCACAAGCGTCTCATCGACATTCTTCGTCCGTCCAACAAGACGGTTGAAGCACTTACTGGCCTCGAGCTCCCCGCGGGCGTCGAGATCGAGATCAAGCTCTAATTTATTAGAACTTGACACATGCGTCGCAGAATCTGCGCGCAAAGGTAATGTTGGCGATATCTTTAAAAGACTGGCCAACCAATAACCAAAGGAGGAAAACCAAATGCAAAAAGCAATCATCGGCAAAAAGCTCGGCATGACTCAGCTGTTCGATGAGAACGGCAGTTTCATTCCGGTCACTGTCATTGAGGCGGGTCCCTGCGTCGTCGTTCAGAAGAAGACGGCCGAAAACGACGGATATGAATCCGTGCAGATCGGTTTCGGCGAGGTCTCGGACAAGCACGTGAACAAACCCATGAAGGGGCATTTTGTCAAATCCGACGTTGCTGCCAAGCGCATGCTGCGCGAGTTCAAACTTGCAGGCGCGGGCGAGATGAATGTCGGAGACATCATCAAAGCGGACGTTTTCGCCATCGGCGACAAAGTGGACGTCTCTGGCACAAGCAAGGGCAAGGGCTTTGCCGGCACCATCAAGCGTTACGGCAACCGCTCGCTCAAGGCTTCCCACGGTACCGGCCCTGTTGCAAGACATGCGGGCTCCATGGGCGCCAACTCCACCCCGTCCAGAATTTTTAAGGGCAAGAAAATGCCCGGACACATGGGCGCCGAGAAGGTTACCATACAGAATCTTGATGTTGTCAAGGTTGACGCAGAAAACAATCTGATTGCGCTGCGCGGCGCGATCCCCGGCCCCAAGGGCGGTTATGTTTACATCACCGATGCCATCAAGGGCCAGAAGGCTTAAAGGGAGGAGGAATCATAATGCCGAAGGTTACAGTTTACAACATGGCAGGCGCTTCGGTCGGAGAGATTGAGCTTTCTGACGCGGTGTTCGGTATCGAACCCAACAAGATTGCCGTCCATGCGGTTGTGAAGAACTACCTCGCAAACCAGCGTCAGGGCACGCAGTCCACGCTGACCAGAACCGAGGTCAGAGGCGGCGGCAGAAAGCCGTGGCGTCAAAAGGGCACCGGCCACGCCAGACAGGGCTCCATCAGAGCACCCCAGTGGTATCACGGCGGCGTTGCGCTCGGCCCCAAGCCCCGCGATTACAGCTATTCCCTCAACAAGAAGGTCAGAAGACTGGCAATGAAGTCGGTGTTCTCCTCTAAGGTGCTCGAAGAGAACCTCATCGTCGTTGACGATATTAGAATTGAGGAATACAAGACCAAGCCGGTTATCGAGATGCTCAAAGCGCTCGGCGCAGACTGCAAGACTCTGCTTGTCGCTGCTGAGAAGAATGAGAAGCTGATCAAGTCCGCTTCCAACATCCCCGGCGTCAAAACCGCGCTGACCAATACCATCAATGTCTATGATATTGTCAACGCCAAGAAGCTGGTTGTTGCTAAGGACGCTATTGCAAAGATCGAGGAGGTGTACGCTTAAATGAAAACCGCACAGGATATCGTCATCAGACCGATCATCACCGAGCGCAGCATGAGCGGCCTCGCCAGTGGTAAGTACACCTTTGAAGTTGCCAAGGATGCAAACAAAATTGAAATCGCTACCGCGATTGAGACGCTGTTCCCCGGCACCAAGGTGGACGCGGTTAACACCATGAACGTGCGTGGCAAAATGAAGCGCATGGGCAAAACCCAGGGCCTCACCAGAGGCTGGAAGAAGGCCGTCGTTACCATCAAGGCGGACTCCAAGAAGATCGAGTTCTTTGAGAGCATGATCTAAGATCGCGTCAAAAGCGATCACATGAGAAATACGACGACTTGGGTATGGGAGTCTCATAATTCCCGCTAACAAGTTATGAGGAGTGAAACATCAGATGGCAATTAAATTTTACAAGCCGACGACCGCGTCGCGCCGTCAGATGACCGTCACCGATTATTCGGGCCTTTCCAAGGTGGCTCCTGAAAAGAGCCTGCTGACCGTCATCAAGGCGAATTCCGGCCGTAACAATACCGGCAGAATCACCGTCCGCCATCGCGGCGGTGCAAACCGCAGAAAGTATCGTATCATCGACTTCAAGCGCGACCTGCAGGGCGTTCCCGCAACCGTGCTGACCCTTGAGTACGATCCCAACCGTTCAGCGCACATCGCGCTGGTTCAGTATGAAAGCGGCGAGAAGCGCTACATCATCGCCCCCAACGGCTTAGCTGTAGGCGATACCGTCACGAGCGGTGTTGGCGCGGACATCAAGCCCGGCAACGCGCTTGCGCTGACCAATATCCCGGTTGGTACCTTTATCCACAACGTTGAGCTTTATCCCGGCAAGGGTGCTCAGCTTGCCCGCGCCGCTGGCGTTATGGCACAGCTGATGGCTAAGGAGGGCAATTTCGCCCTGCTGCGTCTTCCCTCTGGAGAGCTGCGCAAGGTTCCCGTTTCCTGCATGGCAACCATTGGCCAGGTAGGCAACATTGATCACGAAAACGTCTCTATCGGCAAGGCTGGCCGTACCCGTCACATGGGCATCCGTCCGACCGTCCGTGGCTCGGTCATGAACCCCTGTGATCACCCGCACGGCGGCGGCGAGGGCAGAAGCCCGATCGGCCGTCCCGGCCCTGTCACCCCGTGGGGCAAGCCCGCACTGGGTTACAAGACCAGAGACAAACATCACCGCTCTGACAAATACATTGTCAAGCGCCGCAACGCTAAGTAAGGAGGTTTAGTCGACAATGGGTAGAAGTATTAAAAAAGGCCCTTACGTGCATGAAAAGCTGTTGGCACGCGTTATGGCGATGAACGCCTCCGACGAAAAGAAGGTACTCAAAACCTGGAGCAGATCCTCCACGATCTTCCCGGATTTTGTCGGGCACACCTTTGCTGTTCATGATGGACGCAAGCACGTTCCGGTATATGTCACCGAGGACATGGTCGGTCACAAGCTCGGTGAGTTTGCTCCCACCAGAACCTTCCGTGGACACGCCGGCGCCAAGAAAACCGGTAAGTAGCCGAAAGGAGGAAAAATCATGGAAGCCAGAGCATATCTGCGAGGCATTCGCATCGCGCCTCGCAAGGTGCAGATCGTTCTCGATCTCATCCGTAACAAACCTGCCGACGTTGCGCTTGCAATCCTGAGACACACCCCTAAGGCTGCAAGCGAACCGGTATCCAAGCTCTTAAAGAGCGCTATGGCAAACGCAGAAAACAATCACAACATGGACAAGAAACAGCTTTATGTTGCCGAGTGCTATGTCACTCCCGGCATGATCATGAAGCGTATCATGCCCAGAGCACAGGGAAGAGCGTTCCGCATCAACAAGCGCACTTCTCACGTGACGATCGTTGTGAAGGAAAAGGAATAACCGAAAGAGGAGGGTAAACTGAATGGGCCAGAAAGTCAATCCGCATGGTCTTAGAGTAGGCGTAATCAAGGATTGGGATTCCCGCTGGTTTGCCAAGGACAACGCTTTCGGCGACATCCTTGTTGAAGATTACCAGCTGAGAAAATATCTCAAAAAACGTCTTTTTGACGCGGGTATCCCCAAGATTGAGATCGAGCGCGACGCCGCTAAGGTCAAGATTCACATCCACTGCGCACGCCCCGGTGTTGTCATCGGTCGTCAGGGCGCTGAGATCGAAAAGATCCGCCTTGAGTGCGAGAAGATGATCAACAAGAACAAGGAAAACAAGGTCAACGTTTTTGTCAATGTCGTCGAGGTTAAGTCGGCCGACAAGAACGCCCAGCTCGTTGCTGAGAACATCGCAGCGCAGCTTGTGGGCCGTGTTTCCTTCCGCCGCGCGATGAAGCAGGCCATCGGCCGTGCGATGAAGTTCGGCGCTAAGGGCATTAAAGTTCAGGTTTCCGGCCGTTTGGGCGGCGCTGAAATCGCCAGAACTGAGCACTATCACGAAGGAACCATTCCGCTGCAGACCATTCGTGCAGATATCGACTACGGCTTTGCCGAGGCTGATACCACCTATGGCAAGATCGGCGTGAAGGTCTGGATCTACGCAGGCGAAGTTCTGCAGGAGGCCAGACAGTCCCGTAAGGAAGGAGGCAGCAAATAATGCTTCTGCCCAAGAGAGTAAAATATCGCAGAGTTCACAGAGGTAGAATGAAAGGCAAGGCCACCCGTGGCAACTTCATTTCTAACGGCGAGTATGGCCTTCAGGCCCTTGAGCCCGCTTGGATCACCTCTAACCAGATTGAGGCAGCTCGTATTGCCATGACCCGTTACATCAAGCGTGGCGGTCAGGTCTGGATCAAGATTTTCCCCGACAAGCCTGTCACCGAGAAGCCCGCTGAAACCCGAATGGGTTCCGGTAAGGGCAGCCCCGAGTACTGGGTTGCTGTCGTCAAGCCCGGCCGCGTCATGTTTGAGATTGGCGGCGTTTCTGAGGAGCTTGCACGCGAGGCTATGCGTCTTGCTATGCACAAGCTGCCCATCAAGTGCAAGTTTGTTAAGAAGGAAGAGGAGGTTGAAGGCTAATGAAGGCATCGGAACTCAGAGAATTGTCTATCAATGAGCTCGAGCAGAAGCTCGTCGACCTTAAGGCGGAGCTTTTTAACCTCAGATTCCAGCACACCATCAACCAGCTCGAGAACCCGTTGCGTCTCGTGGCTGTCCGCAAGGACATTGCCCGCATCAAGACGCTGATCGGTGAAGCCGGGCGCAAAAAGGCGTAACGTCGAAAGGAGGAAATCACTGTGAGTGAGAGAAACTTGCGTAAGACCACAATCGGCGTTGTCGTTAGCGATAAGATGGACAAAACCGTTGTTGTTGCTGTGGCGGATAAGGTCCGTCATCCCCTTTACAAGAAGATCGTCAAGCGCACCGTTAAGTTTAAGGCCCACGACGAGTCTAATTCCTGCGGCGTTGGCGATAAAGTCGAGATCATGGAGACCCGCCCCATTTCTAAGGATAAGAACTGGCGCGTAGTCAACATTCTTGAAAAGGCTAAGTAATTAACTTATAAGGAAACCGGTTTGAGCGCCACTGCGAATGGGCAGTGTGTAGTGGCCCCCAGTTAGAGGCCCCGGCAAACCGGTGGATACCGAAAGGAGGAAACCGCTCATGATTCAGATGCAAACTTATCTTAAGGTTGCCGATAACAGCGGCGCTAAGGAGCTTATGTGCATCCGAGTGCTCGGCGGCACCAGAAGAAGATACGCCAACATTGGCGATGTGATCGTAGCGTCGGTGAAGAAAGCTGCTCCCGGCGGCGCGGTTAAAAAGGGTGATGTAGTTAAGGCTGTTGTGGTTCGTTCCGCTAAGGGCCTGCGCCGTGAAGACGGCACCTATATCCGCTTTGACGATAACGCGGCAGTCATTATCAAAGAAGACAAGAACCCCAAGGGTACCCGTATCTTTGGACCGGTTGCGAGAGAGCTTCGCGAAAAGGACTACCTGAAAATTTTGAGCCTCGCTCCCGAGGTTCTGTAACGGAGGTGCACGAGCGTGAACAAACTTCATGTCAAAAGAGATGACACGGTCGTCATCCTGTCCGGCAAAGATAAGGGCAAGAAGGGCAAGGTTTTGCAGACCTCTCCCAAGGAGCAGAAGCTCATCGTTGAGGGCATTAACATGGTCACTAAGCATGTGAAGCCCCGCCGTGCCGGCGAAAGCGGCGGTATTGTCAAGGCGGAAGGCGCTTTTTACGCCTCCAAGGCAATGCTTGTCTGCCCTTCCTGCGGCAAGGCTACCAGAGTGGCCCACAAACTGCTGGCGGATGGAACCAAAACGCGTGTTTGCAAAAAATGCAACGCGACTTTTTAAGTAAGGAGGATTAACACATGGCTAGATTAAAAGAGCGTTACAATAGCGAAGTGGCTGGAGAGCTGATGAAGAAATTCGGCTACAAGAGTGTCATGCAGATCCCCAAGCTTGAGAAAGTCGTTGTCAACGTCGCTTGCGGCGAAGGCAGAGACAACCCCAAGATCATCGAGGCAATTCTCGGGGATCTGGGCAAGATTACCGGTCAGCGCGCCGTGATCTGCAAAGCAAAGAAGTCGGTTGCGAACTTTAAACTTCGCGCTGGCATGCCTGTCGGCTGCAAGGTTACCCTTCGCGGAGACAGAATGTTTGAGTTTGTCGATAGACTTTTTTCCGTCGCCATGCCCCGTGTCCGTGATTTCCGCGGCATTTCTGCAAATGGCTTTGACGGAAGAGGCAACTTCACTTTCGGCTTAAAGGAGCAGCTCATGTTCCCCGAAATTGAGTTCGACAAGATTGACAAGGTGCGCGGCATGGATATTTCCTTTGTCACCACCGCCAAGACCGACGAAGAAGGCAAAGCCCTGCTCACAGAGCTTGGCTGCCCGTTCGCTAAGTAAGGGAGGAGATTTACAGCATGGCAAAGACTAGTATGAAAATTAAGCAGCAGCGCCCTGCGAAGTTCTCTTCCAGAGAATATAACAGATGCAAGATCTGCGGCCGTCCCCATGCGTATCTGAGAAAGTACGGCGTTTGCCGTATCTGCTTCAGAGAGCTGGCGTACAAAGGACAGATTCCCGGCGTGCGTAAGGCAAGCTGGTAAGAGTATACAAAGGAGGTTAACGGCATGCATATCACCGATACCATCGCTGATTTGCTGACCCGCATTCGTAATGCGAGCACAGCAAAGCACGATACGGTCGATGTTCCCGCCTCTAACATGAAGAAGGCAATAGTCCAGATTCTGTTGGATGAGGGCTATATTAAGAGCTTTACCGTTCAAGAAGACGGAAAGCAGGGCGTTATTCACATTGTACTCAAGTACACTGCGGGCAAAACTCCCGTTATCACCGGTTTAAGAAGAGTTTCCAAGCCGGGTCTTCGTATCTACACCAGCTGCGAAGAGATGCCCAGAGTTATGAGAGGACTTGGCATTGCCATTCTTTCGACATCTAAAGGCATCATGACCGACAAGGAAGCCAGAAAACAGAACGTTGGCGGCGAAGTGCTCGCCTTCGTCTGGTAAGGGGGGCGCGTAAGATGTCTAGAATCGGAAGAAAGCATATCGCCATCCCCGCAGGCGTAGAGGTTAAGGTCAACGGAAGCGAGGTTACCGTTAAGGGCCCCAAGGGCACTCGTACCCGTTCTTTTGACTCGGATATGAACATCGCGATTGAAGGTGCCGAGATTATCGTCACTCGTCCGTCGGATGATCCCCGTCATCGCAGCCTGCATGGCCTGACCAGAACGTTGATTGCCAACATGATCATTGGCTGCAACGAGGGCTTCAAGAAGGAGCTCGAGGTCAATGGCGTTGGCTACCGTGTTGCCAAACAGGGCAAGAATCTGGTTATGAACCTGGGCTATTCGCACCAGGTGATTGTCAGCGAAATCGAGGGTATTACCATTGAGGTTCCCGCCCCGAACAAAATTACCATCCTTGGTAATGACAAGCAGGCCGTAGGCCAGTTCGCCGCAGAAGTGCGCGAGAAGCGCCCGCCGGAGCCTTATAAGGGCAAGGGCATCAAATATGCTGGCGAAGTCATTATCCGCAAGGAAGGCAAGGCCGGTAAGGGCAAGAAGTAAAGAAAGGAGTGAATGCAAATGATCACAAAGCCTGATAGCAATAAAGCACGACTCAAGCGCCATTCGCGCATCAGAAATAAGGTCAGCGGCACTGCAGAGCGTCCCCGACTGAGCGTTTTCCGTTCTGAGAAGAACATCTACGCCCAGATTATCGACGATATCGCCGGCGTCACTCTGGTGTCAGCTTCTTCGCTTGAAAAGTCCTTCACTGAGAAGGGCGCAAACAAAGATGCAGCCCGCGCAGTTGGCAAGCTTCTTGCACAGCGCGCAGCAGAAAAGGGCATCGCCGATGTCGTTTTTGATCGCAGCGGCTACATCTACCACGGACGCGTTAAAGAACTTGCTGAGGGTGCCCGCGAGGGCGGTCTCAACTTCTAAGGAGGGATAGGATTGGCTCGTATAGACGCAACGGCATTAGAACTCACTGAAAGAGTTGTCGCCATCAACCGTGTTTCTAAAACGGTGAAGGGCGGTCGAATCTTCAAATTCGCCGCGCTGGTTGTCGTCGGTGACGGAAACGGCACTGTCGGCTACGGTCTTGGAAAGGCCGGCGAAGTCCCCGATGCGATCCGCAAGGGTATTGAGGATGCCAAAAAGAATCTGTTTAAAATTTCGCTCAAGGGGACTACTATTCCTCATGAGGCTATCGGAAAATTCGGCGCAGGCTCTGTGCTGATGCTCCCCGCTCCCCAGGGTACCGGCGTTATCGCAGGTGGCCCGGTGCGTGCTGTGCTTGAAGTTGCAGGCATCAAGGACATCAGAACCAAGTGCCAGCGCTCCAACAACCCCTGCAATGTTGTGACTGCCACCATCAACGGTCTGCGGTCGCTTCGCAACGTCGACGAAATTGCTGCAATTCGCGGTAAGTCCGTTGATCAGATCTTGGGCTAGGAGGTTAGTGGATAATGGCTAACATCAAAGTAAAGCTGGTTAAGAGCCTTGTAGGTTCTAAAAAGGACCAGATTGCCACCGCCGAAGCACTCGGTCTTCATAAGATCGGCAACGAAACTATTCAGCCTGACAATGCGGCAACCAGAGGTAAGATCAACAAGATCTCTCACTTAGTCGCTTGGACCGAGGCATAACAAGGAGGTGCAAGCTATCATGAAACTGCATGAGTTATCCCCGGCACCCGGCTCTACCAAGGAAGCATTCCGCAAAGGCAGAGGTACCGGTTCCGGAAACGGCAAGACTGCGGGTAAGGGTCACAAAGGTCAGAAGGCTCGTTCCGGTGGCGGTGTTCGCCCCGGTTTTGAAGGCGGCCAGATGCCTCTTCAGAGACGTATTCCTAAGAGAGGTTTCAATAACATCTTCGCAAAGGAGTATGTTTCCATCAACGTGGATGTTCTCAACCGTTTTGAAGACGGCGCGGTCGTAGATGCCGAGGCCATTTCAAAGGCCGGCATTGTTAAGAATACCCGCGACGGCATCAAAATCCTGGGCAGAGGTGAGCTGACTCGTAAGCTCACCGTGGTTGCAACTGCTTTCTCCGCAACCGCCAAGGAAAAGATTGAGGCAGCGGGAGGAAAGGCCGAGGTGAAGTAACATGCTGGAAACCCTCAGAAACGCTTGGAAAATTGAGGATCTCAGAAAAAAACTTCTCTTCACGCTTTTTATATTAATGCTGTCGCGTGTGGGTTCACAGATTCCTGTACCCTTTCTTGACCCGACAGCACTCGGGCAGATGGTGTCGGCAACTGGCGGCATTTTCGGCTATCTCGATGTTCTTACTGGTGGCGCTTTTTCGCGCAGCACATTGTTTGCTCTTTCTATTTCTCCCTATATCACGGCTTCAATCGTGATTCAGCTTCTCACTGTGGCCATTCCCTACCTTGAGAATCTGGCCAAAGAAGGTGAAGAAGGAAAGCGCAGACTCGCAAAAATCACCCGCTATACCACACTTGGTCTTGCGCTGCTTCAGGCGTATGCATATATGACGCTTTTGAATGCGCAGGGTGCGATTAACTCGTTTAGCGGATGGCAGTATTACTTTGCCCGCGTCATAATTGTACTCTGCTTTACCGCTGGCGCGATGCTGGTTGTATTTTTGGGCGAGCGCATTGACGCACGTGGCATCGGCAATGGCATTTCGATGATACTTTTCATCGGCATTGTGTCCCGCGGCGGCGCCGTGCTTAACACAATGGTGGAATATATCAAATATGCCATCGATGGTTATACCTTCTATTTCTTTGGCGTACCACTTGTTTGCGTCATGTTCCTGTTTGTCATCGCTTTTATCATCGTGATGACAAATGCCGAGCGCCGCATTACTGTACAGTATGCTAAAAGAATTGTGGGCCGCAAGCAGTATGGCGGACAGACCACCTTTATTCCGATTAAGGTTAATATGTCAGGTGTTCTTCCCATCATCTTCGCTTCCACCATCCTTGCAATCCCATCTACTATCAACGGGTTTGTAAACGCTTCGGCTGATTCCCTGTTGGGGAAATTCCTGTCGTTGTTCAACTATAACACTCTGTTGTACGCAGTTCTTTATTTTATACTGATTATTGGTTTCAACTACTTTTATGTTGCAATTCAGTATAATCCCATTGAAATTTCCAATAATTTGCGCAAGAACAGCGGTACAGTTCCTGGCATCCGCCCGGGCAAACCCACCTCTGATTACATTGCAAAGATTGTTGGCAAGACCACCTTCTTGGGCGGTTTGTTCCTGGGCCTTATCGCCACAGTGCCAATCGGCGTAGGCGCTTTGACCAGAATGAATATTTCATTGGGCGGAACCTCGGTAATCATTATTGTAGGAGTTGCGCTCGACACTGTGCGCCAGCTTGAGAGCCAGATGATGATGCGCCACTATAAAGGTTTCCTGGAATAATGAGTGGAGGCATGTAGCAACCATGAAAATGATATTACTCGGTGCCCCTGGCGCCGGTAAGGGTACGCAGGCAGAAATCGTTTCTAAAAAGTTGAATATTCCGATTATCGGAACGGGCAACATTATCCGCGAAGCGATTAGTAGCGGGTCGGAATTGGGGAAACGCTTTCAGTCTTATACCGAGCATGGTAAGCTGGTACCCGATGAGTTGGTTGTCGAGATGGTGGCTAGCCACCTTGACCGGCTCAAGAAGCCAAATAGCAAAGAGTGCTATATTCTGGATGGATTCCCGCGCACTGTTGTGCAGGCACAGGAATTCGAGGAAATGGGCGGCAAGGTTGACGCGGTCATTAAGCTTGATATCTCCGATGAGGAGATCATAGCCCGTATGACTGGCAGACGTTCTTGTACCAAATGTGGAACGCCGTATCACATCATGAACAACCCCCCAAAAGTTGAGGATGTTTGCGATAAATGCGGTGGTGCGCTCTGCATCAGAAATGATGACGCGCCTGAAATGGTGCTCAAGCGTCTTGAGGTTTATCATGAGCAGACCGAACCGCTGGTAGACTACTACCGCGACCATGGCATCTTAACAACCATAGATGCCACAATGGAAATGGATAAGGTGACTGCCGAAATTCTTTCCGTGCTTGGAGTTGACTGATGATGGTAATCCTTAAAACCAAAGACGAGCTGCAGTTGATGCGAAAGGCCGGTGCCATTACGGCAGCGGCACTCCATGCGGGTGGTGCAGCAGTCAAGCCCGGTATTACAACCCGGGAGGTCGATCGTGTCATCCACGATTATATTGTTGGATGCGGGGCGAAGCCCTCTTTTCTGGGCTATGGCGGGTTTCCCGCCTCCGCCTGCATCTCGGTTAACGACGAGGTCATTCATGGCATACCCGGTGGCAGAGTTATCTGTGAGGGTGATATTGTAAGTATTGACGTCGGCGCTAAAATCGGTGGCTACCACGGCGACTCGGCCTACACCTTTGCGTGTGGAAAAATTTCGCCACAGGCTCAGGCGCTGCTGGATGGAACGCGGAGAGCACTTGAAAATGGCATCGCGCAGGCGGTTGTAGGCAACCGCATCGGAGATATTTCGGCTGCGGTGCAAAACACGGTGGAGCCACTGGGCTACTCGGTCGTGCGGGAATATGTTGGGCATGGCGTTGGTAAGGATCTTCATGAGGCACCCGAGGTGCCAAACTATGGCAGAGCTGGGCACGGCGTGAGGTTAGCAGCCGGCATGGTGATTGCGATAGAGCCTATGATCAACGCAGGCGCATGGGCCATAAGGGTTTTGGATAATGATTGGACGGTTGTGACCAGAGATCATTCGCTCTCGGCGCACTTTGAGCACACCGTCGCCATTACCCCGGACGGGCCGGTCATTCTCACAAGGCTGTGAGGTGGCTAGATATGTGCCCAGGCATGGTGGTAAAGGCCCTAGCGGGACGCGACGCCGGTGAATGGTTTGCCGTGCTCTCGGTTGAAGGGGACTTTGCCCTGATTGTAAATGGCAAAAGCCGACCGTTGGCGCGACCAAAGCGCAAGCGAACGAAGCATTTGGCCGTAACCGCAGCAACGCTTTCTGGCGAATGCATGATGACAAACCGAAAGATTAGATGCGCATTACGCGCATTTGCTGCGAACTGTGACAAGGAGGGGAATGACCTTGGCAAAGGATGACGTCATTGAGGTGGAGGGTATCGTAAAAGAAGCTCTGCCCAATGCCCAGTTTGTTGTAGAAATTCAAGGGGGGCACAAGCTTCTCGCGCATATTTCAGGCAAGCTGCGCATGAACTTTATCCGGATCCTCCCCGGCGACAAGGTCACGATGGAGATTTCTCCTTATGATCTTACCAAAGGCCGGATTACCTGGAGATCCAAATAGCGTAAATTTTTCTTGTGCGGCGCTTTTCTGAGCGGCGACGCGCCCACAAGTAATTCTTAATTTAGGCCGCTCCCTAGAATGGAGGTATTTATCATGAAAGTAAGACCTTCCGTTAAGCCCATGTGTGAAAAGTGCAAGGTTATCAAGCGCAAGGGTCGCATTATGGTGATCTGCGAAAACCCCAAGCACAAACAGCGTCAGGGCTAACGCCAACCGAAAACAATGGAGGTGTAACAAAGAATGGCTCGTATAGCTGGTATTGACATGCCGCGCGAGAAACGCGTTGAAATCGGTCTGACCTATATCTTTGGTATTGGTCGTAAAACCGCCAACGACATTCTCAAGGCAACCGGAATCAATCCCGACACCCGCGTTAAAGATCTCACCGAAGCCGACGAGGCTGCCCTGCGTGAGTATATCGATAAGAACCTCACGGTAGAAGGCGACCTTCGCAGCCGAGTGCATCTTGACATTAAGCGTCTTGTTGAAATCGGATGCTATCGCGGTGTTCGTCACAGAAAGGGTCTGCCGGTCCGTGGACAGCGTTCCAAGACCAATGCCCGCACCCGTAAGGGTCCCAAGAGGACCATTGCTAACAAGAAGAAGTAAGGGAGGGACACATTTAGATGGCTAAGCAGACTAAAAAGGGCGTTGTCACCCGTACTCGCCGCCGTGAGCGCAAAAACATTGAACGTGGTGCAGCGCACATCCAGTCCACCTTTAACAACACCATCGTCACCATTACCGATACTCAGGGTAATGCACTGTCGTGGGCGTCTTCAGGCGGCCTGGGCTTTAGAGGCTCGAGAAAATCTACTCCGTTTGCTGCGCAGACTGCTGCCGAGACCGCTGCAAAGGCTGCGATGGAGCACGGATTGAAGACTGTTGAAGTCTATGTAAAAGGCCCTGGTTCGGGTCGTGAGGCTGCTATCCGCGCGCTTCAGGCCGCAGGACTTGAGGTCAGCCTGATCAAGGACGTTACCCCGATCCCCCATAACGGATGCCGCCCTCCCAAGAGAAGACGCGTCTAATCATCGAATAAAGGAGGAATTGATTGATGGCTACAAACAAGCAACCTGTTCTCAAGAGATGCAAGACGCTCAAAATCTCTCCGGCTGTCATGGGCATCCACAAGGAGTCCCACCGCAACCAGAAGCAGAACACGCGTAAGAAGCAGAGCGAGTATGCACTGCAGCTCAACGAGAAGCAGAAGCTCAAGTTCATCTACGGTGTGCTTGAGAAGCAGTTCTATAAATATTATCTGATGGCTAATAAGGCAAGTGGCATTACTGGTGAGGTATTGCTGCAGCTGCTTGAGCGCCGCCTGGATAACGTGGTGTTTCGTCTTGGCTATGCCAACACTCGCCGCGAAGCCAGACAGCTGGTCGGACATGGTCATTTCACCATCAACGGTGCGAAGGTAGATATCCCCTCGTATCTCGTTAAGCCTGGCGAGGTTATTGCTATCCGCGAAAAGAGCCGTTCTTCGGTTAAGTTTAAGGATATCATTGAGAACAACTCCAAGTGGTTGGTTCCTAAGTGGCTGACCAAGGATGCCGCGAACTTCTCCGGCACCGTTGTCTCGCTGCCCGATCGTGAAGAGATTGATTATGAGGTTGCTGAACATCTCATCGTCGAGCTCTACTCTAAGTAATCCCTTTTTGTCAATCAGCAGGGGAACGACAGAGGCGGCATAATTGCCGCTCGAAAGGGAGGGTTATTATGGTTAAAATTATTGAGCCCAAGGTTGAAACCGCACAAATATCAAATGATGGCCGTTACGGAAAGTTTGTCGCTGAACCGCTGGATCGCGGTTTCGGAACCACGCTGGGCAACAGCTTAAGACGTGTGCTTCTCTCCTCGCTTCCCGGCGTAGCTGTAATTTCGGTGAAAATTGACGGCATACAGCATGAGTTTTCTACGGTAGAGGGTGTTAAAGAGGATGTCACCGAGATTATCCTCAACATCAAGGGCCTGACAGCTAAGCTTTATTGCGACGGCCCCAAGACGGTTCGCATAGATTCAGAGGGCGAGTGTGAGGTTACGGCCGGAAGCATTATTTGTGATTCCGACGTTGAGATTCTTGACCCCGATATGCACATCGCTTCTATCAGCGAGGGTGGACGCCTGACCATGGAAATTGTGCTGCAAAAGGGCCAGGGCTATGTCCCGGCTGACCGTAACAAGGTTACCGAGCTGGAAAAAGCGCCTATTGGCACCATTGCGGTAGACAGCATTTACACGCCGGTGCTCAAGGTGAACTACACGGTTGAAAACACCCGCGTCGAGCAGATTACCGACTACGACAAACTCACTATAGAGGTATGGACGGACGGCACCATTTCCGCTAAGGAAGCGGTCAGTCTGGCGGCCAAGATCCTCAATCGACAACTCAACCACTTTGTGGATCTTTCTGATGAGACCTTCTCGACCGAAATCCTTGAAAAGAAGGAAGATTCGGGCAAGGAAAAGGCACTTGAGATGACAATTGAAGAGCTTGACCTGTCGGTGCGTGCATTTAACTGCCTCAAGCGCGCAGGGGTCAACACCGTAGGCGATTTGGTCAACAAATCCCCCGAGGAAATGATGAAGGTCAGAAACCTCGGCAAGAAATCCCTTGAAGAAGTCATTGCCAAACTTCAGTCTTTGGGCTTTGACTTGAGCAGGGAAGAGGAATAACAGCGATCCGCTTTCTTTACGGCGGCAATTTTGATTGCCTAATGTAAAAACAACCTTATAGCAAGGAGTGAATAAACTATGCCAGGCACAAGAAAACTCGGCAGAACCAGCGATCACCGCATGGCGATGCTGCGGGCAATGGTGACCTATCTAATGGAGAACGGTCGCATTGAGACCACCGTTACCCGTGCCAAGGAGGTTCGCGCCGCAGCGGAGAAGATCGTTACCACTGCAAAGCGCAGCGATCTCCATTCCAAGCGTCAGGTGTTCTCCTTTATCACCAAAGAAACGGTGGCAAAGAAGGTCATTGATGATATCGCTCCCAAGTACAAAGATACCAACGGCGGTTACTGCCGTATTATCCGTACCGGCCCCCGTCGCGGTGACGCGGCCGAAATGGCGATTATCGAATTGGTGTAAATTATACCAAACAAAAACCGTGCTGTTTTCAGCACGGTTTTTTCATTGAAAACAGTCGAATAAACGTTCTTTTTGTATTTACAAATCATTCCAAAAGATGTATAATTAAGTTAACAGTTTGAAAGAAAAGATACATAAAGTGCTGACTTCTCGGCAATTGACAGCGGGGGATATAAAAATGTTTTGTAAATATTGTGGCAAACAAATTGATGACCGAGCAGTCTTTTGAACTAGAGTAGCACATAGATTATTTAGTTAGTGACGTAAAGCAATAATGCTTCATGTTATTATTGACAGCAATGCAAAAAATGACAAAAAACTCGGAGGAATTAAAAATGTTTTGCAAAAATTGTGGTAAAGAAATTGATGACAAAGCAGTAGTTTGTGTCCATTGCGGGGTAGCCGTAAACGATGAGGGCCTGAATGCCGAGGATAAACCTAGCATTGGTTTAAATATTCTGTCTTTCCTAATCCCACTTGTTGGCCTTATTTTATATTTCACAATGAAGGGCTCCACGCCTAAAAAGGCAAACTCACTTATTAAGTGGACAATTGCAAGCATTATTATTTATGTGGTATTTTATGCTTGCTCGGGTGCACTGCTTGGCGCTGCTATGCTTGCATCATAAGTACTGGAAATTGGCATTCGCGCGTGTCAGGATGCTGATGCTAGTAAGATAAAAACTAAAATGAGGGCAGCAATAGCGTCATACGCTGTAGCTGCCCATTATCATATTTACTAATAGTATAATAATATCATTATATAACTAATCCACCGTTAACACCAAGAACCTGCCCTGTGATAAAGGACGCATCTGTCGAAGCGAGAGCAAAAATAGTATGAGCCACTTGTTCAGCCGTGCCAATACACCCTAAAGGTGTTTCTTCACGCAGACAGGCGATATCCTCCTGTGAAAGTGTTGCGTTCATATCGGTGTCTATGACGCCGGGCGCCACGCAGTTGACTCGAATATTAGAAGGTCCTAATTCCTTAGCAAGTGCTTTGGTAAAACCGATAACGCCAGCCTTGCTTGCGGAATAGGCCACTTCGCAGGAAGCTCCAACTTGGCCCCACATAGAAGATACAGTTACAATAGAGCCAGACTTTTTAGCTATCATCGCGGGCAAAAGCGACCGGCAGCACAAGAACATTGCGCGAAGGTTAACGGCAAAAAGATTATCCCACTCATCGCAAGTGGTATCGGGCAGCAGTTTTTGCAACGAAATTCCTGCATTTAACACCAGAACATCCACGCGCCCAAAAGCAGATAGTACCTGTTGGGTCATCGCTTCAATCTGGTGCGGTTCGCTCAAATCTGCCTTGATGGCCATGACTCCGGGAAGTGACGCAACCAGTTGATGTGCAGCAAGTTCATTATTATGATAGCAAAAACAGACATTATAGCCATTTTGATAAAAAGTCCTTACGGCTTGTGCACCTATTCCGCGCGAACCACCGGTAATTAAAACAGTTGGATTCATTATCCCTTGGCCCTTTCACGCAAGAACTTTAAGGCGCTCATAGCGGCCTGTGCGCCTTCTGAGACTGCCGTGGCCACTTGCATCAGTCCGCCGATGCAGTCGCCCGCTGCAAAAAGGCCTGGTACTGCGGTTTGCATCTCACTGTCGGTAACGATGCGACCGTCCTTAAGCTCTGCGCCAATTTTACGGGCAAAATCGCCAGCGGTGGCGCTACCTAACGCGACGAAAACACCGGATAATTCCTGAACTTCACCATTTTTAAGCTTAACGCCCGCCACTGACGGCTCACCAAAGATTTCTACAACAGTCTCGGTAATGGCAATTACATTTTCAGGTAGATCGTTGGGGATAGAGGCACCGTTTGTCAAAAGCAGCACCCTCTCCACTACGGGAAGAAGGCTGTTAACTTCATGCAGCGCATAACTGCCGTCACCTAACACGCCTACAGTCTTACCGCGGTAAAAAAATGCATCGCAGACAGCGCAGTAGCTAACGCCGCGTCCCTCATGATCCGCCAAACCTGCTATCGGCAGAGTCTTTCTTGCAGAACCAGTCGCCAGAATGACTGACGCCGCTTGATATTGGCTATTCTTACAGGTTATATTAAACGAGCCATCCCATGAGAGATCTAGTACTTCATCACTAATAATTTCAGCCCCAAGTGTTTTTGCTTGCTCAATACCGATAGCAGCCAACTCAGGGCCGGCTATTGGCGTGGGAAGGCCAAAATAGTTTTCGATTTTTTCGGCTTTCTGAAGCGAACCGGCGTCCTTACCGATGAGCACGACGGTTTTATTTGCGCGGCGAAGATAAAGCGCGGCGGAAATTCCCGCCGGGCCGTAGCCGATAATCGCTGTATCTAGCATTGTTTGCACCTCTTTCAACTTCTTTATTCTATTATAAACGAAAAAGTCATAGATTGCCAAGATCAATTGATTTTTATTTAATAAAACGGTAAAATAGTGTTGTACAAAGGGGGCTGAACCATGTCAGAAGAAAAACAGCTGAGTAGTGAAAAAATTTATGACGGGCGAATCTTGAGCCTGCGTGTCGATCGCATATTGCTTGAAAATGGGCGGGAGGCGACACGTGAGGTCATAGACCATCAAGGAGCCGCCGGCATTGTGGCATTTGATGAGGATGGGAAACTCTTGATGGTTCGGCAATATCGGTACCCTGTTGGGCAGGAATTACTTGAGTTGCCCGCAGGCAAAATCGATCCCGGTGAAACACCACTTCAATGCGCTGCGCGAGAGTTACAGGAAGAAACGGGCTATAAAGCAGAGAAATTAACGCTGCTGGGGCGGGTGTACCCCGCTGCTGCCTATGATGTGGAGACTGTTTATCTGTACTATGCACAAGGGCTCACACCTGCGCAACAACAGTTGGATGAGGACGAGTTTCTCTCAGTTGAACGTATTGATTTTGATGAGGCGGTCCGCATGGTTCTAGATGATGAAATCTTAGACAGCAAAACTCAGATTGGAATTCTAAAAATAAAAAATATGCGTTAGGAGAAGTGTATTATGGCATTAGTCAACACAACTGAAATGTTTAAAAAGGCATATGCAGGCGGGTATGCAATCGGCGCGTTTAACGTTAACAACATGGAGATTATTCAGGGTATTACCGAGGCAGCAATGGCACAAAAGGCACCGTTGATCCTTCAGGTCTCGGCCGGAGCGCGCAAATATGCCAAACATATTTATCTGATGAAATTGGTCGAAGCGGCTGTTGCTGACACTGGGCTGGATATTGCGCTGCACTTGGACCACGGCGACAGCTTTGAAATCTGCAAGGACTGCATCGATGGCGGTTTTACATCGGTTATGATTGACGGTTCCAAGCATAGCTTTGAGGATAATATCAAACTGACCCGTCAGGTGGTGGAATATGCCCATGCGAAGGGTATCACCGTTGAGGGTGAGCTTGGTCGTCTGGCTGGTGTTGAGGATGACGTAAACGTCTCGGCGGCCGATTCTTCTTACACAGATCCCGCGCAGGTTGAGGAGTTCGTGACGAAGACTGGTGTGGATTCACTGGCTATTGCAATTGGTACCAGCCATGGCGCTTATAAGTTTAAGCCCGGCCAGAAGCCGCAGTTACGTTTTGACATTCTCAAAGAAGTAGAGCGTCGTTTGCCCGGCTTCCCAATCGTGCTACACGGCGCATCTTCGGTCATGCAGGAGTATGTGGAAATTGTCAATCGCTACGGCGGGCAGATGCCTGGTGCTATCGGCATCCCTGAGGAAATGTTGCGTGAGGCGGCCAAGATGGCCGTTTGCAAAATCAATATCGACTCGGACATCCGCTTGGCAATGACCGCAGCTGTCAGAAAGCATATTGCGGAGCACCCCGATCATTTTGACCCCAGGCAGTACCTCACACCCGCCAGAGATGCCGTGCGCGAGGTAGTTGCGCATAAGATGCAGGCGGTGCTGGGCTGCGCCGGAAAGGCATAAGAAAATACGAATGCACTTAAGAGGGAGCGCTGCGGATTATAGCAGCGCTCCCTTTATAAATAAATTCTACAACTATGGCAAATCCGGTTACACTGCACCGACATTCAGAACGATAGGTGGCAGGTTGCTGCTTTCCGAAACGTCGAGCTCACCGTTGCGCACCATAGC
Organism: Candidatus Fimivivens sp.; assembly: GCA_034933525.1. Lineage (GTDB taxonomy): Bacteria > Bacillota > Clostridia > Oscillospirales > Ruminococcaceae > Yanshouia. The sequence continues at coordinate 127,025 of JAYFNI010000010.1, forward strand.
TACAAAAGTAGCAGCAATCTGGGGATCAAAATGTGTCCCGGCGCAGTCTTCGATTTCTTTGAGCGCCACATCAACTGGTAGCGCATCTTTATAAGGCCGCTTAGAGATAATTGCGTCAAAACAGTCAGCGATGGCCAAACATCGGGCTGAAATTGGAATCTGATCGCTTTTTAACCCGCGCGGATAACCTTGTCCGTCCCAGCGCTCATGATGGGCCATAATAGCCGGTGCCACGTAATTAAGCGAGGGCAGATGCTTGACAATAGCAATCGACATATCCACATGTTGTTGCATAATGGCATACTCCTGCGTCGTCAACGGTTCTGGTTTGGCTAAAATATGTTCTGGAATCCCGATTTTTCCAATATCGTGCAGCAGTCCAGCTTCAGAGATAACTGACACATGCATCGGGTCCATCCCCAGTTTGGCTGCCAGCGCGGAGGCAAAGCGTGCTACATTTTGTGAATGGCTAAATGTAAAACGGTCCTTGGCATCGATAGCAGCAGTAAGTGCGTAAAGCGTCGCAGTATATGTAGCGCCTGTTTGGCTGCTGTTTAACGATGCAATTAATTCGTAGGGAGTAACCTCACTAAAATCTTTAAGACCTTGTTTACCTTTTACAGAGAGCTTTGGACTATATATTACAGTTTTATTTTTTCCGGAGTTCTTGGCAGAAAACAACGCCAAATCGGCGCGCATCATTAATTCTTCCTGGCTGGGGGCAGCCGTAGGATAGGCACATAAACCAATGCTTACTGAAAGAAAGCGCCGATCATGTTGTGAAGTGCCAAAGAACATTTGCTGTACTTTACAGCGGATTTTTTCAGCGATCTCGAAAGCGCTTGCCAAGTTTTGATCTGGCAGTACCACGACAAATTCCTCACCGCCGTAGCGCGCACAAATGCCATGCTCACCAATCATCGTTTTTATTAAAGCTGCAATTCTGCGCAGGGCCTTGTCGCCCTCCAAGTGCCCGTAAAGGTCGTTATAAACTCGAAAAAAATCAACATCAATAATAAAGACAGATACTACCTTGCCGCTTTTACGCGTCACGACCGTGGGAAGATACTGATAAAGATACCGCGTATTATAAAGGCCTGTCAAATCGTCTGTAGTGGCCTGCGGCTGGGTACGGCGGTAATTGTAGGCATTATCAATTGCTGTGGCAGTCGAAGCGCCAAAGTCTTTAAGCAGATTAAAATCTTCCAAAGTATAGGCGGTATTATCCTGCTTTGAGGTAAGTAAAATAAGTCCAATTAGCACGCCTCGGCACTTCAAAGGAACCGCAACTTGAATCTCCCAATGACATAGAGCCTGCTTTTCCTTTTCCCAAAGCGCACTAAATGGGGCAGCACAGCGAAAAGTATTAATATTCAGACAGTCAGTATTTTGGTTTACCCAATGTATCATTGGGCTGTGCGGACTAATTTCTAAGTCCTTAGTGGTTAGTGGCATGGTGGAAGAAAAAGGGCGGTAGATACCTGTCTCATAATCTGGGAATAGTAGACAAGTGTGTTTAGCTGTCATCGCTTTTTCTGCTGATTTAAGCAGTTGCATCGAAAGATCTGACAGATTTAGGCTGCTTGCATCTCTGAACGAAAAAGCGTGAAGGACCTTGCGGCGCTGAAAAGTTGTCTTATAAAACAGCTTTTCTACAATCAAACGAAGGATAACAAAAACTGGTTGAAACAGTGCTGCTGCAATAAGCGCAGATAGAGATAAAAACAGATAGGAGGGCGCCTGATAAACGGCTAACCCCCTTTTTAACACCCATAGTAATCCCGTAAAAAGAGCACCTGCCAAAAGTAAAAGCACTGAAAATGTAAATCCCCGTGCTACGATAAAACTTAGTTCAGCCATGCGATTTTTAAAAATAGCGCAACAAATTAGATTTGCCGAAACAGTGCAACAAAAAATATCAAAGGGGTATTGACCAAGTTCAGGAAAAATATTACAGAACGAACCCGCGTAGATTATTCCAAAAGCTACTATTAGACATCTAATAGGGGCAGACTGCACCCCTTGTTGCATTCGGTAATAAAAAGCTTTATAGAAGATACAGACAGCCAAAGCGAGTGAAATCAAAACAATCCAACCAGCCATAGGCCCCAGGGTATAGGTTAAAGCATAGTGCGAATGATTATCAGTGGAAGGACGTGTGATAATATAAGCTTGGCTTATCACCAACCCCATACTATTTGTAATCAGCATAAAAGCTACAGCAGCATTCCAGAACATGTTGAAAATTCGCGTGCCAGAAGCAGTATAATAATCCATTAAATAATATGCAGAAAGTGAGGCTGACAATGTTCCAAAGTGTAAGGTGCGAATCCAAAATAAAACGCCAGGCCAAATCTGAAGTCGCATCATAATTGCCGAACCAGACCAAACAAGCAAAGAAGCTAGAAAAAAAGTATAATATTGCATGACCCTGTCACGCTTTGCAATTAAAAAGATTACCAGCAATAGCCCAAAGCTACATGTGGCAATAAACGGCATCACCCAGAAAAATATTTGTAAAAAGGGCATTAAAGTATCGCCTCGCTTTCTTTTAAAAGCATAACCCTTAAAATTCCTAGGGGCATATCGATTTACGTCGGTACAAGATATGGACTTAAATACCAACTCAAATCAAAAAATGTATATAAGGTAAATATGAAATAAAATATCACTAAAATATGCCTTTATATTATACAATGTGTTCCATAAAAAGTCACTTGTTTTTTACGAAAAACTTTAATGAAGCATTTACCATAAAATCGCTTTGCAAAGCTGATATACTAAAGTTACATAAATTTACCACATTTTTAAGGACTAAAAATTAGCTAAAAGTTAGCCACCAATCAAAGCGGCATATTTATACGTCCCTTTGGCAATAACGCTGATATTTAAAGCATCTATTGAATTATTTGGTTAGTTTCGTTATAATGTCACAATAATCACCCCAGGAAACAATTTGCTATTTTAAAATCGGGAGGATTTTTTGCTATGGATTGCGCGTATCATACCATCGAAATGACAACCAGAATATTATCGTTGGCTCGTAATTCTAGTTACAGCAACAGCGGTAGTATCAACATTGGGTGTTATATTGTGGGGACACGCTATCGATCTCGACGCTGTAAATTAGGAATATTAAGTAAAAATTATTATATATAAATCGTATTTATACATTAATAACTCATTAGGGAGATAACACAAACATGTTTACTATAAAAACTATGAACAAAATATCAGACATAATTTATCAGGAACTAAGCGGGGAAAATTATACTGTTTCTGACAGTGCAGATAATTACGATGCTGTGTTGGTCCGGTCAGCCGATATGCAGGAAGCCGAATTGCCAGACGGCCTGTTAGCTGTTGCTAGAGCGGGCGCCGGCTATAATAACATTCCGGTAGAGCGTTGCACTGAAAAGGGCATTGTAGTGTTTAATACGCCGGGTGCTAACGCCAATGCGGTTAAGGAACTGGTAATCTGCGGCATGCTTCTATGCGGCAGACAGGTGATTTCCGGCGTAGAGTGGTTGGAGCAGCTCCGTGGCGAGAAACCTGAAGATATTGAAAAGTTGGTCGAAAAAGGCAAAAAACAATTTGTGGGTCCTGAGCTGGCCGGTAAAAAACTTGGTGTTATCGGTCTTGGCGCGATTGGTGTCATGGTGGCAAATGCTGCGGATAAGGGACTCGGTATGCAAGTCATGGGTTACGATCCTTATCTTTCTGTGGAGGCAGCGTGGAACCTGACCCGATCGATTATCCACGTTAAAAATCTCAGCGAAATTTTTGCCAGCTGTGATTATATCACCATGCATTTGCCGCTTAACGACAAAACTCGCGGAATGATCGGAGAAGCCGAACTGACCGCCATGAAGCCCGGTTCAGTGCTGCTCAACTTTTCTCGTGGCGGGCTGGTGGACGACACCGCACTGATTAAAGCATTGGAATCAGGGCACCTGCGCCATTATGTCACCGATTTTCCAAACGATATGGTGCTTGGTGTCAAAGGCGTCATCGCCACGCCGCACCTTGGTGCGTCTACCCCTGAATCGGAGGAAAACTGTGCCCAGATGGCAGCACAACAGCTACGTAGCTATCTTGAGGATGGCAACATCATCAACTCCGTTAATCTTCCTTATTGCGAGCTGCCGCGCACAGGCGGCTACCGCGTGGCAGTGATAAACCGCAATATTAAGAATATGGTGGGCCAGATGACTGCTGTACTGGCCGATGCGGGGCACAATATTGAGCATATGGTCAACTCCAGCCGTGGCGAATGGGCATATACGTTGCTGGATCTAGCAAGTAAGCCAGATCAGGCCTGTCTTGAACGACTTTGCGCGATTAAAGGTGTAGTTAGGGTGCGCGTTCTGTCTTAAGAGACAGAACTTAAGGCTTTTTACCCTGTTAAAACACAGGGGGTATTGGGCTTAAAGAAAGGGGCTTTACGCTTTATGGAAATTTGTAAACAGGCATTGGCTGAGGTTGGCGTATCATTGCCAAGTATTCTTTTGCCTGCCGACGGCATCGACCTGCACCGGTTCTCAGTCATTGCCTGCGACCAATTCACTGCGCAGCCCGAATACTGGCAGGACGTTGAGGATATTGTTGAAGATGCCTGTTCAACATTGCGAATTACGCTGCCGGAGGTCTATCTCTCGGAAAATAACGACGCTGATATCAACCGTATAAACACTACCATGCGCCAATACCTTGATAAACGCTTGCTGGTGGATATCGGTGAGACCTTTGTCTATTTGCGTCGCAGAACGAGTGCGGGTGTTCGACAGGGGCTTGTAGTCGCGCTAGATTTAGAGCAGTATGACTACGCCAAGGATGCAAAGTCGATGATACGTGCAACCGAAGGTACCATTGTCGACCGTCTTCCGCCGCGTATAAAAATCCGAAGCGGTGCGCCGCTTGAAACGCCGCATATCATGGTCCTCATTGACGACCGTGAAAACCGCTTGATGAGCCTTTTGGCTGATCAGAAAGAGGCGCTGGAGTGCCTGTATGATTTTACACTGATGAAAGGTGGCGGGCACAGCACGGGCTACCGCGTTGACACCCCATCGCTGCTTCTAGAGATTGCGCGTATTCTAAAGGAACTTAAAATGCAGGGTGGCGACAATTTTCTTTTTGCAATGGGAGATGGTAATCACTCCTTTGCTGCTGCCAAGGCATGTTGGGAGGCGATTAAGCCCACCCTCTCACCCGAGGAATGCGAAAGACATCCAGCCCGATATGCATTGGCGGAGTTGGTAAACCTCTATGACCCGGCATTAAAATTTGAGCCGATTCACCGGCTAATTTACAATGTGGACCCCATTGCTATCCAGCGTGAGTTAGGCTTTGATGCAGCTAATCCCCCGGATGCGCAGGTATTGCAACCCAAGCTTGATGAATGGTTGCGGGCACACCCCGAAGCAGAGCTGGAATATGTGCACGGCGCACAGGAGTGCCGTGAATTAGGCAATAATCCTGACCGGTTGGCAATAGTCTTCCCTGAATTTGACCGCGATTCACTTTTTGAGGTAGTGCGCCAAAAAGGCGCATTTGTGCGTAAGAGCTTCTCGATGGGCGAAGCGCGCGATAAACGCTACTACCTTGAATGTAGAAAAATTAAATAAACATTAACAAAAGCCTACCGTATTTATTTCGGTGGGCTTTTACGTTGAATATAAAGTTGCTAGTTTTGAAAATTTGCGAAAAATACCTGCCGACTTGCTCGGCAGGTATTTAAGATATTATTTAATGTGGTTCTAACTCTGCAAGGCTGATAATTCGTTTATCGAGCGCGATGGTACGCAGTGCAACATAAAGCTCTGCTTGTGTGGTATCATAATAAGGAAGTACAAACAGGAGACCGACGCCTAATGCAAGAGTACCGAGGAGAAACCAGCCGATAAATGAAAGACTTAAGACAAACATACGCCACTTGTGCCCCTCGGTCATTGCCATCGACATTTCGATCGCGCGGCTTGGAGGGATTCCAGGATTTTCGGCCAGCAAAAAGGGTACCATTGCGTAAGAATAAGATTTAATAATACCGGGGATAAGCAACAAAAGAGACCATAGAAAAATATAAATATTTCGCAGCAGCATGGTCATTACAACATTACGGTATTTGCCACCGGTAAAGCCTCGCGTAATATTTTCCAGCCTAAAACGCATTTGTGTTGATTCAAGAAAATAATGCTGAGCTCCGACCTCCAGTGGGCCAAGAACAAAAATTGAAATTAAAAACGAGGCAATTGTTAACGAAAACAGCATGCCTATCAGCATTGCAACAACAGGTAATGACAAAAAGCGTTCGATGGCCGGAGAAAAACCATCAAAATCATTTTGATTATAATTAAATGAAGCAATACCATTATTTGTGATTAGTACCAAAATAAAGCTAACTAAAAAAGCCTTCCAATAAGAAACCCTTAAAACTGCCTTAGCATTTTCCTTTAACTGACACCTGTTCCACATCGTGATTCACCTCGTAATCATTTCTGCCAGTATAACATAAAATTTTATCTGCGGCAAGATACGAGGTCTTATAACAGCAGATAACCAAGTGCCATCAATAGCATTTTGTTGTCTTTATGTTCGTTAAAAATGGCCCACATGACAAGCAAAATAATAAGCTTTTCGCCGTCGATGCCAAAGCTTTCCATAAGATTGGAAAGCGGCTCAGAGACTGATGAAATAGTATTCTGAAGCGTTTCGCCCAATCCGCTGACCGAGTCGCCCAGTCCCTGCTTGCGCAGCAAATCCAAAAGACCTGATCCCCCAGAGCGTGGCGCATTTTGATTCATGCCCTGTGCGTTACCCCTTTGCCCACCCGTGCTTCCCTGATTTTGTGGTCCGGATTGGCGTCCACCGCCAAAAAGATGCGAAAGAATGTTATTGGGCTGTGAGAAACCTGACTGTCGCTGTGGCCCTGACTGCATACTGTTTTGGGGCGGCATGCTTTGCTGGGGAGTACCTTGCTGCATACTATTTTGAGGCGGCATGTTTTGCTGGGGTGGCCCCTGTTGCATATTAATTTGGGGCGGCATATTTTGCTGGGGAGTGCCTTGCTGCATATTATTTTGTGGCGGCATATTCGGGTGGGGTGGGCGTCCAAAAGATGCTTGCTGCTGGAATTGCTGCTGCGCGCCAAATGACGCTGATTGTGCTTGATATTGTTGTTGAGGTTGAGTTTGCGCTGACGGGCCGGATGGCTGAGAGAATGCGGGCGGATGCGTGAATGGCTCGGGAGAAGCATTAGTTTGATCCACCGACTGTCTGGCCCGCATTTGCATGTCACGCACACGCTTTAGTGCCTCCTGCTGCATGGTCAACGTCTGAGAATCAGGGAATTGGCTGATAATCATTTGTTATCACCGCCCTTCAGACGGTTAAACAATCCTAGCTCTTTGACAAGCGGAAGTAGACGGATCAATTGAAGAATTCGGATGGCGTCATCGACTTTTTTAGCGCGCTCATCAGAAAAATGGGGTTTTAAAGCGCGTAAAAGTTCTGTGTTTTGATCGTCCTGATTCAGCGCCGAAATAGCCCGCTGTATTAGCATTAGGGTATTTAAATCGAGAGGTGATGCACCTGCCTGGGATGATGACGATTGAGAGAAGAAGGGAATTCCTCCGTTATTCGGAGATGCGTTGTCAGCCTGAGGCGGCGGTACAAAGCTATTTTGACCGGCCTGCGGCCCAGCCCCTCCGGGGTCGGGAAGCCCCAGTGCGGCAGTGACTGAACGCAGCTGATTCATTCCGTCTTCGCTGCTCAAAAATTGTGTGATCATCGAGGCAAGGTCATCCATGGTTTATCTGCCTTTCATCAACTGGTTTAGCATCTGCTTAATCTGCGGTTGCTCTAAAAATTGAGAAAGCGCCTGAGGGTTTTTCAACAGTTGACCGATTTGTTGCTGTTGTTGTGCATTGATGCCAAGCTGGTCAAGGTTACCTTTTTCTAACTGCTCCTTGAGAGTTTGCGGATCGCGTCCAAGTTTTTGTCCTGCCATTTTCAGCATAGCATCCAGCTGGGAGGGAGGGATATTTGATGGCATGTTCAAGCAATTTCACCACCTTACGGTTTAATCTTATGAAAATATAAAAAGGGTTATGTCGTATCATATGCGAGCTTAAGCGGTTATGATACTGTTTTGATTTCGGTATTGGGGTAATAATGCAGCAAAATATCTTCACATGTGCTGCCTTGGCGGGCCATAAAATCGGCCCCATACTGGCTCATACCCACACCGTGGCCATAGCCAAGTGTCTCAATAGAAAAGGTTCCGCTATGATAGGAAACCGTAAAGCAGCCCGACCGCAAACTTAGTGCATTACGAACCGCTTGCCCGTGCACTTCTAAATTTCCCACTTTTGCCAGCGTTACATAGCCCGAATCCGATGTTTCCAGTGGAACAATCCACTTTTCTGGGGCATCATCGTTTAATGTTACGTCATCGAAGGCCTGCATCAGCAATAGCTTCATGGTTTTTTTATCAAAGGTTTCGGTGACTTTATAATCGGGAGCCAGCAGATCACCGTCACTCTCTACCGGCACAAGATAGGGCAACGACACCATCCATACGTTGTCAGAAGCTTCTGTGTGTCCTGTGCTGGTGGAGTGATAGGCTGTCAAGGCAGGCTCACCGTTATAGGCTACAATGCGAGTGAGGGCGTACTCAGCAGCCTCACAGATTTTCGGCCAGAATAATTCGGCACTCTCGCCGTAGCGTTCAAAAAAGCGCTCCTTGGTAATATAGCCCTCCAGCCGCTCAGGGTCAGCGGAAAAGTCTGCGCCCTTTAGTTCCGGGTCGGGGGATTCAACCTGCCGTTGCGCACTGTAGAGCGCCCATGTATGTGCGGCAATGGCTTGCGCGGTTAACGCTTGCTGGTGAAATGTGGCGGGCATCTCCGAAGCCACCGCGCCACGAATATATTCTGCTGCATCTAATGTGAATACTTTTTTAGTTGTGCGGTCAAAAATCTTAAAGGACTTGCGCGCTTCAATACTGTTGTCAGATGGTGCGTTGGTTACCACTGCAGTGGAAGAACTGTTTTCACTTTTTGATGGCGAACTTTCAGATATCGAAGAGACAGCCGATACCGAGGCTGGTTCTGAGGCAGTCTCCGAGGTTGGCACGCTCTCAGAAAAAGATAAAATATCCCCCTGCCCCGATAGCGAAGCAGCAAAGGGAATGGCTATGGTCAGCAGCGTCATCAACACTAGAAAAAAAATTGTGGCCCGCATAGGACATCCCTTTCTTTTGGCTTTATTGACTTTGACAATAGGATGGGATAAAATATTGCTATTGTCAGCTTATGCGGACAGGCCGGTAAATATGATTTTACCTCAGCAGTTCAAATTAAAGCTGTGTACAAGAAAGGCGATGAAAAGCGTTTGTATAAAAAGAGCATCAGGATATTTTTAGGCGGAACAATAATCGCCGCTTTACTGCGCATTCTGCTAAAGACATTATATATTGACACTCAAAGTGGATTTTATCTGGGAGGCAGCGTGCTGGTTTATAGTTTTGGGGTGTTGTCGCTACTGACCGTTTTGGGAGTCACTGTGATCACACTTCGGGCAGATGGCACAGATACGGTGACACTTAGAGGCAACCGTCCGCTTGAACTGGCGGCGGCTGTGCTGGGGGCGACTGTTGTGGCTACTAGCGTGCCAAAACTGTTGGCAGCGATGGCGATAGATCCGACGGAGCCGGTTATAAACCGTCTGCCTTCATGGCTTTTGGTTGTTGAGAATATTTTAGGCATAACGGCTGGCATAGCCTTTTTATACCTTGCCTTTTGTTTTTACAGTGGTTTTAAGCGTTCCGGCCTTCAGGGTATGCTGGCGTTGCCAATGGTGATTTGGCAGGCTATCAGTATGGTGGAACGGTATATCTCATTCCGGCAGGTCAATACGGCCTCTGACCAGTTCATCGAGACAATGTACCTTGTGCTAGCAACTTTATTTTTGCTCGCCAACACTCGTTGTATGGCGGGAATTCCTAAAAGTCGAAGGATTTGTGTGCTCTGGGGATTGCTCTTGAGCCATTTTGGGTTGGTTCTGATAGTTGGGCAGTTCGCTGGAATGGCGGTACTTGGCGGCGATATTTCCGGCCCACCTGTGCTGCAAATGTTGACAATTGCGGCGCTGACGCTCTATGCGCTGGTGGTTTCATGCTCGCTGATCTGTTGCGGAGAAAATTGAGACGCATCTACGTAAAATTTGCGCAATATAAAGGGGCGGCATCGTTTTTACGATGCCGCCCCTTTTATAAAGATAAAACCAATCCAGTTAAAGAATAAACATGCACCACTAAAAGCAGCAAGAGTTTCCTTGCGCTCCCACTACTTTTTATTTGAGTCTATTATTGCACCCGCTATTATACCCAGAGATATACCGATTGTAATCCCCAATAACATGTTGTCAAATACTATTCCGCCTATGGCACTACCTGCTCCGACGCCTACACATATTCCCAAGCTAATATAGTTTATTTCATTATCATCATTTTGCTCTTGATAATCACCACTATTTTGATTCTCATCATCAGTCATTAGCGTTCCTCACGGAAATAATTTAGACCCAGGCTGGCAGGAATGTGTGCGCCGCTGCTTTTACGCACCGAGCTGATAACCAGAACAAGCGCCGTAATCAGAAACGGCAACATGTCATAAAACGCGTTGGGAAAGGGAAAAAGGCTCTTGGTTGCGTAATACTTTAGTATGCGCAGTGCGCCGAATACAAATGAGCCATAAAGGGCGTTCACCGGTTTCCATCCTGCAAAAATAACCAGCGCCACGGCGATCCAGCCGAGACCGCCGACGTTATCGCTTATCCAAACGCCACTGTTGATAATCATAGAGCAATATGCCCCGCCTATTCCGCAGATACCGCCACCGACCACAATATTGAGATATTTAAGGGCCGTTACATTGATGCCGGCAGCATCAGCCGCCGCGGGATTTTCCCCAATGGCGCGGACATTGAGACCGGTTTTGGTACGGTGCAAGTAATAGCCCGCTGCGATTGCAATCGCAATACCTAAATAAACGAACGGGTTATAAGAAAACAACAACTCACCGACAACCGGTATCTTACCAAGACCTGCAAAATCGATGCCGCGCATCTGAGCGGTAATTGTTTCTGGCAGTTTTAAAGTTTTATCTGCTGAACGGCTAATAATCAAAACACCCACGAAGTTTGAAAGCCCTATTCCGAAAACGGTCAATGTTAGGCCTGTGACGTTCTGATTGGCAAAAAAGGTGACAGTCAGTACAGCGTAAATAAGCGCTGAGAGGGCACCGCTCAAGAAGGCGGCCAGAATGGCTAAAATAAAGTTATTGGTATAATAGCCGGTCATAAAACCCGCGCAGGCACCAATGGACATCATGCCTTCAACGCCTAGATTCAGGTGCCCGACGCGTTCGCTTAAAATTTCGCCTACAGTGCCAAACAACAGGGGCGTGCCCGCCAGCACAGCGGCGACGAGGAACTTGATGAACATATCCATTATTTCTCCCCTCCCTTGTTGCGTAACAAAAAGGCGTAACGAATAAAAAACTCGCACCCTAAGATAAAGAACAGGATGATGCCCTGTAACACGTCAGCGCAGTCTGTGGAAAGGCCGAAAGTGGATTGTACAACACCCGAGCCTTTTTCGAGAATTGAGAAGAGGAATGACACAACCAAAATCACCATGGGGTTTAATTGTGCCAGCCATGCGACAATGATAGCGGTGAAGCCTACGCCGCCCGCGACGGCGGTAGTTAGCGTGATGTCTGAGCCCGTGGCCTGCACCATGCCGCAGATGCCACAGACAGCACCCGAGAAGAACATGGTGCGCAAAACAACGCGCTTAACGTTCATGCCGGCGTAGCGTGCAGTGTCCTGGCTTTCGCCCACGACACCTATTTCATAGCCCTGCTTGGTGCGACTGAGATAGATATAGACGATTATTACAAGCGCCAGCGCAATCAGCCAGCCAATGTGAACACCGAGAAGCTTATCCAACGCGGCGTTTTTATCAAACCGCGCAATTTTTGCAAAACCAGCCGCACCTGGATCCTTCCACGGGCCATCACGCAGGTAGGATACAATATGCAACGCAATATAATTAAGCATCAAGGTAAACAGCGTCTCGTTGGTGTCAAATTTGACTTTAAAAACAGCGGGAATCAGCCCCCACAGGCCGCCACCGATTAGACCCGCCAAAAACATAACGGTAATTAATAGCCAATGGTTCCAGTCGGAATGAAACAGCGCAAAATAAGATGCACAAATGGCGCCTACAATGATCTGCCCCTCGGCACCGATATTCCAGAATTTCATCTTAAAGGCCAGCGTGACGCCCAGCGATGAGATAGTCAGCGGAATGGCGTATTTGACTGTCGCCTGAATGGCCATCTTGCTGCGAAAGGCACCTGAAAGAATGGTGCCGTAAATCTCCATCGGGTTATGGCCAATAGTCAGAATAAACACGCCGCCCGCAATGAGTGAAATGAGCACAGCTTGCAGCCGCAGCAGGAGAATCTGGCTGCGGTTTTTTTCAGCGCGCTTAACAATGCGAATAAACGGCTCGTGCTTGCCGTTGACAAGCTTTTGCATCAGTCATTGCCTCCTTCCGCGAGGGTGGCCCCTGTCATCATCAGGCCGATCTGTTCCTTGGTGGCGGTGCGCGCGTCTACAATTCCGGTAATCTTGCCGTGGCACAGCACCATGATCCGGTCAGAAAGCTCAAGCAGCACGTCCAAATCCTCACCGATATACATGACCGCGACGTTTCGGCGCTTTTGCTCGTTGAGCAGGTCGTACACGGTGTAAGAGGAGTTAATATCCAATCCACGCACCGGATAGGCGGTAATAAGCAGGTTGGGTGACGATTCAATCTCACGACCCAACAGCACCTTTTGCACATTTCCGCCGCTTAGGAGGCGCACGGGCGTATCGACGCCGGGCGTCACAATCGAAAGCTTCTTGATCAGCTGCTCAGCAAGTGTTCTGGCAGGTTTGCGGTCAACAAATATGCCGCCGCTAGTATGATAGGATTTTAGCAGCATATTATCCACCATACCCATTGAGGCGACTAGCCCCATACCCAGACGATCTTCGGGCACAAAGCTCATACTGATGCCGAGCGAAATAATTTCAGATGGTGATTTTCCGATGATATTTTCCTTATTGTATAAAATGGCGCCTTTTTTGGGTTTTAACAGCCCGGCTATTGTTTCGCAAAGTTCTTTCTGCCCGCTGCCCGCTACGCCTGCCACGCCGAGAATTTCGCCTGTTCGGATATCAAACGAAATATCGTCCACAGCTACGCCACCGTCGGGGGTGGGAACCGTGAGGTCAACAACCTTTAATATTGGCTTTGGCGAATGGGTTTCGGGTCGGTCTATTTCGAGACTGACCGGACGGCCAACCATTAGTTCAGTAAGCTGCGCCTGACTTGTTTCAGTGGTTACAACAGTGTCGATGCTCTTGCCCTTGCGTAGAATGGTTACCCGGTCGGATATCTCAAGCACTTCATTTAGTTTGTGGGTAATGATAATAATAGCGCAACCCTGCTGTTTCATCCGCCGCAAAATGGCAAAAAGTCTGTTGGTTTCCTGTGGGGTGAGCACAGCAGTTGGCTCGTCCAAGATCAAAATCTGTGCGCCACGATAGAGTACCTTGACAATTTCTACAGTTTGCTTTTCACTAACGGACATATCGCATACCCGCTTTAAAGGATCAATCTCTAATCCGAACGCACTGCAAATCTCCTCGATCTTGCGGCGCAGTTGTTTTGGTGGCAAAAGTTTTTCAGCAGTGCCCAAAACAATATTATCCATCGCTGAAAAAATTTCTACCAGCTTAAAATGTTGATGAATCATGCCGATACCAAGCTTCATCGCGTCCACCGGTGAGTTGATCGTCACCTCTTGACCATTCACCAAAATAGCACCCGAATCAGGTCGGTAAATGCCCGAGAGCATGTTCATTAAAGTGGTTTTACCCGAACCATTCTCACCCAACAACGCTAAAACCTCGCCTCGGTTAACCGCGAGATCAATACCATCATTGGCCAGCACGCTGCCGAAACGCTTGGTTATTTGTTTACATTCAATCGCAAACTGGGACTGCGAAGACGCTTCCACGTGATCACCCCTCTATATAAATACAAAAAATTGAAGTTTACTCAAAAGTGCCGTCCAGCCATTTGGCCTGGCGGCGCTTTTCAATAAAATTAAAAGAGAAAGGGCGGTCATTTTAACGAATGACCGCCCCTGCCTAAACATTAATGCTTGGCGGTGCAGCAGTTACTTTACAACAACGTTTTTAAAGTACCAGTTGACGTCGCTATAATGTTCACTGGTGTGTTTTTGGCCGTCGTTGCCCTCAATTTCACCGTTGAAAACATCCCACTCGCCAGAAACAATTTTCTTGCGGGCTTCTTCAATCTTCTCAGCGGTGCCTTCGGCGCACAGGTCAGAAAGTGCGGTGATATCAACAAAGCCTTCAGCCAGACCGCCGTAGTAATTTTCGCCGGTCCAGGTACCGTTGATCACGTTCTCAACCGCCCAAGTGTAATAGGTGCTCCAGTTCCAAACGGCACTGGTCAGCACAGCTTTAGGCGCATCCTTAGACATGTCAGAGTTGTAACCAACGCCCCAGACACCCTTTTCCTCAGCAGCAAGCTGGGGGTTGGGGGTATCGCAGTGCTGGCCCATGACGTCGCAGCCCAGCGCAATTAGCGCCTCAGCAGCCTGCTTTTCGCCTTCGGGATCAAACCAGCTGTTGGTGGTTTTGACATAGACTTCGCACTCGGGGTTGACGGAATAAGCACCCATTGCAAAAGCGTTCAATCCGCTGGTGACTTCGCCGTTGGCGGTGCCCCAGGCAGCAACATAACCGATCTTGTTGCTCTGGGTCTTTAAGCCTGCGGCAATGCCTGCAAGATAACGGGCCTGATAGATGCGTCCAAAATAGTTATTGAAGTTTTTGCCGTTGGACTTATAACCGGTGCCATGGGAGAAGATCACATCGGGGTACTCCTCGGCCAGCGCTTCGCAAGTATCCATGTAGCCCCAGCTGGTAGCGAAAATGATGTTGGCACCTTCCTCAATACACTCGAGCATTGCGGTTTCAATGGCAGTGGCGTCGCTGTCGCTGACGTTAATCTTGCGGATAATCTGGTCGTCGCGCAGGCCAAGGTTCTTTTGCATGCCGACAATGCCCTGATCGTGAGTAAAGGTGTAGCCCGAGCCTTCAGCAGGGTCGGAAATGTGAATGACGCCAATTTTGATGGTATCCTTTGCGATGGCATTCGCCGGAGCGCTTTCAGACGGCGCAGCAGAAGATGCGGCCTCAGACGAGGTAGCAGGAGCGGCCTGACTGGAAGCAGGAGTACTGCCGCATGCACCTAATAACAGCATGCCGGCAGCCAGCAAAATGGCAAGACTTTTCTTCATTTCTTTTTCATCCTCCTAATTATGGTAGCCTATATTCGTTTTTATTACTACGGCAAAGTATGCCGCGAGCAAACATTGTTAATCGCGAAACACAACGCCGTGATCATCCATAGCGTCAACAATTGCGAGCGATTCCACCCGCACGCCCATGTCGCGAATAAGTTTTCCACCTTCCTGGAAGCCTTTTTCAATGACGATTCCAGCGCCCACCAGTGTGGCACCCGCGCCGTTGACCAGCTCGATCAAACCTTTTAGCGCACAACCGTTGGCCAAAAAGTCGTCGATGACCAGCACCTTGTCATCAGCCGTTAAAAAGCGCTTTGAAACAATAATGTCGTACACCTTTCCATGGGTGAACGACTCAACACGGCTGGTATACACCTCACCTGCAATATTTTTGGTGGGGTTCTTTTTTGCAAAAACCACTGGAACATTAAAATACTGTGCAACAATACAGGCGATTCCTATGCCGGAAGCCTCTATAGTCAAAATTTTATTGATATCACAGTCGGCAAATCGACGCTTGAATTCCTTCCCGATTTCTCCAAACAGTCCGATATCCATCTGATGGTTTAAAAAGCTGTCCACCTTTAAGACATTGCCGGACTTTACTTGTCCGTCTTTAAGAATACGATCTTTTAGCAGCTGCATAGCGCCGTTACCTCAACTCTCCAAACGGTTATCTAACAAATTAATATAAAAATTCTATCAAAAAAGCGGGGGATTGTCACCTGTTTATAGATTAAAAGTTAGCATTTTGTAAAAAATAGTGTCTTTGATGGAAAAGCGGTAAAAAACTTAAGCTACTTTGGGAATTAAGACGAAATAAAATTTGTTAGCCATAATATTTACTTTACGTAATATATGACTTAATACGTGCTCGATCAGCTGAAATGGTCCCCTGTACCAATTGTGCATTGCCGCCACCTTTTCCGCCTAATGCTAGATGTAATTCTTTCGAAAGTACGCGCGCGTCGCCCTGTGCAACACCGAGTGCATAGCGGTAACCGTTTTCATCGTCGCCGCATAGCAGCAGACAAGGGCCGGGGCGATGATCTATCAGTTGTGTACAAAAACGACGCAGTTCGTTTGGAGTAAGATCATCTTCAAAAAGGCACAGCATGCCCTCGTTGCGGTCAATTGATTTAAGACGCACGGCAAACAACTTGTCCTTTGCTGCGATCAACTCAGCGCGCAGCGCGTCAGCTTCACCGAGAATTCTCTGAACAGCTTCCGAGACCTCTGCCGGTTTGGCTGATAACAGTTGAGAGATAGCCCCAACGGAGGCATCCTTCTGGCGGTAGTCTGACAGAGCCCTTTCACCGCACAGCAACCCTACCCGCATGCCACCTTTATAGCGCTGGGGAGATAACAGCTTAATCAGGCCGATTTCTCCTGTTTTGGCCACGTGGGTGCCACAGCAGGCGCAGCAATCGGCGTCCGATACGGATATGATACGCACCTCACCGGATAGGGCTTTTTTGCTTCGGTAGTTAAGCGCCGCCAGTGCATTTTTATCGGGGTAGCACTCCTGCACCGGAATGTTAGCAAATACAACGCGGTTTGCTGCAAGCTCTACAGTGGTGAGCTGTTCGGGAGAAAGCTCGCCGTTAAAGTCGACGGTGACCATTGCGCTGCCCATGTGAAAACCAACGTTATCAAGCTTAAAAAGCTTGTGAACAATACCGGACACAATGTGCTCACCGGTATGGTGCTGCATCAACGAAAAGCGTCGCAGCCAGTCAATCTTGCCGATGACGACTTCGCCAACTGTTAGTGGAGCGTTTGTAGTGTGCAGGATGATTTCATCTTTTTCGTGTACATCCAGTACCTGTGCATTCCCCAATGTGCCAATGTCGGCAGGCTGGCCGCCGCCCTCAGGATAAAAACAGGTGGCATCGACTGCCACGACAAAATGTTCATCTTGTGGCATACAGGAAAGTACCGTGGCTGAAAACTCAGTCTGGTAAGGGTTTTCTCGAAATAATCTTTTAACAGGCATTTTAAGGTCACTCCGGTTTCATAGATTAAGTCCATAAATTTTAGTATAGCATAATGAAGAAGCGGCTTCCAGCCCTTGTGCAAAATGGTGGTTATGCTATAGTAAGAAAGAAGATGGGAGGAAACCGACATGGAAAATACTATCCGCACAGGGCGCTACCGGCACTTTAAGGGGATGGAATATCGGGTTTTATATACCGCAATTCACAGCGAGACACTTGAACCTTATGTTGTGTATCAGGCACTTTACGGCGAAGGCGGTATTTGGGTGCGTCCTGCTGCCATGTGGCAAGAATTAATCACGCATAACGGCAAAGTACAGCCGCGGTTTATGTATATTGAGGAGGAATAGATACATGGATGACACAGAAAAATTGCAAAAGCTAATCGATGAAAGCCAAAGTATTATCTTTTTTGGTGGTGCAGGTGTATCAACTGAAAGCGGTATACCGGATTTTCGCAGCGTGGATGGATTATATAATCAGCAATTTGACTATCCGCCAGAGACCATATTAAGCCATAGCTTTTTTTTGCGCCATACCGAGGATTTTTACAAGTTTTATCAGACCAAGATGATGTACAGCGGCATTGTGCCTAATTCAGCGCACATTAAGCTGGCAGAATTAGAAGCTGCCGGCAAGCTTTCAGCCGTCATTACGCAGAATATAGACGGGCTGCACCAGCTTGCCGGCAGCAAAAATGTGTTGGAATTACATGGGTCAATGCTGCGCAACTATTGCATGTCCTGCGGTAAGTTCTATGCAATTGATGCGATGCGCGGCCCCGGTGTACCTCGATGTGACTGTGGCGGAGTTATAAAGCCAGATGTCGTGCTGTATGAAGAGGCGCTGGACAGCGATACCGTCGAGCGGGCGGTATCGGCGCTACGGACGGCCGATATGGTAATTGTGGGCGGGACGAGTCTGACAGTCTATCCGGCGGCGGGATTGCTCAACTATTTCCGCGGGAAAATTGTGTTGATTAACCGCGATGCCACACAACTAGATAGTGCCGCTCAGCTGGTGCTCCGTGCGCCCATTGGCGAGGCGCTAGGTCAACTACAGGTCGGTGGTTCATCGAGATAAGGCAAAAGGATTCGATAACGTTCAATCAACGTGTCAAGACGCATGGCGGCATTGGCTGCGCTGGGTGAGGGCAGCACGATGGCGGGTCTGCCGGCACTGCGTTCGCACAGCTTATGATAAAACTTTCCAGCTGTGCTACCGGTGGTAAATATCGCCTTTATGTCTCCCTTTCCGAGTATCAGCCCAATATCATTAGGTACAGCGTCCCTGATGCTTGCGTCACTGGCACCTTCTATAGTGCAGCTTTTTAGTACATCCCAAAGGGCGATACCGTGCGAGAGGCAAAGGTTTCGACGGGCGTCTTCGCCTTCTGCTGGTGTGCTGCCCAGTATTGCAAATAGTATTTGCCAAAAACGGTTCTGTGGGTGCGCATAGTAAAAGGCTCGTTGCCTTGACACTGGAGAAGGCATTGTGCCGAGAATTAAAATTTTTGAGTGCTCATTATAGATTGGGGCCAAGGGATGTTCGACAGTTTGCCTCATTTACGTTCACCTTTTAAAAACTTTCGACTTTTTTAACAGTTTTAATAATAAACAACACATTTGTTGATTGTACTCGTTCGTGAAGAACGAGGCAAACAATGACGTGACAATCTATTGCACAGATCAAAATATTAGAGAAAATGAATTTTAAACCAAATTTTAATGCAAATAAACAAATTAAAAGTGCTTTTATATAAACAATATGAAATTATGTCAACTAACAACCTGCAAAAAAAGCACTTGTTTTTCATGCGCGAGTGATGTTGTTGCATAGCTAGAATTATATTTGAATCATTAAAAAGATATTAATTATACCCTTAATTCCCTTATTCATAATAAATATTTGTACGGTTATTCTTCTTGCACAAAACAAATCTAAATATTGGCAAAACATTCAAACAACCCAACTTTTTTAGTATGGATAAATTTGCTAAAACTCTGTTATCATAATCTTGTATCCAAGAATAAAGGGGAGTGTAGCAAAATGATCATCTGCTATGAGATTGTATGTTCGGAGAGACACATTGAGGATTTTGGATCGTGTAGCGTATTTGGCCTGAGAGCATATGAGGAGGGCAACAAATGCAGTGAATCGATCTGCTGCATTGAAGATATCTCTCCAGACAAAAAGTTTGTTGAAGCCCTCTGCGAGCGGCTCAGGCGTTATGATGTACATCTCGTTCATTTTAAAGATATCGTTATAGACGCAATCAGTTAATTGCCACTTGAAAAAATTAGGCGAACCAGATCGACACGGTTGTTGATTTGGAGTTTGCTGTAAATGTTTGAAAGATTTTTCTTTACGGTGCCCTCAGATATTCCACAATCAACCGAGATGCCCTTGATGGAATTTCCGTTTACAATATGACAGGCAATTTCAAATTCTCGTTTTGTAAGTCGGTTGGCTAAACTCTGTATGGAGGGCTGAGGCCCGGTTTCAGATATGATGAACAAAAATATTTGGTTAGAGTTAAGCGTTGGGATAGCGGCAATCAGGCAGTTGAGGTTGACTAAGCGGTGCGAAACGGTAAGAATGCTTTGTTTATTGCAACAAACCGGGATAACCTTCGTTTTTAGGAATTCAAAGTCCTCATGCGAATAAACTAGACGGTTAAAGCAAGCATTTGCATTTATTATTTTTTTATATTTACCGTTAGTTGTTTCTACAACCGCTACACCAATATTTCCTGCCTCGCAAACCTGCTGTGAGCTTGTGTTGACGGATTTCATTATCTGATAATAGTCCTGTGCGCCTAAGAGGTGAATTCCGATAATCATAAACCGATTAAAATGGTTTAATGGCAATAACGTAATCAGCAGATAATAAGACTTTTTGTGATGCTCATATATATCCAGAAAAAAGGAGACTTTATTAAGTTCCATAGAGCGTTTTATTAGTTTGTCAGTGCAAAGACTACGCATGCGAGGAAATAGCGGATCAATAGCGTCGCCGATGTTTATCTCTAACATCTGCGACAGGGACGTACTGATGCTTTCTATTTTATAGCGGCTTTCTTTACAATTTATTAAAATTGAATCATAAAACGATGAACTGAACTTGTTAAGCGGCATGTTGGCAAGGTTATTTACGCTATAGGCGGTGCGGTTGGTTTCGTCCGCATCCCAGATGGGCGCCAAGGAAATAGTGAGCACAGGTTTGTTATAAGAAAGAGAATAGCACCAGAAATTGTCCTTTATTTCGCGTAAGTCTCGGAGAATCTCATTACCGTCCTTAATATAAGAAAAGGCTTGGTATATCCAGGTTGCGGTATTCTCAGGTACTAATTTTTCAAGTGGAGAACCCAAAGAATTTGGGCTGATACCTACCACGCGACAGAATGCTTCTGTTACACTGCTCAACACCAAACAAGACTCTTGCTCATTAGCGGTGAGTATGCATTCATATATGGGAGAGGTGTTCTTCAAATTAGTCTTCCTTTCATAAAAAATTCTTCTTATACAAATTAATCATTAATAATTATAACATTTTGTACGGGTGTATTATATTGCGTTGTTACACAAAAATCGTAGAAAAAGTTGTTTTATCCGTTCATAATTTTGTCCTTATTTGTAAAAAAACAATTTAAAATGTCGAATTTTAGCGCACTAGACAATAAAAATTAGAAAGCGGCAAAGGTTATCCTTTGCCGCTTTTCCAATAAAAATACGAGTTTTAAACGTTATATTCGTTGGCTTCATTTTCACAGGTTCTCATGGCAAGAATGGTCTGCGAAATTAATTCATCAAGTTCCCAGCCAAGCATTTCGGCTCCTTTTTCTATTACTTCACGAGAACATCCAGCTGCAAATGCGGGGGTTTTGAATTTCTTTTTGACCGATTTTAACTCCAAATCCTGTACACTCTTAGAGGGGCGCATCAGCGCCACCGCACCAATAAGTCCGGTGAGCTCATCGGTGGCGTAAAGTACTTTTTCCATTTCACTTACCGGTTCAATATCCACAGAACGTGGCCAGCCATGGCTTGCAGTAGCACGTATAATTATTTCATCTACGCCGGCTTGCGTCATTAACTGTTGCTGCTTTATGCAATGTGCCTCGGGGAATTGTTCAAAATCAAGATCATGCAGAAGACCGACCATAGCCCATAAATCTGCATCGGCAGGATGCCCGAGTTGTATGGCAAAATAACGCATAACCCCTTCGAGTGTCACGGCGTGCTTAAGGTGAAAAGGCTCTTTGTTGTATTGTGTCAAAAGATGCCAAGCTTGTTCGCGCGTCATATAGATTCAGTCTCCTTTTTTTTGACCATTTTAATTAATTCTAGACCTTTAAAACTATAATGTCAAACCGTTTATTGACAAACGCAAGTCGATTGCGCATACTGGAAACACTATAAGTCAATATCGTACTGCAGAAACGAGGTATACCAATGATCAAGATTGCACAAAACGTGATTGAGTTAATCGGAAAAACGCCGATGATTCGCCTATCAGCTTTTGAAAAAAAGCATGGATCAAGTGCTCAGATTGTGGCAAAACTTGAGAGTTTTAACCCTGGCGGAAGCGCCAAGGACCGTATCGGACTTGCTATGATTGAAGATGCTGAGCGAAAGGGATTGCTTGGGCCTGGCGCAGTTATCATTGAGCCAACAAGCGGCAACACCGGCATAGGGATTGCGATGGTGGCGGCCATCAAGGGATATAGGGTGATTTTAACCATGCCGGATACTATGAGTATAGAGCGAAGACGGCTTTTGGCGGCCTATGGTGCAGAAATTATTTTGACAGAAGGTATAAAGGGGATGGCTGGCGCAGTTGAAAAGGCAAAGGTGCTCGCTGGGCAGTTGCCCAATAGCTTTATTCCCAGTCAGTTTGAGAATCCGACTAATGCACAGGCACACTATGAAACAACCGGCCCTGAAATTTGGCATGATACCGACGGCGAGTTATCGGTTTTTATCGCAACTTTTGGTACGGGTGGTACCTTGAGCGGTGCCGGACGCTATCTAAAGGAGAAAAAATCAAAAATACGGGTCATTGGCGTGGAACCTTCTGCTTCTCCTTTGCTTAGCAAAGGCTATGCCGGGGCACATCAAATTCAGGGTATTGGTGCCAACTTTATACCAGACGTTCTTGATCGTGATGTCTATGACGAGGTCATAGCGGTAACTGACGCTGAAGCGTTTTCTGCCGCCCGGTCGGTGGCGCGAACAGAGGGACTGCTGGTGGGGATTTCAAGCGGTGCGGCATTGGCGGCGGCACTCTCAGTTGCGCAGCGGCCTGAGTACAGTGGCAAAATGATAACAGTGGTCTTACCCGATACCGGCGAACGTTATCTTTCCACTGAGGTATTTGAATAAATACAACTCTCATGCTTTTTATTTACACCATCTTTATAAACTTTTAAAATCCGGCGATTCAACACCTGTGAAATCTATTTTTACAGGTGTTTTTCTAATGAATAAAACAAATGATAAAAAAGGCTTGCGGTTTACAGAGCAAAATGATATAGTAAACATACACCCCAGGGGGGGTGGGGAGGAGGCTTTAATATGAAACAAACTTTTAGTGTGACCGGTATGACCTGTTCGGCATGCTCAGCCAACGTTGAACGGTCTGTTAAAAAGCTAGACGGCGTACAGTCGGTCAATGTCAATCTGCTTGCAAATAAAATGATAGTAGAATATGAATCGGATAAAATAAAGGACCCTGACATTGTAGCCGCGGTGACGGCGGCGGGTTACGGTGCTAGCACAGGAGAGACATCCCCATCGAACGTTGCAAAGCAGTCTGAAAAATCGCTGATGCAACAACAGCTGGATGAGATGAGGCAACGTCTTGTCGTTTCGTTTGTCTTTTTTATTCCGCTGATGTATATTTCGATGGGACATATGCTGGGTGTGCCGCTGCCGGCCTTTATGTCGGGCATGAAAAACGCTGTTGCCTATGGTATGACGCAATTTTTACTGGCACTACCGGTGTTGTATGTCAACCGCAAGTTTTTTCAGGTGGGGTTTAAAACGCTTTGGCACCGCGCGCCCAATATGGATTCACTTATCGCAATCGGATCAACCGCGGCGGTGGTGTATGGCATTTTTGCGATCTATCGCATGGGGTATGGTCTTGGCGTAGGAGACATGGATCTGGTGATGCGCTACCACAGTGACCTTTATTTCGAGTCAGCTGCCACAATTCTAACGCTTATTACACTTGGAAAGTTCTTAGAGACTCGTTCAAAGGGCAAAACCAGCGAAGCCATTGCCAAGCTGATTGATTTGGCACCGAAGACAGCGACTGTTGTTAAGGATGGTGTTGAACGTGAGGTTCCTGTTTCAGAAGTGCGGCAGGGTGATATTGTGGTGGTTCGTCCCGGCCAGAGCATCGCGGTAGACGGCATCGTTATTGAAGGCTCATCAGCAGTCGATCAGTCGGCGCTCACTGGCGAAAGTATTCCGGTTGAAAAGGTGGTGGGTGACAACGTAATTGCCGCTACCATTAATAAAACAGGTTACTTTAAGTTTGAAGCGCAAAAGGTTGGGGATGACACTACACTCGCGCAAATTATCCGACTTGTGGAGGAGGCGGGTAGTTCCAAAGCGCCAATCGCAAAGCTTGCGGATAAGATTAGCGGCGTTTTTGTACCGGTTGTTATTGCTATAGCAGTAGTTGCTACGATAGCATGGTTGATGGCGGGGCAAAGCTTTGAATTTGCATTGTCTATCGGCATCGCAGTTCTCGTAATTTCCTGCCCCTGCGCCCTGGGACTTGCTACACCGGTCGCCATTATGGTTGCCACTGGCAAAGGCGCACAACACGGTATTTTAATTAAATCGGCCGAAGCGCTGGAGACGGCACATAGTGTGCAGACAGTCGTGCTTGATAAAACTGGTACTATTACCGAAGGCAAGCCACGTGTAACCGACGTACTACCGGCGGAAGGTGTAGCCGCCGATATACTGGTGCAAGCTGCAGCATCCTTAGAGCAGGCCTCTGAACATCCGCTGGCTGAAGCGGTCACTGAATATGCAAGGCGGCAAAACATGGTGCTTTCAATAGTCGAAAATTTTGAGGCCATCTCCGGCAAGGGGCTCTCGGCAAAAATTGCGGGTGAGATTTATTATGCGGGCAATGCGGCGCTGATGCGGCAACAAAATATAAACTGTTTGCAGTTGGAAAAGCAGTGTGATATGCTGGCCGAACAGGGTAAAACACCACTCTACTTTGCAAAGGGTGGGAAGCTACTGGGTGTCATCGCAGCGGCGGACGTTGTCAAGCCGACTAGCCGTCAGGCTATTGCACAGCTCAAGGCGCTAGGTGTTGATGTGGTCATGCTTACCGGAGATAATCGTAAAACCGCAGAAGCAATTCGAAGAAGCCTTGACATTGACCGTGTGGTAGCGGAGGTGCTACCGCAAGATAAAGAGAGAGAAATTCGGGCCATACAGGAGCAGGGCAGGCGCGTTGCAATGGTCGGTGACGGCATCAATGATGCCCCAGCACTGACTCGGGCGGATGTTGGTATTGCCATTGGCGCCGGAACTGATATTGCCATTGAATCGGCCGACATCGTGCTGATGAAAAGCGATTTGCTCGACCTTGTTACGGTGTTGCGACTTTCTCATGCAACTATTCGCAATATAAAAATGAATCTATTTTGGGCCTTTTTCTATAACACTATCGGTATTCCGTTAGCTGCTGGCCTACTCTATCCGATATTTGCCTTAAAGCTCAACCCAATGTTTGGTGCGGCAGCGATGAGTCTAAGTTCGGTTTGTGTGGTGAGCAATGCATTGCGTCTGCGGTTCTTTAAACCGCAGGGCGCTACTGCGGAAAACCAAATTGTAGATAATCTTCTATTAGAGTCACAGCAAGCAGATGAAGAACTGGAGGAAAATGATATGAAAAAAATTGTTACAGTCAACGGTATGAGCTGCCAGCATTGTCAGGCCTCGGTGGAGAAGGCGCTCTCAGGGGTGCAGGGGGTTACCTCTGCCAAAGTGGACCTTGCTAAGAAAACGGCAACGGTTACGCTTGCGTCTGAGGTCGCGGATGACACACTGATGAAAGCAGTGCGTGACGCGGGTTTTGAGCCAGTATCGGTCACCGAGAAGAAGGGCCTGTTTGGCAATTGAGGGGGAGTCGCTTCTTATGCGTGCAGATAAAGAAAAAGTTTCTCGGCTCCTCAAGACGGCACGGGGGCAGCTTGATGGCCTTCTACGCATGGTGGAAGATGATCGTTACTGCATTGACATATCGACTCAACTGATGGCGACCGAGGCAATTTTGCGCCGGGCGAACCGCGAGGTGGTTGCTGCGCACATGCAGGGCTGCCTGATTGAAGCTGCTCAGCAGGGTAATGCTGAACAAAAGGTTGATGAGCTAATGAAGTTGATTGACAAAATGGCGAAATAGTCTCAAAAATAAAGCGACGCTGCAATTTTAGCAGTGCCGCTTTGTTTTCGGCTTGTTTCCAAATTTATAAAGAGAAGTTGCGAATTAGAATTTGCTTTAGGGAGCAAAAACAGGGTCTAATTAGCAATTTCAATCGGAGACTGTTTGGGTGTGGTATCGAAGGGTTCTCCGTGGTAACTTAAGCTCGTTTATACAAATTATATTGGTTATAAACAACCTAAAAGCTGAGCGGCTCCTGCTATGTAGCAATGCCGCTCAGCTTATAAGAACAAACAATTAAATTATTCATCTCCATCAGAGCTTTGACTATCGTTCTGATCGTAATCATCTAAAAAGCTGTGCTGTTCGCCGTTTAACGTATAGCCAATGACCGCACCCAGCTTAATGTTATGCACGCTACGGAAAATATTAAGCGGTACCTGAGAATTGCCTTTTTCAAGTTTTGCAATCAACGCCTTAATCTCCGCGCGCTTCGAGGTTGAATTATCACCAACAGTGGAACATTCGGTAAAGCGGCAGGCGCAGTTTAAAAATTCCAACTTATTGTAGTTCTTCCAGCGAATAATTTCTGCTTCACGCACCAAATAAAGCGGTCGTATTAACTCCATGCCCTCAAAATTATCGCTGTGCAGTTTGGGCATCATTGTACGAACCTGAGAGCCATAGATCATGCTGATGAGAACAGTTTCAATCATGTCGTCAAAGTGGTGACCCAGTGCAATTTTGTTGCAGCCCAAAGCCTTGGCCTGCGCATAGAGATTGCCACGCCGCATACGAGAACATAGATAACAGGGATTTTTAGGCTGGCTAAAAACATAATCATAAATATTGGCGTCAAATATAGTAATCGGTATATTCAACTGCTTAGCATTGTCCTCAATCATTTTGCGGTTTTCGGGCAGATAACCAGGATCCATGACAATGAACTTCACTTCGAATGGAAAGTCACTGACCTTGTGTAGTTGCTGCATCAACTTTGCCAGCAACATTGAATCTTTACCGCCTGAAATGCAGACAGCGACTCGATCACCGGGGGAGAGCATTTCGTATTCTTTTATAGCAGCTACAAATTTGCTCCAGATCGTTTTGCTAAACTTTTTATGCAAGCTATGTTCAATTTCCCTGTATCGTTCCATCTTGTTCATCCTCGTGTTTAATAAACCTATTGTTTTAATAGGGATATCATAACATACTGAACCTAAACAGTAAAGGGTGAGAAAAATTTTCATAGATGAATATAAAGCCAATTGAAGTGACATTAAGTGTATAGACGATTAACAATGTAAACTTTTTTAGAAAGCGCTGACAAACAACATACTGATATGGTATGATTTTCTAAAACAACCATGGGGGGCGCTCGCTATGCAATATTTACTTTCGTTCTTGGAGGGAATTATTACATTCATTTCACCCTGTTTGCTGCCGCTGCTACCAGTTTATATCTCTTATTTTGCTGGGCAGAATGGTGGAGATAACACCCGAAAAACGCTTAAGGGCGCGTTGGGCTTTATAACAGGCTTTACAACTGTTTTTGTTTCACTTGGGGCATTCGCGGGCACGCTGGGCGGACTTTTGAGTCGCCACACCGCCATGGTCAATATGGTAACCGGTGCGGTAGTCGTTATTTTTGGCTTAAATTATCTCGGCGTATTTAAAATTGGTTTTTTAAACAATGTGGTTCGACATAATACGGCCACTGTTTCACATAGCTTCTTTTCAGCGTTTTTATTTGGTATGGTGTTTTCGCTGGGGTGGACACCCTGTGTGGGCGCTTTTTTGGGCTCTGCGCTAATGCTCGCGTCACAGCAGGGTTCGGCGTTTAGCGGCATGTTAATGCTGCTCTGCTATTCATTGGGGTTGGGGGTACCGTTTTTGTTGGCGGCCTTACTTTTAAAACAGCTTCAGGGCGGTTTTAACTGGATAAAATCTCACTATACTATAATTAACGCCATATCGGGGCTGCTGCTGATAACGGTGGGCATTTTAATGATGACTGGTCAAATGGGGCGATTTTTGGCCTTATTAAGCCTATGATACGAAAGGGGTAAAAATAATGACACAAAACAAAAAACTTGCGCTTACCGTTCTACTGCTCTGCGGTGTAATAACGGTCGCTTACTTTGGATATAAGACGTTGAGCGAAAACTATTTAACCGATAATTTGCGACCGGCTTCCTCTGCGTCTTCACAGTTGTCTGGGACTTCGTCTGAGGGCGAACAATCGGGAGAAGGCAGCGAGCAGCCAGTACGCACTCCTGCGCCGAACTTTACCATGACGGATATTGAAGGCAATAAGCTGGAGCTCGACAGCTTAAAAGGTAAGCCGATTGTGCTAAACTTCTGGGCGAGTTGGTGCAGTTTTTGCGTTCAGGAAATGCCGGACTTTGACACTGTCTATAAAGAGTTGGGCGATGAGGTTACTTTTGTGATGCTCAATGCGACCGATGGTGTGCGCGAAACTCGTGAAAAGGGAGAAAAGTACTACGCAGAAAAGGGGTATTCCTTCCCAGTCTATTTTGACGACCAGGGGACCCAGGGCACTAATGCCTATGGGGTTACGGGCTTTCCATCTACCTATTTTATTGACCGCAATGGTAATCTAGCTGCTTATGCGGGTGGAATGATCGACGAAGAGGCACTGCGGCGGGGCATACAGCTTGCGCAGGAGCAGGACGCAGGACAAGCACTTGAACAAAAAAATGTAAGCTGGTGTACAATGGAACCTGTCTACAATAAAATGGACGCAGAAAATGCAAAGCAGATGATGGCGGAGTTTGATGAAACCGAGGACAGTACCTATGTCTTGCTGGATGTGCGCACTGAACAGGAGTTTAAGGAGAAGCGCATCCCTGGCGCAATACTGATACCCGATTATGAGCTGAGCAAACGTGCCCAGACCGAACTGCCAGACAAGCGCCAGGTAATTTTTGTCTACTGCCGCAGTGGCAGGCGCAGCGAGACGGCGGCCAAAGAGCTGGTGGCGATGGGATATAATCATGTTTACGATATCGGTGGCATCATCGACTGGCCATACGAAACCACGCAGGGGTAGCGTAAAAAAGCAGGGGCGAAGGATCATAATCCTTCGCCCCTGCGGGTTTATGTTAATTCAATGTTGTCATTTACAGAGAATGCGCTTTAATTAGAGCGCAGCACCTGTGCCGGGGTTGGTGGGGTTGGTGGGGTTGGTGGTGCCACCGTTGTTATTGCCATTGTCAACGGGGGGGTTGATGATGGTCAGAGCGGTGTCAGAAACGATGTACTTGCCAAGAGTCTTGGTCTTGATGATGAAAGCTTCATCATACTCGTCGTACTCGGCATTCAGACGAACCATGGTGCCATCATCCTTAAGCTGATAGAGGAAAGTGCCTTCGTCAGCAGCAAGGGTCAGGACGCCGGTCTTGTTAAAGGTAGCGCCGTTGCCATAGAAGAAGTTCAGGTTGGCATCGGGATAGAGATCAGCAATCTTAGAATCGAAATCGGTGGAAGCCGAGATCAGCAGCTTGCTCTGGCCAACAGTGTTGACGGTGAAGTAGCTGTCGTCATCGCACTCAAAAGTGAACTCTTCTTCAGAGTCACCAACGAAGCCAGCGCCCTCTTTGAAGATCTGGAGATCTTCGGTGATCTCAGTGGAGCTAGCAACAGGGTAAGCAACTTCCATGTTTATGTCAAGCTGCATGTCTTCGTAGTCAAAGCTGCCGGATTTGCGCATCTCAAGGGTGCCGACAACGTCGACAGAGGAGGTGCTGGTGGAGTCAGCCAAGGTGACAGCCAGGAAGTAGATGTACTTCTGGGAAAGGGTTTCACCAATAACCTTCTTCTTAGTAACCTCAACACTCTTGACCAATTTGCCGTTCATGTCCCAAGAGGACTTGACCTTGATGCCCGAAACAGCATCGGACTCATAGACATAGGCAATATCATCTTCGGGAGTGGTGGGGGCTACGCTATTGAGCAGCGGGTAGTACAGAGTTTTGCCATAGGCAACGCTTTCAACGGGGGTAGCCAGGTCAACAGCAGACGCATCGCTGCTATAGAGATAGGCAGAGTCGCTGATAGAGCCAACGGGGAAGAGGGCGTCGTCGTTTGCAGCGGAAACTGCAGCGCCCATGCTCAGCATCATTGCAGCTGCAAGGCTAAGCGCGAGTGTTTTCTTCATGGTTCGTTCCTCCTAATACTTATGTGTACCCGGCGGTTACGTCACGAGCCGTGCTTTACGGCTCTTCCATGATGTTGGTGGGCGGTGGCAAAAAGAAACAGGGGGCTCTCCTTCCTCTGGTTCTCTCTGCCGTGAACGACGCAGTAAGCGCGTTCGAATAATAAGTGTTTGGAGTATGCGGTTTTGTTGCAATGTTGTTTTTGGTATTCCAGTGAGATAATGCTAAAATAATTTCCGTGTTTAATTATGGAATAAGAACGTCTTATATTAAGCGTGTATCAGAGTAAAGGTATAAAGCAAAACCTATGCGATCTTAAAAGACAAAGTTTTTAGAAGCTTCTTCTTGAAAAACAAACTGATAAAAGAGAAGAAGCGACTCGAAAATCATTTGCGTAAAAAGCGTTGCGTTAAAATACGGACACAAGGAAAAGTAAAAAGACACGCAAACATAAAATACGCCATGCTGACTGCTATGAACACAATGCCGTCTAGCCACGCAAAAAGTCAACGGTGCAGAACTTTTACGTGAGACGAAAAAGTAAGCAAGGCAACAAAGCATTTAGTCTTGTTTAAGAAGCTTTTGCAAAAGAGGTCTGATGCATAACATATTTTAACAAGCTGAGCGCCGCAGAAATCTCTGCGGCGCCCAAGTGATTATCAACTAAATTATCTATCCCACTTATCACAAAGAGACTGAATTTGCGATGCAAAACGTGCAAGATCTTTATTTGTACCGCCGCGGTTATGCTCAATGACCTCAAGCAGCCGCTTTCCAGCGGCAAGCAGCCGTGTAAACATCGTTTCAGCGCGTCGTGCAGCATAATCCTTTTTAATGGGAATGGGGCTTTTTTCGACCAATAAGGTGTTGGTGGCAAGATCATAACAGGTGCCGGAGTAAGGTGCAACAGCAGTGTGACCCAGTGAAACCAGTTCTTCGGCAAAACCGGTGCAAATTTCATCCTCGCCATGCACAACAAATACACGCTGCGGTTTGGGCGAAAAATGGCCGATCCAA
Source organism: Candidatus Fimivivens sp. (assembly GCA_034933525.1). Classification (GTDB taxonomy): domain Bacteria; phylum Bacillota; class Clostridia; order Oscillospirales; family Ruminococcaceae; genus Yanshouia. The sequence continues at coordinate 158,090 of JAYFNI010000010.1, forward strand.
GCCATCAGGCCGTTCTTGTCGGCATGTCCGCTAATGCCGGCCAACTGCTTAATGTCGGCGTGAACTTCAATCGGCTCACCGAAAAGCTTGACAGTTTGTGCGCCATCCACAATTGAACGACCAAGACTGCCCACCGCTTGATAACCCACGAAGAGAATAGTACTTTCCTTGCGCCAGAGATTGTGTTTGAGATGGTGCTTAATGCGCCCCGCATCACACATGCCGCTGGCCGAAATAATCACTTTGGGTTCGGTGTCAAAGTTGATCATTTTTGATTCTTCAGAAGTGACAGAAATTTTAAGCCCTTCAAAGCTAATAGGGTTGATGCCCTGATTCAAAAGGGCAAGGGTTGCCTCATCGAAGCATTCCCGGCCATTCTGGTGGAAAATGTTTGTGGCCTCAATAGCGAGCGGGCTGTCCACATAGACAGAAAAATTGTGACCGGTGATAAGCTTCTTTTGCTTGATCTCGCGCAGGAAATAAAGCATCTCCTGTGTACGACCTACCGCAAAGGATGGGATTACCACGTTGCCGCCGCGGTCAAATGTTGTTTGAAGAATCTCGGTCAGTGATTTTATGTAATCTGGCCGGTCTCCGTGATTTCGATTTCCATAGGTTGATTCCATGACGACATAGTCAGCGTCAGGAATATACTGCGGGTTTTTGATAATTGGCTGGTCAAGGTTGCCAATATCACCTGAGAAGACTAATTTTTTAGTAACATCGCCTTCGGTCAGCCAAACCTCAATGGAAGCTGAACCTAGCAGATGCCCCACGTCGATAAAGCGAACCTCAATACCCTCAGCAATAGCAATTTTCTGGTTGTATGGATGTGGCGCAAAACAGTTAATAGCTGCAATAGCGTCATCCATTGTATAGATGGGCACATATTCTTCATGACCTGCACGCTTAGCCTTTCGGTTACGCCATTCAGCTTCAAACTCCTGAATGTGAGCAGAGTCACGCAGCATCACGTTACAAAGATCGGCGGTTGCCTCAGTGGAATGAATCTCACCCTTGAAGCCGTTTTTACACAGTAGCGGCAGCATTCCAGAGTGATCGATGTGCGCATGTGTTAACAAAACAAAGTCCAGTTCGCCTGACGCAACCGGTATTTCCTGGTTTTCGAAAAAATTAGGGCCCTGTTCCATGCCGCAGTCGACGACTAGCTTTTTACCGCAGGCCTCGATATAAAAACAGCTGCCGGTCACTTCGTGGGTCGCGCCTAGAAAGGTTAGTTTCATTGCGTATCCTCCTTTAATATGCTAGGCATAAATTTGCGCATTTTTAGCTGTGAATAACGAACGTGCAAAGACGTCCATCAATAATGATAGATTTATTATAACGTTTTGCACGGATATTGTCATCTTTAAAAATGGAACTTTATAAAGTTTTACAAAATAATCATAAAACAGTGTAAATTTAAGCAAACTCAAAAGATTGAAGACGCTCGATAGACATGCTACAATTATTCGCAAAGAGGGGTGATAGCTGTGGATAGAGTGATCTTACATTGTGACTGCAACAGTTTTTTTGCTTCGGTAGAGACGGTTTTGAACCCCGAGCTTTGTGCAGGGCCAATGGCTGTCTGCGGCGATCCTAGTAGTCGCCACGGTATTATTCTGGCTAAAAATGAGCAGGCCAAACGCTTTGGAGTCAAAACAGCCGAAACTATTTGGCAGGCACAGCGCAAGTGCCCTGAGTTGACGCTCGTGCGTCCGCATCACGATGAATATGTTAAATATTCGCGGTTGGTTAACGAGATATACCGGCGCTATACCGATCAGGTTGAGCCGTTTGGCATAGACGAATCCTGGCTGGATGTCACAGGCTCACAAAAGCTGTTCGGTACAGGAGGCGAAATTGCCGATCGGCTTAGGCGCGAAGTACGGCAGGAAACAGGGTTGACCATTTCAGTTGGTGTTTCGTTTAATAAAATTTTTGCGAAGCTGGGATCAGACTATAAAAAACCGGATGCGACAACCATTATTGACCGTGAGCACTGGCAACAGATTATCTGGCCGCTACCGGTTTCATCGCTTTTATATGTGGGCGGTTCTGTTCAAAAAACGTTGGAAAACATGTATATTCAGACAATCGGCCAGTTGGCTGCTGCAAACCTCGCCCAACTTACGTCGCGGTTGGGGAAGCTGGGCGGACAGATTTATGACTATTCCAATGGCCTTGATGATAGTGCGGTTCAACGTTCGGATGCCCCCCGAGAGATAAAATCGGTGGGCAACGGGATGACTTTTCGGCGTGATCTGACCGACATTAAGGATATTCGGGTCGGGGTGGCAGCGCTTTGCGACGAGGTTGCCACGCGGATGCGTCGGTATGGGCTATGTTGCAGGACCGTGCAGCTGCAAATTAAAGACACCTATATGCGCACCACCTCGCGGCAGTGTCCGCTACAAAACCCCACCGGATTATCTTCAGAGCTGGCAGAAGCGGCAATGAAGCTTGTGGCGGGTGGCTGGAACGGCCAAACTCCCATTCGGATGTTGACCGTGACAGGTATCAATCTCGTGGATGCTACTGAAGCCGCCGAGCAGCTTTCGTTTTTCGGTACGCCACCCCAACAGCGCGAACGTCGCATAAGGCTTGAAACCGCCATCGATTCAGTTCGCGAAAAATACGGGCGTGACAGCATTTCAACCGGCGCTGTGATGATCAGTGACATTGGACTTGAACATGAACCGCGCGAGGACGAATAAGCCTTTATAGGTGAAGACTAAGCCTATGGTTAGGGGCGTCTGAAGATAAACGCAGATTTGGACTAAAGTTTCCTAAACAGTAACACGGCACGACAAAACAATAATCCGGGCAGGTCAATCAACCTGCCCGGATATTTAATTATATAAGTTATGGTGTTTTGACATGATAACGCCGATGCTGTTCATAGTGCTTGACAATGCGACAGGCGATAATAGCAGATAAAAAGCCTAACGCCATACCTGCGCCCACATCAAGCGGATAATGCATCATGAGATAGATGCGGGAAAAGGCAATAAATGCCGCCAGCACCATGGCTGCTAGACCATACCGATATCGCCACATCATCAGGGTGGTAGCCGCAGCAAAGCTGGACATGGCATGGCCCGAAGGGAAGGAGTAAAGTTCTCGATCAGGCGGTATCAATAGCTTAATAGTCGGGTCATCGGTATAGGGACGTGCGCGGGCAATGAGATTCTTCAAAAAAAGGTTGCCAAAAAGATAACAGGCTAGCATCGCTAATGCCATGGTCACCCCTGCCAAGCGCGTCTTTTTGCGCAGGAGCAAAATAAAACAGATCAGTATCCAGATGAAGCCAAAATCGCCCAGCGCAGTAATCAAAGGCATCAGGCGATCAAGAAAACTGGAATGGAATAAATCATGAATCAGCCACAGGCTAGAATTATCAATCGCTCCTAGATATGCCATATTAAACACCCCGCTTTAATGCGTATTTTAGCATTATGCAAAAGATGCGTCAAATAGAATTTCAAAAATTGAACATTTTTTCCAATTCTTCTGAGAAAAGTAACCGACTTTCGCCTGGTGCAAGCGCTGGATCGAGTGCTAACCCTCCGATACACACCCGTTTTAAGTGAGCCACTGTTCCGCCGTTTTGATCAAACATGCGTCGCACTTGATGGTAGATACCCTCATAAATTGTTACTCGGCCTGACGATTCAGAGAGTGGTTCTAAAATAGCTGGCGAAGAATATTTTCCTCCCCCAAGATATACCCCCTGCGAGAATTTTTCCACAAGTGCCGCATTGACAATGGGCGCGTCTAACTCAAACTCATAGACTTTTGGCAAATGCTTTTTTGGTGCTAAAATGCGGTGCGCAAATTCGCCGTCATCCGTGATGATCATCATGCCCTCGGTGTATTTATCCAACCTGCCGGCAGGGAACAGCCCATTACGCCGCAGCGAAGGCCCTAGTAGATCCAGCACGGTTCGGCTTGTAGGATCGTCGGTGGAGGAAACCACCCCCAAGGGCTTATTCATCAGGATATAAACGTGTTCACTAAAAAGAACGGGCGCACCTCTCAAAAGCACTGTTTGGCGCGCCGGGTCAGCTTTTTCGTTGCCGGATTTAACAATTTTACCATCCACGGTGATGACGCCACTTGCCAGCAGCCGTTTAGCGTCTGTTCGGGAAACCCCCTTTGCTGTTGAGAGTAGCTTGTCCAAACGAATTTCTGCCAAAAAAATCCCCCCTGCCGTAATGATGATATCATATCACAGCGAGGGGATTTTGTACAATTTGGTCAGCTTGCTTTGGCAGTGGATGATTCCTCAGGAAAGACAAGCCCCTGCATAAATCCATCCAATCCCATTGAGCTGACATCTCCGCCGACAATTTTGTTTCCACACACCAATAGGTTTAGTCGCACGCTCTGCGCACCACTGGGGTGATTAAGTACCGTGTAGCTGTACCGCTTGCAGCGTTTGCCTTTATAGCGCGATAGATCCATCCCTTGCTCTTTTTGAATATTATTATAATTTTCGTATACATCATCAAAGTTTTTGGGAATAATCACCTCGACGACTTCATCCGGTTCAGGGTTGACCACCCAGCCAAGTGCCGTTAGGAATTCCTGTCGCTGTTCCTCGGTTTTTCCGCTTTGACGTTTAATTGTTGCGCCTGTGAGAGCGGTGTTTCCTTCGGGAATCAGGTTCAGCACTAGCCTACCTGCCGCCATTACAGCAAGCAGCAGCAAAAGCAGCAGTGCGGAACGGCGAACCCGTCTGTTAAAACGGAAGGCATACATCAACATGTCAATTCACCTCGATGATGTATATGCAAAAGAGCCAATAAGAAAGAACAGTTTTTATTTGAACACCTTTTTTTCCCAAAGGACTTGTCAGGTTCAGGTGAATCCAGTATAATTAAACATATGTGATGGAGCTCACAGCAAAATCACTGTGCAAAATACACAATATGTTGAAATCGTTTTCGGCATATTGAAAGGGGTAAGGAAAAATGAGACAGTATCTCGCGGATAAGATCAGAAACATTGCGCTTGCCGGTCACGGCTCGTGCGGTAAAACCTCGCTTGCTGAGGCTATTTTGTTTCGCGCAAGTGTAATCGACCGCTTAGGCAAGACAGAAAATGGTACGACGGTCTGTGATTTTGACCCCGAAGAGACCAAACGATCGGTTTCGGTTTCTACGGCGATTGCCCCCGTTGAGTGGAATAATACAAAGATTAATTTGATAGACACCCCTGGCGCATTTGATTTTGCCACAGGCATGTATGAGGGCATCCGTGCGGCGGGTAGCGTTGTTATTGTAGTTTCAGCGCGCAGCGGTGTCACGGTTGGTACTGAAAAAGCCTATAAATTGGCGCGTGAGCAGAATAAACAGGTGATGTTCTTTATCAATAAGATGGATTCTGAACATGCCGATTTCTATAAGGTCTTGGGGCAGCTTCGCACAACCTTTGGGCCTCAGGTCTGCCCGATGATTGTACCCTACACCGAGGGGAAGGGCATTGAGTGTTATATTGACCTTGTCGCCAACAAGGCTTTTGTGCACGATAATGGCAACCGTCGTCAGGGCTCAATGCCGAACGTCGGTGGCTTTGTCGAGGAGTGCCGCAATATCATTTCCGAAGCAGTTGCTGAATCTGATGAAAATTTGATGGAAAAATTCTTTGGTGGTGGCACTTTTACAACCGAAGAAATGATTTTCGGAATTAATGAAGGGCTTCGCCAAGGCAAGATATTCCCTGTGGTTTGTGGTTCTGCGCTCACGCTGGAAGGCATTGATGCGCTGCTCGACGCTATTGTTAATCACATGCCTTCGGCCAAGAACGCCGGCAACGAAACCGGCTTGACTGCAGACGGAGAAGAAGTCGAATGCCAGTGCGATATTTTAGAGCCGCTGGTGGCTTATGTATTTAAAACGGTTGCCGATCCGTTTATTGGTAAACTTTCTTATGTTAAGGTGATATCAGGTAAGCTTTCTAACGAAATTGCGCCGATAAACGCTCGGACAGGAAACCCTGAACGTATGGGTAAAATCATCTATGTGACCGGCAAAAAGCAGGAAGATGTTTCTGCCGTTGCGGCGGGTGACATTTGCGCTGTGGCAAAGCTTTCTGAAACACTTACCGGCGACACGCTCTGCGACCCTAAGCGCGTCGTGACACTGCGCGCAATTGGCTATCCGCTTGCTACCCTCACTATGGCGATTAAGGCTAAGAAGAAGGGCGAAGAAGGCAAGGTTGCTCAAGGCATACTGCGCCTGATCGAAGAAGATCCGGTTGTCACCTTTGTAAACGATGCGGAGTCGCGACAACAGTTACTTTCCGGTCTGGGTGAGCAGCACCTTGATGTAATTATCAGCCGGTTGAAGACTAAATTTGGAACTGAAGTCGAACTTAAAAAACCACGTGTTGCTTATCGAGAGACAATTCGTAAAAAAGTCAAAGTTCAGGGCAGACATAAAAAACAGTCTGGTGGCCACGGTCAATTTGGCGACGTGTGGATTGAGTTTGAGCCCTGTGAAGGCGATGGCCTGACTTTTGCTGAAAATGTGTTTGGCGGTTCCGTGCCCAGAAACTTCTTCCCCGCAGTTGAAAAGGGGCTGCAGGAATGTATTAAGAGCGGTATGCTGGCGGGGTATCCGATGGTTGGACTTAAAGCTACGCTGGTTGACGGCTCGTACCACCCGGTTGATTCGTCTGAAATGGCCTTTAAAATGGCGGCGTCCGTGGCTTATAAAGCCGGTATTCCGCAGGCGGGTCCTGTAATCTTGGAGCCAATCGGCACTTTGAAGGTTTATGTGCCGGAAACTTACACCGGTGACATTATGGGCGACCTTAATAAGCGGCGCGGACGTATTGTGGGTATGAACCCTTGGGGCGATGGCACACAGGAGATTGTTGGCGAAGTGCCAATGAGCGAAATGTATGATTTTACTACCACACTGCGCTCCATGACACAAGGCAGGGGTAACTTTGTGTTGAGTTTTGAGCGTTATGAACAGCTGCCGGGCCAGCTTGAGGCGGCGGTAATCGCTGAGGCCAAGGCTCTTGCAGAGGAAGAATAACAACGTTAGGAAGAGGAATTTAGAAGAGGGAGGAACCGGTTTTATACCGGTTCCTCCCTCGGACGTTTTTGGTTGGTTGCAAATGCTTTTAACCACATATTTATAACGTCAGGCTATTATTCTCCACGCTGCTTTTTTCGGAATGCCAGCGCCGCCTGCTCAGTTTTGTTAATACCAAAAGTGTAATAAGTTCTATCTTTAAGCGCGTCGGGTAAATATTGTTGTGCCACCCAGCCTCCAAAATCGTGTGGATAGCGGTAGCCTGTAGCATGCCCGAGTTTTTTGGCGCCCTCATAGTGTCCGTCGCGTAAGGAGTCGGGAATCTCTCCGCCCTTGCCATGCCCAATATCCTGCATGGCAGCGTCAATCGCACAGATGGCAGTGTTGGATTTCGGGCTGGTCGCCACTAAAATAACGGCGTTGGCTAACGGTATGCGCGCCTCTGGTAGACCGAGCTGCATGGCGGAATCGACGCAAGCTTTGACTATGGGAATAATCTGTGGCCAGGCCAAACCAACATCTTCCGCGGCGCAGACCAGCAGGCGGCGGCAGGCAGAAATCAAATCACCCGCTTCAAGTAGGCGCGCCAGATAGTGTAGCGCTGCGTTTTCATCCGAGCCGCGCAGAGATTTCTGGAAGGCGGACAGAATGTCATAATGTGCGTCTCCGTCACGGTCATAGCGCATAGCGGAGCGCTGAGAAACTGCCTGCGCGGCCTCAAGTGTGATATGCCCATCGGCGCAGGCAAGCGTTAGCGCCTCAACAGCATTGAGCGCTTTGCGCACGTCGCCGCCACAGCTGGAAGAGATATAATCGGCTGCGCCTTCTTCCAGTGAAAATACTTGTTCATACTGTTCGCCTGCTTTTTCAAATGCACGCAATACGGCGCGCTTGACTTCATGTGGTGGTACGGACTTAAACTCAAACACCGTACAGCGTGAAAGCACCGCCCCATAGACGTAAAAATAAGGGTTTTCAGTCGTGGAAGCGATCAGCGTGACGCTGCCATCCTCAATATATTCCAAGAGTGTCTGTTGCTGTTTTTTGTTGAGGTATTGAATTTCGTCTAAATAAAGAAGTATACCATTGTAGCCCGAGATAGTGTTGCGGGCATCAAACACCTCCTTTAGATCAGAGGTGCCGCAGGTGGTGCCGTTAAGGTGCCGCAACAGCTTGCCAGTAGAGGCGGCGATAATGCGTGCAACAGTCGTTTTGCCCACGCCCGAGGGCCCGTAAAAAATCAGATTAGGAACCTGGCCTCTGTCCACAATAGCGCGCAGCACAGCGCCCGGCGCCAGCAGATGGCTCTGACCGACAACCTCGTCAAGCGTTTTGGGGCGCAACATTGCGGCGAGAGGTGCATTCATGACCAATTTTCCTCCTGTGTATAGCGTGGTTTTTATATTACTGCGAGAACGATAACTTCTGGGTGGTATAGAATGTCAGACAACAGAACTTACAAAATATAGTCTTGCGCTTTTTGCACGGGAATCGCTGTCAATATACTTATTTTAACGCAAAAGAAAGTGATTGTCCACGGGATAAAACAAAACAAGACTTTAAAAGCCGCCGCGGAATTGCTAAAATTCCACGGCGGCAAAAGAATAAAATAACGAGAGATTATTGATAGAGCGGGAACTTTGCGCACAGTGCCTCCACTTCATGGCGGGTCTGTTCGGCAGTGGCTTCAAAGTCGGTAGCGGTACGATAAATCCAGTTCGCAATCAAAGCCATCTCCGCTTCTTTGAATCCACGGGTGGTCACAGCGGGGGTTCCAATGCGCACGCCACTGGTTACAAACGGGCTCTGAGGGTCATTAGGTACAGCATTTTTGTTAACGGTAATATAAACCTCATCCAAACGGTGTTCAAGCTCCTTGCCGGTGATACCCAGGTTCTGCAAGTCAATGAGCATCAAGTGATTGTCGGTGCCGCCGGAAACCATATTAACGCCCAGACGTGCAAATTCTGCTGCCATGGCTTTGGCATTTTTTACGGTCTGTTCTGCGTATGCTTTAAATGCGTCATTCTTTGCTTCGCCAAAGCAGATGGCCTTTGCTGCGATGATATGCTCAAGCGGGCCACCCTGAGTACCAGGGAAAATCGCTTTGTCGATTTTCTGAGCCAACTCCTTTTTGCAAAGAATCATGCCGCCACGGGGACCACGCAAGGTCTTGTGGGTGGTAGTGGTTACAACGTCGGCATAAGGGATGGGCGACATATGCTGTCCCGCAGCGACCAAGCCAGCGATGTGCGCCATATCCACAAACAGATAAGCGCCCACTTCTTTAGCGATTTCTGAAAAACGATCAAAACGGATTTCGCGCGGATAGGCCGAGGCGCCAGCGATAATCATTTTGGGCTTGTGCTCAAGGGCAAGCGCGCGTACAGCATCATAATCAATATATCCGTTTTCATCCAGCCCATAGGAAATCATGTTGTAGTGCTTGCCGGAAAAGTTCACAGGGGAACCGTGGGTCAAATGTCCGCCGTTAGCCAGACTCATGCCCAAAACGGTGTCTCCAACGTCAACCAATGCAAAATAAACGGCCTCGTTAGCTTGTGCGCCTGAATGCGGCTGCACGTTGGCGTGCTCTGCCCCAAACAGTGCACAGGCACGATCGCGTGCAATATTTTCAACAATGTCAACGCATTCGCAGCCGCCATAATAGCGCTTGCCGGGATAACCCTCAGCATATTTATTAGTGAGCACCGAGCCCATTGCCGCCATTACTGCCGGAGAAACAAGGTTCTCACTCGCAATTAATTCAATGTTGCGCTTTTGGCGCTTTAGTTCTTTAGCCATCGCAGCGCCGACCTCGGGGTCAGCCTTTGAGACAAAGCCAATCGTATCAATCATTTCGCTGTACATTTGTTATTCCCCTTTCCGCTTTTCCGTGATATGATGTCAGTATAGCCTATCAGGCGACAAAAAATCAACCGCAGGAAGGCGCTAAATGAAAAATTCTCCCTGTGACACGAAACAAAATGTGCCAAACGGCACACTTATAGGAAAGAAGTGCAAAAATCCGGCAGGAGTATCGACCTGTGCCGGATTATTCAAGTGATGGAGGTCAAAGCATGGGTTATGGTATTTCCTCAATGGGTAATGTAATGGATGGGGCAGGTATGGAAGAAAAGGGCGGTATGCTTGCTCAGCTCATGGCCAAGCTGCCGGAGCCGGTACAGGTGCTGCTGCATGTCCTCATTGTGGTTGTGATTGCAGCTGTTGTTGGTGCTATTATTGGAAAAATGTATGCGTCTATAAAGTATCCCGATCCCGAAAAACATCATATTATTTCCCCAAAGCTTAAGGTGCTGTTTATATGCGTACTTGCGGCGTGCTGCTTCTGGCTTTACACCACCATGACGCGTGAGGAGCCGCCTGCGAATGAGCCAGGGATCGAGGAAGGGCAGCCCGATTCATCATCTTCTGCGGAAGGCGGGGATCTGCCTGTGGGGAGTAGCGTAGGTAAAGCCACCGTGATGCTAGGATGATAGCCTAAATATACATAAATTTTTGGGGCCGCCGGTTAAAACCGGCGGCCCCACTGTATGTATAGAAACGTATTAAATTTTTACGACCTTTATTTCGGTGGGGTCGAACAATCCCAGTCGCTTTGCTACATCGACATATACCTGTGGATCGCCAGAGGTACAAATAGTAAAGCTGCCACGCGATTGTTCGCTTAATGCATCCTGCGCGATAAGATAATTTCGCACAGCGTTAGCCTGTTCCAACGCGGGATTGACAAAAGTAATTTCAGGATAGCAGCGCTTGAAGTTATCCTCCACAATCGGATAATGGGTGCAGCCCAAAATGACATGGTCCACTTTACAGCGTGCAAGAATGTTGTCAATCTGAGTGGTGATCTCGGTGTTGATATCCAGCTCGTTAAAGTCACCCCGATCTACCAGCGCAGCCAGTAGGGGGCTACCTTTAGCGACAACTTCAATAGAAGGGTCATGTTGGTGGATAAGCTTATCGTAATTTTTAGTACTTACAGTAAATTCAGTTGCGATAAGCCCAACCTGTCTGATTCCTGAGCGGGCTATATAATCGGCTGCCGGTGAGACAATACCGATAATCTCGTAGTCAAAATGCGGTGTCAATTGCTCTACCAGCGTAGAGATGGTGTTGCAGGCGATAGCCGTCACTTTGGCCCCGTTTTGACCCAGAAAGCGCAGCATGCTTCGGCTTAATTCGGCGATTTGCTCTGAGGTTTTGTTACCATAGGGGCAGTTGGCGCTGTCACCGAAATAGATAATATCTTCACCCGGAAGAATTCTTTGCAATTCCCTGACCACAGTAAGCCCACCGATGCCAGAATCCATGACGCCGATTGAGCCGCTTAATTTACCCATAAAATCCCCTCGTTTCCCTGCCGCCGATAACATCTCAATTTGAACCGTACAGCGGCAAATTATTAAAGCAAAATGCTCGACGGCTACGTGAGCCGCCAATAATATTATAGTAAATTATTACAATAAAACAAGACTAAAATGTTCGATTATTACCTTTAGTTTCAAAAGGTTGAAGCAATGTTTGACATATGGTATAATATTTTACGCCATTTATAAGAATGGTGAAAGTGAAAAGAATGAGAGGAGAAACACTGATGATGAACAAGCTGCTTTCGTTACTGCTGGTCCTGGCATTGGGGCTGACTATGGTGGCGTGCAATGCTGCCCCTAGCAGCAACCAGTCGGCTGCATCTGCGGCGACAACCGGAAAGTATACCCCCGGCGCCTACGAGGGAACAGCCAAAGGTTACGGCGGTGATTTGAAGGTGACTGTCACCCTCGGCGACAACCAAATTGAAAAGATTGAGGTTGCTGAAAACAAAGAAACGGCGGGAGTCGGTTCGGTCGCTATTGAGAAGCTGCCAACTGCCATTATCGCCAACCAGTCGCTTGCTGTGGACGCCGTTGCAGGTGCTACTGTAACCAGCAAGGGACTGCTGGAGGCCGTCACTGCGGCGTTGGTCTCTGCAGGCGTTGACACCAACACGCTCCAGGCCCCTGTTGAAAAATCGGCGGTGGAAAAAAGGGCCGAAACTGTTGAGGCGGATGTCGTTGTTATCGGTGCCGGCGGTGCCGGTATGGTAGCGGCACTTGAAGCCAAGGCGGCTGGCAAAAATGTTGTGATTATTGAGAAAATGGCGATGGCCGGCGGCAACACCGTTAAAGCTACCGGTGGCATGAATGCTGCTGCAACATCTGTTCAAAAAGAGCTAAAGGTTGAAGACAGTGTAAAAACCTTTATTGATGACACCATGGAGGGCGGCCACAATATTAACAACCTTGAGTTGGTCACTGCGCTGGCTGAGCGCTCTGCTGGTGCCATTGACTGGCTGGCATCTATTGGTGCCCCTCTGCCTGAGTTGACCATCTCCGGCGGCGCCACCAATAAGCGGACGCACCGCCCCGAAGGTGGTAGTGCTGTTGGTAGTTATCTGGTTGAGAAATTCGTCCAGAATATCGAAAAAAATGAGATTCCTGTTTATTATAATACAAAGGCGACTGAGCTGGTACTTTCCGACGGCGCTGTGACTGGCGTTAAAGCCGAGGGCGAAGAAGCAGATTATCTTTTCACCGGCAAGGCTATTATTATGGCGACCGGCGGCTTTGGTGCCAATGAAGAGATGTACACCAAGTACAAACCCGAGCTCAAGGGCTTTGTTACCACCAACGCACCGGGCGCGACTGGCGACGGCATTATAATGGCTGAGGCTGTCGGTGCACAGCTGGTGGATATTGACCAAATTCAGATCCACCCGACCGTTCACCAGGCAACCAGCATTATGCTGACCGAGGGTCTTCGCGGCGATGGTGCGATTCTGGTCAACCAGTCAGGCGAGCGCTTTATCAACGAATTAAAGACTCGCGACGTCGTATCCGCTGCGGAAATTGCGCAGGAGGGCGGCAATGCTTATGTAATTTTTGATCAAGGCCTGTGCGACCGTGTTAAAGCCGCCGCCGGTTATGTCGAAAAAGGGCTGGCTGTTCAAGGCGATACCGTCGAGGCACTGGCTGAACAAATGAAAGTGCCGTCGGAAACGCTTTCTGCAACGCTCAAGAGCTGGAATAAGGCTGTTGCCGACAAGAAGGATGAGGCTTTCGGACGCGACACTGGAATGGAATATGACCTTTCCAAGGGGCCGTTCTACGCCGTACAGATTGCACCCGGCGTACATCACACGATGGGTGGCTTAAAAATTGATGTCGATACCCATGTCATCGGCGCTTCGGGCGAACCGATCCCCGGCCTGTTTGCTGCGGGCGAAGTCACCGGTGGAATTCATGGTGGCAACCGCCTTGGTGGTAACGCTGTAGCGGATATTGTTATCTTTGGTCGCCAGGCTGGACAGAGTGCTGCTGCCTATTGTGACAAATAATCAGAGCTAAAATTATCTAACCCCCAGGGCCTTGGCTCTGGGGGTTATCGTTTCAAAAGTATCTTTGGGGGAGAGAGGCCTATGACCAAGTACAAAGAAGCTGATGATTTTAGAAATCAAGTATATTATCATGTTGCAGAAATCACTGTCGCACCAAAAGGCGTCAGACAATAAAGCCGTTTATCCATAAAAAATTTTAGACAAATTTAATTAAATTAATGCTTTGAAGTGTTGAACTTTAATGCAATAAAGTAAAATTATTGTCGATATAGGCCCCGAAAGTTGTCTGATGTGTTGTTAATATCCTAAAAAATGCCGGTTTTTATTTTAAAGTTATACGGAATGTACAATTGACATTTTGGCGTAAAACGATATAATTAAACACAACAATTTCATAATCTAAACGCAAAGACGGGAAAAGTAGCCTGCTTTTAAAACTACAGAGAGCTGCCGGATTGGTGCAAGGCGGTGTTTAATAGCAAAGTGAAAGTCATCCCCGAGCGGCCGACCGAACAAAGAAAATTCCTTTAGTAGGCTCGGACGATTTGCACACGTTATGGTGCACGGCATTTGTTTAGAAAGCAGATGCGCAGAGTGGCTGGTACAGCAGGTGTACCGGCAATTAGAGTGGTACCGCAGAGTGCTTTTAGCCTTTGTCTCTTGATTATCTAAAATCATGAGACATGGGCTTTTTTAATTTTATCAAAAAGCTGAAAGGGGGAAAATCAGATGGAGCTTAACGGTTCCCAGATAGTTTTAAAAGTTTTACAGGAGCAAGGTGTAGATACAGTATTCGGATACCCAGGGGGAACCATCCTAAATATTTATGACGCGCTTTATAAAACACCGAGTATTAAGCACGTTATGACCGCCCATGAACAGGGTGCGGCACATGCCGCAGACGGTTATGCCAGAGCTACGGGCAAGACCGGTGTCGTACTGGCGACATCGGGTCCTGGAAGCACCAATCTGGTTACCGGTATCGCCACCGCGTTTATGGATTCCATCCCCATGGTGGCAATTACTGCGAATGTACCCAATTCAATGATTGGCCGCGATAGCTTTCAGGAGATTTATATCACCGGAATCACCATGCCGATCACTAAGCACAACATGGTGGTACGCAGTGTTGATGAGCTTGCGCACACGCTGCGCGAGGCATTTCGAATTGCCGCGTCAGGATGTCCCGGGCCAGTTCTGGTGGATATCCCAAAGGATGTGACCGCCGCTGTTTGCGAATTTTACGAACCGGTGCCGGATATACGTCACAAGCCGACGCCCATCAATCCAAAGGTGGTTGAAGAGACCGCTAAGCTAATCAATACCGCTAAGCGCCCGATGGTGCATTTTGGCGGCGGGGTTATTGCTGCAAATGGGTCTGATAAATTGTATGAGCTGATCCACAAGGCGTCGCTGCCCGCCTGCCACACCATTATGGGCACAGGCGTGCTGTCCTACGAAGATCCGCTGAACATGGGCATGATCGGTATGCACGGCAATATTTCGAGTGCCTTGGCTGTCAGCAACGCGGATGTGCTCGTGGTTATTGGGGCAAGATTCTCTGATCGTGTGGCGACTAATCCAGCGCAGTTCGCCGCAGATGCCAAGATCATTCATATCGACATCGACTGTTCTGAAATGAATAAAAACATCATGGTCGATCATTTTATAACGGGCGACGTTGGCGAGGTGCTTACAAAGTTACTGCCACTGGTCGAGCATAAGGAACATCCCGAATGGCTGGCGCAACTTGACCAATGGCGTACACAAGATCAAAAACCCGTGTTTTTGAATGAGGCGCTTCGCCCCTGCGATATGATTGAGATGATTTGTGACCTGGCCGGTGAAGACGCTATTATCGTAACCGATGTCGGGCAGCACCAAATGTGGGCGGCACAATACTGTAAACGCACCCGTCCACGCTCTTTCCTTACTTCGGGCGGGCTGGGCACCATGGGCTTTGGTTACGGTGCAGCCTGCGGCGCACAGGTGGCATTCCCTGAACGTCGAGTGATTCATATTACCGGTGATGGATGCTTCCACATGAATCTCAATGAGATATGCACTTCGGTCAGCTATGATCTTCCTATCATCACCGTAGTGATGAATAATCGGGTGCTGGGTATGGTGCGACAGTGGCAGAGCCTGTTTTATGGTCACCGCTATTCATCTACTGATCCCGAGCGTAAGACCGATTTTGCGGCGGTAGCCGATGCATTTGGCGCCAAGGGCTTCCATGCCCAAACGCTTGCAGAGTTTGAAAATTGCTTTAAAGAGGCACTCAATACCGGCAAACCATGTGTCATCGACTGTTTAATTGATAAAGATGAAATGGTTATGCCGATGATACCGGGTGGTGCATCCGTTAAGGAAGCGATTCGACAAGCACCGAAATAAGTGCTTTAAATCTAAAAAAAGCGCCGTCGCTATATGCTTAATAAAAAATATTCCACGGCACTTGTAATAATTATATACGATAAAAATTTGGAGGGTAAAAAAATGGCAAAAATGTTTTATGACGCCGACTGCAACTTAAGTCTTCTCGATGGTAAGACCGTGGCAATTATGGGATACGGCAGCCAGGGACACGCACACGCACTGAATCTTAAAGAGAGCGGTGTCAACGTCGTTGTTGGCCTTCGTCCTTCAAGCGCAAGCTGCGAGAAGGCCACCGCGGCAGGCCTGAAGGTCATGCCAGTGGCAGAAGCGGCAAAGGCGGCAGACCTTGTCATGATACTGCTCCCCGACGAGAGGCAGGCAGATGTCTATGCTGAGGAAATTGAGCCTAACCTTGTCGAGGGCAATGTTCTGATGTTTGCGCATGGCTTTAACATCCATTTTAAGCAGATTGAAGCGCCTAAGGGTGTCGATGTTATCATGGTTGCGCCTAAGGGTCCGGGACACACTGTTAGAACACAATATCAGGAAGGCAAAGGCGTTCCCTCGCTTATTGCTATTCATCAGGATGCCAGCGGCAAAGCACGCGAGTATGCGTTGGCTTACGCTTGCGGCATTGGTGCTGGTAGAGCAGGCATCATCGAGACCACCTTTAAAGAAGAAACCGAGACTGATTTGTTTGGTGAGCAGGCCGTGCTGTGCGGCGGTGTAACCGAGCTGATGAAAGCGGGCTTTGATACGCTTGTTGAGGCGGGCTACGCTCCCGAGATGGCTTACTTTGAGTGCGTGCATGAGATGAAGCTAATTGTCGACCTCATCAACTCTGGCGGTTTTGCAATGATGCGTTACTCCATCTCCGATACCGCTGAATATGGTGATTATCGCACCGGCAAACGTATCATCACCGAAGAAACCCGCAAGGAAATGAAGAAGGTGCTCAATGAAATTCAGACTGGAACCTTCGCTTCTGAGTGGATCTCTGAAAACCGTGCAGGACGCCGCGCCAAGTTCCTGGCTACCCGCCGGATGGAAGCTGCTCATCCCGTCGAAATTGTTGGTGCTCAGCTGCGCAAGATGATGAGCTGGCTCAAAAAATAAGCCAAAAATTCAATACTTTTCAAAGAACCGCAGCGTAACTACTCTGCGGTTCTTTTTATCGAAAAGTCTGCTTTAAAGGTCGAATTTTGGCTTGTCTACAGCCATGTTTTGCTTGCGGAACAAAAATGGTTATGCTATAATAACTCTAATAACGGTTCTTATAGCCACAGGACATTCAACGGTCTTTTCGTTGAGACAACCGCTTCTTACGGACAATTTCTTAAGTTTTTCAGGCAACAGCGTCGGAAGAGAGTTTTTGTCTTTTCAAAAGCTCTGCCGGCGTTTTTTATCATCTCACAGATCTTGCCCTTCCGGCAAAGTCGACGCGTGGATGCGCTTGCTTTTCGCTGGCTTTAGTGACGTTTGTGCTTGATTGTTTTATGAATCTTCTACAGTGCAAGCATACAATAGAAGTTCCTGTGAAGGATAGAATGATACATATTTTATAAGGAGGCAGATTTAACCCATGAAGCTCAATGCAAACTATGATAACCTCAAGGATAGCTATCTCTTTTCAACCGTTGCCCGCAAGGCCAGAGATTACAGCGCGGCACATCCCGATGCCGACATCATCAAGCTGAGCATTGGTGACGTCACACTGCCGCTGGCCCCTGTTGTGGTGCAGGCCATGAAGGAAGCTGCCGACGAGATGGGTAAAAAAGAGAGCTTTCGAGGTTATGGCCCCGAACAGGGCTATGATTTTCTCAAAGAGGCGATCGCCGCCTATTACGCCGAGGAGATGAAGGTGACGCTTGCTGCTGATGAGATATTTATCAGCGATGGCGCAAAGAGCGATCTTGGCAACATCCTTGACCTGTTTGATGCCGATAACACCGTGCTGGTACCCGACCCGGTTTACCCGGTTTATGTTGACACCAATGTCATGGCAGGCCGCCGCATTAAGCTGACGGACGCTACGCTGGAAAATGGTTTTTTGGCAATGCCCGACCCAGCTGTTGATGCGGATATCATCTACCTTTGCTCTCCAAATAATCCCACCGGATCGGTTTATAACCGCGCACAGCTCGCCGAATGGATCGCGTATGCCAAGCAGAAGAACGCTGTCATTCTCTTTGATGCGGCTTACGAATGCTTTGTTTCGGACCCCGCGCTGCCCCGTAGCATTTTTGAGGTTGAAGGTGCCAGAGATTGCGCGATTGAATTTTGCTCCCTTTCAAAAACTGCCGGCTTTACCGGTACCCGCTGCGGCTACACCGTTGTACCGGTAGAGCTGCTAAACGGGAAGATGAACAAGTTGTGGCTGCGTCGTCAAACAACCAAGTTCAACGGTGTTCCCTATGTAACCCAGCGCGCGGCTGCGGCAGTTTTTTCAACTGAAGGCAGAAAGCAGATTAAAGCAAATATTGACTATTACCGCGAAAATGCCAAGATTATTGGGGACGGCCTGCGCGAAATGGGCATTCGTTTTGTAGGCGGTGAGAATTCCCCCTACCTCTGGATGGAGTGCCCCAATGGCATGGAATCTTGGGCGTTCTTTGATCTTCTGCTTGAAAAAGCGAATGTCGTAGGAACCCCCGGTGCAGGTTTCGGACAGAATGGCGGCAACTACTTCCGACTGACCGCCTTTGGCGATCGTGAAAGAACCAAGGAAGCTATTGCAAGAATGAAAAAAGCCGTGTTATAATAGCTCAAAGTGGTTATTGTGACAAATAAAGCGGTTAGCCGATTGATGTTGATTATTGCCTTTTGAGAAAGAATAATTTGCGGCGCTCGGTACCAATGGAATCATTATAGCCTGTCAATAGTTATGACGGGATGCTGCGGAATACGCAATGACCGTGTATTCCACAGTGTCCCGCTTTTGTTTTTGTAGAAGGGAATTATGTAACATGCAGTCGGCAATTATTGTAGCGCATCAGGTCATGATTATGTTTTTGCTCACGATGGTGGGCTTATTTTGCAGCAAAAAGGGACTCCTCACTGAAGAAGTTGCGCGTTATTTAAGTACTTTTCTGCTTAATATTGCGCTTCCAAGCATCATGCTTTCGTCGCTTTATCGCCCGATGCAATATGAACTGCTGGCGGGTTTTGGCTTAACCTTTCTGCTGGCTGTCATTTTGCACCTGCTGGCAATTGCGGCCTCCCGGCTGTTAATTTGTACGCGTGACGGACAAGCTTGCCGTACCGAGCGGTTCGGGGTGATCTACGCGAACGCCGCCTATATGGCTATCCCGCTGATTCGGGCGACGTTGGGAGAGGATAGCACATTTTTTGCTACGGCCTTTGTTTCAGTGTTTTTACTGTTCCACTGGACACAAGGCGTCCTCGAGCTTGGTGGCAGCTTTAATCCCAAAAAGCTGTTGTATAACCCGTGCATTCTCTCGGTTATTTTGGGGTTGCTCATCTTTGGGTTCCAGATCCCGATTCCCGGTCCGGTTATTGACACCGTGCGGCTGCTTGGAGGCCTGACAACGCCCCTTTCGATGATTATTACCGGCGTGTTTTTAGCCGATCTAAAACTTGATGATCTCAAAAGTTTGCGCATGTACTGGGCGGCGCTGCTGCGCACCATCATCGTACCGTTGGCTGGTATTGCCATTGTTGTGGCTGTAGGCGCTTCAGATTGGTTTGTCGGGGCTGAGACAGCGTGCCTCGTGGCGGTATATTGTTTCTCCTGTCCATCAGCAGTATCGGTTATTTTGCTGAGCGCCTCGTTGGGAAAAGAGGTTTTATACCCCAGCAGCCTTGTAGCGATAACGACCATGATATCGCTGGTGGCACTGCCCGCTATCGCTGTTATAGCCAATGTGTTGTTGGCATAATATTGCACACAGGCCTACATACTAGTATTTGTTTAAAATAGTAATAGCCACCGGTTAAGCGTCGTTTTGAAGCACGTTAGAAAAACAGCCGACAGTACGCATTTAGCGGTACTGTCGGCTGTTTGATAATCAATATTAACGGTAGATAATATGCTCGCGCGCGGGGCCAGTAGAAACGTAGGTAATGGGATAGCCGAGCGCCTTTTCAACATACTCGATATATTTGCGCGCATTTTTGGGGAGCTTCTCATATTCGGTGATTCCCATGATGTCACACTTCCACCCATCAAGAACCTCAAACACCGGCTTTGCGCGATCAAGCTTGGGGGTACAGGGGAAGTCCGTGGTAACCTCACCATCAATCTCGTAGGCGGTGACCACTGGGATTTTATCTAGATAGCTCAAGACGTCAATCAGCGTCAGCGCCACATCAGTTGTGCCCTGTACCATGCAGCCGTAGCGCGATGCAACAAGGTCAAGATATCCGACACGACGGGGTCTGCCAGTTGTGACGCCGTATTCATGACCCGCTTCGCGCAGCTGGTGTGCCTCGTCGCCTGAAAGCTCGCAGACGAATGCGCCCGCGCCCACACAGGATGAATAGGCCTTAACAACAGTAACAACGTTGGAGATGGCGCAAGGAGAAATACCCGCGCCAACAGTCGAAAAACCTGCCAGCGGTGAGGATGACGTTGTGAACGGATAAATGCCGTGATCCGGGTCGCGCAGCGCGCCGAGTTGGCCTTCCATCAAAATAGTCTTTCCCTGGGCAATGGCCTGGTTTAAGAACTTAGCGGTATCGGTCACCATAGGTGCCAGCCGGTCAGCAAAACCACGCAGATAATCAAACAGCGCCTTGGGGTCGAGAGGCGGCTGATGATATACTGTATCAAGAATCAGGTTTTTATACTCGCACAGTGCGGTCAGACGTGCCATCAAACGTTCCGGCTCATATAGCTCACAGACCTGAAAGCCTACCTTTAGATACTTGTCGGAATAAAACGGCGCAATACCTGACTTGGTGGAACCAAAGCTGTTGGCGCCAAGGCGCTCTTCTTCAAGGGCGTCAAACTGTGCGTGAAACGGCATGAGTAACTGCGCGCGGTCAGAGACCAGAATCTTAGGCTGAATGCCCAATGCAAGCAGTGCATCATACTCTTTAAAAAATTTGGCGAGGTCAAAGGCGACACCGTGGCCAATGACGTTGGTGACATGCTCATAGCAAACACCTGACGGCAAAAGATGCAGCGCAAACTTTCCTTTGTTGTTTACGATGGTATGCCCCGCATTTGCTCCGCCCTGATAACGGACGACAATATCGGAGTCCGCTGCGAGCATATCTGTCATTTTACCTTTGCCTTCATCTCCCCAGTTGCCGCCAACGATAGCCTTTACCATTTAAAAAACCTCCCAATTGGTTTACATTCCATATGGTCTAAGTTAGCTTAACTCAAACTCAGTATATTATAACACATTATTCAGACTTTTGGCTATAATTCAAATAAAAAACCGGTACAACTATAGGCTGGATATGGGTTTTGTTTTGTGCAGAAATATGATATAATTAAAAAAATATGTATAAATTATTCTGGGTTTAAATAAGGCGGGCAGACAGGAGTGGGCGATGCAGTACTTAAATGGTAAGCGTTATTACACGATGGCGCAGTACTGTCGTCAACGATTCGGTGGCCGAATTGTAAAGATTTCGTTGAGCTCCGGCATGAGCTGTCCCAATCGTGATGGGACTAAAGGAATCGGTGGCTGTACCTTTTGTTTGGGCGGTGCCGAATTCTCCGACGAGAGAATACCGTTGTCAGTGCAGTATAAAACGGGTCTTGCCCTGACTGATAAGTGGCAGGATGCAAAACCGGTTATTTATTTTCAAAATTTTTCTAATACTTATGCACCTTTAGCGCGAGTTGAAGCGCTGCTTAGTGAAGCGCTTGCGCTACATCCTGCCGGAATTCGCCTGGCGACTCGCGCAGATTGTATTAACCGTGAAATGGCCGACCTATTGGCTTGTTTTTCTGAAAAAACAGTGCTTGAGCTAGAACTGGGGTTACAAACGGTGCATGATGCTACGGCTCAGGCTATCAACCGCGGGCATACCTTTGCGGAGTTTTGCGAAGGAATTAGTCTGTTGAAACAGCGTAATATTTATGTTTGTGTTCACCTGATCAACGGCTTGCCGCAGGAGACGCCCGACATGATGCTAACTTCGGCCAAAACACTGGCCGCGCTTCGACCGGATGGTATTAAGCTGCATATGTTACACGTCGTTTCAGGCACACCACTGGCGGCGACTTACAGTCAGAGCGCATTTCCGCTGTTATCTCAGCAGGAGTATGTTGATGTGGTCTGTAATCAGTTGCGATATTTTCATCCTGAGACAGTCATTGAACGGCTGACTGGGGACGGCGACAAGAGGACGCTAATCGGCCCAGTCTGGACAAGGAATAAGCGTGGCGTGTTAAATGCCATTGATAGTGCGCTGGCGCACCAGGACATTTGGCAGGGCGATTTATGGGAGGATAGATAAACAATGATAGGTATTTTGCAGCTTGCAAAGGATAGACTGGCCGAAAACGCCAACCCGCAGGGTACCTATGTGGATTTCACCATGGGGCGCGGACGGGATACGCTATTTTTATGTCGGCTTGCACCAGAGGGCAAGGTGTACGCCTTTGATATACAGCAGACGGCGCTCGATCAGACCGCTGAACTGCTTTTGCAAAATGACTTTAACAATGCAATACTTATTCTTGATAGCCATGACCACTTTGCCGATTATGTGCCGGGTGAAATTGACGGCGGTCTATTTAATCTTGGCTTTTTGCCGGGAGGCGACCGTAGTGTCACCACGCAACGCGGATCAACTGTTACTGCCGTCAAGCGTGCCATGCAAGCGCTTAAGCGCGGTGGTGCACTGGGAGTGGCGGTATACCCTGGGCACGAGGAGGGGCGTCTGGAGGGAGAAACACTTCAAGGCTATTTTGCCGGGGTAGATAAAAAGGAATTCGATGTCTTTATCTATCGCCTGCTCAATGTACCGGACTCGCCTTATATGATGATGATAGAACGGCACTGATTATGTCTAACCATTTGGCGCTGGCCGACTACGGAGGAAGAACATAATGGCATATATTGACGATAATAACCCTGAAAAAGGCACTGTAGCTTCTGCTACCAATATGCCACAGGAGGGTTTTTCGGTTTCAGGCAGCACGTCCCCGCGTTTTCTAGCTAATATTATAAATAAGCGCGAGCTGGAACTCTTGGAGGAACTTCTCGCACAAAATTCAGTGAAATATATTGTTCGCAGTGCATCGCGTAAGAATAAACGACCTGACAACACCGGATTTTCGATGCTGGGCAAGGACATTTATGTGGATGGCGATCACTATGATCGTGCCAGGGCGGCGCTGGCGGATTATTACCTGGGCATTGAACAGACCACTGCCGATACCAATGCGGTTCCGGCTGCGCGACGGCAGCAGTCTCACGCAATTCACCGCAAGCGCTATCCCATCAAACAATTAATTTTATGGTTGTTGCTGGCGACTGTGGGGTATTCAGTGCTATTTATGATATGGATGGGCATGATGAAGTAATTAAACCGGCATGATGTCTGCTACGGTTTGCACCATCCCTTGATATTTTAATCTGACGAATTATTAAAAGGCAGAAGCGGCATGGAATCTCCATGCCGCTTCTAAAATTATCTTTTACTTTTTCATGAGGGTGACCATAACCGCTTTTTGTGCATGGAGTCGATTTTCGGCCTCATCGAAAATTTCGTTGGCGTGTGTCTCCATGACGTCGGCTGTAATTTCTTCACCGCGATGTGCGGGCAGGCAGTGCAGGACAATCGCGTTGGCGTGTGCCACCGACATTACGGATTTATTAATCTGATAGCCCTCAAACGCCTTTTCGCGGTTCTTCTGTTCCGATTCCTGACCCATCGAGGCCCAGACATCGGTGTAAAGAACATCGGCGTCGGCTGCGCCCTGCATTGGGTTCTGTGTCCATTCAAAGCCAGGGTATGCCTTTGCAAATTCCATAATAATCGGATCGGGTGCATATTCCTTAGGGGTAACCACGCTAACTTTCATGCCGGTTTTGAGGCCACCGACAATAAGAGAATTAGCCATGTTGTTGCCATCACCGATAAAGCAAAGCTTTTTGCCCTCCAACGTCTTGTGATACTCGCGGATGGTTTGCAAGTCGGCGAGCACCTGGCAGGGATGTGCAAAATCGGTCAACGCATTAATGACGGGTATGCTGCCGTGCTTTGCAAACGCCTCAACCTCTTCCTGCGCAAAGGTGCGGATCATGATGCCATCAAGATAGCGCGAGAGTACGCGGGCGGTATCTTCCACCGGTTCGCCGCGACCAATCTGGAGGTCGCGCGACGATAGGAACAGGGCCTGACCGCCGAGCTGATACATACCAACCTCGAACGAGACGCGGGTGCGGGTTGAGGACTTTTGAAAAATCATGCCCAGTGTTTGCCCGCTTAGGATGGGGTGGGGAATGTTATGCTTCTTTTCATATTTTAGCTTGTCAGCCAGATCTAAAAGCCCAATAATTTCTTCAGTTGAAAGATCAAGCAATTTCAGCAGATGCTTCATGCGTTGCCGGCCTCCTCCAAGACTTCAAGCAAAATTGCAAGACCTTGCTCCAATTCTGCATCGGTAATGACCAGTGGTGGTAACAAGCGCACTTTTTCATGTGCAGTAAGTGCGACCAATCCCTTTTCGAGGCACTTTGCAACAATTTCTTTTGAAGTACCCTTCTTGGGCATAATGCCGATCATCATGCCCATGCCAGTGACCGACTCAACATTTTCACACTTGCAGATGGCATTAACCAGCTTTTGACCCTTGCGGGTGACATCAGCTAGAAAAGTATCATCCAGACGGTTTAAAACGACATTGGCGCCTGCACAAGCTATGGGGTTCATGCCGAAAGTCGAACCGTGGTCGCCCGGTACAAATGTGTCGGCGGTCTTTTCACTGAACAGTACCGCTCCGATGGGGAGACCACCCGCAAGCCCCTTGGCCGAACTGACGATATCAGGCTGAATGCCAAACGCCTGATAGCAATAGAAATAGCCGGTACGGCCGATGCCGGTTTGAACCTCGTCAACCAAAAGCAAAATATCTTTTTCCGCGCAAAGCGCCGCAACCTTTTTAACAAAATGGGTGTCGAGCGGAATGACACCGCCTTCACCTTGTACCATTTCCATCATGATGGCAGCGGTCTTGCCGCTGACTTTAGAAACGACATCATCGAAATTGTTGGCCTCGGCATAGACAAATCCAGGGGTAAAGGGATCAAAGTTAACGTGCATGGACACCTGACCGGTGGCTGCCACTGTGGTGATGGTACGCCCGTGGAAGGAGTTGACCAGCGTAATAATCTCATACCGCTCTTTGCCGTATTTAACCTGTGCGTACTTTCTGGCAGCTTTGATCATGCCTTCGTTAGCCTCGGCACCAGAATTACCGAAAAACACTTTTTTCATTCCGGATTTTTCACACAACTTCTTTGCAAGCTGAGCCCCAGGCGCGGTGTAATAAAGATTTGACATATGCGCCAGACAAGCCGCTTGTTCAGAGACGGCCTTAACCCACTCGGGGTCGGCAAAACCAAGCGAATTCACGCCGATGCCGCTGGAAAAATCGATATAACTTTTGCCTTCAAAATCTTCACAGGTTGCTCCCCTACCGCACTTTGGTGCAAAATTAGCGCGACCATAGGTGTGGGCGACGTAGGTCTGATCCAATTCTTTAATTTCAGAGAAAGTCATTTGGATTCCTCCTTATAAATCATGGTGCCGATGCCCTCGTCAGAAAGCATTTCAATCAGGATAGCGTGTACGATTCTGCCATCGATAATGGCCGCCTTGGTGACGCCATCGTTAAGTGTATCCACACAGCACTGAATCTTTGGAATCATGCCGCCAGCGATTACGCCTTTTTCAATTAGGTCAGGCACTTCACTGGGTGCGACGGTGGGAATTAACGTGTTTTCATCATTCTTATCCATCAAAAGGCCGCGCACGTCGGTCATGAGGATAATGTTTTCGGCCTTGAGGGCGCTGGCCACGTAACAGGCCATCGTGTCGGCGTTGATGTTGTAGGTGACACCATTTTCGTCCGCACCAATGCTTGTGATAACCGGAATATAGCCCGCATCGAGCAGGTCAGTGATGGGCTTGGGGTCAACCTTGGTCATTTCGCCGACAAAGCCATAATCGACTTCGTCTTCCATCTTCTTAACGGTCAGCATACCGCCATCCACGCCGCACAGGCCCATGGCGCGACCGCCCTGTGCGTTAATCTGTGCGACAAGGTCTTTGTTGAGCTTGCCAGCCAGCACCATCTGCGCAACATCGCGAGTTTCTTCGTCGGTATAGCGCAGGCCGTTGATGAATTTTGATTCCTTGCCAATCTTTTTGAGCAGACCGGTGATCTCGGGGCCGCCGCCATGAACGAGCACAACCTTGATGCCGATGCAGGAAAGCAGCACGATATCGCCCATGACAGCTTCTTTAAGTTCGTTGTTGGTCATGGCGTTACCGCCGTATTTTACGACAACCGTTTTGCCGTTGTACTTTTGAATGTAGGGGAGCGCCCGGCTTAAAATTTCTGCCTTTTGTGCGGTGGTGGTCTGAGTCATAAGAAAATCCTCCGTTCGTTATATCACTTTTAATTCTAGTCTGATTATTATTACAGCCCAGTTGCTTCGTCAAGTCCCAGTGCAATATTCATGTTTTGAACCGCTGCACCTGAGGCGCCTTTGCCCAAATTATCCAGGCAGGCCGCCAACAGCACGCGCTCATCGTTCCCACAAACAAAAATCTGTAAATAGTTGGTGTCCGCCAGTGTGTTGGATGGCAGGAAACCAGCGTTAAGTACACCCTCACCCATGAAAGGCATCACTTTTACAAAGTGCTGGCCGGCGTAATATTCCGACAATGCTTCATGTATCTGCTGTGCCGTGAGCTTTATACTTAAGAGCTTGGTGTAAAGCGGTACTGAAACAGTCATGCCCGCAAAGAAATCGGCAACTGCGGGGTTGAATATTGGGGTATCGGTCAAGCCGGAAAGCACCTTCATTTCCTTTTGGTGCTTGTGGGACTGGGTTAGGCCATACTGACGTACTGCATCATATTCGGCTGTACGGTCAGGTTCGGCGTAAGCGGAAATCATCTTTTTTCCCCCGCCGGAATAGCCAGAGATGGCATGACAGACAACGGGGTAATCCGCAGGCATAACACCGAGCTTAACCATGGGATGTACTAGGCTAATAAAGCCGGTGGCATAACAACCGGGATTTGCAATCCGGTGCGACGCGCTGATTTTTTGGCGCTGTTCGGATGAAAGTTCCGGAAAGCCGTATACCCATGCGGGGTTGACCCGATGAGCTGTGGAAGCGTCAATGACTTTGACATGGTCGTTTTCGACGAGCGATACCGCTTCAATGGCTGCATCGTCGGGCAGACAGAGAAAAGTAATATCAGAGGCATTGATGAGTTTTTTGCGCTCGGAAACATCTTTGCGCTTATCCTCGTCAATCAGCAGGATTTCTAAATCGCTTCGCCCCTCAAGGCGGTCAAATATTTTTAGTCCTGTTGTGCCTTCTTTGCCGTCGATGAATACCTTAAATTTCATGAGCGAAGCCCCCTTTTTAATATAACAGTCCGGCGCGAGTCGTACTGTTTTTGTTTGTACAAAACCTATTTTGTCTTAATAGGTTTATTGATCTGATTAATATGGTTTATAGGTATCGATTGCAACCAAGCGTGCTTTCAGCTCGGCAATTTGTGCTTTGACGGCGTTAGGTGCCGGGCCTCCAATAACATTGCGTTGCTCAACACAGGTTTGCAGGTCGATTGCGTGGTATAAATCGGCTGAAAAAGTTTTGCAAATACCCTTGTAGGCATCAAGCGGCAGTGTTTCCAGTGTGCAGCCGCGTTCAATGCAAAGCTTAACCAAAAAGCCGGTCATCTGATACGCCTCGCGGAAAGGCAGGCCTTTTTTGGTGAGGTAATCAGCGCAATCGGTCGCGTTGATAAAGCCTTTTGCCGCTGCGGAACGCATATTTTCCTTCTTAACCGTCATGGTCTCCAACATTGGGATAAAGGTGCTAAGGCAGAGATGGGTCGTATTGATGCTATCGAAAATCGCTTCCTTATCCTCTTGCATATCCTTGTTGTAGGCCAGCGGAAGGCCCTTGAGCATAGTTAAGAGCGTCAGCAGATCTCCGTTGACACGCCCGGTTTTGCCGCGGATTAGTTCGGTGATATCAGGATTCTTTTTCTGAGGCATGATTGAGGAGCCGGTTGCAAATGCGTCGTCAAGCTCAATGAAGCGGAATTCAGACGTACACCAGAGGATAATCTCCTCAGAGAAACGCGAAAGGTGAGTCATAATAAGCGAAAGGGCGGCGGCGGCCTCCACGCAAAAGTCGCGGTCGGAAACACCGTCCAGACTGTTCTGCGTCACACCACCCGTAAAACCCAGCAGCTCAGCAACCAGTTTGCGGTCGATGGGATATGTGGTGGAGGCCAGTGCGCCAGAGCCAAGCGGCATAACATCCATACGGCGGCAGCAATCACTTAAACGCCCCAAATCACGCGAAAACATCTGGGCATAGGCCATGATGTGATGGGCGAAGGTGATGGGCTGCGCCACCTGTAGATGAGTGTAGCCCGGCATAACCGTATCAAGGTTCTGCTCTGCTTTGGCAATGATGGCGTCAATCAGCTGGCGTACTTCGGCGTAAATACCTGAAAGCTGCTTTTTTAAGTACATTCTGATATCCAATGCCACCTGATCATTGCGGCTTCTGGCGGTGTGGAGGCGCTTGCCCGGGTCACCAATACGTTCAGTTAGCACCTGCTCGACAAACATATGAATGTCCTCGGCAGTAAAATCAAACTGTAATGCACCAGAATCGAGATCGACCATTATTCCTTTCAGGCCTTCTACGATGGCGTCGGCATCCGCCTGCGGAATGATTCCGCACTTGCCCAGCATAGTAGCGTGGGCAATAGAGCCTGTGATATCCTCGTGGTACATCACGTGGTCATATGCAATTGAGGAGTTGAAGTCATTGACGCCGGCATCCAATTCCTTGCTAAACCGGCCGGACCACATTTTCATATAAAACCCTCCTTAAAGGCCTAAAAAGCTATAACAAGAAAAGATATAATCTGCTTTGGGGACAAAAGAAGCCCTGCCCCCACGTTGCGGTTCCAGGGCTTCGCATTGATGAAGCGATTTTTTATTTACCCAGTTTTTCAGCCAAT
The DNA here is from genome assembly GCA_034933525.1 of Candidatus Fimivivens sp. Classification (GTDB taxonomy): domain Bacteria; phylum Bacillota; class Clostridia; order Oscillospirales; family Ruminococcaceae; genus Yanshouia. The sequence continues at coordinate 187,133 of JAYFNI010000010.1, forward strand.
TTAGCTTGAACCTTCAACGGAAGTCCGAACAGGTTGATGAAGCCCTTAGAATCCATCTGATCGTAGACAGTGTCCTCGCCAAAGGTGGCAATTTCTTCGGAATAGAGGCTGTATGCGCTGGTGGTGCCGGCGCCCATGATGTTACCCTTATAAAGTTTGACTTTAACTTCGCCGGTCACGTTTTTCTGGGTGGAATCTACAAAGGCTGAAAGTGCCTCACGCAGCGGGGTAAACCACTGGCCGTTGTACACCAAATCAGCAAACTTGAGTGCAACTTGCTGTTTGTAATGCATTGTCTCTCTATCTAGGCACAGGCTTTCGAGCTGCTCATGTGCAAAATATAAAATCGAACCGCCGGGGGTCTCATAAACGCCGCGGCTCTTCATGCCGACAAGACGATTCTCGACCAGATCGGTGATACCCACGCCGTTTTCACCGCCAACCTTGTTAAGGTACTTTATGATTTCGGCAGTCGTCATCTTTTCTCCGTTGATAGCGACGGGTGCGCCCTGCTCAAACGAGATGGTGACATAAGTGGGTGCGTCGGGCGCTTTTTCGGGAGAAACACCAAGCTCAAGAATCTTATCGTACTGCGGCTCGTTTGCCGGATCTTCCAGATCAAGGCCCTCGTGTGAGAGATGCCAGATGTTTTTATCTTTAGAATAGTTAGTTTCGCGGTTGATAGCCAGCGGAACGTTGTGTGCCTCGGCATAGGCAATTTCGTCTTCGCGGCTCTTGAGCTCCCAGGTACGCCAAGGCGCAATGATTCCCATATCGGGTGCAAAGGCCTTGATAGTCAGCTCAAAACGGACCTGGTCGTTGCCCTTGCCGGTGCA
>JAYFNI010000011.1:0-44459 GCA_034933525.1 Candidatus Fimivivens sp.
CGATAAGCTTATTGCGGTCATAAGGGTTCTCAGCAGGAAGAGGGCGGGAGATGGTGAAAATATCACCTGGAGATTGACAACATCGTTCGCCTATGTCAACGAATCGCCGGAACTTGTTGACGCCGTAAAGAAGTTTGTTGCGGGTGTTGAGCGACCTGTTGTTGATGAAACGCCATATGATGATTCAGCACCTAAAAGTGTTTTAGTCCATGACGAAAATGGTGTTGCTCCACCGTATGACCGTTCTGGCTGCAAAGATAACGTACCACAGCCATCCGAGAACTCTTCTTTAAGACAGGGACCTGTGGATGTGGATCGTTCATTACCTGCACTGGCACAGCCATATACTCTTATAGGTTGCTACATCCATTCCTCTTCATTAACGAAGGCGTAAAAGCCATTTGACATGACTTTTACGCCTTCGTTACTTATCCCCAATTAAAATAGCGCCGCCGCTAGGGAGTAGAAAAGCCACTGGAACTCCGATAAAATGAATGGTTACAGCCCACCCACCTGAAGCACGGCTATCAGGACAGAATGCCAGACCATGATTTGCTGGTTCAAACCTAATGGTTCATGCTACTCCCCTTTTCATAATTTATACTACAAAAGATTAAAATTGCCATGAGTTGCTCATTGTGTACTTAATAGGCAAGCCCAGAAGGCGCACTTTTGAGCTTAACATAGATTATGTGTTGCCGGTGAAATAGTCATTACATACAATCAGGATAGTTGTAAAAACAAAACAAGGAAGGGGATTTTAAGGTGGAAAAAAACAAGATATCGCTTCGCCCATTTCAGGATACGGATGTTGCCATGTTTACTTCATGGCTTCATAAGGACTATATTTTGAAATGGTATCAAGACCCGGAAGATTGGTTAACTGAAATTAATGGACGTCATGATGAATATGCTTGGATCCACCACTTTATTGTGATGGATAATAAAATATCCATCGGCTTTTGCCAATATTACGACTGTTACAATGCGAAAGACCTTGAGAATTGGTATACCGTTAACCGGAGGGGCGATATGTGTAGCATAGACTACCTGATTGGTAACGAAGAATACTTGGGTAAAGGTTATGGCAAAGAGATTGTTCGAGTGTTGACAGGGCATATCAAAGATACAGAGACTACCCGTGAAATTGTTGTACAGCCGGATCAAGAAAATAACGCTTCAAAAGGGGTTTTACTGGCAAATGGTTATGTCTTTGATAAGCAAAAGAAATATTACAGCAAGCTGCTAAAAAGCTTGAGTGCTATAAACCCTTTCGTCATAATAGTCTGAAAAAAACTAAATGAGAAAAGAAAATCTGCCGCTTTCACAGCAGTTGTTTGATAGAACAAGAATGCTTTTGGTATTAGGCCATCGCGTAGTGGTTTAGTGCTATGTTCATGATGGACAAGTAATTTTACATAGAAGGTGGGAACTAAAGGAATATTTATATTATCCCTGCATTTGCTGGCAACTGAACTCTCAGGTGCTGTTTTTTATATGAAACCACATACCAGACAAAGAGTGCAACACCGCTTATAAGCGCAATAGAATAAAGACCTATTCCTCGACTGAGTAGCATTGCAGTATCAATAAGCGAGGATGGAAAAATAGTGCTAAAGCAAATCAAAAATATTGCTTCTCCGACCCCTACACCACCGGGTAAAGGAAGTGCCGCACAGGATATGTGCAATACTGCTTGCATAGCCACAATAAATAGTAGATTACTACCTGACAGACCCAGTCCCATATAAACCCAAAGAGGGGCTGTGAACATTATCGAAATTCTAATAAACATCAAAGCTATGTTGATGACAACCGACTTTTTATTATCTCTAAGCACCTTTGCACTTTGCTGGTACCTTGTAACCCATTGCAACGCTAATGTTTCAAAGCGATCAGCTTTCTTGTATCTAAAAGTACGCAAAAACCCGCTACACAGGATAACAATTTGATAAATTAGTGTCTTTGAAAAAATTGCAAGTAAAGTCAAGGCTAAAAGGGAACTGTTAAGTACAATTCCTACAATCAGCATTGGGTAAAAGCTTCCGAACAGTTTCACTGTTTCGTTAAAAAATGTGAAAAAACCGAATAAGGATAATGTTATAATGACTATTTGATAGGCAGCCAAATCCAACATAAGTGCAAGAGTGGCCTTATCCGTTCCGATGCGATCTTTGTTCATTAAATAAATTTGCATGGGCTGCCCACCAGTTGCAGCAGGGGTAATAATGCTGAAAAAGTTACCAGCAAAGGTGTATTTAACACAGGACAAATAGCTTTTATGCTCGCCAAGCACATGCAGATTCCGTTTTATTGTCAGCGTCTCAAGGGCCAGCATTGTTGCGACAGACAAGATAGCAATTATCAAAAAAAGCGGGTTAAAACCTAGCAGAAGTTCAATAGCATTTGCTACGTTTAGTTTGGCAAACATCAAGCGATAGGTTAAGACTATGAAAAATATAAAGAGTCCGCCATTAAGCAGTATTTTTTTAGTAAAGTTTATCAATCGTTTCAAAGCTATATCCTTCCTCTAACCACTTTGGTATCATTTTACAAAGTGCTTCGATTGTTTTTTTCGGAGCATCATCTTTACCTCGACCATCATGTAAGCAGATGACAGCAGTGCCATTAACCTTTTCTGTCAGCTTATTGCAGATAATTTTTGGTGATGTATTTTTCTTCCAGTCTTGCACAATCACGTTCCACAACGAAATATTAAGATTGTATAATCTGCAATAGTATAGTCCTAATAAACTAATGTGTCCCCAAGGTGGCCTGTAAAAAGCCGGGGTAATATGATGCTTTTTGAAAATATTTATACTTTTTTTAAAGTCATTAAGCAAACTAAAAGGGTCTTGAAAAATTTGGTTTTTATGACTCCAAGAGTGCAAACCGATAAGATGACCTTCTTTTTTTATGCAATTTACTATTTCAATATTTTCTTCTAAAGTTTGCGCAACCACAAAAAAGGTGGCTTTTATGTTGTGCTTTTTTAGCAAATCCAAAAGCATTGGTGTTGTTTGAGCATTTATTCCGTCATCGAAGGTTAAATAGATCATAGCATTATAATTTGAAATCTTATTCATTGGGTTTGCAAATCGCAGCCAAATTGTAATTGATACATTGATAAATGTATAAGTAAGCACGACGAGGAACAGCGTAATTAGAATTTTTTCAAACAGCATATTGATATACTTTTTCCAACTTTCTATATCGTTGACCTTGATAAAATCCATTACGTAATCTTGCCATTGAGTAGCGGCACTGTTGCAGATATTCGGTATCATTGATAAAACTTAAAATTTGTGCTTCTATTGCTTCGCCCTTCCAAATAACAGCGCCTATTTTACTTTTTATTAAATAATTTGCATTATCAATTTCGTGTGCAAATTCGGGATAAACCGCAACAAAAGGTGTTCCCACATAAATGCTTTCAAAAATCGAAACACCGCCTGGTTTTGAAACAACAAGATCGGCCTGGGATAAATATCTGTGTAATTCATTTGTGAAACCAATAGTGCGGATAGTTGGATAGCTATTTGTCAAATAGCGCCGAAGCTTCTCATTACGACCAGCTATTACGGTTATCTCAATCGAGTTTTGCGTGGCGAGCCTATCAAGAACTGCACCTAGCCATGGAATAATGCCAAGACCGCCTCCCATAATGAGAAGCTTTCTTTTGGATGTAACGAATTTTAATCCATAATGAAATGCTTTTTTCACCGGTATTCCGTTGGCTACAATCTTTGAATGGGGTACTCCATATTCAGAGAGCTTTTTTGCAACATCATCACTCGCAACAAGATATATTTCTGCTTTGGGATAAATCCAACCGGGGTGCAGTGCCATATCGGTGATACAGACGGTAACCGGAATAACAGTGTTACCAAGCATTTTACTGCAACCTGACCAGGTAATTACAATCCTGTCAGGTGACAGCCTGGTAATTTTTTGCATAAGTTTTTTGTTGGATTTTGCTTTTCTTTCCTTAAGCCCAAAGGAATTGCAAAAATTGTATAGCCTTCCATTGCGACAAATGATGTTGCTAAAAATTTTATAAATTGCCTTGTGCAATTTTGGGAAAATTACTTCAACAATATCAAGTATTTGGACCGTATGTCCCTGTTCGCTATATTCCTCCATTAATGCTTCAGAGACAGAATAGTGCCCGTTACCAAACCGACTTGTTAGTATTAGGATTTTTTCTTGTTTATGCTGCTTCATAGCGTCCAATCGCTCCCTTGTAAATAAGTTGTCCATGTACAATACCCAAAAAATCATGAGGCTTTACAAGAGGTGAGGGCTTGTCTACAAGCTTTGTGTTTGCTTTCTCCAACACTTCCGCCACAAACTGCGAACAAAAATACTTGTGTTTTCGTTTTTTTGGGATTCCTAAATAGCATAATAACAGTCCTAAAACACTATACTTGCATTTGCTGCTTTTAAATATCGCAATTTCCTCTGAAATTCTTTGCCACTGCACCTCTGTCACAGGTACCTTAAGAACTGAAATATCTGCATTGTTGTGTTCTTTAAAAAAGCCGCTGTTTTTGCTTTCGGTTACAAATCCGGCGCGGAACATATTGTATAACTCTTTTCGTCCAAAGGAATAAAACTGTTCGAGGCTATCGTCAAGTGCTATGGAACAATGATTGTATTTAACGCCAAGGCAGTGCCGTATAAGTCTTCCTAAAACCGTGTTGGTTTTTGAAATGATTATATAAATATGCTTTTGATTATTAATCACCCTTAATAACTCCTATCTAAAGCAATTTCAATTTCTTTGTTTTCAAGTATAAATTCTTTTTCTTAAGCTAAGCATTCCTCACTCTTAAGAAATCTTAAGAGTACAAAAACATCGCGATAAGTATGTTATTGTATACTTGGGCAAAAATGGGAGATAGATAGATACACAAACTTGTGATAATTTTAAAACAAATGAAGGAGTTAGGTTAAGACGACATATACAATTTTAATAGCAGAAGATGATATTGATATTGTCAACATCCTAAGGATATTTTTAGAAAGCAGTGGATACCGTGTATTCACTGCTGAAAACGGCGAGGATGCCTTCAAAATAATAAACAGCGAGACAATTGACCTCGCTGTACTTGATATTATGATGCCGAAGATGGATGGTTTTGAACTAACGAAGAAAATTAGAGAGAAGTACAATATTCCCATTATTATACTTACTGCTAAAACAGAGGATACCGACAGTATACTGGGGTTAAATCTCGGAGCAGACGATTACCTGACAAAGCCTTTTAACCCGCTTGTTATTGTTGCAAGGGTGGCGGCACAGCTTCGAAGATTTTACAATTTAGGGGGGACAAGTACCCCCACTGAACAAAGCGGCGTACTTTGTCTTGGCGAATTAGAGCTTGATACTGCAACACTGATTCTTAAAAAGCGAGGAAAAGAAATAATTATTACCCCTAACGAATTTAAGCTACTTAGCTTTATGATGAAGATACCAGGCAGGGTTTACACCAAAGACCAGCTATGCGAGGCTGTAAACGGCGAATTTTACGAGAACTATGAAAATGCGATTATGGTTCATATCTCTCATTTGAGAGAAAAAATTGAGGATGACCCAAAAAATCCGCAATATATTAAAAATGTAAGGGGGATAGGATATAAAATTGAAAACGTATAAGAAAAAAAGCGGTATTTTCTCACTACTAGTGAGAAATTATATCGCTTTAACCCTTGCATTGGTATTGGTATTGATTGCACTTGTATGCTTTTTTACCTTTTTAACATTTTTTAAGCTTGGTGGTACCGTACCAGATCAAATAAAAGCTTATGAAAATAATATGTTAAAAGGTCATTTTGACAGTTTCCCAGCCGAGAAGTTGCTCGGAAGTGGCGGATTTATAGCAGTGCTAGACCAAGAAGAAAATGCACTTTATAACCCAAATAAAATTGATATTTCTGTTTTTCAAAACAATCTTTCGTTTGTAAAAGATTTTCTTGAAAATGACAGTGAGAAAATTTCGGTAACAACCTATACCACTAACACAGGAGATGATTATTATGAGTTTACATACACTGTAAATAAAGGCGATATGAGCATTACGGAAATATATTTGCTTGATAAGGACGGTAATCTACTGTATTGTCCGCCGGGAGCAAAATATAAATTCCTGACAAGGGAGCAATTTTCCCTGCTATCTCAAAGTAAGTTTGAGAATTATAATGTCAGCAAATATACACTATCCAACCAAAATACCATATTGTTGTTTCAATCAAAAGAATTCAACATTGCTTTTACCGAGAAATTAGCGGGTATATTCAGAGATAGCATCATTCTTTTTTTAATCATATATATTGGCATGATTTTAGCATTTATTTTATGGCTAAAACAAAAAATCACAAAACCGCTTACTCTTTTATGTGACAACATTGATTCTTTTGAAATTGGAGATAATGTAACGCCCCAGTACAAAGGCCCGCGAGAATTCACTGAAATATTTGATAGCTTTTCGAATCTTGCGAAAAAACTTGCAGTCAGCGAAGAAAGACGAAAAAAAGTAGAAGCGCAAAAACAAAAGATGCTTGCTGATATTTCGCATGACTTAAAAACTCCAATCACTGTAATAGAAGGGTATACCAAAGCTTTGTGTGAGGGTTTAATTCCACAGGAAAATCAAAAAATGTATTTAGAAACAATTAATTTGAAGGCGAACAACTTAAACGGTTTAATTAACACCTTTTTTGAATACAGCAAACTCGAACACCCCGAGTATACTCTAACACTTAAGCAGATCGACATTTGTAGCTTTTTTAGAACTTATCTTGCAGATAAATATACCGAAATTGAAGCCTCAGGATTTATCCCCGATGCAGATATACCTGAAGAAGAAATCCTAGTTAATATAGACCTTTACCAGATGCAGCGTGTTTTTGATAATGTCATTGCAAATGCGTTAAAGCACAATCCCAAAGGAACTGAGCTTTACTTTGCACTCGTAAAAGACGACAAAAATGTTTTGCTCATTATTGGTGATAATGGAGTTGGTATACCAAAAGAAGTGGCAAACAGTATTTTTACTCCTTTTGTTGTGGGTGAAGCCTCCCGACGAAGTAGTGGATCCGGGCTTGGACTTGCAATCGCACAAAAGATAGTTGATGCACATCATGGCGATATAATACTTGTGCAGGATAATCAGAGGTGGAAAACTACATTTGAAATATCCTTGCCTATATGTGAAAGCTAGTAAAATAACAATCTAATGATAGAAAAATACTATAAAAAACTATGACTTAATTGCCGTCGGAATTTCCGGCGGCTTTGTCTTAATAAAATCGGGTTAATATAGTGGGATTACCGAGACAGCAGTCGTTGGAAAACGATGACGCTGACCGCGGAAGAATTCATCCGCCGCTTTTTCATGCACGTTCTGCCTTCTGGCTTCACAAAAATCCGGCACTACGGATTTTTTTCAAGCAGCGGCAAGCAGAAAAAGCTAAATATCTGCAAAGTCCAGAATACAAAACCGATTAAAGAAAAGCTTTCCACCGAACAGCTTATCCAAAAACTCATTGGCAGAAAGCCTTCGCAGTGCGGGCACTGCGGCTGGCCTGGTCTTCTGAAAACCGATCTTCGCCGCCGGCAGCCTAAAACTGCAAAGCCTTAAAAAGTTTATTTACGGATAGACTTGCTTTGCTATTACCGGAAAACGATATGTTTCTGCTATGCTATGCCCGGAAATTAATACTCTATCTTACGCTATTCTCGAAACTAGGCAAGAAATCCAGATATTTTCCCCTTGCATATTATTTCCACTCGCGGTTTCGTGCTATGGAGTTATCCTAAGTCAGGCAATTTGTGCAACGGCATAAGCTGTCCTTTTCACGCCTGGCCTCGCATTAATTCTCTGCTCATAATGCGCAATTATAATGCTTTCTAACATAAGCTCAGAACCTTTGGTTACGAACCTATTCTCTGTTTGTGAACAATTAAATCTATATTTACCTTACTGATAACACAACTTATTTTGATCTATTTTTATTTAGGCATACCAGAACGGCTATTACCACGTTTATTGGCTTTTTTTTGAACTGTGTTTGCTTTGCCTGCCGGGCGACCGGTTTTGTGCTGCGCTGACGCAAGTAGGAATGTATGAGTGGACTTGCCACAGATTTTACATCCCTTCATTGCCTCCACCACATGCTCTATCAAATCATTCGGAATCTCGACATTAGTCTGTTCTTGCGCAATATCAATTTTGCCGATTTCCTTACCGGAGATCCCTGTGTGGTCTGTTATGGCTCCGATGATGTGGTTTACATTGATACGGCTACTGTAGCCAACGTCAACAACCATTATTCCGAAATCCATCGGACGCGCCTTGGGGCGGGCAGCCTTTTTCTCGAATTCCTTGAAATTTGTTTTCTTGTCAACCGCTCTACGCCGGGTTTCTATGGGGGCTAACTCGCCTGCTTCATGCTTAGGCTGACTCACGGCCGCTGTGTCCGGCTGGCAAATTTCCATATAGTGCAGCGAAAGCGCTGCCTCAGCAATGTCTTGAAGAGAGCATCCACGCACAAGCAAGTCGTTGACCATTTGAGCAAATATTGGATTTATCCCGTCCTGAAGCTGCGCTTGAAGCTCGTGGCTCGCTCGTTCAATTGCCTTGAGCTGAATATCTAAAATCGTGGGTAGAGGCAGTTGTTTGATCTCAGATTTCACTGCAACAGCGATTCGTCTTAGTTCATAAACCTCGCGCTTGCTGCTGCAAATTGTAATGCTACAGCCGTCTTTTCCCGCTCTGCCTGTTCTTCCGATTCGGTGGATGTAGTACTCTGCATTAGAGGGAATGTCAAAGTTTATGACATATTCTACGTCGTTGACATCGATGCCCCGGGCGGCAATGTCCGTTGCGATGAGAATTCTCGTCTTACCTGCCTTAAAGTCCCGCATTGTGCTGGCACGCTGGGCCTGTTTGATGTCGCTGTGTAAGCTGTCGGCGCTGATGTTGCGCTCATTGAGAAAGCTTACCAGCTCGTCAGCCATTTTCTTGGTTGCACAAAAAATAATAGCGCGGGCCGGTCCGAAGTATTTGATGAGTATTGCAAGAGCTTCTTTTTTTCTTGCATAGGGAATATCGATAAATTTCTGCTCAATATTTTTAAGGGTAATCTGGCTCTTATCAGTTTCCACAAGGGTCGGATCCTTCTGAAACTCCTTGGTGATCTTCATAATCGCAGGCGGCATGGTTGCGGAAAACAGCACGGTTTGACGCTCCATGGGGGTATCGGTCAAAATAGTCTCAATATCCTCCTTAAAGCCCATGTTTAGCATTTCGTCTGCCTCATCAAGCACAATCAGCTTGAGCTTGTTCAGCTTGATCGTTTTGCGGCGCATATGGTCCATTATGCGGCCGGGCGTTCCGACAACAAGGTTTGCACGGCGTAAATCAATGCACTGCTTTTCAATCGGTGCGCCGCCATAAATGGCGACAGGCCGAATTCCCTCCTTAAAGCGGGTCAGCTTACGGATTTCCTCAGTAGTCTGCATCGCCAGCTCTCGGGTCGGGCATAGAATCAGCACCTGAATGGTGGGCTTTTCCTCGTGTGTATCGACCCTTTCAATGGCAGGAATTGCAAACGCTACGGTTTTTCCTGTACCAGTCTGTGAACGGGCAATAACATCTACACCAGTGCGGATTACCGGAATTGCTTTGGATTGTATGGGTGTTGCGGAGTCAAATCCCATAAGAGAAACAGCGCGTTCCACCTTGGGGGTAAGACTCATCTCGGAGAATGATACTTTTGTCATGTAATTCCTCAATTCTAAAAATAAAAACGAGGATCGGAATCCTCGTTTTTTAAAGCGATAGTATATCTGAATAATAGTATCATTATAAAGTGTTTTTGTCAAATCAACAATTTATCTAATTAATAGATATCTCAAATAACCATTTTAACATAAATAAATAAAAGGGCAAAACGCCGAAGGTTTACCTCTGGCGTTCCGATTGCGCAAAAATTTGCCTCAGCAGCTTTTCTGTTTTCCAAAATTCACTGCATCGAGTTATTAGACTTTCCAAGCTGATAGTGTTATATTAATAAATGGAAATATATACCGATGTCCTGCTGCCTATTTCGACCTATCAATTGATACCCCTGTTCCGATACATTATTGGAGGGTCTTAACAGATGTTCAAAATAGCAATTTGCGATGATGAAAAAACAGTATGCTCAGAAATTGAAAGTATCATTATTAAATATAAGTCGCAGTGTGTTACTGAACTGGATATAGAGGTTTTCTACTCTGGTGAAGAGTTATGTGGCTTTATCTCCCAAGACAACTATTTCGATCTAATATTTCTTGACATTGAAATGCAAATGCTTAACGGCGTAGAAGTAGGTCTAAAATTGCGTAATGAAATGGATAACCAAACAACCCAGATTGTTTATGTCTCTTGCCGCGAAAGTTATTATAGAGAACTGTTTGAAGTTCGTCCCCTCAATTTTATTAATAAACCTGTTACTCCAGCTGAAATTATAAAACAAATCCAAAAAGCGTTGTCACTGGCAGGAAAATTACAGGGCATTTTTACTTATAAAATAGCACATGACACTTACAAAATTCCATATAAAAATATACTCTGGTTTGAGAGCCTTGGCCGCAGAGTTAAAATGATCACAATAGGCGGCGAGGAAATTTTCTATGGCAATTTAGAGACGATTGAGGCGGAGCTTTTGCCACACAACTTTATGCGTATACATCGCACTTATCTTATTAATTATTTTCATGTTATCCTATTTCGATATACAGAAATTGTTATGTCGAATAATATAACATTACCAATCAGCAAATCGAATCAAAAGGAAATTCGGGACCTACAGACGAAATGGAATAATGAAGGATTTTAATATGTATGGACCAATTTATATCGTGACAAATATATTTGCGACCTATACAATATATAAATTTATGAGAATTTTTTTCAACCATTCTGTCACAAACAGACGGATAGAAGCGTTATCTTACTTTGGGTATTTTACAATTATCACACTGATTTATTTTGCATTTCCAATTCCAGCAGTTATGATTGCTTCCAACATAGTGCTTTTCCTGATGTTGACATTAAACTATAAATCTTCTATAAAACAAAAACTTGGCGCGGTCGCGCTGATTTATATTATCTTGATGACCATTGAAAGTATATTTGTAATTTTTTCAAATTACTATAGCCTCTCGATGATTATTCATGGTGATTATTCTTCGGTTACTGGAATTATAGCCATCCGGCTGGTCTCGTTCATTGTTCTTTTGATAATAGGCAATTTCAAAAGCATCAAATATGGCCGAATTATTCCGTTTTCATACTGGTTTTGTATCATTTTTATGCCGGTTGCCTCACTCGTTTTGCTGGTGATGTTTCTGAATTTTTCTACAATATCCAGATATCAAGCATTGTCTATAACGGTTATTGTATTCTCAATGAATTTCTTTATCTTTTATCTCTATGATGTTGTCTCAGTATATTACAACAACCGCTTGCACCAAATACTTCTAGAGAAGCAAAACAATTATTATCATCGGCAGTTTGAGACGATGAAAGAGTCACTCTTGTCTATGAGCACACTTAAACACGATTTTAAAAACCATTTAACAGCAATCTATACCCTTTTGCAAAATGGAGAAGTACCACAAGCTGTGGAGCATTTGTCCCAGATGATGCACATATGTGGACACGATAAAAAATATGCTACATCAGGTAATGTCAGTATCGACAGCATTCTTAATTTTAAGCTGAATGAAGCGATAAAAAACGAAATTGCAGTGTCATTAGATTTAAGTATTCCAATGCAGCTTGATATGCCGTCCTTTGATATGGCAGTTATTTTGGGGAATCTGCTGGATAATGCAATTTGCGCCAATCTGGCACTTTCATATAATCGTTATATCAATGTGACACTGCGTTTTGATAAAGGAAGGCTTTTGATTAAAATAGAAAATCCTTATGATGGCAAATTACTGGAACAGGATGGTAGAATTCTGACGATAAAGGCTGACCAAGCGCACCATGGCATCGGAATGGAAAGCGTTCGCAGTACGCTAAAAAAATATGATGGCATTTTAACTGTAGACCATTCCGATAATATTTTCAGGGCCCAAATTTTGATGTATATCGAATAAAGGATTCTTTATTCTGCTAAAAACGTCTATTCGTTACATAAAAACATATCATTCATTACAAAAACGCGGAATCCCTGTTTTTTCCTGATATAGTAAAAGCGCCGGAAAGCTTAAGGAAAAGGAGGGGAAATGTTGTGAGAAATTTTGTGCTTAAGATGAGTGGATTAATGGCTAGCCTCGCACTGATGGTAACGATGCTTAACGTTAACGTCGCGTGTATGTGTTACGCCCATCAGCCTGAGTTGCCGGAAGGCGCAAAGAAACTTCGCAAATTTTAAGAATGTCTAACGTAGCCGAAAAAATGACCCAAAGGCTGGTAAGTGCAGCACTTATTAAGCCTGAGGACAGCAGCTTGTATCAATACGGTTTGCAGCAGGGGTTGTTCATGCTTTTGAATTTTATTACAACTGTTGTTGTCGGACTGCTGTTTGGCATGCTTTGGCAAAGCATATTGTTTTCCCTTGTTTACATGCCCCTGCGTATGAATGCAGGGGGCTATCATGCAAGAACGCCGCTTCGGTGTTATATCTTCTCCACCGCCTTGATATTCGCAGTGCTTTCGGTAATAAGACTTGTGTTATATAACAAGCTTATTTGCGGTATCATGGCGGCGGTGGGAGCCGCGATTATATTTGCTCTGGCGCCTGTGGAGGACGCCAATAAGCCTTTGGACGAAATCGAGCGAAAGGTGTATCGAAAACGCGCTCGCTTGACATTGCTGTTTTGGATGATCACCCTTTTGTTCGGTTTTGCTCTGGGGTGGCAAGCTGTGAGCGCCACCATAGCCACAGCGGTTGCCACGATGGGGGTTATGGTGGGTGCTGGTAAATTAATTAAAGAATCTTTTGAATTATTCTACCTATTTTTAAAATATGTGAATGAAAAGAAGAAAAAAGCATAATGAAAAAAGTGATAAGTGTAGCCCTTTCAATTATTATTATCATATCGATGAGCACATTCACGCTGGCTTCTGATGCCAGCAATTCAATCACATTAAGTCAAAACACGGTTTCTATGTTGACTTCACAATCCGCCTACAGCCAAAAACTTTTTAAGTATGCGGAAGACGTTATTAACATGATCGAAGGTACTCAAGATATTAAATTACAAAGGCTAACCCTCTTTATCGCGTTGACAATGATGAACAGTTTGCCTTTTTGTGTCAACTTAATATCGGAGGATACGCAATTATAGATATTGTAACATGTGAGATTTATGAATACTCAACCAAAAGTTTTAATCCCTATACTGGCAAGAGTGGTGCGAAGTACTATTGTGGACCTTTACAATATCTTACTAAAAAAAGCAACAAATTTGTAGATACAAAGAGTAATAAAGAAATTTCCACATCAGAATTAAGAGAAAGGGTAAACCAAAGAGGCAATATTTATCCAACGTTTAGCAATTCGAAGGCGACCATATATACAAATTTGATGGAAAAAGAGGCCGCATTGACTGCTGTAAAATCTACTCGCGCAACCCAGAAATTCTTATCGTCTGAACTTTCAACTAGTTGGAAAAATGGATGGTGTGGTCCTACAGCTGCATACATTATGTTCGAGTATATGGGTAAATTGAGAAGCAATTCGCTAGCTCCCACAAAGGAGATTGAACATATAGGATCTTTTGTTGGTCAAGGATCTTTAACTCTATCGTCAATGAAAAAAGGAATGAATAATTATTTATCCACTTATTCGGTCGGAGGTAGTGTAGCCTCTACTAGTTTTAGCATGAGCAGGATTATGACGGAGATTAATAATGATAAACCAATTACCATTGGAGGCAATAATATTGTCTTTGACGATGGTACCACTGCATCAGGGGGACATGTTACAACATGCCATGGTTATTATCGTAATGGTTCTGGATCATCAGCATATAATGCGCTCTATTTAAATAACGGGTGGGGAGAGAACTATATTACGGTAACCTTTACAGGTACTTATGCACCCAGTTATTTCAAAGACCATATCTATTGGGCTACGGTATAGTCTATGAAGGCAAGATTCACTGTATGTAGGATTGTCATAACCATTCTTGTATTAATTACAATTGTGATAATCGCGACATTTGCATCCAAACCGTCTTTCTTACAGCCAAAATTTTCTTTTCCAACTATCGAAAATATCGTGTCAGATTATGAGACGGTAGAGGTTATCGAGTTGGTTTGGAAAGATAGAACTATCCAGATTCAACAAAGTGAATATGTCGCTTGCCTTCAAGATGAGACTTTTGTTTTCCGTAATCGACAAGAGTACATAGATGGAGTATCACTCCAACTTAGCAAGATGTTCAAGGAATGCTATCCGAATTGTGCAACCGATGTTCCTAATAAAATTTCTAATCGCTTATTTATTGGATTAGTCAGGTATTATAATCATTATTATCTCGCTTATCGGGATAATGATTATGCGATGATTGAGGCTATCCAAGGTTCGTCTAGTCCTAACATTTCACCACTTCGATGGGAAGATTTCTGCCGTATGATATATAATTTCCATACCGGTCCTAATAAAGGCGTTTCCGGAGGAAATGGACTAATGTGAGATCGAAAAGAACAAGAATCCGTGGGTATCATTCGGATTCTTGTTCTTCTTCGGTTTAAATTCACAAGCTTCATTCCATAATACAGTTCTATAACCGCGGGAAATGACCATATAGTTTACTATCAGCCATAATTCGTTTAAATTAACCAGCAGGCTGCATAACGCTTGCAGCCTGCTCTTATTTATACTATAACGGCATAATCTAAACTGAATGTATTCAGCATGCCCAATGCCACGTATTTATTGTTTAAGCTAGAAAGGAATCATCGTGATAAAAAATAAAATTGCCTTGATCGTGTTGTGCTTTCTCACAATATGTGGGTGTTCATTACCCAGCTCGACAATCTCTTTCAACAACACCTATAAGTACATTTGATGAAACCGTTTCATCAGCTTTTAACAATTCTACATTTTGCGGCAAGCAGATCTATTTTGAATGTGACTCACAAACGCTTCCGTTTAATGAAGTAGAAATTGAATTTTTCCAAGCAGAACACAAATTGATATGTTGGTATAATTCTATAGACGGAAGCGGAAATATTAAAATCTTCTCTTTGGATTCAGGAAAGCTGTTGCATAGCTGCTCTGTGCCAAATAAGCTTATAAATGTATATTACTCCAACGGAAATGATATCATCATTATCAGCACAACAGATGTATCATGTCTTTCGCTATCAGCTTTTGCGTTTTCTGATATTTTGACAATTGCAAATGAGAATGTATATGGCTGTGATTTTTCCCGTAAAAGCAATATCATGGTGGGTACAACAGAAACCGATATTGTTTTAACAGATTCCCTAACATCAGAAACGAAGAAACTAATCTCTCAATCAGAGGCGTTGGGAGCCGTCAAGAAACAATTCAATGATACTTCAAACATTCCGGCAGAGGCTCTCCCATATTTTTCTTTACCAAGGCTTTTATGCAACGACCGATTTGTCGTGCTTATAATTACGCTGCCCCAGGGACAGACGACATTTGGCGGATTTTGCATTATCGATCTTAAAACTAATGAGGTAAAATATTATGTTGAATCCTGCTTGGGAGGTAAATTAACCGTTACAGATGACTCCATAATTTCAGTTGTTACTTCAAACACTGACAAACAATTAAGCATAACTCAAATTGTTCTTCCAGATTTAAGTGAGAAGCAAGTTTCTATTGAAGCCAATTCCTATGATGAAAATATATTAGTTAATCCAGCTAATCAAAATACCCTTCACCTTTATAATAATGAGGGCATTACAAAAGCAATATTTTTGGATGCACAAAGCAACGAAATATATCGCCAATTCACAATAGATCAGCCAAATGTTGAGGGTTTACTATTTACTCAAGACTTATTCTTGTTTTTCACGTCAACTGAGGATTCTAAAAGTCTTATTGCATATTTGTTTTAGTAATTTAAAATCTTTAAGTATATTGAAAGGGGCGATGGTGTTGAGGCGTTGGATGCTTTGCTTCTGCCTGTTGGTCGTGGTAATGACGATAGCAGGCTGTAAAACAGAACCATCTTCTGTTCCTACATATCAGGACACGTCGTCAGTTGCCGGTCAGATTTCTTCTTCTCAGGCCGAAGCGGAAGACACTAAGTCAGAAACGCCGAATAAGGAGCCGTATTTTGCGAGTGAAGAATTTATCATATCCTGAGATCGGTATCTCATTAACACTTCACGAACCATTCTATCAAATTGCGACTTCTGATTTGGTTAATGAGCAACAGATTATGCAGATTCTAGCCTATATTGACGGTATGGAGCAGCTGGATGAACCCAATTCACCCGGTTCAATGAGCGGTGTTGACATAACGGTGCGTTATCGCAGCGGTACCTATTCGTATTCTTTTGACTCCAGGGGTTTGGGTCGCAAGCTTGCGGATACTGATGAAAGTATTTGGTATTCCGTTGACGCTGATGCTTATAACTATTTAAAAGATATCGTCATAAATATGGTCTATGATCATCTTCCCAGTTGATTTTGTTCGACCGCTTAAATATTGGGAGGTACAGCATGAAACTTCGAACAATATTCCTTGTTTCTCTATTCACATTTCTAACCGCATGTCAAGCAGGGCTCTCTAACAAAGAGCCCTGCTCTGTTGAGGAAGTATCACATGCAGAGGTTTCTGCTGTTATTTCACAATTCGAGCAGCTTTCCTCAGCCACAAGCGAAACCGAAAGTTTTTCTGTGGAAGCGATGGGTCTTAATCTTCCGGTCGCTAATGTTTCTAAAAAATATTCAAAAGATGCCCAAAGAATGCTCGACGATTTTTATAGTGCCGCGGAAATGATACCTAAGGAATTTCTGACAGCGCCGTTTGATCCTAAAACGTACCTAGGGGATTACCCCAATGGAACAAAGTTTAATCTTTTTGATCAATGGTGTTATAAGGCTTGGGGTATAGACTATTACTTTTATACTTGGGAAGAAGCTGCGAACGAACTTCGAAACGGAAAAACTTTATATGAAGTACTTGAGCTTGCGGAGGAAAGTACAAGAGAACATTACCGTTCTACGCAGTGTCAAATTGGTGTATTGTGCGGATTGAATGATGTTGTACTCGGAGAAGCAGTATATGATGATGGCAAAATCAAAAAGAATACTGACACTATTTATGGAGTCATGTTCAGGTATCGCTGGGAGGACACTGGCCCGGTAACATCGCTCGTTCTGACCGATGAACTTATGTCTGCGCTGGAAAATGAAGGATTTGATTTGAGTCAGACGAGAGCAACCAGCATTTTGATATCCGGTCATTCGGGTGGACTCTATTTTGATGATGGGATCATACAGCGTTACTATACACAGATCATACTTAGTGGACAAGAAAACTATCCCTTATCAAACCATATGTTTTATCTGACAGAAGCTCTGATTGAAAGCCTTTAGAAATAATACCAACTCCTCAATCGGATTGATCAGTGGTAATTATTTGATATTCTTGAAAACTAACAATTAAACTGACCGTTCCACCTGTTGACATATAAAACTATCATGAGGACAAAAAGGCTGTACACGTGTTTGCACAGCCTTTTACCTTTTTATATAAGCACAATAATTATAAACATGCCCAAAATTTCAAATGGTTGCGAATTTGTGAGATCTGGTATTTTTCGTTTGGTAGAACCGGCCGCGTTGCCCCTGCGGGTGCGGGAGTGAATGGCCTGTTGGAAATCTTGCTGCCGATTTTTCTGTGTTGAGAAGCAACCTGATTTTCAATGGGGCAGAGGGGGATAACCCCCATGAATACTAATTCTCTTCCTTATGGCTTTCACAAGGAACACATAAAAAGAGAGGCCGAACGCAAAGCCTCCGGCAACTATGGGAGCTGCGACAAATGTCGCGAATTTTCCTATGGTTGGTAAATACAAAAAGCGACTGAGAGTTTACTAATTATCATTAATGAGCAATTCGTTTAACGATAGTTTTACTCATCAAATGCTAGGTTGAATGACGGAAATATAGGTCGAAAATCGGGATAACAAACCCTCTCACCAGACAATTTGAATGTCTTAATACAGCACGTCTCGCATTTCAGTCACCACTTGGTAAAAATTAGGTGGTGGTTTCTTTTTTTGCTCTCAGATATATCCCTCAAACAGTTCAACCCTTTTAGCGTGCTTCCAATAGCCTCTTTGTATTTCTCTTCTGATTTACTTTTAGCCGGCTTTGTT
This sequence comes from Candidatus Fimivivens sp., assembly GCA_034933525.1. GTDB lineage: Bacteria > Bacillota > Clostridia > Oscillospirales > Ruminococcaceae > Yanshouia. The sequence continues at coordinate 18,378 of JAYFNI010000011.1, forward strand.
TGGGGGGCTAACCGCTTTTCCTTGTGCCGATAACTAGAGTGGCAATCGTTCAAGACCGCACATTGTGCAAAATCGAACAGGTGACCGTGCGAATTCGCGCAGTCATTTTCTTTTTCCCCCTAAAAATTTGGTAATTTGCAGAGAAATGCAGAAAAATGCGGGAAATATCAGCTTATCGAAAAATTCTCTCGCTACGCTCGGCCTTTTCTGCCAAGCTTCGCAAAATGGGCAAGATTGCCCGTTTTGTTGCCTACTGGCGAACAATCCAGCGCACTTTGTGCGCTTCAACGTGAAAGTGGGGGCTCACCGCCTGCTTTTCACACTATTCTCCCGACGACCAGCTAAAGAAAATACCCTTTTTCGACAGACTGAAATAACAGATTGGCACGCAGATTGCTATAACAAATTAACATCACATGTATTAATAAAAAAATCAAAAAATGTGAGGAAAAAAAAGCAAAATTGATTTGAACTGTGATTTGGGCAAAAGCTTCGGCACGCTTATCCCATCGGTCGCGCTAAAGAGGCATCAAGTACATTTCCTAGGCGATGGGGCCGTTTCTTTAATGCAGAGCGAAATTCACCAATGATTATCACGGTAGCTTTCTTTTCGTGATTGTCGCTTTGCTGGTTCTTTCTCATGCCGATCCATAGCAAAGGACATGCGGAGTTTCCGCAAATTCTTCGCACACAAATAACAGGAAGTGGAGGAATAATTTCTATGAAAAACAATATCTCATTTGGCGTGGACATTGATTTTACCACAGGTACGGCGCAGCGTCTGGGGGCTTCGGTAGGAAAAACACCGGGGGCGGATTTTGATGCTGTGCGCATGTATGGCGGAAGAAAACGGTGCAATCTGACCGACGACGGTACGGTCGTCGCCTACTATGGCGACGAGAACTATTCAGAGTCCGGCACGCTGCACACTTCCATCGTTAAGAACGGAAAAACCTACCCGGCAGGCACTCCCATTCAGGTGATGGTAGAACAACCCAAGTTTTATTACAAGGTAGAGCCCGTTGATTTAGAACCGATTGAAGGAGGTCAGGGGTACCACATCCGAAGGGCCCGCTGGTGGGTCAGCGAGTATGAACAGCCGGGATTTCGAGTCTACCCAAGCTTTTTGCGGCGCGGCGTTGAGTACGACTTCATCTATCCCAGTGCTTACGAAGCTAGTATCTACGACAAAGAGAAAACAATTTATTATTATGAGGATGAGGGAGTTTTCACTGCCACCCCAGGCCCTGCTCAAACGTTGTCTTCCATTGTGGACACAAAGCCGGTAAGCGGCGCAAACGGCCAGATGCTGAACCGCGCGAACGCACGTATTTTGACTGCCAATCGTGGGGAAGGCTGGCAGCTCATTGATTTTCTGTCGCTCAATGCTACCGAATTGTTGATGCTGGTGGAATATGCAAGCTTTGACTCGAAAAAGGTACTCGGAAAAGGTGTGGTGAACAAGGAAGTCGGCGAAGGCGGCAACGGAGCAGAAAAAACTGGACGGACATCGCATCTTGGGAATACCTCTGGTTCCAGCGGCCCTGACGACGGCTTTTCCTCGGTTACATATCGCGGGGAAGAAAATCTGTGGGGCAATATTTGGAAGCTGGTCGAAGGGCTAAACTTTGAATGCAGCGGAATCAATGCTGTTTGGTGGAGCGACGGAGAGTACCAAGACGACTATAAGGAAGCACCCTACCGCAATACCGGCTTTACCCTTTGCAAAGAGAACGGATTTACCTCTGCATTTGCATACAGCGAAGAATGTGATTTTATGTTCCTGACCTCGGAGGTAAAAGGCACGGAGGAAGGCCCTATCGGGGACTACTTCAAACAGAACAATACTTTCGATGGATGGCAGATTTCCATGTTCGGCGGGCGGTGGTGCCAAAAAACATGGCCCGGACTCTTTTTTTGGTATGCCGATTTGGCGACAGGAAGAGCCTCAAGCAACATCAGCGCTCGCATAATGTATATTCCGGCGCAAAAATAAGCCAGAAAGGCCTGCGGATATTCCGCAGGCCTTTCTGTTAGAGCCGTTTTTTACCGAACACGATTGCATCCCATTAGCATTGTTGAAATCTCGATCTACCCGCCTCTCAACAGCATTTATAAATATACAGCATTATCTACTTGTGGTTTGGATATTTTTAGATATCGCATGATTTCATATCCAGTCTTACGCAACAAAGCTGATCCTCGTTTTGATATACTCCTGTTAGTTGCTGTAAAATTACCTGACTGATATGGCGGAGCATCTAGACCTGCATATGCAACTGATACTCTTGGCTATGAAAGCGCCTAATATCTCTAATTCTGCAATAATAATTGGCCCTAGAATATCTCGGACACCCGGCATTCCATTACAATATCGTATTCTTTTAATGTCTTTGTTAAGGCTCTTATTTGTATTACTGTGCAAGGGCAAATATTTTCTTTGCTTTTACTTCACTGAATTGATATCCCTTCTTTTTTGTCCATTTCATATAGTCTTTAATAAATTTAGATTCTGACATATTAAATCTCTTATTATAATAAAAACAAGCACAAGTTTCGAACCCTGTACATGGGTTAGATGCTTGTGCTTTTATAGTACCAATGCGCAACTGAACCCCTTAATGGCAGACCATATTAATAATGTGCAATACGTTAAGTACTAGATTTGCCAGACGAATAAATGCTGATAATTTATTAATTACTATAATCTTCTGAACAATGTTAGCAACTGAACAAAAAACCATAATACAATTTAATGCGCTTTTTGTAGTACAAATGTGAAGATTATCCAATGGTAGATATATCACACTTTGGAGCGGCACATAGCCTAATAATTAAAATGTTTAAAGGACATTCTTTCAATTACTAGCAGCAAACATCTTCGTTCAGGACATTTATGGGCAATGAATTAATTCTAACGAGAAACTAGTGCATGCGCTGGTTTTAAGCGTAACGACTGAAAAATCTCTTCGACCTCTGATAGATTGTTTTTCGCCGTCTCAACATCCTCCCAGCATGTACGGATGATCAGAATTTCCGCAATTAGTAGAGAGGATATTTGTGAATTATGCAGGCCAAAGCTCTGCTGCCGCACTGAAAACAGGCAGTCGGAATACTCCGCTAATGGAGAGGTGGCTGCATCAGTTATGCTGATAATATTTGCGCCGCGCTCTTTTGCAATACGGGTGGCATTGACAATTCGTGCCGCATAGCGCGGCATGCAGATCGAGATAACTGCGTCACCCGGTTTGATTCGATGCAAATGCTCAGGAAGATTAAAGTCATAATAGGTCAACAGATCCACCCGGTCAGTTATGCGATTGAGATTGTGGTACAGGTAGTAGGCGGTGACACGGCAATTTCTCTCAGATATGATATAAATATGCGACGCCTTTTTCAGAATCGAAACACTATCGTCAACCTGCTGTTCGCTAATCTGGGCGCTGGTCTTGACAAGATTGTCTATTTGCTGCTGAAGAATAGTGTTGACGGTATACGCCTTTTCTAAAATATTGCCCTCGGACAGTGTCTCAATACGGCGTATTGGAACAGCATATAACATCAGATGCGACTGCAGCTTTCGCTGAAAGTCAGAATAGCTGCCGTATCCCAGGGCGATGGTTGTGCGCACAATGGTAGCGGTGCTGACTCCCGACTCAGAAGATAACTGGTTGATGGTGGCCATGGCTGCCCGAACAGGATTTTCAATAATGAAATTAACAACCCGTTTTTGTGATTTTGACATATTCGGCAGTTGCTGTTCTAGCTTCATTAAAATGTCTGAAGACATAACATTCCTCCTGCAGCTTGAATTAATTTGTATTAAATTTTATCATATATTTTATATCTACGCAAGAAAATAAAGCAAAAAGCAGCTAATCGACTTAAATATTTAGATAATACGCTGTATTTTTGCAACATTTTGAAAAAATATTTACATTTTAGATAAAATTTTGATAAAATATTAGTCGTCAGGATAATTGTTATAAAAATCAACTCACTTACAACGCAAAGTAGTATGGAATATCATCAAGTATTTGGCCTGTTGTGTCAACAGGGGACGAAATGTTTTAAAAAGTCGAAAACTCAAAGCTCCCTAAAAATATATTTTGAGAGCATTTATGAAAATCCAGAGCTTGTCTATTAAGGTTTCTGAGCAAAAACGCTTTGAAATAAGGACAAAAATAAGGAGGAAAAGATAATGAAAAAACTATTAGCCTTTGCACTTACCGCAGTAATGGTGATAAGTATCTCTGCCTGTGGCGGCAAGAGTGGCACGAGTAGCGCGCCGTCCGCTGCCGCATCTGGTTCGTCTGCTGCCTCTCCCGCGGTCAGCACCTTTCCTCAGCGGCCTATTGAGCTCGTAGCCTGCTATGGCCCGGGGGGCGGACATGACATCATGCTGCGCACCGCACTTAAGGTTATTAATGCAGAAAATCTTGCCCACGGTGCCATCATGAACGTTGTCAATAAAGAAGGTGGCTCCGGTGCCGTGGGAATGGGTTATGTCAATACCCATGCAGGTGACGACTATTACCTGATGTGCGTAACATCATCGTTTTTGACCACACCGCTTTCCACCAACACCGGTGTGACCTACAAGGATTTCACCCCTATTGCCTGCCTGGGCATCGACCCCTCAATCATAGTCGTACATAAGGATTCTGGCATTACAAACATGGAGCAGCTGCTATCTGCGCCTCGTACAGCAGGCGGAACCGGAACCGGCTCTATCGATAATATTATTTGCAATAAGCTGATCGATACTTCCAAACAGGATATCAATTATATCCCCTATCAGGGTGACGGCGAGCTGGTTACCGCGTTGCTCGGCAAGCAGGTTGATTTCATTTGCACCAACATCAATAGCTGCAGTGAGTACCTTGCCACCGGCGACTTTGTCGGTATTGGTCTAGCTACCGCCGAACGCAATGAGGAACTACCCAATATTCCGACCCTGATTGAACAAGGTTATGACATCAACCTTGGCGTGTTTCGCGGTATCGCCGCTCCCAAGGGAATTTCTGAAGAAGCCAAGCAGTACTACATGGGCCTATTCACCGAGCTCAGCGAAACCAACTCCTGGAACGAACAATATCTAAGAGCTAATGGTGTGCAGAAAAACCTGCTGTTGGGCGATGATTTCGGAAAATATCTCGAGACGCTAAACGGTGAGTATGAAACCGCCATGAAAGAAATGGGTCTGATCTGACAACCTTTTGATTCTCCAAAGTAAACTTTCCAGTCTCTGAGTGAAGGAGCGCCATCATCGCTCCTTCACTCATTTCAAAAACACCTGTGCCGTCAGCCATTTTTACAATTACACGGGAGGAAACACTATGAAACTTTCCAGTAACCGGCTATTTTTGCTGGTTATGGCATTAATCAGCGGCGTGATGCTGTTTTCTGCTATTGGGTGGCCGCTCAAAACGCAATATACGATAGGTCCGGGCTTTTTGCCGGTGGTCATGCTGTGTGGTGTCATTGCCTGCTGCGTCATACTGTTCTTTTTTGACAAGTCTACACCGGATGTCTCTTTAAATAAGCACCAGCTCATCCGTTTGGGATTATATTTTGCGGGACTGGTTGCAATGATTTTTTTAATGGAACATTTCGGTATTATTGCTTCTGTAGCACTTTTTACTTTTTACATCATATTTTGGGTAGAAAAAAACTCGTTATTTGATAGCCTCAAAGTATCATTGACAACAACTGTGGTGGTATGGGCCATTTTTGATCTCTGGCTCAATATTCCCATTACCATTTTCAATTTTTTGTAAAGGAGGGGCATGCATATGTTTGAAACATTATCTGCACTTTGGCAAGGTACACTTTCAATGATTACGATATCCAACATGCTGGTTATTGCGCTAGGATCAATCGTTGGCACAGTGGTCGGCGCACTGCCCGGCCTTGGCCCTTCCGCCGGTATTGCGCTAATGATTCCACTGACCTTTACCCTACCTGTTGATCAGGCACTGGCACTACTTGTCGGTGTTTATATGGGTACCATGTATGGCGGGCGTATCACAGCTATTCTGATCAATACCCCCGGCGATGCACCCGCCATCATGACGGCTGAGGACGGCTATCCGCTGATGCAGCAGGGCAAGGGCGGTATGGCGATGGGACTATCGGCAATCGCCAGCTTTATCGGCGGCAGCTTTGGTCTGCTAATTCTAATCTTTTTGGCACCAGTCATCAGCCGCCTTGTTATCAACTTCGGCGCACCGGAATACTTTATGTTGATGCTGCTCGGCCTTGCGACCATTGCATTGTTAGCGGGCAAATCGATTCTCAAGGCTGTCATGATGACTGCCGTCGGATTTATTATTGGCATGGTGGGCGCCGACTATATCTCGGGTTACGTCCGCTGGGATTATACACCTGAGCTTTTGGAAGGCATCGACTTTGTCTTTGTTATCATTGGAATGTACGGCCTGGGCGAGGTGTTTTTTAACGTCGAAAATGAGACGCACCTGAACCTAGGCAAACCAAGCTTTAAAATGAGCGAATACATTCCTGGCCTTGGCGTGCTAAAGAAAACGTTACCTTCTATGCTGCGTGGTTCGGTCATCGGTACCATTGTTGGCATTCTGCCCGGCGCTGGCGGCACAATCGCAACCTTTTTAGCCTATGCAACTGAGAAGAAGGTTTCTAAAACGCCGGAGCGATTTGGCAAGGGTGCGGAAGAAGGCCTTGCCGCCCCTGAAGCGGCCAACAACGCTTCTGTTCCCGGTGCGCTGGTACCGCTTATTACGTTAGGTATTCCGGGTTCCGGTGGTACTGCTATCTTCCTTGGCGTACTGATTATGTTTGGAATGCAGCCGGGTCCGCTCCTTATGGTTAAGTCGGCCGGCATTGTTTGGGAAATGATCGCGGCACTTTGCCTCGCCAACCTCTTCTTACTCTTTTCCAACGTGCTGATGATTCCACTGTTTGTCAATATGATCCGCATTGTGGAAAAGAACCTTTCCCCGCTGGTACTTGTGTTCTGTTGCGTAGGTGCCTACGCGCTCAACTACAGCTTCTTCGGCGTCTGGCTCATCGTTATATTTGGCATTTTTGGCTACTGCGTCAAGAAGCTTAAATATCCTGCCGGGCCGCTGATTCTTTCGGTGGTACTGGCTCCTCTGACCGAAAACTATTTCCGCCAGTCGCTCATGCTTTCGCGCGGTAGCTACACCATTTTTGTCACACGCCCCGTCAGTCTGGTGATTTTCCTTGCCATTATCGGCGTGTTTTTGTATAGTCTCGGCAAGAAATATGTTTTCGGAAAGAAACAGACAGCCTGATTTGGAGGGAGCAAAAATCAATGAAAATCATTCGTGCGGCACAAGCCGGTGGGTTGGAATCCGGCGATGTGCTGGTGACAGTGGAGCCCTGCGAGGGCGGCGGTATCACCATTGATCTTGAAAGTGTGCTCAAGGCGCAGTTTGGCAAGTCTATTCTGGCGACCGTCCACCATGCAGTAAAAATCATGCGGGTCTCCGACGTCGCGATCCGCCTTGTCGATCGGGGCGCTTTGGATCATGTAATCCTTTCGCGGGTACAGACAGCGTTGATGCGAGGCAGTAACCAGAACACTTTTGACTGGAGCAGGGGGAGTGCGCAATGAATCGAGATCGTTTGAGAAGAAGCGTCCTGTACGCTAGCGCCTCAAATCCAGCCAACATGGCGCAGGCGCCTTTATATCGCGCAGACTGCTTGGTTTATGATCTTGAGGACTCGGTTTCAGTTTCCGAAAAGGATGCGGCGCGTTTTCTGGTGTTTAACGCGCTGCATCGGCCCCGCATTTCTCAAAGTGAGATGGTTGTGCGTGTAAACGGGCTTGATACACCGTTTGGACTTCAGGACTTGGAAGCCATTGTACGAGCTAAGCCGGATTTAATTCGTCTGCCGAAATGCGAATCGCCAGAAATTGTCCGCCATGTATGCGACGAGATCTCCCGCATTGAAAAAGAAGCGGGTATTGAAGAAGGAAGCACCGGAATCATGGCGATTATTGAAACCGCATTCGGCCTGCTCAACGCCAGGGAGACCGCCATGTCCAGCAAACGTCTCGTCGCGCTGTCGCTTGGTGGTGAAGACTTTACTGCAAGCATGAAGACCACACGCACGGCAAAAGGTGCCGAACTATATTACGCCAGAAATGCGATTGCGTTGGCTGCCCGCGCGGCGGGTATTCAGGCGATAGACACCGTTTATGCCGATATTAACGATGAAGATGGGCTGGTTGAAGATACCCTTTCGATTAAAAATATCGGTTATGACGGAAAAGTTGCGATTCATCCGCGCCAGGTGGATCGAATAAATGAACTATTCACCCCCACTGATAAGGAGATCGACAAAGCGATGCGAATTTTTGCGGCAATCCGCGAAGCAAACGCACGCAATTCAGGTGTTATCGCCCTTGACGGAAAGATGATTGATGCGCCGGTGGTGGCACGTGCTCACCGTACATTGGCGATTGCGAAGGCGACTGGAAAATGGAATGGAGGGGACGAAGATGGCGTTGAATAATGCGGGGATCAATCTCCCAGAGGAATGCGGCAGCCATATCATAAAGCCCTACGCCGGCCCGTATGCCGCCCTTAATCCCGCAACCGGAAAAGTGGGTTTTGGCGGCGGTACCAAGATGCGCGCCAGCCTGCGGGCAGCGATTGAAGAGAGTGGTCTAAAGGATGGCATGACGATCACATTCCACCATCACTTCCGTGAAGGAGACAAGATCATTGGCCAGGTGCTAACAGTTATTGAAGAGCTGGGCATACGCGGTTTGCGCTTTGCGCCGAGTGCTGTCGTCAATCTGCGCAATCCGTCGATTGTACGTTTTATCGAAAGTGGCGTGATCAATCGCGTGGAGGCAAGCGGCATCCGCGGTGAGCTTGGCGACGCTGTCATTGCGGGTGCAATGGAACAGCCGGTCATCCTGCGTCCGCATGGCGGCCGCCCCCGCGCTATAGCGGCCGGAGAATTAACGGTGGACGTCGCCTTTATCGGTGTTTCGGCCGCCGATGAATACGGCAACGCTAACGGCCTCATAGGTGAAAACGCTTGTGGTGCGCTGGGCTACAGCCATGTTGATGCACAGTATGGTAAAAAAGTCATCGCAGTCACCGACACTATCGTACCCTACCCCTGCACGCCGGCAATTATCCGACAGGAAACAGTGGACATGGTCGTCCATCTGGATGAAATCGGCGATAGCGAACTGATTGGAAAAGGCGCCGCCCGCCTGACCAGAAACCCGCGTGATCTGCTGATTGCTAAAAATACCGCCGCGGTTATCGCTCATTGCGGTTGCTTTGAAAATGGTTTTTCCTTTCAGACCGGTGCGGGTGCCATACCGATCGCCTGCACTAAATATGTTGGTGACTATATGCAGGAAAAAGGAATCAAGGCGGGTTTTGCCCTCGGTGGCGTCACGTCTGGCATCGTCGATTTGCTTAATGCGGACTTGATTGGCTATATCGAGGCGGTACAATCTTTCGATGCTGTGGCTGCCCGCGCTATGCTAAACAACAGCCGTATTGTGGAGTGTGATTCCAACCGCTATGCAAACCCGCATAACAAGGGATGCATGGTCAACCGGTTGGATATTGCCGTGCTGGGTGCGCTGGAGGTGGACGTCAATTTCAACGTCAATATCCTGACTGGTTCAAGTGGCGAGATGCTCGGGGGCTTGGGCGGCGGTCCAGATGTCGCCGCAGGCGCAAAGGTGCCGATTGTTGCCCTGCCGCTATTCCGCGGGCGCACTCCCTCGATTGTCGAGCATGTCTTTACACTGTGTACACCCGGTGAAACGGTGGCAGCGATTGTTACGGAGATAGGCGTGGCCTTGAATCCGCGGCACCGCAGCTATGACATGCTGCGCAGCTCACTTAAAAATTCCGGCGTGGCAATATGCAGCATTGAAGATATGAAACAACTGGCCGAGAAGATCACCGGCATTCCGGAACCCATTCATTGTACCGACCGCATTGTTGCGCTGGTCGAATATCGCGACGGCACCATTATAGATGTTATCCGCCAGCTGGATAAGTAGCTTTTTACATGTATTTCATCCCCCTATTTTGACGAAGGGAAGTATTGTATTGAAAAAAATTGCATTGGTCGGCCCCTACCATTCCAAAACTCGGGAAACGCTTTACCGGATGCTCCCCGAGGGCTATGAAATGTACGACGTACCAACCAGCGAAGACTATAATAAACTGAGTGAGGCCGATTATATCATTATCCGCACCATCCGGCTGGAAGGTAACGATCTGGCAGAAGCCAACCGGCTCAGATTCATCCAGAAATGGGGCGCGGGTTATGACTCACTGGACATTCCAGGCATCAGCGCGCGGGATATCCCCGTCGCCACCTGTGTTGGCATCAATTCACAGCCGGTAGCCGAACTGGCAGTGCTGCACATGCTCGCTGTCTACCGTCATCTTTTGGCCGCAAACAGCCGTTTAAAAGAAAACGTCTGGGCCAAGGACGAATTCTCAAGCACATCCTATCTTATCAACGGAAAAATCGTCGGGCTTGTGGGCCTTGGCAACATCGGACGCAGGGTGGCTAAAATTGTTCAGGGATTCGGTGCCACGGTACATTATTATGACATGTTCCGCATCCCCGAGGCGCAGGAACAAGCACTGGGTATTACATATCGCCCGTTAGATGCGCTTCTGTCTACATCCGACATCGTCAGCCTGCATGTTCCCCTGACCGAGCAGACCATCAACCTGATTGATAAAACTCGGTTGGCTATGATGAAGCCGACCGCCATTTTAGTCAACACAGCCCGCGGCGGTATCGTCAATGAAACCGACCTTGCCGAAGCACTGCGGGACGGAAAGCTCCTAGGTGCGGGCCTTGACGCTTTTTCCGCCGAGCCGCCAGGGGTCGACTGCCCGTTTTACACTATGGAGAACGCCGTTATCACACCGCATATCGGCGGAAATACCGCTGATAATGACGTCAACATGATTGCACGCTGCTTTGAAAACATTAAAAAATTTGATAGCGGCCTGCCGCTTGGACGACGCGACGTTGTCAATGCGCAGCTGCTGCATACTAAGATTCAATTGGAGGACTGATTCATATGGCGATTCATCCGATGCCCGAGCTTTTATCCCAAGAAATTATTGCGCGCGCCTCCAAGCTGAACGCCGCCCAGCTGGCTGATGGCATGAAAGGGTTGGGTATTCCCAACGATGGCTGCATGGACGCCGGTATTATGCCGGTTGATATCAATATGTGCGTTGTCGGCACCGCCATGACGGTTGAAACCAAGGATGGGGACAATTTCCCTATTCACGTAGCAACCTATAGTGGCAAACCCGGGTATGTCATGGTGATTGACGGTAAAGGCTATGCGGGCAAGGCGTATTTTGGCGACCTTATCATGGGAGCCGCCAGCGCCGTGGGTTATGCCGGCATGATTTGCGACGGTTATGTCCGTGACCGCAAGGGCTGTATTGAACTGGGCATGCCTGTGTATGCCCGAGGCTTTATGCAGCGCGGTCCCGGCAAAAAAGACCCCGGCGAAATCAACCTGCCCGTCACCTGTGGGGGTATTAGCGTTCATCCCGGAGACCTGATCGTGGGCGATTATGACGGCGTCACCGTCGTCCCGCGCGACAGAATCCTTGAAGTGTTGGAGAAGGCCGAAGAAAAAGCGGACTATGAGAAAAAGCGCGATGCAGCAATTGAAGCCTATAAGGCGGCTTTGGCAGCGGGCAAGGAACCTCCCCAGCTCGCACCCCAGTGGGTTCTGGATATGCTCAAATAAATAACTTAGCGGCAGATTTCCCGCCCTGTGTCGCTCGCATAGAAATGGAGGGCCTGCATATGTACACAGAGCGAAAAATCATTATACAGACAGCACTTTCATTGGTTGAGTATTGCGGATTGACGTGCTTGGCTCAGGCCTGACTACACGTAGGAATATTCGAGGAGAACGAGGACACGCTGCTGGCTACCAGCTCGCTCGTTGGGGATATGCTGCAAATGATTGCGGCGTTGCCATCCCATCAAGGGGGAGGATTTTTCCGCCAAGGTTGTCACTCACCTGCTGCGCGTGGCTGCTCAAATGCGTTTACCACCTAAATTTATTCACCAAGCCTGAAAAAACACTATTTCAGGTAGCTTGGATTTTGCAGTATCTTCTCGGCACCAGATAAAGATGCTCTGTTGGAGTGGGATGCCAAGGGCATACAGAGGAATATTGCCGCCGATTGGAAATATAACACCCAGTGGGTTTTTGATAAGGCAAAATATTGTCACCATGCGTTACCGAGCATATGACAAGTGGGCAAAACTACGCAGAAACGGAGCAGGGAAATGCACGACATACATCAGGATGAAATTTTAGAGGTGCGAGAAATGCGATGGCAGCGTCGCCAGTCACTGGCGGTCGGTTGGCCGGCACTTTTGTCTGTTACACTGTGTATACCGCTGCCGGCGCGGGGTGACCCCTGCTTTTCAGCCTGGTTTCATAAACAATGTCAAGTATTGATACGGCATCTGTCTGAGGCGGGTTTTGCACCGGTCTGTCTGGATATTTCGGATACACTCGACGGGCCCATGATGTTGACAGGCTGCCATTGCACTGCGGCATCGCTCAAGCGCCTTTGTGTCAAACTAGAAGAGACGCTACCCGGCGGTCGCTTACTGGATCTGGATGTCATGGGCCAGGATTTGCACGCATGGAGCAGAAGCGACCTTGGGCTGCCACCGCGTCAGTGCTTTCTGTGTGGAAAGAATGCAGCGGTATGTGTGGTAACGCGTGCTCATGCCCGTGAGGAACTAATAAGCTTCGCTAAAGAGCAACTGAACTTGCAGGCAATCTAAAAAGTCAACTTTAAGCGGGAGACTAAACCATTCCACAGTGTTTGAGTTTATCGAACCTGTCTCGTCACTCTTTCAAAGACTTAGCGACCATATTAGCTCCTCTTTTAGATAATCATATGGTCGCTAATATTATTATACGGATAGCCCCTGTGTTATTGGGGGCGGGAACACCATTGTTTTCACAAAAGGAATGATTGAAGCGATTTTACTTCGAAAAAGTAAAAAAATACGGACAGTTTGCGGAATTAATATATCGTAAAATATAGTGGTTGCAGTTTTTATCCCCTTATCTAGGCGTTTAAATTCTGATTTAGTAGCAGCCAGATGCTTAGAATGAATAGCCCAAAGACAAGCCCAGAAGGCATTCTTCTGGGCTTAGCATAAATAAGACGGATCCGTCGTGATAGATTAGTACCATAATGCAAACACGAATGTGTATAAAGGAAGGAGGAAGCATGTTCAATCATTTGCAAGATCCTAACAGATTCCAAAACGAGCATTTTGGTCGCGGCGTTTTGGATGACATCGTGGGGATACCGTCTAGTGCCAGAGCATAAATTGTCTTTGCTTTTTGGGTACTGGATTGGTATCCCTTCTCTTTTGCCCAAGCATTATACACCATGATGAATTCCTGCTCAGCCATAGCGGTTATATTGTCATAATGCCAATAATCGCGTACAAAGTCGCAGAGATTGTCCTTATCGGGGACATCGGAACGGTTTGCGAGAACTGTCTTGACATCAGGCATTGTCCTGTCGGTTAAGTTAGTCATAGTTTATTTTGCTTTTACTCGCATGGTCAAGTAATTTAGATATTGCTTATTGAGATCTCGCAGTTCCTGATAGACCTCTGTTGTAGGCTTAAAATCAGCTAGCCTATACCAATAATCGATTCCATAACTTGCGATCTTAATGGAGTCAAGGGGATCTGTTTTTCCTTTTCGAATTGTGACCATTGAGTATTTTTTCATGAGATACGCATTGACTACGCTGACAAAGATATCATGCTGCTTTAAGTAAGTGAGTATTGGAAAATGGTATGAACCCGTTGATTCCATCACGACACGGACTTCATCGTTGAGCCTATGTATTTGCCCAACCAACTGTTGTAGATCTTTTTCACAATGCTGTACGTCATATGGGGAAATGAGAACCTCTCCATATGGGCGCATAAAGCAGACCGTACTCTTTCCTTTTGAGACATCAATTCCGATACTAACCATACTATTCTCCTTTGCGTTAAATCACATGGTATCCACCTCTTACCATTCAGATTGGTTTGTGACACACGAAAGCCATATGGTTTCAACCTGCTAAATCGAATGCTCATAACAAGGGGAGGGTTGGCAGATGCGAAATCCAATGCGAAGTACGCCAGACCATGTTTTTCCCTTATTATAAAGAATAAGCACAAACACTACCAAATAAGGTAAATGTTTGTGCTTATATAGTACCAACGCGAAGTTCGTCCAGAATTAAAATTCATATACATAAACAGGTTTTCCGGTAAATGTACATTGCTTCTCCCAAATCTATCTGACACCTTAGCTTAGTTTACCGGATGGAGTGGCAGGAACGGAAGACGGTTACATTAAATTCCAGCTACATGACAAACATTTCTTAATACTGGGGACTTGAGACGCTTATGACCCGCCTCTTTGCTTTGTAAAACAGTTCCTGCCATAACCTAAAACCATGACATGGAAAATCTATTCCACTTTACTTTATAATATCTGTCTACTCTTTACTCTTTTCTTTTGCAGTACTAATACGCCACATGCAAAAGTTGCCAATAATGCCACGAGTCCAGCAACCTTAGCTGTATTACTACTGTTTTGCGCAGTATTTGTTCCGTCTGAATCGGGCATAAAGACATCTTTCTCAAAGCCACCATTGGAAGGAGTAATAGCATTCAGCTTACCCTCATTTTCGGCTACATTAGATGCTTCAAGTTCCCAAATACCTCCGGCCATAGGAATAAGCTTTCCGTAATCGTCATGCGTATACCCCACGCCGCCCGTTTCAGGGTTACTGCTTTGAACAACCTCTACGATTTCATTGATCTTTGCATCCTTGTATAGCTGCGCAAGCAGCGAAAGAGGATAGTAAATACGGCTCGCTTCAGACTTTTGTGCCGTCCCTGCTGGAATGTATATGTCTTCTCCGCCATTCCAGCTAATGACAATCGCTATACCTTTGCTTAACAATGCATCCATTACACTGGCAGGCATTTTGTCGTAAGATTTTGCGTTCACCTTTATGGTATCGCCCTCTTTAACCGATATAATCTTACTTTCGACGGTCTCCCAGAAATTGTAGGCGTCTGTGCTCGACGAGTTGCCCCTACCACTTGAACCGCCCTTCGTGACGTCTTCTGATGAGTAAGTAATGGCATAGGTAGAAAATTTATCTGCATCAAATGTAAGTGTATGCAGCGTGGAATCATAAACCGGCCTTATGATCAGCGTTTTTCCTTTATGCACGCGCAGCACCGCATAGCCCGATTTCCCTCTCATATGCTCGGGGAGGTCCAGCACGATACGCACTTTCTGACCCTCAGGGGGCTGAATTGCCTCGTTTGAGACATTTTCAATTCCCATGCCGGAAATGGTCTTTAGAAGTTTTGCGTCCAGATAAAGTCCTACTGTACCATTTTTAATTGTCAATAGAATTGCGTTAATGAGCTCATCTTCAGCTTCTGGAATATTCTCTAATTGTTCTACAACCAGCATGATTTCCACCTTAGCGGAAGGCTTTGCGGAAATTCTATCATCCTCGTCGGTAAACATGTCCGTTAGGTTTTCCGCAGCAACAGAGGGGGCATCTCCCTTTATCTCAACCTTAGTATCCTTGTTGCCTGAAATCATCACCAGGTTTTCAACTACGCGCGAGGACTTGATATTGATCTGCTTGGTAATTGTTTGCTCGTCTTTGGTTGCCACAAGACTGTAGCTTCCGTATGGAATAGCGATAAACTCAAATTTTCCTTCACTATCGGTTATAATGGTAGCGCCAAATTGTGTGCCATTAGTACCGCCCTTCATAATTCTGACTTCTACGCCGGAGAGCAGTGCATGGGTTGTGCCATCGGTTACATTGCCTTCAATTGTACCGGCGGATGCTGATACCGTTGTGATGGTCAGTTTTGCCACGTTTGAAACAGCAGAGGCATCACCGGCAGATACGACACAATAGTAATAGTAATCGCCTGCTTTGGTGGTCGCGGGGGCATAGGTAGCAGCTATTCCGTCTTTTATCTTTGTTCCATTTTTAGCGGAATTAGTGTTGCTGTAATACCACTGATAAGCTACCGTGCCGCTGGATGCGCCCGCCACAACGTTAAAACGTGCGGTAGTACCTACCATAACTGAAACGTCCTGCGGCTGCCTGGTAATTGTGACGGTCTCAACGACGGGCTGCTTAATATCTATGCTGCTTGTTGGAGTGCCGTCCGTTACGGTGATGTTTCCGCCAGAAATTGTGCCGCCGTTGGGTGTGGGCAGAGTGACAATAATCATATAGTCGCCGTCAGGCACACCGATAAAAGTATAATCGCCATTTGCGTCAGTGGTAGTGGTGTGTTTGTTGCTGGGGTTATTTTTATCGGTGATGGTCACGGTTGCATCATGGATAGGCTTATCAACCTTGTCCTTGACCGTGCCAGTTAGGGTAGTTCCGGTCGTTGTGTTGCGCACCGTCAGTTTCGCTGTGCTGGTGGTAACAGGTGGAGCACCGGTTGCGTTCAGCACACAATAATAATAACTTTCACCCTTTGCAGCTGTGGACGGGCTGTAGCTAGCGGCGTTTGCTCCGGAGATCAGCGTTCCGCCGGTGGTGGAATTGCTCGTGTTTTTGTACCACTGATAAACTAAGGTTCCGCTGGATGCGCTCGCCGTAACCGTAAACGTTGCCGTATCATTCAGCGCGATTGTGATATTGTTCGGCTGAGCGAAAACCGTAATAGCCGGAGCCGCTGGCTGCTGAATATTACCGCCTGATCCACCCGAGCCAATGTTATCCGGCACGGTAATTGCTTTGTTAATGGTGCTGCCGTCAGGCAGTTCCACGACAATGATATAATCGCCATCGGGTACATCATCGAGCTTATAGTTACCGTTGATGTCTGTTTTTGTGGGGTTGGGCGTTCCCGCATCAGGTATCAGCTTCAAGGGGGCATCTTTAACCACAGCGCCGTTCTTGTCCTTGACAACACCGCTTATGGTTGAGGTGCTGCGCACAGTCAGACGCGCGATCTTAGATGTTACCAAAGTCATATCCTTTGCGCTGACCACGCAATAATAAAAGTTCGTGCCCGTCGTGGTGGTCGCAGGCGTGTAGGAGGCCTGTGTGGCACCAGAAATGAGAGTACTGCCGGTGGTATCACACTTGCTGTTGCTGTACCACTGATACGTTATCGCTGCACCGTTTGAAGCGCCCGCTTCCACCGTAAAGCTTGCGGGTTTATTTTTTAATACAGTGGTGTCATTAGGCTGGGTCGTTATGGCGATTACAGACGTGGCGGGCTGAATGATTTCAATCTCTTTCCCAGCATCGCCAGGTACGGCAATATCCTTTTTAATGATACCGCCATCGGGCAGTGTCACAATAATCGTATAGTTGCCGTCGGGAACATCACTGAAAGTATATTTGCCGTCGCTGTCTGTTGTTGCCGGATTGGGTGTTACTGCGTCGGGAACTATCTTAACCGTTGCGTCTTTAATTCCGTTGCCATCCTTATTCTTAACAGTTCCTGTAATGGTTATAGTTTTGCGAACGGTCAGACTGGCAATTCTTGAGGTGACAGAAGCTGCATTCGCGGAACTTACCACGCAATAATAATAGGTCATTCCTACGGTGGCGGTTGCGGGGGTGTAGGCGGCACTTGTCGCGCCTGAAATGAGCGCACCGCCTGTAGTGGAATTTGTGCTGTTGCTGTACCACTGATAGGTGGCATTAGCGCCATTAGTTACGCTTGCTGCTATTGTAATGCTTGCAGATTTATTCTGCAAAACGCTAACGTTCTGCGGTTGCGTAGTAATCATAATTTTGGGTGCGGGCTTTGGAATATCATCTGCATGAACATCCCCGCCGCTTGTATTGGTGACGACAATGCTTGTCTCGGTTCCATCTGGGAAAGTAACCGTTATGGTATAGGAGCCGATGGGGATATTTAAAAAGCTATATTTTCCGTCGGCGCCAGTGTTTTGCTCCGTTGAACCGGCTGCGGGCGTAAGCTTTACCATTGCACCAGAAACGGGGCTTATACCATTTGAGTCATAAACAACACCAGAGATATTCATAGTGGGTGTTCGCACCGTCATACAGGCAATGCTTGAAACAGCCTGCACGCCGCCGCCGCTGACAACGCAATAATAATAGTCCGCGCCTGCCACAGTTCTTGCCGGTGGGGTATAGCTCGTGCCTGTAGCACCAGAAATCAGCGCGCCGCCGATAGTTGAATTACTTGCGCTTTTGTACCACTGGTAGGACAACGTTCCTGCAGGAGACATTGTTGCTGCAACGGTAAAGCCCGCGGTTTGACCCAGCATAACAGAAACGTCCTGCGGCTGAGTGTTTATGGTGATCTTGGGCCCCGCAGGGCCACCGCCCGGCAAGGTTGGCGCTTGCGCGCTTGAAGTTCCTTTGAGTGTGGGCAAAATTGCGCCAACAACCAATTTTGCTGTTGGGTAATTCCACGCAGTGCTGCCATTAAACCATGTGTTCCAATCCTGCGCAGTGCTGGAACTTACAACCAAATCTTGTCCATTTGCATTCGTTACTGTTCCGCCGCTTGCGGTTGCGCCGTTTATAGTCATATCACTACGCGCGTAGCAGTTATTAAAAGCGCCTAGTTTATCAGTGGTATAGGGACTTGCAATGCGCCCAGCGTTATAACCAATAATGCTCGTACCCAAATAAACACAGTTGGTTACTTCTGTATCGATATGGGCTAGACCAACCACACCACCAACACATCCACCGGTAGAACGTGTTGCCGCTGTAACATTACCCGTGTTATAGCAGTTTTTAATAACGCCTTCATTTTGAGCGATGAGACCGCCTACATAAAGCTCACCGGTTACGTTACCGGTGTTGTAGCAATTTTCCACGACGGATGTAACCGATATCGCCACCAGACTGCCTACATCTGCTGCACCTGTAAATTCGCTATTAATGATGCCAACATTATTTATCGAAGCGTTCCTTGCGTATCCAAACAGTGCCTTGGCCTGCCCTGTATAAATATTTTTATCATATATGTATAGGCCACTTATCGTATATCCGCTGCCGTCGTAGATACCTCTAAACGAATTGTCGTGTGTGCCAATAGGTGTCCACTGTTTGGCACTTGATGAGATTGCGCTGTTGAGGACAATATCCGCAGTCTGTTTAAAATACTTGCCACTGCTGTAGCTGCTCATCGCATTGGTATTGGCAGCCAACATGGCCAAGTCGTAGCTATTGGCAATGAGATACGGCGAAGCGTCTGTACCATCGCCGCCGCTGTAGGTGTAGCCTGCACCAGCACTGACTGGGGTGCTTGCCCAGTCGGTGGGGTTGGGGCCTGCCAACGCCTCGGGAAGTGTCGGGGTTTGCGCAGCAGAGAAACCTGCCAGAACAGGCAGCTTAGCCTCCGCCACAAGGTTGCCTATGTCAGTAAGATCCCAGGCGCTGTTGTCACTGAACCATGTGCTCCAGTCCTGTGCCGTGGTATTACCCACGAGCAGATCTGCACCATTTTGATTATCGGAAGCGCCGCCGGTAACGGTCGCCGCTTTCCCGCCCATTATGATTTTCATATCACTTCGTGCGTAGCAATTCGTAATGTAAGTGTTATCTAAAACTCGGCCTACCACACGTGTTACTTGAGTGTTGCTGACCTGGGTGGTTACCGACTGCCCCAAGGAAACACAGTTTTTTACGTTGTTAATAATGCTGGAGCCTTGTCCACTGCCGCCCAAAGCTTTGCCCACCACGCCGCCGATCTCAATGCCCTTACCGGTGACGTTACCAATGTTGTAGCAATTTTGCACGGTGGTTATATTCGATGACGTACCTACCACGCCACCAACCACGATTTCGGCTCTAATACTGCCGGTGTTGTAACAATTCTCAACAAGGCTTTCGCCTGAAATGGCACTGCTCTGCCATGCGTTGCCAACCACGCCGCCGACATTACCATCACCTGAAACTTCGCCACCGTTAAAACAATTTTCCACTGTGCTGGATGCGCTCATTCCCACGACGCCGCCAACATTGTAGCTGCCCGTGATAGAGCTTTCAATAACGCCTAGATTTTTTATGTTAGCGCCAGAGATATATCCGAATAAGCCTTGGTAATAACTATTTTTGTCGATAAATACACCCTTAATAGTATGTCCGCCGCCGTTAAAAGTGCCCTTGAATTGTGCAGACTGCTGTCCAATTGCTTCCCACGCATTGGGGCTGCCCTCCAGTGAATCGTTCAAAATGATATCCGACGTCTGCTCAAAGTATTTATTTTTACTGTATGAATCATCATTGTTTACGTTTGCAGCAAGCATTGCAAGGTGCTCACCGTTGGCGATTTTATAGGGATTACCCGCAGCGCCGTTACCGCCGCCGTAGCTATAGCCTGGATTGGCAGTGGGAATGACACCGCTCCACTCTGTAGGCGCAGGGGCTTCCTCCGCCTCGGGCAGTGTCGGATTTTGCACAACACTGCCGGCAAAGCCCTTCAATGTTGGCAGTGCTGCGCCAATGACCAGTTTTTCTGCTGGGTAATTCCATGCGCTGCTGTCGCTGAACCACGTGCTCCATGCCTGTGCAGTGGAATCACTTACGGTTAAATCTGCACCGTTTTCATTGCTGCTCGTGCCGCCTGTTACGGTTGCGCCATTTACTTGCATATCCGAGCGTGCATAACTATTGGTCATTGTGCTGGTAAACTTGGCACCCACAACACGGTTTATACTCGTTCCGCTAGAAAGCGCACTACCCAGTGAAACGCAGTTTGACAGTGTACCCCCGTGTATGGCTGCGATACCGCCGTTGTTGCCAAGAGAGGTCGTAATTTTTCCGGTGTTGTAGCAGTTTTGGAGCAAACCGTCGTTGCCGGCTGTGATGCCGCCAGCAGAATGTGCGGTTGCTACAACATCTCCGGTGTTATAGCAATTTTGCAGCGTACTTGTACCATCTGCCGCGCCCGCTATGCCACCTGCATTGTAAGTTGCAGAGACACTGCCGGTGTTATAGCATTTTTCTACTGTGCTATTTTGAACGTAACCCACTATGCTGCCGACATAATTGTCGCCATGTATATCGCTATCGACTACGCCGAGATTGCTTACGACTGCGTCGCAAATAAGCCCAAATAGCCCTTGGTACGCGCTTGAACCTGTGATATACACGCCCTTAACCGTATGACCGCCCCCGTTAAAGCTGCCTTGAAAAGCATTTTTAATATCGTTGGGGTCAATAACATTCGTGCGCTTGCCAATTGGCTTCCACGCCTTAGGGGTGCCGTCCAATGAATCGTTTAGGACGATATCGTCGGTTAACAAGAAAAATTTATTTTTGCTGTAATTATCAATGTTGTTGACATTTGCCGCAAGCATGGCAAGGTCGTAGCTATTGTCGACTTGGTACGGAACGCTCTCAGAACCGTCGCCGCCGCTAAATGTGTAGGCGGGGTTAGCGGTGGGGGGTGTGCCGTCCCACACGGTGGGATTAGCTTGTGTTATTTCTATATTTGCGCCTTTTTTTACAAGACTTTTCCCCACTGAATTAACGAGTGCAAACTTTTCTACCACGGCATGTTCAGGTGTTGTCGCTGTGGCAACAACAGTAACGGTTGACGGAAGGCCTGTTGGATCCAGCGTAATGCTGCCCTCAGCTCCTGTAAGTTCACCGATGATGTTAAGCCGATTGTCAGTCAAGGCAGGCAAATAAACAGCGAGTGTTGGGTTACCCGAGAGGTTAAGCTTTTTTACAAAGACTCCGCTCATCGTGCCACCTGAAATATTGGCTTCTCCCCCTGCGATGGTGGAGTCAATTGCAATGCCGCCTGCAGTAACCGTGCCGCCGGTTATGTTGACTATACCGCCATTGTGGCTGCGGATTGCTGTACCACCGCTACTGGGTGCAGTCACTTCTCCGCCGGAAACGTTGACTATTCCGGTGTAGCTGTTAATGATTGTGTAGCCGTTTTCGCTTACAGTCACCGTACCGCCGGTTATGTTGACCGTTCCTTCGCTGGCGATTGCAAAAGCCGGTGCAGACACCGTGCCACCGGAAATGTTGACTACGCCGCTGGAGGTATAGTTATTGGTGATTGCATAAAGGTTGCTGTTTGTAGACACCGTGCCACCGGTTACTTCAACTGTGCCGCCCCTGTTGTTAATTGCAGCCCAGTCTTGGTCCTTTGCAGTTACCGTGCCGCTTGAAATTTTGACTGTGCCGTTGCTGTCGATTGTGTAAAAAGGTTCTCCGCTTGCAGGCTTTGCTCCGCTTGCAGACACCACTCCAGCTGCACCGTCACTTGTGTCTATGATTTCTAAGCTTCCAGAGCTAGTTACCATAATCGTCGATACTGAACTACTTGAAAGTGTAAAACCATTTAAATTAAGAATTATGTTTGCATCAGTGATAGTTGCCGATTGGTCAACACTAAAACTTTCACCGAGTTTTATGGTTGTTGCGGTGCCATCCGTTGGCGCCTCTTCAATTGCAGCGTTTAATTCTTCTTCTGTCTTAACGGTTGTTTGCACCGTAAGCATCAGCATCTTTGTAAGCACCGGAGTATTCAATGGACAGATGCCGTCCACGTGCTCGTCAAGCCTCTCATCCTTGCAAAGCGGGCACTCATACGTAGGAACAATGTATTGAGGGCAACCTTCCTTATGAATTACCTCGCCGCTGTCTACAGTGGTACAGGTGCATTCTTTTTCATCCTCGGTTGTTGGAATCGCCACCTCAGGTTCAGTGTTTTCTGTTGTTTCGCAAGCGCCCTCATGAGCGGCTTTGCCACAGCTGGAACAAGTTTCGGATTCCACGACTGTGTTGCTGCTTTCTTGGGATACGATTACAGGGAGGTCGCCTCCCTCAACTGCATAAACCGGCATAACCCCTACGCTTAGAATTATAGCGACAGCTAGTATCATTGATAATAATTTTTGTCCTGCGCTTTGTTTCATGTTAAAAGCCTCCGTTAAGAAAAATTAATGTTTCCGTAAGAGTGAAAACGGCAATACAAATGCCGCCCCACCAATCATCCACTCGCCACCCACGGCTGAATAGCCGCGCTGCAAATATACCATTGGCACTAGAATGTACATTGTTCCCCCGCAGAGTATAGTAGCTGCTAATAGCTGCCACAGCCAGACGGGAGTAGCTTTAATCATTGAGAGGGCGTATGGTTGGTCTGTTTTTAACTGCCTGTCCGGCATATATTTATACCGTTTCATCTTCTTTTGACCTTATCTCATCAGCGCGCGTAATTCTGCATGAGGGACAATGGCAGATACTATTTTCAAGTGAAATTTTTGGGGGTTCGCGAAAATCAGCATATCTACAGTACCAGCATTCACGCATCTCAAAAGCACCGCCACTACCCGCCGCCCAATGTGGACAGCTATGTTCACCTGTTACAATGGGATATCCGTCTTCCGTAATTCCAATCATCCTGCCTGTCTTAATAGGATTTTACGCTCCCTTCCACACAGGTTTTTGCCTGCAAATTCACCTAATTTATAATCTATTTTACGTATTATTAGAGATTCTGCATGACCATGTAAAAAACAAGTCGTAAAATGTCAAAAAACCCCGAGCAAAATGCTCGAGGCTTAGAGAAGTCTTATTAAATTTGGTTGGCCAAACGAGAGGCAAAGCGAATTTTTGCATCGGTCATTTTGGCACTCACCGGTATACTCGCTCCATTTGTCATAACTATTTTGCCTCCTGATACAGAATAGACATGATCCAAATTAACCATAAAGCTTTTGTGGCAGCGGTAGAATCTCTCGTCGTCTAGCCGTTGCTCCAACGCATCCAGCTGGATATAAAATATGAGCGGCTCTTTCTCTTTTATGTAAACGCTTGCCACTCTGGCGCTGCTCTCAACATATAGAATATCAGAATAACTGATGCGGTATGCGCCTTGCTTATTGGTCATCGAAAGAAACCTGTCCTCTTTTGTGGACAAATAGTCCAAAGCCATAGCCAGTGCCGCTCCGACGCTTTTTTTATCCAATGGCTTGAGTAAATATTGCAACGCATGTACGCTATATCCGTCCACCGCATAATCGCGGGAGTTTGTTGCAAAAATGATGGCACAGTTCTTGTCAAATGCTCGTATTTCACGGGCAATCTCAACGCCGTTTGATACCCCCATAAAAACATCTAGAAAATATATGTTTGCGCTGTGACCACATCGTATCGCATCCAGCAATTCCTCGCCGCTTGTATACTCGCTTATGAAAAAAGGTGCTTTCAATTCTGTGGACAATATATGTGCAATGCATTTACGCTGGTCGTGCTCGTCGTCGCATACGGCAATGGTAAGCATCCCCGACCTTCCTCCTTAGCAAATGAGTCTCTTTTCTATGTATTGCGCTTGGTCATTATTCGGATATAATTAAAATATCACAGAATTCACAACTTAGAAAGTGAGTAAATAAAAATGTCGTGGATTTATTATCCCATTGTACCGCTTATTACCTTTTTTGCTCAAATGATCTGTCACTACTATACATTAGATACACGAAGACCGGTACATATTCAGATCATATTATGGACCGCTTCCTTACTAGCGGTATACAGCGGCTGGCGGTTATTAAGTTATCTGGGAGTAGAAAATTTTCTATACTACTATCTTTTTACTATCATCCATGTTGTCTGTTCAATTTATATATTTTCCGGTTCTATTGCTAAAAAGCTGTTTATGTACTTCACCACTTGGCAAATTGCCACATTTTTCTCTACGCTTTGTGGGTGTATTGCTGGGCTGATGAAGATGGAATATGACCAATGGCTATTGTTACGATATATTCTCTATTTTATTTCTTATCTTATCATATTGCCAATCTACATCATCTACATGCGCAATTTTGTGCGCAAATATCTGGCAATGCTAGCACGTAACAGTCGCATTTTTGCTCTGTATCCCATGTTGGCGTTTGTGGTTTTCTCGGTGCTTTTTAATCCAATTGACATGGCTATTACTTTTAAAGATGTTTTTTATATGGTGTTATTTGAAATCATGATCATTTTTACCTATTACTTACTGTTCAGCCAAATCGGAGCTGTATATAACCGCACTCTGATGGAGACCAGGTTGAACGCCACCGAACAAATGGTTATGCTGCAAAAGCGTTACTACGCTCAGTTGGAGAGCAATACAGACCAGCAGCGAAGCATGATGCACGATACCCGTCACCATCTCGTGGCAATTGCCTCCCTTGGTAAAAACGGAGAGTACGATGAGCAAATGCGATATGTTAACGATCTAATAGAAAAGTGTGATATTACCGTTTCTCGCCGGTTCTGCGGGAATTCTTCGGCAAACGCTATATTGTCCGGTTACATAGAGCGGGCAGAGCAGCGGAATATATCTGTGTCGGTGAATATAGATCTGCCGGAGGCTATAAGCATTAATCGATATGATCTGTGTACAGTTCTGGGTAATTGCTTAGAAAACGCCATCGAGGCTTGCCAACGGATACCATCTGAAAGCCCCCTATATCATACGCGGTATATTGATATACGTGGTAGAGAGGATGGCGGCAGATTAATTATTCGAATAAAAAACACTTGCGACACAGCAACAAGCGAATATAACAGTCTTAAGTCCAGCAAGGGTGTTCTCGGAGGCATTGGCCTGAAAAATGTCAGTAATGTAGTGGAACGCTACGGCGGCAGTATGAGTACAGAATTTGGTGATAACTGTTTTACCATGTGCGCCGTTATGTGCTGTGGCAATGATGTTGTTGTAGCAAATAGAAATCCAAGCGGTTTTTGTTAAAAACACCTGATTAAATGACGCTCAATTTTTTTGGTCAGAGGAACATTTTATCAATAACGCGAAGTTCGTCCAACTGTAGATATAACAATAATGGTAGATCCCTCGAGACAATAGGACGTATATGTGGTGACTTGTGCTTTTCACTAAACTATTGCAATATTCTAAGAACTATCTCATAATTAAAATGCACAAAATTACCAGAGCTTAAAATTACGTTGCGGGGGCGACAGCTTGTTTATT
>JAYFNI010000012.1:0-102715 GCA_034933525.1 Candidatus Fimivivens sp.
GCTTGTTCTCAAAAAAATCTACTTAGAATCTCGCTTTCGCAAGACCCTAAGGTTACAAGGGTCATTTGTACATTTCTCAATGTTGTTTAATTTTCAAGGTCCGCCCTGCGTTTTCGCAGGTGAGATTTAGTTTATCACAATTAAGAATCTTTGTCAACAACAAGTTTTCTTTTTTGTGGCTTTCAGCGAGTTTTCTTTGTGTCTCTCGCAGACAGCTTTGCTATAATATCATGCCACGCCAAAGATGTCAACACTTTTTAGAATAAAATGTCGAATAATTTTTAAAAAGATTTCTAGTTTGTCGTTTTTCGCTTTATCCAAGCCATTATCTCTCCAGACATTAATAGCAATAGCTTGCACTAATCTCTTAATCCTTAATCTTGCGCCAGTAAATTTTCTACATGCGTGCTAGTAAAATCATTTCAGTTATAAGAAAAGCCACAGGGTATAGATTATCCCTGCGGCAAATCTCTAATTTTAGGCGTTAATAAAAGACACAGCTACAGATATTATTCTGCCTCAGGTGCCTTTTCAGCTGGAGCCGTCGGCTGAGACTCAAAAGATAGATCCTCAGAATAGTATTCCTGACCGCCATAAAGCTCGTCTTCATACTCATCTTCACCAATAAGTTTACGTTTACGGTCAAAAAAGCTGACCGCAGCGATAATCAGCCCAATCATAGCTGCCAATAATGCAAATAAAGCAATCAGGTAAGAGAGCTTTTTCATCAAACATCCTCCTAATTAAATAGAACAAATAAATAAAATTTTAGCTTAATACTGCTATCATACTACAATTTTATCCTGTTCGCAATAAAAATATCCATATCGTAATCAGATGAAAAGCGACTTCCCAGTCATCTCCGCGGGCTGCGCAATATCGAGCAGTGAAAGCAGCGTAGGTGCTAAGTCACACAGGGCACCACCCTCACGCATATTTTGGTTACAGCCCACCGCAATAACCGGCACCAAATTCGTGGTGTGTGCCGTCATAGGGCTTCCATCAGCATTTTCCATCTCGTCGGCGTTACCATGGTCGGCTGTAATTAGCACAGCTCCACCGAGTGCCAATATTTTTTCGGTTATTTTTCCAATACAGGCATCAACCGTCTCAACGGCCTTCACTGCAGCTGAAAATACGCCGGTATGCCCGACCATGTCACAGTTGGCAAAGTTGAGAACAATGAGTCCATAATCGTTCGTATCAAGTGCTTCTAGTAGCTTATCAGTCACAAGATACGCGCTCATTTCAGGCTGGAGATCATATGTAGCCACCTTAGGTGAAGCTACAAGAATACGATCTTCATGTGTAAACGGGGTTTCAACGCCGCCATTAAAGAAAAAGGTAACGTGCGCGTATTTCTCGGTCTCGGCAATTCTAAGCTGGCGTAGACCCGCTTCCTCCACCATCTGGCCAAGCGTTTTGTCAAGGCTCTGAGGGGTGAAGGCCACGGTACAATTAGGCATGGTAACATCATAGCTGGTCATGCAGACATAAGCCGCCAGCTTTGGGCGTACACGCTCAAATCCGTCAAAAGAATCATCAAGCAACGCACGAGAAATCTCTCTCGCGCGGTCAGGCCTGAAATTGTAGAAAATAACAGCGTCGCCATTCTTGATACCGGAATAACCCTCCGCCACCATCGGCTTAACGAACTCATCAGTAATATCGTGCGCATAGCTGGCCTCAACGGCTTTCACTGCGGCGTTAAAAGGCACACCAACGCCACAGGCGACCGCATTATAGGCCTGCTGCACGCGATCCCAGCGCTTGTCACGGTCCATGGCATAATAGCGACCAACCACGGAGGCGCAGAATCCAACGCCAATACGCGCCAGTTCCGCCTCTAAATCGCGCAGAAAGCCCGCACCACTTTTGGGATCTGTGTCACGACCATCTAGAAAACTATGTACGGCAACCTTCTTAAGTCCACGGCACTTTGCCAGCTCAAGCAACGCGTAGAGATGCGTATTATGGCTGTGCACTCCACCGTCGGAAAGCAGCCCCATCAAATGGAGCGTCCCGTCACTGTCCATTACATCAATGGCAGCATTCAAAACAGCGTTCTTTTCAAACTCCCCGTCGGCGATTGCCTTCGTAATTCTTGTGAGTTCCTGATAGACAACCCGCCCGGCGCCGATGTTTGTATGTCCAACCTCAGAATTGCCCATCTGCCCATCGGGTAGACCGACATTCAATCCCGAGGCCCCCAGCGTTGTGGAAGGCCATTGCTGCATCAGGCGGTCGATATTCGGTTTTTGGGCGGCAAAAATGGCATTCCCTTTTGTCTCCTGGCGAAGGCCATACCCGTCTAGAATCATCAGCATAACCGGTTTTTTCAATTTAATTACCTCTTACTACCATTTGCATTTGAAGCAGCTTTGACGATCTCATTAAAATCCGCCGCCTTTAACGAAGCACCACCAATTAGCCCACCGTCAATATCAGGCTGGCCGAGCAGCTCGGCGGCATTTTTGGCGTTCATTGAGCCACCATACTGGATACGCAGCAAATCGGCAGCATCCTGCCCGTACAGCGAAGCCATCTTCTGACGGATAGCGCCGCAGACCGCTTGTGCCTGTTCTGCGGAGGCGGTTTTGCCAGTGCCAATCGCCCATATTGGTTCATATGCAATTACGACATTATGCAATTGTGCCTCAGTTATCGCGCTGAATGCGCCTTCCAGCTGTCGGTCAATGACCGCCAATGTCTGATCTGCTTCGCGCTGCGAAAGCGATTCACCCACGCAGACAATGGCGCGCAGCCCAGCATTCAAAACAGCCTTAAGCCGTGCATTTACCGTCTCATCGGTCTCGCCAAAATACTGCCGCCGTTCGGAATGTCCCAAAACAACATAGCGCACACCAAGTTCAGCAAGCATGCCTGCTGATATCTCGCCGGTAAAGGCACCGCTTACTTCCCAGTGGCAGTTTTGCGCGCCCACCTCAATGGTGCTGCCCTTTACGGCCTCGGCCACGCAATCAATATTGGTAAACGGCACACAGGTGACCACTTCACAAGTTGCATCCGCTACCAAAGGCTTAAGCGCATCAATCAGCGCAACAGCCTGTGTGCGCAACAGGTTCATCTTCCAGTTGCCGGCAATAATCGGCGTTCTTTTCATGTCCTTCATCGCTGTCCCCTCCTGCTTAGCGGTCGTTTAGGCAAGCGATGCCGGGCAGCTCAAGTCCTTCAAGAAACTCAAGCGAGGCACCGCCGCCGGTTGAAATATGCGTCATTTTATCCTCAAACCCAAGCTGTGCCGCCGCCGCCGCGGAATCGCCGCCGCCAATGATGGTCACAGCGTTAGAATTGGCCATCGCCTGCGCTACAGCACGGGTGCCTTCTGCAAATTTGGACATCTCAAAAACACCCATGGGTCCATTCCAGACAACGGTTTTAGCATTTTTAATAACATCCGAATAACGTTCAATAGTCTTGGGACCAATATCCATCCCCATCCAGCCCGCAGGGATAGCGGCGGAAGAAACAGTCTGGGCCTGTGCATCTTCAGCAAACTTATCAGCTACAACGTTATCATCGGGCAGCAGCAGCGCCACGCCCTTCTGCTGAGCCTTCTGCAGCAGTTGGCGGGCAATATCAATCTTTTCCTGTTCGCAGATAGACGTGCCTATCTCACGGCCCTGCGCCGCAAAAAAGGTGTAGGCCATACCACCGCCGATGAGAATGCTGTCGGCCTTGTCTAACAGACTCTCAATGACACCAATTTTGTCCGAGACCTTTGCACCGCCCAAAATTGCAACAAACGGGCGCTCGGGGTTGGCCAGCGCCTTGCCCATTACAGCCAATTCTTTTCCGATGAGATAGCCGCTAACAGCGGGAAGATGCTCAGCCACACCCGCCGTAGAACAGTGGGCGCGGTGCGCAGTTCCAAACGCGTCATTAACAAAGATATCGGCCAACGCGGCGAACTTTGCGGAAAGTTCAGCATCATTTTTCGTTTCGCCCTTTTCAAAGCGAACATTTTCAAGCATCAAAACTTCGCCGGATTTAAGTGCCTTGGCCTTAGCCTGTGCATCTTCTCCCACAACGTCGGCAGCAAGAATGACAGGCTGGCCCAGCAGCTGTTCAAGCCGACTAGCAACCGGTTTCATGGAGTATTTTTCTTCCGGCCCGTTTTTCGGGCGCCCCAGATGTGAGCAAAGAATGATCGCCGCGCCCTTTGACAGCAGATATTTTATGGTGGGCAGTGACGCAACGATACGCTTGTCGTCGGTGATTTCCCCATCCGCCAGCGGCACGTTGAAATCGCAGCGGACGAGAACCTTCTTTTGAGAAACGTCAATATCCTCAACGGTCTTTTTGTCAAACATACTCATGCTCTTTTCCTCCTTGAACCGGCGTCGGCTCACCTATGACCGGGCCGGGTTTTATTTTGTACCGAAGATGCGGTCGCCAGCATCGCCCAGACCGGGCAGGATATACTTGTTCTCGTTTAAGCGCTCATCGCGGGCTGCAGCGTAAATCTGCACGTCGGGATGTGCGGTGGTCAGCGCTTCAATGCCCTCGGGAGCAGCAATGATACAAACGAACTTGATGCTGCGGGGGTTGCGCTTCTTCACGGCGTGTACAGCGTCTATCGCAGAACCGCCGGTAGCCAGCATGGGGTCAAGCAGAATCACATCGCGTTCCTCAATGTCGGCGGGCAGCTTACAATAATACTCATGCGGAATGTGGGTCTCAGGGTCACGGTACATGCCGATATGGCCCACCTTGGCCGCCGGTACCAGCGCCAGCATACCGTCACACATGCCAAGTCCTGCGCGCAGAATCGGCACAAAGGCGAGCTTTCTGCCAGAAATAATCTTGGATCTTGTTACGGTCATGGGGGTTTCAATTTCAATTTCCTTTAAGGGAAGATCACGCGTTGCCTCATAGCACATAAGCATTGAAATCTCGCTGATCAGTTCACGGAATTCCTTGCAGGGTGTGTTCTTGTCACGAATCAGCGTGACTTTATGCTGGATGAGGGGGTGGTCGGTAATAATAGGTGTTAACATTTTTAGGCCCTCCTGTATGATAATTATTATGTGACGGCACACTACTATATATAATAGTGTACCTAGTTAAAACAACATGGTGATGCCTGATATTGCCATGATGCAATAAACCAGACGTTTTAAGGTTAGCGCGTTAATGCGGTCAAATATCCGGTTGCCAACGTAGGTGCCCACACAGAGCGCCCCTATAGCCATTAGCCATAGGTAGACTGTTTGGGCATCAAAAACGCCGTTGAGCCAACGCGCTGTGGAAACATACCAACTGCCGATCGCAAAATAAGCAAGCGAACAAGCTCGATATTCGTCTTTATCTGAAATAGCCGACATAAGGTAGATGACGACCGGCGGACCACCGATGCTGAACATACCGGAGCCTATACCGCCAATCACCCCTGCTACAACGCCGTTTATAAAAGTAGGCTTGATTCGGAACTTACCGCTAAAAAACATAAAGTAGATACTGACTAGAATTAGCACGACGCCCAGAAGCTTTAGCATCAGCCCCTCTGACTGCGCTTTAGCATAGCGTATACTCCAAACCGACGCCACGCTGTACCCAATAAATAATGGTAGTATGATTTTAAAATTTATATGCTTTCTATATCGTATTGCCACCATACTTGACATAGTCGCCGCGCAGATTGAGCTAACTGCCGTTGCTTGTAAATAACTTGGCAAAAGGTATGGAAAAATCGCCATACAAAGAATGCCGAAGCCAAAGCCCGTTGTTGCCTGAACAATAGCACCCAACAAACAAGTAAATAAAAATACCGCGATTGCAACCGGCGTCATGGTTACTGCTCTTCTGATTCAATTTTGGAGATCAAATCCACACGGCGTTGATGCCGCTCTCCACCCTCGAATTCAGTATCAAGAAATACATCCACCAGTTCGGCGGCAAGTCCCGCGCCTACAACACGCCCGCCCATGCACAAAATGTTAGCGTCGTTGTGCAGCCGGGTGTATTTTGCAGAAAAATAGTCTGAGCAGCAGGCCGCTCGAATCCCCTTGACCTTATTGGCAGCCATTGAGATGCCGATGCCGGTACCGCAAAACAGCAATCCGCGCTCATATTCCCCACTCGCCACCGCCCTTGCAACTTCCGCAGCGATCACAGGGTAATCTATTGAGGCTGTGGAATAGCAGCCAAAATCCTTATATGCCACACTGCGCGCGTCAAGATGCTTTTTAATTTCTTCCTTCAGTTCATAACCCCCATGGTCGCTCCCCAATGCTAAGATCATCTTTCTTCCTCCAATTGCTGTTTGGCCTCACGTTCTCGCTCAGCCTGAGATTTTCTGTGATATTCTGCCATCAGCTCAACAGCCGAAACAACCGGATAATCTTCCGATATTGCCGCCTGCGCCACCGAGGCGGCACGTTGATATTGTAAAGCAGCGGGTGCAAGTCGCAGCGCCTTCTCTGGAAAACGCCCACACACCAGCTGTGCACCGTCGCCGCAGATCATGGTGCCATCTGGCAAAAGCTCGCCCAGCGCTTCAAGCGTCATGGCGGCATCCTCAGTCAGCCGAGCGACCTTCCCAGCTTTCACCGAAAATAGTGCGGTAAAAACCTGACCCACCCGCGCGTCGAGTGCGGCGCAGACAACGCCATCAAAGGGCAGCATATTATACGCCAGCGACAACAGCGTTGAAACCCCGACACAAGGGGTATTATGCACCAGTGCCATTCCCTTTATTGCTGCAAGCCCGATGCGAAGCCCGGTGTAAGACCCCGGGCCAACGCTCACTGCCAGCTGATCAACTGCTTCAAATGGTAAATTAGCGGTACGAAGAGTATTTTCCACCAGCACCATCAGCGTTGACGAGTGCGTGAGTCCGTTGTTACAGTAACTTTCACCCAATAATAATCCATCACGCATGAGCGCGCAAGAGCAGGCTTTTGAGGAAGTATCAACCGCAAGTGTAATCACAGGCCCTTCCCCTCCATTCTGATAATGCGTGTCTGATCATCAATGCGGGTAAAAGCGACGGTGAAGGCAGCATCTGGCAACACCTGCTCGCTCCATTCCACCGCCGCAATCCACCCCGCATCAATATAGTCATAAAATCCGGTATCCAACAAATCCTCTGGGCCGTTTAAGCGGTAAGCATCCACATGACACAGTCTATGGGATGTACCGCGATATTCGTTTATAATCGAGAACGTAGGGCTCGAAACATCTGCTGTGATACCCAGCCCACGGGCCAGTCCACGGGTGAACACTGTTTTGCCCATGCCAAGTCCGCCGGTATAAGCGACAATATCGCCGTCACAAAGCAGCGCAGCGAGCTTTTCTCCCGCCGCCTCGGTCTCCTCAGGGCTATGTGAAACAATCTCCTGCATTAATCTTCTGTTCTGCCCCGAAAAAATCAAGTGCAGCCTTTCCTCTCAAAGCAGGTTTTATACTTTCGCGAGTAGCTACCTAAGCGCTATGCTGCAACTCATCAGCGTCTATAAAACCTATATTGCGGTTATTATAGCACAATTATAAGCCATTTTTCCATCCTTTCATCAATTTTTCCATCTTTCTGTGGGTTGTGTTTGCAAAATGATTCCTCTATAATAAAATTTGAATAACGTTAATAAACGTGTTTCCAGCTTAATAAAAAGTTCTCTTGCGTTTATACATAAATAAATGGTCATTGTTCTAATTAAACAATTGGCTATGACTCGGAGGAAATATGAATTCAATCTGGCGCAGTTGCGTACAATTTTATAAAAGAACCGACCGCCTTTTACTGCTGCTTTGTCTGGCCTGCTCAATGGTGTCGGCTTACATGTTGTGGGGAATCTACCTGTCCGGCTACATTAAGTTCAGGGTACTTGCCATACAGCTTCTAGCAACATTTATTGGCTTTTCGGGCGCTTGTTTGATGTCTATATTTGATTATCGCTCGCTGGCAAACCTGTGGAAGATTTACATGCCGATTTCATTAGGTATGGTGGCGCTGACTTATGTAGCGGGCAAACAACGATACAGCTATATTGACGATAAGGCTTGGCTTGAAATTCCTTTTACCGGCATGACGATACAACCCTCGGAAATATTAAAGCTTGCCTTTATTTTTTCGTTTGCGCTTCATCTTGAAAAAGTCAAGGATTCAGTAAACAACCCCAGAACACTTTTAACGCTTTGCATGCATGGTGCCGTACCCACCTTAATGGTCGTTGGACAGGGTGACCACGGCACTGCTATGGTTTTTGTTTTTATTTTTGCTTTTATGTTGTTTTCGGCTGGTCTTCAGCTAAAATACATCGCCGCCTCAGCGCTGTGCGTGGCTATTGCATCTCCGTTCGCTTGGTTCTTTATCCTTGATAATGACAAGCGCGGACGAATTATGACGGTGTTTAATCCCGCCTCAGATCCTACGGGAACCGGCTGGCAGCAAAGCTTGGGGCTTACCGCTATCGGTTCTGGTCAGATCTGGGGGAAGGGCGTTTTGTTTGGGGAACACCAATATGTTCCGGAAATGCACAACGATTTTATTTTTTCCTTTATCGGTGAGGCGGGCGGTTTTGTGGGGTGCAGCGCTGTTATTTTGCTTTTGGCTGTGCTTTGTCTTCTGATTTTAAGGAACGCACGTCATGCCAAAGACCCGCTTGGGCGCTTTATTTGCGTAGGTGTTTTCGGCATGATTGCCTTTCAGTCAATCTGGGTTATTGGCATGTGTCTGTCTTTGCTTCCGGTAGCCGGCATTACACTGCCGCTGTTTTCAGCGGGCGGAACTTCAGTTGTTCTGACATGGGCAGGCATCGGCATGGTGCTGGGTGTACATCGTCATTCACATGTTGGGCTGTTTGATGACCGATAATTTGTTTCTTTTCAACAAAAATTCAACGTATTTAGTCGAGAAACACAAAAACGACTTGCAAACTTCGGGACTATTTGACATAATATAATTGTATTATTGCGTTTGGAGGACAAAAATGACTTCTGCTATTATTTTAGCCGCCGGTGACGGCAAACGCATGAAATCTAAAAAACAAAAGGTGTGCTGTGAGGTGCTGTTTAAGCCCATGTTGTCATGGGTTTTAGACGCCTGTCAAAACGCAGGCATTCAATGCGGCAACACTTGCGTTGTCATTTCTGATTCCCCCCGCGGCGTCACAGAATTGTTGCCCGCAGGGGTTTGTTCTGCTGTTCAGGCAGAACGCCGAGGTACCGGCCACGCCGCACTCTGTGCGATGGACTTTCTTAATGACGCTGTGGCGCGAGGCGTTTCACACGTCGCAGTTTTATGCGGCGATGCGCCATTTATCGATGCAGACACGCTGCAAGCCGCATTATCCTTTCACAAGGCACAGCAAAATGATGTCACTGTCTTGACCGCAGTGCTCAAGGAACCTGGGCGATACGGGCGCATCGTTCGTGAGCAGGGTCGCTTTATGCGCATCACTGAAGCGGCCGACGCTTCTGAAAAGGAACTTTTAATCGATGAAATCAACTCAGGCGCTTATTGGTTTTCTATATCTTACCTGATATCTTCTCTGCCGCTGCTGGGGTCCCAAAATGCGCAAGGCGAATACTACCTGACTGATCTGGTTGGGCTCGCCACATCATCGGGACGTCAAGCAGGGGCATTCGTTTGTCCAAACTCCGACATTGCGTTAGGCGCAAATGACCGTCGGGCTTTGGCGGAACTTAACTGCATTGCGCGTGATGCAGTACTTGACCACCACTATGACAATGGCGTGGATATTCCAATTTCAGATGGCGTTATCATCGGCCCCGACGTTAAGATCGGGCAGGATACAACTATTTTACCCGGTACTATCCTGTGTGGAAATACCGTAATTGGCGAGGGCTGCACCATAGGTCCCAATACACGCATTATCGATTGCGAGGTTGGCGCTGGCTGTAGCATTGACAGTTCCCGTCTTGAAAAAAGCCACGTCGGCTGCGGCGTGCGCATTGGCCCGTTTGCGCAGCTTCGACCCAACTGCGACATTGCTGACTATGTCAAGATTGGCAATTTTGTCGAGGTCAAAAATTCCACCGTAGGCGAAAAGACTTCGTTTGCACATTTAACTTACATAGGCGACAGCGATTTTGGTTCACACATCAACGTGGGCTGTGGCGTTGTCACTGTTAATTATAACGGACGTGAAAAGTCACGTACGGTCGTTGAGGATGACGCTTTTATCGGGTGCAACACCAATTTGGTCGCACCGGTGCGGGTACAAAAAGGCGCTTATATCGCCGCTGCCACTACTGTCACCACAGACGTTCCGCCCGATGCGCTTGCCGTAGGGCGCGTAAAACAAACCATTTACCCAGGTCGTGCGGTCTATTACCGCAAAAAATAACTGACCGCTTCTGGCTACAGCAGGCTTCACTGCTGCGGAGCCCTCTTTAAGGGAAATTCGGCACTCGGCCGTTTCCATATAAATTTAAATTCATGGGGAACATGAGGGAGAGTTTATCATGAACATTCATGGCAAGGACATTAAAATTTTCAGTTGTAATGCAAACAAGCCGTTTGCCGAACAGATTGCCCGTTCTCTTGGCCTACCGCTTGGTGACATGCAGGTGAAGATCTTTTCGGATGGCGAAATCGCCCTATCAATCAACGAATCGGTTCGCGGTTCCGACGTTTTCGTGGTTCAGTCCACATGTCAGCCAGTCAATAACAACCTGATGGAGCTTTTAATTGCTATCGACGGTTTTAAGCGCGCCTCGGCAGGCCGCATCACTGCTGTTATGCCCTACTTTGGCTACGCACGCCAAGACCGCAAGGCAAAGGCACGAGATCCAATTTCTGCAAAGCTGGTGGCCGACCTTATCACCACCGCAGGTGCGGACAGAGTTTTGACCATGGATCTGCACGCCGCACAAATTCAGGGTTTTTTCAACATTCCGGTAGACCACCTGCTTGGGGTTCCACTTCTTAGCAAGTATTACAACGAAAAGTTTAGAGATATCCCCCATGACCAGCTCGTTGTCGTCTCCCCCGATCTGGGCTCGGTCACCAGAGCAAGAAAATTCGCTGAGCGTATCGATGCTTCGATTGCGATTATCGACAAGCGCCGCCCCACCGCAAACGTATCTGAAGTCATGAACATCATTGGCGACGTCAGAGGCAAGACTTGCGTTATTGTTGACGACATGGTTGATACTGCAGGCACGCTTTGCAACGCAGCCAATGCGCTTGTCACAAAGGGCGGTGCAACAGAGGTTTATGCCGGTGCTACCCACGGCGTGCTTTCCGGTCCGGCGCTTGACCGCATTGAAGAGAGCGTATTAAAAGAAATGGTGCTGCTTGACACCATCCCCATGCTGCACAATACCGCTTCCGGTAAGCTTAAGGAGCTGACAGTCGCGCCGGTATTTGCTGAAGCGATCAACCGCATCTACTCCGACCGCTCGGTTTCACCGCTGCTTGGTTAAGTAGAAACGCACCCATATCAATGTTTACAGCGGGGCTTGAAATCCAAGTCCCGCTGTGTTGTCTATG
Source organism: Candidatus Fimivivens sp. (assembly GCA_034933525.1). GTDB lineage: Bacteria > Bacillota > Clostridia > Oscillospirales > Ruminococcaceae > Yanshouia. The sequence continues at coordinate 11,480 of JAYFNI010000012.1, forward strand.
CTTCTACAAAATCCCACGTTTTTTTGTGTTATGCTCTTGATGAAAGGAATCTTCCATGGCAGATATTTTCGATTTGTTTAAGCAAATAAGCACGAATAAACCTGCGCTTCCCGCAGGCCCGGCGGAATTTATTGTCGCCTGCCTTGGGAATCCCGGCCGCCAGTATGAAAACACCCGCCACAATGTCGGTTTTATTGCCGCCGATGTCATTGCTCAAAAGCGCAGCTTTAAAATTGATCGGTTAAGATTTCAGAGCCTGACCGGCGAATGCATGGTTTCGGGCAAAAAGGTGTTGTTCTTAAAGCCTTCCACCTTTATGAATCTATCGGGTCAAGCGGTCGTGGAGGCAATGAACTTTTATAAGGTACCAATTGAGAAGATCATCGTTATTCACGATGACGTATCACTGGCTCCCGGCCGTCTTCGCATACGGCCTCACGGTTCTCACGGTGGACACAACGGGTTAAAAAATATTATCTATTTAACTGGGAAAGATACTTTTCCCCGCATTAAGATCGGTGTGGGAGAAAAGCCGCACCCCGATTACGATATGGCCGACTGGGTGCTGGGCGTACCAGCCCTTGAAGAACGCAAACTGATTGAACAGGCCATTTTAAAAACAGACGACATTGTCGAGCTGCTGGTTGCCGGCAAGCTGGGCGATGCGATGAACAGGTATAACGGCGCATGAAGCTTCTAGGTATTTTAGAGCGTTCCGCACAATTCCAAACACTTGTCAAGGGGGTATCCGCAGGGAACACCCCCTTTGGTTGCGTTGGTCTATCGCACATTCACAAGGCGCATTTTGCCACCGGCCTTCAGCAACGCTTCAATGTGCCGGTGTTGCTGATTACCCCTGACGAACCTTCCGCAGTGCGACTTTTCGAAGATATTCGTGCCTTGTTGCCGAATGAAACGGTACTCCACTTTCCAGCCAAAGAGCTGATGCTACACCCCGCTGAGGCAGTCAGTCGAGAGTATGAGTTTGCCCGGCTGGGTTGCCTGGAAGCGCTGCGCTGTGGCACTGCTTTGGTGGTTGCATCCGCCGAGGCAGCACTGCAATATACGATCAGTCCCGAAGTGCTCATTGCACGCAGTGCACTTGTAAAGGGCAGCTTTGCGGATGGACTTGAAGGGCTGGTTGGGCTGCTGCATGCGGCGGGTTATACGCGTTGCGAGCAGGTAGAGGGCGTCTGTACCTTTGCAGTGCGCGGCGGCATCGTGGATTTTTTCTCTCCGTCGCTCCCTGAGCCGGTGCGTATAGAATTCTGGGGCGACGACATCGATTCCATCTGCTTTTTCTCCCCAGATACCCAACGTCGCGGTGAATTCGCCGACGAAATTATGATAACGCCTGCGCGCGAGGCACTGCCGCCTGAAGGCGGTTTGATTCCTATGCTGGAGGCTTTACTTTTACAGCAAAAAAAGAATTCGCCCGCCGCTGCGGAGTTGTTCAATTTGATAGAATCAGCGCGCGCAGGTGTTAGCCCCGGTTCTCTCGACCGTTTTCTTCCGATTTTATACGGTCGGCCTTTTACACTTTTTGATCATCTGCCCGATAATGGGCTGCTTTTATTATCCGACCCTGCTGCCTGCCGTGAGGGTCTAACTGCAGCGCTTTGGCAGCTTAACGAGGATGTTGTCGCTCTGCTCGAACAGGGGATCTGTTTTTCCGGTTGTGATCGTTTTTCGAGTGATTTTGACGACTTGCTCTGTGTGGTGGCGGATAAAAAAAGTGTTATTATGGATACTTTTGCGCGGTCAGTGCCAGATCTTCGGTTGCGCGGGCTGCTAAATGTCCATGCGCTGGCACTGGCACCATGGGGCGGTGAGCTTGAACATCTGCTCGAAGATGTTCGCCCCTATCTGCATAGTGGCTTTTCGGTGACGGTACTGCTGCCCACCCGCCGGGGGTGCGAAGCCCTGGTGCGCGACCTTGTTGCCGAAGGGGTGGATGCTGTTTACGCAGAAACGCCTGTCTTTACGCCGGGGGTCGTCGTCACAGATCTGACTATCTCGGCTGGCTTTGAGTACACAGAGGATAAGATTGCTGTTCTAAGCCATGCGCGCGCCGCTGCGCCGCCAAAACGAATCAAAAAGCGGCGCGCTTCCGACGCCATCCGCTCGCTTTCCGATCTGAGCGAAGGGGACTATGTTGTTCACGCCACACACGGCATTGGTGTTTTTTCTGGCATTGTCAAACGTGAGGTTCTCGGCGTTGTTAAGGATTATATCAAAATCCGCTACCATGGTACCGACACACTGTTTGTTCCAGTTACCCAACTCGATCTGGTCAGCAAATATATCGGTAAGTCAGAGGATGGTATTGTCAAGCTCTCCCGCCTAGGTTCTCCCGAATGGCAGAAAACCCGCGCCAGAGTTCGTGCCGCCGTTGCCGACATGGCCGAGGAGCTGACAGCGCTATATAAAAAGCGGCTTGTCGCAGTTGGTTTTGCCTTTTCGCAGGATACTGACTGGCAGCGCGATTTTGAACTGCGCTTCCCTTACGAAGAAACAGATGATCAGCTGCGCTGCATCGCCGAAATTAAACAGGATATGCAGTCAGCCCGCCCAATGGATCGTTTGCTTTGTGGAGACGTAGGCTTTGGGAAAACTGAGGTCGCGATACGCGCCGCTTTTAAATGCGTAAACGATTCTAAACAGTGTGCCGTTCTGGTCCCTACTACCATCTTGGCATGGCAGCACTATCAAACATTTACAAAGCGCATGGAGGGCTTTCCAATACGCATCGAGCTGCTCTCACGCTTTAGAAACCCCAAACAGCAAGCCGAGGTCATTCGCCAGCTAAAAACCGGTGAGGTTGATGTTGTGATCGGTACCCATCGCTTGCTTCAAAAGGACGTCGAATATAAAGACCTTGGGCTTTGCGTCATTGATGAAGAGCAGCGTTTTGGCGTTGCGCATAAAGAGCGCTTTAAGCAGTTGCGTGAAACAGTAGATGTGCTAACATTATCCGCAACACCGATTCCGCGCACCCTCTCAATGGCGATGAGCGGAATCCGCGATATGTCAATCATCGAGGAGGCCCCACAGGACCGCCACCCGGTGCAGACCTATGTGCTTGAACACGATTGGCTGGTCATTGCAGAAGCGCTGAAACGCGAGCTGAGGCGCGGTGGCCAGGCATTTTATCTGCATAACCGCACCGAGTCAATTGACGGTTGTGCCGCCCGCCTGAGGGAGATGCTCCCCGATGCCCGCATCGCCACTGCGCACGGCAAAATGACGGAGGAACAGCTCTCAAAAATCTGGCAATCGCTTGTCGACCGAGAGACCGATATTCTGGTTTGTACAACCATCATCGAAACTGGTGTAGACGTACCAAATTGTAACACACTCATCATTGAAGACGCCGACCGTATGGGGCTATCACAGTTGTACCAGTTGCGCGGTCGTGTAGGGCGTGCAACCCGCAGGGCGTTTGCATATCTCACTTTCCGACCAATGAAGGCCTTAACGGAAATTGCGGCCAAGCGGCTAAACGCAATTAAGGAGTTTACTGCATTTGGCTCAGGCTTTCGCATCGCCATGCGCGACATGGAAATTCGTGGCGCAGGCAGCGTATTGGGCGCACAGCAGCATGGGCATATGGAGGCGGTTGGCTACGAGATGTACCTGCGGCTTTTGTCTGAAGCCGTTGCGGAATCGAAGGGTGAGCCCGTTCAGAAAAATGCCGAGTGTCAGGTGGATATTCCTGTTGCCGCCCATATTCCCGAGGAATATATCGACAGTCTTTCTTTACGGTTGGATGTTTATAAAAAAATTGCAGCTATTACCAACGAAGCTGAATCAACCGAGGTGCTAGACGAGCTAATCGACCGCTTTGGCGATCCTCCCAAGACTGTTGCCGGGCTTGTTGATGTCGCTTTGGTGCGCAACCGCGCCGCCGCGTTGGGTATACGAGAAATTTCACAGCGCAACGGGCAGATGTTATTCTATTTTGAGCACATCAACCCAACCATGGCTGCCGCTGTTGCTGGAACACTAAAGGGCCGCGTACTGGTCAACGCGGGGGATAAGCCCTATATATCAGTGCGTATGGTCAATGAATCTGATTCAATTGCTACCATTAGAGAAACGCTCGATGCCGCCGAGGGACTTTGATGGCCTGCCAGTGTAACACTAGCATAGATATGTATTTTAAATTCAACTGTTTTAAAATTCTAAAAAGCTGTACGGCCTTAAATGGTCGTACAGCTTTTTAATTGATAATGCACACAGCGTCACACACAGGCTATGCCATTGGTCAATTTGCTATCAAAGGCTCCGCAAGTCGAAGTAATTAATATTTGTTCCATTTTTGAGCATTTAAAAGTTCTACATGAAAACAAGAATCACTTGAACATTTGCTGTAAAAATACCGGACAAAACGAAAAACCGCTTAGAGAATTCGCATTCTCAAGCGGTTTTTCTGGTGCGCCAGAAGGGACTCGAACCCCTGGCCTACTGGTTCGTAGCCAGTCACTCTATCCAACTGAGCTACTGGCGCACATGCTCATTGTCGGCGTGTCGTTTTACATCCGACAATTAGTTATTTTATCAGCTTGTGCTCTAAATGTCAATAGTTTGTTTTCTTTTTTGCGCAAAATAATAATAAAAGTAGTTTTATTACTACTTTTAAAGAATTTCTTCTGGTTTTAGCATTTATTTTTAAAAACAGCTTGCAATCGCCTGCGAATTCTGATAGAATGTTGCTGTTATCCTATAACGGACTGAAGGAGGTGCAGACAGATGGCAAAATGCGATATCTGCGGTAAGGGCGTAACCTTCGGAATTAAGGTTTCTCACTCCCATCGGAGATCTAACAGAACTTGGAAACCTAATGTCAAGCGTGTAAAGGCAATTGTGAACGGTACCCCTTGTCACGTTCACGCCTGCACCCGCTGCTTGCGTTCCGGTAAGATTACCAGAGCTATTTAAACCTAAAATTAAATAGTAGTTTCGGAAAAAAGCACGCTTTTAGCGTGCTTTTTTGGGTTTTACGCTTCTTTTCTTACAACGCGTACCTCTGAATGCTCTGTTGCGTAATATGGTAGTAACAAAAGTCAAGGAGGTGACGCAGATGCAATCCAACAGTACCCCTTTTTCGCTGCGAATTCCAAAAGAACTGCTGCTGCGGCTAAAACGTCTGGCCAAGCACAATAAGCGTTCTGCCAATCGTGAGGCCGAGCAGATTCTAGAGGACTATCTCAACCAATGGGAGAAAGATCATCCGTTAAACTGAGGCTTATCGGATGCATTTAGCATCCGCAAAATAGACCGTACGGGAAACAGTGGAATAAGATACCCCCTCAATTCCCTTTCCGGTCGCAAAAAGCGACGGCGCCACAAATAATGGAACAGCCACATATTCATTTATCAGCTTCTGTTCCGCCAAAAACAATTGTGCCGCAGCCGCATTCGGTTCCGACTGCTGTCTGGCCCGGCTGATCATCTCAGAGATTGAGGATTCATCGTCGCTTGTAGAGAGTGATAAACTTTCAAACGAGGATAAAAGATCCACCGGGCTGTTTCCCTGCGCTGTAAGCGGAACAATTGCAATGTCAAATTTTCCGCTTTTTACTCTATCAAGCAGGTCGTAATAATCCAGCTGTTCCATGTTTACAAACGTCGAGAGCTCCTGCTGCCACCTGCGCTGTATGGCTCCACCCAGATCGGGGCCGGGTAAAAAATCACTCACCAGCAGCGACAGGCGGCCTACATCTTCCTGTTCCAATCCTTCGACCGCACTTATAAATATCTGTCGAGCCCCATCCGGCAATACTGCTGGTTGAGGTGTAGACGCCATTTCACGGTAGGGGCTGCCCCAAAGCATTGCACTAGGCGCAATAATTCCATGGTAAGGATGCAGGTAATTCGGTAGCCTTTCTACTAGTTCATCGGTATGCATCGCGGCGGTCAGCGCCGCTCGTATATCGCGCTGGACAAGTAGTTTGCTGGAAGTATTATAAAGCAACATCCAGCTTTGATCATAAAATGTTTCGCCTTCAAGGCCCTGTACCTCGGCCAAACGCTGAAAAGGTACAAAGACCAGATCGCTTCTGCCTTCTAAGTATAACGATACTGGATCGCCTCTGTTAATATAAAATTCAACGCCATCTATCTGTATCAAGTTACGAAACGCTGGATTCTTCTGCATTGAAATTACATTGTTATCCCATGCCTTGACAAAAAACGGGCCGTTGCACAGAAGATTTTCGGCTGCCAGACCATACCGGCCCTTCTGTTCAGCAAAAAACTCCTGCTGGCACGGCATCGCGGATGCATTTGAAAGCAGAGATAACAACGATGGATCATCATGTTCTAGCGTTATCTCTAAAACCGCGTCACCTTTCGCTTTGACGCCTAAGGCCGTCACAGGCAGCTCGCCAGACAGGATTTTATCAGCATTTTTGATCATACTGTACCGGCCGGCGTCCGGTGCAGGTGCATCACGGTTAAACAACCTTTGCAGTGCAAAAACAAAATCCTTCGCCGTCAGTATGTCGCCATTCGCCCAGCGTAGCCCATCTCGTAATGTAAAAATATAGGTCAATCGGTCGTCTGAAATATCCCATCGCTCAGCGCAGGCCGGAACAACCTCCCCTGACGGAGAAATAGTCGTCAGCCCTTCGAAAGAATTTTCTATGAGCGTTCGTGCCGCCGAAGAGGTCGCATATTGCGGGTCCAGCGTTTCAGGATACGATACAAGGTCATAGCGCAGCCTGACTGGCTGCTCCTGTTTAAAGCAGCTGCACAGCAAAACCAAACAGAGTACCAAGCTCATTTTGAACAGGTTCTTTTTCATGCATGTGCCACCTCCGCTTCTTAAATATTTAAAAAGATTTTCGTTACCAACCGATGCAAATTATATCAAAAAGGTTCTCAATAGACCCTGGCCTAACATCATGCTAATCAGATGTCTTTGGCATTAGAATCCGCTCGTATCATAGCATATCAGGACCGTGTTTTCAAGGCGGGCAACAATGCCAAATCCGGTCCTGAACGACACAGTTATTAAATCGGGTTTTTATATTATAGGGGCTTCCGCCTAACTGGCGGAAGCCCCTTGCTTTAAGATTCGCTTATTCTAACGGTTCTTTCAGAAGCGGGCTATCCGCTTCAAGCTTTTCAACCGATAGGCTATTATCTGAAATAACATACTGGCTTAAATTCCGGGTGCGCACCAAAAATCCACCCGCTTCTGCATTATAGTCTGCCCCGATATCATACAGCGTCCGGTTAATGTTGCGATAAAGGTAACTACCCGGTTCAGCTGGCAAAAACAGCATGCCATAATGCTTAAAATAATCGCCATTACCGTTAAAAAACAGCAGCGTTGCATCCGGATAGCGTGCCAGCACTGTATCGTCATAGTCACAGTTTGCACCAAGCGTCAGGTCATCCTGCCCCTCAGTGTCCACGGTAAAGGTTGCACCATCAAATACCTCAAACTCAAATTCCCATGCTTCGTCTTCGGCGGTTTCACCCTTTATTTCCTTATCAAAATAATATCGATGTTGTCTCCCATAGATTACGTCCCGCTCAAAATCAGCGGTGGCCGCTGCGGCTTGAATGCAAGCAGCCGCCGCAAGTGCGGCACACAATATGACTGCCAAAACCTTTCTTCGCATTGATACCCCTCCCCTAGAAATCTAATTATACAACTTATTTAAACAACTCTGCAAGTCCATCCTTAATGACTTCGAAAACCTTCACAATGCGAGCGCCGATAGTGCTTTCTGCCTCCTCCTGTTCAGCGGAGAGTTGATCATCTCCATCGGGCAGTTCGATTTCATGTGTTCTCATAATGATTTGCAAACTGCGCGGCGGTGCATTTTTGGTAGAAGTCAGTGACACCTTATCAGCTGAGGTATCAATATCAAGAACGCCAAAATCATCGTCCAAACGATGCCACTCATCTCTGATTATTGTGGAAATCGTTTCGCGGTTTGCCTGTAAGTTATTGGTCTTATGAAGCACTCCAAGCAGATCGTTAAGCATCTGTGTAATACCCGCAATGCTAACCTGAGCCCCCTCGTTTAACAGGTCGCTGCTGTCAGAAAGCATCGTATCCACTGAGTCGAGCATGCCGCGGCTATCCTTCATTAAGTCGGATGCGTCATCCATCACACGTGAAGTCTCTTCCAATAAATCTTCAATCTCCCCCGACGCCGAAGAAATTCCGCCCAAACCGCCCTTTATCGCGCCAGACAGATTTGTCGCATCGGTGGAAATGGTCGTAAACGCCGTGTTAATGTCTTTGCTTTCGTTAATGATCGCTGCCATTGCAGCGCGGTAAACGTCGCTGGCGGGATCATTGTTCTGCTCTAGAATAGCCGCCTGCTGATTCATATTGTCTACGGCGGTCTCTATTTTATCGACATACCGCTCATAGCTTGAAAGATTGACGCTGTTGAGTACGATCTCTGCGTTACCCAGTGCCAGTTCAAAAGCACGCATCTGCTCTGCTTTGTCGCCGCTGTCGGCATTGAGCCCCTGCAAGGCTTTTTTTAAGTCGACCAGCGCGTTTTTAAGCGCAACCATATCTTCTCCCATGTCCTTTGCAGCGCCAGCTACTTGGTCACCAATTTGCGAAATAGTGTCGGACATTTTGGAATCGCCTAAAAACTCAGCGTAATTGTTGAGGCCCTTTTCCATTTCCTTTAGCGAATTGCGCAGCTTCGAAACACTCTGTGTCACGCTGTCAGAATCCTTATCCATCGCTGCGCGCGCCTGATCGAGCTTATTAAGTCCCTGAACAGTAGTGCTCATTCCGCCAGACATTGCCGAAAGCATATCCAGAATATCCGCTACTGTTTCATCCATTGCATTGCTGGCATCCTCAATATTGGATTTATGTTCCTTCATCTCTGAGATATCATCCAGCTGTGACATTGTCGCGGGCATCATTGCCAGAATAACGCCCTGCGTTTCAAAACTGTCGCTGCCGATCTGAAAGCTAAATTCCCCTTCTCTCTTAGGCATCGCAATAAAGAACGCCATTTGATACGAGCCAAATGACTGGAACTGAGCCCCCTCGGCAGAAAAACTAGTGTTTTTGCTGGTGTCAGACGCCATTCCACACACCAGAATAAAATTGTCCTTATAATAAGCATTTGCTTTGGGGTTAGGGGTTGCAGTAACATCCACCGTTACCAACCCCGATGCCCCCGCCAGTTTATCGGCATGTGCAGGTACCCCATTGAGTTTATAGCTGACATCAACGGTCCACGGGAGTGTATCAAACGTCTGTTTTTGGGGTACTACTTCATAATAAAAGCGGTTGTCGGCACCGCTATCGAGATTCCACGTTACACCTTTGTCGCTTTGTTGGGGCGCATCAAGCGTGCTCATATTGGTCACCGAGGAATATCTTCCGTAATCTTCAATCCGTGTGTTGCCGTTTAAATCACAGCCTTTAACAATGCTATAGTTATCTAATGCGCCGTAATGATCTAACATTAAATAGGCTGTTTCGTCCACCACGACATTGGGTGCTGCTGCCTGGGTATAAGTGGTTGGGAAAACCGCAAGCATGCAAATAGCAAGTGCGGCCGATATTGTCTTTTTTGCGGTACGCATAAAATTATCTTTCCTCCTGCGGTTTTAGGTTTTTGCGATAGGGGCTGCGCCAAATGGCACCAACCAGCAGTTTCACCTTTTCTCCGGTTTTCGCCGCCAGACCAGCGTGAACTTGTTTTAGCCGCTGGGTGCGTGCGCGTCCTCGTTGTATCGTGCCATCAAATAGTGTCAGCAACAACGGCAACAGCGTCAGTACAAAAACCATGCTAAACAGTCCGCCGCGACCGATCAAATGCCCTAAGTCCACCACTGTAGGTACTGAGGACATAAAGTTTAAGCCATATCCGACAATGGTCAAAACCATGCCGGAGGTCATAATAGAAAGGGTGCTTTTGCTGATGGTTTTAATGGCTGCCTGCTTTTTATCCGGCTCTTCCTGACGCATGGCAAGATAGTTGCTGGTCAACAGAATGGAATAGTCCACTGTTGCGCCAAGCTGCATGCTGCTCACCATCAAGTAGCCTAGAAACGCCAGCTTTTCATTATAAAGATAGGGCAGCGCCATATTCACATAGATGGCCACTTCAATCGGGACCAACACAACCAATGTGATAGCCAGCGATCCAAACGCCATAAACACCACCAGCGCCACGCCAAGAATAGAGATCATATTGACCTCTTTATTGTCCTTAAGAATAATGCCCTTTATATCTTTGGCAACAGGCGTTTTCCCGATAAAGTAAGCATTCTCGGGGTAATATTGGCTTACAATAGCTTTAATTTGATCATCATAGTTAAAGGCCAAATCGGTCTCAGTATCGCTGCGCACGTTAACCAATATTCGTGAAAAACTCTCGGTATGTAGCTTCTCCGTCAAGCTTTTTGGCAAAAAGCTTTCGGGTATTCCCTGTGGTAGGGCGGTGGATAATGACGTGACATTGCGTATGTAGGGCTGATCTTCCAATTCATCCGCAAGCTGCTTTTCAATGACGTTGCCCTTATTCGGAACAACAACCACAATCATATTGCTTTGCCCGAATACATCGTCAATTTCTTTTTTCTGTAGCCATGTCGGTGTTCCTTCGGCGCAGCCCACCACTGAGGTACCGTACATATAATGGGTCATCCCTTGTGCAACATAACAGGGCACAATTAAGACGACCACCAGTGCTGCTACGACAAAGCGCGAGCCGAACACCCGCTTTGCAAACTTATCTAGCGGCGGGATAAACGGTTTATGCTGCAGCTTTTCGATAATCCCCTGCCAGCGTAGAATCAACGCCGGCATTAGTAGTAACACGGTGAGCATGCTGCACAAAATACCCTTTGCCAACACCAAACCAATGTCATAACCGATGGTAAACTGCATGAGTGCCAGCGCTAAAAACCCGATTACCGTTGTAAACCCACTTGACACGATAGAGGTCATTGCAATACGTAGCGCATTTTCCATCGCCTGGTCAATGCCAATTCCCTTATCCTTTTCAGCTGTGAATGTATGTAGCAAAAATATTGAATAGTCCATTGCAACCGCAATTTGCAATAGTGCCGCTGCGTTTGAGGAAATGAACGAAATAGTGCCAAAAATAATATTAGTACCGGTGTTGATGATAACAGCTGTACCCATCGTCACCATAAATAGCACCGGCTCGAACCAGGAATTAGTTGTTAGCGTCAATATGCAAATGATAAACAAAACGCCTACAGTCAGGATGCGTGGCATTTCCCGGGCCATATTTTCACTGACGGTTTTGTTTTCCACAGTTGGGCCGGATATGCTACATTTATCCCCGAACATGCTGCGTATTTCGTCGATGGCGTCATAGGATTCGGGATCTGAGTCTCCCTCCTTGAAGATCACATCGTAAACAGCACAGTTATCCTTATAATAATCTTCAATATCTGCCGCCTGCAAAAAAGTTTGTGAGGTGTAAATATCGGTAGCCGTATCGGCCCACGAAACGCTGTCAATCCCGTCTAATTTAGCTATTTTTTCTTTGTAAAGCTTCGCCTCATACACAGAAACATCCTTGACCATGACCCGCGCAGTGCCAGGATAACCAAATTGCGCTTCCATAACGTCAATTCCCTGTTTAGTAGGGGCCCACGACGGTAAATATTTGGTCAAATCATAATTCACCCTGACCATAAGGCTTAAGACCGCAGAAAGCACAATCATCAGAATAAAAAACTTTTCTATGTAGTTTCTTCGCCTGACAATAAAGCTAATTAATCGGTCAACCATCGATTTTTGATTGGTAACCATAAAATCTTCTCTCCCAGTTTATTACTCATCTATTGACTTTTACACTAACGTATATTATTATACATTTGTGAATAATACAACGGTCATTTTATATAGCGTCTGGGTATTATTACACATTTTATATGTTTTTTGTGGAGAAAGGGGCATATTATGTCGGGAATATCTAATAATAAGGATGATCGACGCTGTCGAAAAACACAATTTGCAATTAAATCAGCCCTTCTTACCATCATGAAAGAAAAGCCTGTTGCAAAAATTTCTATAAGTGAATTAACAGATTTAGCAGATGTTAACCGCAAAACCTTTTATAACCACTACTCGGATATAGCTTCTGTGTTGCGTGATCTGGAAGACGAATTTTTAGAGCGGCTATTTGCGCTTATTGACAAAAATAATATCTGGAACGGACTTGAAAACCCCGCACCATTTTTTGAAAAATTATTTTTGGAAATCCAAAGCAATCAACCGTTTTTTAAGCTTTTAATAGAATCAGGCGAACATGTACACCTCGTTTTTAATTTTCGCACCCGTCTGCGGGATATGTGGGGAGAACAACTTCAAAGCCGCAGTGACATAGACCCCCATCTTTTGATGTGCTTTATGGATTTTATAGCATCGGGCACTGTATCTATTCTGGAATCGTGGCTGGAGGATGCAGAGCAAGTTCCACTAGAAAGGCTTTCGCAACTGATATGCAGCATCATTTCTGGTGCGACTCATGCCGCACTGCATGTTACAACAAAAAAATAGCCTCCAAGCGGAAGCTTTAACTTTGACATGGTGCGATTCATATATTAGAGTGCTAAGTCGATCTCAGCGTTAGAGATAATGAACCCCCCGGTAAAAACCGGGGGTAGTTTCATCTGGTTATTACTTATTAAAAACGCGGCTACCCGGCTTGATTACTGGAAAACCTTGTTTGCACAACGGGCAATCGGCCTCTTCGTAAGAAACAACCTCCATCGATACCGCCGCGTGCAGCGGTACGCCGAAATCAACGTTGCCATTGGAGCGATCAACCACTGAGCCAATGCCCACGACTATTCCGCCTTTTTCCTTGACAAGTGCAATAACTTCCTTGACCGAACCGCCGGTCGTGATGGTATCCTCTACCACCAACACACGAGAGCCCGGTTCAACCGCAAATCCACGGCGCAATGTCATGACACCGTTCTCACGCTCAGCAAAGATGTTGCGAACACCGAGCTGGCGCGCGACCTCGTAGGTAATGATGACGCCGCCGATAGCGGGACCAACAACTAAATCGATTTTTTCATCGCGGAATGCGTCTGCAATATCTTTGCAGATGGGTTCGGCATATTTTGCGTCCTCAAAAACGCGGGCGCACTGCATATACTTATCAGAATGCCGACCTGAGGTCAGGCGAAAATGTCCAGTTTGCAGCACCTGAGCATCTTCTAAAAGCTTTATCTTTTCTTCTCTTGTCATAAATTGTTCCTCCGATTATTCATTGACAAGGGCGCCCACGAGTTCTTCCACCCGTTTGATGCCCTTGCGGTTCATATAATCCTCAAGCTCGTCTATGATGCGCACACAGGCCATCGGATCGGCTAGGTTCGCCGTGCCCACCTGCACCGCGGTGCATCCTGCAAGCAGGAACATTACGACATCCTCGCCGGTCATAATGCCGCCCATTCCCACCACAGGGATAGAAACAGCCTGCGCCACCTGGTAGCACATGCGCAGAGCCACCGGTCGCACCGCCGGGCCAGACATTCCGCCGGTCATATTGCCCAGCACCGGCCTGCGGGTGTTAACATCGATTGCCATACCAGTGATGGTATTAATAAGCGAAACTGAATCTGCTCCGCCCTCCTGCGCAGCAACCGCCATTTCGGCAATATCCGCTACATTGGGGGAGAGCTTAATCATGATCGGTTTCTTGGTGCAGCAGCGTACCGCCTGTGTCACAGCCAAAATGCTCTCGGGGTCGCTGCCAAACACCTTGCCGCCCGCATGTACATTGGGACAGCTCACATTGACCTCGATAAAGGCCACGCCGCTGTTGTCCAGCTTTTGAGCCATGCCACAAAATTCCTCAATGGTGTTGCCGGAGATGTTGCATATGACCGTCGCGCCCTGTTCCAGCATCCAAGGTAACTCAGTTTCTAAAAATGCGTCGATGCCAGGGTTTTGCAACCCAACAGCGTTTAATATTCCGCTCGGTGTTTCAACAATGCGCACCGGCGGGTTGCCTGCGCGCTCTTTTGGCGTTACACCCTTGGCCGAGATAGCGCCCAGCCGTGAAATATCATAAAAGCGCGTAAAATCACGCCCGAAACCATAGGTGCCAGAAGCCGCGATGATCGGATTTTTCAAGTTCACGCCGCAAAGAGACACTGACAAATCAGCCTTGTTCACAATACCACCGCCTTTGCATCAAATACCGGACCGTCGGCGCAGACGCGTGCAAAGGTATCACTGCCGTCGGCCTTCTTGGTTTTACATGAACAGGTCAGGCAGGCTCCGTAGCCGCAGCCCATACGTTGCTCCAACGAAAGCTGACAAGGGATGTTGCGCTCTATGGCGAACGCCTGAACTGCTTTGAGCATTGGTGTCGGCCCACAAGCGATGATAAGCCCCGGCAGCTCAAGCCTTTCCCGTACCGCATCCACCACCGTGCCGTTAAAACCGCGGCAGCCGTCGTCTGTACAGATTATCAGGTCGGCAAAAGGTGTAAATTCCCCTTCGGCATAGACCTGCTCTGCTGTGCGAAAGCCCAACACCGCCGTCACCTTTGCTTTTTCAGAAAACGCGCGACACGCAAATAACATCGGTGCCACGCCGACGCCACCGCCCAGCGCCCAAACTGTTTTAGCACCGTTTAACGCAAAGCTGTTGCCCAGCGGTGCTATCATTTCCATTTCATCGCCCGGCTCTAGCGTACAGATGCGCTGTGTGCCATCGCCCTTGGGTTGAATGCCCAGCGTTATGCTGCCCATGTTTGCATCGGCATCCATAATGCTGATTGGGCGCCGTAAAATATGAGACGCATCATCCGGCACTTTGATATGCACAAACATGCCCGGCAGCACCGGCTGAAAAAATGCTTCCGGCGCATGTAGCACAAAACGAACCATATCGCGGCTCAACGGGCCTTTTTCTAGAATTTTTGCCTTAAATGGGCCCATCCTGTCACGCCCTTTCGCAATAATCGGCGGTGATGTCGTCGCGCATGCGCACCGCCTCGGTACGAACCGCCTCAAGCCAGCCCATTTCAGGACGCTTTTGATGTGCGCACAGCAGTGAACGCGAAGCGTTGATCACCGCGCCGCCCTTATTGACATCAAAGCAGCCGCTTAAATCCTTACCCGTGGCACCCTGCGCGCCATAACCTGGTACTAAAAAAGGCGTGCGTGGCATGCGTTTTCGCAGCGCGGTTGATTCCGCAGGCCAAGTGGCGCCCACAACTGCTCCCACCGAGGAGTAACCGCATTCGCCAATTAGCGCCTCACCCCAGCCGCTGACCAGATCCGCCATCAGCTCATAAATTTTACGTCCATCGGCAGTTTCAACGTCCTGAAGCTGCCCGCCAGAAGGATTAGAAGTTTTAACTAGCACATAGATGCCACCGCCGTGCTGTTTGGCCTCATCAACAAACGGCTTGATGCCGTCCACACCAAGATAAGCGTTCACCGTGACAAAATCGCAAAAAAACGCACCCGCCGGATTTAGATAAGCCTGCGCATAGGCACCCGCCGTTGCGCCAATGTCGTTGCGCTTGCAGTCAGCAATTGTAACATAGCCTCGCTGGCGGGCGTAAGCGAGCGTTTTTGCAAACGCCAGCATGCCTTCTACGCCATAAATTTCATAATAGGCCACCTGCACCTTAACACAGCCGATGAGATCAGCCATTCCGTCGATGAGCGCCATGTTATATTTTAAAATTGCTTCGCAAATTTCTTTATTTGAGTCGCCTTTGGGAGCAAACTCGGCGGGCAGATGCCCAACCTGCGTGTCCAATCCCATGGCGGTTGGGTTTTTCACCCGTGCAATCTGAGCCGCAAGGCGGTCTGCCGCATTATTTGTCATTCGTTCAACCATCCCTTTCTACCGCCGATTAAAGCGCTCTGTCGTAGACTAATCTGCCCGCCTGAAAGGTCTTGAGCACTCGGCCGCTTAAAGTCTTGCCATCCAGTGGGGTGTTTTTACCACGGGAAAGGAATTTTTGTGCATCGACCGTCCACTCCTTGTCGTCTGCTAAAAAGAAGTCGGCTGGCTGGCCCTCAGCGATGATACCGCCGGGTATATTGGCAATCTGTGCGGGGGTCAAGCACATTTTTTCCACCAGTTTTTCCAGCGGAAGAATATCGCTTTTTACAAGACGGGTGTAGCAGGAGGAGAAGGCAGTTTCAAAGCCGGAAATGCCCTTTGCCGCCAGTTCAAACTCCATGTTTTTATCGTCAATATGGTGTGGCGCATGATCGGTTGCAATCGCATCCACAGTGCCGTCAAGCAACCCTGCAATCAACGCTTCCTGATCCGTTACCGTTCTTAGCGGTGGCGCCACCTTTGCGTTGACATCGTAGCCCTCACAAGCTGTTTCATCCAGACAGAGGTAATGCGGGGTGGTTTCACATGTTACTTTAACGCCACGCGACTTGGCTTGGCGAATTAATTCTACACAACCTGCCGTTGAAATGTGGCAAATGTGAATGCGCGCATTATTCTCTTCCGCCAAGATCAGGTCGCGAGCAATCGGCCCCTCTTCCGCCGCACGGGAGATGCCCGGTAGGCCAAGCATCGTCGCCGTTATGCCGCGGTTCATCACGCCACCCTCGGTAAGCGACATCTCCTCAGGATGCACAGCTACATAAGTGTCAAACCGCGCCGAGTAAAGCAGTGCCAGTTCCAACAGCCGGGCATTCGAAACTGGGCTACCGTCGTCGGAAAAAGCCACTGCTCCGGCGGACTTCATGTCGCCCATTTCTGCAATTTCCTTGCCCTCTATCCCTTTTGAAACCGCGCCGATGGGATATACCTTGCAGTATCCCGCCTCGTCAGCCTTATTTTTGATATAGCTCGTAACCGCCGCGCAATCGTTGACCGGATGCGTGTTGGCCATGCATAGCACCGACGTAAAACCGCCCGCTGCCGCTGCACGGGAGCCGCTGACAACATCCTCTTTATATTCATAACCGGGGTCGCGCAGGTGGCAGTGCAAATCGACTAATCCCGGCAGCAAAAATGCGCCCTTCGCATCGATGACCTCATCCCCACAGGATAGCCCCTGGCCAATTTTTGCGATCATACCGTTTTCTATTAGAAGGTCAGCCGTCTGCCGTCCATCGGCATTGACGATAACAGCGTTTTTAATTAGTGTGCTCATCGGCCTTCCCTCCTTGTCATCATATAAAGCAGCGCCATGCGCACTGCAACACCGTTTGTAACCTGCTCGTTGATGAACGACTGGTCAGAATCGGCGACATAGCTTGATATTTCCACACCGCGGTTCATCGGACCGGGGTGCATGACCAGCGCATCGGGGCGCGCTAGTTGCATCATCTTGGGGTCAATTCCGAAGTACCGCGCGTATTCGCGCACCGAAGGGAACAATCCCTTCTTTTGACGCTCAAGCTGGATACGCAATGCCATGACAACATCAGCGTCGCGCACAGCGTCTTCAACGTGGTAACAATATTCTACGCCAGGCATCTCGCAGCCAGGTGCAGGTAGCAACGTCGGCGGTCCCGCCAACACAACTTTGGCACCCATTTTGGTCAGACCGTAGATGTTGGAACGCGCCACACGCGAATGCACAACATCTCCCACTATTGCAACTTTTAAGCCCTCAAAGCCGCCTTTTTTCTCACGGATGGTCAGCATGTCCAGCAGCCCCTGAGTGGGATGCTCATTGGTGCCGTCACCCGCGTTGATGATGGCAGATTTGACGTGCTTTGCCATGATGTGCGGCGCGCCGCTCATGGGGTGGCGCATAATGATAACGTCCGTTCCCATCATGTCGATGGTTTTAGCCGTGTCAATAAGCGTTTCGCCCTTTTTAACGCTCGAAGAGGATGCCGCAATGTTTGCTGCCACCGCCGACATATATTTGCTCGCCAGCTCAAATGAGAGGCGGGTTCTCGTAGAGTTTTCGTAAAAAAGCGTAACAATTGATTTTCCCTGAAGGTGGGAGGTCTTTTTGGTCGGGCCAACCACCACCTGTTTCATCGCTTCGGCTGTATTTAATATCTCTTCAATTTCTTCGCGGCTGATGTCCCGCAGGCCGAGAAGATCTTTTGTTTTTAATGCCATCTTTTCACCCTTTCCTGTAACATGCACTATTCAAGCGTTTCAATATATACGGCGCTTTCCCCATCAAATTCGGGGACGCAGACATGCACAACCTCGTTATTTGAGGTAGGCAAGTTCTTGCCGATATAGTCTGCCCGTATGGGAAGTTCGCGGTGGCCTCTGTCCACCATGACCATCAGCTGGATGCACTTGGCGCGCCCGCTTTCCATTACTGCCTCAATCGCCGCACGGGCAGTGCGCCCAGTGTAAAGCACATCATCAACCAGAACCACCCGTTTGCCCTGAATCATAAATGGAATATCGGTGCCGTTAATAACTGGATGTTCAGCCAATAACGATAGGTCATCTCGGTAAAATGTGATGTCCAACAGTCCAACGGGAAGTTTTACGCCATAATACTGCTCAACAAGCGCAGAGACCTTTTTAGCCAGTGGCACGCCGCGCCTTTGAATGCCGATGAGCACCACATCGTCGGTACCCTTGTTGCGCTCAATCAGCTCATGCGAAAGCCGTACGCATGCACGGTTGATATCCGCTTGATCCATAATATCCTTGCGTTTCAAACGACTCGCCTCCTTTGTAAAATAAAAATAAGCGTCCTGCCCGCATCCAACTGCGGCAAGGCGCTTTTCAATATCTGAGTATTGTTATTAAAAGCAAACCTTGCCGGCCTCACGGGACCGATTTAAAGGATGCTGTGCAGCAAAGAACCTTTGCCGCATTGAGTAAATTTTTATTAGTATATCACTCCAGATGACTATTGTCTATGCCATCCTTTAAATTTTATAATTATTTATTTTTCGCTATAATGTGACAATTGATTTTAAATATTAAAATTAAATGTTGTTTATATTTAATAATCTTTTGTTTTTAGCTTATAAATTATCGCATTATTATTGATTTTCTATGTCTCAAATGTTAAAGTAATGCTGATGCAAGTAGCATTATATGAAAGGAGTTGTGCAACAATGTCTGACAGAAAAAAAATAAATCTTTCCGTACAGATTCTTATTGGGCTATTGGCTGGCGTCGCAGTCGGCCTATGCATGCAGGGGGAGGGCGCGCGTCTCATCGCCAATAACTGGATTAAACCCTTCGGTACCCTATTCCTGAATGCAATCAAAATGCTTATCGTTCCTCTAGTTTTTTCCTCGCTAATCGTGGGAACCTGCGGCCTGGGTGATGCTAGGCGTGTGGGTCGCATCGGCGGCAAAACGATTCTTTTTTACCTTGCTACAACTGCGCTAGCAGTAACACTGGGTCTTATCGTGGGCAATGTCGGGCGTGTTGGCGGCGGATTTGTGTTGGCCGAGGGTCTGACCTATGAAGCCAAGGAAGCGCCAAACGTTATCGATACCCTGCTTAACATCATTCCTGCCAACCCGCTTAAGGCATTGGTTGATGGCAATATGCTTCAGATTATTGCTTTTGCTCTATTTTTGGGCGGATCAATTATCATGGTGGGGGATCGTGCCAAGCCGGTCTCTAACTTCTTTGACGGACTGGCAGAATGCATGTATGCATTAGTATCGTTCATTATGAAGTTTTCTCCCATTGCCGTCTTTGCCCTTATTGTCCCGATTGTTTCGGTTAACGGACCTTCCGTTCTGCTACCGCTCTTAAGCGTTATTCTTGCGGTTTACATCGGCTGTATTTTGCATATGGCAATCGTCTATTCTTTCTCGGTTCGCGCTCTGGCTAAAATCAGCCCATTGACCTTCTTTAAGAAGTGCTCCGATGCAATGTTATTTGCCTTTACAACGGCATCAAGCTCTGCAACCCTGCCGTTTTCAATGAAAGCATCCGAAAGACTAGGCGTTCCATTGCCTATCCGTAGCTTTGTGCTTCCGCTGGGCGCGACTATCAACATGGATGGAACAGCAATTTACCAGGGCATCTGTGCACTGTTTATAGCAAACGTCTATGGCATTCCGCTTAGCATGGGTCAGCAGCTAACCATAATTCTCACTGCAACACTGGCATCCATCGGTACGGCGGGCGTGCCTGGCGCAGGCGTTGTTATGCTTAGCCTGGTTCTGCAGTCGGTTGGACTGCCTCTCGAAGGTGTCGCATTGATCGCTGGCATTGACCGTATACTGGATATGGCAAGAACCACGGTTAATATCACAGGCGATATCGCCTGCTCGGTTGTTGTTGCTTCCTCCGAAAAAGAATTGACTTCTACTTCAAAGTAACCATAAATCTTATAATCTCCTTCCCTTCCCCACAGGCGCGGCAACATAGTGTTGTCGCGCCTGTATTTTTGAAATTATAATTTTCTTTAATACTTTTCCTTTTTTTATTGATGATATAAGCTTAAGGTGCTAAAGTTTTAATTGCCAAGATTAATATTGCCGAATACTTAGCCAATTTTATTGTTATATCCACACAAGGTTGATAAAACAGAATTTAGAAAGGAGCGATTCTTTATGGATAAGCCAGCCTATGCCTATCTGCTTAAATGCGCAGATGACACCCTTTATGCAGGCTGGACAAACGACCCTGACGCGCGTTTGATTGCCCACAATAACGGCGTGGGCTCTAAATATACGCGAGTACGAAGGCCTGTGGTATTTGCCTATCTTGAACATTGCGATAATAAGCGTGCCGCTATGCGTCGCGAAGCTGAGCTCAAGCGTATGACGCGCGTGCAAAAGTTGGCACTGATTAGTGCTCAAACCACTTAAAAATACTGCGTTAATCCTTTATGTAATTCATATGACAAAAACGGCTGCATTTTCATAATGCAGCCGTTTTATAATGCTTAATGTTAAATTAATGTTTCAATATCATCCTCGGTTAAAACGGTCAATCCTGCGTTTATCAATAAGCTGGCTAAAATACCGTTTCCGTCCACCAACTTGCCGCAAAAGCTGCCATCATAAATTTTGCCCTTTCCGCAGGAGGGACTTCTCGCTTTTAACACCGCAACACGGCAGTCCATCATACGTGCCAGGGCCAGCGTTTCCTGGGCACCTTTCTCATATTGTGCTGTAACATCGCAGCCAGTTTTAGTAACCACTTTATTTCCCACAACTTCCGCAGGTTCACGCGGGGTTGCCAAACCACCATAAATTTCAGGACAGACCGGAATCAGATGATACTTCTTTTTAAGCTTCTCTATCTTCGGCTGGTAGCAGCCCGAGCCGTCATACCGGCAATTTAGCCCCATTAGGCAAGCGCTGACCAGAATGTTCATCTACTTCTTCTCCTTTTGGCAATTCTACGGTGAAAATTATGCCCCTATCAAGCTGAACACGCCATAAGAAGTTGCGCCCATTATCAGTCCGGCGGTCGCGACGCCCGCCGCAATCGGCCAGAACGCCCTGCGCAGTCGCATTTGCAGCAGCGTAGCGATTAGGCAACCCGTCCATGCCCCCGTCCCCGGTGCCGGTATGGCTACAAAAAGAAAAAGCGCAAACAACAGCGCATGGTTGGTGCTCTGCGTTTTCTTTACTTTTTTATTTCCGATATCCAGTACCTTTTGAAACAGTCCCCCAATTCTGGGCAGCGTGGCACCCCATCTCAGTACCCGACCAGCAAAGGGAATAAGAAACGGTACCGGCAACAGATTGCCGATAACGCACACCACATAAACAAGCCAAAAGGGATACCCCCATCCAATACCGATTGGAATGGCTCCACGCAATTCAATTATGGGTACCATTGATAAAAAAAGCAAAAACAAAAGTTGCGTTGGCATAAATATTCTCCTTTAATGGGAAACGTGCGGCGCAACAAAACGGTCAAACAGGGCAAAGCCCAACCGCAACACCGATTTTAGATTAAGCGCTAACATTAATAAAAACATACCCAGTTGAATTAAAAAGCTATTATGCGGCTGTCTGATCAAAAGAGCCCCCTGTACCATGATGAGCAACATACAAACGGCTGTACTCAGCGGGCGAAGTTCCAATGAAACCAGACGCTGAATATCCACCGCTCGGATTGCATAGGCCAGCAGATAGCTCAGAAGCGTCGCAAAGGATGCCCCCATAACGCCATACCGTGGTATCAGTAAGAAATTCAGCCCAATATTGGCCACAGCCCCAATAAAAATAGCCAGCGGAACGGTAGCATTTTTCTTGCTTACCATATAAAAAGATCCCAAAAAAGTTACAAGGGATGAAAACACCTCAGCCATCACCAAAAAGGGCACATACTTCCACGATTCATAATAAGCCGGATCATACATCACCTTGGTAATTGGCTGAATCAACATCACAATGCCGGAGGCGGCGCAAAACAGCAGCGTGCAATAATAATCATAAGTTTGGGAATAAAAACGGGTGGTGTGCTTGCCCTGCCCCGACTCATCCACAGCAGAAATCTGCCACGCCTGATAAAAAATGGCCGAAACAATGGTAAGCAGAGACGGAATTTTATGCGCAATCGCAAGCATACCGGTGGGGGTATCACCACAGAACCAGGTGACCATATAACGGTCGGACATGCCGACAATCCACCAAAACATCGTGGTCGGAATCAGCGGGACTGAATAACGCAACATCTCACGCCGCAGTGCAGGATTAGGGTGGGTAAAATCGACATACCGATCAAGTCGGGCAATAATAAACAGAAAAAATATTGAAATAATATTCGACGCAATTATAGAGATGACATAACCATACAAGCCCCATCTAAACATCGTCAGGAATAGAATGTTGAAAGCAATGGTTGTAAATGTAGCCAAAAATCCGTCAAAAGCAAAGAGTTTGACCAGCCCAATGGAACGGATAAACTGTGCGCAGATCGCTTTGAGCATGCCAAATAACACATAAATATAAATCACCAACGTGTATGGTGATAACATATCAATCATTAGCATAACAGGCGAAAACATGCAAAACACGATAAATCCCGCCAGCACGGTTTTTAAACCGATCGAAAAAACGTCCGAGCGCTTTAAGGAGCGGTCCATCGCAAAGCGGATAATCGCCTCGTTGACCGAGAGCATGACAAACGGCATAAGCAAGTTGCTGGTGGTGGTAATACGGTCGGCAATGCCAAATTCGGCTACGGTGAGCATGGCAGTGTAATACCGCAGCATAAAGAAAACCAGCAATTTTGAAGAGAACGACCCAATCGCAAACACCAACGTGTTACCAACCAGCTTTTCATACCGTCCCATAGCGCCACCTCCTTTTTTGACTAAATTCGTGCACACTATATTATCCCATTTTATATAATAAAATTCAAGCATAAGAAAAGGCTGCAAATACGCGGATAACTTTCCCCGTATTAGCAGCCCTCCAAAATTCAATGCGTTTTTATTTTCCGGTAAAATTGACGATTTCGCTGCCTTCTAGGAGCTTTGCAAACTCCTGCGCATAATAACTATCCGCAGAATCCGGCTTTTCAGCAGAATCAACTGTAAGTGCATTATACTCATCAGCCATAGCGATATAATACCGGTCGCCAACCTCTTGCAACCATAGCGGACGCTCCAGCACTTTAAAATAGTCATCCACTGTTGCACCGTAGCTGCTGCAAATCTTTTCAAGTTGCTTCATAATCGTGTCATCCGCACGGATTTGATCGATATATTTTTTCAGAGTCTCCTCAAAATTTGTGCGGTCAAACTCTGTGTTACGGCGCTCTAATTCACGTAGTGCCATCTCACCTGCTTGTACAAAAGCAGCAGCGTCAATTCGACCAGAAACTGCAATATAATCAATATAATGATTGATTTCCTCAGTGTAGGGAACCGCCTTACCATCTATCGTCGCTAAGACAGAATCATCTTCAAAGGACAGCCGGGCATCATAGTCCGCAAAATAATCCTGCATCATTTGCGTGCCCTTTTCATAGATAGCTTGTTGGCGATCTGCCTCTGCCTGCGCTCCAGCATCCTCAGAGCTCTGTGCCTCTGATGTCTCGCTACTGCTCGAAGACGCCTCAGACTTGGGTGTTGATTCACTTGCAACTGAAGATTCTGGTGCAGAACCCTCTTTTTCCAACTGTTCAGCAGCCAGCTTCTGGTAATGATTCCCTAAGAGCTCTACCAAATATGAAGCGCGCGATGACAGCATCATTGCATTGGTAACTTCCTCCTGCGTCATGCCGGTCGCATCGCTGATCTGCTGTAGGTCTTCAGCAAACGAGGGGGAATACATCATCATGCTATAAACCTGCTGCGCTGCCACATTTTTAAAATCATCTTCATTTATTTCAATGCCCATGCTTTTTAAGTCGGCTTCCAGTGCAGTGCAAGAGGCCATCTCCTGGCGGGAATAGAAACGCCCAACCTGTTCATTGACATCAAGATACAGACGGTAGTTCTCGTAGGTAATATCTCCACCAGGCGATGTAACCATGACCATATTAGGATCGGGGTTTACATAGGTGTAGGAAGGAACATATTCCGCTTGGGACGATGAACCGGAATCACCTTTAGAAGAAGCCGCACCACAGCCTGCTATCAGCGAAACACAAAGCATCAGCGCAACAAGTTTGGTTTTCATGTATTTTTCCACCATTTCTCCGCGCTTGAAATAAAGAACCTCGCATTCGCTGCGCGGGAGCAAAACGAGCAATGTTTATTAGTATAGCACAATCGTAGCACGTTGAAATGAAAAAAGTGTGAAATCTATATTGATAAATATTTCTTGACATTTTATTTCCAGATTCATATAATAAAAAAACATGGTGGAGTAGTTTGCGCCGCATATTGGCGTGTCAAGTCAACATAATGATGCTATATGCATCTGGCTTGCATTAAAGAACGAGAACTATGTGTGGCCTTGCTGGCTGCACATGGTTTTATTTTTTATATAGCAAAAGTTTTGAAAGGAAGAAGTACATGAGTTTAAGTGAGGTATGTTTAATTGGCGTAGGTTTAAGCATGGATGCGGTGGCCGTATCAATGTCTTACGCCATGACACATCGCAAGAACACGCTCAAGCTTTTAGAAATGGTATGTCTCTTTGCAATTTTTCAAGGTATAATGCCATTGATCGGTTATTTTGTCGGTGGTATGTTCTCTGAAGTAGTTACTCGGCTGGGCGGTTTTCTTGTCCTGTTTATTTTGGGATTTATAGGTGGTAAGATGATTTACGGCGGCCTATGTTCAGGAAACGATTGCCCCGTAGGCCAGCCAATACTTACACATAAAATATTGGTTATTCAGGCGGTGGCTACCAGTATTGACGCTTTAGCAGTCGGCGTAGGGCTGCGTGCACAGCAAATTGACATTATATCCGCATCGCTGTTAATTGCGGTCACTACACTGCTGCTGACACTGGTCGCCACACAGCTTGGGAAAACCTTTGGAGATCTGCTGGGCACCAAGGCTGAGGTGTTTGGTGGAATTCTGTTAGTGATTATTGGAATAAAAGCTGTTATATAAGCGTTTACAAAGCCATTTTATCGCCTTATAATAAAAGATATGACTTTAGCGGGTCTCTCTGTATTTTTCCGCAAAAGAACTGTCAACCCGCAGAAAAGTCTCTGCCATAATTGGGTTTGGGAGTGTGGGAAATGCTCAACCGGAATTTCACCTGTTGCTTTACTGGGCACCGGCAAATTGCACCGGAACATGCGCAGGATTTACCCATCGTTGTAGAAGATGTCATTCGCCAATTAATTGCACAAGGGTATTTTATTTTTGTGGCGGGCGGTGCAGTTGGCTTTGATACGCTTGCCGCTGAAACGGTGCTGATGCTAAAAAGTGATTTCCCCCAGCTCCGGCTGATTATTGTGGCTCCCTGCGCCGATCAATCGGACGGTTGGGCGGATACCGATAAACGGCGGTACGAGCGGCTACGACAGGCCGCCGATGACTATATCTGTCTTGAAGCCGCTTACACCCCAAGCTGCATGCGAAAACGGAACCGTTGTCTAGTTGAAATGAGCAGTGCCTGTCTGGCTTATTGCTTGAGGCCGCGTTCTGGAAGCGCGCAAACAGTCGCCTTAGCCGACACACACGGATTGGATATTATAAATATTGCACCGTCTATTCATTGTACCACATGAAAATGGGGTGCAAAATTGTATCATTTTTGCTGTTGAATATGGACAAACACGCCTTGTTGTGCTATTATAACTTGCATGACTTGGGCATTCTGGCGAAGAAACAGAAGCTTCGCAGGGTGCCCTGTCAATTTTAATGTGCTTATTTTTGTGGCGATGCCACCTTAAAAAAGAAAAATCAAGAAAGGAATGACCGTCATGTTTTTTGAAAACCAATACCGTACCAAGACCTGTGCCGCCCTAAGCGAGGCCGACGTTAATAATAGTGTCAAAGTAGCGGGGTGGGTTGAAAATATTCGCGACCATGGCGGCGTACTGTTTGTCGATTTACGGGACCATTACGGCATGGTTCAGGTGGTAATCCATGATGACAATATGCTTTCAGACGTCATGAAGGAATGTGTAATTTCTGTTGAGGGGCCTGTTGTACTCCGCGACCCTGAGACCGTCAACACCAAACTAGCAACCGGTACCATTGAAATAACAGCGAAATCGCTCGATATTATAGGTAAGTCACAAGGCAATCTGCCATTTGAAGTACCCAATTCGCCGGATGTTAAAGAAGAACTGCGCCTGAAATATCGCTTTTTAGATCTTCGCAACCCGAAAATGCAAAACGCGATTAAAACACGCGCCCGCCTTCTCTCCTTTTTACGCAACCGAATGACCGAGCTGGGTTTCACCGAAGTGCAAACCCCTATTTTGTCTGCATCTTCGCCCGAGGGCGCCAGAGATTATCTGATTCCAGCCAGAAAGCACCCCGGCAAGTTCTATGCACTGCCGCAGGCGCCTCAGATATTTAAACAGCTGCTGATGGTCTCAGGCATTGACCGCTATTTTCAGATTGCACCGTGCTTCCGTGACGAAGACGCCAGAGCCGACCGTTCACCAGGCGAGTTTTATCAGCTTGATTTTGAGATGGCCTTCGCTACTCAGGAAGAAGTTTTCGCTGTCGCAGAGAATGTACTCTACGACGTATTTAAGACTTTTTCCGATAAGCCGGTTACACCGCCCTCTTTCCCGCGCATCACCTTCAAAGATGCCATGTTGCGCTATGGATCAGACAAGCCTGACTTAAGAAATCCGTTAGAAATTATTGACGTTTCAGATATTTTTGCGCTGTGCAGCTTTGCGCCGTTCCAAAAGAACACTGTTCGCGCTATCCGCGTGCCGGGATGCGGCAGCCAGCCAAGAAGCTTTTTTGAGCAGATGCTGGAATTTGCCACCTCAATCGGTATGAAGGGCTTAGGCTACGTTAAAGCAGCTGATGATATGGCGCTTTTAGGACCGATTGACAAGTTTGTCCCCGTCGAACAAAAGAAGGTACTGATTGAGCGTAGCGGTTTGCAGCCTAATGATGTACTTTACTTTATCTCTGATAAGACCGAACTCCTCACTGCAAAACTTTCCGGTCAGATTCGCAATGAGCTTGGCCGCCGCTTAGATCTGCTTTCTGATGACTTTAGAATGTGCTTTATCGTTGATTTCCCGATGTATGAACTGGATGACGTGACCCATAAGGTTGGGTTCACCCATAATCCTTTTTCAATGCCTCAGGGCGGACTGGAAGCGCTAAACACCAAAGATCCGCTGGATATTCTGGCCTGGCAGTATGACATTGTTTGCAACGGTGTGGAACTTTCTTCTGGTGCGGTGCGTAACCACGACCGCGAGACGATGGTACGTGCGTTTGAAATTGCCGGCTACGGTGAAGAAACGGTTAAAGAGAAGTTTGGCTCTCTCTACAATGCCTTTGCCTATGGCGCGCCGCCCCATGCAGGCATGGCACCCGGCGTTGACCGTATTCTCATGCTTCTGATGAATGAGAATTCCATTCGCGAAGTCATCGCTTTCCCGATGACGGCCAATGCTGAGGACCTTATGATGGGTGCGCCTACCCCTGTCACTGAAAAGCAGCTTAGAGAGGCACACGTTAAGGTGCGATAATCTTTACAAAATGTAAAAATCCGCGCGGATATTACAATCCGCGCGGATTTTTTTAATCAAATTATTGTGACATTAAAACATATGACAGCCAACGTTTTAGTTAACCATTTACGCCGCTTTATTACCATAGGCGACTTTTTATTGATTTATAAGATTCATCGCTTTTTCATAGTCCTTTTTATAAACGTAAAAAGTATAAGTATACTGAAACTCAGGGTCAATACCTGCGCTTCCCGTGCGGGCCCGGATATCCGCACGGGTAAACGAATCATCCTGCCCACGTGTTTTTAATTGGTATTCAATGTGATTTTGAGCCAGCAGCGAGCGTATTTCACCTTGCCTTTTCATGCTTTGGGTCAAGATGAGTTCACGGCGATTAAACAAGGTTATCATTGTTTATCTCCGCCCTCTCCAACCGTTTCAAGATAAGCATCGCGCCCGGTTTTATAAAGGTTTCCTCCATGGCAATCCAACACCACCACTGCTGGAAAATCAACAACCTCCAAACGGTGTATAGCCTCCGAATCAAGGTCGGGATATGCAATCACTTCGCAGGCTGTTACAGTCGAAGCTAACAGCGCACCTGCGCCGCCGATGGCAGCCAGATAAACGCCTTTGTTGCGCTTAATTGCATCAATCACCTCAGCAGAGCGCAAGCCCTTGCCAATCATGCCACGCAAGCCGACCTCATCCATCAGCCGCGGGGCGTAGGCATCCATACGGTAGCTGGTCGTTGGTCCGGCTGAACCGATGATACCACCCGGCTTGGCAGGCGTGGGCCCCACATAGTAGATAATCTGATCTTTTAAATCACAGGGCAGTGGCTGTCCCTCATCCAATAGCGCCACCAAACGCTTGTGCGCAGCATCGCGCGCAGTGTAGATCACACCAGAGATCAAAACTGAATCCCCTGCGCGCAGCGAAAGAGCCTGTTCCTCGGTAAAAGGCACCGTAATTTTCTTTTTCATATGAACGCCCCTCTTAAAGCACGACCGTCTTATGGCGGGTGACATGGCAGTTGATGTTAACAGCACAGGGCAGCTGTGCGATATGGGTGGGAAAGGTCTCAATATTGACCCCCAGCGCCGTAGTGCGCCCGCCAAACCCTTGGGGGCCAATGCCCAGTGAATTAATGCTTTGCAATAATTCATGCTCGAGCGCCGCGTAGCGCGGATCGGGGTTTTCTATATTAAGGGGCCGCAGCAGCGCCTTCTTGGCCAGTTGGGCGACGCGGTCAAAGTTTCCGCCGATGCCCACCCCCACGACAATAGGTGGACATGGATTTGGTCCAGCCTTTTCAACCGTTTCCAACACAAAGGCCTTTATACCATCTATGCCGTCAGAAGGCTTTAGCATAGCCAATCGGCCCATGTTTTCGCTGCCTGCGCCCTTTGGTGCCACCGTAATGGTGAGACGGTCTCCCGAAACCACGTCATAGGTGATGACTGCGGGGGTATTATCTCGTGTATTTTTACGCTCAAGCGGGTCGGATACAATGGATTTTCTCAAATAGCCCTCAACATAACCAAGACGCACACCTTCGTTGACGGCCTCGGTAAGGCAGCCCTCAACATACACCTCCTGCCCAAGTTCGACAAAGACACATGCTGTGCCGGTATCCTGACAGATCGGCATGTCCAACGCCTCGGCGCGGTGGTAATTCTCTATAATATCGTCTAGCACCCCACAGGCATTAGTCCATGTCTCAGCCGACCTTGCATCATCCAACGCCGTGCGCAAATCTCCCGGCAAAAAACGGTTTGCTTCTATGCAAAGCGTTCTAACAGCATTTGTTACCTGTTGAGCCGTTATTCTTTTCATCTTAAATCACCTCTTTTGCTTATTATAACATAGTCTAACAGACTGCTCAACGCGCAAATCGGCTGAATTAACGCAACAACTTATCCTTTTTGCAACATAAAAAGGGGCGCTACGCCCCTCGATAATGTTCGAGTCGTAACGCCCCTCCCGCAGGGGAGATTAAAATGAGCAACTTAAAGTACAACTGGGACAGCCATTGCAGACATCTGGATAAACTGGGTAACAAATTCTTTTGCGAGGCGGTTTGCAGCAACAGCAGCAACAGCATTCACAGCAGTGATGGTGTTCATGCTCATGGTCGCAGCAGCTCTCTACTTGGTAACCGCAATTGCACCAAGGCGAACAACAACAATATTCATGCATTTTTGGCAGCACTTCAACTTCGGCCCCGGCCGTAGACCTACACCCTCTATCATGCATAGTGCATCATGCTCCTTATATATTAAATCAGTATTGGTAATTACAGGTATACTATATTGTATGCCTTTGGATAAAATATGTTCTTTGCGGCTAAAGCGGTCGCATTAAGATACCTTTAAAATAGTTAAAATGCATATGTATGAATAAAATTGCAGTAAATTTCGCAAAAGCACTTGATTTATTATGAGATATGAGTATAATATACAAACAGAATCAAATTTAAACAGAACAAACCTTAAAATGAGATGGAGGATAATAGAATGAAAAAGATTACTGCATTACTGCTGTCGGCTATGATGCTGCTGACAGTTACTGCTTGCGGCTCAGCTTCAAGCTCCACTGCTCCTAGCGCATCGGCGCCTACCTCTTCGGAGAGCGCTGAACCCGCTATCAAGAGCATCGAAGATCTGGTGGGCAAGAAGATTGGCGTTCAGCTGGGCACCACCGGCGACATCTACGCTTCAGACATCAAAGATGCAACCATCGAACAGTACAACAAGGCATTTGAAGCTGTTCAAGCACTTTCCCAAGGCAAAATTGACGCTGTCATGGTCGACGATCAGGTTGCCAAAGCGCTTGCCGCAAACAATGACGCTGTTACCGTGCTCGAAGAGCCGTTTACTGTTGAGGAATATGCGCTTTGCATTTCTAAAGACAAGAGCGACCTCACCAAAGATATTAACACCGCCATTGCCGAGTTAAAGGCTGACGGCACACTGCAGGCTATTCTCGACAAATATATCGGTCAGGTCGAAGGCGCCAAGGGCTACGAGTCCCCCGCCAATGTTGACCGCTCCAAGGGTACCCTTGTCATGGCTACAAATGCTGAGTTCCCTCCCTATGAATACTATGAGGGTGACAGCGTTGTTGGTGTCGACGCAGAATTTGCAAAAGCAATCTGTGACAAACTTGGCTATGAGCTGAAGATTGAAGATATGGCATTCGACGCGATTATCGCTGCCGTTCAGAGTGGCAAGGCTGATTTCGGCGCCGCCGGCATGACCATCACTGAGGAACGCCTTAAGTCCATCGACTTTACCGACAGCTACTGCACCGCTTCTCAGGTTATCATCATCAAGAAGTAAGTGCAAAGAAGGTAAATTTATTATATCCTATAGGGGTTCTTTTTAGGGCCCCTATTGTGTTATACTAATGCATATACCGTCGCGGCGATAAAGTAATGTCAAGGGTGTGAATAGGGTTTGAGCTTCTCTGAAAAGTTTTATTTGAATTTTATTAAGGACAATCGGTGGAAATATCTGACCGACGGTCTTCAAAACACGATTATCATCGCGCTGTTTGCGGTGCTTATTGGCGTTGCCATTGGGTTCCTAATTGCAATGGTGCGAACAACGCACGACAAATCTCCCAGACCCAGTTGGTGGTTAAAAATTGTAAACTTTTTTGCAAAACTATATCTTACCGTCATCAGAGGCACGCCCGCGCTGATTCAGTTGATGATCATTTACTATGTTGTCTTTTCCTCGATAGATATTAACAAAACGTTGGTAGCCAGCGTTGCGTTTGGCCTTAATTCAGGCGCCTATGTTGCTGAAATTTTTAGAAGCGGTATTATGAGTATTGATCGTGGCCAGATGGAAGCAGGCCGCAGCTTGGGGCTTAACTACAACGCAACCATGTGGATGATTATCATGCCGCAAGCAATTAAGAATATCTTGCCGGCATTGGGCAATGAATTTATCGTACTTCTTAAAGAGACCTCTATTTCCGGTTATATTGCCATTCAGGATTTGACAAAAGGTGGCGACATTATCAGAAGCCGTACTTATGAGGCGTTGCTGCCGCTTGTTGCTGTGGCACTCATCTACCTTGTCTTGGTCATAGGCCTTGAAAAACTTGTAGGCCTGCTGGAAAGGAGGCTTGCGAGAAGTGATTACCGTTAAAGCGCTCGATAAATACTTTGGTGAAAAACACGTTTTAAAGGGAATAAATGAAACTATTACAAAAGGCGAAAAGGTTGTTATCGTCGGTCCATCTGGTTCAGGAAAAAGCACATTTTTGCGCTGCCTGAATCTTTTGGAGACGCCAACCTCCGGTGAAATCTGGTTTGAGGATAACAATATCACCGACCCTAAGTGCAACATTGATGCGCTTCGCAGACGCATGGGCATGGTGTTTCAACACTTTAACCTTTTCCCACATTTAAGTATCATTCAAAACATTACGTTAGCACCCGTTAAGCTGAAGCTTCAAACTGCACAAGAGGCGGAACAAACCGCCATTGCACTGTTGGAGCGCGTTGGGCTATCGGAAAAAGCGAATGCTTACCCTGCGCAACTTTCGGGTGGCCAGAAGCAGCGTGTTGCCATTGTGCGCGCACTGGCAATGAAGCCGGACGTTATGCTGTTTGATGAACCGACCTCGGCTCTCGACCCTGAAATGGTAGGAGAAGTGCTCGAGGTTATGAAGGAACTGGCTAACGAGGGAATGACCATGGTGGTGGTTACCCATGAGATGGGCTTTGCACGCGAGGTGGGTACACGCGTATTGTTTATGGATGAGGGTCGCATTTTAGAACAGAATACACCTGCGGAATTCTTTGCAAACCCGAAGAACCCTCGTCTCAGGGATTTTTTATCTAAAGTTTTATAATATGTTAAAGGGCCGCAACACACTGTCGCGGCCCTTTATTATTTAGTTGTAATTCGCAATGCGCAAGTAGTCCAATCACAAGGCGAATCCACTATGACGGCTACTGCGCACCCTTAGCAAAGTTGTTTTATTTATCTAAAACGGTGTTTATTGTGCTAGACGACGCAACCTTGCTTTGTCAATGACCTTTAGCCCACCTCTTGAAAGTGTTACTATACCCTCTTGCGCAAAATATTTAAGCATACGGCTGACAACTTCTCTTGCGCTTCCCATATACCGGGCAATCTGCTCATGGGTTAGTTTAACTTCGTCACTACCGCTTTTGGCGAGCTCATCGGTGAGAAAGATTGCCAACCGTTTGTCGGCACTCATGAAAAGAACCTGTTGCATTGCCCACATGACATCCGAAAAACGGGTAGTCGCCAACTGATACCCAAAGCATTTAACATAAATGTTCTGGTCGGCCAGTTGATGGAATATCACCGAGTTGATCAATAAGACTTCGGTATCCTCCTCTGCATCAATAAAAACATCAAAAGTGATGGCATCCAATACACAAGAGGCCGACAAAATGCAAACATCACTTTTAAACAGACGATATAACGTGACGTCACGCCCATCCTCTGACATAATATAAGTTCGCAATTGGCCGCTTTTTAACAGCAAAATACCAACACAATCATCTCCACCACCGTGGACGCTTGTACCTTTAGCGTATTTGACCAGCATAGTATTATCGCAAAGGAGATGCTTTTCGTCATCAGAAAGCTGTTCCCAAAAAGAAAGATTTTTTATAAAGAGATCTGAACAATCTTGCTGCAGCATATAATGCGCCCCTTTCTGTGGTAACAGATAGCCAGCTTAAAGCTGGTAATACCATTCTAACACAAAAAGGGCTTTTTAGGTTAAGGGTAATAAAAAATCATTCAAACTGAAGTGCTTTCATCGGACAAAACTTAACGCACTTTCCGCACTTTATACATTTGTTTTCATCGACCGTAGGGGCCTCAAACTTATGTTGAATTAACGCGCCAACAGGGCATACCTTAACCGACGGGCATGCGTGATTTTGAGGGCAACGGCTGACTTTTACTACAAGCTTTGCGTTCTGACCGGACGCTGGCTTCTTACTTTTAAAAAACATGAAAATAACCCCCTGTTTTAAATCTGCATTTATTATAAATCTTTTATTATAGCTATTCAGTGATTGAGTCACTTAAACTAGATTTCCAGATAAAATTTTGTTATAATATTCTAATCATTTACTTTTAGGGGGAGCGGCTGTGCACATCGGCTATAAGACGATCCAAGATATTGACCCAATACAGTTACAGCGGCTATTTTTATCTTTGGAATGGTCCAGTGGACATTATCCTGATAAACTTCACGCGGCAATGAAGAATTACAAAACGGTTTATACCGCTTGGGATGGAGACAAGTTGGTCGGTCTGTTGAGCGCAATGGATGATGGCATCATGACCGCGTATATTCACTATTTTCTCGTGGACCCCAACTATCATCGCCAGGGTATTGGTAGAAAACTGATGGAGATGGCTAAGCAGCATTATCAGGAGTATCTTCGCATTGTTCTGATTGCCTACGACTCGGCAGTACCATTTTATGAGTCTTGTGGCTTTGAAAAAGGTCGAGATGAAACACCGATGTTTATTACATCACTTTGGACTTAAAGCTAAGCGCTATCTGAATTTTCCAAAGTTGCAAATTCGGTGACAAATTGACGAATGGGTTGCTTTGTGCTACCATATAAAATAAAAGGTTGGTGGAAAATTAATGAAACAAATTATTTCAAGTAATAACGCCCCGGGTGCAATTGGGCCTTATTCACAGGCTGTGCGCGCCGGCAATTTTCTTTATATTTCAGGTCAGCTGCCCATTGACCCCGCCACGGGTGAATTCGCTGGTGCAGATATCACAACCCAGACCGCCCAAGCACTAAAAAACATTGGTGCCATCTTAAAAGAGGCGGGAATGGATTACTGTGACGTTATCAAATCTACGGTTTTGCTAAACGATATTAATGACTTTGTTCCCATGAACAAGGAATACGCCAAATACTTTCTGACAGATTGCCCGGCACGCGCAGCTTTTCAGGTTGCGGCACTGCCCAAGGCCGCATTGGTTGAGATTGAAGCGGTGGCCTACAAGGAATAACGACGCGTATAATAAACGCCCTGCCAAGCGTTATGGCAGGGCGTTTTAGCATTTAAAAAATTCAATCCGTCACAATTATTTCATTGTAAAGATCGCCTTTTCATTTGTGGGCACAGCAGAAGAAACAGCAGGGTTTTCACGAATAATATTGCCCAAAAGAGTCAGTGGCAGCGCATTTTTATCCGTGCCAAAAGCAGAAAGCAGCATCTCCAGCGGGAACAAGAACACGCAAGACCAATATTCCCCTTGGAGGTCTTCCCCCTGGGTAATATAGGCTGTCATCTGGGCAGTAAGATCGCTGCTCCCGCAGAACGCCTGGGCTTGTCCGCTTGCCGTCACAGTCATGCGCAGCTCACGATCACCAAAAGAGAAAACAGCTGTTAATCGGGCGTCTTCTGCTGGTTTTGTCTCAAAAGAGATAATTTTTATAAACAGGCTGTCATCGTTACGCCCAAGCTGTGCCTGCGCATAGATGCGGTCGTTTATTGGCACCGACTGTGCACAGCCAAGCTTGATAACACCCAGCGCGTCAAAACACGGTTCACCGCAAACGTATTTGATTATATAGTTCATCAAAGGCACCTCGCTTGTTTTTCAATGTTATAAGTATAGCGCCTGTCGGGCAATTTATCAACCAATTACAAGGAGTTTGCCAATAAATTACAATTCTAAATGAAGCGTTTTGTTTGACAATTTTGGTCTTGCTGCGTTAAAATAAGTAGACTTTATTTATATATTCAAGGAGAAACCTCAATGAGAAAATTGCTGTGCACCCTATTGGCGTGTATGCTTGTAATATTATCTTGCGCTTGTAATAAAATTTCAAAATATAAAGATGATCGCTGGCCTGTTTCAGTCGGTGAAACAAACTTCACACACGTGCCAAAGCGGGTTATCAGCCTCTCGCCTGCCCTAACTGATACATTGTTTGCCTTGGGTTACGGCGGTCGAATTGTAGGGACGAGCGACTATTGTGAACTGCCGGAAACCGCACAGGACACGGTTGCCTGTGGAACAGCACTTATGCCAAACGCCGATGCTATCTTGCAGCTTAAGCCCGATATTCTATTTTGTTCAGCTGCGCTGCCCACCAAAATTACAACCGCTCTGGAGACTGCAGGGGTTCAAATTGTGGTCGTAACACACGCTGAAACCATCGATGGTATATTAGAAAACTACCGCCTTCTCTGTACAGCATTTGAGGGCAACAAAATCGGCGATCTGAAAACCGAGCAGCTTTCGCTATTTATCCATACAACCCTCGACTATGTCAACGCAGCCGTATCGTCGGCGGTGCCGCCAGAGGAAAACAAAGCAGTATATCTAAGGCAGATTCCGTTTGTGCTAGCCACCGGAGACACGCTTGAAGGCCGACTGATCGCTGAAATGGGCTTTACAAACCAAGGCGATGCCCATACCGGTTGGACTTATCCACTGGAAGCTGAGCCAGACCTAAACCCCAATTATATTTTCTGTGATGAATCGATCAACTTAGAGGTGCTTCAAAGTAGCGATTATTATAAAAAAACCTCAGCAGTCACCCATGAGCGAATTTATACTTTTGATGCTAAAATGTTTGAGCGACAGTCCCCCAGAATGTTTTTTGAGTTGGAGAGCTTGATGAAAAAAGCATTCCCTGACGCCTTTGTCTCCCCTAAACCCTCTTTTGTTATAGAGATGCCAGAACCTGTTCCTGAGCCTGAAAAAACCTGGTGGCAA
This sequence comes from Candidatus Fimivivens sp., assembly GCA_034933525.1. GTDB lineage: Bacteria > Bacillota > Clostridia > Oscillospirales > Ruminococcaceae > Yanshouia. The sequence continues at coordinate 48,210 of JAYFNI010000012.1, forward strand.
AAGATATTTTCTAAATAGTTCCTTTACTATTAAAGCCATAGTACTGACAAAATAAAACACCTTTCTGTTTCGGATCAGGCATCCAAACAGAAAGGTGTTGCGTTATTAGAGATACACTTTAATGAAACACTAATGAATGAGCCAAGGAAGTTAAAAACTATCTGTTCTTTTTTGCATCGTTGCCTTTTAGTTCGCGATGCATCTCCAACACGGTTTCTGTAGCAAGATCGAAGTCTCTGACCTCGCTGTAGTTTTCGACCAGATCGCTGTGAACCAGATCGTCGTATGCGCCAACTTTGGTTTTGGGATAAACCAAACGAAGCAGAATCGGTGTTATAACGGTTGTGCCTACCACCATTAAAACAAGCGGAACCAAAAATATGGTATTCATCAATCCAGTCGCAATTCCTTTATTAGCAACAATGAGTGCTACCTCACCACGAGAAATCATACCAACGCCAATGCGAAGAGATTCTTCTTTTGTATACCCGCATACTTTTGCACCCAGACCGCAACCGACAACTTTAGTCACAACCGCGATGATAAGAAGGCTAATAGACAATATAATCGTGTTAAGGTTTAACGCGGAAAGCGAAACTTTAAGCCCTATTCCAGCGAAAAATATCGGTGAAAGCAGCATATAGGATAAAATTTCACAACGTGACGAAACGTAGGTTGCGCGGATAGTGTTCGAGATAATAAGGCCGGCAATGAAAGCACCTGTGATATTTGCTACTCCGAAAAACTCCTCGGCGGCGTAGGCGTAAAAGAAACAAAATGCCAATGAAATAATCGCAAAACGCTTTCTGTCCCAGGCTGCCGACTCCATCCACTTTTCAATTATCCGGTGCAAAAAGCCGCCTACCAGCAAACTAATGCCAAAGAAAGCTACAATTTTGAGAAGGACGGTGACAAGACTAACCGACTCATCTGCGGCTCCTGTAACCGTTGTAAGCAGTATGAGTCCGATAATATCGTCAATCAGTGCTGCACCTAAGATGGCATTACCCGAATTTGTAGAAAGCTTTCCCATTTCTTTAAGGGTTTCTACGGTAATCGACACAGATGTTGCAGTTAGCACAGTGCCAACAAACAAATTTTCTAGAAAGACCTCATGACCACTATTAAACACAGTTGCGAGAAAGTAGCCGCCAGCCAAAGGTATTGCCACGCCACAAAGCGCAATAAAGAATGCCGCTTTGCCAGATCTGCGTAGCTCTTTAATATCGGTTTGCAAACCTGCGCCAAACATCAATACAATAACGCCAAGCTCAGAAACTTGATCCATAAACTCGGATGGTTGCACAATGCCAATTAAGCTGGGGCCCAGCAGCAAACCGGCTACAAGTGCGCCTACGACCTGGGGCATATCTACCCTTTTTGTGAGTATTGATAAAGTCTTGGTTACCAATAAAATAATGGCAACATCGAAAATAAAACGATAAGATTCCATAAAATCAACCTTTCTAATTGAACTCTGCGACCGCGTTGAAAGGAACGCTTTTGGGTAGGTTTCAGCCTATATAAATGAAAGAAATGTTACATATGAAAATCTCATTGCAATATTTCCTTCGCCATTGCCCAGTATAACACTCGGGAAGCGTTAATTCAAGATGAATAATGCGCATACTATCTAAACTAAATTCAAAAAATTTGTAGATTGTACATAAATAATTTACAGATTTAAGAGAAATAGGCTGTCCTGCTATTTTCACGACTTTAAGCAGTAAAATCTTGCCCCGCAAGCAGTGAAATTATAAAAGAAGGCGCCGCCTCAACAGCGACGCCATATAGAATATAAAAAAAGTGTACCCCAAAATACAATGTTAATCCCTGGTGTCTGAACCAGGCAGTTCGCCATCGCGTTCGGTCTTCATCTCAAAGTGTATCATAAAAGACATTAGTCCGCGAAGGAGTATAACAGCACCCAGAATAATTAACTCGTCTAAACTTCTTATTAAAACAGTTTTAAGAATTTCCGCAGCCATTTTAAATTCCAGGCCCGTTGCCATATCCTGCAACAGCATAAATTTGAAGTTGTAACGATTCTTACGAATAACATGGTTCAGGTAATAATAAAAAGCTTTTATGGCGCCAAAGGCGATAATAAAGATTCCGATAAGATCTAAAAACGCGATAATGCTGGGCAGAATCAACTCAATTAAGTGCTCAAGCATAATGGGTGCGCTCCCTTAAAGCGAGGGTGGCAGCTGTTGTTCAACTGCTGTCATCCCGGTTTTTGCTTCTGACACATATTATCAAAATTAGTCGCCCCTCAGACGTGAGACATATTCTTCAAGACATTCACCGCTTTCGTGCATAGCTGCTGCATGTTCTTTGCCTACATAGCGCACATGCCATGGCTCATAGGTGATGCCGGTAATATCCTGTTTGTCTTCTGGATAACGGATGACAAAGCCATATTCCCAACTGTGCGCAGCCATCCAGACACCGGCATCTGTATTAGCAAATGCATGGTTTAGCACCTGATGAGAAGGGGTAACGATGTCAAGTGCCAGGCCGGTATGGTGTTCGCTTGTACCAGGAGGCGCCACCCAGCGTCTGGCTTCTATAACAGCATCTTCCTGTGAAAGCCCTAAAGCGAGCTGTTTATTAACCTGTTTTTCAAAAAGCTGACGAGATTGCTCAATTGTTCGATAGCCATAACATAGAATCAGCGATACCCCGTCGGTTGAAGCGGCTGTAACCAGCTCGTCTACCGCATCGGTAATGCGTGTATCCACCTCATAGCCATAACGTGTCATCGCGAGATCTACTGACCAGCCATCCGGAAGGGGATGTTCGAAATTAACCAATATCAGTCGCCAGTCATCTAACTCCGAAGCCGTTTCAGACGAGGAGGGCGTTGAAACCTCAGACGATGAAACAGGAGGTTGGCTTTCTGAAGAATTAGCCGGCTGGGAGACCTCAGAAGAGGCTGACTGATTGGGTTTGAGATCAACGGCCCCTCGGTTGCAACCACAAAGCAACATCAATCCGGCGAATAATACGGCAATAAAATTTTGCGACAATGACAAGACTCCTTTTAATTGACTTTTGCGTGCTTCACGGATTTATTTTCTCACAGAACACCGTGTTTAGCAAGGAATATTCAATTTTTACCTGGAAATGCTAAATAAAAACATCTAGGAGGACTAAAAAATGCCCCCTTTCATGAAGCGTTGCACCAGCAGCGGGGTGAGAATACGCATGCTGCTGTTGTACGCGCTAAATATTCTGGATATGGTCGCAACAAAATTTCTGATGCAAACCGGAAAATTCCGTGAGATGAACCCCGTTATGGCACTGGCACTACAAAGCGACTGGGCCACGCTGATATTAAAGCTTTTATTACCTGCCGCTCTAATGGTTTATCTTGATCGACGGCTACAGTTTGCCGATGCACAGCACCTGAAACTTACGGCGCGTGTATTGGAGGTACTAATTTTTGCATATTGTGTCGTCAGCGCGCTTCACCTGTGGCTGTATTGGATCAGCTTATAAGGCCATTTTATGTTAATATGCCCATGGCTCAAAGACCTTAGAATGTTTCGTATTTGCAAACAGCGGATGGCATACGCCATCCGCTGTTTCATCGGGCATTACCCTATTTTCTCTTCGACTTCGGAGCGTTTTTTTGATAGAGCAGATAGAGCCCCTGTAAAATTAAATCGCTGTCGCAAATAATTTCATGTTGACAAAGCGGGGCAACGCAACTGGTTAAGCCGCCGGTGGCTACCACAGTGGCTGGGCAACCTAGAACGGTCTTTTCCACGCGATCAATCAACCCGTCAATCATGGCTGCATTACCATAAATGGCACCGGCGCGCATGGCATCCACAGTGTTTTTACCCAACAGCATTTCAGGCGGTTCTAGGCTGATATGCGGCAGTTGCGATGTACCCGAGGCTAGCGCCTGCACCGAACTACGCAGACCTGGAATTATCATATAGCCGATGTAATCCCCTTTTTGGTCTAACACCACAAGGGTAGTAGCCGTTCCAAGGTCAAAAACCAAAATCGGCTTTGGATATCGTGCCAGCGCTGCAACAGCACCAACAATAAGGTCGCTGCCTACGCGTGCAGGGTTGTCAGTAAGAATATTTAATCCTGTTTTGACGCCTGCGCCGACCAGTAACGGACGCTTGCCGGTAATTTTCTCCACCGCATTCTGCATTGCGGCACTCAACGGAGGTACCACCGAAGAAATAATCGCACCTTCAATATCGGCAGGACTAACTTTGTGCAGAGCAAATAGTTCCAATAAAAGTGATGCATATTCGTAATCAGTTTTATCCGAGTCTGTGCGCAGTCGTGCTGTAAAAAGCACAGTTTCGTCCCGCATGCCACCGATGACCACGTTGGTATTTCCGATATCGATTGCGATAATCATGCGATGAGACTACTCCTTTCCAAGTTTACGGCTATGAAGAACCTTATAAAGCGGCGGGCAGATAACCACCGTTAAAAATGCTGCCAGAATAGCTTCTGACACACCATTGATGCCCACAACGCCCATGATAACGCCAAACAGCGCTTCAAAACCAATATTACGCGCCTGAGCATAGCTTGCACCATATAACAGATAAATGCCGCTCAAAACTAAAACCGTGTTTGTCATTGAACCCAAAAAGCCAGCTACGCCACAGGCCAAAAGAGGCCCGGTACGGCTTTTAAGCCATTTAAAAACCAGCCCAGCTACTATTCCAATTAATATTCTAGGAACAAAGCAGATTACAAGGCTGCGAAAACCGCCAGAAAAGCGGGGGTCCAGACTATAAAATGGCGTAAAAACGAACGAGGTAACCAACGGCTTTAAGGTGTTGTTAATCAGGCTGGTCAGGCCAAACACACCGCCCAAAAACGCGCCAGATTTTGGGCCGAGCAAACACGCCCCAATGATGACGGGAATGTGAATGGTGGTAGCGTTCATAAAGCCGAGCGGAATGTACCCCAAAAAAGGCACGTTGGCCATCACGACAATAATGGCGGAAAAGAGCGCCAAAAGCGTAAGCCGGCGAAGATTGGGGCTTCGGTTTGTACGGGTCTCTTGCATATTTAATTCCTCCTGCTGCTGTTCGCCTTCGTGGGATACAGCGCAATTATTCACCAACCCAGCACAGCGTATTCATCATTCTTCAGGGCGAATTCACTCTTCGGCGCGGTAACGTCTGAAAACGCCTTGCCAAATGAGATATCCGGTGATAAAATGAATAAAATTATGTTTCTGTGCGGTTGACTTTGATTATTATAACGCCTGACGCGCATAAACACAATATTTTTGCAAAAAACCGAGAAACGGAAAGGGCGTGTACCAAATGCTTAAAAATAAAACCGTCTTGCTGGGCGTTTCGGGCAGCATCGCCGCATATAAGGCAGCGTCTCTTGCCTCGCTACTCGTTAAGCAACAGGCCGATGTGCATGTGCTGATGACGAAAAACGCTACGCAGTTTGTTGCGCCTATGACCTTTGAGGCGCTCACGAACAATCGCTGTGTTGTGGATACCTTTGACCGCAATTTCGAATATAACGTTGAGCATGTGTCTCTGGCTAAACGGGCCGACGTCTGTATTGTGGCACCCGCAACTGCTAATGTTATTGCAAAACTGGCTCATGGTCTTGCGGATGATATGCTGACTACCACGATTTTGGCTTGTCGCTGCCAAAAAATTATTGCACCGGCTATGAATACTGCTATGTATGAAAACGCTGTGACACAGGACAACCTCAAGACACTGGTGCACTACGGCTGGGAGGTTCTCGAAACGGGCTATGGCCGCCTCGCCTGCGGAGACGTTGGGGCAGGCAAGTGCCCCGAGCCTGAGCAGATGCTCGAAAGTGTTTTGCATAACGCTGCCCATACAAAAGATATGATCGGTCTCAAAGTACTTGTAACAGCGGGCGCAACGCGCGAGGCTCTTGACCCGGTGCGGTTTATTACCAACCATTCCACCGGTAAAATGGGGTATGCCATAGCGCGTGCCGCCAGTGCTCGTGGTGCTACGGTGACACTTGTCACTGGAAAAACTGAACTGTCTGCCCCCGCCTATGTTGAAGTAGTCGATATTTTCAGTGCCGAAGAAATGTTTAAAACCGTTACGGCATGCAGTAACACGATGGACATTATTATAAAGGCGGCAGCGGTGGCTGATTACCGCCCGGCGGTCTGTTCAGATGAAAAGCTTAAAAAGAAAGATAGCGACTTGTCGTTAGCATTGGAACGCACGCCCGACACCTTAAAATATCTAGGTGAGCACAAGCCGGAAGGGCAGTTCTTGTGCGGTTTTTCAATGGAGACACAGAACATGGTCGAAAATTCTCGAAAAAAGCTACAAAGTAAAAACCTTGATATGATTGCCGCCAATAATCTTAAGCAGGCGGGTGCAGGTTTCGGCGGGGATACAAACCTGTTGACCCTTATAACAGAAAAATCTGAAATTGCCCTTCCAATGATGTCAAAGGACGAGGCAGCCAACCGGCTGTTAGATGAGATTTTATCGCTTAGAAAATAACAAATGCATTCACTTTCTCAAGGGCATATAAATCAGGATTAGGCGGCACTTTCTTAAAAGTGCCGCCTGAATTTTTATACCGTATAATTCCAAAGTAAAGATTTAAAAATTTTCGTCATAGTGTACTTTGGGCTGATAGTCCTCATTCGGTTTCCCTGACGTCATATTTAAACACTAGTAGCAAAATATCGTCTTTAACAACAGCTTGAATTTTCTTATGACGTGTCAAAAGGGGTACTATTTCCTGTCGAAAATTGAAATAGCAAAAAGACTGTGGTATAATTGCTTTATAACAGCTATTATACAAAGATAATTTCAACGATCCAATAAGCGCGCAACCAACTTCATAGCGGGCAATGCTATTGTGCGTTTCTTACTTATGATCTTACAGAATGAGTATCACTTCTTTGTACTACAAAAGGGGAAGACAACATGAAGCAGCTCAAAATCATCCTGTCAATTGTAATATTATTAACACTATTTACAGCGTGTAGTAAAAGAAATCTTGGCGTTTCTTCTCCATCAACCTCTTCAACGCCTCAAAACAGCCAAACCCTGACCCAATCTGCTTCGGAATCGCAATCCGCAGAGAACAGCGAAACAACTTCTCAGGCAGTAAATGCCGGAGAAAAATATGCCGATCTTCTTAGAAGCGGAACTTATTATATTGACTGTAAGGCTGTCGTCCAGATGGAAGGTATGCAGCTCGAAAACGCGATGCTCATTGCGGCCAAGGATGGAAATTCATCCATTAGCGTTTCAAGTGATCTGTCAGGTACACTGGTGACAATACGCACACTGGTCTACGACGGCAACGTCTATCAGATTAACGACGCGCAGCGCAGCTATATGAAAATCGATGCTGAGCAGAGTGCCAACAGTTTTGACACAGATTTTGCAAACCTTCGCTATGTTGGCGAAAGTACAGCTCCTTTTCTAGGCGAGACATTGCCCTGTTCGGAGTATGCGCGGGGGGAGCAGACCATCCGATTCTTTTTTGATGGCAACACGCTGCTGGGTATGACGCAATCAATTACTGACGAGCGCGCAAGCGAGATCGTGTTAAAAATTAGCGGGCTGTCAGCTAACATCCCCGACCAGCTTGTGGCGATGCCTATTGGTTATACAAAAGAATAAGACGTTTTTCTAAGACACATAACGTGCTGTAGCGTATTGCTGCGGCACGTTTTCTTATGAAAATATTTAGCCAAGAACACCTCCATGGTTGCGAGAAAATAATATAAACTAGAATCGCAAACTACAATATCAGGCGCAGAGACAAAATGTCCCTGCGCCTGATATTTAATGGGAGTGTAGAAAAAGCTTATTTGTTAAGTGTATAATGAGCACACTTTTAAAAGTGTACTTTTGCGTAGTTGTTTAGGAATGCTACCCCACTCCAAAAACCTACTGATAGGGTCAAAAAGCATCAGATGAAGAGCGACATGTCAGATTCTTCTGCATTTGCCAGCATGGCGGCTGCACCCGCCAACTTAACACCGTCGATTAACTCTTCTTTGGCAATGCCCATAACGTCCATGCTCATGGAGCATGCGATCAGCTCAACACCGTTTTCCTGAGCCATCTTAATCAGGTCTTCAAGGCTGTCGACATTTTTATTTTGCATGACGCCACGAATCATCTTGGCGCCCATGCCGCCCATGTTCATTTTGGAAAGCCCCAATTTTTTGCTGCCGCGCGGCATCATCATGCCAAACATCTTGGACATAAAGTCTTTTTTAACATTACTTTTTTCGGATTTGCGCAAAACATTGAGTCCCCAGAAGGTGAAGAACATGCTCACCTTTCGCCCCATGGCTGCCGCGGCGTTCGCAATGATAAACGAAGCAATAGCTTTATCCAGATCGCCGGAAAAAACAATTATATTCTTCTTATCTTTAATTTCACCTGCTACCGCTGCCACCGCCTGCTTTTCACCCTTTTGAATTTTAGCGGTGCTGATGCCCTTATTGCTCTCAAGCCCTAAAAACACATTTCCGGTTCGGCGGCAAAAGCCCTCGATATCACTTGCAAAAGCTGGATCACTGGTTGAAATCTCGATTACGTCGCCAGTCTTGGCGTTATTTAATGCACTGGAAAGCTTGACAACAGGCCCCGGGCAAGACATGCCACAGGCGTCAACAATCACTACAGCGCTTTTACAGGTGTCCTGTTGACAACAGTTAGACTTCTGACCAGCCGCCATGGGCTGGGGGCGCTTGCCAAAAATTGAATTATAAAGGCGGAAGCCACCCGCAACAACATAGGCATCAAAACCGTTCTGCATCAGAATACGGGAAGCAATGTATGCTTTAAGGCCGATCTGACAGTTCACATACACCGGCTTTGACTTATCCAATTCATTCAGGCGCTTACGCAGCTGAGAAAGCGGAATATTTTCAAAGCCCTCAATGTGCCCGTTTTCAAACTCAATTGGTGTACGGGTATCAATCAGCGCCACGCTACCATCCTGCGGTAGCGCCTTAACATCGTGCCAATGAATCTGTTTCATCTTACCGGTTATCAAGTTTTCTATGACAAAGCCTGCCATATTGACTGGATCCTTGGCTGAACTAAAGGGTGGCGCATAGCAAAGCTCCAATTTGCTGAGATCCTCAGCCGTCATTTTTGCGCGAATGGCAGTGGCCATTACGTCGCAGCGCTTATCAACGCCATCATAGCCAACAATCTGCGCACCGAGAATGCGCCCTGTTTCGGGCTCAAAAACCGTTTTTATCGCCATGTTGACAGCGCCTGGATAATAACCCGCGTGACTGCCGGAATAGGTAAATACCTTATCGTAAGAGAGCCCCAGGCGCTTTGCAGTCTTTTCGTTGACGCCGGTAGAGGCGACGGTCATGTCGAACACTTTGAGTATTGAGGAGCCCTGCGTTCCGGGATAGACACTGGGAATGCCGCAAATATTATCCGCTGCAATGCGCCCTTGCTTGTTGGCGGGGCCAGCCAGCGGCACGTAACCTTTTTGCCCGGTCACGCTGTCGGTGATTTCAACGGCATCACCTACGGCATAAACATCAGACGCCGAGGTGCGCATGTGTTCATCCACAATAATGGCGCCGCGTGCGTTAAGTTCAATTCCCGCCGCCTTAGCCAGCTTAGTCTCAGGCCTTACGCCAATAGCCATGATGAGCATGTCGGCCTCGACACTACCTCTATCCAGCTCAATGTGCAGCTTGCAACCATCGTCCCGCATGCCTTTGACACCGTTACTCAGTTCTAGGCGCACGCCCTTACTTTCAATGTGGCGATGCACATCGACCGCCATATCGGGGTCTATTGGCGCAATGACCTGGTCAGCCATCTCAACCAATGTAACACAAAGGCCGGCAGCATGTAAGTTTTCGGCCATCTCAATACCGATAAATCCGCCGCCCATCACCACGGCACTGGTGGGCCTGTTCTTTTCGATATACTCTTTTATTCTGTAAGTATCAGGAATGTTACGCAGCGTAAACACCTTGTCGGAATCACTGCCAGGAATAGGTGGGTGTAACGGTTCAGCGCCCATTGAAAGCACCAATTTGTCATAGCTTTCTTCATAGCTTTTGCCAGTTTTAATGTCTTGCACTGTCACCATCTTTTTAACAGTGTCAATAGCGGTCACCTCGTTAAATACGCGCACGTCGATACCGAATTTGTCGACAAAATCCTGCGGCGTCTGAACGGTGAGTGCCGACTTTTCTTTAATTTCTCCGCCGATATAATAAGGGAGGCCACAGTTCGCAAACGAAACGTATTCTCCGCGTTCAAACATAATAATTTCTGCCCGCTCATCAAGTCTGCGCAGTCTGGGCGCAGTGGAAGCACCGCCTGCCACGCCACCGACAATTAGAATCTTTTGCCCTTTATCCATATTGTATCTCCTTTCAGACTGTACAACAGCGAGAGAAAGATTTCTTCCCCCGCTGTTTATTTTCCTTTTAATTATGTTTATACATTAATCATGTTTAGAATCGACGCCTTAGGCTTGACGCCAACCGACTGCTGTACCACTTTTCCATCCTTCACAAGAACAAGCATTGGAATGCTCATAACCTGAAACTGACGTGCCAGTTCAGGCTGTTCGTCAACATTGATCTTGCAAATCTTAGCGGAATCAGTCTCCTGCGCGATTTCATCCACCACTGGAGAAAGCATTCTGCACGGGCCACACCAAGTCGCCCAAAAATCGATGAGAACCGGCTTATCTGACTCAAGAACTTCTGAATTAAAATTTTCCTTTGTTACTTTTAAGACTGACATTATAATCTCTCCTTTAGCGGTTGTGTTTTTGTTATGTTTATAGTATATCCAGTGCTGTTGCGTTTTTCTGTAACTCAATCACAATACGATAGCTGTATTTAGACGTTACATGATTTATCGTTTTGACACTTGGCCTTGCAAATCATTTGCGTCATGGTGCCCATTGGGCAATATACGCACCATGAGCGCGGTTTATAAAGAAGCATTGTAACTAACCCAAGCACAGTCGAGGTAAGCATGACGCTGTAAAACCCAAATGCAAATTGCGCCACCCACGGTGACACATGCGCAGTGTAGGCCCAGTGCCATGGCAGTTTAATGGTCCACAACAGTGTAACCACCTGACGCATGCTGCCCGCACCCGAAAAAATAAGATAAGTGACGTTGAGCATATTGATAAACATGCTCATAAAAAAGATTAGAAATCCGTAGCGAAACCATTTGCTTCTCATCCATTCCGGAATATCCTTTTTGCGCGAAAAGCCAAGCTGGTTTCCTAAAAGGTCAAACAACTGACCGCGTCCGCAATATTTATTACAATAGCTTTTATGTCCCGTTGCCAGCGAAATAGCCAGCGGTATAATAAAGCATAGCAGCCCTACCCACGCAAACAGTATATTGACAAAACCCATTACAATGTATAGGGTGGAGAACACCCACAGATAATTGTACCAGTGCTTTTGTTTGCCCTTCATTCCCTCACCTCAATCTTGATTACAGAGGCCGGGCAGGCCTTAACACATTTTCCGCATCCTACACATATATTTTCATCTATCATGGCAAAACTGCCTTTAAAAATCCTGACCGCCTCAAGCGGACATACCGCAGCGCAACAGCCGCAGGCAACGCAGGCGCTTTGGTCTACGACTGCCTTCTTTTTTGCTCTGTTCAAAGTGCATTCCCTCCTATAAACTATATTGGCATTATAGCAAACCCAAAATTAGTTTTCTGTAACTCAATCACATATAATCTTGTAGCGAGACGCGAATACAGAGTACATGTGATATTTTATTGCCAACCATTTTTAAACTTTCTTAAATATTTTTGAAATCCTAAAAACAAAGCAATTTCAGCTTATCTATTTCTAATTTGGGAATGCTGAAAACGATTAAATATAGTTTTGGTAAAGATTTTGAAAAGGTGGACAAAGCAAATGAACCATTTGAAGGCTGAAAAATCACCGTATTTGTTGCAGCACGTAAATAATCCTGTGGACTGGTACCCCTGGAGCCAATCAGCTTTTGATAAAGCCAAGGCTGAGGATAAGCCGGTGTTCCTTTCCATCGGCTATTCCACTTGCCATTGGTGCCATGTTATGGCGCACGAGTCTTTTGAGGATGCGGAGGTTGCAGAAGTTCTCAACCGCGATTTTATCTGCGTTAAAGTTGACCGTGAAGAACGTCCAGACGTTGACACGGTCTATATGTCGGTTTGTCAGGCACTCACTGGCTCAGGTGGGTGGCCAATGACCGTGATTCTAACGCCGGATCAAAAGCCTTTTTGGGCAGGCACCTATCTGCCAAAAAATAGCCGATATGGTATGCCAGGTTTGTTGGACTTACTCGCTGCCGTTACGCAACAATGGCACACAGGGCGAGAGGCACTACTAAACTCCAGTGAACAGATTGTTTCCCTGCTGCAAGCTCAAGAGAGGGACGCACAGTCAAGTTCCCCTGATAAAGAATTACTTTTGCGCGCCTTTGAGCAGTTTAAGCGCGGCTACGATTCTCGCTGGGGCGGATTTGGCTCAGCACCCAAATTCCCCACGGCACATAATCTTTTGTTTTTATTGCGCTATTCAGCGCTGTCAGAGAATGAAGACGCGAGCAAAATGGCGCTGCATACACTAAAACAAATGTACCGCGGCGGAATGTTTGACCACATAGGCGGTGGCTTTTCGCGCTATTCAACCGATCAAAAATGGCTGGTACCCCACTTTGAGAAGATGCTTTATGATAACGCCCTGCTTTCCTGTGCTTATCTAGAAGCGTATCAAAAAACCCGCAAAGCGGTGTATAGAACTGTCGTTACAAAAACGCTTGACTATGTTCTACGCGAGCTCACCGATGTTCAAGGCGGTTTCTACTGTGGTCAGGATGCCGACAGCGAAGGGATTGAGGGCAAATATTATGTCTTTACGCCCAATGAGGTGATCAATGTTTTGGGTGAAGCAGATGGTCAACGCTTTTGTGACTGGTTTGGCATAACACAGCAAGGCAACTTTGAGGGTAAAAATATTCTAAACCTAATTGAAAACCGCCACTTTGAAGAAAGTGACGGTCAAATAGAATGCTTATGTCAAAAGTTATACGATTATCGGCTAACACGCGTAAGACTGCACAAGGATGACAAAATTTTAACCTCATGGAATGGGCTGATGATTGCTGCACTAGCCCAAACTGGGTGGCTGTTGAAAGAAACTAAATATCTTAATGCAGCCAAAAAAGCGGAAAGCTTTATTACAAAGTATTTAACTGATACCAATAACCGACTACGTCTGCGCTGGCGCGATGGTGAAACCGCCCACGATGGTCAGTTAGATGATTATGCCTTTTATGCCCTTGCGCTTTTGGCACTTTACCGGGCGACATTTGACGTTGGTTATTTAGCCTCAGCGATAAGGGTAGCGGAACAGATTCTGAGCCTATTCTCAGATGATAACAACGGCGGCTTTTATCGCAGCGCCTCGGATGGCGAGCAACTGATCACACGTCCTAAAGAGGTTTATGACGGAGCCATACCTTCTGGAAACTCTGTGACAGCTCTGGTTTTGTGCCGATTGGCAGCCCTGACAGGCGAAACAAAATGGCAACAAGCCGCCGACCGCCAACTCAGGTTTGTCTGTGGCGCAATATCAGATTATCCCGCGGGGTATTGTGTCTCGCTGCTGGCAATGATGACGGTACTGTATCCAGGACAAGAACTGATATGTGCCGCGGCAGATGAAGGTGATCCCGAGATGTTGTTGAATTTTCTTCGTGAAACGCCAATTTCGAACCTAACTGTGCTAGTTAAAACTAGATCGAATCAACAAGCGCTGGCGCAGGCTGCCCCCTTTACCGCCGATTACCCTTTGCCAGAACACGGCTGCGGCTATTACCTGTGCCGCAATAAAGCCTGCTCCGCACCAGTATATTCTTTGCCCGAACTAAAAAATCTGTTGGGTTTGTCACAATAATCACACCTGTATCAGAAACGTTTCCGCCTAATATATAATAATCGGGATACGCTGACAGGCCGCCTCAACGGCGGCCTGTCAAACTCTTTTAATTGGGTCTAAATTATTTAGCGTACAATCTTAGCCCAACCAGCAAGCATCCTTCAATGTAGGGTAGATTATTCTCATCCAAATAGCTCTTTAGCGGTTGGCTTTCAGCACCAGGCTGAATTACAATGCATTTAAAAGGCTTTTTATTATCCTTCATAAGCTGCAAGCCCTTCACGGGGTTAATGCACAAGTCGATAATATCAATATCGCCTTCTACATCGTTGATAGAAGCCAGCTCTTTGCCGACGGCCTGTGCCCTATAGCCCTTTTCTTCTAGACCGCGTTTAATCTTATAGGCGTATTTTTCTTCGTTGAGAGTATCACCAACTACAACAAAATCGCGCTGCTGCATAATTTCTTGTAAATCCATAGCTATCACCTCACTATTTTTTCATCGGCCTTCCGACGGATACATCTTACTACTTACAATATTAACAGACAAAAGTCAAACATGTAAACCCTAATTAATCAAATTTAATTGACATTGCTTACTTGTTATGCATTAATGTGTACGTAGGCAATAAAGTAAATGAATTCCGTTCCCTTCTCAGCCTATTTTAAGTCAGCTAACTTTACCCTGCACTATTAAAGGGAGGCATATCATGACTCTTGTTCTAAGCATTATTGGAATTAATATTGTCTATGTTTCACTCAATACGCTTCGTACAATTTTAGTTATTAAAGGGCAGCGATTGACAGCTGCACTTCTTTCTGTTGTCGAAGTCGGAATATATCTACTGGGATTGACCATGGTTTTGCAGAACTTGACTAGTCCACTCAATATTATGGCCTATTGTATCGGATTTGGTGCGGGTGTTTATATTGGTAGCTGTCTTGAACAACGCCTTGCTTTGGGGTATGTCAGCGTGCAGGTCATTGTCAACTCTACAAATTGTTGTCTGCCCGGCCTTTTGCGTGAGGAAGGCTATGGGGTAACCGCGTGGCATGCACAGGGACGCGACGGTGACCGGCTGGTGCTACAGGTGCTAGCCAAGCGCAGCAACGAGAAATTACTGCTGGCACTTTTGAAGAAAATTGCCCCTAATGCCTTCATTGTCTCGTATGAGCCCAAAAATTTTGTTGGTGGTTTCTGGACAAAGCACGTAGGTACGTTTTAGCCTATATTCACAATAAAAAGCCTCCAATATAAAAAAATATCTTTAACAGAATTTTACTTTGCGGTATAATATCTTTGCAAAGATAAAAACACAGTTCCGGTTGGTAGTCCGGACGCGGCGTGATGCCGTCAGTAACCTGCCTCCTTGGTTGTCCCTTCTTTGCCGGCAACACCGAATTAAGGAGGGGATTCTATGTCTCAGATCATTGTCAGGTTAACCGTGTTTTTTGAGGACCCGTTTTGGGTAGGTATCTTTGAGCGCACATGTGGGGATCATTATGAGGTTTGCAAAATAACCTTTGGTTCCGAGCCAAAAGATTATGAGGTTTATGCCTTATTGTTGCAGGAATGGCGCGGGCTGCACTTTAGTGCGCCGGTTGAAGCGGCGCCGCCTGACACAAAGCGTATTAACCCCAAACGCATGCAGCGCAGCATTAGTAACCAACTTCAGGAGACCGGCGCAGGAACAAAAGCGCAGCAGGTGCTAAAGCTCCAGCAAGAACAAAATAAGATGCAGCGTAAAACACGCTCTCGGGAAAAACGTGAAGCCGAGCAGCAGCGCAAATTTGACATGAAACAACAAAAGCGCAAAGAGAAGCACCGGGGGCATTAACCCCGATGCTTCTCTTTTTTTGTATACTATTCCAACGTTCAATTAGACCTTGCCCTTTGGCCTCTTAGCTGGAGCGTAGTCCCTCATCCCTGGGATCGCGCCGTTAGAGACCGCCCAAATATAAAAGCTCGCAACCGTGCCGTAAGGGCTGTAACGGCGTCGATATTTTTCAAACAACTTTCGGTCTATCTTACGGTGATGGTACAACATCCGTATCCCACGTTGAATAGCGAGATCGCCAAAACTTATAATATCCGGGCGCTGCATACAAAAAATCATCAGCATTTCTGCGGTCCACACGCCGATGCCTTTGAGCGCTGAAAGCTCGGCAATCACCTCATCGTCACTTTTATTGGCCAGTGCTTCAACATCGAATACACCATCTTGAACCTTTTGGGCAAAATCTTTAATATATTCTGCCTTTCTAAAGGAAATGCCACAAGCCTGCAATGTTGCCGCGTCGGTCGCATATAATCTTTCCGGCGTAATTTGGCCCAACGCATCGGTCATTCTCCGCCAGATCGTTGCCTGTGCCGCCATTGATATTTGCTGGCCTACAATATGGCGCACGACCGAGGCAAACAGGTCACTGTCGGTGTTGCGTTCAATTGGGCCAAGCATATCAATTACCTGCCCTAGACGCTTGTCCCTCTTTTTTAAATAAATCAACTCTTTTTCGCCGTATAAAAACACCTGCCATCACCGCCTTATAGGTATCATACCAGAAAACAATTATACTTTCTTCTCTTTTTGTTATCTGCAATTTGACTTTGAAAGCAACATTCTAATTCTTTCCTTTTTACTGTTTCGTCCAGCAGTGTTCTATTTTTCTTTGTATGTTCTTAGGTAGCGAAGGCGTTTTCTTTGCACCTGCAAAAACGACACAGCCCTTGCACCTCATACCAGAATACTTAAAAAATTCTTTCATGGCACGCAGGGAACCAACGCTCTGCCCTGAAATCCAAGAAATTGGAAATGGTGCAGAACAGGACGTCAATAAGATATATTTTTGATTGGGAGATAATCGCGGCTTTGGAACGCCACTGCTCGCCTCGATAACAACACCCACCAGACGGTCAAACAGATTTTTGACCACCGCGGGCACATTGGCCCAATAGGTTGGTGCCGCTAGCACTACACGATCCGCTTTTCTTAGCAGCGCCGCAATTTGGGTTGCATCATCCTCAATAATGCATTCACCAGTTGTGTTACAACGGCGACACCCATTGCATGGGGCAATCTTTTGCCTATAAAGATTGACAGTTGTTACTTGCCACCCATCTTTTATGGCTGCGTTAGCGACGCAATTGAGCATAGCAGCCGTCGAACCATCCAAATGGGGGCTTCCCATAATTGCAAGCAATGTTTTGTCATTCATAGTTCAGCACCTTCGGATGAAATGATTTGATAAAGCTTATTAAAGCCATCTTCCAAAAACTGTTCCTTGGTGATGCCCAAATACTTGACCAGATAAGTCTGCTTAGCCGCCGCTAGCTGAATCAAGCCCGAAAGAGTAGCCCAGAACCAGAAGACCGTCTGAATTATTTGCAGTTCCGACTGATTTTTGCCAATGCCCGTTTCCTGCCGGATGAAGGTTGAAAATGTCTGATTAATCTTCTCACCCACTTCAAATATTTCTTTTTCCACCGGCAAATACGCTCCGGCTTCAAAATTCACATTAATCTCGCTGAGCACCAATGTATAATAAAGCGGATATTGTTCCTGATAACATACCAGGCCGCAACAAATTCTGTTGTACTTTTCCTTTGTTGTTCCCGGTTCAATAACCGCGCTGTTTAAACACTCCTGTAAAAGTTTGATGCTTTTGTGCACCAAAAAGCCAACAATTTCTTCTTTATTTTTAAAATAGACATACAGTGTCGCTTTACTATAGCCCGATCTTTTAGCAATTTCATCCATCGTTGCGCCCTGAATACCCTTTTGTGCAAACAACGCTTCAGCAGCAGCAGCAATACTTTCTCGATGTACACTTTCAGGTTCTTTCTTTCGCCGACCCATACGGGCATTCCCCCTCGGTAAATTAATTAAACTTACGGTTCAATTAATTTTATCAGCAATTATGTTTGGTGTCAACAATATACAATCTTTTTTTCGATAAAATGCAGGGCGCATCGCTTTTAAAGCAATGCGCCCTAATCAATTGGTGCTTTTAAAATCTAAAATAAATGAATGGGTTAAATGAGCTGCCAATAACACTCAAAATACTAGCTGCCAGCAAAACCAGTAAGCACAGCCTGTATAAGCTGTGTTTTGCGCGTTGAGGAAGATAATCGACCGCAACCCCCACTACCTTTTCAATGCTGGTTGTACTGAGCAGCAACCCAATCAGTACAACGACAAAATTGCCCTGGATTTCCAGCGCACGCAGGCTAAAGCTCTCACCAGTCGAAAACACACCAAACAGCCGCAACAGAAAGCGTCCCACCTCAGTGGCGGAATTGCTTTCATAAAGAAAAATAGCCCAGCCAAACATGTAGAAAAAGAAAGTGATCGCACGCGCCAAAAAGCTGGGTAACCGCGCTAAAAACTGGCCACTGAGATATTTTTCTAACGCAAGCAGAACAAAGTAATAAAGGCCCCAAAAGGCATAATTCCAGTAAGCGCCATGCCAAAGACCGGTCAAAAACCATACAACGAGTAGGTTAAACAAATGCCGTATGATACCGACGCGGTTGCCACCCATCGGAATATAGACATAGTCGCGGAAAAAAGTTGACAACGAAATATGCCATCGGCGCCAAAAGTCGGTAACTGATGTCGCAATATAAGGCTTCTGGAAGTTCTCATGAAAGTGAAAACCAAAAATACGTCCTAAGCCAATTGCCATATCGGAGTAAGCCGAAAAATCAAAATAGATTTGTACACCGTAAGAAATAACACAAATCCACAATAAGCCCGGCCCGACCAGCATCTGATTCTGCGCACGTATGACGCGAACCGCCTCTCCCGCAGGATTTGCTATTAGCATCTTTTTAGATAGCCCAACGATAACACGCTGCATCCCCATAAAGAAATCCTGCGCTGTTGTCTGGCGGCTGCCGATCTCTTTTTCGACGTCGGCATATCGAACAATGGGCCCTGCCACTAGCTGCGGGAAAAAGAAAATATACAGCAGCAGATAGGCCCAGTTTTTTTGAAGCGCCACGCGTTTTCGATAGAGGTCGATGATATAGGTAATAACCTGAAACGTATAAAACGAAATGCCAATCGGCATACTCAATCCAAGCGAAAATGGCGGTCTGCCCATGATATGTCCAACATTTAGCAAAATAAAGTCCGCATATTTAAAAACCAGCAACGGACCCAAATTCACAACTAAGCTTAAGATAAACGCAAGGCGGTTGCCCTTTTGTACAGCATAAGAAAGTAAATAGGTCAGCCCGGCACAAAGCAAGATCAACAGAATATAAACTGGTTCTCCCCAAGCGTAAAAAGCCAGCGAAAAGGTCAATAAAAGTGTGTTGCGCAGCGCAAGATTATTTGCTGGGCATAAAAAATACATTGCCGCCAAAAGTGGAAAAAAACAAAGTAAAAAAGTGAGGGTTGTAAATGTCATGATGCATCCCCCAGTGCTTTTTCTAAAAAGTATTCGCTCCATGCATCCTGCTGACCCATAAACAGCACAGCATCAATGTCATATTCTTCGAGCATTTGCTGCAAATTGACCTGATCTAAGATGCGGAAGTTGACGAACACTGTCGTTGAAAAATGAGAAGCCAGCGGTTTGCGCACGGCACGCGCAAAGGAATCGCCCACGATCAAAAGGTTGTGCTGCCCACTGGGAAATTCCAGCCGAATGGGCTGGCTCTCAAATCCAAAATAGTTTAGATACTGGTCAAACGAGGGGTCACGGTTAATCTCACCCGCATCATAGGCCTCTTCCAAACCGACGGCCATCTCTTTTTCGCCGAAAAACGCACGGTACGAGCCTAACAGGTAGCGATCAACCACAAAATCATCTCTACCTTCATCTTGGACAGTCAGCGCGCTTTCACGCGCACGGCTGCCACACCACTTTAATCCGCCAAAATCCTGTGTGTAGGCAATTGGGCAGGCAGGCCCCAGCTGAAAATCCGCCGAAAGCAGACGCAACAGGTCGCAATAACCCTTTCGGGCGCCCATGTTGTTCCAGTGGTGGTCGGTTTTATACATTAGCTGGGTATACTCCGCAAAATCCGAAAATTTCATCTTATCAAAGCCAATATTGCTGGCTAAGTTTTGTTCTAAAAAGCGGCTGTAAGAAAAGCCTTGGTTCTGCTCAGCTAGGTCAAACCAGTTCATATCTTCCGCACGGGAGCAGTAGTAAACATAGATTTTAACATCGGGGTTATTCTGTGCAAACCGGTTAATTTCATCGGCTTTTCGCAAATAGCCCGCGACCGTCTGCTCATCTCGCTGATAAGGGAATCCCGTCAGCCAGTCAGTATCATTCATGCGGTACACCGCACCCCACGGCGTTAGACTTTGTCCATTATCAAACGGCCGGGCAAGACTCTGTGCGCCATTATACGCTTTGCGCAGAAACGCTTGTGTCCGTACGGTGGCGCGTACTGCCGGTGCGTGTATGGAAATCTGGTCTTTGAGCGCCTGTTCAAATTGCGCCTGAAAGCTGCCGTCTAAAAAGGTGTGCCACCGAAGGGCAGGAAAATTCTGAAGCTGCTCACTCTCGGAACTATTGGGCCGTATAAAAATCGAATATGAAAAAAGCAGCACGAAAACAAGCAGCGGCACAACACCGATAAATGCTCTTTTCATTTTAGCCTCCGGTATAGCTTTGGAACAGGCTGATTTGCCCGACAAATACTACAATGTCAATATCATTTTCCTGAATAATCTGGTTCAGGTCAAGGCTGTTTGTTTGCACATCGTCCAGATAAATGGTGCGATTAAAATGGCTGGCCAAAAGCTTTCGAATCGGCCTACCCTGCGAATCGGAGAGAATCAACAAATTGGGGCGTTCGGACTGGTTAAATTCCAGACGCACCACGCCGGTCTGACCGCCATAAAACGAGAACAGGTGCTGAAATGCCGGGTCACGATTAATTTGCCCCTTGCTGTATTCCTCCTCCATGCCCAAAATAACCTGCCGGTCATCGACATAGGAGGTGAAGCTGCCGTAATCGAATTGATAGGTTTTAAAGATATCCATCGCCGATTTTGGAATATCTGCATTAGCTGGATCTTTGATGGTCTGCCCGATAGTGCGCAGACTGTCGTAATCCACTTCACGCAGGGGCTGCTTTATCGGCGTCATCTCCATATTCCGCGCAAGCATTTGATAAATCTGCCGATAAGCGCGATAGGCACCGACGTGATTAAGGTGAAAATCCAGTTTATTGCCGGTATCCATATAATCCTGCAAACTGCTCGGCGTAAACGCACCACATGTAATGCCAGAATTGGTCAAAAGACTTTTAAAATAGGCCGCGTAATCATAGGCAAAAATACCCTCGGAGCGACCATACCAGTTACAGTTTGTTGCACGATTAATAAAATAAGTATAAAACTGAACTTGTGGGTTGGCCTGTTTGAGCGAGATAAGACCGTTTGCCCGGTTAGACATGGCTGTTTTAATATTGTCACTTTCTTCGTCCGGCCTTGAAATAAGATAATCGGTATCGTTTAAGCGGTAAAGCTGCTGCGAGCCAAAAGTAACGGGCGTTAGCGTGACGTCAGTAGTCTGGTAAGCATAAAGTGCCGTATTTCCCTGATCTCTCTGCTCATAGGCGGGCGGCCAATAGGCCGGCGTACCTTCCCCTCTCAGCAGTGGATCTTCAACACTAAGATAAGCCTCAGCCGCACTGGTTGTCCTGTTTGGCAGCGCTGACGAAGTCTCTGCGAGCGTGGACCGCTTTTTTATTACGCCACAGGCTGATAAAAAAAGCATTGCGACAAGGGAGAGCGCAAGCGCCGAGCATACCCGGTGTTTTAACATAGATGAACGTCCTCTCTTCGGCATTTGCAAAGGTAAATATGCACAAAAAAGTTAGCATAACCCCGATTCAGTGATGTAAGCAGCAAAAATATCTGACTGATATTTATTATCAGCATCAAACAACGTTCGAAAATCACTGAGCGCAACAAGCATAACGCCACTATTGGTCAACGTAGCAGATGCTGCCAAATTGACAGCTGCACCGTTTACCACCGCCTTGTCGTCCTTGTCGGTTAGCACAATCGTCCTGCCTCTTTTTGTGTCAGTCAGTGTTAAGCTATTCTCCTGCGAAACAGTTGTAATTTCGCGGCTGAATCCCTCGCATATCTCCGCGACCGGTACCATCACGGTCTCCCCCTGCAACAGCGGGGGCTGCGCAAGCACCAGCCGGTTACCATTGAGATATAATTTTATCTCAGCTTGTTGTGGCTCAGAAACGGCAGTCTGGCTGCTGCTTTGCTGCACTGGTTCAGAAGATGATGCTGCGATCTGGGATGAAGCAGATGGTGGTTCAATCACCACTTTTTCGGTCTTGCCACAGGCGGTCAGCAGCACAACCACACCGGCTAAAAATGCTGTAGTTCTTTGTTTATTCAAAGCATATCCCTCCTTAACCCCTATGCAAGGGTAATTACACAGTCTAGACATCATACTCCAGCTTTTTCTTGGCCTCTTCAAGCAGTTGAAAAGGCGTATCAATTCTTTCAGAAAAGCGCGCCGCACCCGAACGCATCTCCAAATTGATCTTATGCTTGCCAGAAGCACTGGTCAAATCCAACATTTCAAGCCGTTTACGCACGCGGTCAACCACAATATGCGTCGATTCTAAATCGGTAAAAAGCATTGTACCCCACATAAAAGGATTACTATCAAGCATATAAAGCGCATCTTCCTGACGCAGCGATTGCAATATTTCCTTGGAAATCTGTTTAACCAACTCCATTAGGCCGTTCTGCCCCAGCATCTGGGTCAGCTCGCGCTGATAACGGAATTGCCAGACAACAACAACCAAGCTCATTTGGTACCGGCGTGAGATATTCATGTACACGCCGCATTCCCGCTCGAAGCTTCTAATATTTTTAAGTTCTGTTTCTGGATCGACGCCTGAGAGGCGTACCAACTGTTCCTTCATCTGTTCATTGTGTTTTTCGGCCTGTTTGGTTCGACCCGAAAACAAATATACGGCAGTGGTCATACAGGGGCTCCAGATAATCCAGAAATAAATATCCGAAGAAATAGGAACGCCTCGATAAGCCGCATAAACAATGACATAGGTTGAATAGCTGAAAATCATCACAATATTAAGCACCAACCCGATGGGCAAAGTCGAAAAATAGGTTATGATAACAGTAACCATAACTGCTGCAAGGATGACCATGTTTTTCTGGAAGCTATCCGGCGTGCCAGATATAAACAGAATACCGATAAACAAGAGCAACAACATGCAAAGAAACGCCAAATCGGCAATTAGAAAATTTTTATTTTGCTTCATTACTGCCCCCGCCTTCCGTATTTTCTAATCAGCATCACCGCAGATACTACAATTAGCAACAACGCCAGTCCCACTACGAGCACAAGCTCATGAATATCTCCGCGGGTAGCCAGCTGTTCAATCAGCGATTCGCGCTTGGCATTATCCGCTTTAAACCGGAACGGGAAAACATCTGCGCCATCAGCGACATAACCATCGCCATAGAGCTTCCAGAGATTATCGGTCAAACCAATATACTTTACGCCGCGCAGCATCGCGTTGTCACTGACGCCCGTTACCACCATCAACGCACGCTTTTGCTCGCTGTAAGGGGAATTGAGCAGCTGCACTGTGCCGAGAATGGTACCATAGTTGGGGTCTATCGTCATTTTTTCATTTGAACGAATCGTTGTCCCCTGTGGGCTAAACTGGAAGAACATCATATTGTTGATTTGCTGGACAATCAGGTTTTTCTCAAGTCGCCCGATGGCAATAACGTTTGACTGCTTAAGATCGCCAATATCGGACATATGAGCTACCCGCAGCGCACCGGTATTATCCTTTAAAAACTGGCCAAAGGTCAGCGTTATCTGGCGCAGTGCTTCAAAATCGGCTGTGCTGGGCGAGTCAGGCAGCACGACCACAACATTATTGAAGCGACCGTCCTTAACAAACGGGCCAGGATATCCTTCAAATATAATACCTTCAAAATCAACCGGCACTAGTTTGAGCATACTTTCGTTGGTGACATAAGCCCATGGCTGCTGCCCCTGATTGAGCGTACACCATGCATCCTGCATTTCGAGGTCGAACGATACACGCACCGAAAAATTACCGTTGACCATCAAGTCAGCCGGAATATCCAGACGGACAGTATCACCCTGTGCCTTTTCTTTTTCGAGCTTCTTACTGCCAATGGGCTGGTCGTTGACATAGATGGTGACCAACGAGCGGTTAAAGTCCAGATTTTCTGAATACCGCATCGAAAGGCTAACCTGGCTAGAGGTTGAAAGCATCCGATTGGACGGAAGATCCATATAATATGAAATGCTTTGACGGAACAGACCGTCCACATAACTGCCCGATTCAGTCAGCTGACGGTACTGCATAATTTCAGCTTTTTGCATCAGCATGTTCTCATCTGCTGTCACCCGCCGCCATGGTGTGCGCGCCTGTGTCATATAGCCGGTATTTCCCAACAACGTTCCGGCATTAACCAGAGCCTCGTCATTGTTGCCCGTAATCAACAGAACATTGCTGCCCTTATCACTTTTTAAAAGTACCATGACCACATCCTGCTCCGCCGCCTGCCGCTGTTCATCGCTAAGCTGCTCTTTAACCCCGGGCAAGAGCGCATCATATCGGCTTATAAAAATCCGATATTTTCCCGAAAAGAGTGTTTTTTCATCCGATAGGCTGTCTAAGGCGATATTTTGATATGCCATTTTAGCCCGACTCGACAACCCCGCAAGCGCCAGTGTGGCCGCAGTCAGTTCACTGTCGGTAGCACCGTCGCGCACCAGCACCGTGCTCTGCCGATTTTCAAGCGCATCAATGCTGGTAAACTGCTCATAACAATCAGCAAGCGTATTGCAAGGCTGTTTTGGATAATAGCTGATAGAAAAAGTCGAATCGCCAAAAATCTGAAGCCAGTTGGCTAGTGACACATCGTCAACGCAGGGCAATCTGTCCTGCGTACGGATATATGCTTCTATTGTTAGCTCATTCTGGCCTGCCTTAATCTGTTCAACTGGAATCGGTATTATAACTTCCTGTGTCTGCCCATTTAAGCTTGGTGTTGGCCGCACCGAATAAAACATGGTGTTATTTAGCGTAAAGGTCAGACTAGACACTGTATTGTCGGCCAACTGAGAAACGTCGTAACGCAGCTTGAGCGTGGCGCCGCGAATATCCCATTCACCCGCTTGAAAATATCTGACCGTCTGAGAAAATAGGCCGGTTAAACTCTGATCGCTTTCAAATGACTCTTCATGAATATAGGGTGCATTGCCCTGACCAGCTAGATTATCATCAGACTGGGTTAACACCCCACCTTTTGCCAGCGGGTTGTCTGTTGTGGTGTCTGGCTCGGCAGCATTAAGGGGTAAGAAGCCGCTTATTTGCCCCCAGAAAAAAAGAAATAAAAATACAGCAGCCCATCCTCTTTTTTTGGTTTCCAAGATATGCCCTCCATCATTTAAAAGCGTTCTGTTTTATACCATGTTGTTTCTTTGCGAAGGATAAGGTCTTTTAGATACTGGATTAAACCGTAAACCGCAACGACCATCCACATCTTAGCATACGTAAAATACATTAACCCAATAATCAAAATATTAGACGCATGCATCTCACCCTTTTCAGTTGTGACGGTCACATAGGTTCCTAAGATAAACATCACGACAGCGAGCGCCCAAAGCAAGTTGCTAAAACCGGCCAATGTCATATGTGCCCAGCCGCTAGCGTTGAGCAAAAACACGCTGTCTGAAATAACAAGCGAAGTCAGCAGCAGAAAATAAATCGACAGAAAATACAGAATGTCAAAGCGCACCTGGCCCGCCCTGCGATCAAAAAGCATCGGCAAATTCTTGATCAGCACATAGATATTGCCCTTGACCCAACGGGTCCTCTGCCGAAACCAAACCTTCATGGTCTGGGGCTCCTGCTCCCAGGTGACGGCCTGTGGCAAAAATTTGATGCGATACCCCATCAGATAGACACGAAAGCTAATTTCAGTGTCCTCCGCGATGGCGTGAATATCCCATCCGCCCATCTCCTCAAGAATTTTGCGCCGGATAATAAAGTTTGTCCCCGGTATGGTGCATAATTTCAGTAGCTTCCATCGTCCAGCCTGTGCCATCCACTGAAATGAGAGCGTCTCAATGTTGATAAAGCGGGTGAGCAGCGTTGCATTTTTGTTTCTTGTTCGAAACTTACCGATGACGGCGCCAAGCGTGCTATCGGCACAGATCTCGGAGACCAGCAACCGCAACGCATTGGGCTCAGGTGTATTGTCGGCATCATAGATCACAATATGCTCTCCCGTGCAGTGAGCAAACCCAATATTGAGCGCGTTGGACTTGCCCTTACCGCCGGTTAGGCTGTCAGTATTAATAATTTTCAGATTGCGGCCAGGATTTTTCTCCTGAATTTCTGCCAGCAACTGCGCGCTATTGTCAGAGGAGTTGTCGTTAATGACAATAATTTCGTACCGATTGTGCGGATAGTTAAATGCCAGCAAAGATAACACGGTCTGTACAATAACAATGCCCTCGTTGTGGGCCGGAACCATAATAGAAACCATCGGAAATTCGTCTGGCACTGGCGGGACATATCCTGTGGACTCAAGATAATACATGTAGCCGCTAACAATTAAAAGCACATTGATTAACAGCAGCGACCAAATGCAAAAAAGGGATGCTAGCATCAAGATGTCAATAATATTCACGTCAAACCCCCATTATCTCCTGTAGAACATTTGCCGATAAAGCCTGCGCCCCAGCACAATCAGAAGCAGAAACACCACAACGCTGACGGCCACGATTATCAACAAAATACGGTTTGCACCGGAGAAAAATCCACTTAAAGTTGCCAACATGCCCTCTCGGTATACATAGGCTGCGTCAATCGCCTTCTCTTCATACTGAAGAACCTCTAACTGTGGAAAATTCGACTGATAATTTGAAATGGAAAGCCATGCTGCGTTTAACTGTTCCATTGTGTCTAAAAGCGCCCTCTCGTCTTTAAAGAGTGAGAAGTGAATCATTGTATCAATCGGCAAACTGCCAAAATTTTGCCGAGTATGCGAAATATCCTTAATTTCTCCAAAGGTAACGGTCAGCATGGGGAAATCCATATCGAACAGCGTGATGCCTTCCTCAGCAAGAGCAGCCTTAGCTCGCGCAAGCTTATCAGAAAGCGGCTCGCGCTCAGATTCGTACTGCCGCACGATGGGATCGTGTAAAACAATGGCGCCACCTTTGGACTGAATATAGCGCAACACCTGTGTAAAGCGTTTAAAAGCGGGATAATCGAGATTGTCATAAACCGGCATCACCCTCACAATAAAGGGAATGCCGCTTTGGGCAAAGCGGTCAGCAGTTTCATGCAACATGTCCAAATCTGAGAAGGGATAAATCTCATCAATAAGCACATACATAGCCCCGTCGGCCAAAGTCGTGCTGCCAAAATATTGCCAGAGCAAACCTCCGAGCATGATATAGTTGAGCCCCTCCTGCTGATACCACGGCACATAGACTGCGTTTGAAAGAATAACCGCAAAGGGAAAACTATCTCCTGAACTAAGTACAATGCTGCCGTAGCGCTGGCTGTATTCTGGCTGCCGCTGCACAACAGTTGCGGACTTAATAAATTGATACTGGCTGTGTTCCTCGAGCTGAATCGTAACGCCCATATTTTCAAGCTTGAGTGTCGTCAGACCATCAATTGGGCCGACAGCTTCACCAAGGCAGACGGTCGGTATTCCAGCGGCTGTGGCATCGAGATAAGGCTGATTTGACGTGGTAACGACGTAACTGTAGCGTGCAGGCAGGTCAGCGGTATAAGCCGTTTCCGAAACCGAATCCACCGTTTTACCACAGGCGCGGATCAGTGCTTCAATTTCCGTCCGTCCTTTTTTTTCGTCGCAAACAAGCAATACCTGTGCCGTTTGCGACTGTGCATCCTGTTCTGAGTCAGCCAGTACGCCAAATGTTAATAGCAATAAAGCTGCCAGCAGAAAAGTGGCAGTGCGAAAAAACCGTTTCAAGCGCCTGCCTCCTTCTCACCTGAGGCCGTGTGCTGCGCCTGCTTGCGCAGAGCCGCGAGCGCCATGAGATTATCAAAGGAATAGGCCTGTAATGTTCTGACGTCCGCAAAAGCGCCATAGAGCGCACTTTGCTTGTCGGAGACCTGAAAAGCGTATAATTTCTCCACCGCCGCCGCCATCAACGCCCTATCTTCTTCAGCATCACCCAGCAAAACACATAATGCATAAATAGCCGTGGATTCAATCGTACTAACCGGTTGACCCTGTGGCGTGTATGCCCCGTAAATTGCGCCCTGAGACAGCGCCTCTTTGACCCAACGCACAGTAGCTGCTGGGCACTCGCCCACCTGAGACAGATGCAGCGCAGTCAGCAGCGCTTCGACCATGTTGATCTGATCGGTTTTATAGGTAGCTGAATCAGCAATATACTGCGTATTAAAAAACGGGAAATCATCACCAAAATATCCTTTTTTCAAGATATCGCGCATTTTTTTCTCAACCGAATTCCAACGTTTGTCGACCGAACCTAGTAGACGCATCGTTTCGAGGTCTGAAAAGCACAACGTACTGACACGTCCTACGAAGGAAAGCGTTTCGTCATAACAGTCAAACAGCATATCATCTTGAACGTTAGTCTCATAAAGCCGCTTTGCCCAAACTTGACAAAGCGTACGGTAATCGGGTTTTGAAAACGCCTGTGCTCCTTCAAGCAGCCCCCTCAAAATACGAAGGTCATCTATTGAAGCGTTAGCAGTAAAACGCGAACCATCCTCGCGCACCCGGTAGGACAGCAATATGCCGGAGTCAATCGACCGGGAAATAAAATCCAGTGTTTGAGAAAACGCTTTCTCATCGGCAATGGCAGCGTAATAGCGAAGCATCAGCCCTTGCGATTCACTCAGCACCTCATGCCCCTGAGCCAAATCTCCCTGTGCCGAGCCACTAAGATAATTGGTAAACACCCCGCCCTGAGCAGTAAGTTGATTCTGCACAAAATCAAGGCAGTCTTGTTCCTTTGTGCCGACAGATACGGGTTGGGTAAAAGCGTTCTCTTTCGGGGCTTCCCCCGATGTTGAGGTACACCCACACAGCAACAGCAAAGACGCCATTATCAGGCAAAGAATGCGGAGAAAAATCACGCGCATACTGTCGCCTCCTTTTTAATTTCCGGATGCTTTTTGAGATGAATTCTGGTTCGCCAAGACATAAAAACAGTAGATAAAATAATAAAGTTGACATAATCAAACGCGACATTATATAAGAAAATATGCTTCGAAAGGTCGGCATCCCCCGCTCCGATAATTGAAACACCAACTTGGGAAAAGCCTGAAAGCATCACACAAAGCAATACCAACGTTCTCCATCTATCTTTAAAGCTGAGGCTAAGCATTGAGACAAGCCAAATCAGCACAAATCCGACCGTTTTAGGTATCACAATACTTTTTAAAGTGCTGTGTAATGTAAAAACTGCAGCTTTCTGTCCCGGCTCCCGCCCTGCGCTGCGTTCAAAATTTCCAATAACATCAGGGCGAATAGTATAAGCGTTTTCAGCTGCTCCGTTTAGCATTAAAATCAAATCATTCGGGTGCATAAGGTAATAGGCCGCAACCGATACAAAGTTATACTTCGGGAAAAATTCCACTTTAAGCGCATCGCCTTCCACGTTAACGGCGGGATATCGTTCATAATAAATTGAGCCATCCAACAACGAATACTGCGAGTCAATTCCAAAGTAATCCAATGCTTCCTCTGGATTTTCCGCCGACATTAGTATCCCACGCGTCATGGCATGATACTGATTGATTTCTACAAACTCCTGCGGAATCAATATGTACACTGCTACACCGCAAAAGCAGAGCAAAGCGGCACAAGCGCCCGTAATCGCCCGCCGCACCGCTTTTGTCTTGGGGGCGGTATCGCCATCCGGTTGTGGCAGGCCCCGCATCATGGGTATGCAAAGCAACCCAAGCAATATACCCAGCGGTGCATTCTGCTGCTTTGCGCAAGTTAAAATCACACCGCTCAGAACATAAACCGCTAATAGTGCATACGTTGAATAACGTCGCTGGCGTATCAGCAGTGCGCAAGTCATCGCAGTTAAAAAACTGACCAAGACAAGCCCTTCCGCATAAAAAGAATTAAAGTAAGCAATATACCCAGTATCAAAAAAAATTAAAATGGCGATTGCAGCAACAATATAACTATGTCGCTTTTCCAATTTCCATGTTGCATAGTCAACCAGCAGATATAGTGCAACAAGTGACCACAAACCGATTAAAAATGCCAAAAAGCGAACATCAAACACTGCATCATTACCGGTCAAAAGGCGGTCAAGCGCAACCGCGACATGTATAAATGGCGTTTGTGATGAAACCAGACTATCTTCATAATCATTAAAATACTGATAGATTCCATACTGACTGCTAAAATAGGAAAGGAATTGATCTGGCGCATCGCGATCAAGCTTATAAAGTCCATTTCCGTTTATAACACGGTAAAAGTCCCCGTTGTCTGCCATGCCCACCAACGGCGGCACAAACAGCGTAAAAATTAAGATCAACGCAGCAATAACCACAGCCGCAACAGCAGGTGATGGCAATGAAAAATAATGTTTTTTTCGTGTTATCCACGGCATTGCCTTTCTGCCTTCTTTCTAAACATTAAATGACCAACTAAAAATATTGTTTTTAAATTGACATATTGTTATAATGATGGCATTATAGCATAAGTTTTAGCTGTTTTAAACAGGGCGTACAATTTTTTCGCGTTTCAGGTAATATTTTAAATAAATCTGTAATGCTTTATTGCCTGCATTTCATAAAATAAACAGTATTTAGGGGAGAAACGTATGGAACGTCTGAAAGTCATGCTGGTTTTTGGCACGAGGCCGGATGCTATAAAAATGGCACCGCTGTTTTTTGCCTGTCAAAAGGATCCCCGCCTGGAAACGGTTGTATGCGTTACCGCACAGCACCGCGAAATACTTGACGACGTACTTGCACAATTTAATATTACGCCTGACTTTGACCTAAATATTATGCAGGAAAATCAAAGCCTTACCGATATTACTACCCGGGTTCTTTCCGGCATGGGCCAGATTCTTTCACAAATTAAACCGGACGTGCTATTAGTTCATGGAGACACCACCACTGCTCTTGCAGCTGGTTTGAGCGCTTTTTATCATCAGATTCCCATAGGACATGTTGAGGCTGGACTGCGTACAGGTAACCTTTCCTCCCCTTACCCGGAAGAAATGAATCGCACACTATTGGGCGATTTGAGTACACTGCACTTTGCGCCCACCGAGCAAAACCGCCAGAATCTGCTTCATCAAAATGTGGGCGGAAAAATTTATATCACCGGTAATACAGCGATTGATGTTTTACGCTACACGGTTCGCCCTGACTACAATTTTACACAGCCGGTACTCAATCAGTTGGACTATAGCCGACGCATGATACTGCTCACTACACACCGACGTGAGAATCTGGGTGGTGCAATATCCAATATTTTTGCGGCAGTTAATAAGCTTATTTCAATTTATCCAGATATCGAGGTGCTGTTCCCTGTCCACCCCAACCCCATTGTGCGCAATTTGGCCAAGACAGCTTTTTCAAACAGCCCGCGTGTTCACCTTTTAGAGCCACTCAATGTATTCGACATGCACAATTTGATTAGCCGATGCTATATGGTCATGACCGATTCTGGCGGACTGCAGGAAGAGGCCCCCTCTTTAAATAAGCCAGTGCTGGTACTGCGCCGGGAAACCGAGCGCATTGAGGCTTTATGTGCCGGAACAGCGATGTTGGCTGGCGTAAGTGAGGAGTCAGTTTTTGCCTGCGCTACTAGCCTTTTAAATGATCAGCAACTCTACGATAAAATGGCTGGTGTTTCCAATCCATACGGAGATGGTTTTGCCAGTGAAAGAATTATTAATGCGCTGATTATGGCGTTTTCAGATACATCAGTACCTTTAGATGCCCCCTTTTATGTCCCACCCGCACAGAAATTTTTGGCTGGATCTGCTGGTTTGGAATAAAAAGCATTGGGTCTACCAATTTATCTGAAATTGTAGTCTCTTCCTAGCGTATAACGGACATTCCATCAATAACCTGTCCCAATAAAAAAACAGAGCAGCGCTCAGGTGCTGCTCTGTTTTTTGTGTGCTATTTTTTCTTGCCACGCTAAATTATAGATTAATCCATCTTTTTAAACGTGATATGAGCACTAAATATGTGTGCTATATTGAAATATCTGCGGGCGCACTTTCAAACGCACATGATCCCAGTCATTTTTGCAGTGCAGTCACAGCCTCCTGTAGACGCTTGCAGCCCTCAACAATGTTCTCATAACTATTGGCAAAGCTCAGGCGTAAATAGCCCTCGCCACCAGGTCCAAACACGTCGCCGGGTACCAACGCAATTTTCGCTTGTTCTAGCAGTAATTGCGCCACTTCGGCAGACGGGCGATTCAAAGCCTTAATATTGATAAAAATATAAAATGCACCCTTGGGACAGCGGCAGCTTAAGCCTGGTATGGCATTAATGGCCGCAACAGCATAATCGCGACGACGCTGGTATTCTTTAACCATATCTGCCACTTCATTCTGTTCATCGCGCAATGCTGCAATGGAGGCCTTCTGAACAAAGGAGGGGGCGCAGGTTGTATTATGCTGATGGATTTTATTTAATGCCGCAATATATTCCTCAGGTGCTGCTACATAACCGATGCGCCAGCCCGTCATTGAAAATGCCTTAGACAATCCATTGAGGGTAAAAGTGCGCTCTTTCATGCCGGGCAGTGATGCGATACTGATATGTATAGCATCGTCGTAAATCAGGCGCTCATATATCTCATCAGCAATGACCAAAATATCTCTTTCAACAGCAATTTCGGCCAAGCCACGCAGCGTCTGCTCTGAAAGGACACCGCCAGTAGGGTTGTTCGGGGTCACTAACACCAATGCTTTAGTTTTTTCTGTGATTTTTTCGCGAATCTCCGCCAAATCCACCTGATAGTCATTTTCCTCACGCAGCGCATAAGTAACAGGCGTTGCCCCCAACAAACGAGGCACGTTAAGATAATTCATCCACACTGGGTCAGGAACCAATAACTCATCGCCCTCGTCGAGAATGGTACATAGAACATCGAATACCGCTTCGGAGAGCCCCACGGTCACGAGAACTTCCGACGCCTGATACTCCACATGGTTCTCCAGCGTCAGTTTCTTAGCAACTGCTTCACGCAAACCTATATCGCCAAAATTTGAGGTATAAAACACCTCGCCTTTATTCAGGCTTTCTTTACAGGCGCGCTTGATGTACTCCGGCGTATCAAAGTCCGGGCGACCAATTTCAAAGTGTATAACTGATTCTCCGGCCCGCTCCATCGCCAGAGCTTTCTCATTGACCTTTCTAATGCCAGACGGAGCCAAAAGCGACATGCGCGCTGCAATGCGATTCTTCATGAGATGCCTCCTTAAATTTTATTCCATCCTGATTGGTGTTAAGATATAATCTTTCTCCATCTAAATTTTAACACCATACGCACAGAAAATAAAATTCTGATTTTTATATCTTGATATAACCAATTTAATATGTGGCAAAAGGCTCAATAAACAAAGCGCAAGGGAATCCACCTAGATTTAATTCCAGGTTATTCCCTTGCGCTTATTAATTAATTTTTTGGCGCTTGAACGGCAAATAGAAGTTATACACTTCGCTTAACCGATCTATCAGTTAGATTCTTTAAGATATTCGTCAGTGACGTCCTGGGCCTTATTTTCTTCAACATGAACCAGCAAGGCAGCATAACTTGCCTGCGGGTCTTTCTCAATACCGTCCCAGAAACTCAAATCCTCACCGGCCTTTGCCGCCTCAACCAACTTAGGAATATCTTCTCTGCTTTTATCGCTTAAGTAGTATTTGCATGATCCATCATCACATACTACCGCGAAATGAAGGCCGCTCGATGCATCGCTGTAAACTTCGTATTTCATAGCTTTTCTCCTTTTTGCATTGGCGATATTGGTTGTATTTATATTATAACATATCTAGACAACATTCCAATAGAAAATATCAATATTTTAAGAATTTTTATTATTTTACTTTAAATGTTATGAATTGAAGATTAAACAAAACTAAAGTGAGTTCACAACCTTTTTTAGTATTATACGAATAATTATGGCTCAAGAATTAAAATAATAGAAAACAAAAGCGCAGAAAACCACAGTCCAAGGGTCAACTCCATTTTGGGGTTTTATATCAAGTGAGTTAGAAAGTGGGTTGCCATAAAAATAAAACAGCCTCGGAAATAGCATTCCGAAGCCATTTATTGATGGTCCGAGTGACAGGGTTCGAACCTGCGGCCTGATGGTCCCAAACCACCCGCGCTACCAACTGCGCCACACCCGGAAATAATCGACATATAATCAAGCAATAATAAAACTTAAAAACAGTCTTTATATTAAACCCGCAATACATTATACTGTATTATAATAATACTGTCAATCGAGAGTGTTGAAATATTCAAATTTTATTTATTTTTTAAAATAATGCTTAAAACGGTTGACATTTAGCGAAGATGGTGTTATAGTAGATTTCGCTGTCATTCACTCGCTATGCTGGTGTAGCTCAGTTGGTAGAGCAGCTGATTTGTAATCAGCAGGTCGGGGGTTCAAGTCCGTCCACCAGCTCCACCTTAAAAATTAATAGTAAATGGGAGTGTTCCCGAGCGGCCAAAGGGGGCAGACTGTAAATCTGTTGTCTTACGACTACGATGGTTCGAATCCATCCGCTCCCACCAAGTTAAGTAAAGTGCAAGAATTTAATCGTTCTTGCACTTTACTTATTTTTAATTTATAACATTTTGACGCTGAATGTACAAAAGAAAGGCCATGGTATTGCGAGAATTACGCAATTGGTTAGCTTTCCATTTCCGCGCACTGCACTTTATTTATTGCGCATACCTTACTATCAAAGAGACATACTAAATACGTCTGCAATAAAAGCGAAACAAAACACCAACCTTTTCACCTTAAACGATAGTAACAGGAGGTAGTACAATATGATACATGATAATGAATTACTCCAATACGTGTATAAAACCGCCGATATGGGTTGTGAGGGTATACAGTCTGTGTTAGATTATACCCAAGGCGCGCCCTTGAAGGATAAGCTCAAAAGCCAATATAAAGAATACTCCGACCTCCGTACGCAAGCGCAAAACTTGCTGGAAGTTAGACATGAACTGCCTACGGGTGCTAGTGCATTTGCTAAGGTTTCCGCTGATTTTATGACTGCCGGGAAAATGGTAGTCGAGCACACTGATTCAAAAATTGCAGAAATGACTATTCAAGGCAATCAAATGGGAATAAATAAGACCTTAAAACAACTGCATAGCTACAGCGGCCAGAATGCTACTGCACGTGCCTTAGCAGAAAAACTATTGGCTACAGAGCAAGCTAACGCTGAACAACTTAAGAGCTTTCTGTAGTAACCGCTTCTAACAACACTTTTACTGTATTTTGGAATAAATGAAAATTATATTTTTTATGCCGGGAAAGTAGTCAACTTCCCGGCATTTAATATAATTGCAATATTATAATTTTTCCCTTGAGAAGAGAAAATACACATAATATTCAAAAAATATTCTGGGTGCTTTTCATCATATTAGCTTCTGCTATCTCAGTAAATTTTTCAATATGTTGCGCCTCAAAAGCTTTGCCAGAGACCGGTCTCCCAAAGAAAAATCCCTGTGTCTCATCACACCCCAATTCGTTAAGTATTTTAAGCTGATTTATATCCTCAACGCCTTCTGCAATAGTTTTTAGTTGCATTCCCCTTGCCATCATGACAATAGCTTGAGCGATAAGTAATGAATCTTCATCATTACCGATATTGTCAATTAACTCTTTTGCAATTTTAAGTCGGTCTATATTAAATCTTTTAATATAGCTGAGTGAAGAATATCCTGTACCAAAATCATCGATTGAAGTGTACACACCAATTTCATGCAATGAATTAAATATTTGTGTGGTTGAACCATCGGGTTTTATTGCAATGCTTTCGGTTATTTCTAAGTCAATCCATTCCGGTTTTATGTCTTGTCTCTGAAGCTTTTCCTTAAACCAATCAAGAAACCCCACGTGCTCAAATTGTATTGGGGATATATTAATGCTCATTTTTAAATTTAAGGAATATGTTTGGTTCCAGGTTTTTATCTGAGAAAAAGCTTCGTCAATAACCCACTCTCCTATATCAAAAATCATCCCGCTTTTTTCCGCAACCGGAATAAACTCGGAGGGGGAAATCAGTCCCATCTGCGGCTGAACCCATCTTATCAACGCCTCCATGCCAAGTAGTGCGTTTGTTTTTGCATGATATTGGGGTTGAAAATATAAAATAAATTCTTTGTTAAAATCCGCATTGCGTAAAGCAAGCTCAATCTCATAATATCTTTTTGTTCTTTCACGAAGTTCTGTATTAAAAAACAGAAAATTGTTTCTATTGATACCAGATTTGACCTCATACATCGCTATATCCGCATATTGCATCAATATATCTCTTTCACCGGCATCCTCTGGGTATAGTGCAATTCCAATGCTTGCGTTTAACGAAAAGACAAAGGATTCTATTGTTATAGGAAGCTGTATCACCTTTAATAACTTCTCTGCAATAATAGCAACATCCGATTTATCAGCATAATTTTCTATTATGACAGCAATTTCGTCCCCTCCTATGCGAAATGCGGTACATTGAGGAATTTGATATTCTAAAATATGGCCGCACAATTCTCGCAGTACTTTATCCCCCATTTCGTGGCCATAAGAGTCGTTTATTGATTTAAAACGGTTAACGTCAATATACAGTAGAGCAAAAGTAGTATTGGAATTTAGTCTAACTAATGAATCAAGATAGCGAACAAGGTACCTTCGATTATACAATCCAGTTAAGGCATCCCTGTTCGAAATCTCCTCCAAATGCTGATTTGCTCGATTAAGCTCTGCGGTCCTGTCTGCAATAAGCTTTTCAAGATTTACATTCATTTGCTTTTCAGTTTTCAGCATCATTTTGTCCAACATATTAGCGCGCACATTGGTTGTTAAAACCCAATATAAAATACAGATAATACTCGTTATTGTAAACACCTGCAAACTAAAAATATCCATTAAATATAGTATAAAAAAAACACCAATATTAATAAACACTAATTTCGTTGGCTGTCTAAGGTTTTCTGACAGGTTATTATGGTTTATACTGTTGATATTAGTTGAATGTGTGACTTCATATACGGTTCCTAGGGCAAAAAGAACATGACATAACATATAAACAATATCAATCGTTGTGTTTGATTCATAAGATTTAATTAAAGTTAGATAAGCATAATAGTAATCACTCATAATGTAAATGTACATTCCTGCAAATACCAGCAACCAGCTTTTTTTTATGTTTTCAAAGGTCTTTGAAAAGAAAACTAGGCTTATTGCTACAACAAGATAGAAATCTAGAAACATATAAAAAACCGTTAGAGCGCAATTAAAGTCCCAAATCATTGCTAGGTATATTTTTGAAAATATAAATACCCAAATCAAAATCGTTCCTATTGCAGAAAATGTAAAAGTATCAATAAAAAGTTGCCATAAATTCCAGTTTGGATAGTTTTTATAAATATAATGCGATAATAAAAAGGCAAAAAGAATGTTTGGAACGACATATAGTGCATTTAAAAAATTAATGCTTGTTGGATCAATAAGAAGAATATTATCAAAAATGAGCCATATTAAATCCGCTATACCCCAAATTAAAGTCGCTAAAAAGAGCAAAAAGCCATATAGCTTGACACCCTTAATGTGTTTAATCGTGAAGAAAATAAGAAATGCAGATACGAACGCCACAATGGGTGACAATATATTGCCCCACAAATTACTTTTCAGCACTATGCTGATAAAATAAAAAAAGTACATGATAAGAAGAAAGTGCAGGACTGGCTTAAGCTTAAACTGACCCATTATTATGTCTCCTTCCCCGCATTTTAAATTTTCACCAATCTTAGATAGCATAAATCCGATATCCCTTTACAGGTACAGCTGCAAATACCATTCCAGGTACCTGCAGCTGTATTTACTAGAGGCTTCTGTACTTTATTCTTTATAGTTGTGATTTGTATTTTTAATACTTACCGCCGACATTATTAAAAATGAAGGCATCGTAGTTATTTAGAGACTTTCCCTTTTCCGTTATATCATGATCTGAATCTGTATATTGGTTTGTTTGAATGAGAATAAACTTGGAAATGAGTTCTTGCAAAATATTAGCCTGTCCTGATAGCTCCTCGCTAGCAGCCGCACTTTCCTCGGCGGTGGCAGCATTTGTCTGAACGACTGTCGAAATCTGATCGATCCCCTGGTTTATTTGAACAATTGCAGTAGCCTGCTCCTGCGATGCTAGCGCAATTTCATCAATCAGAGCCACGGCATCCTTTGTCACTTGAGCACTCTTGTCCAACGACGACGCTGTTTTTCCAGCAATCTGGGATCCGTTACTGACGGCTTTAATTGTCTCTTCAATCAAATCTGTTGTGTTTTTTGCGGCTTCAGCAGATTTCCCTGCAAGATTTCTGACCTCATCTGCAACGACTGCAAAGCCCCTTCCTGCTGCACCTGCACGAGCCGCTTCCACAGCTGCATTTAACGCAAGAATATTGGTTTGAAACGCTATGTCCTCAATTATTTTGATTATTTTTGAGATTTCTGAAGACTTATAAGTGATCTGCTCCATAGCCGCCATCATTTCTTGCATTTGATTATTACTGTCGCGCATTTCTTTTCCAGCGAAGTTTGCCTTTTCGTGTGCTGACTTTGCATTTTCTGCATTTTTTCTTATTTGTTCTGTCACCTCAGTAATTGATGCGGATAATTCTTCAATCGAGCTTGCCTGCTCAGTTGCGCCCTGTGAAAGCGCCTGAGAAGCATTAGCAACCTGCTCGGCCCCACTATGCACCTGTGCCGATGATTGATTTATCTGTAGTATTGTCGAATTTAAGTTGGCAGTCAGACTCTGCATGCTATCTTTCAGTTTTTTAAACTGGCCAGCATACTCTCTTTGAAGTTGAATCTTCAAGTTTCCACGTGATACATGGTGCAGCGCATCAGAAATTTCGTCAATATAGCCTTGATAATTGACCAACCTTTCAATTGTAAGGTTAAAGGCATTTGCAAGTTGTCCTACTTCATCTTTTGATTTTACGTCAAGTGAAACATTAAAATTCCCGTCCGCAATTTGCTGTGCAGCATTAGTAACTTTTCTAATAGGGCTGGCAATACCGCTGCTTACAAAATATGTTGCCAATGCGCCTATCAGGATCGCTGCGATGGATATCGCCACCAAAATGCCTTCTAATAATTTTGCGCTTGCTAAAACTTCACTTTTTTCAATTCCAAATACAATAATCCATGGTGTATCTTGAACGGGTGAATAACCAGCAATTTTTGTAACCTTGTTATATGTATACTCTCCGCTCCCCACTTTACGAGTTGTCATTTTTTGAGTCAGCTCGCCCAGTTCACGCAACGACGCATCCGTTTTCATATTTTCAATATCGTTGTCTTGTGCAATAACTAAATCTGTGTTTTTGTGACCAACTGTAACACCTTGGTTATTAATCATATAAGCATAGCCTGTTTTCTTATAGTTAATGCTACCCACAATTTCACTTAACGTATTGCCATCCCTTCTGCCATATATGACCCCGACAAGCTTGCCCTGGCTATAAACAGGTGCAGCATAAATCATGACTAGCTCGCCAGTAACGTTACTGACTATTACATCCGAAACGGCGGGTTGACCATTCAATGCACTCTGAAAGTAATCGCGCGAGCCTATATTGGCAGTTTCATGCTTGGAGTTAAAAACGGTTGAGTTTCCCGCTTTATCAGCAAAAGCAAAGGCCAGATAGCCTGTTCTTTTGGCCTCAGCCTCAAAAAAAGCTACTTTTTCTTCAAACGTCATTTCTTCATCTAGCAAAATAGGATTTTGGGCAAGCGAACTAACATATGATAGCCGTCCATCGATGACTGCCTGCACTTGGTCTGCCTGCTGTTGGGCTAAATCCATAAGATGATCGTGAGAATCTTGAACGATCTGTTTGGTAACAACAGTTGAAGTAAAAATGACAATGCCCAAATTTAAGATTACAATAACGGCAGTGAACACCAGCAGCAGCTTTAATTTTATTGATTTCATAATTTTACCTCCTAAAATTCAAATATGACTTGCCGAAATCTCAAATTGTCTATGACACCCTTTACTGTCACTACATAAACAACCCTTCGTTCCCTCTTCTTGATTTGTAAGATGCTACACGCTCAAACACCTGTTTTCGGTGATCCTCCTCTTTATTTTCCATAATTATACTAAATTGAACCCGTTTTTTCTGTAACTGAGTTACAATATAATACCATTTAGTTCATAATTTATCAAATTGTAATTTTAATAAACATTCCTTTTTTCACTTATAAAAGGGTTGTTATATCATTATAAAATGCCCACGACAAGTCACAAAAAGTGGCTAGCCGGGGCATTTTTTGTGACCTCCGTGAAAAACGGCGTGACTATATTTGTGACTAGTATCACTTTCCATGTGACTTAAATGGCAGTTACAATTTAAATATACTTAAAAAGGGCGGTGATCACCTATGAAACGCGCGGCATTTGAGATCAAACAAAGTGCTACGGGAAATTATTATTTTACATTTAAAAATCCGCCCGAGCAAGCCAACATTATCTCCTGTAGTTTTCCTGATCGTGCCGAGCTAGAGAAGTGTTTAGCCAGAGTCCGAGAGGCTGCACCGCTTGCAGACATATGTATCGGTAAATGCCCGTACGGAGGACCTCCATATTTTTGGATTCAACCTAAAGAGGATGGCGTCAGATTTTCTTTGGTAGGTTTTAAAGGCGAAATTATTTTCAGCAGCGTTCCCTATCCAGATGAATTGCACTGCAATAAGGCAATTAATCTGCTTAAATCTTGCGCACAAAGAGCCGGTACGGTTGATCTGACCGTTGAGTGACAATATCGATAGGGTGCATTTATTACAGAAATGAGGGGTTTTATGAGTGCTAGTCAAATCTTTAAAAAGACCTTGCCTTTTGCCTGGGCAAAGTTGTTTTTAGCACTAATTACGGTGGCTTTTGCCGGTATTCTATTTGCCACGTTTATGGGTCTGGGCTGGCTGTTTAACAGCAACGGCGTAACAGGAATTCTGCTTTTAATCTGGATTAGTTGTGTCGGCATCATTCGCTTTGTGGTAATGCATTATTTGGGCTATTTGATCAAGGCAGGTCATGTTGCGGTGATCACTGAGGCTTTTATAACCGGTAACGTTCCCGATAATCAGGTCGTTTACGGCAAACAAATGGTGGCTCAGCGTTTTGCTACATCAAATGTTTACTTTGCCATCGATAAGCTGGTTTCTGGTGCAGTTAAACAGCTCCAGCGAGGAATAGAAAAAGTAGAAAGCACGCTGGACTTTATTCCAGGGATGGAAACCATAGCCAGCATTGCAAAGTTTTTT
Organism: Candidatus Fimivivens sp.; assembly: GCA_034933525.1. Taxonomy (GTDB): domain Bacteria; phylum Bacillota; class Clostridia; order Oscillospirales; family Ruminococcaceae; genus Yanshouia. The sequence goes on from JAYFNI010000012.1 coordinate 89,748, forward strand.
GTTGATATCTCACTTGGTTATATCGATGAATGTTGTTTGGGTTATACATTTTATAAAAAAGAGCAAAATGCTTTTAAAAGTGCAGCAGACGGCGTCGTAATCTACGCTCAAAACTGGAAAAAGCTATTAAAGGATGCAGCAAAAACGATGGCACTAGTAATTACGGTATTAGTAACCGTTACACTAATCTGTTTTTTAGTTCTGGGTATATTGTTCCGCCTCTTAGACTGGAGTGGAACTGCTGCCTTTATCCTTTCGCTTTTAATCGCGATGGCCATAAAATTTGCCTTTGTTGACAGCTACATTTTAGTGAAAATGATGTCTTCTTATATGGAAGATGCGCCTTCGACCCCGCTCACGTTCGACTTATATCAAAGGCTGAGCGGATTGTCCCCAAAGTTTAAAGAGCTATTTCAAAAAGGGCAGCAGGCTACACCTAATTACGCCGGTATTGGCACCGTCCATTTCACTGGTAAAGCGCAACCCACCTCATCTAGTATAAATTGCAATGAGCCGCAATCTGCCTCGATTATTTGCAATGCATGTGGCGCCTCAAATGGCGCAGACGTAAAATTCTGTCTTTCATGCGGAACTAAGCTAAGATAAAAAGGAGGCCAAACGATGTCTGGAATATTTGATAGCCTTGTAAAGGGACTTACCGAACTTGCTCCACAGGATGATCCTAATGTTAAAACATTTCAAGCAAAAAATGATCTAAGCGCGTTAGAAAAAAAGGAACTGTCACTTTTTGCTGATCTGGGAAGGCGAGTATACGCTGATGGCAGTCAAAGTAACTACCCCGATCTCGCCTTGCAACTGGAAGCAACGTCCGCCGAAAGAGCAGCGATTGAACAGCGTATGCGTGATGCAGAGGCACAAAAACTTACCAAACAAAAAGCGGCCACAACCCTTGCAGAAGAAGCATACCACCAACGCTGCCCTGCGTGCGACGCCTTTAATGCCGAAGGTGCAAAATTTTGCCAATCATGTGGCGAAAAACTTGACGTTCCAATCTGCTGCACCGCATGTGGCGCAACCCTGAAGCTGGGTGCCAAATTTTGCGGTGAGTGCGGTGCTAGACAGGTGCTATAAAAATGAAGAAAAACACGATTGCTGTTTTTTTATTGCTGAGCGTACTGATAAGCTGTAACTCGGTTAATCCGCTCCCCGCCGCCCACAATGAATCAAATTCCCAAGAGCGTGAGCAGATTACATCATCTGACGTCGCTCAACCGGCGACAATAACGGCGGCAAAGCTTCCGACGACACATAAGCCATACATTGATAGCGGCATACCGGCCGCTGGCGAAATCTCGTTACCGGACTGGGACTCCGGAAGTGAAATCACCCCGTATCAGTTTTTATATTTGCTTTGTGGAAACGCGGAAGAACTATCCTTTAGTTACATGATCACAAACCCCGACATCTCCCGATCAGAAGCACTCACCTTTCAAAGAATGGGCGACACATCGGTAGAGTGCTTCACCGCACGCGATATGAACGGAAACACTGTTTCTGTTCGGGAACTAGAAAAAGGCGGTAAAGTGCATTATATAATGGATGAAACTAAAGTCATCAAAACCTTTCTCGCGCCCGCAGAAGACTTTTTGCTATACCAAATGATTATTGCCGCAAAAACGTCGCCTGACAGTGCCCTGTCCCTAGACGATTATCTGGTGTTTGAACATAACCTGCCCTTTGAGCAAGACGAAAGCATTCAGATTCGCTATCAATTTTTTATGAAAAATGGGGTTCTAAAAAAGCTGGTTGTATACTCAGCCGATACTGATAAAATTACTTACGAGTTTTCAGAGTTTACTCAGAAGGTAACGGATCCCACGGCGTTTAATTACCCACAGGACTATGCAGAAGAAATCTTTAACAATACCTACACAGGGGAGCATATGCCCCCTTGGTGGGATAATCACAATCAATAAGGGAGTATTAGCTATGAATAAAACGTCTTTGCGTTGGGTGGCACCGCTCATGGTCCTTGCGCTTGTTATTGGGATTTCAGGCTGTGGCAATGTAAGCCAGAAAGTTCAGGATAATGTAACATCACAAATAAATAATCAACTAAGCCAAAACAGTGATAATTCAAGGCAGGACGCTGTACTGCCAAATGATGCGGCTTATAACTTGCCTCAGGGATTTCCCTCGGAAATCCCGCTTTATAAAGATGCTAAGATTATTGAAGCCGACAACTTTAATCAAAACCACTATACTTTGTTATATACTGTCAGCACCGACTACGATAAAGTTGTGGATTTTTACGTAGATGCCTTCAATTTAGATCATTCAGGCGTTGGTGAGTCAGAGTGTTATTTTGAAGGCGTTGATCTGGGCGATATTTGCCTTAACGGCCTGACAATTGAGCAAATTGGTGAAAACGTTAACGTGTTTATCACCCTTGAAGATTATAGACAGGAAGGTTCGGAAGACGAAATGGTTTCTGGTGAAGAAGCCAGCAGCGATATTATGACATACGATACAGCGCAAGAGGTACCCCTAGACAAAAACTATCCTCAGCATATCGTCCCTATACATCCCGGTTCAAAAGTCATCGGATGCTCCATGGTACCCAACACCAGCAGCGGTTTTATTGACCTTATTCTGCCATCAGACGCCTTTGAAAACGCTGTATCTTTTTACACTGAAAAGCTAAGCTTAACCCCGAAAACCAGTACAACGCCAGTTCAGGAAGCCGCCTCGTTTAATGGCGAGATCAACAATATTAAAGTATCCATTCTTATTACTCATCTTCTCCGCGACGGGAACGACACTTGGGTACAGATTACGGTCAACGAAAAATAGACCTTTAATTATTAAGGAGGCCATCATGAAGCAAGTTTCAATTTTAGTACTTATAGTATTGTTTGTATTTTCTGGATGCTCGACAGCGCCGAATTCAAAGCCGCAACAGCCTGGTGTTTCGCAAAGTGAAAAGGCGTCGTCTGAAACGGCTAGTTCTCTCCAGTTGCAAGATAATTCGCCGCCCATAACTGGATTAAGCAAACACTTTAATATTGAGTTTTCTTATGTCAACAATGTCTATGGCTATGATTTGCAGGCCAAGTGGAATGACGTAGAGATTAAAGCGGAAGCCCCGTGCTACGCTTCAGGTCTTGAGATTCTGCTGGACGGCACCCCCCAGCTGTTTGATGAATGTGATCTTAACCATTCAAAATCCCTTACACAGGACGAGTGGGCGGACTATGAGGAAGATGTATTATTTAATGTCTTGGACTTAAACACCGACGGTCAGGTACCCCTCGAAGAATTTCAGTATTTTACCGGTCAGCTTAACGGTGTGGAGCTGGCTCCTGGCTGGCACTCCATCTCGCAGCCAAAGAATGCCGACTATGTCATTGCCGTAGATGATTTTGACGCGCCGGTGTACATAAAAATTCTGCGTGCCGGTGAGGGCGGATTTAACGCAGGTAGCGGCACTGTATTCCCCGAGGGAACAATCTTTATAGAGTTGGAAAGTGCGTTCGAAGTGCAGCTTAAAGCCATGCCGGACTTTGAACTACCGCCTGGGTTTTTGACGCCACTGTTATCCATGTATCTAGAGCAGGACTATGAAAATAACAACCACGGTGCGCTGGGTTTTAGCTCTATTGTAGACACGCAGGCATTTAACGGCATCTATGGCGGAACGCCTTTTACGCTTGACTACGTGGGCAAAGGGGAGTCCGGGGTGTTGGACGAATACCATTTGACCATTACGCCCATTAATTAGCAAGAAGGGTCCTGATATTATGAGCAAGCATTTGTGTACCGTTTTCTGCGCATTGAGTCTGGCTGTTGTTCTATTCGCAGGCTGCCAAAAGGCAATTGAGCCAGCAAAAACACCTCTCGCACCGGTCAGTAGCAGTGTTTCTGAATCCGAAGTACAACCATCTGTTGTTTCTGAAATGATAACCGACCCCGGTATTGAAACAACCGGCGCCACTGATAGCTTTGTTTCTCTCTTTGAAGCAGCACTAAAAAACAGTAATCTCGAGCTAAAAGATAAGACAGTGAAAGATGCGGCATCCCTTGGTGCTTTAGAGGGCTATGGCTTTAACGTTAACGCAAGACCTCTTGAAGTCTATTTGTTCGACCCGAGCAGCACCGATCCCAAAGCAGCGGAAAATCTTAAGACCGCAAATGAGTCTGGGTTCATTACCATTTTCGGCGTTGAAATTAACGGAAAACCGATAAAGCCCGCTTGCGTTCTAAACGGCAATTTCGTTATAATTTTCCCGATGGAGGATATAATTGGCGCACATCCTAATAAAGAGACAGTTGTGCAAGCTTTTCTGTCAATTGCGCAATGAGACAATGGTCGCAAACACTGCGTCTACCGTGGCAGCATTTTCTAGAAAGCCTGAGATTGTTTTTCAGAAACTAAGACACGACAGAAACCGTGCCATTCGTCATAGTGCACATACGAACCGCTGTCAGTTTTCAAGCAGTATAAAAAGCGCAGCCTCCTACCGGAAAACCGGCGGGGGCTGCGCTTAATGAATAGGAGGCGTATTTATAATATTATGTAAAAAACAAATTGTAAGATTAGGCGGCTTGACGCTTTTTCATTAACTTCATAATAACCGGCGTCAGTGCAAACAGCACAATTATTGCCACAATAATGACGGAAATTGGGCGTTGGATAAAATACGCAAACATACCACCCTTGGTGCTGGCAATTAACAGTGTGCGGCGATAATTAGCCTCAAGAATATCAGCCAACACTACTCCTAAAACCAGTGGAGCTGGTTCAAATCCGTATATCTTCATTAAGTAGCCGACCAGACCAAACACCAGCATGATAAGAACTTCATACATGCTATTGCTTAGAGCAAATGTACCGATAACGGCCAGAGCCACTATAATGGGAACCAATAACGAGTTGGGTACCAGACAGATTCTTGCCATTTGCTTGGCCATAGATACACCAATAATGCCCATCAGGACGTTTGCAAGCAAGAACCCAAGGAAAATTGAATAGGTAATAGGGGCCTGCTTACCGATAAATAAATCGCTACCAGGCTGTAAACCATGCATTAAAAGCGCACCGTATAGTATAGCGGTAACTGGGCTTCCAGGGATGCCCAACGTAAACAATGGGATCAATGCACCGCCGCATGCCGCATTGTTAGCCGATTCAGAGGCTGCAATACCGATAAGCGAACCTTTACCAAACTCATCTGGCGTGCGCGATAGGCGCTTAGCCGTGCTATAGCTTATCCACGCTGCAATGGAGCAACCTGCAGCCGGTATAAATCCAACAAAAGAACCGATTATAGAACCGTTAAACATGGTAGGCGACAGTTTTTTGGTAAGACCTTTTTCCCAACGCTTACCCTGCAAGCCGCTTGATGGATCGTCAACTATGGTGGCACCACGACCAGTTATCAGGCGGTCCACCAATATTAGCACTTGCGAGATGGAAAACAACCCAATCAGAATTGGAGTTGAATCAAGGCCATCTTCCAGCCACAGGCGTCCAAAGGTAAAGCGTGAAACACCGGTGATCGAGTCCATTCCCACGCAGCCAATCAAAAGGCCAAGCAGGGCCGAGAAAATGCCCTTTGCACGGTTTTCTCCAGTTAAGCCGGAAACAACCAACAAGCCAAAGCAGGCAACCAGAAAGTATTCCAGTGTAGAAAACATCTGGCTCAGTCGGCCTAAAGCCGGCGCAAACAAGATTAAACAAATGGCTCCGAAAATGCCGCCGACTACAGATGCAACCGTAATAACAGAAACCGCTTCCATGCCACGGCCTTGTTTTGTTAGTTCATAACCGTCGTCTGTAGTTGCCGCTGAAGCGGCGGTTCCGGGTGTATGACATAGAACCGCGGTGATTGAACCGCCATAAACGCCGGTCGTATACATCGATGTCATCATGATTAGGGCCGCTTGGGCACTCATTGAAAAGGTAATCGGGATTAATAGCGCGATGCCAACAGACGGTCCAAGTCCGGGGATAATGCCGATTGCCATGCCCGCAACGACACCAATGACAAGGGCAATCAACACCTCCATGGAGGTAAAGGCACCAAGCGCGCTGGTGAGATTTGCTAACATAATAAGATGATGCCTCCTTTATACAATTCTAAAATACTTGCCAAAGAAGCCAACCTTATAGATGGGCAGCTTCAAGATCACGACGAACAGTACAAATGTAATCACTGTGTAAATGACAGTCACCAACGCAATAGTTTTCCACGACTTTACTTTCAGATACTTTTGTGTAAGCACTAAAAAAATCGGGGTAGTGACCCAATAGCCAAGCAATTTAAAGCCCCAATAGTACAGGAATATAAACAGCATAAAAATAAATGCATTCTTTCCATCTCTAAGGGTCATTGCATAACGAAAAGGTTCTCCGGCTGGTTTACTCTTGCGCAAACCGTTAAAAATTACGGTTGCTGCACAAACCATCATCATGACGGAAAGCGCCGTAGGCAGATAGGATGCCTGACCAGAAATATTAACTGAAATATATAAGACTACTGAGCAGAAGGCGAGCAGAATGCTCCCCACCCACACATCTCGATGCAACTGTTTATTCATAATAGATCTCTCCTCAAAAAAGAGTACGAAATTACATCGGGGGACCCCTTAAAAATGTCTGCCTGCCATTTTAATGTGACAGGCAGACATTTCTCTGTGTGTCTTAACCCCAGACTTCCTTACGGGTTTCCACCTGGCTCTTAAGCAGTTCGTTGTACGCTTCACCAGAAGTGTTGTCTAGCTGTAGACCCAGTGTTGCCATGTCGGAAATATAGGTCTCATCCTGCATGGCCTTCTGCATCGCATCGTTCATGAAGGCAACAATTTCAGGAGAAACATTCTTGGGGAAGAAATAGCCGCGTGTTGCGAAGGCATAGTACTCTTTTTCGGTCGATTCTTTAATAGTGGGAACGTCAGGCATAAAGTTGGTGCGTTCCTGAGCGAAAACACAAAGAACCTTCATCTCACCGCTCTGGTAGTAGCTCTGGACGTCGGAAACCGAGGCAAAAAACACGTCAGTATCGCCAGCTGTGAACATGCTGCGTGCATCGGAAGAACCATCTACCGGGATGGTGGTAATTTTGGTGCCAAAAGTCTTGTTAAACCACTCCGCTGTGGTCGAGTCGCCGTCGGTGATACCAGTCGCATTAGAAGCAATTAAAACAGGATTGCTCTTTGCATATTCGATAAAGCTTTCCATGTCGGTATAGCGAGTCTCGTTGGAACGAATCGCCATAACGTTATAGTCTAGAACCTGGTTTGTGATGACCTGAACATCATCCAACGTGTACTGGCGGGGATTTTCGGGATCCAGCGCACCCATGACATAATTGTGATTAATCAGGCCGATGGTGTAACCGTCATCATAATCCCCAGTAATCAGATCGGTCCAGGCAATCCAGCCGCCGGAACCCGTCTGGTTTTCGACAACGACGTTAACACCGAGTTGTTTGGAAAGGGCTGTTGCCATATAGCGCGCGCCAAGGTCTGTGCCGCCACCTGCGGAGAAGGGGCATACTAAAGTAATTGTTCCGCTGGGGTAACCGTTGGGGCCGGTGCCAGAGGTTTTGCCTGATGCAGCACTGGACGAAGCATCGCCGGTCGTGCTGGCGGCGGGTGCGTTGCTGGAGCTGCCACATGCAGCCAGTGACAATGCCAGTACAGCGGCCACCACTGCCGCGGTTAACTTTTTCATCTTTTTCATTTTCCGCACTCCCATTATACATAATCATAGTAGCCTTTCTACGGCAACAGGCCGGAAAGACTTGGGTTCATTATACCGACAATACAAATAGTTTTACAAACATTTTTTTGAATGTCACCCAACAGCTAAAAGGCTGTTAATTTTTATATACAGCATTATACCAACAGCAAATAGGCTGTTATATTTCATTAAATTTCTGTTGGACAGTTGTGCACTTTCCTTTTTATACTACCCGTGTACGTTATGTAAGTTAAATCTCAAAGTAGTTTAAGTAAAAGGATGAAGCACAATGAACAAGCGCGAACGAATTTATGCAGCAGTAAACCTGCAAAAAGCTGACCGCCTTCCCTACTCCTTTTGGAGCCATTTGCCCGGAATTGATTTGGATGCCACCAAACTCGCCGAAGCGACCTATCAATTTTATAAAACATATGATTTGGATTTTATTAAGACAATGAACAATGGCATGTACCCCATTGAAGATTTTGGGTGTAAAATAGACTATTCGGAAATTGCGCAGGGTGGCGTCGCTAAAATTGTCTCAACACCGGTACAATCACCCGAAGACTGGGACAAGCTTTCTCCCTGCTCTATTACCCAAGGCAGCCTTGCGCGTGAGCTGGATAGCTTAAAACAGCTGCTTGCAAAGGTTAAATCCGAGCATGTGCCGGTAGTTTTTACTTCCTTTTCACCCATCACTATCGCTGACAAGCTGTGCGGTAAAAAGGTTTTAGAGCATATCCAGCAGGGGCATGGCGATAAGGTGAAGCATGCGCTTGACATTATTGCCGAAACTACCGCAAATGTGGCTAAAGAAGCAATCGCACTTGGTGCCGACGGTATCTTTTTTGCTTCTCAAATGAGCTCCTACGACGTGATGGCACCTGAATTATATCTTGAATATGGCAAGCCATACGACCTGCAGGTGCTCCAAGCTGCCAAAGGCGGTTGGATGAATACCATCCATGCACACGGTAGCAATGTAATGTTCGAACTATTAAGCGACTATCCTGTTAGTATCTTTAACTGGCACGCCTGGGAAACGCTACCCGCCATTGATGAGGCAAAAAAGCTGACTGGAAAGTGCCTGATGGGCGGACTTAACCGCACCGACATCACCAATTGCAACCGAAACGCTATTCGTAACCAAATTTATTCAGCTTACCAACTGACCGACGGACGCGGGCTTATTTTGACGCCTGGCTGTGTCATTCGCTATCCGCTAAACGATGCAATGCTGGCTTATATCAGCGCAGCTAAGGACTTTGTAGAGAGTCGTATGTAGCTTTAGGCCGCGCAGTGAATCTATTCCGCAAAAATAGTTTTAGTCACCTTAATCAGTTCTTTAACGGCCCGGGTGCGGTAGCTGCCCTTTTTGGTGCTAATAACAATTTTATTGGCTGCCAACGTATCATCTGGTAAAAAGCAATAAAGATCCCTATCTGCTCTTTTACTTTTTTTCAGGTCATCCCAAAGAAAGGTCTTGGAACAGATTGAAACGCCCAGACCAGAGCGGCATAGCGCAAGCATAGTAAATGTGTTGTAGGTACGCGCCATAACGTTGGGTTCAAAGCCGTACTTTTCCGTCATTTTTCTGAATACTTGGTCGGTCCAAGAGCTGCTGTTGGCTGCCACAAAGGGGCATTGTGCAAACAGCGTTAGCGGAACGGTTTTACTTAGGAGCATATTTCCCTGTTGTTCCAATGTGAAGTAGGTCTCAAAAATTGCCTTAGGGACAACGATATACTGTTGCTCATGAAACAGTATATCAGATTCGATCATCTCATCACTGGATTCAAAACCAATGGCCAAATCAATCTTTCCTGCTAACAGCTGTTCTTGAATTTGAGTATTGTCGCCTTCATAAACGCGGATCCGCACCTGTGGAAATTTCTGGTGATATTCGGTTAGAAGCGGAGGCAACATGACAAGCCCACGCGAGGGCGCAATACCCAACGCTATTCTGCCTTGGCGAAAATCCTTGATATCTAACAGCTCTTTTTCCGCTTTATTTTGCATTTCAAGAATTTCTTTTGCGTTACGGTAGAGACTTTGCCCTGCTTCGGTCAGCGTAATACGGTGATCACGCTGAAATAATAAAACGCCATACTCTTCTTCAAGCTTCTTAATATGGTTACTTAACGATTGCTGTGATATAAACAGGCGCTTTGCCGCACGCGAAAAGTTAAGTTCTTCCGCAACTACTACAAAATAGCGTAAATTTAAAAAATTCATGTGTCCCGTTTTTCCCTCTCGCTGTATTTTTTCTAGGCACGATGCGATAGGGCAATACTAGCATTTAATCGCAATAATTGCAAACACTGTCCATATGGTAAAAGGAGGATATCCAATGAATCAGGGCATTTATAAGAATCATTTGGCCATTTTAAAAAGCAATCTGCAACTAGCACTCGGCTGTACCGAGCCTATAGCAGCAGCCTTTGCAGCCGCTAAAGCAAAAACTGTTCTAGGGATGGAGCCGAGCCATCTAACCATAGAGTGCAGCGGCAATATTGTTAAAAACGTTAACGGCGTTGTCGTGCCTAATTCAAATGGTATGAAGGGCGTTGATGTCGCCGCAGTTCTAGGTCTAGTAGGCGGAGATGCCTCACGGCAGCTGGAGGTGTTGGAGGGAATTAACGAAAGTCATATTGATACAGCTAAAGCGTTAATTGCTCAAAACTTTTGCACCTGTCGCTTGGTAGAAGACGTAGAGAATCTTTACATTCGTGTTTATTTAGAAACTGACGATGGACATAGCGCTGAAGTAATTATGCGTGACTATCACACCAACATAACCCACATTGAAAAAGATGGCAAAGTAATACAAGACAGCACTTTTGCACCTTATGAAGTGAAAACACCCATATTTGAGGGAGATCCACATCTTCTGAGCATTAAAAATATATTGGAGTTTGCTCAATCCGTTAAGCTTGAGGATGTTTCTGAATTAATTGAGCGGCAAATTGCGTGTAACAGTGCCCTTTCTCATGAAGGCCTGACCAATCCCTGGGGGGTACAGATGGGTGCTACGCTGCTTGCTGCTTGCGGAGACAGTCTACATGTGCGCGCACGTGCAGCAGCGGCAGCAGGCAGTGACGCACGTATGAGCGGCTGTACCCTACCGGCAGTCATCAACTCGGGTTCAGGCAATCAGGGCATCACCATCACAATGCCGGTTGTCGTTTATGCGCAAGAGCTTGGAGTCAACCGTGAGAAGTTGATTCGTGCATTGATTGTTGCAAACTTAATCGGCGTTCACCAGAAAAAATACATCGGCAGCCTGTCGGCTTATTGCGGTGCTGTTTCTGCGGCTACAGGTGCGGCTTGTGGCATAGCGTGGATGACAGGTCAGTCCTATAAGGTCATTTGCGATACAATTGTTAACAGCATTGCCACCTCCGGTGGCGTTGTGTGCGACGGAGCCAAGCCTTCATGTGCTGCCAAGATTGCCACAGCGGTAGAGATGGCCCTTAATGCACTGGAACTAGCTAAACTCAACCGCGTATTTCAGCCAGGCGAAGGCATTGTTAAAGAAGATGCTGAAGCAACCATTAAAAGTGTAGGCCGTATGGCAAAATACGGAATGAAAAGCACTGATGTAGAAATTTTGAATATTATGCTAGAGCGCGTGGTGTAATATTAATTCGACCTGACCTCACTATAGTACTACATACTGATTCCCTAGTCAGCTAGAAGCGCAGCCGCATGTTCCAAAGCTGGATCATGCGGCTGCGCCTTTGGTTATCCCATGTTTACTTTATTTTTCCATTCGTGTTATAATATTATGTATTAACTGTAAGGGGATCTTTGTTATGAATATAAACATTGACTATACCAATATAAATAATATTCCCGTTATTAAATGGGGCGCTTTTACCGGCAAAACGTTATTAGCAATCCATGGTTTGATGTCGCATAAGGCTGACACTGATATTCAATTGCTGGCTGAACATGCCACACGCAAGGGCTACCAGGTCGTCAGCATTGACCTGCCGGAGCACGGTGACCGAAAAGATGGCGTAAAGCTGAACCCCTGGATCTGTACAGAAGAGCTGCGTGACATTTATGACATGCTAATGACAGAGCCCACCGAAATCAGCCTGTATGGATGCAGTATCGGTGCCTATATGAGTATGATGGCGCTAGCAGATAAAGATATCATACGTAGCTTTTTTCTGTCTCCTGTTGTCAATATGAAGTTCTTGATTGAAGGTCTGATGGGCGCATTTAATATTACATTAGAACAGCTTGAGGTTGAAAAGCATATTAGCCTGCCCAATGGACAATTTTTGGACTGGAATTATTACTCCTATGTGTGTGCGCATCCCATCTGCTGGAACGCACCTACAGACATTCTCTGGGGCTTTGAGGACAATCTCATGCCCGAAGCAGTAATAGATCAATTCAGTGCGAATTTTTCTGCATGTGTGACAAAAGTAAATTCGGAGCACTTTTTTCATACGCCAGAGCAACTATCACTCTATACAGCTTGGCTGAATGATCGGTTGTAAGCCTCTATCGTTAAAAACCATTAATGGTCATGTGGTTTTCCTACAAAACATGACTTTCCCTTTTTAATTTAGCAAGTATAATACTTTGTGCTGAACTATCACTGGTAAAATCCAATTAGTTGCAGATATAACGTTAGTAATATAACTGCAAGCAAGACGAGCCTTATCCATAGGTTTCCGAATTTGTCCTGTTTCCCCTGCGCATATCGCGCCTGAACGCAACACACACCAAAAATCATAAGTAATAATGACACTCGAATAACTCCAAAGTTGCCTAAGCTGCCTCTCAGATAGGCTAATGCGCTAAAGATAATAAAAAGTATTGCTATTATCACAGAAAGCGCGCGATATCTATATAAAGCTGAAGTGTCAACATCCTCCACTTCTCCTAGCATTGTTTGATCCCAAGCAGCTATTAAAAAAAGTGATATACAACAAATTTCCAACAACAATTCAATTGTAACAACCGAAAAACTATTATAGTAGCCATGTTTTTCTATAATCCGACGGAGTAATGTTAGGCTTGGTATCAGTACTATAATGACTTTTGTCAGCACTTTTTTCATAATATCACCATATATATCATACCACAAAAGACACTGATATCAAAGTAAATAAAAACAGACACCCCCGCTATTGCAGGGATGTCTGTAAAGATGCCGGCGCCGACCTATTTTCCCAGGACGTCTCCATCCAAGTATCTTCGGCACTGATGAGCTTAACGACCGTGTTCGGAATGGGAACGGGTG
>JAYFNI010000013.1:0-7815 GCA_034933525.1 Candidatus Fimivivens sp.
ATCTGCTCAAGGAATTCCTTTTTCTTTGTCCGCACCTGTGCCAGTTCATCGTTCAGCGCCGACAGACTCATTTGTTTATCCATGACTGTATTTTATCACTTGGCAACATTTTCTGCACGCAGTTTTCTGTGCGGTGTTGCCCTAGAAATCAAAATGCTTGTTGTGCCTGCCAGAAACTCGAATGATGAGGCATTTTGAAGGATTATACTCAGGTTTGCTGCTTGCCACTGATAAGGAGTGGCAAGGCTTCTTGGACTCTTGAATTTTGGCTTTTACTGCCTCTAATTCAAAACTTGCTATATCAATTAAAAAGGTAATTTTACGATGACATAGTATCCCACACAATATTAAAAACAGTAGAAGAAGTATGAAAATTTTAATGTAAATCTCAACGATCGAAAGGAATATGTTTTTTTCTATTAATAGACCTGAAAATATACCAATAATTGAAATTAAAATAGGTATGTATTTAATGTCCCGTGCATCCTTCTTTTTACATGCAATGATGTATTCCAATTCCTTTTTCCACAATAATGCCCAGGTATCATAATTGTTATTTTTCAAAAAGCGTTTTCTTTTACGAAAAAATGTCTGTACTTTATTATAGCAATCCGAATGTCTTGTAAATAGATATGCAGTTGACTTGGTAATATCTTTCTGCGGTGCTTCATAGTAGACATCTTCTTTATCCATAATATCCACCCTTTTTTGTATGTCTGGCGTATTTCATGTATGAACTAATTGAATAATGGCTTTAAAATCTATTACCAAAACCAGTATTTTTTCTTCACAATGATGTAAGTAACAATCAGTCCGACCACCACGATTGGGCCGCCGATGAGCAGCCACTTTCCAATCTGCCCATTGCTGATTTTCTGTGCAGCAATCAGGTATGTACCAGGAGTTTCCAGTGTCAGTATTTCGAGGCTATCTGTCTTCACAAGTTGATATTTTTTCTCAGCCTTGTTGTATAGATACAGATAGTTGCCTGTTGCCGGGTCAGTGTCGATGCTCAATTCAATGGGAGCGCACATGCTCTCACCATGATTCAGAGTAAATGTTGTCCCGTCTTCTTCTGCAAAGTGGATGGCGGTATAAAAAACGTTGTTACAGTTTCTGATTTTATGACCATCAATGCGAATGGTGTAGCCTTCACCCATAATCGTCAGTGTTTTACCTGTGTCGTAAAAATAGTGCAGCATGTCCGCATCAATTTCCGGATAAGCCGCAGCCGATACTGTATCTGGATATGTTTTTGTACTGCTGTCGGAGGGCTCCACTTCTTCCGGTTGGGCGGTTGTCCCATCTGACGTGCGGTTTACAATGACGCTGCAGGCGGCCGATGCGTCGGTATTGGATACAATAACACTTGTACTACCGCAGGCGGTGGCAGTAATTACTCCATCAGGCGACACGGTAGCAACTGAACGATCCAATGATTGATAGGTCAGCGATGGATCTGTAGCGTCTGTTGGCGTAACCGCAGCGCACAGCGCATAGGCTTCGCCCGGCTTCAGTACGACGTAATCTGAACGCAATGAAATGGAACTAACTGCTACGGTAACAGTAAGCGGCAGACTTTTTGCGAAATCCCCGGCGGTCAGAACAATTTCTGTTTTCCCAGCGGCAATACCAGTCACCTCACCTGTTGGGGATACAGTTGCTACCGACGTGTCGGCTGACTTATATGTAACGCTCTGGCTGGTCATGTCTGTTGGCAGAACCGTAGCTGTTAACGTTATGGTCTTACCCACCTTAATGCTCTCCTGATAGCCAGATACTTCGATGTCTGTAACCGCCACAGTTTCAACCGAGTCTGCTGCCGGTTTTTCCTCGGCATAAGAAAAGCCGAAACTTGTAAACAGCAGAAAAACGGCCAAACCCAAATAAATTAATTTTTTCCTCATGGTTGTTCTCCATAATACATGGTCTCTCTTTTTAGTGGGAACCGGGTGCGGGCACCACCCGGTTACTGAATTGTCACAGGCTTTGAAATAATCTACTCTGCTTGCTTCTTTATTTGCCTCATTCGCATTTTCTGCGTTGGATTGCCTTTTGCAATATTCAGGTCCTGCGGCAAATATGTTTTTGGTATACTTCGTGCAGTCCAGATCCATGGCGTATTCGGGAAATATTACTCATAAGTTAGAGAAAAAGAAATATGCAGAAACAATCAGAATCGCCAGCGAAACGGCTGAAAGAACCAACCATTTTTTGTCGCGTTTTTTTACTAAAACAAAACCAATGATAACTCCGGCCAATGGAATGACTATGCGAACCGTAATTCCCAATATTGCCAACACCACAAACCCAAATGTCAGCCCTGAATCGTTATTCATTTTCCTCTTTTCCTCCACTATACATTAGCACGCAGCCCAAATAATGTTAAAGAGCCACTGTCTGCTATCTGCCTGTCCAAATGTGCCAGATCCAAGGTCAATAACTTCTGCATGGCTACGAATATAATTGCAGGCAACGAGAGTTGCCCCCTTTAGCAATATGTCTCCAAATGTACTTGCAGCACTCACGCCAGCACTCACTGCATACAATCCTGCTGCATAATATAGAAATGCATGGGCAAATATTTCTTTGGCAATAACGCTTGCCTGCAATCCTGTCACGCTGCAATAATATGAACTCATTCCTGTGCAAACGCTCTTATTCAAATATCTCCGCTCCATTGGCAACGAATAGCCGCCGTCAACATACATCATTTCTTCCTCGTCCATCAGCACATAGCTGCTGGGCATCTGCAATGCGCAGGTTCCATTTAAGTGGCTCATTTTGAATCTCCTTTTCGTTTTATATTAGCACAACAGGCTGTCCGCCTCCTGCTATACTTCTCTAAATCTTGAACCCAAGTTTCTCAATGACATAATTAAAATATGTCACCTTGTCGTACTGAATCCGAGCTTCCACCGACAAGCCATTGGAAAGTGTGACCTGCTCACCGTCCCTGCTGACGAGATAAGTGCTGTCCGGGTGAATTTTTACCTTGAAAACCGAGGAGGTTTCGTCGCCACTCTCCTGTGTAGTCACATTGCTGTCAATCTGCGCTACTGTGCCGGAGATTGTTCCATACACTGTTTGCGTAAGGCCTGACACGGCAATTTCGACCGTGTCGCCCTCGTGCATCCTCGCCCTGTCTGCGGTACTGACGTATGCTTCAATTAGCGCGTCCTCATTCTCCGGCGTAATGGACGCAATGGCCGAACCGGTCTGCGCCACCATGCCCGTCTTATAATCGGCCAGCAGATGCAGCGTTCCGCTGACAGGCGCTGTCATTGTATAGGCTGTCTGACCATTTTCTAGTGCGGAGAGCTGCGCGTCAATGGAAGCAAGCTGTATTTCACACTCGGAGATGCTATTTTCTGCGGACTGGATAGCGGTATAGTATACCTCTGTAATCTTTGCTGAATTTTTCGCCACCGCAGCTGCGATTTGTTCATCTGTATAGCCGTAGCTCTTATAAGTACTGGTATCTATGGAGTTCTGCGCCACCTGCGCCTGATAGGTTTCATAGGCGCTGTAATAAAGGGTATCGTCGGCGCTGGCCGCGTTAAAGTAGTTGGTATTGTCCTGAATGGAGCGCACCAGCTTTTCGTACTGGCTTTTCTTATCCTCATAAGCGGTGCGTGTCTCTTTGAGCTGCTGCACCTGTAGGTCATAATCCGCACTACGGACGGTAAACAGTTCCTCGCCCGCCGTCACCAGCATCCCCTCTACCATGCGGGAATTGATAATGGAGCCAGTGTAGGCGCTCATCACATAGTTGGCGTCGGCATTGGTCACTGTCCCGTTTGCCTTAATGACGTAGACCTTCGGGGCGGACAAGCTCCAAATCACCACACCGACCAGCAGCGCCAGTACAATCAAGACAATTATGTAGCCGAAGGGGGGCACTTTCTTATCGTAGAGAATGCGGCTGTCCCGCAACTCATCCAGCGTTTTCACGGATTTACTCATGCTCCATCTCCATAAAGACATCTGCTATGATGTCCTCATTTTCCAGTTGATCCACAAAGATGGTGTAACTGTCGCCTCTGAGGTTGATGTCATTTTCAAAGGCCACCACAGCTAACTTACTATATGCCACCTGTAATTTCTCCATTGGCCCGCGATAGCGGACATACAGGCAGTTCGGAACCCGCAACACAGACTCCATGGAATACGGCGTTTCCGTGTGATTGATGTACCCGTTGGCTTGCCGCAAGAGCCTGACTACCATTTCCGGTTCACCAGCCGTGTTTTTCTCCACACCGGAATACTGGATTATGGGGCCAAGCGGTTGATATCCCTTTGATTTGATGTAGTTTTCCATCTGTGTGGCGCATTGTACGTTGCTCTGGAAATCGCTTTCAACCATTGTATAAAACAGCACATTGACAAGCTTCATCGCTTTTTTGCTGACCGGTAATTCCGACATAAAATTCTCCTCCTTGGTTTATTGCTTTCTGCTGTGAAATTTTTTAGCTGGGATAATTTGATATGCTTAGGGGGAAGAGTGGGCGCGGGCACCACCCAGCCTTTCTCCGGAGTTACATCCTGTTTCTTTTCTTGTAATACCAGCGAGCAATGAAATATGAAGCGATTTGTATCATAATTGCTAATGCAATAATGGTATCACAAACGCCACTTCTAACAAAGACAAATGTCAATAGCACAAGAAGTGCAGCAAGCGTAATCAGCCATGATATATTGGTGGCAAAGCGGTTTGCTTCTGAGGAACCACCGTCTTCTTTTTGTAGAGAAAAAAATATCCTCTTCATAAATAGACCCCTTTTTCACAAAGCAACTGCTTTGCATTTTGATAGAATAAATCTAAACAACGCGATACAACGACCGTATCTGCTAACAAGCACCAAATGCATGGATATTGTATACTATGTTGCCTGCCCCGGGACTGCTGTATTTCATCAAAAACTTTACCCATGCACTGAGTATCGTTACGGTGCCACCAAAGTATACTAAGGCACCAACTGAGATCGTCCGTCCTACAACTGACACTACTTTATAACCTGCTTGAGCGAGCATAGTAGAGGCAGCTGCACTGGAAATACCCAAGTATTCTAAGAGGTCAACCCAAAACATGGTATCGCCTCCACCGTCTATATACATCATTTCTTCTTCGCCCATCAGTACATAATTGCTGGGCATTCTCAATGCTTCAGTCATAATTTAAGTCTCCTTTTTTGTTGAATTTATTTGCACAACAGGCTGCCCGCCTCCTGCGTTTCACTCAATAGGTTATCTCGTCCTCGTCGTTTGGCGCTATGGTCTGTTTCTCCTGTGGCTTGTCCGTTTCCTGTGCAATCTTGAAATTGCCCTGTTGCATCTCCCAAAGCTGCCAGTAGCGTCCTTGCTTTTGCAGCAATTCCTCGTGAGTTCCCTGCTCAATGACCTCACCCTTGTCCAGCACCAGAATCAAATCGCAGTTTTTCACGGTGGACAGGCGGTGGGCGATGATCAGCATGGACTTCTCCCGGAACTTGTTGTAGATCATGTCGAAGATGATGTTCTCCGTGGCAAAGTCCAGGTTGCTGGTGGATTCATCCAGTATGTAGAAATTGTTCTTCTTCAGGAATGCCCTTGCCAGCGCAATACGCTGTTTCTCGCCTCCGGAAAGGCCGTTGCCCGCCTCCTCCAGATAGGTGTAATACTGCATGGGCAGCTTGCGGATGAAGTCGTGGGCGTCGGCGGCTTTGGCCGCCTCTTTCACCTCGTCCAGCGTGGCGCTCATGTGGGAAACGCGGATATTATCGTAAATACTCTTGGAGAACAGCTCGATGTTCTGCGGCACATAGGAAATGGCGCGACGTAGCGATGCGTTGCTGCATTCCCCGATGTCCACACCGTCCACGGTGATTGCGCCCTCCTCCGGCTCATAGTATTTCAGCAGCAGCTTGGCGGCGGTTTGGTTGAGAACCGCTTGTGAATTGTTGAAATTCTCTTTACTTTGAGGGCGGGCAAGATTAGGCAAACCTTACCCGCCCTCTGAAATGATCTACTTGGAAAGGAAGAACAGACTCGCCTGCGTTTGATTACTTTCCTTTTTTAATTAAGACAATTGCGACAATAATCATCAACACTATCTGAATCACGTCACTCCAAATAAAATACAACCTATGCGGAAACAATAAAGGCTTGGAGATATGTATAACCAAAGAAACCATACCAAATGCAATCATTACAAATGCAATAATAAGAAAAAAACGCTGAAACTGATTGTTCATTTCTTTCTCCTATAGATAATTAACTTATTGTAACACGCATGGTAAGACCGCATATTTCTTCAGTAGCCAAGCACCCTCTTGCAGTTCTTGGCCAGTTTTTTGCATCCATTGCGGCATTATCCCATGCATTTGCAAACGACCAAATCACGCTACCGGCGAGGAGACCTCCCATTGCCCCGATAATAGCTCCGAAGATCTGCCCGACCGCAAAACCAACTTCTGTTGCTATAACCGCTACGCATCCGGCTTGTATACGAAGATTTCTTGCAATGCTTGAGCAGTCGTAGTATGCTTCGGCGCCGGAGTTGTAATAATGCGATTTCGTTGCATAATAACCGCCGTCCACATACACCATTTCATCTTCACCCATTAGCAGATAGCTGTCGGGCATTTTCAATGTAGCTTCCATTTTAAATCTCCCTTACAATAAAATTAATTTGTACAGTAGGCTGTCCGCCTGCTGTTACACACAAAGTACGCTGAGATCATTTTATCTTGAACCCTAATTTTTCTGCCACATAGTTGAAATAAGTTACCTTATCATATTGAATCCGTGCCTCCACAGATATTCCGTTGGCTTTTATATAATTCTTCATTTTTTCTGCAATGGTACTGTCCTGTAGATTATTACTGTTTGATTCATAAGCAAGTACGTTTATTAACTTCAAACTTTTTTTGCCAACTTGTAGTTCCGACATGATAAGCCTCCATCCTAAACAGCAGATTGTTTTTAATCACTCTGCGCCGCGCGGGATAAGCGAAATTGTGCGTATTTTACTTATCCCGTACAAAGTTCCTTTAGTGGGAAATGAGATTCACTCCGCTATCTTTGCTGATTTTTATAGAACTATCATCCTTTTTAGATAATTGCTGCTCTTTAAAATTTAGCTAGATATCCTCTCCTCAGTGTTTTTTTCTGAGAACATAAAAAATTATGGCTATTACGCACGCCACAATTAGGAGTGAATTTGCAAAAATGAGAATCGGCTGAATCATGTGTAGTCTAGAATCAAAAATAGCTATTACCAACGAGACTGTATTTACAAACAACAATACAATTACCCCGATAAATGAGGTCCGCTTTAAATTTTTCATGCTGTACCTCCTTGCCTTGATAAATAGCAATGCACATTGGTCAAGCTACAGTAACACGCATATTTAAAATATTTATTTCTTGAGTAATAATACAGCCTCTTGCGGTTCTCGGGATTTTCCTGGCATCTATTCCAGCACTATCCCATGCACTAGCAAAACCAAATATTACGTTAGAAGCGAGTATTCCACCAATGAGACCAATGGCGGCACCGAACAAGCCACCCATACATCCCCCAACGGTAGTGGCGGCAATATCTAGTTTTGCAGCTAATCTATAAAGAGTATAGGCATTAAGATCACAGGCGTTAACCGCTTCGGCACGAGAATTATAGTATTCTGAATATTTATGACCTGCCCCCGAAATCCGTCCACCACGAAAGTTAGTTATCACCCTGAAATCTTAAGTGCATATTCATCCGGGGTCAAATTATCCAACGCGGAATGGGGCCTCTCGTGATTGTATTCTTGACGCCAGGATTCAACGATT
>JAYFNI010000014.1:0-59008 GCA_034933525.1 Candidatus Fimivivens sp.
TTCCCGGACGGCGTCTACCACCTGTATGACTATCAGTTCTTCTATCGCAATTTGCAGGAGAACGTAAAGTTGCGCGTGGAAACATATTTAGCACAAGCGGCGCTGGAGGATGCAGCGTAAACTGAGAAAACTATCATGATAAACCTTGTTCGTCAGGGTCAAACTGACTAGAATTTATTGATGAAGCTTAATGGCTGCACTGATATTGAGCTAAGTCAAACTGGAATAGAACAAGCAAAATTACAAGCTGAGAACATGAAAAGTTTAAGTTTTGATGCCTGCTTTTGTAGCCCTCAAAAAAGAGCACGACAAACCTGTGAAATCCTTTTCAATGGAACGATTGTGTTTGACCAAAGGCTTTCAGAAATAAATTGCGGAGAATTTGAGGGCACAGAAGAAACTGCGGATACGATGAAGCAGTTTTGGCAAGCAGTTACGAGAGGTGTCAAGGGAACTGAAAACTTCAAAGATTTTATTGAACGGAATTGTGATTAGGGTAAAAACATCTTAGTTATAACTCATGCCGCAAATGCACGAGCAATAAATTAATATTTACTGGTAAGCCCCAGAAATATGATTTCCCAAAAGCAGTTGCCTCAAATAGCTACGTATTAAATATGAAAATTGAAAACATTAAAGAGAGTTTTGTAGCGCAAACATATTCATATTACGCGTTATGTTTAACTCAGGGACAAGCCCAGAAGGTTTTCTTATGAGCTTAACGTAGATAACACGCATCCAATGCGATCGGTACCGAGTAGTCCGGTCAAAAGGAGAAAAATGAACGGCTTTATTTTGTTAATTCCGTTAATACTGATTAGATTCGGATTGTTAAGCATATTAAACAAAGATGGGTTAAAGCGTGCAGCTTACTTCGCTCCGTTGATCGGAAGAGAAAAAACAGCTTACTGGTTTTATCAGATTTCAAACATTCTACTTTTTGTCTATCTCTTCTTCCTTAAGATTACTACCGACCCGAATTGGGTTTATGCTGGTTTGGCGACATATGGATTAGGCATCGTGCTATGTCTTGAATCTGTATTAAATTTTGCAAAACCTTCTGAGAATGGCATCAATCTTAAAGGATTGTACCGGATTTCCCGTAACCCAATGTATATGGCATATTTTATTTATTATATAGGCTGTGTACTGCTTACTCAGTCATTGCTATTACTTGCAATACTGACGATTTTTCAACTATCCGCGCATTGGATTATCCTGTCTGAAGAAAGATGGTGCATAAAAAAATTTGGGGAAGAGTACAAAAATTACATGAATAAAGTAAGGCGCTATATCTAGGGGCGTTTGCGTTACAAGTAAGGCGGAAGATTATGAGTATAGATAAAAATAAAAGTAAAGCGGCATCTTTGTTTGATGGTTGGAACGAGGCGCTAATATGGTCATGCCTGCAAGGGCATATGGGGAATATGATTTATGATGACGATGAAAATCCTTCTTCAGCAATAATTGATATTGGAGATTTCTGCTTTTTTGCGGGCAATCCAAATGCTGATTTGTTATTGAGTGTAGGTGAAGGGAAACTGCTAATACCAAAAGATCTGTCTTGGGAGAGATTGATAGAAGATTTTTATGGCGAAAGAGTAAATAAGACTTTGCGCTATGCAATAAAAAAAGAGCCTAATATATTCGATGTTGAGAAGCTAATCGCTTACATAAATAAACTGGATAGTTATTATGAATTGAAATTGTTTGATCAAGAAATTTTTGAAATGGCAAAAAACGAGGCTTGGTCTGCTGATTTGTGTTCACAGTTTAAAAATTACGCTGATTATCAATGCAGAGCGATAGGCGTCGCAATTTTACATCAAGGGAAACTGGTATCAGGTGCTTCGCCATATGCACTATATAATGGCGGTATCGAGATTGAGATTGATACGAAACCGGACTACAGAGAAAAAGGCCTTGCAACTGTTTGTGGGGCTAAACTGATTTTAGAATGTTTAGCAAGAAGTCTTTATCCCAGCTGGGATGCTCACGATTTGCGGTCTGTTGCTTTGGCTGAAAAACTCGGCTATCACCTTGACAGCCCGTATGTGACATACGAGCTAACAGCTCAGAAAGTTAAAGTGTAGACCTGGCAGTAGGTCAAAACTCAAATTGTCCATAAGGGTACACAGGACAAGTCTAAAGGGCTCACTTTTGTGCTCATTACATAGTAACGTGAAACCCGCGCGAACTGTTATCACAATACAAAGCATAAGGTAATAGGTCATTTATATATTGAAACTTAAAGGCCGCAAACAAGTCTGGAAAGGAGTACGTATCATGCACTTAAACATGACTCTTATTAGAACGCCAGATTGCAAAGCGGTTGCAATAATTCCTCATGGAATCAAACGCATATTATTAAGGCCATTTAATCCTCTAAAAAGTTTTTGTGCTATCATCCTCATGATAATACTGATCGGCTGTATGCAGTCGCAGTCAGATATTTCTTCTGAATCGCCGATTAACGCGCCATCGTCAATAGATATGCAGCCTGCTTTAAAAGCAGAGCTGGTAGATTGGGCTACTATGAACCAGCATGTTCCCCAAGGTGACCGACTGGAGCCAATTCTGTCAACCGAGCAAAGTTGTGATGCGCTTAAAGAATTCTTAAGCACATTTGAGACCGAAAAAATTGATACGATGCTGATAACGGAGGCCCATCGACCCGAGGGGTTCTTAATGGAGTTGACGCAAGACGATGTTTCAGCGGTGCTTAAAATTATTCAAAACCTGACGCTGATACCCGCCACAAAGGAAGATCGGAATCGTAGGCTGACGGGCGCTGGCAGCATGGTATATTTAAAACAGGGCGACCAGTCTTGTCTTGTTACCCAGGGCGGTTATTTTACAATATGGGATTCTGCCACTAACACAAAGCAAATGTTTTATTATACGGACGAACATGCGCTCACCGATTATGTCCTGTCGCTGCTTTCTTTAAATCGCAATAAGGAAGCGGAGATTGCCATTGTACCAGAAAATTCTTTATCACTTACTATGATGTCGAACGATTTTGCGGATGACGAGGATTTGGCACGCTACCGCAATAAGATAAGAACACTGCGTGCCTCAGATATTAACACGCTATACTACACCGCCCGTGGCCTCACAGAGGAGAAGCGCATAGTTGACCGTTATAATGCCGATGAGATTTTAAAATGCCTGAGGAACACCGATGGGCTTGCCTCCTTTGAGGTTTTGGATGCCTCGGATGGAACGCGAAATCCTCATACCAGTAGTGACGAGTTTATTTATCTGGAATGGAACGGGGAGCCGGTACTTCTGGCATGGGATGGTGAATGGCTGACCGTTAAGCTGCCCGATTGGGACAGCCCGCTGATTTTTGACGCCAGCAAGATGGCGAAGGAATGGCAGCAGGCATTTTTAGCATTCAGCGAACAAATACCAGTCCCAGAGGCTGTGTCGGACTCGCAATCGGAGAATTCTGCCGTTGAGGAACAGCCATGGTGGGTCACAATGTTTTCAAGCGAGGGACCACCCGTCTATATGCAAAATTTGTACCTGCACGATAATATTAAAAAGGTTAGCTATGAAATGAAGGCAGACTACGATGTCGTTTCGGCAGCGCTGGCGCATGCCACCGTGAGTGATGAACTTGGCAAGCCGTGGCATGAAGAGCTCTCTTTGGATTTGTATCTCGAAAGCGACGATAGATGTACCATCAGATTTTTTGAAAGTGGTATAGAATTGACTTACTCTCACTGGAAGCTAAGAGAGAAAACCACCGTTGGGTTGTCGATCCCTGAAGATGACTATAGCCTATTGGAAAAACGCTGCGAGGCGGCGCAGATAGAGGGTGAGCCCCCCAGGCCAATGTGGTTATCCATCATGAACCGCGGCAGAATTCGTGCAATCTCTGTCAGCGAACCTACCGGAAAAGAAATTGTCTATACTTATGATGCCAGAATAGATATGATGTATCTTGTAGAGCCCTATATACGAAATATTAAGGTCGATGGCGCCGCAAGGTTTGTTGATAAATACGCTGAATTCAAAAACGCGTATACAGTGTTGGTCAATTTCGAAAACGGTGTCAGCTACACCATCACCATAGGCGAAGAACGATTACATATTGAAAGCAATGATGTGGATGTTGCTGTCGAGTATACACTTGCAACGCCTGATAAAAATAGACGTGATTTTCAGCTTGTGGTTGATCAGCTTATTAATCCTTCGGTTCCTTATTATGATTACAGCTTTTCACCTACTCAAATTGCAACAGCGGATTTTTGTGAGGAACCCAGTGCTATAGTTGAACCGAGTCCGGAAAGTGTCATCCTGCATATTGATAAACAACAAATCAACCTGTCAGATATTCTGAAGGATCCGAAAGATTTTTGTGTAATCGGGTATATTATAAACAACAGTACCATGGCAGTTGGGCGTTCAACCGACTATAGCGTTGAACGCTATGACGGCGAGCAATGGCAAAGACTTTCTTTCTCCAGAGATGCCATGCCCAATTGGGAAACGGGCAGTGGGGATATTGAGCCGGGCGAAAGATACCTGACGTCTTTTGGACATTGGCGTTTTGAAGAGGAACTCATACCGGGGCAATATAGGTTTGTCATGTCATCTGGTCCCGGTTTTTTCTCTGACAAAACGCTTCCTTGTTTTGACATCTATGCGGATTTTGAGCTGCTTTAAAAAGGCAATATAAAAATTTCTATTGAACAAGCCCAGGGGCGCTCTTCTGAACGAATTACATAGATGATCCTGCGCATCCGACATGGCAGGTTAGTACCATAATGCGCGCTTCGCTCAATGGTAGGTTTTAAGCAAATTCTGAACTTGGTTGCTTACTTTTTTAGTGTTATTGTCGGCTATTTAAATCGAATGCTATTAATTCATACCGGTATTTCCGTCCTCTGAAAAAACTGAGGAAACCGTTTATGAAACAGGAGGTATATCATGGATAAAATTTGTCAAAGCGGCGTTTCTGCCGTCTCCATTCGAGATCTGAAAATGAGTTATGGAGACAAGCCGGTACTCAACGGAATCAATCTCGAAATCCCACGCGGGCAAATTATCGGCTATATTGGCCCAAATGGAGCAGGAAAAAGCACAACAGTAAAAATTCTGCTAGGGATACTTGAGGGATACCAAGGTCAGGTGCAAATTCTGGGCGAGGATATTTCCTCCGATTCCACAGCATATAAAAAGAAAATCGGATATCTCCCCGAAACCGCTGATATTTATGACAGTCTTTCCGCTCAAGAATATCTGACCTTTATCGGTGAGCTCTACGGTCTAGACTTTGAAACGGCAGACCGGAAAGCCCGCAGACTGATGTCTTTGCTTGGCATTGAGTCCGCTTATTCCACAAGAATATCTTCATATTCAAAGGGAATGAAACAGAAAGTGTTGATAATCGCCAGTCTGATCCACAATCCTGAAGTCATCTTTTTTGACGAGCCTTTGAGCGGACTTGACGCTAATAGCGTCCTAGTCTTTAAAGAGATCCTGACGGAATTGGCGGCACAGGGCAAAACGATTTTTTATTCCTCTCACATTATGGAGGTGGTGGAAAAAATTAGTGACAGAATCATCATGCTTAACAACGGAAATATTGTTGCCGACGGTACGTTCGCTCAGCTTAAAGCGCAGTGTAGCCAAGGGTCCCTGGAGGACATTTTCAATCAGCTGTCTGGCTTTTCCGAACACCAAAGCATTGCTGGCGAATTCATCGGTGTGATTGAGGAGTAAGATATGCAGGATTTTTTATATCTAAAATTTCTGGACCGAATAAAAGGACTTTTTTCTGCTCTGGGAATTGATTATCCCGTAATGCGACGTATTTTGCAAGTCAAATTGTTCATAAACAGTCGCCGCCCCGCCACTGTGCTAAGCCGGGGAGAATCCAAGCGTAAAAACTCCTATCTATCTTCGTTGGGAACTTATGCCTTTATGGGTTTCTTTATTGGGCTGCTTGTCCTTTTCCCCTCGCCGCTGTTCCTAACGATGAGCATCGTCATGGGCATGACTCTTTTCCTTCTTCTAACCACAATGATTTCAGATTTTTCCTCTGTGCTACTGGATCTGCAGGATCGGACAATTCTACTCACCCGCCCAGTCAGCGTCAAAACGTTGAACGCCGTCAAGTTTTTGTACATTCTCTATTATCTGGTCGGCATCACGCTGTCTCTGGCCGGTGTTTCGCTGATCATCGGTCTTTTCAAATACGGCGTATGGTTTTTCCTGACCATGTTGCTCATTCTGATTTTAATCTGTTGTTTTTCTCTTTTGTTCACCGCAATTTTCTATTTTACAATTCTACATCTGTTTTCTGGGGAAAAACTGAGGGATATCATCAACTATTTTCAAATCATTCTGACCGTTTTTATGACGGTTGTCTACCAGCTGATTGGCAGGATGTTTAATGTCATAGACTTAAACGTTCAGATCAACCTTCATTGGTGGAGTTACCTGCTTCCCTCATCTTGGTTCGCCGCTCCTTTTGTCGTCCTTTTTTCCGATGAGCGCAGAGCAGAGTATTTTCTCCTGTCAGCAATCGGCATCATCATTCCAATATTGGCTCTAATCCTATACATCAAAGTGGCAGCACCGGCTTTCGAGCATAACTTGCAAAAGCTTGCTAGTGCGGGCAGTAGGAGAACCGCGCGACCTTCCAGACTTCATAAAATTTCTAGACTGCTTTGTCCTAATCACGACGAACAAGTTTTTTTTGAATTCACCTGCTCCATGCTAAAGAGTGAGCGCAAGTTAAAACTTCGTCTGTTTCCAAGCCTGACTCTAGGTGTCATCATGCCTTTCATCATGCTCCTAAGCATGGTACGTCCCGATACGACGTCCGCCTTTGTGCAGACTGTTTCTGAAGGAAAATACTACCTGTTTATTTACTTTTCGGTATTCATATACGCTACATCGTTCTCCGCTATCAGTAGAAGTGAAAGCTATCGGGGGGCATGGGTCTACAGGGCAATGCCAATAGACAATACAGGCCTTGTGTTTAGAGGTGCAATGAAAGGATTCCTGTATAAATATATCATCCCGTTTTATTTGCTAACCTGCGTGATTTTTACACTTTTGTGGGGAACGAAGATTATCCTCGACCTTCTTATCATCTTCGTGAATCTAATTTTGGTAATGCTGTCCGTATTTTTACTCTCCAAAAAAGAGTTGCCTTTTAGCCAGGACATTCGGATTAACCAATCTTCAGGATCTTTTGGTGTAGCCTTGCTGTCCATTCTGCTGTGTGGAAGTTTGGCCGCGGCACATATTCTACTAGCAACTCGGCTGCACTATGGATTGGTACTCAACTTTGGAATTTCCACCGTTTTGACGGTCTTCCTCTGGCACAAATGTTTTCGTATTGGATGGGATCAGATTGTCCGCGATGCGGGATAATCCATTAGAAACCGCACCTATATTATGCTTGGACAATGTTAACTGAGATAAGTAAAAATACCAATTAATGATATCAACCTATCAATATCTTCCAATTCTTGTATTTGGGGGATTAGATTCATACTATTTGTTTCAAGAAAGGCTTTATCGAGCATTGTATGATAAGGTCGACTGCTGCCAGAAAATAAAATTGACTTTTCGATGAAAGCATCCCCAAAGAATTCATGGTATGGCGACATTTATCCCGTAACGGACGCAGGCAGAATAATAGCCATGATTTCTGCTATATTTGGAATTGCTATTATTGCGCTGCCTGCTGGGATTATCACAGCGGGTTATATAGAAGAGATCAATAAGAATTAGTAGTGGCTTCTGCCCGTTATTGACAAGTTTCGCTTTGCATCGAGGCATGAACGTCTCATTATGTTTACAACATTAATTATGGCTCATATTATAAGAACAATAAATGGAGGTTGCAGGGGGTAAGAAATTATTTATATCAATTCTAATATTGCTTTTGTGCGCATGTTCTCAAAATTATAATAGTAAGGATTATTTGTCCACGCAGTATGTTGACATATTAAAAAGCGGAATTATTATATGAGCTATATAAATCCCACCATGACCAATAATCATATCCCTGTTTTTATGGAAATTGCGCGAAAGGAACTCCTGATGCTGTAAGGTACGATATTGAAGGGAAGGGAGCATCATTTCGTCAATAGCAAAAATATGCAGGAGATGCGGGACTTTGGAAAAATTGGTATATTGCGTAGTCTTTGTCAAGACAATGTGTAAAAAGGCCCCCGATTTTATCGGAGGCCTTTCTGTGGATTCGGAGGGCAATACGCGTTTTCGCGGAACCGCAGCAATCAACCGCTCTTTTAAGAGTGGATATCCTGCTGCCGCCGAAAATATCATCGAATAATCCGTTCGCTTTGTCCATAGTCTAGATTATTAAAAGGCAAAGCGGTGCTGATTTGAGAAAAGTAAAAGCTCTGTTTCTGAACTTTATACTCCTTTGCGGCGTTTCCGTCATATTGCAGACCGTCGCCCTTTCCTTCCAGGCATATCTCGCCAGGAACCTGGGGCCGGAGGGTCTGGGACTCCTCCAGCTGACTTTATCGGTCTATTTGCTGGCCGCAACGTTTGCCTCCTCCGGGATGCGGTTCACCGCTACCCGGCTGGTGGCCGAGGAGCTGGGTGCCCGCCGACCGAACGGCGCCATTCAGGCGGTACGCTTGTGCCTCGCCTGTGCCGCAGCTTTCAGCATTGCCGCAACGATTCTGGTGAATCTGGGGTCAAATTGGATTGGGACGGTCTGGCTCAATGATGCCAGGGCCATCCTGCCGCTTCGCGTCTTTTCCTTCAGTCTTCCTCTGGTTTCACTGTCCGGGGTCTTCAGCGGTTATTTCATCGGCGTGCGCAAAGCGGCAGATATCGCCGCAGCACAATTGATCGAGCAGGTGCTGGAGATCACCGCCAGCGTCGCGCTTCTGCGCATATGTCTGCCCATGGGGCTCGCATACGCCTGCGCTGCCGCAGCTTTGGGTTGTGTGCTTGGTAAATTGGGTTCCTGCTTCATACAGTTTGTGCTTTACCGCAAATCCATCAAAAACCAGAGCCAGAAAAACAGTGCTCCCACTCACTATCTCTTTCGCCGATTGCTTCATATTGCCGCGCCAACCGCTTTGAGTTCCTATGTTACATCCAGTATCCGCACAATCGAGCAGCTGCTGATCCCTTACGGTCTGAAAAAGGGCGGTGCCTCCGGAAGCGGAGCTCTTGCCACGTTCGGAATCATCAGGGGCATGGCAATGCCGCTGATCCTTTTTCCCGCCTTCCTGCTCAGCACAGCGCTGGATCTGGTTCTTCCCGAACTGACGGAAAGCCAGGCTGCGGGCCACCTTAGGCATCTGAGTTATATCATCCGGCGGGTATATCGAATTGGGATTTTGTTTTCAGTCGGTATGATGTGGATCTTTCTGCGGTTTAGTCACGAATTGGGGATGCTGATATATCAAAGCACCGATGCCGCATACTTCATCCGTCGTCTGGCCGTTCTGGCCCCATTCTTTTACCTGGACATGATCACCGATATGATGGTCAGAGGCCTGGGCAGGCACATGAGCACGATGAAATATAACCTGATCACTTCTCTGGTCAGTGTTGTACTGCTTTACCTGCTTTTGCCCAAGTTTGCCATTACCGGCTATCTCATTACGGTTTATTGCTCCAAAATTCTGAATTTTACATTGAGCCTCCACAAATTGGTGCATATTTCCGATCTGAAAATTCGATTGTTCGATATTTTCAAGGCCGTACTGTGTGTGATTGCATCTGCTCAGCTTGTAAATCTGATGAGCCGATTGCTCCCTGCGTTCCCCGAACCTTTTTCATTCCTGGCGCAGATTGCCCTGACAATTCTGTTTTATATTCTGAACCTGCGGATTTTTGCTTGTGTTTCCCGCGAAGACATTGCCTGGTGCCGCTCGCTGTTGAAATAGGAAAATCTCTGCGCGACCATCTGTCCATAAATGGGGAGTATGCAGCAGCGTAATCCCCATTTCAGGCTGCCAGGGCCATCTTTCGATGACCTGGTTTGGTTTTAATATAGTCAAATAGTTTATAACGTAAAAAGAATAACCATGAACAATACGCCGGAGTCATCAATTTGGTGAATGAGTTTTTATCTAAAGGACTGTGAATATTCATTAAACAAATCTCTGTAATCGAAAACAAATTCATCTGTTAAGGTATATTTGTTATCACCTATCATTGAAATTCCAAGAGTAGGAATAACATAAATTTTATACTGCGTCTTATCATTCAACTCAAAGGACAGCAAAAACGACTTACCGGATTTTTGTGCTTTTCCAATCCTCTCATAGTCATCATTTGATAATACCACCGGGGCTGACTTAGAAAGATCTTCAATCATTTGCTTCACTTTTTCCCCAGTAATAGTATCAAGTGCGTTTTGCTTAAAATGATCGTAAATTATAATCTCATCTACTATATCGGTAAAATTAGCTTTTTTAAAATAATCAGAGACATCAAGTGTTCCATCACCAACTACATCAACGTTTTCGCAAATGTAGTAGTTTCCGTCAATTTCAACCGCCACTCTAAATGCGGTATTATAAGATGGAATCTCATAGATTGTTCCACCAACCGCAAAAGTAGCAGAAAATTCTTTTGTGCCGTTATTTTTTGGGTCTTTGGTAATATCGTATTCCAATTTGCCTAGTGATTTAGTGATTTCTGATTTATTTAAATTATATGTCGCCCCGTTTTCTAAAAAAGCATACCGATATCCATTATAATTCATAATTTTGCGTATTCCCATTGGAGAATCCGCAGCAGGGGTTACTATTGTAATTTGAGGAGTTCTATTTAAATCCATGATATTTGGAATTGCAAATGCAGCTACCAACACAGCCGCACAGCAAGCTGCTATGGGGACTAATTTCTTAACTAAATTAATTTGCATAAAACTTCCTTTTCTATTTGTATTCCTGTCTAATGCTGATTGACTAAGGATATTTGAAAGCATTCTTTTCTTTGCGACTTCGTCTGGCTTTATTTTACTAAAGGAGCCAATTACCTGCTTATTCTTCATAGAAATCACCACCTAATTTCTGCCTGAGAATGTTTCTTCCTTCATGCAGGTAGTTTCGTATTGTTGATTGAGGCTTTTTTAAAAGTGCTGAAATTTCAACACTCGTGTACCCCTCGTAATAGTAAAGATAAATAGCAGTTTTATATTTATCCGGCAATTCCATCACAGCAGTAATAGTTTCATCTGTTTCAAAAGTCTGTGAATAAATTTCTTTATCATAGTTTTCTACGTTATTACGTTTACGCCACCAATGGCGTAGAAAATCTTTGCAAAGATTTGTCGCAGTCACAATCAGCCAAGCCTTTTCATGCTCTATACTTTTAAAGGTGTTATCATACTTCATTAGTTTTACAAAAGTGTTTTGTACCACGTCCTCTGTATCGGCAGAGCTTTTTAAATATGCAAAACAAATTCGATAGACTGTATTAACGTGTCGATTGTAAATCTCTGCAATATCTTCGTTCGTACGCAACAAAGATTTTGCCATCTCATTTCCCCCTCTCACTAATAATACGATTGAGGAATACAAAGTGTCGGATAAATTTTAAAATTACATTCTAATTTTTGCAATGCTATCATTTTTCCTCTTGAAATCTTACCAGTGAAAATTTGTTTGTTGCTTGCAGTATGACCGCAACCCTACGGCTTTGGCCATCATTTCGAAAGGGACGTTTCATATCGCCGTTTCCTCACAACCGTTGCCAGTTACTTTGGGGATATGCGGTCGCTGTTGACGGAACAACAGGTTTCCCAGCCCTAACGGGAAACATTCAATCTTGTGACCTCGTGTCACACAAAGCGATTCATCCGAATGGAGTATGATGCGTTCCAAGTTTTCGCCTTATGTCTTATGAACATATGTTCCAAATTATAGGGCGGTTATGGGTTTGATTTTAGCTGCGCTTAATGCAGCGCCGATCTCGACGAACAGACCGTCTATGATCTACCCCGAACGCTGTGGGAAAATATTGATGCGGATTGGCGAACGGTGACCCCCCAAAGCTGCCGTTAAGGATATTGCCAACCTGTCGCTACATGACGGTGCTGCTAAGTACTACAAAGAAATCGGCGTTTTTTAAACCGCAGGCAGGTAATCAAATAATGAGGCCCCTCCCTGGAACTGGCGGAGAAATTGACGGGATCGTCGGAATAACATAAATGCGGCTTTGCCCCGGATTTTAAACGGAGCAAGGCCGTTTTTATGTCGACGCCTGCCGCGCATTCAGTCACGGTTCTTTCCGCCAATACCAAGGGGCTCTGATTAGACTGAAAATTAGTACCGGCATTCCCTGTTCTGCGCCTGGGTCAAGATGCTCCTTACGACGGGTGTCAGCGAAAGCTTTTCACATTTTCCAAGAATTTTCAGGCATGCTTCCTCCGCCTCTTTGAATCGCCCACTCTCCAATAATATGCCGGCTCTGACCGCTTCGAGATCCATCCTGCGCAAAAGCACCGGCTCGGCTGAAATATCGGCGTTGAGCTGTGTCTCGTCCACATCCTTGCCTAAGGCGGAATTCAACCAGCGCTCAAGCGCGCCGTAGCCCGGCGTCATGTTATTGGCCAACTGCGGGTTTTCTGCCCGGACGCGCTTCAAAAGTGTCCGGTATTCCTTAATTGCTTGCAAGGCCGCTGCAAAATCGCGCTTTTGCAGCAAGATGCGGCTTTTGGTGTACGCGTTCAAGCACGCCAACGCAAGCTGTCTGCTTGCGGGCACCCGATCCGCCGGTTCCAGAGCGGACAGCGCCTCATCATACCGCCCCGCAGACGACAGCCCTTCGGCCAGATAAGCGGCGCACATCACGCGCTCTGCCGTGCAGGGGCGCATCCGGCCGGGTACCTGTGCATATTCATTCACAAATTTCTGCGGATCCAGTTCCACATAAAGCAGCGAAAGTATCTTTTGGTTTTCACTTCCGGCAATAATGCGCGCTGTGAGCAGGCTGACTGTGGTTCCAAGCGCCGCAACCAGTATTAGTGCGATGCACAGCACCCACATTGCGCCGTTTGCACGGCGGATGCCGGTCATCGCCGCCAGCACCGCGGTTAATATGAGCCCGATTGCCAGAACGATTCTGCTTTTTCGATAATAAAAGATCATCTATTCCGCCCCCAGAAGCTTTATAAGCATCATCATACACGCCACAGCGCGGCCGTGCAAGACTTTTCAATCTTTCAATGTGCGTTTTGCACTAAAAACTAAATTATTAGATAAAAACATATAACATTATTGGTATCGGTAACAATGATTTTTAACTAATTCTTTGCTATACTGTAAACGAAAGTGACACGGGGGTGTGATATATGCCAAAACTGCTTGCACTGATGGAGAACCAACAATCCGAGCATAAAGCGCTCGCGGTCGAGCACGGTCTGTCGTTATGGGTAGAGACGGATACGATTTCATTTTTATTTGATTGCGGCGCTTCTCCGGCCGTAATATCCAATGCGCACCGTCTCGGAATCCCTTTGGCGAACGCAGCCTTTACGGTGTGCAGCCACAGCCACTACGACCATGCCGCCGGCTTTCGCGATCTGGTTGAGAAGAATCTGGCGGCGCCGCTGCTTTATACGGGACCCCATTTCTGGGAAAAAAAATACGCCTTTGACGGCGTATGCTATACCGATCTTTCCTGCGGATTTGATGAATCGTTTTTATCGTCACACCAAATTGAACAGCAAACAGTCGGCGATATAACTGAAATTGCCGACGGGGTATGGCTTATAGGGAATTTTACACGCCGCCACAAATTTGAGACCATAGCGGAACGTTTTGTGCGTGGGAACCCGCCCCATACGATTCCTGATGATTTCCCCGATGAGATATGCCTAGCACTTGCGGGCGAAAAAGGCATAACCGTTGTGGTGGGGTGTTCCCATCCAGGCATACTCAACATGGTGGAAACGGTTCACAACCGTTTGAACGCGCCCATCTACGGCGTACTGGGCGGAACGCATCTTGTTGAGGCAGACGAAAACCGCATTCAGAAGACAATAGCAGAGATGAAGTCGATGGGCGTAAAGCTGATGGGACTCAGCCACTGCTCCGGGATGCCCGCCGAGGAATGCGTGTGCGGCGATAGCGAGCTGAAAAGCTGCCATCTGGCAGCTGGATGCGAAATCATGCTGTGAGGGAATGTTATGTTCGACAGTTTTGAAAGCATGGCCCAGAATATGGTGGAAGCGACTTCGCGGCTGGTCAGCGGGCGAACCGTAAACGTAATGGATACCAGAGGCATCATACTCGCCTCGACGGAACAATCCCGCATCGGCACGCTGCACGCGGGAGCCGCCGAAGCGGCCCGCACGGGAAAGCCGGTATTCATTACCCGCGAGAGCGTTTTGCGCTATCCCGGCGCCAAAGAGGGCTGCAATATGCCGGTATTCGACGCCGATCACCGCCTTATCGCTGTGGTTGGGATATACGGCGACCCGGATGAGGTGACCGATGCCGCCAATTTACTTGCGGTTTACACAAACCAGTACTTTACCCTCAAAGCAGACAAACAGCGCTGTCAGGCGGAAGACAGTCTGCGCAGCAGGCTTTTGGGGCTCTTGATCTCACCGGACGAGGCCGGGCGCGAAAATGTCATCGCGCTGTGCGAATCGCTTGGCATCAAATTGGAATTTCCGGTGCGCGTGGCGCTGCTGGAATGGGGATTTCCGGCTGATTCGCTGCATTCGCTGCAATGGTACAGCGATCTTCTGTCCCGTCTGAATTCCGGCGGGCTCATTTCACCACGGACAGATATCTCCGCCGTTATTGAGGGTAGGCTCACCATCCTCAAAAGTGAGCTGCCCTCCGGCATAGACGAATGGCTTGGGCAGATTTACACGGCTGCTGAAAGCTTTTCCGGGCAAAAAGCCCTGAAAATCTGTTCCGGATGCCCCTGCGAAAGACTGCAAAGCGTCCACCGCTCCTATGCGCAGGCACATGCGCTGATCAAAATAAGCGGCAACGGGATAAGCTGCATAGACAACCCCGCCGTGCAGTGCCGCTATCTGCTCGACTGTACTGGCAAAGCCGACAGCGGCTATATCGACTACCTGCTTGATCGGCTTATTTTTTCGGTGGGGAAAAATGAATCGGCCATATTGCTGGCCACGGCCGAAAGGTATTACGAAAACGGATGCAGCGTCACACGTGCCGCCGAGCAGCTCCATATACACAAAAATACGCTGCAATACCGCATACGCCGTATGGCCGAGCAAATGGGCCTAGAGGGCTGCTCCGCATTTGAAAAGGAGTTTCTGCTCCGGCTGTGTATAGGTCGGCAAAAAAGTCTCCAAGGCCGATGAGCCTTAAAAAGTGATCAAATATATGTAGGAGGGGTTTTAATGTCAACGTTCTTTCTGTTTGCGGTTATAGTTCTGGCTGTCGTTGCAATGGTCATCGCTATATCCAAGTTCCATGTTCATCCGTTCATAGTGCTGGTTGTCATTGCGATCGTGGTCGGTCTGATCTGCGGACTCGAACCCGTCAAGGTGGTGGATACCGTTAAGAGCGGCTTTGGCTCAATATTGGCAAGCATCGGTATTGTCATCCTCTGCGGCACGATCATTGGTAAAATACTTGAAAAGACCGGCGCGGCGCTCACCATGGCAAACAGCATCCTCAACGTGGTGGGCAAAAAGCACAGTGTTCTCACCATGGGCGCCATGGGCTACATAACCGGCATCCCCGTGTTCTGCGATTCCGGCTTTGTGGTGCTTTCTCCCATCAGCCGCGCGCTGGCTGCCCAGAGCAATACCTCACTGGCGGTGATGGCTACCGCACTTTCCGGCGGTCTGTATGCCACACACTGTCTCGTTCCTCCTACCCCCGGCCCGATCGCAATGGCCGGAACGCTGGAAGCAGATCTCGGCTTGACCATTATTGTCGGTTTGCTGGTATCCATACCGGCTACGGCTGTTGCAATTCTTTATGCCAAGAAGGTCTCCGCGAAGATCAATATTCCCGCCAATCCCGAATACACGATTGAAGAGCTTCAGGCGAAATATGGCAAGCTGCCAGGTACGCTGCACAGCTTCAGCCCCATACTGCTGCCGATTCTGCTCATCGGCATTGCCTCCATTGCCAGTTTGCCCGCCAAGCCCTTCGGCGAAGGTGCTATCGCGGCATTCTTAAGCTTTATCGGTAATCCCGTTATTGCGCTTGTGCTCGGCGTTTTCCTCGCGATGACCCTTATCCCCAGAAGCGATCGCTCCAGCACGCTCAAGTGGATCACAGAAGGCGTGAGCGATTCCGCCGCCATTCTCGCCATCACCGGCGCGGGCGGCTCCTTCGGCGCAATACTCAAGCTTCTGCCTATCGCCGATGCCACCACCGGGTTGCTCAACACCGGCATGGGCGTTCTTATTCCGTTTGTCATTGCCATGATCTTAAAGCTTGCCATGGGCGCTTCCACCGTCGCGATGATAACAACCGCAAGCATGATGGCCCCGCTGATGGCCACCATGGGTTTTACAAGCCCTATGGGCCGTGTGCTCATCGTACTCGCTATTGGCGCCGGTTCCATGGTGGCCTCCCACGCGAACGACTCCTACTTCTGGGTTGTGGCGCAATTCTCGGATATGAAGACGGATGAAGCCTACCGGTGCCAGACGGGTATGACCGCGATAATGGGCATCACTGTCATCATCGTTTTGTTTATAATATCCCTTTTCATCTGATTTAAAATGCCACCAGCGGAAGATATCAGCCGGATATCTTCCGCTGGTCGTTGTCATTATCTGCGGTCAGCAAAAATTAAACCGGCAGCAGGCGGCGGGTCACACCATAACGGCGGT
The DNA here is from genome assembly GCA_034933525.1 of Candidatus Fimivivens sp. Taxonomy (GTDB): domain Bacteria; phylum Bacillota; class Clostridia; order Oscillospirales; family Ruminococcaceae; genus Yanshouia. The sequence continues at coordinate 16,808 of JAYFNI010000014.1, forward strand.
GACGCCGCCTAATATATCTGGAGGGATTACATCATGAAAATGCGCTCTGACGCACAAAGTATCATTGAAGCGGCTTTGCGTTCCGCCCAGCCGGACACGGCTGTTAAAAAAGCTTTATTATGCGCCGCGCCCGCTATGGGGAAAACGGTGCTTATCAGCATAGGAAAAGCGGGGTGGCAGATGGCAAAAGCCGCCTGTGAGGCTCTGTCCTGGCAAATAGATTCCGGCATTGTCATTACAAAATACGGCCACGGAAAAGGCGCGCTGCCAAACCTCGAAATATGTGAGGCCGGGCATCCTGTTCCGGATGAGAACAGCTTTGCCGCCACCAACAAAGCTATGGCGCTCGTGAGCGGACTTTCGGCGTCTGACACGGTTCTGTTTCTCATCTCGGGCGGGGGCAGCGCACTGTTTGAGTCGCCGCTTGTTCCGGGAGAGGAACTTGTTGATATTACGAAGCAACTGCTTGCCAGCGGCGCCGACATTGTCGAAATGAACACCGTCCGAAAGCGCCTTTCCGCAGTGAAGGGCGGCAAATTTGCGCAGCTGTGCGCACCTGCAAAAGTATTTGCGGTAGTTTTAAGCGATATCATCGGTGATCCGCTTGACATGATTGCCTCTGGCCCCGCATGTCCGGACAGCTCCACCTCTTCCGCCGCTGCCGCCATAGTGGAAAAATACAGTCTGAACCTCTCACAGCAAGCTGCCGAGTGCCTAAGGCATGAGACGCCGAAGACGCTTTCCAACGTAGAAACGCATATAACCGGCAGCGTGCGCCAGCTCTGCTCGGCGGCTTTTGAGGTCTGCCGCGATATGGGCTATGAACCGTTCATCCTCACCGACAGCCTTTGCTGCACTGCGCGAGACGCGGGAAGCTTTTTGGCAAGCATTGCCCGCTGCCACCGTGCCGAAAATAAGCCGATGGCATTTATAGCGGGCGGGGAAACGGTTGTGCAGCTCACCGGGCATGGTATGGGCGGAAGGAATCAAGAGATTGCGCTTTCAGCGGCAGAAGGCATTGCAGGACTCCGTGACACCGCTGTCTTCTCTCTCGGAAGCGACGGAACGGATGGGCCGACAGACGCTGCCGGCGGTTATTGCGACGGCGAAACACGCAGCAGACTTTTATCGCAGGGGATTTCTATCCCCCAGATCCTCGCCGAAAACGATGCTTATCACGCCCTTGAAAAATGCGACGGACTGATAATAACTGGTCCGACAGGAACAAACGTCAACGATGTATCCGTAGTTCTTCTGGGCTAATACGGATTTAGGATAAGGAACCTGCGGCTAATCGCCTGCCACAAAAAACGGGTGCATATAAAAAAGCTCCGATATTTTCCCCAATGTCACTAAATTAAGCCTTACAATTAAAAATCAATAGAAAAATGAATAAAATCTGGAAAGAAGACTTTGGTAAATGGGCCGCCACCATAGCACCGACCTAAACGACGAAGAAAGGGCTTAATGGGAGAGAATCTCACAATAAAAACTACCTCCTTGGCTATTGGACTATACTTCAAAATATGGGCAGTGAGTAATCCAAGATACTTTTTCTCAGGGGATAGTTTATTTTGTAAGTGAACCCAGTACCGGTTCATGTTGAATTCAAAAGAATCTCTCACTTTAATATATTTTATTACAGATAAGAAATATTTGTATCATGTTAAGTTTTTTTGTATTATATCACGCACTGTTGTAAAAAATAGAATTACTGTAATCTTATAAAATACAAAGCAATATTTAAAGCTACTATAGAAGGTGATTGTTATAGAGAAACATACGCTAGGAAAAAGGATAAATCAGCTTAGAAAACATAAGGGGCTGACATCAGAGCAACTATCCGAACTCTGCGATGTCAACCCAGTGCATATTCGTAAAATTGAGAGTGGTGGTTGTTTGCCAAGCTTGCCTCTTTTTCTGAAAATATGCAATGTGCTGGGCACTTCGGCGGATTATTTGTTAGGGGAGTTATTGGATAATCCCGTTTTGCCTGACAGTGTAGAGCAGCTTGGTAAGCAGTTAAAGCACCTGAAGCCAACACAAATTGATATGATCAATGAGATGGTAGAGGTCATGGTTCGGTATACTACAAAGGAATAGGAAGTACTGAGTGAAAAGAGTTTCTTGAAAGAGAAGCTCTTTTTTATTTAGTAGTATTTTATCTTGATTTGGCTTTTAATATAGCTTACAATAATACAATAAAATCTAATGAGCTACAAAATCGAAGCGAGATCAGCAAAAGCGAAGGCAAAGGCAACATTACTCTATGGACGCATCCTGTATTGATATAGTTTTAAAGTAGACGTTACCTCACCAGCCTTCGAATAATTTTTATATAGAGCCTAGAAGTCTGCGGTACCAAAATTAGATATATTATTTTCTTGCAAAAGTGTAGTGTTTTAGAGTTCTAAGAGTTATATAAAAAGAACCATCCTATATTTTTATTATGATATAAGAAACAAAGGGGATTGTTATGAAGATATTTGCTTTTATTTTATTATTGGGGTTAGTATTTAATGTAACAGCTTGTTCATTTGAAAATGGAGCGGGTTCTAAGTCGTCTGTTGGATTCAATACGTCTGAATATGTGCCGTGGAAATCCTCTTACTCTGCCCAATTTCAAGCGGAAAGCGGTATTAAACCAAAATTAGAAGACAAATTTGATACTAAACAGCAGTATTTTATAGATCTTGCTGAGAATCTTTATATTGTCGGATTCAGTTTAGGAGAAAATATAACTGATGTTGATAAAGCAAGATTTTTCAATTTCGTTATCTCAACGGACAGTTATGCTGATCAATTAAAAGACTGGAAAAAAGAGAGAACAGACAAAGCTTATTACGAAATACCCTTAAAGGATATTGAAAAGATTATTTCCTCTCATCTAAACACGAAAGAGTTTGACCCCCTCGTTGGATTTATTAACAAAGATAAATCAGATTCAAATCATATTATGCAATGGTATGATACTGAAAATAGAGTGTATATCACGTCCAATATTGGTGGATATGGCGGTGCTGCTGCACTGGGCGTTCTAAGTTATGAAACAAATGAAAATCAAATCAAAATAATTTTAGGCTCATATGATATGGAGAAATATTATCAGGACCCACAGAAATACCAACTACTAGAAACTTACGAGACAACCTTTTTGCTTCAAAGCGATAAACTTAGTGATTATAAAATCATCAGTGCACAAATACATGATGGTATAAACTGATGAAGCAAAGCTTAGAGGTTTGCCACCTAAAACAGACATAAATCCGGTTCGGTGCGTAATAAGAGATCATTTTTTAGAGAGGTAGAGGTTATGAACAAAAGTAAGTGTCTGTACTACTTCCGGCCTCGAATGTCAAAGTCGGTGCAGATGATTATGCAACCAATGTCGGTGTAGCCCCTCCGATAAAGGTGCCGGTCTGGGTATTTTTTAATTTGCTGTTACTAAGCTGCCAAAGCTCATTTGGACTGCCATCAAGCCCGCCATATGCGAAAGCGCTGTTATAGTAATACAAGCCTTGGTGAGTTGTTGTCGAGGTGTCCTTACGCATACGATAGAAATAGTTTACATAATTGAGATTTGATCTCTTGATCGGCCGATCAATTATATAAAGAGAAACAAAGGGGCAAATAATTAAGCGCCTTTAGGTATTTTTTCATAGATTTATTAAAACAGGAGAGGGGCCTAGAAATGAAAAAACGGTTTTGCTTCATTCTTTCGATATTAATTCTATTAAGTGTTGTAGCTTGCAAGAGTAGCAAAGATGGAGCAATTACAAGTCTCGATGAGGTGAATAATAAGTATTTGAGCGATGTCGTTCATGCGGGGGTTACCGCTATTTCATGGAAATATGCTGCGGAACTGCCACCCGATGATTTTACTGCTTTTTATTACCATCATGTCCTTGTCCGAGAATTTCCAAATGGATGGACTGAGCCAATAAAGATTACGGCCGAACAGCTGGAGGCGGAAGTGCAGAGCCACTTTGATGTACCGGCCGAACCCATTAGAAAAGCCGCAAATTATGATGTAGTAAACCAAGTATATTTATTTGACTATGGGATTGGTTCCACAGAATTTGCCCTCATAAAAGCGGAAGTCAAGGATGATGTGCTGTTGCTCTATTTTGAGTATTATGACAAAGCTGATATCACAAAAGTGATACGTACCGGAATCTTAACATTAAAAATAGATTCTGAGAGCTTTAAGTATGTTGATTGCAGCACTCAAGAGTCTTAAAAATACCAGATTAAAGTAAAAATGAGACCTGCTTCACCGGAAGCAGGTCTACAGAGGTTATTTAATTAACTTAACATAGCTTTACAGAAATATAATGAGCGTAGTTGAAACGGAAAATTTAGCTTGTAAGAGTTTTTAATAAATTGAGTTTTTTACGCATAGACCTCTAAAGCCAGAAAGGAGACTCAGTAAACGAGAAAATTAACTTTAATAATTATTTGCTGCTGCATTATTATTGGTGTTACCTCAATGGGAAGGCGCTCTCGGAGCCTGAGAGCGTTTTTAGCAGCAGTGAAGTATGTCCTTCCAATATTGCGTCTTATTAAAATAAGGAGAGATCATATTAAAATTATTTCAGCTAAGATTTGTTTTGCTATTGCGGTGTGTCTAGCGTTATAATATAAAGTTTTGAAAGCTTTTTCAAATTGCGCCTATTGTTTACAAAGACAAGCCCATAGGGGGTTCTTTCTGGAATCATTACAAATTAAGGCAGGTTTCAAAACTGAAGGATTATGGTCTGTAGTAAACCTAAACGTGGTATTTAGTCTTGCCAATTTTTCTATATAGCTGTTGGTGATTTATGTTATAATAAAAGATATATATTACCATGTACGGACTTGGTTGCCAATAAGATATTATGAGAGTAAAAAGAACATGCCAGGCAAGCAGCGATCGGCTTGTCTTACCAGACATTGAGACGCCTTCGCCGAACAAAATGAAAGGATGTTTGCAGCATGGAAACCTCACAAAGTAAAGAGCATTTGAGTATTATTCGCTTTGTAACTATAATGGTGTTCATCATCGCAGCTGCAACAGGAATTGGTAGGCTGTTTCAATATATGCGCTTTCCTGAAACGAACATTGTTATCGTTTATATCCTTTCAATATTGCTGACAGCGCGTTATACGCGCGGATATATTTATGGAATCTTAGCATCTATCATAGCAACATGTACGTTTAATTACTTCTTCACTGAGCCGTATTATACCCTTTCTGTCAACGATCCAACTTATTTCATCACATTTATTATTATGACAATCACTGCAATTATAACCAGTGCTCTGACATCAAAGGTAAAGCAAAATGCTGTGGAGGCGATGGAAAAGGAAGCGGAAACAATTGCGCTTTATAAACTCACAAATCGCCTGACCGATGCCGCTGATATATCTGATATTGCCGGTATTGCGACGGAGACAATCAGCGGCATATTCGGATGTCTGGCCGCCTGTCTTTGCTTTGATGAGAACGGTCATCCGGAACAAAGCTTCATTCAACAGCAAAACGCCAAAAGACAGGTTCGACGCAAGGTGGATGACATCTCTGAAATAGAGCACCGAATTGACGGCTTAAGAACGGCCTATGATGCTGGAAACGAGTTTTATGATTGGCCTATATACGGCAGAGAAACCACATTAGGCATCATGCGGATACCCAAAGAAACAGCCGCGACTATGAATGAGGCTCAGCTGCGTCTTTTGCGCTCTATGATTGAAAGTACGGCGCTAGCCATGGATAGATTTCGCAGCGCACAGGAACGTATAAAATCCAGAGAGGAAACCGTACAAGAGCGATATCGAGGCAATCTTTTACGAGCAATTTCTCATGACCTGCGCACGCCACTTTCCGGTATAATCGGCACGTCTGAGATGCTTAAAGGCATGACAAGCCCGGATGATCCGCGCTATGCTTTAGCGGAGGGCATCTACGAAGATGCCGATTGGCTTCATTCATTGGTCGAAAACATTCTGAGCCTGACACGTTTGAATGACGGAAAACTAACGCTGAATAAGCAACCGGAAGCTGTGGAAGAAGTAATCGGGGGCGCGGTCAATCATATCATGAAACGGTTTCCGAAACGTGAGATTTCTGTCACAGCACCTGGCGAGTTACTGGTTGTCCCCATGGATGCCAAACTTATCGAACAGGTTCTTATTAATTTACTAGATAACGCAATAAAACATACACCTCAAGATAAAGATATCAGCATTTCGGTAAAGGAAAACAAAGATAAAGGTTGCGCTGAGTTTTCGGTTGCCGACCGTGGATACGGCATTGCCACGAAAGATTTACCACATATTTTCCAGATGTTTTATACAACGCACTCAAGGGCTGCTGACGCACAGCGTGGTGTCGGTTTGGGACTTGCGATTTGTGAAGCAATCGTTACAGCGCATGGTGGAATCATTAAGGCGCATAATCGCTCAGACGGGCTAGGCGCGGAATTTATTTTTACACTACCAATGAGAGGTTCGGATTATGCAGAACAGAAATGAACGCGTTCTTATCGTCGAGGATGACGCACAAATCAAAAACTTTATTTGTTATTCATTAAAGCAAGAGGGGTTTAGCTACAGCACCACCGGCACAGCGCAAGGTGCACTTTCAACCCTGGTTTCTGAACAGATAGACCTTATATTGCTTGATCTGGGCTTACCGGATTTTGACGGTATGGAAGTCATAAAAAAAGTCCGGGAATGGTCGGATATGCCTATCATTGTTGTTTCTGCCCGTGATCAGGACAAGGAGAAAGCCTTGGCGTTAGATAACGGTGCCGATGATTACTTGACTAAGCCTTTTTCTACTACTGAGCTTATGGCGCGTATTCGCGTGGCCCTTCGGCATTTATATAAGGCGGGTGGCAACATACAATACACCAGTCAGACTGTTGGTGGACTGCGATTGGATTTTGATAAGCACTTGGTTTTTTTAAATGAAAAAGAGCTGCATATCACGCCCATGGAGTACAGTCTACTTGTTTTGTTTTTTAAGAATGTCGGCAAAGTACTGACAACGAGATATATACTCAAAGAGATCTACGGGGTAGGGTATGGGACCGATACGCAGGCGCTACGAACACTCATGGCAGGATTGCGGCGTAAAATCGAAGAAAATCCTGCAAAGCCACGGTATATATTAACTGAAATCGGTGTTGGGTATCGTCTCACAGACGAATAACAGAAACATATAAAACCGCTTCGAAATAATCGAGGCGGTTTTTTACATTCTCACAGCTTTCTCACAGGAAGGTGCAACCTCTCACACCGCGCTCACAACATTCTTGCTATTATGATATTGCAGAACAACAAAATGCTTCAAGAGGAGGCAAAAACTATGAAAATGCATGAACTTACCGAATCCACTAAAGAGTTAAATGTGCTTTGTGGGGAGATTAGAGCACTCATTGAAACGCGAAATTATTTGCAGTGTGAGCGTTTAATTTGCAGTGCTATGGGTAAATACCCACATGCACCTCATCCACATAATCTTATGGGTATACTTCTTGAGAAAAAGGGAGATCATCCTGCAGCGATGAACCACTTTCGTGCTGCCTGGGCGCTTGATCCAACCTACATACCGGCGCGGCAAAACCTTAATTGCTATGGAACGTTTTTTTCGCAAGGCACGTGTGCTTTTGATGAAAGTGACTGCCTATTAGAAAAAAAGAGCAACTGCAAGGTTGAGATTGAATACGACGCCAACGGTGTTGGGCATGTAGTTGGGAGGCAATTAATATGAACCTATTCACAGAAAAACAAAGAAACAATGAATACACAATTATTATTGGTTGTGGCAGATTGGGTGCCAACCTTGCCAACAGGTTATCAGACGAGGATGGCGATGTCTTGATCATTGACAAAGAAAAAGATGCGCTTCGTAAACTTTCTCCTTCCTTCGGCGGGCTTAGCATAACAGGCGATGCCACCGATTTTGATGTGCTGCAAGAAGCACAAATTGAAAAGGCAAGCGTCGTCGTTGTGGTAACGAATAACGACAGCACAAATATCATGGTGGCCCAGATCGCACGCGAAATGTATAAGATAAATCGCGTGATTGTCCGACTTTACGATTTGGACAGGGAATGCGTTTATCGGGAGTTTAACATCGATACCATTTGCCCTGCTATTCTATCCGCAAAGGAAATAGATAAAATACTATCAAAAACAAGCCCGGAAGATGACATATGCGAGGTGAGAAAAATATGAAAAAATCAGTATTGCTGATTGGCGGTAGAAGCAAGGCAAAATCGCTTGCCATGTCCCTTATCAAAAAGGGGTATCGTGTAACTGTTATCAACGATACATATAAGGATTGCTTAAAACTAGCCGAAATTGACAAGCTGACCGTTATAAACGGAGATGGTACAAAACCGTTTGTTTTAGAGGATGCAAGTGCCGCTGATGCTGATATTGCAATTGCCATGGCATCAAAAGACGAAGACAATTTGGTTGTTTGCGAGCTGTGCAAGAAGCGGTTCCACGTAAAAAAGACCGTCGCACTGGTATCCGACCCGAAAAAAACAGAGTTTTTCTACAAGATGGGTATAGATAGCGTGGTCTGTGCGATTACAGCTATTACAAACATTATTGAGCAACAGGCTTTTATTGATGAAATCGCTAACTTGGTACCCATCGGCGAAGGCCGCGTCAGTATTGCCGAGGTTCCCATTCCCGGAACGGCACCGGTTGTAGGCAAAAAGCTATGGGAAATTAATCTTCCAAAAGAAGTTATTATCGGATGCATCCTGCGGGGCGACACAACTGTAGTACCGAGAGGCGATACGCGTGTACTCTCTGGTGACATGCTTATTCTGATGTCCTCCGGCAAACAGGAAATGGCCGCAATTAAGGAATTGACGGGGCGGTGATCACATGATACGCAGATTCTCAAATCGGAGCAATTACGGAAAGCTAATGCTTCTTATAGGCATGCTTGTCGCTGTTCCGCTTATCGTTATACCTTTTTACCCTGAAGACGCAATTTATGGGGTTTCGTTTGTTCTCCCTGCGTTTGGCTCGATTGTGGCCGGTTTAATTGCTTGTCTCGTTGGAGAACATGAGGATAGTGAATTTGAATGGCGGACTGCCATGCAGCACAGCAGTCTGACAGTGCTATTTGCCTGGGGCTGGGCCGCTCTTATGGGAGCAATTCCATTTGTCTTGGCTGGAAAGCTTACATTTGTTCAGGCACTCTTTGAAGCTGTCAGCGGATGGACGACCACCGGACTTTCGGTTATGGATGTCTCCATGACACCGCATATCTTTTTGTTTCATCGAAGCTTTATGCAATTCTGCGGTGGTCTTGGCTTTGTCATGATGATGGTCATGCTTATACAGGGGAAGCAATCCATGAACTTGTATAATGCTGAGGGACATCCCGACAAGCTTATGCCCAATCTTAAAAAGACTGCACAGATGATATTTCTCATGTATAACGGGTATCTGATTATCGGCACAATAGCTTATCGCATTGCAGGAATGAGTCTGTTTGATGCCATAATGCATACTATGTGCGCTTTATCTACGGGCGGATTTTCAACAAAGCTGAACAGCATCGGCGAATATAGCAGCCTCTCAATTGAAGTGATCACAATTGCATTAATGCTGATCGGCACAACAAACTTTGCTGTTTTGCTGCTTATTGCAAAGCGGAAATGGCGACAGGTTATCCGTGTCAGTGAAGTGCGGTTTATGTTCCTTGTACTAATCTTCTCTATACCGTTGACAGCATTATCTCTTTCAAACGGCCTCAATGTTAGCATTGGCCAAGGATTACGGCATGCTGCATTTGATGTTGTATCAGCACTTTCTACAACAGGCTATTCTACTATGAGCTATACTACATGGCCATCGTTTGCAATTGGTGTTTTGATTTTAATGATGCTGATTGGTGGTGGTATTGGCTCAACGGCCGGTGGTCTTAAACTATCTCGTGTTTACCTCATGATTCGTATCACAATGCAGAATATTCGCAAGAGATTTTCGCCAACTCGGAATATAGCGGCACCCTATTTCATTAAGGCTCAGGGCAAAACGTCGATTGACACAACACTCGCAGCGGATACCACTGGATTTGTTGCATGTTATATTGGCCTTTTTATCATAGGTTCTTTACTTACGACTGTAACTGCAAAGTGCACACTGACAGAAGCAATGTTTGAATTTGCATCTGCGCTGGGTACCGTTGGCTTATCCATTGGGCTTACCACACCCGCCACTAACGCAGCAACGCTGATTGTAGGGATGTTTGGCATGATATTAGGGCGGCTGGAAATTTTTATTGTATTTATCGGCACCTATTGCGGCTTTACAATGATAAAGGAGAGCTTTCGGAAGTAATAAGCTATCTCTTTGGAATCGTTTCTGTATAAAGCTTGCTTTCAACCGGTCTCGCTTCTGTTTGCAATAATAGCCATACGAAGGCAGCATTTGTCTCAGCTCCCACAATTACCATACGCTGCGTTCGGTTTTGATTTTTCACATGATCACTGATAAGATTATATTGATATTTCTTTCAATTGACTATTGTTTAATTGACCTGATATTGGATGAGCTTCGCGTTATTGATATGATCTACCGATATAGGCTCAATTTAATGTTTACTCTGTTAAGAACGCTATATCCGACTTTAACTTTCTCTGAATGGTAGATACTCCAGAAACCGTTTCACAGCTAAAGATGTAGTTTTCTGGTTCCTCAGCGCGAGCCCGATAGTGCGATAGGCTGGGACATTCAGCTCCTTCGTCACGATACGATAGGGAATTCTCTGAAGAATAAGCTCTGGCAGAATGCTGATACCTAGGCCGCTTTCTACCATCGACATAACTGCGTAATCGTCCCAGGTGGTGAACTGGACATGCGGCACTAGATTATTGTGTTCAAAGATTTCCGAAATTTCAGCTTTTGCGCCCTTCTCCAACAGCATAAACGGCTCTTTACACAATGCGTCCACCGGAAATCTGTCACAGTCGATGAGCGGATGGTCTTCCGGCAACACAACGAGCAGCTTGTCCTGATGCAGTTCTATCGTCTCAAATTCAGAATGTGTCGGCAGCCGTAGAAATCCGCAATCTACCCGACCCTGCGCAATCCATTCCTCAATTTCGGTGTAATCGCCCAGTAGAAGTTCATAATCGATACCGGGATAATCCTTTTGGAACTGCTTGATGATCTTTGGCAACCAATGCGTTGCCACGCTGGAAAAAGTTCCGATGCGTATAATGCCGGATTCCAGGTCGTTGAGTGCATCCACATCCATTTGCAGCTTCTGATACTCCTCGCAGACGCTTTTGATATGAGGAAGCAGCTTCAGACCCTCTGAGGTCAACCGCACGCCTCCCCGTCCACGTTCGAGAAGAAAGACCCCCCATTCCTTTTCCAAATCTCCGATCATTCGGCTGATGCCGGACTGAGAGTAGTTTAACGCTTCCGCCGCTTTGGTGAAACTGCCGCACTCGCATGTCCTTAAAAAAGCCATATATTTTTGGATGCTTGTGTCCATTTACTCCGCCGCCATTCATCTGATTTTATCATCAATTCCATGATAATTATTCGCTTTTCAAATCTTAGCTTTGATGATACTATGAGCTCGTGCTTTATTCAAGCACGAATCCTAGATCAGTGAGGTTACATACGGTGAAACGGGCTTATTTCAAATATATTTTTGCGTTGCTACTATTTGGTTCCAATGGTATTGTTGCAAACCAGATCTCTCTTACAAGCTACGAGATCGTATTCCTACGGACAATGATCGGAAGCTTTATGCTACTCGCAATTTTTCTGTTCACTAGAGGCAGGTTTACTTTTTGGCAGCATAAACAGCAATTTCTTTTCCTTTCAATATCAGGTATCGCCATGGGTGCAAGCTGGATGTTTCTCTATGAAGCCTATCGGCAGGTTGGAGTTAGCCTTGCGTCGCTGGCCTACTACTGCGGTCCGGTCATCGTGATGGTGCTCTCTCCGCTTCTGTTCCGCGAAAAACTAACATGGTCGAAAATCGTCGGGTTTCTGGCGGTTATTCTAGGAATCGTTCTTGTAAACCAACAAGTGTTTCAGGCGGAAAAGACTGGCTGGGGGTTGTTTTGCGGTGGGATGTCCGCAGTTATGTATGCTTTCATGGTAATCTGTAATAAGAAAGCCAAAGACATAACAGGACTTGAGAATACTACGCTCCAGCTTACCATCAGCTTTTTGACCGTTGCTGTCTTCGTCGGTTTTAGGCAGGGGCTTGTCATTCTGACTTCCAACGGAGATATTATCTGGATTCTCGTTCTCGGTCTGCTCAACACCGGGAGCGGTTGCTATTTCTATTTCTCCTCCATCGGTTATTTGCCGGTACAGACCGTGGCGATATGCGGCTATCTGGAACCTTTATCTGCCATCGTGTTATCCGCCGTGATCTTGCGTGAGAAAATGAGCATGTTACAAATCTGTGGTACAGCTATGGTTATTGGCGGAGCAATCATTGGAGAATCCATCTCCTTTAAAAAGGTGCAAATTTAGCTTTGCCAAATTCTAATATAGCTTCGAATATTTAAGCATTCCGGCAGCTCGAAGGTTGATATTAGCTTCAAGTATTGATATAACCTAATAGTTTAGAGCTTCGCATTATTGATAAAATATTGATAAGTTCTAAACTTAAGTTTTCTCAATGCCCAATGATTACCATTAAACCAAGAACACTCTGGGTCATAAACTGTCGAAAAAGCTAAGCTACGGCTGGCCTTTTCACTAAACAGGCCCCTCTGGCTTGCCGGGGGGCCTGTTTTTTATAACATCCGCAGCTTTTATTCACTCAAAAAAATTATGCAGCATATATGGTGTCTTACAAAAAGATCCCTCGCTCTAATAGCCAACCTTCTAGCTGACGAATATGTTCAGCTGCACCTTTTTTCCGTGTGGCACCTGCTGCACGGCTGATGACGCTAATAAGAGACAAGCAGCCAGCATAGTTCGGGAAATAGTAACTTGATGCCATAGTACAGTGGAACGATAGGTCAGAATAGGGGTGAGCCGGAGATAATCCCGTATCGGTAATAAGCACTATTGGTATTCCACCTTCATGCAAATCACGAATTGCATCTACAACCAGTGCAGTATAACGCGGAAAACTTAAAGCAATAACCAGATCTTCTTTTTCCACCATGGAAAGACGATCCAAATAATCTCCCACGCCAAAACTTACTTCATAAACTTTTAGGTCAAGATATCTGAGAATGTTGGCAAATAGACTTGCTAACACACCGGATGACCGTCCACCAGTAATATAAATATGTTTTGCCTTATCTATCATATCGAGCAGTTTAGGAAGATTTTCTCTATTAGCTGAATCGGATAGTGTAGCGCGGATAGCAGCGATATCTTCTTCCATACCTTGGGCAAAAAAGCCGTCGTCGGCATCTGTCTCCGTGCTTTCAGAAAATTTATTAAACATCACCAACTCAGAATGTGCGTATTCTGAGAACACTTTTTTAAATTCGGTAAACTTGTTATATCCTAATTGAATGCAAAACTTAACAACGGTATTGTCGCTAACACCAATGTTTTTGGCTAACGTCGTAATAGATAAAAAGGGAATCTGATTGTAGTTATCCAACACATAGGCCGCCACTAATTTTTGAGCGGCCGGAAACGACTCTTGTTCCTGGCGAATTCGATTAAGCAATTCTTGTAGCGTCACCTTGACTGCACGCTCCTTTTCTGTCTCTGCTGTAGATGTGCTTATTGTTTTAGTGATATTATATCAGATTTTTTTTAATAAACGAAATATAAAATAAAAATTTTTTAATCAAATCTCTTGAAATAAAATTTTTTATGTGATATCTTTTAAAAAGAAAATATTTTATTTTTATTGTGATTATTTTTTTGTTTGCTTTGTCAAATCACGGTTTCGGAATGCTTCCCATGGAGGATTGTGATACAGAAGAGTGAAGTCTGGCCAGTTCACATGCTTTTGCGCACCATATCAATCTTATCACGAGATAGCTTTCCACCGGTGTTTGGATAGAACTCGAAGGGAGAAAAGAACAATGATACCTGTTGAAAAAATTGCAAGCGGAACCCTTTCCAACCTGGTTTTATATGTGGCAATCGTCGGTCTGCTCCTAGTAGTGGCGACTCTAATTCGCCTAAAAGTTTCTTTTCTGCGCAAGGCATTTGTTCCCGCATCTCTTTTAGCCGGTCTAATCGGCATGCTTTTGGGCCCCTATGCATTCAAGGTAATTCCTGCAGACATGATGAGTTCCATCAGCGCGCTGCCGGGCCAAATGATCACTATCGTTTTTGCATGTATGCTGCTGGGCATTAAAAAACAGGAGTCCAGCAAAGTTATGCTTCGTGACGCGGTTGCCGGTTTAGGTTGGTTGTGGTCCAACAGCTTTATGCAGGTTGGTGTTCCCTGCTTGCTATGCGCTTTCCTGTTTACGCCTATCTTTGGCATCAATCCTTTGTTCGGCTCGCTGTTTGAAATCGGGTTTGCCGGCGGGCATGGTACCGCAGGGGGCATGGCTAGCGTGTTTAAAGATCCCGCTTTACTTAACTGGGCGGATGGTGCCGATTTGGGGCTGACTACCGCCACCATTGGGCTTTTAGTCGGTATTTTCGGCGGCATGGTGATCATCAACTACGGTGTGCGTAAAAAGTATACAAAGGTTCTTTCCGAGCCTACGGTCGCTGGCAGCGCAAAGGAGGTCTTTGCGGAAAGTGAGCGTCAGCCCGCTGCACATATGCCCATTAGCCAGGATGTAGTAGAGCCGTTCGCCTTTCATTTGGGCATTATTGGTATCGCCATTCTTATTGGTCGCGCCTTTGTCTGGGGTTTTGGGCTTGTGTTTAGCTACAAGGGTTTGCCACTGTTTCCGTTTGCAATGATAGGCGGTTGGATTATCAATGGTATTGTCCAGCGCACTTCGTTAAGAGACCTATTTGACCGTTCTATTTTTCAACGTATCCAGGGGATGGCATTGGAGATTTTGGTAGTGGGTGCCATGGCTTCCATCAAAATACCAATTGTGCTGGCCTACTGGGCACCTCTACTTATTGGCAGTTTAGTTGTACTAGCTCTGATGGTGGTTTGGTTTTTCTGGCTCAGCCCCCGCATTTTTTCTGAGTGCTGGTTTGAACAGGGCATTATCCGTTTTGGCGCTTTCTGCGGCGTAGCCGCTGTGGGCTACATGTTACTGCGGACTACCGACCCGAAGATGGAAACGGATGCCGGAACCATTTATGCACTGGGCTGCCCCTTTATGAGCCCATTTATCGGCGGCGGACTTGTCACAACTGCTTATCCATATATTATTCAAAACCTAGGCGCATTGAACGCTGGTCTGATTTTTTGTGGCGCATCTATTGCCGTTATCATTGTTATGCGTCTGTTTTTATGGAATAAGACCGAGCGAGTCAAACTGGCACAGCGCTAAGTCTTAGTCTTGACGGCTTTACTCCGCTGCAAAACTTTTTGCTGCGGCGGAGTGGGTCGCCTGATGGAGTCAATTTTTAATTCGGAGGCATATATAAACATGAAAACAACTATAGCTGTCGTCGGTGCAGGCAACGGCGGCACCGCTATCGCAGGTTATCTTTCAAGCATGGGAGCCATAGTTAACCTCTGTGACTTATTCCCTCAGTATTTAGAGGGAATTCAAAATGCGGGGGGGATCGATTTAACAATCAATGGGCAAACCTCTCGACAGGTTTTGAATATGATTACAGATAATGTCGCGCATGCCATTCAGGGAGTCCACCTTGTTATGGTTGTAACACCCTCTTTTACGCACAAGATGATTGCCGAGGCTTGTTATGACGCCTTAACGGACGATCAAGTGGTCGTATTGAACCCCGGTCGCACAGGGGGTGCGTTGGAGTTCCTGAACATTATCCGCAACAAGGGTTGCAAGGCCGATATCACCGTGGCGGAAACGCAGACCCTGATCTACTCCTGCCGCAAAACCGGTTCTGCCGCTGTCGAGATTTATGGCATAAAAAAGGAAGTTGCGCTGGGCACCTTTCCGGCAAACCGCACACAGGAGGTTTTAAACCTACTCCATCCTTTCTATCCACAGTTCACACCCGCTCAAAATTGTCTTGAAACCAGTCTTTCAAACATCGGAGCTCTTTTTCACCCCACGCCGGTGTTGCTCAACATTGGTCGGATTGAAAGCGACACCAAGGGTTTTCGTTACTACTGGGATGGAATATCTCCCTCTGTTGCAACGCTAATTAAGGCAATCGACCGTGAACGTATGGCTGTGGCAGAAGCTTATAACACGAGGATTCTCAGTGCAGAAGAATGGTTGTCCCATTCTTATGATACTTACGGGGACGACTTATATCAGCTGATTCAAAACAACAAGGCTTACGGCGACATCATGGCGCCCAATAACATACAAGCGCGATATGTCACTGAGGATGTGCCAATGAGTTTGGTTCCGATCTCTGAATTAGGCCGTGTTGCCTGCGTTCCTACTCCCAACATTGATGCAGTAATTGAATTAACCAGTAGCATTTACAATCACAATTTTCGTGCTGAAGGTCGCTGTGTCAAAAACATGGGGCTAGAAGGTATGACCAAAGATCAGGTTGCTCATTTTTTTGAAACTGGGAGACGGCAATAAATAATTACGATGAAAGGAAAACCACACTATGAGTAAGGCAAATATCCTGTTTTTAAGCAATAAAGATATGGCAGAGTTGGGTGCCGGCGACATGCAGGCTGTTCTACACGATGTTGAACGTGCATACATACTTACCGAAAAAGGGGATGTTTTGGTCCCAGGAAAATGCGTCATGCGCTGGGGAAATACGCCCGAAGATGAAAATATCTATGGTCGCATTAATGCGATGCCTGGCTTTTTAGGCGGCGAATATAATATGGCTGGGATAAAGTGGATTGGCAGTGGCCCCATGAACTATAAAAAGGGATTGCCTCGGGCTAGTGTCACAATCATATTGAACGACCCTGACACCAAGTTGCCTGTTTGCGTGGCTGATGGTACCGAAGTAAGCGCAAAACGAACTGGCGCCTCGGGCGGTGTTGCCATTAAATTGCTTTCACGTGAGGATTCCTCCGTTATGACTATCTGCGGCGCTGGTGCTCAGGGGCGCACGCAACTCGAGGCAGCACTCCTTGTGCGGCCTACCATCAAAACTGTCTATGTCTACGACATACGGTTTGAAAATTCTCAGAGATTTGCAGACGAAGCAAAAACGCAATATACTAACGTTACTGTAATACCCGTAGCAAGTCCCGAGCAAGCGATCCGAGAGAGCGATATAACTGTTTGTGTTACGCTGGCGAATGAGCCAATCGTTTCTTCCGAATGGCTGAAAAAAGGATCTCTACTGATGAACTTGGCTGACTATGAGGTTACTTATGACTGTGTGAGCGTGGCAGACAAAATTGTGGTGGATAACTGGGAAACTATCAAGCACCGCATGGTTAGCACTATAGCTATGATGTGGAAAGATGGCCTTATTAAAGATGAAGACATAGACGCTCAGCTTGGCCAGATTCTAACCGGATCTAAGCCTGGTCGTGAGAACAATGAACAGATAATTTATTTTAACGCTGTCGGGACTGGCATATTGGACCTTGCCGTTGCAACACGATGCTACCGAAGAGCTGTAGCGTCGGGAAAGGGCACCACCGTTCCTTATTGGGAGTAATTACGTTGTTAACACGTTATATGCTCTTAAAATTGATCATTAAACATTTTAAACACATACACTCGAATCTTAAACTTTTAAACCTTTCTAACATATAAATAATGCAAATTGTCACCAGCTTATAGGCTGGTGACAATTTGCATTATAGTAATCTCATTACTAGAGCATATTTTTATTCTGTATGCAAACGGTCTGTATATCTCATTACTACATCTTAATGCTCTGCGGTGCCCACTGCATTACAGGGTAGTGGCGGTTCATCGTCCGTCAATCCCTGCGCGCATTTTACACACCGGTAGCAAATTGCTAACTGCCTTCTTTTTTATTACAATAGTCCTTGAAATGATATAGTGTTTCTTGTTTCACAATTGCCAAATGTTATCCGGTTTTTGCTTTTCTGCTCCTGATGAGAATCCATATGGAAAATAATGGGTGCGAATGATCATTACCCTCTCAGATGCGCATTATTGAAAATACCTAAAATTGACATTAGCCTTTGCTGATGTCAATTTGCATCTAGAAAAATGGGCGTTTTAAAATTCTCAATCGTTTGAGATTTTAGCCAGTGGGTGGCAAAAGCCACTCACTGTTTCTTTGGGGTTAGAATTACTAACTGCACAATAGGGGAATGCTGTCAAAACTACAAATATAAATGTTATTATCCGCAACAACCTTTTCATACGCTTTTTCGCCTTGGAAACAGTCTATAACAGCTTTATCGTGTGCGCTAAGGTCGGCATAATTTTTTCTGCCATAATACGGCGGTAGCCAGTGCCTTTTGACATGCCCTTTCAATCTGGAAACTATACAGCCAGCAAGCGAAGTATTTCAAAGCGAGGTTCTGCATCTTTAAGAAAGACCGGATATGAAATTATGAAATGCCTAAAACTGTAAAGCCCAATGTGATGCGACTGTCTACGATTTCTTATTATAGAAAGAAGCTGAGGGGAAGCCGAAAAAGGTTACTAAGATTGCTGGGATCTACAAATTTCTACATATCTACTACGCACGAGTAATCAAAATGAGCAGTACACCAGAACATGTTCCCCCTTATAATAAAAATAAGCACAAACACTTCCAATTAAGGTAAATGCCTGTGCTTATATAGTACCAATGGGTTATCCGATAAAATAGTGGTTTTTTATATTGTCGGCGGGGTTAACGTAAAACCCACGCTTTGCGGCGAAGCTGGCGTTCAACACATCATAATGGGTAGCCTCCAACTAAATTTTCTTATTGCTTGGATCATAAAAGATATAATAATACACCTATAATTCCTCCACAGTCAGGACGCCATCCATCCTCATTACATCCACTAGTAGTTGTTTGCAGTTCGATCGTTTGCTGACCTGAAGGGTAAAAATAGCACAAGCCCTGTGTCCCTCGCTTGCGAAAGTTCGCGTGATCTCCAGATCGTTGAGCTTGATATTGGAGTTTCGTATGTGATTGATCACACTATCTAGCGATTGGCCCTTTGAATATTCTATATAGAGGTTAACCTCCGGTGAGTTGCGCAACATCCAGTATTCCAACTTTGAAAAGACGATCTCGGCCAGCAAGACCAGAAAGGTTGCGATCAGCGCGCCCTCATAAAACCCCGCACCACAGGTAAGTCCGATGATAGCACATGCCCAAAGCCCAGCCGCCGTTGTCAATCCCTTAACACGCCTGCGCTGCGTCACAATGATGCTCCCCGCACCGATAAAGCCGATGCCAGCAACGACCTGCGCACCAAGGCGGGCGATATCCGTATAATATGCCATATTCAGAAACAGATACTGGCTTGTCAGCGTCGTCATGGCTGCGCCCAAACAAATGAGGATATGCGTCCTAAAGCCTGCAGGTCGCCTGCGGTGCTCTCTTTCTATTCCGACAAGCCCGCCACAAAACACCGCTAAAAGCATTCGAACCGTCACGGACACAGTTGTTAGATCTCGTAAGGTATCAAACCAAGGCATCATTCTATCTTTTCCCTTCCATCAGATTTCCTCGATTAAGCTGATGTTGCTCTCTAAAGACAGCATCGCCAAAACCTCGGTATGAGGCGTCTTACGTGGCAGGTAGATGGAAAAAACCGCGTTTGGGCGTTTCAGATTCATACCCATCCCTTTGTCAAGGTCGACGTCAAATATCCTGATATTGTTTCCTTTAATGCGCTGAATAAAAGAGCCGATACCGTCCAAAGACGCAAACTCTACATAGATGTTCATGTATCTAGCAGTATTAAGGGACACGTTCTCGATAATTGGGAACACCTTTATGCTCAAGAAAATAAGGAGAAATCCGATAATCATGCATTCATAAAAACCTGCACCAATGGCGAGTCCCATACAGGCCGACGCCCAAAGTCCGGCCGCCGTGGTCAGCCCCTTGACCTCCTGGCGTCCCGTGACAATGATGGTTCCTGCACCCAGAAAACCTACGCCGTTTATAACCTGGGCACCAAATCGCGAAGCATCGGTGCTGATGCCAACCATGTTCATCTGTGCTGCCCATCGTGTGTGCAGCATCAGTGTCTCATACTGACCCAACAACATCGTCAACGTCGCACCAAGACAGACGATCATATAAGTACGGAACCCTGCGGGGCGACGCTTGCGTTCGCGCTCAATACCAATCAGGCCGCCGAAAAGCATGGCGCAAGTGAGTCTCAGAGCGGTTGATGCGACATTAATGTCACGTAAATATGTAAGGATTCCAATGGTGCTATCTATCACTGGGACTCCTCCTTTTAGGACAAGATGTAAACGCCGCCCCATCTTGGTCTTGTCGGACATTATAGGACTTGCGGCTGAGAAAATAGATAGTAACGGGCGAGTTTTGATGTCTGTGACCGGGTGCTAATCATCGCTTGATTGAATTGACCGTTTACAGGCAGAAAGCTCTGCATAATTGACACCGTCAAACTACACTTTCACAGTTAACAAATGAAAAATCATGCCACAATACAAGCACCCAATTAAGCCCGTGAGGATGAGGGATAAAAGTCACAAAAACGTCTGTGGTATGAAACAAAAACAAACCAGTAGATAATTCGCCTACGCAATGCCCGTCATAGCTTATTTGGAATAAGCGTTAATATATCCTTTATGGACATGCAATAATCACTGCTTGCTTTAGCTGAGCAATGGTTTTCAAGAATCGATTCTGCTGTTTTAACCATTGCCGGGTAAGCACTTCGAATAAAGTGATTTGCATGAATTATAATGCTTACTCCCCCTAACTTAAGGTCTTCTTCAGTAATATTGCTGTAGCTTGTGGGCACCACGACAACAGGGATGTTAGGATAATTTAATTTAAAGTTCTTGATGAAATCAAGAACCTCCGTAGGCTCTTTTTCTTTGCTATGGATCATTACACCATCAGCGCCTGCTTTTACATAAGCGTCTGCACGGTTGAGGGCGTCTTGCATGCCCTGCTTGAGTATAAGACTTTCAATACGTGCGATGCACATGAAATCGGTCGACATCTGCGCTGCTTTAACTGATGCAATCTTATGAGAGAAACCTTCGATGGTATCCTGCTGCTGTGCAACATCAGTGCCAAAAAGAGAATTCTGCTTAAGACCAACCTTATCCTCGATAATAATTGCGGAAACGCCGAGTCTTTCCAGAGTCCTTACATTATATACAAGGTGCTCAACCTTACCACCAGTGTCTCCATCAAGGATAATTGGCTTAGTGGTAACTTCCATAATTTCTTCAATTGTATTTACACGAGAAGTAAAGTCAACGAGCTCTATGTCAGGTTTACCCTTTGCAGTAGAATCGCAAAGACTGGAGACCCACATTGCATCGAAAGAACGCGTTTGACCGTTTTCTTGGACAGAAGCTTCTTCAACAATTCGTCCGGTAAGACCGTTGTGAGCCTCCATAACACGAACGAGGCCCTTTTCTTTAATAATTTCTCTAAGAGATGATAATCTCTTTTCAGGCATTATACCCTTGAATTTCGAGTTTTCCATGATGATAACCTCCGATATTATTTCAAATCACAGATGCAACGCTCCATACGATTCATGCCTTCAATAATTGCTTCCATAGAGCTTGCATAGGTAAGTCTCATATTATTAGGTGCTTCAAATGCTAGACCGGGTACAACAGCGATGTTGGCCTCATCAAGCAGATAAGATGCAATATCTGAGGAGTTTTTCATTATCTTTCCGCCAACGGATTTTCCATAAAGAGCTGAAATATTCGGGAACGTATAGAATGCACCCTTTACATCCAAACAGGTTATGCCGGGCATTTTATTTAGACGTTCAATCATGTATTTACGTCTGCGTGCAAACTCATCATGCATCATGGCAACAGACTCTTGCGGGCCACGAATTGCTTCAACACTTGCTTTCTGAGCAATGGTGTTCGTGTTGGATGTTGTATGTCCCTGAAAACTACACATGCTCTTGATAATGTCAGGACGAGCTGCTGCATAGCCCACACGCCAACCAGTCATAGAATAGGATTTTGAAAAACCATTAATTACTATACAAAGATCCTTAGCCTCGGGGCACAGCGCCGCAACAGAATAGTGAACATTACCGTCATATACAAGCTTCTCATAGATTTCATCACTGATAATGTAGAAATTTTTCTCAAGGGCAAGCTTGCCAATGTCTAAGATAGTTTCTTTGCTGTAGACAGCACCTGTAGGATTGTTTGGGCTGTTAAAAATGATTGCAACTGTTTTATTGGTAACTGCAGCCCTAATCTTTTCACAATCAAGCTGGAAGCCATCTTTTTCCTCAGTTGCTACAAGCACCGGGACACCACCTGCAAGCTTAACCAGTTCAACGTAGCTTACCCAACATGGCGTGGGGATAATAACCTCATCTCCCTCATTGCAAATAGCCATAAGGGCGTTAAATATCGCTTGCTTTGCACCGGTGGTTACAATAATTTGATTTGGTTTATAGTCAAGGCTGTTATCCTTTTTGAGTTTTTCGCAGATCGCTTCTCTAAGCTCGTCGATACCGGCAGCGGAAGTATACTTTGTGAAGCCGTCCACCATTGCCTTATATCCTGCTTCAATAATATTAGATGGAGTAGGAAAATCCGGCTCTCCTAAACTGAATGAAAGAATATCAACACCTTCTTTTTTGAGTGCTGCAACTTTACCTGCAAGCTCAACGGTTGCAGAAGGAGTCATGTTCAATATGCGATTGCTAATTTGAGATTTCATAATATTTCCTTTCTAATCTGATTAATTAATACCATCTTATTTTAGAGAATCAGCTTGTTCTACAACTGAGCGAATCGCTTCTGCCGCATTGGCAGGGAGCTTGTCGTACCCTCCATCTACTTCACTGAGATTAGTAATATAATTTAGACGATCTTGCATACGTGCCTTGAGTTGCTCTAAGTATGCAGGATCGTTCAAGTCTGGATAAAACCCGTCCCACTCAAATATTTCAATGTCACGGAAGGGGCCCCA
This sequence comes from Candidatus Fimivivens sp., assembly GCA_034933525.1. Classification (GTDB taxonomy): domain Bacteria; phylum Bacillota; class Clostridia; order Oscillospirales; family Ruminococcaceae; genus Yanshouia. Next base: position 39,920 of record JAYFNI010000014.1, read on the forward strand.
CTGCTTAAAATTCGCTTTTCCTTCAATAACCGATTCAAGAATACCGAGAGTAACTTCTTTCGTTACCTTTTTACCCATGAAGTCACCGGTATTAATTATGTAGCAAGCTACGTGCTTTTTCTCAACCAGAGACTTAAACTTTTCATAGTCATTAGCGAGAGGGTAGGTGCGGAAAGGGTTAGCATAAGGTTCGACTACTAGCGCATTTGGGTCGGCATTTGCCTTAAGACGTTCAGCAGAGGACCGCTTTGTAGCCAAAGTTGCGCCCATAACCGACGCCAGAACCGCCCCTTTGATACGGACAATGGGCGGAATGGTCGGGTCCTTCATAATCCAAAATATTGCGTTGATGGGGGATTCAATTTTATCCACCCTATTTGAAGACCACAGCTTTGATTTAATGGCTCTGCCATTTCCGTTGCGTACGTCTTCAGTAACCAATACTACCTTTCCATCTTCATCAAGAGTTGCGGAGCAGTTTTGTGCAGTCAAAACAAATTGGTTGTCTGGTGACCCTATAGGATAGTCAGCAGTCTTGTCAAAATAAGTAGGCTCGAGTGCGATAGAAACACAAGTTTCTGTATTGATGATAAATGCATCGTCATGTAGAACTTTGATCGCAGGGTATTTGTCACCATGTTTCGCATGAGTGAGCGTAGATTTGCCCGACCCAGACAAACCAAAAAAAGCTGCAACATATTTTGAACCGTTGTCAAGAGCAAATTCCTTTTGTCCTCCATGGCAAGCAGCATAACCATTGCGGTTTGCAATTGCCCACGCAAGGGTCAATGTACCCTTTTTATGCTCTCCGAAGTAGCGCATGCCAAGTATAGCTGCACAATTAGTTTCTGTGTTGAAATAACAAAGACATTTAGGATCCGTAATGTCATTCTGACCGGGAGCACCTACCCATTGAGGATCTGAGAAAATATAGATGTCAGGCTCGTTCCCGTTGCCTACTGGAATAGACTTCTTATAGCGCTTTATGTATTCATCGGACATATACTGAAAATTAAGCATCCAGTTATAAAGTAGATTTTCTTCATGTTCGGGAAGGAGAAGATGTGCTTTTACCATATATTCTTCATCAAGTCCAATGAAAACCTCTGCATGATAAAGCTTTTTACAACGGGTGTCATATACAGCATCCATAAGCAACTTATCAAGATGCTCCGTATTGGTGCTGGGCTTTCCTGTAATTCGGCGAGCGGGTGCATAACGTCCTACAATTGAGCCGTCGTTAAACAAAAGAACTTTGGCGTCTTTTTCCAGACCGAATTCCTCACCCCGATAAACAGGCTGATCTGTAACAATAGTTCCAGGGGAATTTTTCGCAAGATTATATGCTTCTTTGAGCGTATTCACCTTTACAACATTGTTTCCGTAAAAGGGAGTCTCAATGATTGAACGTGTCTTGGAAAAGCCAATTTTACCAGCACCGATTTCCGTATGGGAGTAATATGCTTTTGTAGACATATAATGTAAACCTCCAATTGTGAATTCTAGAATAAAAAATATATCGCTCTATTATAATGTGATTTTTGTACCTGTTTTGCCGTCAAAAACTTCTTCATCAAATTCGTTTTCACCTTTGGATACAATTAGAGAAACAACTGCATCGCCAGTAACGTTAATTGTAGTTCTGATCATGTCTGCAATACGATCAACGCCCATGAGCAAGGCAATCGCGTCTAAAGGTAAACCTACCGATTGGCATACTGCAGTTAACATAATTAGAGCTGTTCCAGGCATACCTGCAGCGCCTATACACGACAATACTGCTGTAAGTACAACGGTAACAAGCTGAGAAATTGTCAACGTTACACCGCTATACTGTGCTACAAACAGAATGGCAACTCCTTGCAGAACAGCAGTACCATTCATATTAACAGTCGCTCCAAAAGGTAAGATGAAACTTGAAATTTTACGTGAAATACCCAAGCGTTTTTCGCAAGTATCAATATTTAACGGAATGGACGCTGTGCTTGATTGCGAACTGAACGCAAATGACATAACAGGTGCAAATTTTTGAATGAACTTAATGATGCTCTTATTTGCAAAAATTTGCAGCATACCACCATAGACAACTATTAGCTGAATCAGACAACCAATTAAGATGCACAATAAGTATTTAAAAAGGGGAAGCATTGCTGCAATACCAATCTGGCCAACCACTTTCGCGATAAGGCAAAATACTGCATAAGGTGCCAACAACATGAAAAATTCAATAAATTTCATCATTACAAGGTTTGCTTGATTCAGAATGTCTACTAATTGCTTCGTTTGGTCGCCCAAAATTACGATTCCAAGTCCAAAGATAATAGAAAACACCAAAATGGCTAGCATATCAGTTTTGAGCATAGATTCGAATAAGTTTGATGGGAACATATTGACAAGCATTTGAATTATAGTATTTCCTTGTTTTCCTTCATAAGCCTTCTCCAATACTAGATCAACACCAGCACCGGGTTTCACAATGCTTCCCAAAGCTAAACCGATAATAACTGCAATAATGGTTGTAATTAGAAAATAAATAATAGTTTTTCCACCTACTCTACCTAATTTCTTCGGATCACCTATAGAGGCAATGCCTGTTGAAATTGACAGCATGACAAGCGGAACAATTGTAACCTTTAATCCGTTTAAGAATATTGTGCCAACAGGTGATAATACGTTTGTAGCTAAAGTATTAAAAAATTCAGCTGACATTGTAAGGTTACAAAACAATCCAAATAAAATGCCTAAAACAAGACCCAGCAGTATCTGAACAGATTGGCTAATTTTCAACTTTTTCATTTGAATTCTCCTTTTAAAATTTGACTACATGTATTTTTGTGGCATGCATTATTCTAGATATTGTCGCCCTATTATACCCAAAATACCAATTTAATCTCCCCTTTTATGTATTTGTATACCTTTGCTAAAAACAAACGTCAATTTGTCTCTTAATTGTTTAATAGTTGTTAATTTGAAATAATATTATAATATTTATAATTATTTTGAAAATTTTTTCAATTTCTAGCAATAATAATATTCTTAATTTAAATATCTGTCAATAATAAATTTCAAAAATTTGAAAATATATTCAATTATATTTTTTTATGTTATAATAATTTAAAATTGATAATAAGAAGGATCTAAAATATGGAAAACAATATATTTTCATTAATTGATAATAATTATGAATTTCTTTCGAAAACCCAACGCTTAATATGTGATTATATCAAAAAAAATTATATTAATATTTCATATCTGCCTATAACAGAATTTGCTGAACAAGTATCAGCAAGTGTAGGTAGCATTGTTGGATTATGCAAAACTTTGGGATATAGCGGATATTCTGAGTTTCAAAAAGATCTGCAAAATATTACTAAACAACAGATTTTTGCCATGACAGAAATTAAAAATTCGATCTCTGATTGTGGTAAAACTCAAAATATCCTTTATGATACAATACAAAATAATATTGACAATTTGAATTATACTTATAATGAGCAATTGGAAAAGTCTTTTGAACATGCAGTTAATTATATTGTTTGCGCCAAAACTATATATGTAATAGGCTTGCGTTCGGTTTATGCCGCTGCATATTATTTTCATTTCATGTTAAGTGACTTCATGAGCAACGTTAGACTTATAACTCCCGGTACAGGCGATATGTACGACCGAATTATGGATATTACGCCTGATGATACACTGGTTTGCATTGGATTTGAAACCTATACGCAAATAACATGTGATATAACAAGATTTTTTCGAAATAGGAAATGTAAAATTATTTCCATTACCGATCAAATGTCCTCACCTCTTGCATCAATGTCAGATGCAACGTTAATAGCGCAAAACAGTTCCACTACTTTTTCATTTGTTTCAGCTATGACAATATTAAACGCTATTATTATTGCCGTTGGACGAAAGAATAAAAACAATACAATAAACGAACTTGAGAAAAGGCAACGTTATTTACAAGAAAATAATGTACACTACCATTGATTTTTTAGGATAATCATAGTTTTAAGGATTTAATATTATCTGCTGTGACTTATCTAGGGGCATAATAACGCTATAGACTGAATGCAAAATGGCTTGAACCAATGGATCCATCAAAAACTGATTTGTTTTTAGTACTTTACATCCTTCTGGCAAAAGCCATAGTTCTGAAAAAAGTTGTTAATCTGTCGGTTATGGTATTAACCTCTTATTTGGCGAACTATGTATTATTGATAAAATGTTCCTCTGCCCAACAAAATTAAGCGTGACAATATATTTGAATTACAAAGTTCCTTATTAGAGGGTCTTTAATCTTTATTGATGGCTCTTCGCTTTTGTGTTCCCATTAGCAGTTTGAATAGAACAAAAGATATACTAATCCAAGGTTTCAGGGATGCAACCTTGGATTTTTCTATTTACCTAATCAAATGTACTACAACCTCGTTACATACTGTTTATATGACGTTGCAGAATTGCACAAAATAATGTATAATAATGTAAAATATACCAATTATCCCAAAGAAGGAATTATTTATGATACGCATTGCAATTTGTGATGATGATATGGTGCTCTGCACACAGTTAGAGAATTTCATTATAATCACAGGAAAAAAATAATGCCCTACATATTGATATTAGTGTGTTTTATACCGGTGAATCGCTGTGCTGGTACTTAAAACAAGATAAACTTGATATCGCTTTTTTGGATATTGAGCTGGCCACTATGACTGGAATAGAAATCGGTCATTATATAAGAGAGAGAAAGGATGATAATGAAACTCAAATTGTTTTTATATCTGGCATGAGCAGTTATGCAATGGAACTTTTTAAAATACGCCCGCTAGACTTTCTGGTGAAACCATTGAATTATCAGTATGTAGAAAAAGCAATTTTAACTGCAGTTAAATTACGTCGATTAGACCATTCCTATTTTGAGTTTACTGAGCAACGTAGCACTGTACGCATACCAATCAGCAGTATTCTCTATTTTGAAAGCACAGGAAAAAGGTGCGTGTAGTTACAAAAAACGAAGAACATGTTTTTTATGGCAAAAAGGGCGATATCTTCAAACAAATTTCCTCAGATGAGTTTCTGGAGATACATAATTCTTATTTGATCAACTATGACTGTGTTGAAAAGTACTGTTATTCAGAGGTTGTTATGATAAACAAAGATGTCTTGCCCATAAGTCAAAAATACAGAAAGCAAATGAGAAGCTGGCTGCTAAAAAAGAAAAAGGGTGAGCGCAATGACGGATAGTGATTTGTCTAGTATTGTGTATAAAATCTCCGGAACTAATATTGGATACTTCGCTGACTCCGAAGACGGTGTGGCTGGTCAGTGGAGCTACATCGAATCCTGCGGTATATTGCCATCTCGTCTTAACTGAAAATAACTTTCTGAGCGAGCTACTTGGCGGCTCGCTCAGAAAGTTTGACTTGGAGAGTGAATTTCATGAAAAAAATATTGATATCTTTCTTCTGTTCAATTTTATTGGGTACTTGCGCATGTGCTCAAAGCAACAACATCACCTCAGAAGAAAGCCAAAATATAATAGAAGCTTCTTCACAAATTGTATCGGAGTCAACGGTCCCGGAACATGAATCCGATCAGCAAGTAGATGGGTCATCTATAGAATATAGCGTTTCACAAGGTACAGTCTCATCCTCAATCTCGGAAAATCCTTCGAATGATATCGCAGTACCACCTATAATCCCTGAGTCTCAATTGGAAGACTACGCTGATTTGCTGGATAGCATAACAAATGAATTAAATCAGAAATTAGCAAATGACGATAATTTTGGTGGCGCATTTTATAACTCCCACCTGAAAAAAATTATTAGTATTTGGACTTTGGATAAAGAGAAATTGGAAATTTCGTTAAATCCTTTAGTTAAAGAAGCTATATCGCAAGATGTCCAAATAGAGTTTATTGATGCAAAATATTCGATAAGACAATTGAATGAGATAATGAGCAATATTAAAGATTTTGGAAATGCCGGAAATAGGCTTGAAGCTATGATAGCTTATTCTAAAAACAGAATTTCGGTATATGTCAATAAGTTATCTCCAGAATTAGATACTTATATCTCAGATAATGCATACAGAGACTTCATTCTTCTTGATCGTGGGGACGTTTATAATCCAGCAACATAATACAATGCTCCGACAAAGCGATATTCAATAAGGAGTATTAAAATGTCTGGTACCAATAGGAGATGCCTATTCTTCTTTCTGACAACAATCTATTTTCCACTTGTATTGCTACTGGTACCGATGGGGTTTATTTCCTTGACATTACTGGCGCAAGGAGTTGTTGAGCTAAAGGCCTGAAGCAACAATCGACTAGGTGTAATTGACACAATACCTAACAGCATTTTATGAAGCAATGCACAAATAATAATTGCTCTATGTTTGCTTCAAGTAAATATGTACTCATCACGTTAAATCTGATATGGGAGAAAAAGCAATCCAATATCGCGTTCTGTTTATTAAGAAACTGTAAGTTGTTCCCTTAAACTTACTAGTTATACCATTTTTCGGCACGAAACACCAATTTGTTCTATACTATTAATATATTAATCTAAAAATAAAAGGGGGTTGCAGTGGGTAAGAAATTATTGATATCAATTCTATTTTTGCTCTTGTGCGCATGTTCTCAAAATAATAATAGCAAGGATTATTTGTCCACGCAGTATGTTAACATATTAAAAAGCGGAAATTATTATTTGAGCTATATGGATCCGACCATGACCAATGATCATACCCCTGTTATTATGGAAATTGCGCGAAAGGAGCTCCTGAGTGCTGTAAGGTATGATATGAACGGGAGCGTCATTTCGTCAATAGCTGATAACCAAGCTCTCACTTTTATTGTAAACGGAGAAGTTATCAATCAGGTACTTACTCAAGAATATAAAGGACGCACTAGGTTCGGACTCTTTAGCGCCGGATTTTAGCGACCTTGTTTTTAGCGGGGCTTCTGGCCAAAAAGAGATAGATGGGGTTAAATACTACTTTGAGACTTTTGAATATCATGCCCGGGGTGATGTAAACACAATTGATTTCATGTATACTGACGACTGCTTGCAAGCAATCGTATTTTATCGTTCCAGAGTGTTGCTTAAAAACCCGACCATCAGTACAACTTATCCAGAGGACTTATTTTTAATCCCCGAGGCTCATGCAAATTACCAGACTTCCTCGTCAGCTCCAGCTCAACGCCCTGTACCATAATGGTATCACATGTCGGTAATGCCTTAGCGTCCGGCGTATAGGCGGGAATGATCTTCTCAGAATTTGAGCAAGTCACTTAACTTCGTCTAATGTTTAGCCAAGGGACAAGCCCAGAAGGCACTCTTCTGGGCTTAGCATTGATAATGCAGAGTTTTACTGAGATTAATTCAGTTATAAATACAGGTTATTTATATAATGCAGAGGGAAAAATGAGCAACGATTTATTAACTAATCTGGATAAGATGCATACAACAAAATTGGGCGCTGAACGAATTAAGAAAAATCTGAGTTTGGGTGTTGCGAATATTATTGAGTGGAGCAAGCCGAAAATCAAAAACGCAGATAGCATAATTAGGAAGGGAAAGAATTGGTATGTACACGTCGATGACTTTGTTTTAACTATTAACGCACATAGTATTACAATAATTACAGCACACAAAAAGAATTAAGCAACAACTGTATACTGTAAAAACATGAGCATACCCGGGAATTGTGCTTACTTGATGAGCTCCGCAGTCTGTTTGCCCTAGGGATAAGCCCAAATGTCAGCCTTAGGGGGCATTACATAGATACTGGGAATCAGAGGTATAATGTAAAAACACGAGTTCAATCCAAGATAGGTGATGATGCACCATATTACATTTTCTTTTTTATCATCATATGGACTGAACCTTCTTCAGTCTTTAAACACAGCAATATATGCTATCGGCATTTGTTTTTCGTCCCATATGTCATCTGCATTTTCGGTATCCGAAAGCTCAAAACAAATACCTGTAATATCTCTGATGAAATAGGCATCAAGATCTTCATACCACTCTAATCCTAAGCGGTTGATATCGGCTAGAGTTGAACCAATCCCAATAGACCCGTGATATTTACCTTTAAAGTCTTTCTGGACAAGTATTTGAGTACATTTTTCACTGTCTTTATCAATCCATAGTTTTACGTCAGCACAAATAATAATAAAGGAATTATTCAGTTCTTCTATTTCAAAATCTTTGGTTAATTCCATGATTTGATTGTATGACATTCCAAGCGAAAACGCGCCTATGCCTTGTGCCGGAATAACATTACCAACTTCTAAAGAATACATTTTAAGCCCTCACTATCGTATTTTTTTCAGAGTTATAAATCCACGATATTCATTGCCGAAGTAAAAATCTATTACTTGACCAGTCTTTGGATTAATAATAACAGTTTTTTCTTTGTATGTAATTATCCTTTGAAGTTGGCCGTTGAACGAACCCTTGCCATTCCAAATACCATCATTAACTTTTGCATCAGGATGATTCTGATATTTACTTGCGAAAGTCTTTGCAGCAAAATCATATTCTTTGGCACTTGAATACCCCATATTTCGACCGTGCTTGTTATAATGTTTACCGTCCTGATGCATTTTCTTATCCGATATTTTGATTGAACCACCTTTGGTACCGCTAAACAATCCGCCGCCGCCACCCCCCCGCTATATCGCCTCCCTATTTCTGACGGTATCGTTCCAATTAGGAATTTGGATCGCAACTATACTATTTTTCGGTATACCGTCAAAACAGAAATGATATGTACTTTCGTCGCCCCAACGCACGTTGGGAATAACATTGATTCCATTTTTCTGCATCCAAAAGGCAAGCGCTCTATTTCGATAGGTATTCCATATTTGCATAGATAGAGGCATTTCTCTATATAAACTAAAATCAGTTGATATAACGCCGTCATAAGCCTTTAAGCAATTAAGATATGCTTTTGGATTACTCCAAACACATTCAAATCTACGGTCATCCAAATAAAAATGTACCCATTGATTTTTTGCCGCTGATTTAATAGCTTTGTCAAAGGGGAGAGCCTTATTTGGTTTTGCGAGACATGGCTTTAATTTCGGAAGTTCATATCTTCCTGAGAATTCAGCACCCTTTACCAACCACGCTTTAAATACATCATTTATTTGTTTACTTTTCAAAGCATACTCCCTCCTGATTTCAATCAGGTGTATAACACTTTGGAAATATCATCCCCTGATTGTAATTTTAGCATAAATCAAAGTGAATATGGCTTTCAATGGTCAATAAATTGCCTTAGGTGATTCAAAACATGGCAGGTTAGTACCATAATGGGAAACTCATTCCCGAGTGATAGGCGTGTTGTTATTCACTTATATTGGCATTTCGTAAAATTTTGTGTAAAAGTATTTGCACAATGAACAAGGGAGTAGCATAAATCATTAGGTTTGAACCAGCAAATCATAGTCTGGCATTCTGTCCTGATAGCCGTGCTTCAGGTGGGCTGGCTTTAACACCATTCATTTTATCGGAGTCCCAATGGCTTTTCTATTCCCTTTTGAAATTGCGAACTTTATTGTACTCTATCTTCAGGCGCGCATAGAGCTAATCCCTTATACACTCTGTCTTCTTTTGCAACTGGTCTTGCAGTACCAGCTCATCTATATCCACTAGCACGATATCCCAGCCGTCTATCTTTTTTTAGTCGTCCATTCGCTATCGCTCCTTCCTCTTTCCATTATACAAAAAATCCATGCCCGTAGCGTGGTTTTGTGGCAGTCTAAGCGGTGGGAGCCGGCAACATTGCCGGCCCCCACCGCTTAAAATAAGAAAAGGGAAATAGTTAATTAATGCGTTGCCTTGGCGGTCTTTTTGACCTCACGGATAAAAGGCAGCAGGATGCAAGCCATAATGACCACCAGCAGGAACAGGTTGATGCCGCCCTTGAAAAATACAGTACAGGAGCCGTTGGCCAGCAAAAGCGCCTGACGGAACGATACCTCCATAGTATTACCGACAATGGCAGCCAGGATCATGGGTGCGGTGGGGATTTTGGCCTTGTCAAATATGTAGCCTACAATCGCGAAGATAACCATGAGATAGAAATCGAATACCGAGTTTGAGATCGCGTAGGCGCCAATAAACGCCAGTGCCAGAATTATGGGATAGAGAATCTTCGGCGGAACCGAGAGCACGCGCACCAGTGCACCGGCCATTGGGATGTTGACAATGGCAATAATAATGTTGCCGATGACCATCGACGCAATCAGACCCCAGGCCAACTGTGGGTGGTTGGTGAACAGTAGGGGACCAGGCTGCAAGCCCAGCATAAGCAGCGCGCCCATCATAACAGCCGTGGTGCCCGAACCCGGAACGCCGAGGGTGAGCATCGGAATAAGCGCACCGACAGAAGCGGCATTGTTAGAAGCTTCAGGTGCTGCAAGGCCGACAATTTCGCCCTTGCCAAAGTCGTCGGGATTTTTTGCAATCTGTTTTTCGTTGTTATAAGCCATCAGGGAAGCCATTGTACCGCCCGCACCGGGCAGTGCGCCGATGATAAAGCCGAGCGGTGTGCTGCGCAGAATGGGTTTCCAGCACTTTTTCCACTCTTCCATGGTAATCCAGATTTTGCCGAACTTGGTCTGCATTTTCTTTTTACCTTCATCAATGTCTTTAAAGCTTTTAAAAACTTCGCCCAGCGCATAAAATGCGATGATGACAATCAGAAAATCAATGCCGGACATCATATGCGGTTCGCCAAATGTAAAGCGAGGTACACCAGACTGTGCATCGAGGCCTACACTGGAAATCATTAGGCCGAAGAACATAGAGGCAAAGCCCTTTGCCGCATTACCTTTATTCATTGAAGCGGTCATCGAAAGTGCTGCCAGCATCAGCATAAAATACTGTGAAGGGCCAAACTTTAGCGCAAAGCGCGAAACCGGAACCGCCAGGAAAATGAAGAAAATGACCGAAATCATACCGCCGATGAAAGAAGCGATGGCCGAAATGGCTAAAGCAGATTCGGCCTTGCCGTTTTGCGCCATTGGGTAACCGTCAAACGTTGCTGCAATGGCAGCACCATCGCCGGGGGTGTTGATAAGAATTGAGCTTCGGGAGCCACCAAACATCGCGCCATAATAAACACCGCACATGGTAATCAGGGCACCCTCGGGTCCCATGGCATAGGTTAGTGGCAGCAGTACGGCAACACCGGTTGCGGGTCCCAGGCCGGGCAGCATGCCGATAATTGTACCCAGAACGCCGCCGATTGTCACCCACATCAAGTTAATCGGTTGGAAGGCGACCGAGAATCCCATCATCAAATTATTAAGAATTGCACTCAAAACAGTTCCTCCTCCCGATTAGAAAATGCCGCCGGGCATCATTGGCAGCGGAATGGTCAACATTTTGGTGAACAGAAGATAGACACTCAGTGAAAAGGCCAGGGCGATGACGATATTTGACAGCCATTTTTTCCTGCCTCGGAATAAAAACAGCATCAGCCCCAGAAACAAAACGGTTGAAATGACATATCCGAGCTTTTCAAAGATTACGGCATAAACCATGCCAGCGAGACAGGTGACGGCAATGAGAATGCGATCCTTGGGAATTTTACCGTCAACTGTGCGTTCAAATTTAAATTTATTAAATTTGGTGGGATCTTTTTTAATTTCGGCAACCGCTGTTGCCACAAGCAGAACGCCGCATATAATCATCCCTACCCCCAACATAATTGGGAACAGCAGCGGCTCAATCGGGTTGCCGATAGTTGCCCTGTCTAGGTTAAAGGCTGCGGCTGTATAGATGACACCAAACAATAGGGTGCCAAGTCCAACGATCACATTAAAATCCATTAACATAAGTGACCTCCAATTTGAGGTGTTTGTTTTATAAACCATCTTTTGAATATAGCAGGGAGAAGACGATGCGTTTCACAGTCGTCTCCTGCCCCACACTGTGCCGGACGCTTCACGCGCCACGAAATAAGATTGTCTTATGCCTTGAGCATGCCGACAGAATCAAGCAGTCCCTTGTATTCTTCATTGCGCTCGTCAAGGAACTTCATGAACGCGTCGCCGGTCATAAATTTTTGATCCCAGCCATACTTTTCGCATTCGGCTTTCCATTCGGGCGTCTCAACCATTTTGGTAAGCGCATCCGCCCAGAAATCCTTGGCGTAGTCGGGCATGCCGGCAGTGCCGAACAGGCCTCGCCAGTTATAGAAAGTGGCATCAATGCCCTGCTCCTTGCAGGTGGGGAAGGTTGCGATAGTGCCGGTGCCGATGCGCTCGTCAGAGGTGATGGCCAGCACGCGCAGGTCGCCGCTTTCAACAAGGCCGATGCTGTCCGCAACGCCGGAGGTCAGAACATCAAAGTGTCCGCCGAGCAACATGGCGGTTGCGGAGCCGTCCTGGAAGCTGACGTAGTCGATCTGTTCAGGATGCTCAATACCGGCGGCTTTGGCGACCTTCAAAAACTGGAGGTGATCCATCGAACCGGCCGAAGAAGCACCGCCAAGCTTAACGCCCTTGATGTCTTTCTTCAGTGCATCCATGACGTCATTAATGGTCTGATACGGAGAATTCTTACCCACTAAAAAGCAGCCGTAGTCGGTGATCAGTGCGGCCAAAGGGGTGGTATTATCCTTGTAGTTCAGCGGAGTGGTGCCGTTGAGATTATTGAGGATAAGGGGCGGAGAATAGACCGAAATGATGGTATCGCTGCCCTTTTTCTCATCCATATAAGCCAGATTGACCGAACCGCCGCCGCCAGGCTTGTTGGTGACAGGCATTGCGGCAGAGACTAGTTTGGTGTCTTTAAGTACCTTGGCGACAGCGCGGATGGTCGTATCCCAGCCACCGCCGGCACCGGCGGGCGCTATGAATTCCATTGCCTTTGTGGGGTAAGCAACTGTGCTGCTTGAATCGGCGGACGCTGTACTGGATGCGGTGCCGGAACTTGCTGTGGACGCAGTGCCGCTACTGCCGCCGCATGAAGTGGCGACTGCACAGATGGTAAGTGCTAAGAAAGTCGCGAAAGTTTTTTTCCAAGCCATGATAATCCTCCTACTAATTTTTTTGACCTGCCTTCTGCTTGCAGTGAAAACAAATCAATTTTCCTATCTTTTGTCGTCTATTCCCAAACCCACTGTTTGACAGGAGGTTATTCGGGCAAAACCTGATATACCACGTCGATAATGCTGCCGTCACGATATTCTACCACGGCGACAATTTTATCGCGATTGTATTGAATCGGCTCCGGCTTGCCGGTCAGGCGTTCAGCCATCTCCTTAAGCTGCTGGATGGTGAAAAGCTTAAGGCCAGATTTGCGCAACCTTTCCGCAAGGTCGGGGTTGCGCGCGGTGTTAACCGCCACACCATACTCGGTGACAACACAATCCACGCTGGTGCCAGGCGTGCAGATAGTATTGACTTCATCCACAATGCTGGGGATGCGCCCGCGAATGAGCGGCAGTGCCATAATACTTAGTCGTGCTGCGCCTGCACAGTCAGGGCCGCCGCCAAGGGCACCACGCAGCTCGCCGTTGGAGCCGGTGAGAATATTGCAGTTAAAGCGTGTGTCCATTTCAAGTGCGCTTAAAATACAGATATCCAGCTTGTTTATGCAGCAGCCATTGCCAAAAATATTGGCATAGGTACCGGTTTCGGTCTCGATGTGGGTAACATCATTACACAAGGCGGCGCTGGCTTCAGTATCGAAGCTCTGGACTGCCAGAATTTTTTGTATGAAGCCCTCCTGATGCAGGCGGGTGATCGCTGCGCCGATTCCACCAAGTGCAAAGGCAGCGTGAATATTCTGCGTGCGCATGCGTTCACCTAAAAAGTTGGTGACGGCAATCGGCACTGCGCCGACGCCGGTTTGCACGGAAAAGCCCTCGACAAACAGGCCCGAATATTCGATGACCTTCGTCGTGTTCTCGGCGATGAGCAGCTGCTTGGGGTCACGGGTGGTGCGCGCCGCCCCTTTGCCGATCAGGGCGCTGTCGCCAATCTGGTCGACGACAACCACACAGTCGACGTCGCTCTGGTCAATTGAGATAGGGGAGCAGGGATAGGATACCAGATTGTCGGTGATGAGTACCACATTGGCAGCATATTTGGCGTCTACCATGGCATATCCCAATGCGCCGCAGATATTTTTGCCGATGCAGCCCGTGGCGTTGCCGTATTCGTCGGCGGAAGCCACGGCCAGAAAGGCTACGTCGATGTTTAGTTCACCCGCCTGAATGGCGCGTACGCGGTCGCCGTGGGTGCGTAGCACAACGGGATTTTCCAGAATACCTTCTGAAACCGCCTTGCCAAGCTTTCCACGCAGCCCGCTGCTTTCCAGATGGGTGATGGTGCCGTCTTTAATAAACTCGATAACCGGGTCATGTACGTCGGTCAGGGAGCTTGGTGCCAGCGTCAGGTTTTTGATGCCCAGCGCTCGAATAGCCTCCAGTACCGGCAGCACCGTCAAATCGCCGTCTCGAAAGCCGTGATGGAACGAAATAGTCATATCATCCTTCAGACCCACGGCACGGATGGCCGCTGTTAAATCGGGCTGAATTTTGTTTCCCATATCGGGCGTGCGTTTTTTCAGTTTGCGGTAGGACGCAATCGGTGCGTCGGCAGGCGATAGGGCGAATTCCCCCTGATAGGGAATCAGCCTTTTGTTGTTTGTTTTTTCGGGAATGTTTCTGTTGACAGCGTTTAGCATCTGTATGCACCTCCGTCCAGAATGCCGGCGGCGTCGGCCAGCCGGATGACGCGCCGCGCGCGTTCCACCATCGGCAGGTCGATCATTTTGCCGTTTAGTGCGATGACGCCCGAGTGTTTTTCTTCGGCTTCTCGGATGGCGCTAAAGGTGCGGATGGCGTAGTCAATTTCCTTGGTCGTGGGGGTGAACACTTGATGAACCGGCTTTATCTGGCGCGGATGAATACAGGATTTTCCATCAAATCCGAGCTGCTTGATAAGTTTAACTTCTTCCAGAAAGCCCTCATCGTTGTTGATATCGCTGTAAACGGTGTCGAGCGCGTAAATTCCGGCTTCGCGGCAGGCCATCAGCAGCAGCCCTCTTGCAGTAGCAAGCTCCACGCCCAGTGGGGAGCGGGTGGTTTTCATGCTAGTGACAAAATCCTCAGCACCAATGGCCATGCCAATCAGCCGGTTAGAGGATTTGGCAATTTCGCGCGCGTTGAGAATACCCGACGGGTCTTCCAATGCGGCCATCAGCTTGATGGTCCCCTCTTCAAAGCCGATGTTGCGCTCAATCCTTGCAATTATCGCTTCGGCGTCCCAGACATCCTGTGCGCAGGATGTTTTGGGCAGGCGGATGACGTCGGGCTTTGCGCGAACAATTGCTTCCAGGTCCTGGCGACCGGTTTCGGTATTGATGGCATTGATACGCACTACCGTTTCGGTATCGCCAAAGTCAATGGTTTTCAGCGCATGGTAGATGACAAAACGCGCGGCATCCTTTTCGTTGACCGAGACGGAGTCCTCAAGGTCAAACATCAGCGAATCGGCGCCGTAAATAGTTGCCTGTGCAATATTGGCGGGGCTGCTGCCTGAAACATACATCATGGTTCGGCGCAGCTTTATTTTTTCTGCAACCATTTTAACCCACCTTCCAGTGATAATCGGTCAACGCCGCGGCGCGGCAGACCGCAGCTGAGACACGGGCGCGTATCGTGCAATCCAAGGCGCCTTTGTCGTCAATACTGACAAACGCTTCGGTAACATCAAACTCTCGCAGCACATCGTTGACGGTGGCGAGAACAGCATTGCCAAACTGGCGCTTGACTGTACTTTTTAAATCAATTTCAAGCCCTTTTCCCGGATTCGGGCTGATTTGCACCAGCACATCGCTCGATTCTAGAGAGCCGGCATAGCTCTTTTTTGTGATTTGACACACAACAATGATCCTCCTTGTTTTGTATATAACGATAGACGTTCAATGCCGAGAATCGCTATTTTTGATTTTGACAATGATAGGTTTCGCCTCGTCGGAACAGAGAAACTGATAAGTGGTTGGCGGCAGCAAAGTGGCAGTGTCCACCAGTTTGTCCTGTTTGATCAGCGCGCGCACCCGAGAGGCACTGACCGGTACGCCCTGTTTTTCAAGACGGTTGATGCAGTGGAAGCGAATATTATAAGCCGGTAGTATCTCAGCCATTACGCTGTTATAGGTTGCGGTGGTGACGTCCAGCGGCTCTTCACCCACAAAGCGGTCGGTGACACCAAGCGCGGGGGCGATACCGGTGCAAAACAGCATGGCATCCAGTCGGGCATGTGCTCTTGTAGCCACGTCGGCAGTTTTCAAAAAGTAGGTTGGAAAGGTCGCACCGGAAATCACATAACGCCCTCCATCGATGAGCGAGACGTTTTTGAGGTCGGCTGTGCCCGCTTGAATCAATTTTCTACGAATAGCGGTCGGGAACAGGGAGCGATCCTCTTCTACGACCAGCACAAACAGCCGGTCGCAGGCGACGCTGGCCTGTTCGATTAAGAAGCGGTGCCCCAAGGTGAAGGGATTGGCGTTCATCACAATGGCGCCGCAGCTGCCGCCGTCCGTTCGCAGCGCTGAAAGACCCTTCAAATAGCGTGGGTAAGCCTTGGCGTCGGTTTCCATCAGCAGCACGTCGTCGGTGCAGATGATGGTATGGAACGCAAGGTCTTCAAACATCACCCGATTTGCCGGCTTGGTGAACAGAAAAATATTTTCAAGTCCCTTGGCGATTAATTCAGATAACAATTGGGATATCAGCGTATTGACAATGCCTTCGCCGCGCATACGTGGATCAATTGCCACGCATTTGATGACGTCGCCGCCGTAACCCGCGCCACCCACCAGTTCATCGTTGTAATAGGCACCGAGATAGCGTTCCAGCAGCCTGTCCATAGCCAGACCAAAGGATTTAAGGAAGGCTTCGACCTGCTGATAATATTTCGGTATGTTAAGTGGAATATCACGTAGTTCAATCTCGTCGTACAGCATATCAAATTCCTCCCGATACGACGTACTATGCTTTTACATAAATAATTCTACTAGCAAAGTTGAAAAATGTACAATATTAATATATAATCGAGATTATAAGCAATAGTTATATTGATATGTCAATTTTAAAGCTTGTTGTATAATAAACTTAAAATATTATTGTGCAAATCTTCTTTTGTTTTTTGTTTTTATTAGTTTTTTTATTTTCTTGCAAGATTACTGTTTTCCAAAAAATATAATTATATTTCATATTTTGAAATTGTCACTACAACAATCGAATAAATTATTTTAGGTTAAAGGGGAGGGGTTGCATGCAGCTAAGAGATTTGGAATATGTCGTAGCTATTGCGCAGACCGGCAGTTTTTCAAAGGCCGCGTCTCAAATGTTCGTCAGCCAACCGGCACTTAGCCAGGCAGTTGCTCGGTTGGAAGAGGAGTTTGGCTTACAAATTTTTTACCGCACTCGCGGCGTAATTACCCCTACCGAAGCGGGACGGGTGCTGCTGGAAGATGGCTTAAGCATTCTTCAAATGAGCGACCGCATACATAAGCGCATGTCAGATGTGCAAAATCTGCGCACAGGGCAGGTATCCATCGGCATATCTCACCTTTATGGAAAGTACTATTTTTCCCGCATTATGCCGATTTTCCGTGAGCGATTCCCGGGCATTATCATCCACATCGTGGAGGACACTTCTTCCCAGTTGGAAAAAAAGCTGGAAGCCGGTGTGGTGGATATCGCCTTTTTTTCAGTGGCGGGCGAGTCAGAAAAACTGGTGTTCGAGTTCCTGTTTCACGAGGAGTTGCTGTTTGGCGTACCGCCCGGGCACCCTATCAACAGTTGTTACAAGCATGACGGCGACACTTTGCCCGTCGTGGATTTAGAACTGTTCAAGAATGATGACTTCTTGATGATCAAGCGTGGACAACGTTTGTATACGCAGGGCCACATGCTGTGTGCCCGTGCAGGTTTTGTACCCCATGTGGTCTTTGAAACCGGCAACAGCGAATTGGCTAATACCTTTATTGCCGGTGGGCTCGGTGTCGGCTTTTTGCCCATAGCGGTACGATGCACCTGTCAGCCGGAACACCGTGCGGTTTATTATCTTCTTAGCGACCCTGAGGCCAAGCGCGAATATGTGGTAGCTTACAATAAGCACCGGTTTCTGTCACTGGCGGCGCGGCAGTTTATCGAGGTCGCCAAGGAGATCAGCCATCAGTTCGGCGATATAACACCGAACCCAAAACAGCTAATTTGACAGTTTTATTGCTTGATTTGCTCGCGATAAATAAGAAATAAGACAAAGATTGATAACCATTATTTTCAATTGCGCGTTATTGATATGGCCTATAGTTGAATCTTTGAAAAATTTTCAGGATGTCTGTATCGGAATTACAATATAAATGGCCTAAAGGGGGCTGCAATTGCGAGGAACATCCTATTAATACACCTTGATGGAATTTACATCAATTATTAGATATCACTCCTAGTTGCACAGTCTGCCCCTTCACCCCATATTTGCTTTGCATCGGGGTAATCTATACAATTTACAAAAGTAATAACTATAACTAGAAGCGCTGTCGCATTCAGAATCGTTGAGTATTAACTAACTCACTCACGGTATGGAAGCGGCGGCGCTATTTTAATTGGGGATAAGTAACGAAGGCGTAAAAGTCATGTCAAATGGCTTTTACGCCTTCGTTGAGGAAGAGGAAGTAGCAATCTATATGAGTTTATGGCTGTGCCAGTGCAGGTAATGAACGATCCACATCCACAGGTCCCTGGCTTAAAGAAGAGTTCTCGGATAGCTGTGGTACGTTATCTTTGCACCCAGAACGGTCATACGGTGGAGCAACACCATTTTCGTCATGGACTAAAACACTTTTAGGTGCTGAATCATTATATGGCGTTTCATCAGCAACAGGTCGCTCAACACCTGCAACAAACTTCTTTACGGCGTCAACAAGTTCCGGCGATTCGTTGACATAGGCGAACGATGTTGTCAATCTCCAGGTGATATTTTCACCATCTCCCGCCCTCTTCCTGCTGAGAACCCTTATGACCGCAATAAGCTTATCG
>JAYFNI010000015.1:0-69127 GCA_034933525.1 Candidatus Fimivivens sp.
AAGCTGGGTGGAAGCGGTTCTCGGCGGTAACAATCCCTTTGGCGTCGTACTTGCTACGCTCATCGGCGTTCCCATGTATGCGGATATTTTCGGCACCATTCCCATTGCGGAAGCGCTGCTTTTTAAGGGCGCACAGCTTGGCACCATCTTAAGCTTTATGATGGCGGTTACGACCTTATCATTACCGTCTATAATTATGCTGCGCAAGGCGGTAAAACCGAAGCTACTGGGACTGTTCATCGCAATCTGTACCATTGGCATCATCATTGTAGGCTATTTGTTTAACGCATTCCAGTTCCTGTTGGTATAAAAATACAAAGGGGATTTAAGCTATGGCACAGACATGGTACCCGGTCATTGATTATGTATCCTGTATTGAGTGTGGCGCTTGTTCCGCCAAATGTCCACACGGCGTTTATGATCTTGCAAAAGCGCCAACACCCGTGGTAAGTAATCCATTAGAATGTGTTGACCACTGCCACGGCTGCGGTAACCGATGCCCTGTAGGTGCCATCACCTATGTGGGAGACGATACCGGCTGGACGCCACCCAACGGGCAGGCGATACCAGAAGAATCCTGTTGCTGCTGCGAGGAACATACGTCATCTGTAAAAAAAGCAGTGATTGAGTATCTGTATCTCGACCTAAAAACCTGTGACCGTTGCATCGGGACTGAGCGCATATTGGATGAGGTTCTGACCGTACTGACTCCTGCACTGGAACTGGCCGGATTCAGCGTAGAGTATCACAAAACGGAGATGGCAACGGCTGAACTCGCAGAGCAGAACCGGTTTCTTTCCTCGCCCACCATTCGCGTAAATGGAATAGACGTTTGCGAATCAGTACAGGAAAACAACTGTGGTTGCTGTGGCGAAATAAGCGGAACACAGGTGGACTGCCGGGTATTCTCCTATCAGGGCGAAACTTACGAAGTGCCTCCAGCGGCTATGCTTGCTGAGTCTATCCTAAAGTCACTGTTTGCTGATAACACTGATTGTTCCAGTGCAGCGTATCAAATGCCACAAAATCTAAAAGAATTCTATCAGGGAAAGAGAACAAAGGCATCCTGCGGTGGGGGTTGTTGCTGTGAATCATGAATCAGGCAAACCTGTCTACAAACGCTGGGTTAAAATCGCTGTACCGATTGTTGTTTTTTTAGTCATTGGCGGGATATTTCTGTTTAAAAATATGGGGACAAATAGAACGCCGCCAGCAGATGCTGTCGCAAAATACCCGCTGAAAATTACATCAGTTAAATTGGATGAAGTAAAGTCTTATGGTATTCCTACCGTTATCGATTTTGGTTCTGATTCTTGCATTCCCTGCAAAGAAATGGCTCCCGTTTTGGAAACACTGAATGCAGAGTGGCAGGGTGCCGCTGCGGTACAGTTTATCGATGTGTGGAAGTATTCGGACGGCGTATCTGACTTTCCTGTTCAGGTGATCCCTACTCAGGTATTCTTCACTGCTGAGGGCAAACCATTTGTTCCAAGCGATGCGTTGGCAACTGAAATCGAATTCACCCTATATTCGCAAAAGGCCACCGGGAAGCACGTCTTTACGGTACATCAAGGCGGTATCACAGAGATGCAAATGAGAAAAATATTTGCAGAGATGGGAGTCGGCGAATGAACGGGCTTTTAGAGCAGCTTTCCGAGATAATTCAGACCAGCGTATGGCTTGCGCCGCTGCTGGCTCTACTGGCGGGGATGCTGACCTCCTTTACGCCCTGCTCACTTTCTAGCATTCCCTTAGTCGTCGGTTTTGTGTGCGGAGCCGGACAACGCAACACGAGAAAAGCTCTGTTTCTATCCCTGACTTTCGCGTGCGGAAGTGCCGTGACCTTTACCGTTCTCGGCATAATCGCTGCCACTGCCGGACAGCTCATGGGTAGCGGGAGTAAGTGGTGGTATCTGATTCTTGGTGTTTTGATGGTGCTGATGGCGTTGCAAATATGGGGTATTTTTGAAATTATTCCCTCGAGTTATCTGCTTTCAAAGAACAAAAAGCGCGGGTATACAGGTGCTTTGATTGCCGGTGTTCTGGCCGGCGTCTTTTCCTCACCCTGTTCTACGCCGGTGTTAATTGCGCTATTAGCTATTGTCGCGGGGAAAGGTAGTATCTTTTGGGGCGCCCTGCTCTTGCTGCTGTACGCCATCGGGCATGGGGTTCTTGCTGTTGTTGCCGGAACGTCCGTCGGTTTTGCGCAGAAACTTTCTGCTAGCGCGCGATACGGAAAAGTAAGCACCAGTTTGAAAATTGTGATGGGCGCATTCATATTGCTTATTGGATTTTATATGTTTTATCTTGGATTCTAAGTAAATTAATAAAGGAGATTTTTATTATGGGATTATTCGGTTTTGGAAAGAAGAAAGAAGCGGAAGAACTGGTTCAGTGCGATTGTGGCGGAATGTGCAAGGCTTCCGATGTAGCAGCCAAAAAAACTGAAGAAGCAAAAGCTAAGGCAGCCTCCGGTTGCTGCTGTGGTGGCAATTGCAACGGGGAAACGATGGCACAAGCCGAGACTGCAAAGGCTACCGGCGCTTCCGTAAAAGTGCTGGGTTCCGGTTGTGCCAAATGCAACGCATTAGAAGCCGCGACTAAAGAAGCACTGGGCGAATTGGGTATGAACGTCGCCATCGACCATGTGACGGATTTTGCCCAAATAGCCGCCTATGGCGTCATGACCACTCCTGCTCTTGTGGTGGATGGTAAAGTAGTCTCCTTTGGCAAGGTGCTTAAAAAGGAAGAAGTAAAAGCAATTTTAAACAAGATTCGAGGGTAATTCGTTGAAGGAAGAAAAAGCGCAGGACATTGGATTCTTTGAAAGATACCTGACCATTTGGGTGGCTCTCTGTATGGTTACAGGCATTTTAATAGGTAGGTTTCTGCCTGTTATCCCCGAATTTTTAGGGCGGTTTGAATATGCAAATGTGTCAATTCCTATTGCTATTCTCATCTGGCTGATGATTTATCCCATGATGCTCAAGGTGGATTTTCAAAGCATTCGGAATGTTGGAAAAAATCCAAAAGGTCTATTTGTAACATGGATTACGAACTGGCTCATCAAGCCGTTTACCATGTTTGGCATCGCATGGCTATTTTTCTTTGTGATATTCAAAGGTATTATTCCACCAGATCTGGCAAAGGACTATCTCGCCGGTGCGGTGCTGCTAGGCGCAGCACCCTGCACGGCAATGGTTTTTGTTTGGAGTCATTTGACTAAGGGGAATCCAGCCTATACGGTCGTTCAGGTTGCTACAAACGATTTAATAATACTTGTAGCCTTTACCCCCATTGTGGCTTTCCTGCTGGGTGTAGGTGGTGTACACATTCCGTGGGCAACGCTGATTCTATCGGTGGTACTATTTGTGGTAATCCCACTTGCGGCGGGCATTTTGACCAGAACCACCTTGATCCGAAAAAAAGGCGAGGGGTATTTTAACGACTCTTTTATGCCGATGTTTGGAAATATCACGACCATTGGTCTCTTGCTGGCACTGGTTATCATCTTCTCATTTCAGGGCCAAGTAATTCTGGATAATCCGCTGCACATTGTGCTTATTGCTGTACCGCTGATTTTGCAGACCTTCTTGATTTTCTTTATTGCTTATCTGGCATCCAAGGGATTAAAGCTGCCGCATGATATTGCCGCCCCTGCGGGCATGATCGGCGCCTCCAACTTCTTTGAGCTGGCGGTAGCTGTTGCCATCGCACTGTTTGGTACAAAAAGCCCGGTGGCGCTTACTACTACTGTTGGCGTTCTGGTCGAGGTTCCGGTAATGCTGATGCTTGTAAAAATCGCAAATAATACGAAAGGCTGGTTCAAAAACAATGGGTTATCAAATTAAAGAAATGACTGAAGCTGACTGGCCCGAAGTGAGTCGAATCTATCAGGAAGGTATGGATACAAATCTTGCGACGTTCCAGTCGGAATGCCCGACCTGGGGCGAATGGGATTCTTCGCATCTTAAAGATTGCAGACTTGTCATTACAGAGGACGGCAGCGAAGTAGTTGGCTGGGCGGCTTTGACCGCTGTGTCAGGACGCTGTGTTTACTCGGGAGTAGCTGAAGTAAGCATCTACGTCGCACAAAGCCACCGCAGCCGGGGAGTTGGCAAGGCATTGCTTCTTGAATTAATTTACATCTCTGAAAGGGGTGGGTTTTGGACTTTGCAATCGGGAATTATGCAGGAGAATACAACAAGCATCCGCTTGCATAAAAGCTGCGGGTTCCGCATGGTTGGCTATCGCGAGAAAATTGGTCGCGACCGTTTCGGGAATTGGAGAAATAACGTCCTTATGGAGAAACGCAGCGAAAACGAATGCTTTGGTGGTGTATGCTCCTGTGGCGGTGCAAAGGAGTAATACCATATGTTGAAGGTCGCGTTTATCTGTGTCCATAACTCCTGCCGAAGTCAGATTGCCGAAGCGCTGGGAAAGCACCTTGCCACAGATGTATTTGAAAGCTATTCTGCGGGAACAAAACTGAAAGACCGCATCAATCCCGACGCGGTTCGCCTAATAAAGCAGCTTTATGGCATCGATATGGAGCAAACGCAGCACAGTAAGCTCCTGGAAGATATTCCTTCTGTGGATATTGCGGTGACAATGGGCTGCAACGTTCAGTGCCCGTTTCTGCTTTGTAAGCACCGTGAGGATTGGGGGTTGAATGATCCAAGCGGTATGGAGGACAATGTGTATCTGGAAACCATTGCTATCATTCATGACAAAGTTTTAAATCTTCGTGACCGTATAAAAAATCAAATGTTATAAAACAGCTGGCAAGTGATTTTACACTTGCCAGCTGTTTTATATGTGGGGTGCGGACAAAACTCCAGGTCGAATAATAAACATAATGGGAAGTTAAACAAGTTCATTTTGTCAATCACAATTGTGAATTGAATAAAATGTTGGAGTTTAGATCTTAGCGTGATTACAAGCAAGTTCTAATCAATCATTTTGAACTCGTTTAGCGATATTTTGTATAACGAGTGTTCGATTTCTGCATTGTATTTAGGGCTTTCAGAAACAACAAAATATATATCCACCATTTTTTATACCATGGTTTATCACACGCCCGAAACCCTTTTAAGACTTTCACTTTTCCACCCCCCTAATAGCGGTTATCCTCCTTAACCCTTGAAAAATAAAGTGTTAATTATAGATAGCAGTTCTGGCAATGACGACAAAATAGCAGCCATAGCTGTGATTAGAGCAATAATAAACATCCGTTTATTTTCTTTCTTAGATGCTGCTAATTGCTCTTTCATAAGTGCGACACTGGCTAAAGCGGCCTCTGCCTGCTTAGCACTAGCCAAAGCGTTTGTTGCCTCGACATCGAATTCCGCCATATGACTTACTGTCCCTGAGCCATCAGAAACGTTCATTGTTTTATACCTCCACTTACTTTTTAGCCCTCCAATCGTGCCTTCAATTACGAGGGTGTATGTGATTGCGTCGTCTGCCAATGCTTCAGCTGTACCCTGTACGACGCTCTGATAACCTGACGAAAAATTTTAGGACAATAAGTTCCCTGATAGTTATTATCCTCTTCAAATGACTTCCAAGAAGCAGCCTGTACATACCCTCTGCCGGGAGTATGAATTACTGCCTGATTCGAAGTGCTCTTGGGTTTCGATACATTAAGAATAGCAGCGTGCCAATCCAGATTACTTTCTGCAACGCCAACACCATCCCGATATACGGCATAACCAACATATGATTCAGCCCTTGAGGCTTTCGCGGATTCATTTGTCGTTCCAAAGGGTGCTCCAGAATCGTAGATTTTCTGACTAAGCGCACTGTTTTTAGTGGATTTGAGAGTATCGTTCAACGTTTGTTCAAATTCTTTCTCTGGCACAATTTCAACGGCTTTTGAAATAACTTCAAAATCCTCTAGAGAATCCACACTTTCTATCTTTGATAACAGCATAACACTACTTTGCGAAATACCATAGGCCTTTATCTCCTCTCACACAGAATCACTGTTAATGAGCGTAGACAAGGCATCCCAGTCATTCATGCCTGCTAAAGCTTAACGGTCTGGTCATCAAGATGGAAAAAGGCGAGGATAAGGAAACCGCCGTAAAGCTAAAGACAGCGC
Organism: Candidatus Fimivivens sp.; assembly: GCA_034933525.1. Classification (GTDB taxonomy): domain Bacteria; phylum Bacillota; class Clostridia; order Oscillospirales; family Ruminococcaceae; genus Yanshouia. The sequence continues at coordinate 6,107 of JAYFNI010000015.1, forward strand.
TGAAAACCGTGCTAACTGCCGCTACCGAAAAACTGAAAGAATCAAATGAAGCCTGCCCGCTACGAAGCGGACAGGCTTTTCCCTCTATGCCGAGTGGTAAAATCATAATCGTTTGGGATTTTGGTTCTAAACATTATGACGTGCCGCCAAAGGCGCTGCCTTTGGAATCCGCGCGCTTTGAAAAAGCTCGACCAAAACTTCACCCACTATTGTTTACACACCGAGTCACATTCCGCCGACAACGGCTAATTGACCATTGAAAGCCACATTCACAAGCTGTTACAGTTAATTTTGTAAAAAACATTTTTCTGATAATGAGAAAGCGAGGGAGTTTATGGGATACAGTAACGTGAAGCCAAAAGAGTTAAAAAAAGCAATTAATGATTTAAAAGGGATTATGAATTTAATGACAATTCTGAAGCTGTTCAAAAAATAAAGAATTTAAATTTGTTTCGTGAGGAAATCAAATGGGACTGGCTAGACAAGACATCACACAGACGTAGTTATGCTTCTTTTTCGAGTATGATATCGTTAAAACTAGCTGAAGGTAATGATCTTGATTTATATTACTCTTTTGGGAAATTAGATATTTACTATCACGCTTTCTATGATAAAGAAATGGGATGGATTTTTGAGTGCCATGCTCAAGATACTTACGATTTTGGATTAGACAGGAACATAACGCCGTTTAGTGTGCTGCTTTGTGATGGAGCCAAATTTTCTACTTTTTTTGATCATCGGTAACACTTCTGACTGATTTTCTGAAGAAATATTCTCGTGGATTAGCGAACGAAGCAAATAATTTAGTTGATGGTTGAGCGATTTTAAATTTTCCCTATTTTCACATACTTCTTCAAGCTTTTGCTTTTGCAATGGCGGATGAAAATGATCGCATTTTTCACTGTGCATCTGATTCGGGTAAACTCGTATATAGGGAGGGTCAAAATTACAATATACCATTTGAGGTGTTTTGCACTTCGGACAATATAAATATCTACGATATTGAGCTTGATACAGTTCTGGATATTCATTATATATACGCTCAATATCCTCGAAGGGTATGATTTTATCTTGCTTGGAATGATATATATGACTGAATTTTACTGCTTTTTCCATGTTGTCACCTCTTTACGATTTCATTCCTCACTTCATACACAAAGGTACAGCAGCAGGAAAAGTTGTTCTATCTTACATTCATAATATAGTTTGAAAAATAGTATGTTGTAAAATATTCTGTAGGAACAAAATAATGGCAGGTCAGCCTTTCGGTTGACCTGCCATTCCTGTTTATATCGTTAAGCTTCTATCCATGGCCTGAAGGGTTACCAGCTCCTATCAGGCTTACGCCCAAAGGATGCCCCAAACGCATCAATGGACTTATCTGTGCCAATAGACACCGAAAGGTGTTAAAACCACAAAGACTAAGAGGTTAACGGCTTCGTGGCTTTCTTTTGGCACTTTGAAAAATAAATAACGGTTTTATCTTGCTGACGAAACAAATATGATTCCTTAATTCTCAAGGAATTAAGGAATCATATTGTGGAGCTGCTAACGCGATTCGAACGCGTGACCTCGTCCTTACCAAGGACGTGCTCTACCAACTGAGCCATAGCAGCATATTTAGTTTTTGCATGTCGTTTGTGCAACGTTGATTATTATAGCGGATCGTGTGTCGATTGTCAATACAGTTTAATAATTTTCTTTCTACTATTTAAAATGCGATATTTAGTCCTGATTTTTAATATTATGACAAGTTTTAAAATAAAAATCAATATTTTAAAGCGCACAGCCAAAAGGCTGTGCGCTTGTGGATAAATTGTTCAACTAGCGGCCCCACTAAGTGAATTATGCGGCGCTGGGCACTGTGGAAGTATGGCGTGAACCATCAGTTGTATATTGAGGCGTGGTATGCATATGACGCTTTGAACCGCTCCGAGACTTACATGTTTTGTAAGAAAAGGCAATTGCAATGAGTGTTGACGGCAGGCTGACAGCTGCCAATAAAATAATTGCAGTCAGTAAGCCGCTGCGTAAGATATTTTGTGTACGAAGTTCGTTTTGTAGGCAGACAAACACGGCTTCGGAGAGCGGGATAGCGGTATTCCCGGAGGGAGTCATAACGATGGCGGTATTTTTCAGAAGGTGCGCTGGCATCGTAATTGGCTGCTCCTCTGTACTGCGATATGTAATCTGGTATGCAACAGGGTACATGCGGGAAATCATATCGGCGGAAAAAGCTTGGATATGGGGCAAGCCTATTCCTATTATTAAAGAAAGGAGTGCTGCGGTAATAAGGCATGGCACAGATAACTTTTTATTTAATCTTTTCATATTGAATCTCCTCCTAATACGGCAGGCTGGAACAATTGTTCTTACGAATAAACTATATCACGAACGCATGTTCTAAATCAAGATATTTTTATAAAAAATAGAACAAATATTCTGTAACTATTTGAATACTGACTCTAAAAGGCGCACTGAATCGGGTGGGGAATACTGCCAACGGTCCATGTGGTCACCCTCAAAGAAGTAGTGCAGCGGTGCTGGGGGATACTGGGCAGCAAAAGCGTCAACAATAATAAGCTTCACTTTCATTTTCTGCGGTATCAGGCTTTTTATGTAGACGCTGGCGTGCTGTGAACAGCTCACCTGTGCGCGCGGCTCAGCCAGACCAGCTAGATTTGGAGTCAGCTCCACAAAAATGCCGTAAGATTCCACAGATCGGATAATGCCCGCAACTGTTTCTCCTGCCGAAAAGCGTGACGCATTTTCTGCCCAGGTGCCTAGCAGCTCTTTGTGAGACAGGCAGATTCGGCCCGAAGGCTCAATGTCACGTACCACAACACGGATGTCCTGACCGAGGGTGAAACGGTCGCGCGGGTGTGAGATACGAGAAACCGAAATAGCATCGATCGGGATCATTGACGAAATGCCGCAACCAATGTCTACAAAGCAACCAAACCCTTCTAGATGGGTGGTGCGTGCACGGATGACATCACCGCGGTGGAGGCGGGATAAATATTCCTCAGTACAGCGCTGTTGTGCGGCGCGACGCGAGAGCATTGGTGTAACCTGCCCGCCTATCGTTTCAAATCCGACAACCATAAAGCAGACCGGCTTGTTGACGCGAGAGATCATAGCGATATCACGTGTTTCTCCGCTTTTTATGCCCAATGCGCCTTCTTCCCGTGAGATGATGCCCTTGAGTCCACCGCCCAGCTCGACGATGAGATTGTGGGAAGAATCGCATATAATGGCACGCCCTTCAAGAATGTCGCCATTTTTAGACGCTTCCGAAAGCGCGAAGAGATTAGAGATGCGCAGGGTGTTTTGTGTGGTCTCAATCAAATGACCTTCGGGATAAAATTCCATTTGCGGATGCCCCCTCTTTTTTGACACGGCAGGGTGTGGATATCCTGCCGATTCTATGTTTATTCCTGTGAGAGAGGGTTTAGAAGCAGTGATTGAATTTATAGAATTTATTTGGCGAATGTGGACTTAAGACGCGGCTTTATTAAAAGACGGCCATTAGTGTGAACAGGTGTAAAAAATATTTGCCAGTGCAGCCTGATATCTGTTATAATAACAAATTGAAGTAGTGTAAGGAGGGGAAACCGATGGATGTACGGGTAGGTGATACCCTGCTAATGAAAAAGCCGCATCCCTGTGGAGCAAAAGAATTTTTGGTTCTGCGTTCGGGAGCCGATTTTCGCATCCGCTGTAAGGGCTGCGGACGCGAGGTTATGGTGCCACGCCCAAAGGTTGAGCGCCACATTAAACAGATTATTCATCCCGAGCCCCCCATAGAAGGATAAACGGAGGAAGATTATGCTCGATAAGATAAAATCCGCCGAGCTGCGATATGATGAAATCAGCCGCAAGCTCATGGACCCTACCGTCATTAACGACAACGCACAATATAAGTCGTTGATGAAGGAATATAAAACGCTGACCCCACTCGTAGAAAAATACCGCGAATATCAGGAAGCTAAGATTGCCAACGACGAGGCACGCGAACTGCTCGATGAAGCTGGACTTGACCGCGAGCTTAAAGAAATGGCGCAGGAGCAGTTGCTTGATAGCCAGAAGTCAATTGACCATTGCGCCGAGGAGCTTAAAATATTGCTGCTGCCCAAGGATCCCGATGATGACAAGTCTGCCATTGTGGAAATACGCGGTGGTGCAGGTGGTGAGGAAGCGGCACTTTTTGCTGCATCGCTTTACCGTATGTATTGCATGTATGCTGACTCAAAGGGATGGAAAAGTGAACTAATTTCCTGCAACGAAACCGAGCTGCACGGCTTTAAAGAGGTGTGCTTTATGCTTGAGGGTGAATCAGCTTTTTCGCGCATGAAGTATGAAAGCGGCGTTCACCGTGTGCAGCGCGTTCCGGACACTGAGGCCTCTGGGCGCATTCATACCTCCACCGTGACGGTGGCGGTGCTGCCGGAGGTCGAGGATGTTGAAATCGATATCAACCCTGGCGACCTTCAGATTGACACCTACCGCGCGAGCGGGGCAGGTGGTCAGCACGTTAATAAGACTGAATCGGCTATCCGAATTACCCACCTGCCCACCGGCATGGTGGTGGAATGCCAGGATGAACGCAGCCAGCACAAAAACCGCGAGAAGGCGATGACGGTGCTGCGCTCACGCCTGTATGAGAAAATGCAGCAGGAGCAGACCGACCAAATTGCGGCCGACCGCCGCAGCCAGGTGGGCACAGGTGATCGCTCAGAGCGCATTCGAACTTATAATTTTCCGCAGGGTCGATTGACTGACCACCGCATCGGGCTGACCCTTTATAAGCTGGATTCAATAATGAACGGCGACTTGGAGGATATTTTTTCAGCGCTGATTACCTATGATCAGACTGAGAAACTCAAACGTTCGGCAGAAGGGCAGGCGTAGTGAACGTGCCTATAACACAGGTGCTTAGCTGTGATGAGAATGGCGTACAGGCGGCGGCGGTGCTGTTGCAGGCTGGTCATGTGGTTGCTATCCCAACTGAAACAGTGTATGGGCTTGCCGCAAACGCACTAAATGAAACAGCTGTAAAAAAAATATTTTCTGTCAAAGGACGCCCGCAGGATAATCCTTTGATTGTGCATATCAGTGACTTAGAAATGTGGTCGTCTCTAGTATCGGTCCTACCTAAAAATGCGCTGGCACTGGCAGATGCCTTTTGGCCGGGGCCGTTGACTATTATTTTACCTAAAAGCGATTTGGTGCCTGCTACAACAACGGCTGGGATGGACTCGGTGGCAGTACGCATGCCTTCGCACCCGGCCGCCCGCGCTGTGATTAAGGCTGCGGGGGTCCCGTTGGCAGCGCCCTCGGCCAATCTTTCGGGTTCGCCTTCGCCGACGACAGCACAACATTGTTTAAAGGATTTGAACGGAAAAATTTCGCTGGTTTTAGATGGTGGTCCCTGCGATGTCGGCATTGAATCAACGGTGGTGTCACTCGTGGATAAGCCAGTTTTATTGCGTCCCGGCGCCATTACGGCTGAGATGCTATCCAGAGTGCTGGGCGAGACTGTTGCCATATCCGAGGCGGTCAGTAGGCCGCTTAAAGCGGGGGAACGCCCAACGTCACCAGGCATGAAATACCGGCACTACGCACCGCGGGCGCGTGTTGTTTTAGTCGAGTCGGATTTGGAGTCGTATATTAAATTGCTTAACAACGCCGCTGAGCCTAAAACATATGGACTGGTGTTTGAGGGTGAACAGCCGTTGGCGCTGAAGCCCTGTATTACCTACGGTCGGGCGCATGACGCAGCAAGCCAGAATCGAGAACTGTTTGCGTCACTGCGACAGCTTGATGATTGTGGTGCAAAACTTGTTTACGCCCGCTGCCCCGACCGAGACGGTGCGTCTCTGGGGGTTTATAACCGCATGCTGCGCGCTGCGGCTTTTGAGGTGATTAAGCTATGAGAAGAATTTGCGTAATTGGACTGACTGGGCAGACTGGCGCCGGAAAATCAAGCGTTTCAAAAATTATATGCTCTCAGGGCATTACAGTTATTGATTGCGACGCGGTTTCGCGTGAGGTGGTTGCCAATGAGAAGGGCTGCCTGGCCGATATGGCTCTGGAATTTTCAATTGCCATTTTGAATATGGATGGGACGTTAAACCGCAAAAGACTTGCCGAAATTGTTTTCGGCGATTCAAAAAAGCTGGAGCGACTTAACGCGCTGATTTTTCCGTATATTCGTAGCTATATAAAGGATAAACTTGAATTGCTTGAAGCGCAGGGCGAGCGCGTTGTGGTGCTTGATGCCCCTACCTTGTTTGAGAGCGGCATTGATGCCGATTGTGACTCGGTCATTTCGGTTATTGCGCCCGAGGCGCTGCGCCTCAATCGCATCGTTGTGCGCGACCATCTGACCGACGAAGAGGCACGCCGCCGCATTGCTGCGCAACATAAAGATTCCTTTTACACCACGCGCTCGCAGATTGTCATTGTCAACGACAAAGATGAGCAGGAGCTGCATGTTAAAACGCTTGAGCTGGTTGGAATGCTTCACCGCGCTATGCGTGAACAGAGTTGTCATAATCTAAAAGATGGCATAGAGGAAGAAGCTACCAAACTTGAAAAACAGGAGAGTGCCGAATGACGCGCGGTCACAAAGGACGCAGAATCAAACGCCGAATCGTTATATCGCTGTTTGGATTAACGTTGGTGCTGCTGGCAGGTTGGCTGGCACTGCAATGGGTCTATCCGCTTAGGTATACCGATACAGTTGAGCAGTATGCGGCGGAATATGGGCTTTCTCCCGCGCTTGTGTATGGTATTATCCATACCGAAAGCCGCTTTCGACCGGACGCAGTCTCGCCTATTGGTGCACGTGGGCTAATGCAGATTACTGAAGAGACTTTTGAGTGGGCGCGCTGGCGCAGCGGCGACGACGAGACCACTTATGAACAGCTATTTGAACCCAAAACTAATATCCGTTATGGCACCTATATTTTTTCGCTGTTGTTAAAGGAGTTCGGCCAGCCGGAGGAAGCTCTGGCAGCTTATCACGCGGGGTGGGGCAGTGTGAAAAATTGGCTATCCACCGAAGAATACAGCAGTGACGGTGTCACTCTTTTGAATATTCCGTATAAGGATACCGCACAATATGTTCCGAGAGTAAAAAATGCTGCGCGAGTTTACGCAAAAGTTTACGGCAAGCGGTAATCCATTATTTTTAATGCGGTGCAAAGGCACCGGGCTTTATAAGGAGGAGCATCATGACAGAAAAGAAGAAGTCCGAAGCACAGCTCTTAAAGGAACGGCTCTGCTATACACCTAAGAATGCGGGCGAGTTACTTGACGACAGCGAATGGGAAAAGGCCGACTTATTTTGCGAGGGATATAAAAAGTTTCTCGATCTCGCCAAAACGGAGCGTGAGGCAGTCGAAATTGCGATCTCAATGGCGCGCGAAAAGGGATTTCGTGTGTTTGACCCTCGCGTTCAATATAAGCCCGGTGACCGTGTGTTCTATAATAATCGTGGCAAGGCGCTTGTGCTTTGCACCGTCGGGTCCGAACCATTGGAAAACGGCGTAAAAATTGTCGCCTCACACATTGACTCGCCGCGTATCGACTTGAAACCCCGCCCACTTTACGAAGAGACGCAGCTTGCAATGTTTAAAACCCACTATTATGGCGGCATAAAGAAATACCAGTGGACTGCAATACCGCTATCCCTGCACGGTGTCGTCATGCGCGCCGATGGGGAACGAATATCGGTCATCATCGGTGAAGACGATGGTGACCCGGTCTTTACCATCACCGACCTGTTGCCACACTTGGCTACCGAGCAGATGCAGCGCAAGGGTGTTGACATTATCAAGGGTGAGGCGCTAAACGTCTTGGTCGGCGGCAGAATGTTCCGCGATGACAAAGAGAGTGAGCGAGTTAAGCTAGCCATTTTAAAGCTGCTCAATGATAAGTATGGGCTGACAGAGGCGGATTTCCTCTCCGCCGAGCTAACGATGGTGCCGGCCTTTAAAGCCAGTGACGTCGGATTGGATCGTAGCTTTGTTGGCGCTTATGGTCATGATGATCGTGTCTGCGCTTATACCTCGCTGATGGCGGCTCTACAGATTACAAATCCTAGCCGTACGGTGGTGACCGTGCTCGCCGACAAAGAAGAAATCGGCTCTGAGGGCAACTCAGGGTTGCAGTCTAAGTTTTTACAGTATTTTATTGAGGATTTAGCAGCACCTTTTGGCATCGCTGGCAGAACAGTGCTTTCAAAATCGTGCTGCCTGTCGGCAGACGTCAATGCCGCATATGACCCGACCTACGGCGATGTGCATGAGAAGAATAACGCTTCTTATTGCAACTATGGCGTGGTAATCACCAAATATACCGGTTCGCGCGGCAAGTCCTCCACCAACGATGCTTCCGCTGAGTTCATGGGCGAAATTAGAAGCCTATTGGATGGAGCTAAGATTCAGTGGCAGACAGGTGAGCTTGGCAAGGTGGACGCCGGCGGCGGCGGCACGGTGGCAATGTATATTGCGGCCCTTAATGCTGATGTTGTTGACGTCGGTGTGCCAGTGCTTTCAATGCATGCACCGTTTGAGGTGGTTGCCAAAAGCGATGTCTATCAAACCTATCGTGCTTTTGTAGAGTTTAACAAGTAATAGTAATAAGGCAAAGCCCGGCGCGTGCATGATCAGCATGGCCGGGCTTATGTATATCCACTCAAATATTTTGAAGGAGCATGCCTTATGAGATACCTAATACTGATGGGAAGCCCGAGGAAAAACGGGAATACAGCTTCGCTTTTAAAGCCATTTTTACAGGGACTGACTGACGGCGGTGCCGAGCATGAGATGGTCTGGCTTTATGACCGGACGGTTCATCCGTGTACGGCTTGCAGAGCCTGTCAGACTGACTGGTCAAGGTTTGGATGTCAGTATAACGACGACATGCAGACAATTTTTGATAAAGTATTGGCCTGTGATGTCATTGTTTTAGCAACGCCAATCTATTCATGGTACTGCACCCCGCCAATGAAGGCGATGCTTGACCGTTTAGTTTATGGGATGAACAAATACTATGGCGATAAAAAGGGCCCGGCGCTATGGGCAGGCAAAAAGTTGGCACTGTTGGTTACCTGTGGATATCGACCGGAAAAAGGCGCCGACCTGTTTGAGGCCGGTATGATCCGTTATAGCAAACACTCGCAATTGACTTATGCCGGCATGCTGTGCGAACGGGACTTGGGGTATGATCATGACTTTATGAATAGCAGCAAGGCCGAACACGCCCGCGTGTTTGCAAAAAAGCTACTGCTAGAATAGGCGTATACAAGAAAACGTCGATAACCTGCAATGATCTGCGTTGAGGTTATCCAAGCCGTCGGTTGTACTTATTATCATAGCTGCCGCATCATTAAGACACATGGGCGAAACTAATCGAAATTACCTAATATGATGTTGAAAAAGAACTAGATGTAACCATTTTGCCTGTATTTTCATATCCTGTTGACAGGAGGGGTAGCTATGACAGGTTGGATGGTTTTAATCACACTTTTTCTGTTTTTGGCAGCGTCCGCAGTTGGGTGCTATCCAGGCAAGTTGCGCACAGCAAAACATTTAACAGCTGCTGCGAGCGTTTTTATGGCGATGACAGCGGTATCATCGTTGGTTTTTAAGGAAAACATGTTTTCAGATGCGCTTGTAGTACCGGCGGCGCTGTGGCTGCGTGCGGTTCTCGCCATAGCGGTCTGCATTGGTCTAGGCATATTACTGGCACGGCTCATAGGAGATAAAAACAAATAATAAAATGCATATATTTAGTAGAAAATGCCAACCATTTATAGGCTGGCATTTTTTTGCGACAAAATAAAAAACCTTTCGCTCTTGCAGAAAGGTTACAATAGTGGTAAAATATTTTTTTGCAATAGGTAAAAAAATACCCGAAAAGTATTGACATTGAAGTCAAATAGGAATATACTAGTATACTGTATCATAATGGGTGTATCTGCCTTTAGCATAGTATATCTTAACACACCCTAAATAAAAAAGCAATAGAAATTTACAAACTGGCAAAGCGTTTCCGTGTATTTTTTGAGCTTTAAATAATCATAGACGAATGGAGTGAGCGAAACCTATGTTGCAGGTGAAACCCGTCAACCTTGGCAAAAACGTTCGCATGAGCTTCGGCAAAATTAATGAAGTTCTGGACATGCCAAATCTGATTGAGGTGCAAAAGAACTCCTACCGCTGGTTCCTCGATGAAGGCCTTAAAGATGTGTTTAATGACATGTCGGCCATTACCGATTATCAGGGTAATTTGGTGCTCGATTTTATCGATTACCGTCTGGAGGACAAACCCAAGTACACCATTGAGGAGTGCAAAGAACGCGACACTACTTATGCCGCACCGCTCATTGTCACAACTAGTCTATTAAACCGCGAGACCGGTGAAATTAAAGAGCAAGAGATTTTTATGGGCGATTTTCCGCTCATGACTGACAGTGGCACTTTTGTAATCAACGGTGCGGAGCGTGTTATTGTTTCGCAGCTTGTCCGCTCCCCCGGCGTATACTATTCTCGAACCAGAGATAAATCTGGCCGTGAGCTGTTCGCCGCCACCGTTATCCCTAACCGCGGCGCATGGCTGGAGTACGAGACCGATTCCAATGGCATTTTCTATGCGCGTATTGATAAAAACCGCAAGCTGCCCATCACAACCTTTGTGCGTGCGCTTGGCATTTCGACCGACGAGCAGATGTTGGAGCTTTTGGGCGAAAGTGAATTGCTCAGAACAACCCTCGATAAGGATACCATCAAGAGCGTCAATGAGGCGCTGCAAGAGGTTTATCGAAAACTGCGCCCGGGCGAGCCGCCCACCGTTGATTCAGCTAAGAGCCATATCAATGCGCTATTCTTTGACCCGCGCCGATATGACCTTTCAAAGGTTGGTCGCTACAAATATAACAAGAAACTGGCGATCAGTCAGCGTATCACAGACCGTGAGCTGGCCGAGGCTGTTGTCGATCCTATGACCGGCGAAGTCCTGTATGAAAAGGGCGCCATACTCACCCGCGAGGATGCGCAGAAAATAGAACGCGCTGGCGTGGACTGCGTTCTTATCAAGGTCGGCGAAGCCACTGTTAAAGTCATTTCCAACGGAATGGTAGATATTCATGACTTTGTCGATTGTGATGCACTGGGCCTTATCGAAAAAGAGAAGGTTCGTTTCTGTGTACTGCGCGAGATTCTTGAGCAAAACAACGACGACGAATCAATTGCCGCGGCCATCAAGGCGCGCGCCGATGAGCTTGTGCCCAAGCATATCATCGTCGACGATATTTTTGCCACTGTCAACTACCTGTGCAACCTTTCGGTGGGCGTGGGTCTTGACGATGACATTGACCATCTTGGTAACCGCCGTATTCGCTCGGTGGGTGAGCTGCTGCAAAATCAGTTCCGCATCGGATTTTCGCGCATGGAGCGCGTTATTCGCGAGCGCATGGCGACACAGAGCCAGGACCAGGGCGATGTGACGGCGCAGTCGCTCATTAATATTCGCCCCGTTGTGGCTTCCATTAAGGAGTTTTTTGGTTCATCCCCACTGTCCCAGTTCATGGATCAGACCAACCCCTTGGCAGAACTGACTCACAAGCGCCGTCTATCGGCACTTGGCCCGGGCGGTCTGTCACGTGACCGCGCGAGTTTTGAAGTTCGTGACGTTCACTATAGCCACTACGGCCGCATGTGCCCGATTGAAACGCCTGAAGGACCGAACATCGGTCTGATCTCGTACCTTGCAACATTTGCACGCATCAACGAGTATGGCTTTATTGAGGCGCCGTACCGCCTTGTGGATCAGGAAAACGGCAAAATTCTTGACGAAGTGGTCTATATGACCGCTGATGTTGAGGATGAATATGTTGTGGCGCAGGCCAATGAGCCGATTGAGGATGGCTTTTTCGCTCGCCCGCGCGTTGCGGCTCGTTACCGTGACGCCATTCTTGAAGTGGATCGCGAGAAGGTCGACTTTATGGATATCTCCCCGAAGATGGTGGTGTCGGTCGCGACCGCGATGATTCCCTTCCTCGAAAACGATGACGCTAACCGCGCATTGATGGGCTCGAACATGCAGCGTCAGGCCGTTCCGCTCCTCAAAACCGAGTCGCCCATTGTTGGCACCGGTATGGAGTATAAGGCTGCTGTCGATTCAGGCGTTGTGGTTGTTTCAAAACACAATGGCGTTGTCAAGAGCGTATCGGCCGATCTGGTCGTTATCACCGACGATCAGGGCATCAATCACAATTATCGCCTGATCAAGTTTATGCGCAGCAACCAAGGTACTTGTGTCAACCAGCGCCCCGTCCTTAAAAAGGGCGAGCGTGTCAAGGTTGGCGACGTGGTGGCAGACGGCCCCGCAACCTCCAACGGCGAAATTTCGCTGGGCAAAAATATGCTCATCGGCTTTATGACCTGGGAAGGTTACAACTACGAGGATGCTGTTCTCATTAACGAAAAGCTGGTCAAGGAGGATGTTTACACCTCCATTCATATTGAAGAATACGAAATCGAAGCCCGTGACACCAAGCTTGGACCGGAGGAGATCACGCGTGATATTCCTAACGTCGGCGAAGATGTGCTCAAGGAGCTTGACGACCGTGGTATTATCCGTATCGGTGCTGAGGTTCGCGCCGGCGACATTCTTGTCGGCAAGGTGACGCCTAAGGGCGAAACCGAACTTAACGCCGAGGAACGCTTGCTGCGTGCTATATTCGGCGAGAAGGCGCGTGAGGTTAGAGACACCTCCCTGCGCGTACCGCACGGTGAATACGGCATCATCGTCGATGTCAAAGTGTTTACAAGAGAAACCTCCGACGAGCTTTCTCCCGGCGTCAACATGGTCGTTCGCTGCTATATCGCTCAGAAACGTAAGATTTCTGTCGGCGATAAGATGGCGGGACGCCATGGTAACAAGGGCGTCGTTTCGCGTGTGCTGCCGCAGGAAGATATGCCTTATCTGCCCGGCGGCCAGCCCCTGGACATTGTTTTGAACCCGCTGGGCGTTCCTTCCCGTATGAACATCGGTCAGGTGCTTGAGGTTCATCTGGGGCGCGCCGCGTCCGCACTGGGCTTTAAGATTATGACCCCAGTGTTTGACGGCGCCAAGGAAAGCGATATCCGCGAGGCGCTTTCTCAGGCCGGCCTTGCCGAGGATGGCAAAACAATTCTTTATGACGGACGCACCGGCGAGCCGTTTGACAACCGCGTAACCGTGGGTTACATGTACTTCTTAAAGTTGCATCACCTTGTTGACGATAAGATTCACGCCCGTTCTACCGGCCCCTACTCGCTCGTTACCCAGCAGCCGCTGGGCGGCAAGGCGCAGTTCGGTGGCCAGCGCTTCGGCGAAATGGAAGTTTGGGCACTCGAGGCATATGGCGCCGCTTACACACTACAGGAAATTCTCACCGTGAAATCCGATGACGTGGTAGGCCGTGTCAAGACCTTTGAGGCGATCGTCAAGGGTAAAAATGTTCCCAAGCCTGGTATCCCCGAATCCTTCAAGGTTTTGATCAAAGAGCTCCAGTCGCTGGCGCTTGATGTTCGCGTGCTGGATAAGGACAACAATGAAATCGATCTCAAGCAGCAGTTTGATGACGATGACAATATGGGGCTGACCCCGCTTGACGCAGAGCTGTTCAACAGCAATGTGGAGGTTGACGGCGAACTGGAAGCCGGTGGCTTTGGCGTTGAGAATGCTGAAGGCGAGCCCGAACTGAGCGACGACGGCCTGTTGTCGGAATTTGACGATATCGGATTCTTTGATGAGGACGATAATAACGACGACTTTGAAGATTAATAACGGAGGGATAGCAGTTGGAATTTAATGTTTTTGAGTCCATTAAAATTGGTCTTGCTTCCCCTGATCAGATTCGCTCCTGGAGCTACGGCGAGGTCAAAAAACCTGAGACCATCAATTACCGTACCCTGAAGCCGGAGCGCGACGGTCTGTTCTGCGAAAGAATTTTTGGACCCATGAAGGATTGGGAATGCTATTGCGGACGCTATAAGCGCATCCGCTATAAGGGAAAAATCTGCGAGCGTTGCGGCGTTGAGGTCACCCGTGCCAAGGTGCGCCGCGAGCGTATGGGCCATATAGAATTGGCCGCACCGGTTTCTCACATCTGGTACTTTAAGGGCACGTCTTCCCGCATGGGACTGCTGCTCAATATGTCCCCCAGACTGTTGGAAAAGGTGTTGTATTTCGCGGCCTATATCGTCATTGATCCCGGCATTACGAATTTGAAAAAATACGCATTGCTCTCTGAAAAAGAGTATCGGGATATGCGCGAGGCGTATGAGGATGAGTTTGACGCCAGCATGGGCGCCGAGGCCATCAAAAAGCTTTTGATGGAGCTTGACCTTGACGCGCTGTCAATCGAGCTTAAAGAGGAGCTGGAGAAGGCTGCTGGTCAGAAGCGTGCAAAGCTGTTAAAGCGTCTTGAAGTTGTCGAGGCATTCCGCGCCTCCGGCAACCGCCCTGAGTGGATGATCCTTGACGTTGTGTCGGTCATCCCGCCCGATATCCGCCCGATGGTTCAGCTCGACGGCGGTCGCTTTGCCACTAGTGATTTAAACGACCTCTATCGTCGTGTAATAAACCGTAACAACCGCTTGAAGAAGCTGCTGGAGCTCGGTGCGCCTGACATTATTGTCCGCAACGAGAAGCGCATGCTGCAGGAAGCTGTTGACGCTCTGATTGACAATGGCCGCCGTGGCCGCCCGGTCACTGGCCCGAACAACCGCCCGCTGAAGTCGCTTTCTGATATGCTAAAGGGCAAACAGGGCCGCTTTAGACAGAACCTGTTGGGTAAGCGTGTTGACTATTCCGGCCGTTCGGTTATCGTCGTCGGACCGGAACTTAAGATGTATCAGTGCGGCCTGCCTAAAGAAATGGCACTGGAACTCTTTAAGCCCTTCGTCATGAAGCGCTTGGTCGACCAGAAGGTTGCAACCAATATCAAGAATGCCCGTAAAATGGTTGAGCGTGCCACTGTTAAAGAGGTTTGGGACGCACTTGAAGTGGTCATCAAGGATCACCCCGTGCTCCTCAACCGTGCACCTACGCTGCATAGACTTGGCATTCAGGCTTTTGAACCCGTACTGGTGGAAGGCAAGGCTCTCAAGCTTCATCCGCTGGTTTGTACCGCTTATAACGCCGACTTTGACGGCGACCAGATGGCTGTTCACGTACCGCTTTCAGCAGAGGCACAGGCTGAGGCCCGCTTCCTGATGCTGGCGGCCAACAACCTCTTAAAGCCCTCTGACGGCAGCCCTGTTACCGTTCCGACACAGGACATGGTGCTTGGCTCCTACTACCTGACCATGGTGCGTGAAAACGAAAAGGGTGCGGGCAAGGTGTTCCGTGACTTTGATGAGGCGCTTATGGCCTATAACGAGGGTGCCGTGACATTGCACGCCCCCGTCAAGGTTCGCAGAACCATTGATATTGACGACAAGCGTGTTTCTAAGATTATCGAAACCACCGTTGGTCGTATTATCTTTAATACCCCCATCCCGCAGGATTTGGGTTATGTTGATCGTAGCGACTACGACAGCAAATTTAAGCTGGAAGTTGAATTTCTGGTCAAGAAGAAGACACTCGGCGACATTATCGACCGCTGCATCCGTACCCACGGCAGTGCCAGAACCGCCGAAATGCTCGACCAGATTAAGGCGCAGGGCTTTAAATATTCAACGCGCGGCGCCATCACCGTTGCAGTTTGCGACGCAGTGATTCCCGCCGAAAAGAAAGAGCTGCTGGCTACCGCTGAAGAGAACATTGCGAAGATCAGCCGTCAGTACGAGCGCGGTCTTATTTCCGACGAAGTGCGTTACGAGCGCGTAATCAAGACCTGGAACGAAACAACCGCCAAGGTTAAGGACGCGCTGCAAAAGTGCTTCACTGAGGATAACCCCATCTTCATGATGGCCGATTCCGGCGCCCGTGGTTCGATGGACCAGATCCGTCAGCTCGCTGGTATGCGTGGACTGATCGCCAATACCTCAGGCCGTGCCATCGAGCTGCCGATTAAGGCCAACTACCGTGAAGGCCTGACTATACTCGATTACTTTAACTCCTCTCGAGGTGCGCGTAAAGGCTTGGCCGATACCGCGCTGCGTACCGCCGACTCAGGCTACCTGACCCGTCGTTTGGTCGACGTTTCACAGGATGTCATCATCCGCGAGATTGACTGTGGCACCCACGAGGGTATTGTGGCGGTTGCCATTTCCGATTCCGGCCGTGAGATTGAAAGCTTGCGCGAACGTCTAATCGGGCGCTATGTCACCGATACTGTTGTGCACCCCAAAACTGGAGAGGTGCTCATGACCCGTGACCGCATGATGACCTTTAATGACGCTGAACGCATCGTCAAGTCGGGCGTAGAGCAGGTTAAAATCCGCTCCGTCTTAAACTGTGAGAGTAAGAGCGGCGTCTGCGCTCATTGCTATGGCGCGAACCTTGCAAATGGCCAGCCTGTCGGCATTGGCGAAGCAGTCGGCATCATTGCCGCTCAGTCAATCGGCGAGCCTGGTACTCAGCTGACCATGAGAACGTTCCATACCGGCGGTACCGTTACGGCTAGCGATATCACGCAGGGCCTGCCCCGTATTGAAGAATTGTTCGAAGCCAGAAAGCCAAAAAATGCTGCAATTGTTTCTCACCTTACCGGTGTTGTTTCCTACGAGAAGGATCCTAAGGGTGGCGATCTTGTTGTCGTGACCAGTGGCGATGGTGAACGCTTTGAAAAGCAGGTTATCTATGGTTCTACCCGCTGCTTTGAAGAGGGCGATGTTGTCGAAAAGGGCGACTTGCTGACCGAAGGCTCGGCTGAACCCAACGAAATACTTGCTGTTTCTGGCCATCTTGCCGTTCAGGATTATCTCATTAAGGAAGTTCAGCGCGTTTATCGCACACAGGGCGTTGATATCAGTGATAAGCATATTGAAGTCATT
Source organism: Candidatus Fimivivens sp. (assembly GCA_034933525.1). Lineage (GTDB taxonomy): Bacteria > Bacillota > Clostridia > Oscillospirales > Ruminococcaceae > Yanshouia. The sequence goes on from JAYFNI010000015.1 coordinate 23,104, forward strand.
GTGCGTCAGATGATGCGTAAGGTGCGTATTGACGACGGCGGCGACTCGCCACTGATTCCCGGCGTGCACATCGAAAAGAGCGAGTTTATTAACATCAACGAGGGGATTTATAAAAAGGCTGAAAAGGAAGGTCGCGAACCGAACTATGCGACCTGCATCCCCGTGCTGCTCGGTATCACTAAGGCGTCTTTGGTGACCGAATCCTTCCTGTCGGCGGCTTCCTTCCAGGAAACCACCCGTGTTCTGACCGAAGCAGCCATCAAGGGTAAGGTCGACCCGCTGCTGGGCCTGAAGGAAAACGTTATCATCGGTAAGCTTGTTCCCGCAGGAACCGGTACTGTGCCGTACGAAGATGTGACGATTAAACATGACCACCCCTCTGATCGTGGTTACGTAGGCTGATAATTATTAACAGGAACACCGTTCTGATAATCAGGGCGGTGTTTCTTCACTTGATAGTCAACACACAGTCGGCCAGACCTTAGCACCACAAAGCAAGCTACCTTATGTAACGCAAAGAATTCAATATAACTTTACAAATATTTAAGCTTGTATTTTTTTTGCGTTTAAGATATAATACCAACGCAAAATGTCAATGATAAATGATGTATTTTAGTCCATTTCGAGCTTCAACTAAGATGATTCATGTCAAACAGGCATGTTTACAGGAATTTTTGGAGATTTTCACGAATATTGATTGCAAATATTGTTGACAAAACTCATCATCCAATGGTAAAATCATAAATTGGGTGAACTATTCGAGAAAGCGGCCCCGGGCAACTGCTTGGGGTTTCTTTGATAGATTACCAATGAATGTTGAAAGGAGGAAACTATTCAATGCCAACCTTTAACCAGCTCGTCAGAAAGGGAAGAGAGGTCGTCGAAAAGAAATCGGCTGCCCCGGCTCTCTTGCAGGGATGGAACTCTAAGAAGCGCAAAACGATTGAACAGAACTCACCGCAGAAGCGCGGCGTTTGCACTGCTATCAGAACATCAACCCCCAAGAAGCCTAACTCCGCTCTGAGAAAGGTCGCAAGAGTGCGCCTGTCCAACGGAATTGAAGCTACGGCTTACATTCCCGGTATCGGCCACAATCTTCAGGAACACTCCGTTGTTCTGATTCGCGGCGGACGTGTTAAGGATCTCCCCGGTGTGCGTTACCACATCATCCGCGGTACACTTGATACTCAGGGTGTTGCCAAGCGTATGCAGGCCAGATCTAAGTACGGTGCGAAGAGACCTAAGGCCGGTGCCGCGACAGCGAAGAAGAAGTAAATTTGAAGATGCCGCAATAATGCGGAGCTTTTATATGATATATAAAGCCTCTGCATTGGTGCGCACGGAAGATTCTTTGCTTTCGAGTACCGATGATTTCATTATATGAAGGAGGGAAGAGAAGTGCCAAGAAGAGGTAATATTGCAAAGCGCGACGTTCTGGCGGATCCGGTTTACGGTTCCAAGATGGTCACAAGACTCATCAACAACATCATGTATGATGGCAAGAAGGGCGTAGCGCAGAAAATTGTTTACGGCGCGTTTGCCATTGTCGGCGAAAAGACCGGCAAGGAGCCGCTGGAGGCTTTCGAGCAGGCGCTCGAAAACATTATGCCGGTTCTCGAGGTTAAGGCCCGCCGTGTCGGCGGTGCCACCTACCAGGTTCCGATGGAGGTTCGTCCTGCCAGACGCCAGACCTTAGGTCTGCGTTGGTTGACCACCTATTCCAGAAGCCGCAGCGAGAGAACCATGCAGGAGAGACTGGCCGCTGAGATTATGGATGCCCTTAATCAGACTGGCGGCGCGTGCAAGAAGCGCGAGGATACCCACAAGATGGCGGAAGCCAACAAGGCGTTCAGCCACTTCAGATGGTAGTCCTCATGATGGATACGGAGCATTCCGCATCTATAACCGTATTTTTACCAACAGGAGGACACTATGCCAAGGGATGTCTCACTGGAAAAAACCAGAAACATCGGTATTATGGCTCATATCGACGCCGGTAAGACCACAACTACCGAACGTATTCTTTATTACACGGGAATAAACCACAAAATTGGCGAAACCCACGAGGGTTCTGCCACCATGGACTGGATGGAGCAGGAGCAGGAGCGCGGAATTACTATTACTTCCGCCGCCACCACCTGTTATTGGGAGGGTGCACAGCACCAGTTCCCAAGACATCGCATCAATATTATCGACACCCCTGGACACGTGGACTTCACCGTGGAGGTTGAGCGTTCGCTGCGCGTGCTGGACGGTTCTGTAACCGTTTTCTGCGCTAAGGGCGGCGTTGAGCCTCAGTCCGAAACCGTTTGGCGTCAGGCTGATAAGTACAAGGTGCCGAGAATGGCGTATGTCAACAAGATGGACATTATGGGTGCGAACTTCTATAATGTTGTCAAGATGATGCATGACCGTCTCAAGTGCAACGCTGTGCCGATTCAGTTGCCCATTGGTGAGGAAAACTATTTCAAGGGAATTGTTGATCTGATCACCATGAAAGCTGAGGTTTATTATGATGACCTCGGTAAGGATGTCAGAGAGGAAGAAATTCCCGAAGATATGCGCGAAAAGGCTGAAGAGTATCACACTCAACTGATCGAGGCCGCTGCCGAACAGGACGAGACGCTCATGGAGAAATACCTTGAGGGTGAAGAACTCACTGTTGAGGAAATTAAGAGCGCTGTCCGTAAGGGCACTCTGGCTAACACAATGGTGCCGGTGCTTTGCGGTACTTCTTACCGCAACAAGGGCGTTCAGCTGCTGCTCGACGCTGTCATTGATTATATGCCTTCGCCTATCGACATCGACCACATTACTGGTGTTAACCCCGATACTGGAGAAGCATGCGAGCGTCCGACTTCGGATAAGGAGCCTTTTTCCGCGCTTGCATTCAAAATTGCGACTGACCCCTACGTTGGTAAGCTGTGCTTCTTCCGCGTATATTCGGGCACTATTTCCGCCGGCGCTCAGGTTCTGAACTCTGTTAAGGGCAACAACGAGCGTTTGGGCAGAATTCTGCAGATGCACGCAAATAACCGTAAGGATATCGAAATCGTTTATGCGGGCGATATCGCTGCGGCAGTCGGCCTAAAGAACACCACCACCGGCGATACCCTGTGCGATCCAAAAGCACCGGTTATCCTCGAGTCGATGGAGTTCCCAGAGCCGGTTATCCGTGTTGCCATCGAGCCCAAGACCAAAGCTGGTCAGGAGAAGATGGGCATTGCGCTCTCAAAGCTGGCTGAAGAAGATCCGACCTTCCGCACCTACACAGATGAGGAAACCGGTCAGACTATCATCGCTGGCATGGGCGAATTGCATCTGGAAATCATCGTTGACCGTATGCTTCGCGAATTCCGCGTTGAAGCAAACGTGGGTAAGCCGCAGGTTGCTTATAAAGAAACTGTGCGCAAAATGGCTGATGTTGACATGAAGTACGCCAGACAGTCCGGTGGACGTGGTCAGTATGGTCATGTTAAGATTAAGCTTGAGCCCAATGAGTCCGGCAAGGGCTACGAGTTCATTAATGGCGTCGTAGGCGGCGCGATTCCGAAGGAGTATATCGGACCGGTTGACGCAGGTATTCAGGGCGCTATGGCGTCCGGTGTGCTGGCTGGCTATCAGGTTGTTGACTGCAAGGTCACACTGTACGATGGCTCTTACCACGAGGTCGACTCCTCTGAAATGGCGTTTAAGATCGCTGGTTCCATGGCCTTTAAAGAGGCGATGCGCAAAGCGGATCCCGTCATTCTTGAGCCGATGATGAAGGTTTCGGTCAATGTTCCTGAAGAGTATATGGGCGATGTCATCGGCGACTTGAACTCTCGCCGTGGACAGATTCAGGGCATGGAAGCCAAGTTCGGCGCACAGCAGATCGACGCGGTTGTTCCGCTGTCTGAAATGTTTGGTTATGCTACCGACCTTCGCTCCAAGTCACAGGGTCGCGGTCAGTATTCTATGGAGCCTTCGCACTATATTGAAGTGCCGAAATCCATTTCCGAGGGCATCATCTCTGCCCGCACCAAAAAGCAGGATTAATTGATAAATCCCGCTTGCAATTTGTATCTAAGGTTGCTACAATAACGTTTGTAGAGCCGTAAAAGATTATCAAATATATTTATTAAAAAGGGAGGAAAACTAAAATGGCAAAGGCAAAATTCGAAAGAAATAAGCCCCATGTTAACATTGGCACTATCGGCCACGTTGACCATGGCAAGACTACTCTTACCGCTGCGATTACCAAGTTCCTGTCCATGAAGGGCATGGCTCAGTTTAATGCTTACGATATGATCGATAAGGCTCCTGAAGAGAGAGAGCGCGGCATCACCATCAACACTTCCCACGTTGAGTATCAGACCGAGGCGCGCCACTATGCGCACGTTGACTGCCCTGGACATGCTGACTATATCAAGAACATGATCACTGGTGCTGCTCAGATGGACGGCGCTATTCTGGTTATCGCTTCTACCGACGGCCCCATGGCTCAGACCAAGGAGCATATCCTTCTAGCCCGTCAGGTTGGCGTGCCTGCAATCGTTGTTTTCATGAACAAGGTTGATCAGGTTGACGATCCCGAGCTGCTTGAGCTTGTTGAGATGGAGATCCGCGAGACTCTGTCCTTCTACGAGTTCCCTGGCGATGATATTCCGATCATCAAGGGTTCGGCTCTTCTGGCTCTTGAGGCTAACGATATCAATTCCCCTGATCTCGTTTGCATCAAGGAGCTGATGGATGCTGTTGACTCCTATATCCCCACTCCTGACCGTAAGGCTGATCTGCCCTTCCTGATGCCCGTTGAGGACGTATTCACCATCACTGGCCGCGGCACCGTTGCCACCGGCAGAGTTGAGCGTGGACAGATTAAGGTTGGCGAAGAAGTTGAGATCGTCGGTCTGGCTGAAGAGAAGAGAAAGACCACTGTTACCGGTCTTGAAATGTTCCGCAAGCTGCTTGATTTCGCTGAGGCTGGCGACAACGTCGGCGCGCTGCTCCGCGGCATTCAGAGAACCGATATCGAGCGCGGACAGGTTCTGTGCAAGCCCAACTCCATTCAGCCCCACACCAAGTTCCACGGCCAGGTTTACGTTCTCAAGCAGTCTGAGGGCGGCCGTCATACCCCTTTCTTTAACAACTATCGTCCCCAGTTCTATTTCAGAACTACCGACGTAACCGGCGTTATTTCCCTTCCCGAGGGCGTTGAGATGTGCATGCCTGGCGACAACATCGAAATTGATGTTGAACTCATCACCCCCATCGCTATCGAGCAGGGTCTCCGCTTCGCTATCCGCGAAGGCGGCAGAACCGTTGGTTCGGGCGTTGTAACTGGCGTTAATGCTTAAGAATTAAGTTAATGCTATAAAAAGAGTTCCCTTCGGGGAACTCTTTTTTTGTTGAATTAGCGCCAGGTTTCACTAGGCCTTTTCCGTTTTTAGAGAAAGTGAAGGTTTACCCCGGTCATAAAGTTATAAAGGAGTTGAACTTATACATTAGATGTCTTAATGCAGGCAATGAAAATTCTTACATAAGCGCTGGTAGCAATTAGGCCGCATTTATTGATTTTTATCTCAAATTCGGCTACAATAATATTATTAAATACTACGACGGTAAAAACATGAGAAGGCTAGTGAGGCTTGATATGAATTATAGAAGGTTTACGGCGCTATTTTTAGCGGCTATCTTAATTTTACTTTTTGGTGCATGCGACGAAAAAGCAATTTCGGGGCCAGCGGTATCCGCAATTTCGAAAGAGGGCAAAACAGTTATTCTACATACCAATGATTCGCACGGTAGAATAGTGGGTTCTGAGCAAAGCGTGGGAATAAGCGCAATAAAAGCTTTAAAAGACAGGTATAAAGCTCAGGGGATTAATGTGGTGCTGCTGGACGCGGGTGATACATTTCACGGTACCGCCTTTGCAACGTTGGACAAAGGGGAAAGTGTCCTGAATCTGATGACAATGGCAGGATACGATGCTATGACGCCCGGCAATCACGACTTTAATTATGGAAGCGACCATCTCGTTGAGTTGTCTTATCATACGCCAATACCGATGCTTTCAGCTAATATCATCAAAAAAGGCACCGATAAAAAACTGCTTGATGGTTATGCCGTTATTCAGCGCGAAGATATTAAAATTGGCGTTTTTGGTCTTTCTACCCCAGAGACAGCTTATAAGACTAATCCAACCAATGTTGAGACGATAGAATTTTATGATCCTTATACGGCAGCCGCTGAGGCGGTTAGCGTACTAAAAGCCGCTGAGGTTGATTATATTGTCGCGCTTTGCCACTTGGGCCTTAACAGTAGCAGCACCTACACCTCCGAGGGGCTGGCAAAGGCAGTTGCTGGCATAGATCTCATTGTGGATGGTCACAGCCACACGCTTCTTGAAAATGGGAAAAAGGTAGGGAATACGCTGATTGCTTCGGCTGGCGAATATATGAATGCGGTTGGTGTTGTAACATTGGATCATGCCACTCGCTCAGCGACCGCTGAGGTCATTGAGATAGGGGATTCTCGGTTGCAAGGACTATCTGATCCCGCGATTGATGCGAAAATACAAGAGATTAACGCCAATCAGCAACAGATTCTCTCAGAGGTGCTGGGGAATACGCCGGTGGATCTAAACGGCGTGCGCGCAGATGTACGCACTAGTGAGACAAATTTGGGCGATTTGATCGCTGATGCTATGCGTGTTGAATCGGGCGCGCAGATTGCGTTAATCAATGGCGGTTCTATTCGCGATTCTATACCCGCGGGTGACGTTACCAAGGGTAATATTATTAATGTGCTACCTTTCGGGAATTATATTGTCACAAAAAAGATTAACGGATCAAACCTCCGTGCCGCTTTGGAAAGTGCGGCCAAAGCGCTGCCGGAAGAGAATGGCGCATTTTTACAGGTTTCTGGCCTGTCGTTTACTATTGATGCAGCAGCGCCTTCTGGTGGGCGGATAAAAGATGTGATGATCGATGGTAAGCCACTGGATATTGCTGCTGAGTATGTTGTGGCCACCAATGATTTTCTGGCTGCAGGTGGCGACGATTTCCCGATGTTAGGCAAATCAAAAACGCTCAATGAGTTTTCAGCTTTGGATGAAGTGCTGATGCAACATATTAATTATCTTTCAGAAAGCGGTGAGCCTTTCCCCGAAGCGGTAACAAGAATAACGGTAGTCGGTCAGGATGCAGCACCTGCTGCTGCCCTCAACTTTGCGGACAAACCCGTATTGTCTGATACTACTCCGGAAAAGCCAAAAGTACAAGATAAGGCTGATGCTTCCAAGCCTGAGAAACTTGATGAAGTGGGGCCTGCTGCCACAGTACCCAGCACTGAGTCATCCGCTTCAAAAGCCGCTGCAGCAGCAGATCCATTACCCAGTGAAACAACCGGACCGGACGAAAACGGGTATTTCTATTATGTTGTAGACTACGATGACAACATATGGAATATCGCCAAGGAACAGCTTGGGGACGTCAACCTGTGGGATGAGCTTCTCGAAGAAAATAAGGATATCATAAACGATCAAGATCATATCTATGTCGGTCAGCGGTTACGTTTGCCTAAAAAAGCAAGCTGATTTGAGGTATAATGAGTATAATGTATTTAAAAGTTAACTTTAAGTATAAATTTCAGGGTGTGCGCTCGGTATTTAACCGAACGCACACCCTTTTAAAACAGTAGCATGCGACGTCTGAAAAGCTATGAAGGCGGATTCGGTCTCCTTAAAATCTAATTTCAAATGTCGATGCCAAGCCACGCTTTGATCAGCAGTCCCGCCGCAAATGACAGCAGTGCCACTGAGCCTGAGATGGCAAACATCTCAAGAAAACGCCGCTTAAAATTCAGTGATTTTGCCACAGCTATGTAATAGTTAAACCCTAAAATAATCAGGGCGACGATCACAAGCATGGTGATGAGGGCGGGTTGATAAGCGTGCGTCGGCAGAAGAAGATAGGGTGCGATCAACAGCGCCACTGTAATGAGGTACATAGCGCCGGTATAGGAACAGGACTTCAGCGCATGAGGATCGTTCTCACTTTTGGCTGAAAGGTAAGACGACGCAGCCATCGAAAATGTGGCCGAAATTCCGGTAATTAGTCCTGAAAGCGCTATCAGGCGGTTGTTTTGCAGTGCAAAAGACAATCCAGCCAACGTGCCGGTCAGTTCTACGAGTGCGTCGTTTAAACCCAGCACCATGGACCCTACATATTGCAAACGTTCTTCGTCCAACATGTCAATCAGCATTTCCTCATGTTCGCGTTCTTCTTGGGCGATTTCTTTTGCTTCAGGTACCTCAGCAGCAAGTCGCTCGTACATTATTCCGGCACCAGCTTCGCCGTTTTCCATTTGCTTTATCGCAAAGGTATAGCCAAATATTTTTGCAGCCAGCGAATAGAACCAAACTTTCTTTCGATTTGGCTTTGCTGTTCTTTGGGTGTATTTCTGCCAGCGACTAGCATGCTGATGTTCTGCATCGGCAATACGCAATAACGTTTTTCGATCTTTTTCATTTTTTAATGTAGATGCAATGGCTTGGTAAATATGGTATTCGTCAATTTCGTTTTGCTGACATTGTTTAAGCAACGCCATATTTTCTGTGCTGATTTGATATTCCGACATTTAGAAAACTCCTTTTAGCAAACGCAGGATATATTTTTGTTTTATTGTACCATTTTTTTAAAGCATTTTGTTAATACAATTGCCATCTATTTTAAAAGGCATTTGCTTGACAATCTTTTTTAAGACGCATATAATATATACATAGCTGTTTCAGGGCGGGGTGAAATTCCCCACCGGCGGTAATCGGTTTCAAGCCGTTAGTCCGCGAGCCAGTCATAGTGTTATGGCAGGCCGATTTCGGTGAGATTCCGAAACCGACGGTATAGTCCGGATGAAAGAAACAGGTGACCAATGCCTTTTGTTCTGCAAAAGGTGTTTGCTTGCCGTTTACGCCCATGTCATATGACATGGGTTTTTGTTTTCCCAAAAGCAGCAAATAACAATCAGGAGATGAATATCTAATGAAAACAACTGTAAAAATACGGAGAGTTACCGTTACGGCAATGTTTGCTGCACTCGCCTCCATTCTCATGTTCTTTGAAATGCCGCTGCCTTTTATGCCCCCGTTCTTAAAGCTTGATCCTTCGGCAGTACCGATTCTGATCGGCAGCTTTATTCTGGGCCCTGCGGCTGGAGCCGTCATGGTTTTTATCAAGGCATTTGTACACTTCTTTTCCAGCACCACAGGCGGGGTGGGTGAGCTGGCGGATTTTATCATTACCTCGTCCTTTGTTGTGACGGCAGCTATTGTTTACCGCCGTCACCATACCAGAAAAGGTGCTGTTCTGGCCTGTATTAGTGGTACGGTGGCTCTTGCGGTTGTTGGCGTATTGGCCAATAAGTTTTTGCTACTGCCGTTTTATTCCACGGTAATGCCGCTCGAAGCGATCTTTAAGGCATGTGCCGCGGTCAACCCCTTGATCAAAGATACCAATACCTATTTGATGTATGGCGTATTGCCGTTTAATCTAGTTAAAGGCATAGCGGTTTCGCTTATTACTTTCCCAGTTTATAAGAGAATGTCGAGCCACATTAAGCATTTTATAACGATGGTCGAGCCCGTAACCGGTACTGTAAAGAAGATTCCTTCGAATCAGCTCTGAGTAAAGCAACTTCTGTAGATAATGAATAAAATATAATAGTTTTAGTATTGACAATAGCCTACCAGTATGGTAGAATAAAACAAACTTAATAATCTACTTATCAAGAGTGGCGGAGGGAACAGGCCCTGAGATGCCCAGCAACCTGCATTTGATTTATGCAAGGTGCTAAATCCTGCGGTGTCAACCGAAAGATAAGCTTTTTTCGCGTCCGACACTTAATGCCGGACGCGATTTTTTATTAGTAAATTGCAGAAATTATATATGAATGAAAGAAAGGAACATGATTATGGCACATTATCTTTTTACTTCTGAATCTGTCACCGAAGGACATCCCGATAAGATCTGCGACCAGATTTCTGATGCTGTCCTTGACGCGATTATGGATCAGGACCCTAACGGACGTGTTGCGTGCGAGACCTGCTGCACCACGGGCATGGTGATGGTGATGGGCGAAATATCCACCCAATGCTATGTTGATATCCCCAAACTTGTACGTGAGGTTGTGCTGGATATCGGCTACAACAGTGCAACTTTTGGCTTTGATGGCAATACCTGTGCTGTGCTTACCTCCATCGATGAACAGTCAGGCGATATTGCACTGGGCGTGGACAATGCAATGGAGAAAAAAGAAGGTGCAAGCACAGAGAGCGACGAGAATGGTGCGGGCGATCAGGGCATGATGTTTGGATTTGCTTGCGACGAAACGCCTGAACTTATGCCACTGCCTGTATCTTTGGCTCACCGTTTGGCCAAGCGCCTGACCGAAGTGCGCAAAAACGGTATGCTCAGTTATCTGCGCCCTGACGGCAAAACGCAGGTTACCGTCGAGTATGACGAGAGCAACAATCCTGTGCGTGTCGATACGGTCGTTATTTCGTCACAGCATGCGGCAGAAGTTTCTCTTGAGACTATTCGCGCAGACGTTATCCGCGAGGTGGTGAAAAAAATCATCCCCGCCGACATGCTTGATGACAAAACCAAGATTTTTGTTAATCCGACCGGTCGGTTTGTTATTGGTGGCCCACAGGGGGACAGTGGCCTGACCGGCAGAAAGATTATTGTGGATACCTATGGCGGTTATTCTCGCCACGGCGGTGGCGCATTCTCAGGCAAAGATCCAACCAAGGTTGACCGTTCAGCGGCCTACGCCGCGCGTTGGGTGGCCAAAAACGTGGTTGCGACAGGGTTGGCACGCCGCTGCGAAGTGCAGTTGGCCTATGCCATTGGTGTGGCGCATCCTGTCTCAGTGTTTGTGGACACCTTTGGCACCGGTAAGGTATCGGATGATCAGCTGGCGGCAGCCATCAACAAGGTGTTTGACCTGCGTCCGACGGCGATTATCCGCGCGCTTGATTTGCGCAGACCCATTTATCGCAAGTTGGCTGCTTACGGCCACATGGGCCGTGAGGATCTTGGCGTGAGCTGGGAAAAGACTGACCGCGTCGAGGCGCTTAAGAAGGCACTGGAACAATAACGCAGTCAAATTATCTTAGACAGCGTCACGAAAATAATTTTTTAAAAGACAGCTTTGCTGGTCGCGGTGGGATATATACGCCTGCCGCGGCCAGTGAAGCTGTCTAGCCGTGTAAACGGCTTGCGGACGGCTATACACAGGTGACCAAACGGGTCATTTTACCCGTTCATAGGCGCAATACATAGGAGATCGGATTGACTTGAGATATCATTATCAATTTTATGCAGCTATTACGATTTTAAGTTGGGGTATTGGTAACGTGCTGACACGTGTTGCACTGCAATCTTTTTCCCCTTTTGCTATCGGGTTCTTGCGCTATGCAATTGCCAGCATCTTGTTAATAGTTCTAGTTATCGTTAAGAGAATCAGTCCACCTGCTAAAGCGGACATGCCGTGGTTTGTGTTTTCGGGTTTTACCGGCTTTGCGTTTTATGTGGTAGCCTATAATATGGGCTATTTAACTGTCACCGCGGCTACTGGAAGCGTTATCAGCGCAACAATACCACTGATGACGGCTGCATTGGCGTGGCTGGTTTTTAAAGAGGAACTACGAGCGTTTCAATGGTTTGCAGTTTTACTGCAATTTTTAGGCATCGTGATTATCGCTCTGTTTGGGGGCCATTTTTCGGTGAGTGAAGGTGTACTGTGGCTGCTGCTTTCAGCCCTTTCGTTAAGCGTTTATAATTTGCTCCAGCGCGCAATGGCCAAAAAATATAGCGCACTACAATGTTCGATTTACAGCATTTTTTGCGGTATGATCATGCTGACGATTTTTGCACCGTGTGCCGTATATGAGTTGTCATCAGCGCGGGTAGATAGCATCTTTGCGGTGGTGTTTCTCGGTATTTTTGCTAGTGCAGTGGCATTCTTAAGCTGGACAAAAGCGCTTTCTCTTGCGGATAAGGCCTCGCAGGTAAGCAATTTTATGTTTATTACGCCGCTGATATCCACTGGCCTTGAAATAACATTATTCAGAGAAATGCCCAGTGCATGCACTGTCTTAGGTGGAACGGTTATTTTGCTGGGCGCATTTCTGTTTGGCAGAGCTAAGTCGCATGTCTATCGTTGAATAGAATTTAATTCAATAGAATCAGAGATATAACGATTGATAAACGGCAGTAAAAATCGGCACGGGGATTACCCGTGCCGATTTTTACATTCTTTTTTTAATTTTGTCTAGCGCGCTTTTTTCGAGGCGAGAAACTTGTGCTTGGCTGATACCCACTTCTTTAGAAACCTCCATTTGGGTTTTGCCCGCCATAAATCTTAAGGACAATATTTTTTTCTCTCGGTCGGCCAACTGATCTATTGCTTCGCGAAAGGCGATTTCATCGATCCAGTCACCCTCACCACAGGGATCTCCTACTTGATCCATAACATAAATGGTATCGCCGCCGTCAGAATATATCGGCTCAAATAGTGAAATTGGCTCAACAATGGCCTCTAGCGCAGCTACGACATCCTGTCGTGCCACCCCCATCTCGGTAGCAATGTCACCGACGGTGGGATCCACTAATTTTTCACCCAGCAAACGTTCGCGCACTTGAAGCGCCTTATAAGCGGTATCGCGCATTGAGCGGCTGACACGCACGGAGTTATTATCGCGCAAATAGCGTCTGATTTCACCAATAATCATCGGTACGCCATAAGTGGAAAAGCGCACATCCAATGTGTCATTGAAGTTATCAATAGCCTTGATCAGTCCGATGCATCCCACCTGAAATAGGTCGTCGAGGTTTTCTCCTCGGTTTGAAAATTTTTGCACGACCGAAAGAACCAGTCGAAGGTTACTAGCAATCATTCGGTCTCGCGCAGACTTATCGCCCGCTCTTGCCCTTTTAATTAACTCGATCTTCTCCTTTTCAGTAATCACCGGTAGTTTTGTCGTATCAACTCCGCAAATCTCCACCTTGTTGTAATTCATATCACACCCACCCCGACTTGTTTTCTGTGATGAGTATTGACGTGACGTCATAGTGAAAATCAGCTGGTAATATTTTTTGGTTATCAATTTTAGAAAAGCTTTTGTGCTGGATATTTCCCGGGAAATATGATAGTTTATATCATATACGTCGCTTGTCGATACTAGTGGCGGGGTTTTGGACGTCAAATATGTTTAAACGACACTTTGTCAAGGGGGCTTTCAGTTGAAAATAGTTGTGACAGATGATTTTTTTGTGGATTTTGGTGAGGTGTCCTGGCAGCCGCTTGAACAGTTGGGGGAAGTGCTGCGCTATCCTGATACAATGGATGCCGACGATGCAATTCAAAGAATTGGAAACGCTGAGGTTGTCTTTATCAATCGCTGCCGTATTACTGAAAGGGTAATGACGCAGTGCCCAGGCATCAAATATATTGGAACCTTTGGTACCGGCGTGGATGGGGTAGACCTTGTGGCGGCACAAAGGCACGGTATTACCGTTTGCAACATTCCGGGTTATGGCAAAAATGCGGTGGCCCAGATGGCTCTGGCTTTGCTGTTTGAGATAGCCCGCAACGTTTCTTTGTTTGACCGGGAAATGAAGGCGCAGGGATGGAACAGCGTTTCTGACGACTGGCTGCGCACCATTCCACAGATGGAACTGGGCGGGAAAACCCTTGGCATTATTGGTATGGGAGACATCGGTTATGCTGTCGCCCGTGTGGCGATGGCAATGGATATGCAGGTACTTGCGTACAAACGCCACCCTAATCCTACCTTAGCCTGTGAACAGCTACGTTTTTGTGACTTAGATATGTTGCTACAAAACTCAGACATCATCAGCGTTCATTGCCCGCTGACTAACGAGACACGGGGGTTAATTGACGCCACTTCCATCGCCAAAATGAAGAACGGCGCTATTTTGATCAACACGGCGCGAGGCGCGGTACTATGTGAGCGTGACGTTGTTGATGCACTGAATTCCGGTAAGCTTTACGCGGTTGGAGCTGATGTGTTTTCGATGGAACCCCCAGGTAAGGATAACGCACTGGCAAACCATCCCCGCTGCATTGCAACGCCGCATGTGGCATGGATGCCTAAGCAGACGCGCCAGCGTATCATTGATATTTCCGGAGAAAATCTGCGCAGTTTTCTAGCAGGCACTCCTCGGAATGTTGTGAAGCCTAAATAGCTGAATAACGTGTAGCTTGGGGGCAGCATCACATAAACGTTATCCCAGCTATTGTCAGAATTTATAGATTAAAGAATTGGCGCCCGCTGTGTTTAGTGGGCGCTGTTGGATTACATATGAATTTATGTCGAATAATGTTGGGGTGTACATAGCTATTTGTGACGGTGCATTCTAAATCAAGCTAGAGTAATTATTTATAATTCTATTAATTGGATATCACCTGTTATTTGTGGCAGACAGGTGGTATAATAACCGCAAAGCAGATTGCTGTTATGCGCAATTAGGCCATGTCATAAGAAAGTTGGCCACTAAATATGGTAAAGATCAATCACAGGAGAGAAAGATGAAAATACAGACAAAACCACCCATTTATTTGCAGGTGGCTTACGATATTGCTGCAAAAATTGCAACAGGTGTGCTGGCCGAGCAAGAGCGCTTTTCGGGACGTTCGCTTATGAGTTCACAGTATGGCGTTTCCCCCGAGACAATCCGGCGCGCGTTAAGGTTGCTTTCAGATATGGGCATTATTGCGGTACAGGAGAATGTTGGCTCTCAGGTACTTTCAAAGCAGCGTGCGATGGAATATGTTGAACATTATGAGATGGGGCGCGATCTGTTGGAGCTTAAAGGAGAGCTTAATCAACTGATGACACAACGCCGGCAGATTGACGAGCGTATTGGCGATATTATCGGGCAGATCACTGATCTTTCAGACCGTTTTAAAAACAGTGACCGTCTGAGAACCTATGAGTTTGTGGTGACTGAAGATGCTGAGATTGAAGGAAAAACAATCTTTAATACAGGCTTTCGAAAGCATACGGGCGCAACTATTGTAGCTGTACGGCGCGGGGATGAAATTATGCTGTCACCTAAGCCACAAACCGTGTTGCAGAATCAGGATTTGCTGGTAATCGCCTGTGATGTAACGGGTGTTGATGGCGTCGCAAGTTTTATTAACGCTAAAAAGCAACCCAAAAAGTGATGTTCGTCATTTCACCACAAAGTTAGAAAACTTGCTGCTTCCATAAAAATGCAGCATTGACCAAGTGACAACTTGATGATAAAATTAAGTTGTCAACATTGTAAAAGAAAGGGGAAATTGTATGAAGAGAGTTGTTTCGGCTGTGGTAGCATTGCTATGTGTGCTGTTTGGGTTATCTGGCTGCGGCAGTAAACCAGCGCAGAAAAACATTGCGTTTGCAGATGTGGGCTGGGATTCCATACGCTTGCAAAACGCCGCAGCAGGGCTGATTGCGACCACATTGTTTGGTTACAACAGCACCAGTGAGGTTTCAGGCAGCACGCCAATCGCCCATGAAGCGCTTCTCAAGGGCGAAATCGATGTGCATATGGAGATATGGACCGACAATCTAGCAGTATACGAGCCTGACCTTAAAGCTGGTCGCTTTCAGGAGATGGGTGTCAATTTTGATGACAACGCACAGGGGTTATATGTGCCCCGGTATGTTATTGTAGGCGATGCTGAACGAGGGATAGCACCTGTAGCGCCCGATCTTCGTACCGTTAAAGATCTGAAGAATTATGCGTCGGTTTTTAAGGATAGTGAAAACCCCGAAAAGGGTCGAGTTTATGGCGGCCTCCCGGGCTGGGAGGTTGATGAGATCATGCATAAAAAATATTTGGCATATGGTCTTGACGAAACCTTTAACTATTTCAGGCCGGGCACCGATGCCGCTATGAGTGCCGAACTGATTTCAGCCTATGACAAGGGCGTGCCGATTGTTGCCTATTACTGGGAACCTACGTGGCTCTTGGGCAAGTACGATTTTGTATTGCTTGATGATGAACCTTACGATCCAGATCTTTACATACAAGGCAAGACCGCTTGCCCATCGGTTACCGTTACCATTGGTACCAGCAATCAGTTTGCCGAAAATAATCCCGCTTTTTGCACATTTTTAAAAAATTATCACACAACCAGTGCGCTACTTTCTGAAGCGCTGGCCTATATGCAGGATACACAGGCCGACTATGAGTCAGCTGCTCGCTGGATGCTGACAACGCACCCTGAACTGCTGGATGAATGGCTGACAGCGGAGCAGGCAACCGAAATGAAACAGGCGCTTGGCATGGAGGGCACAGCCAAAAAAATCAATCCGCTGATCGAATTTCCTTTTACCGTACCAGTTAATACAGAGGCTATCGACAATGCTGTTCGCGGTTTTTCGGTGCGGCATAGCGCCGCTTTTGAGGCGGTTAAAAACGGACTCACCGCTATGGTGGGATTTATTCGCACCGTATTAAATCTGATGCCTTGGTGGCTAATGATTGGGGTAGTATTTTTACTGGGCCGGGCGACCTCTGGCAATTGGGTCAAGGGGCTCATTTACTCTGCCATGCTCTTTCTAATCGGCATGTTTGGTCTGTGGAGTCTGACGCTGGAAACGCTGTCTATCGTCATAGCTGGCGTCATATGGTCGCTGATGATTGGCCTGCCAATCGGGGTGTTAATCTCCGGTTCTGAACGCGCAAACCGCATCATTCGTCCCGTACTGGATACTATGCAGACCATGCCGGTCTTTGTTTACCTCATTCCGGCGGTGTTGTTTTTTGGTATGGGGTCGGCGCCAGCGGTTATCGCAACAGTTATTTACGCGGTGGTGCCGGTTATACGACTGACCAGTTTGGGAATTCGCCAAGTTGACCATGAGGTGGTTGAGGCGGCAAAATCCTTTGGATCAACCCGAATGCAGGCGTTGTTTAAGGTCCAAATCCCACAGGCATTGCCCACCATTATGACCGGTATTAACCAGACCATGATGATGGCGATGGCGATGGTAGTCACCTGCTCGATGATTGGCGCGCAGGGTATCGGTAATGAAGTACTTATCGCTGTCAACCGAACCGAAATTTCACGAGGTTTAATAAACGGTACAGCGGTTGTTATTCTAGCCGTGTTGATGGATCGCCTTACCCAGGGTTGGTTTTCGAAGGGAGGGAAGCAATGATGGCTAGGGAAACTATTATTTCAATTAAGAATGTCTATAAGCTTTATGGCAATAACCGTGCTGAAGCGGTTTCCATGCTCGAGTCCGGTGCAGATAAAGACAGCGTCTATCGCAAAACCGGCGTCACAGCGGCACTCTCGGATATTAACCTGGATATTAAGCGTGGTGAGATATTTGTTGTTATAGGGCTTTCTGGTTCCGGTAAGTCAACGCTCCTACGCTGTTTAAACCGCCTGCATCGGCCAACCTCCGGCAGCATTAGTTTTGAAGGTGCAGAGCTGGGCAACATGAAAAAGTCGGAGTTGCTTACGTTAAGACGCAATAAGATCTCGATGGTGTTTCAATCCTTTGGCCTTATGGATCACCGCGACGTTCTGGGCAACGTTGCCTACGGCTTGGAAGTTAGAGGTATGCCTAAGGGCGAGCGGGAAAAGAAAGCGATGGAGCTGATCTCTATGGTTGGCCTAGATGGATGGGAGAATAAAAGTTGTAACCAGCTTTCTGGCGGAATGCGTCAGCGCGTCGGTATTGCACGTGCGCTGGCAAATGACCCCGAGGTGCTGCTCATGGATGAGCCCTTTTCCGCGCTAGATCCGCTTGTTCGCCGAGACATGCAGTTTGAGCTGCTCTCTTTGCAGAGAAAACTAAAAAAGACGGTGGTGTTCGTCACGCATGATATTGACGAAGCCTTTAAATTGGGAGATACTGTTGCAATTATGCGTGATGGAAAAATTGTTCAGATTGGCACGCCGGAGCAAATGAGTGCAAATCCAGCCGATGATTATGTACGTGACTTTATCGGTGCCGCTGATAAAACAAAGGTACTGACAGTTAAAAACATCATGATGACACCTAGCTGTTTGATTTGCCGTACCGACGGTGCCGAGCATGCTATAAGAGAAATGCGTAAAAACGCGTTGTCAACAGTCTACGTTGTTGATGCCGATCTTCGCCTAGAAGGCGTCTTGACTATCTCAGAAGCGATTCGTGCTTTGCGCGAAGGACTCTCAGTCGGGGAAGTAATGGTGCACAATGTTGAAACGACGACGGAAGATGCGTTGGTAGCAGATATTTTGCCTATTGCGGCCGAGACGCTGTACCCTATTGCTGTAATGGACAGTGAAAACCATCTTCGCGGAATTGTGACAAAGGCGGGCGTACTTTCGTCACTGATATAAGGCTTTTTATTACGTGTTATCAGAGGCCGCGTATTTTATTTTTACGCGGCCTTGGCCTTTAGAAGTGCTAGTTAAGCTATATAAAAATTACTTTAATTAGGATATTGTTCCACGTGTAGAATTTGTGTAATAAAAATTAGAAAAAGTCTAAAAAGGTATTGATTATTGGAATTTAATATGCTATTATATAAAACGTCGCTGAGAGACATATATAAAATAATAAACAGCGACATTCAATTAAATATGGGGGTATAGCTCAGCTGGGAGAGCGCTTGAATGGCATTCAAGAGGTCAGCGGTTCGATCCCGCTTATCTCCACCAAAAGAAAACCGCTTGGGAATCACATTCTCAGGCGGTTGCTTTTTGTCTTATTCCGCCAAAGTATCCTGTTTTCTAACAGCATTTCTAACACCTTGAAAATACCTACCTCATACCGTTTGCTAGCATGTCCGCCATATTCTTCTTCCTGTTTACGTCAAGATGGGAGTAGATGTTGGCGGTCATTTTTATGTCCGAATGTCCGAGCCACTCTTGCACTTCTTTTAGCGTGTAACCCATATTGATTAAGAAGCTGGCACAACTGTGTCGCAGTTCGTGAAATCGTATGTGTGGTAAGTCATGTTTCTTTAGCAAGGCAGAAAAACGATGTGTGACATAATCCGGTGAGAATGGACGACCATCATCCTATTTTAATTAGTGAATAGATAACAAAACAGTATAACGGTGTTGATAAACCCTACTTTTGCCGCCTGCAAAGAGCCACACATAGATAGCGCTGGTGACGATCTGGGAAATGAGGGTAGCAATAGCTGCTCCGCGAACCCCAACCCCCAACCCTAAGGTGGTGATGCAGATGGGATCTAGCTGCAATACGGGAGAATATTTATTTATCGTTTATAACTACCATATCCCTCAGAACCCATAAGCAGCGGAAAATATTACGCAGACAAAATGGTCGGGCTGAAACTTGATGACACTTTGTGCGAACATGTCAGTCGATTTAGATATGAAAAAGCCGCCACATTTTTGGTAACGTCATGATATAATAGATGCATGTGAATCGACAATTGAGAAATTCATATATAATTAATGTCATTTACCAGCATGGACTGAATTGGAGTTGCTCATTATTATGTTCTAACATGTCATTTCAACTAACTCCCTTGTGTTGTTGAATAAATTTTATAATAATTAAAAAACAATATTGAAAACTCGTAAAGGATGCATGATATGGGAGAAAAAATAGTACTGTTTTCTACAACGCCTGGTATGACCAAACGCTGCAGATCTGTTCTGCAAAGACGCGGTTATGATAATATATCGATTTATGAATTGACCACTAATCGAGCGTTGGAACAGGCGGAAAAGTGTATTCACGAAGGGGCACGGGTCATCATCTGTCGAGGCGGTACAGCTGAGTATTTACGCCGCTTTCTTGAAGTCCCGATTGTTGACGTGCGTTACAGTTTTTTGAGCGTTTTTTTGACGATGCAAAAGCTTAAACCAATTTATGAGCGTGTAGCGTTTATCGGTTTTCACCGTACATGCGATTGGGCACGTAAATATAATAATATAATGAGTGAAAACATTCAGGTGTATGAGGTGACTGACTCAGACGAGTTCGAACCGGTTTTTCACCAAGCGGTTCGGGCCGGGGCACAGGCCATTGTGGGAGGACTTCAGGTACAGGCGATCTGTCAAACTTATAGTTTTCCTTACTATTCTACTGAGCCGGATGATAGCGAGGTGGGACAGGCGCTTGATGAAGCGCTTTACAGTTTACGTATTGAAGAAGAGCGCAGCGGGCAGCTCGGACTGCTTTCCACTGTACTCAACAGCGTCAGTGAAGCTATTGTCAGTGTGGATAGCGAAGGTATTATTTTGCATACCAACAGAATTGCCAGAAAGCTATTGCAGTGTGGCAATGGTATGCAGATTGGCGATTTGATTAATGCTGATAAAATTTTTCAGTCTATACGGGAAGGCGAAAATTTTTATGGTGAAATATTATCACTAAATGACGCTTCTATTGTATGCAGCTGTCAAGCGATTCGTCTGCAGGGGAAAGCGACAGGTGCCGTTATAACCTTACAGGAAGAGAATACAATTCGCTCACTTGACAGTCACATCCGAAAACGTGAGCTTGGACGAGGGCATCGTGCCAAAAAAGATTTTTCTGATATTCTGGGGACCTCCGCGGCGCTGGAAGAGGCCAAGCGAATTGCTCGGCGCTATGCGCGAGTAGACAGTACGGTACTAATAACCGGTGAAACCGGTGTGGGCAAAGAGATGTTCACGCAAGGCATCCATAATTACAGCGAGCGACGACACGAGCCATTTGTGGCAATAAACTGTGCTGCTTTGCCACAGAATATTTTAGAGAGTGAGCTTTTTGGCTATGTCAGAGGCGCTTTTACCGGTGCACGAAATGAAGGCAAGGCAGGAATTTTTGAGTTGGCGCACAAGGGCACGGTTTTCCTCGATGAGATCAGCGAAATGTCCCTTGACGTGCAGGTGAAACTGCTGCGCGTGCTTCAGGAAAAGGAGGTGACGCGTATCGGTGATGACAAGGTCATTCCCATTGACGTACGTGTTATTGCCGCCTGTAATAAAGATCTTAAGAAAGAGATTGCGGCGGGCAGGTTCCGAGAAGATCTATATTATCGCGTCTGTGTGCTGGAGCTATTTATACCGCCATTGCGCGAGCGGGCAGAAGATATTCCTATCTTAGTGCGCCATTTTCTACACGGGCGCAAGTCCTTAACAGTACGTGCAGAAGCGCTGATCATGCAGCAAGAGTGGCCGGGCAATATCCGGCAGCTTTCCAATATCACAGAGCGGCTTGATGTTTTGTGTGACAATGACATCATTACCGAAGAAGATGTGCGTCAGGTATTAAAGTTGCCCAAAAAAGGAGCAACATCATTGGAACATTTGGCGACGCACATTGTGGAGCAAACGCATTCAGTCAAAGATATGGAAAAGCAGATGATTACAGATGCATTGCAGCGCGTTGGCGGAAATATGGCACAGGCTGCTCAACTTTTAGGTTTGAGCAAAACTACACTGTGGCGCAGAATGAAAGAAATGAAGCTGGATGGCGACAGCTAATTCTCTTTAATAGCTTTGTTTGCTAAATCGCCACCTAATAAAACCATCAAACTGCATCGCTGACCGACCAGCGGGTAATAATCCGCAAAGGTTGAAAGCTGCACCATGTTTGATGGTTTTATTTCATTTTGAAAAAATGAATTTCTTTATGAAACCGATGCAATGGCATAATGTACAATGAGTTATGAAATATTTTTGTTGATAACCACAAAAGGCATCTAAAGAAATGGCAAAACTGCTCTTCTTAAGAGCTGGCATGATAATTGCTTAATATAAGAGTGAGATTAAAACCCGAAAAGACAAAAGCAACCGAAAGGCACTTTTGTTTAAGCAAAGGAGACCCGCACATATGAAGATTGGATTTATAGGATTTGGTGAGGCTGCATTTTGCATTTGTAGCGGCCTGCATCAGGAAGGGGTTGAGGGGATCACGGCGTATGACACGCTTGCCACCCATGAAACAATGGGACCAGCCGTAAGACAGCGCGCCGAACAGGCAGGTGTTGTATTATGCGAATCGGTTGCAATGGTGGTTGAGCAGGCAGACATGCTTTTTGCGGCTGTTCCTTCAAGCTACACGCTGGATGTTTGTAAAACCGTACTGCCTTATCTGCGCCCAGGCCAAATTTATGCAGACGTCAGTGCATCTACCCCCAAGACTAAGAAAGCGATATGGACGTTACTGGAAAAAACCGGTGTGCTTTTTACCGACGCAGCCATGCTTGGATCGTTACCGCAGGATAAGCATCGGGTGCCGATAACAGCATCTGGAAATGGCGCTTCAGCATTTCATAAGGCTATGACACCATATGGAATGCGCATCACCTGCGTAGAAGGTGGTGCCGGTGCAGCCTCAGCCATCAAGCTGGTGCGCAGCATCTACATGAAGGGAATAGCTGCGCTGATGGTTGAAATGCTCTCAGCTGCGGATGTATTTGACGTGACAGATGCGGTAGTGAGTTCCATTTCCGAGTCGATGGATGGTATTGCATTTACCGATCATCTCAAGCGGTTGGTCACCGGCACGGCTATTCATGCCAAGAGGCGTGCAGCTGAGTTGAAAGGCTCTATTCAAATGCTGGACGAATGTGGCATTGACGATGCGATGACAGTTGCGGCAAAACACAAGCATGAGCTGATGGAAGAATATCATTTTAATGAGAAATATCTTATGTCAAAGCCTTCAGGCTATGGTGAAATAATTACCCAAATGAGAAAAAGAGTATAGGAGGAAAGGGAAAAGAATGGCTGTAGGAAAAAGAATCTTTTTAAAACGCGAGCTGCCGGATGCCGAAGTGATGGAAAAGTTTAGAAGCATCCCAGCCTCAAACGTTGCAGACGTTATGGGACGCTCCTGCGGAATGGACCCGCGTATTCGACTGGTGAGTAGCCCCAAAGCACAAATGACGGTGGGCCCAGCTCTAACGGTTAAAACCTGTGCAGGGGACAACCTGACCATCCACGCAGCGCTCAATATTGCGCAGGAAGGTGACTTCCTGATTGTTGCCAACGAGGGTGGCAGCGCGCGTGCGCTGATAGGCGAAATTATGATGGCCTATCTACATTATCATAAAAAAGTAGCGGGCATTGTGCTTGACGGCCCCATCCGTGACATCGACGAAATTGGTAAGTGGGATTTTCCAGTCTATGCGACTGGTACCAATCCGGGCGGGCCGTACAAAGAGGGCCCGGGTGAGGTCAACGTTCCAGTTGCTTGCGGCAATATCAGCGTCAATCCTGGGGATATTATCCTTACAGATCCCGATGGCGTTATTGTCATTCCACGCAAGGATGCGGCAAAAATTCTAATTGAAGCCGAAAAATTTCAGGCAGCCGACGAAGCGAAGCTCATGGCGGCCAAAAACGGTACCGCAAACCGCGAGTGGGTTGAAAAATCGCTTGCGGCAAAGGGATATGAGATCATAGATGACATTTATCGCGGTTAAGACAACTCAAAGAGAAAAGGAGAATTAATCATGAAAAAGGCACGCTTTCTTTCTATTGTTCTTGCGGGAGCTATGACACTCCTTGCGGCTGGTTGCGGTGGCGCTTCCTCCAAGGCACCCGCCGGTTCGACTCCGGCTGCATCAAATAACGATTCTTCAGCAGCGGTGCAGGATATTGACTGGCCCAAGAAGACCGTCACCGTCACACTGCCCTATAACGCCGGTGGAGATACCGATACTTATTGCCGTTTGATGAGCCAGAAACTTCAAGAGAAATTCGGTCAGACCTTTGTAGTTGTTAATATGACTGGCGGCAGCGGAATTGTCGCAGCCAAGGACGCGATGGCCAAAGCGCCAGATGGCTATAGTATTCTGTTCAATCACACTGGTGCATCGCTTGTACAGGAGGCGACAGGTGTTGCTGACTTCTCTTACACCGATGACTTTACCAACGTTGCAACTGTGGCACAGGATAATACCTATACGCTGGTAGCGAAAAAATCTTCTGGCTGGACCAATCTTAAAGAGATGGTTGAGTATGCGAAAGCACATCCCGGAGAAGTTCGTTATTCCCAGGTTTACGGCAGTGTCACGCATTATGTTTGCACCCAGATGGAAAAGAGCATGGGTGTAGAATTTAACAAACTGGATGTGGGCACCGGAACGCCCGAGCGTCTGGCGGCATTTATGGGTGATCAGGTTGATTTGCTGGCCGTCAACTATATGAATATCAAAGACTACGTTGAAAAAGGCGATTTTGTCGTACTGGGTGTTGCCTCTGAAGAGCGTTGCCCCGGCATGGAAGCTTTCCCCACCTTAAAAGAACAGGGCTATGATGTTATCTGCTCTAAAAACTATGAGGTAAAGTTGCCCAAGGGTGCCGACCCCGCTATTGTTCAGAAGCTGACCACTGCTATTAAAGAAGTGACTGAAGACCCCGAGTTTGCCGCGGCACTCGAGAAGTACTTTGCAGTACCTTATTACCGCACCCCTGAGGAGTGCAATACTCAGGATAAGGCCGAGGTTGAGACACTCAAGGCTTATTTCGCAAACTAATAATCCAAAAATCGTTTGGTTTGGGTGACGACGGTCTTGTCGTCACCCGGTGGCCAATGTAATCCTTTCTACAGCAAATTTCAGAATGGAGAGAAACCATGACCAATAAACAACGGGATATTCTATGTTCTGTTCTGTTTTTAGTTTTTGGCGCTTTTGTTTTTGTACAAGCTTTGCCCATAAAACCAGTGATGGGCAAGGATATCGGATCGGGTTTTATGCCCAAGATTATTGGCGCATCTATTATAGTTATAGCCGCAGTAAAATTAGTTTTAACGCTAATATCCAAGGCATCTGCCGCCAAGGCCTCAACGGATGATGACTTGAAGGGCGGGCTTTGGACTATAGCCGCACTTTTGGCTTATGTGCTTTTATTTGATCGACTGGGCTTTATCCTTTCAACGGCTTTGTACTTGTTTGTACAGATACTGGTTTTAAGCAATGAGCAAAACCGAAACCTTAAACTTTTTGTAGCTATTTCGGTTGTCACACCGGTCGCAATTTATGCACTGTTTGTTTATGTAATTAAAATGCCGCTTCCAGCCGGCCTGCTCAACTTTTAAGAAAGGGGGATTTTTGTGATAGCTCAAGCATTTTCTCTTGTATTTAGTCCGGTTTGTCTTGGTTTAATATTGCTCGGCGTTATTGTTGGCATTATTTTTGGCTCAATACCGGGTTTGTCTGCCACGATGGCAGTGGTCCTATTTTTGCCTATGTCGTTTGGCATGACACCCATGAATGGTATTTCGCTGCTGGTCGGGCTCTATTTGGGCGGAATCTCCGGCGGATTAATTTCAGCAATACTGCTTAAAATCCCCGGGACGCCATCCTCTATTTCCACCGTGTTTGATGGGGGCCCGATGGCTGACAAGGGCGAGGCGGGTAAGGCGCTTGGCGTTGGTATTTTATACTCGTTTATTGGTGGCCTGCTCAGTATTTTTGCGTTAATGTTTGTATCGCCCTATCTCGCTGCGGTGACGCTAAAATTTACTCCTGTCGAGTATTTTGCTATTGCCGTATTCTCCCTAACTATCATCGCAAGTCTTTCAGGTAATTCCTTGCTCAACGGCCTGCTTTCCGGCTTTTTTGGCATTGCCATTTCAATGGTCGGCATGGCACCAATCGATGCGCTGACGCGCTTCACTTTCGGGCAATATCAACTACTCTCAGGGTTTGATATCGTGGTTATACTGATTGGTGTGTTTGCCGTTACCGATATTATCAGGGCAGGTTTTGAACGCCACCATCTGGCGGATAAAATGACCAAGACGACCTATGAGCTTAAAGGCTTCGGCATTACTTGGGCCGAATTTAAAGGGCAGATCAGCAATATGATTCGGTCCTCGCTCATCGGTATTGGTATCGGTATTTTGCCGGGCATCGGCGGTTCCACTGCCGGTTTGCTGGCATACACGGCCCAGAAAAACGCTTCAAAATATCCTGAGAAATTTGGCACTGGCATTATTGACGGTGTCATTGCATCCGAAACCTCAAATAATGCGGTTATTGGTGGTTCGTTGATTCCGCTGCTGACCATGGGCATACCTGGCAATACAGTCACGGCAATTTTCCTTGGTGGCTTGACTATTCACGGTATTTCGCCTGGTCCACTAATTTTCCAGAAGAGCGGACAGTATGTTTACGGCATCTTCCTTGCGCTGATCGTTGCCAATGTCTTTATGCTCATTTTTGAGCGTGGCTGTCTTAAAGGTTTTGTCAAGCTACTTGACATTCCTAAGCATTTGTTGCTGCCCATCATCATGGTTTGCTGTGTAGTTGGCGCTTATTCCAGCAACAGCCGTATTTATGATGTGTGGTGCGTGTTGGCCTTTGGTTTGATGGGTTTGCTCTTTAAAAAGCTTAAAGTTCCGACCACGCCGCTTATTATTGGGTTCATTCTTGGTAAGATGGCAGAGGAAAATCTGCGCCGAGCCCTTATGGCAAGCGCAGGAAGCTGGATGGTGTTCCTGACCAGACCCATTTCGCTGGCATTTTTAATTGTTGCAGTCATATCGGTTGTTATGACGTTAAAAAAGAGCCGTGAAAACAAAAAGCAGGCGGTTTAAACCAAAGGAGGGAACTGTGCGATGTATGATATTCTAATTCGTGGCGCGCGCGTACTGGACCCTTCTCAGGGGCTAGACACCCAGTGTGATATAGCGTTAGAAAATGGCCTCATTTCCGCTGTTGGACAACTTGGTGATCAGTCTGCCCAACAGGTCATTTGTGCAGACGGCTGCGTGGTTACTCCTGGGCTTATCGATATGCATGCACATCTTTACCCCCTGACAGAGATTGGTATATCGCCCGAAGTGGCGTGTTTTACGGCGGGCGTTACTACTGTACTCGATTGTGGAAGTGCGGGCGCAGCCACCTACCCGGCACATCGGGGAACCGTATTGGCCTCAAGAGTACGCACACGGGCATTGTTACATGTTTGCTCAGCGGGTCTTGCCACTGGGCGCTATCTTGAAAACCCTGATCCGCATTATTATGACAGAGTCAAGATTTCGAGATGCCTGAAAGAATACCCTGAATTAATCGGGCTTAAAATCCGGCAGGGTGCTGAGATAGTGGGTGAGCTGGGGCTTAAACCTCTGGCTGAAACCATTGCATTGGCCGATACACTGGGTGTTCCGGTGATGGTGCATTGCTCTAATCCACCTGGTAAGCTGGATGACATGATTAATATGCTGCGCCCCGGGGATATTCTAACGCATGCCTATCAGGACAAGGGCGACAGCCTGCTGGATGAACAAGGTCGTATATCTAAAGCCGTCTGGGCTGCCAGAGAACGTGGTGTCATTTTCGATGTGGCAAACGCCAACATCCACTTCTCTTTTGCAGTGGCGCGTCGGGCTATTCAAGAAGGATTTTTGCCTGATACCATTAGTACCGATCTAACAACGCGTAGCCTGTACCGCCGCCCGGCCGTATTCAACCTGCTGCATGTGATGTCAAAATACCTTAATTTAGGCCTCACGCTGCCTCAAGTCATTGAGCGTTGCACTATCGCGCCTGCCCGCATTATGGGGTTGGACAACGTGATTGGCTCGCTGCGCCCCGGCTGTTGTGCTGATATCGCGGTATTGCGCGAATTTGAGCATGAAACCGAATTTGGAGACCGAGTTGGCGAGATTATGCATGGTAGCAGAAACTTGCGCGCTATCATGACAGTGCGCGCAGGTGAAATAGTCTACCGCGATCAGGAATTTTGAAGCGTAGTATTGTTTGTGCTTTTAGTATGATATTTTCACTCCTATTTTGTTGCCGCCCCTTTCGCTTTGCGGAGGGGACGGTTTCATTATAGCCAATAACTTACATCATTCAGAAAGAAGTGAGCTTTGTGAAGTTAAATGTTGTGTTGGCGGGCAGCTACCCCGCTGGAACCTTTGAGAAACTGGCAGAGGCTTTGCCCCAGTCGCAATTTACGTTAACCATTGCTGACACTGTAGAAAAATACGAGGCCGTTACCGATGCAGATATTCTAATACTGCGCATTTTTGGCGCGGCGGAAGAAGTGATGGTCCGCAACAAAAATTTGAAGATGATTATGCGTTGGGGTGCGGGGTACGACTCGGTGGATATTCGGGCAGCGGGTGCGCGTGGTATTTTGGTGACTAATACCCCTGGCGCGAATGCTTATGCCGTCTCAGAACTGGCTGTTCTGCTGATGCTTGCAGTGGGACGCAAGCTCTTTTGCCACAACGATTCTCTCAAAGTGGGGCAATGGAGCAAGAATACTTTTTTGGATAAGTCCTTTAGTCTTAATAACAAGCTGGTGGGCATCATAGGCGGGGGCAACATCGGGCGGCAGGTGGCGCAGAAGGTTCAGGTGTTTGGTGCTAAAGTGCAATACTATGACCCTTTTCGATTGCCCGAACCGACGGAACAGGTGCTGAATATGACTTTTGTTTCGTTAGAACAGTTAATTGCCAGCTCGGACATCGTAACATTGCATGTGCCGCTAACTCAAGAAAATCGGCACATGATTGGTAAAGAACAGATTGACGCCATGAAGACAGATGCTATTCTTATTAATGTAGCGCGCGGTGGGCTTGTTGACGATAACGCTTTGCTAGCAGCTGTGCAAAGCAGACATCTTTTAGGCGCAGGCATTGACTGTGTCGAACACGAGCCGCTACCTATGGGGCATCCTATGCTCACAAATCCCAATATTGTGATCACGCCACATATTGGTGGGGGCACTAGCGATCTTGCCGATGCAATTATACCGATTTTGGTCGAGGACATCATTTCCTTCAATCAAAAAAAGAGAGTTGCTCACGTTGTAAACGGTGCATTTTTACGTAGCAAATGAATGAAATTTTAAGATTCGATTTCAATCTAATGATCCAAACTTTAAAGTTATTTTGATGATTGCCAAAAGGATTTCACTGCTTTGAGAGAATAAAAAATATTAAAAATAGCAGAGTAGTGGAATTGTCATATTGCACAATTTTCCTCAGTTTAAATCATAGATAACAAACCGTTTTACGGAATTCTATCTTGACTATATTACTATACAGTGCTATTATTCAATGAAATGATTAGTAAATAGTGGTATCTTGTTTAGTTGATGAACAGGAGAGAAAGTGCAGGATAGATGCTATGACAATTCGAGAACTTGCAAGCTTGATAGGTGTTTCCCCCTCGACTATTTCCATTGTGTTGAATGGAAAAAGCGGAGTGGGAGAAGAAACGCGCCAAAAAGTGCTCAAGGCGATGGAAACTTACCATTATACGCCTCCGGTGCGCAGCGCAAAAGAGACAAAAAATATACTGCTGATGAAATATTACAAAAGTGGTATGTTTGTGGAAGAAAATCAAGGTTTTATCTCGATGATTATTAACGCAATTGGTGAGCAGCTGCGTGAAGAACAGCTGGGAATGAATATGCTGGTAGCAAAGACTGATCTTAAATCGGCGCTTGCCACTATTGATTACAGCAAATATTGTGGAATGATTGTCATAGGAACCGAGATTACAGGCGACGATTATGCATTTTTAAAAAATATACCAATTCCTTTTGTAGTAGTGGATAACACTGTGCCAAACTATAACTACAATAGTATCTGTATGAATAACTATGAGAATGTTTGGTTGGCATTACAATATTGCAAAGAGTGTGGGCATAAGGAAATTGGATATCTTGGCAGCCTTTCCTGTACTGAAAATTTTATGGCGCGCTGCAAAGCCTTCCGCCTTTATGTGAAGGAGCTGGGGCTGCATTTTAATAAAGAGTGGGAGTTTTTGGTGACTCCGACAATGTTGGGAGCATATGATGACTGCATCAAAATACTGGCAAAGCATCCGAAGTTGCCAAGCTGTTTTTTCGCAGAAAACGATACCATTGCGTTGGGTGTTATGAAAGCGTTGAAAGAGATGGGGTATAAAATACCTCGTGATATCTCGCTCATTGGTTTTGATAATATTCCCTATGCTTCGATTAGCTCACCTGCACTTACCACGGTGCACGTTCAGCGAGATACAATGGGCAAACAAGCGGTTTATCAGCTTTTGAAGCTAATGGAAGAACCGCATTATGGACCGATTAAAACACAGATTACAGGATATCTTGAAATCCGGGACAGTGTTCGGATTATGTGAGAAAACAAATAAAACTGAATGACAAACCGCACAAAACCTTCGCAATGGTTTTGTGCGGTTTTATTTTGTTTAATAAACACATATTTCTTGGATATGGTCTATTGTGCCAGTTATTGGGTGATATTTACAATTAATACAAGTAAAACTGGCAATAACGGTGAAATAGTATAATAATTATTGACATAAGCAAAAAATGGTTGTATGGTTTATCTAAACGAAATAGTGATGTTTCGAAAATAGTTTACTAAACAAAGGAGGAGAAATATTCTATGAAACAATTAAAACGGCTCATCAGTATGACTCTCGCAGCAGTTATGGCATTATCCATGCTAACTGCCTGTGGCGCCCCGTCAGCTAGTAACGTCCCCGCGAGCACAGCTCCATCTACAGTTTCGAATGCGAGTTCCACTGAACCTTCCAGCACAGCGATAACAAACCCTGTTGCAGGTAAGAAGGTAGCTTATGTCATGTTACTTCCCTCCGCAACTATCTTCCAAATGTGGAAAAACTCTTGTGCAGATCTTTGTAAATCAACAGATGTCCAGTTTGACTTCTTCTTCTGTGATGGCGACTTTAATAAGTGGCAGGACACCATTCGTACATGTGCTTCGGCAGGATATGATGGATTACTCGTTAGCCATGGTAATCAGGACGGTTCCTACGTTTTCCTGAAAGAGATTACCCAGCAATACCCCAAAATGAAGATTGTTACTTTTGATACTCAATTTTACGCAGACGGCGCATATCAGAAAATCCCTGGTGTTACCCAGATGTTCCAGCAGGATAAGAGCCTTGTAACCGTTCTGCTTGACCAAATGATTGAGAAATACGGTGAAGGTGTACGCCTTATCAAGGTATGGAGAGGCCCCAATTACAACAGCCCATTTGACCGCCGTGAAGTTGGCTGGAAAGAATATGAAGCTGCCGGTAAGATTAAAACGGTCGGCGAAATTCAACCTCTTCAAGACTCTGTGGATTCTTCCAATACGGTTACGGCCGCATATCTACAGGGCATCAAGCGAGAGGATGTAGACGGTATTGTTGTTTACTATGATATGTATGGTCAGGGCGTTTACAATGCAATTATGGAAAACGATAATTTCAATGGCAAAAATGGCGCAGCATTGCCAATGGCATCGGTTGATATAGACCCAGTTGATGTTACCAATATGTTGACCAGCCCCGATATCTGGACTGCTGCAGGAACTACAGACTGGACAATGAACGGTGAAATAGCTATGCGCGTATTGCTGCTGGAGCTTGCAGATCAGTACGACAAAATTTATGATCCAGCTACAAAAGCAAGCGGTGTGGACGTAATCGAAGTTCCCGGTACCGCTATTAAGGCGAAATCCTTGAAGTCGGATTCCACTGTAGAAAATCTTGGTCAAATTGCAGGCGAAACCTACGGCAATCTGGATTACCTGTCGGAAGCAGAGTGGATGCCAAAGGACTTATTGCACAAATAAGTTAGAAATCGAGTCGAAATCAGTTTTGACGCGAGAGTTCAAGGCAAAATGCTTTTGATTGCAGGAAGCGTCGGAATAACAACCGGCGCTTCTTGTACTAAAAACAACTTGACTGAAAAGAGGAGACTATGGACCGAATTAAACTTGAGACAAAAAATGTTTCCATAGAATTTCCCGGAGTAAGGGCGCTCGATAATGTTAATTTTTCAGTTTCTACCGGTGAGATACGAGCGGTTGTTGGAGCCAATGGTGCAGGAAAGTCTACTTTAATGAAGGTATTTGCTGGTGCCAATCCCTCCTATACGGGAGATGTGCTATTGAATGGGAAAAAAGTGCAGGTCAATAATCCCGTTGATGCAAAAAAAATTGGAATACAGATTGTCTACCAAGAAGTAGATGCAGCGTTGTACCCGACTTTGTCAGTAGCAGAAAATATATTGCAAAATGAAATGCTAATGGGTATTGGCAGCCACATTGTAAATTGGAGTAATATTTTTAAACAAGGACGAATTGCACTAGATAAGCTGCACATTAGCCGTGACCAAATTGATGAACACACGTTGGTACAGGATTTAACACTAGCTCAAAAGCAGATGGTTCTAATTGCTAAGGCACTGCAATCCAAATGCAACTTTTTGATTTTAGATGAGCCGACTGCACCGTTAAGTAACACCGAAACCGAGGAGCTATTCCGCGTAGTTCGTCATTTACATAAAACAGAAAACATCGCAATTCTGTTTATCTCACACCGTTTATACGAGATATTAGATATTTGCGAAAATTATACAGTGATGCGGAATGGGCAGATTATCACAACGGCAGAGGTGACAAACGAAACGACAACCAAAGGTATTGTGGAGCATATGCTGGGTCGCAAATTTGAAGAAAGCTTTCCAAAAGAAAGATGCGAAATTGGGGAGGTGCTGTTTGAGGTTCGGAACTTATCTGGTGCCGATGGCAAGGTAAATAGTGTTTCGCTTACCGTTAGACGGGGAGAAATTGTTGGAATAGCAGGGCTTGTTGGTGCCGGAAAATCGGAGCTTTGCAAAACAATCTTTGGTGCTTATAAAAAAACACATGGAAAAATCATAATGAAGGGCAATGCTCTCAAAATAAAAAATCCCTCGGACGCCGTGAAAAACCGCATTGCACTGGTTCCCGAAGAACGCCGCAAGGAAGGCGTTTTGGTCAATGAGGACGTCAGCTTTAATCTGTCGGCAGACTGTTTATCTAAATTCTGTACTGCCTCGTTCATTCACCAAAAACAGGTTGACGCAAATGCCAAGGACTATGTGGAACGGTTGGGCATTACTACTCCTTCGGTGAAACAGACGGTTCGAAACCTTTCGGGTGGTAATCAGCAGAAGGTTGCGGTTGGCAAATGGCTTGCCGCGGATTGTGACCTATATATTTTTGATGAACCGACCAAGGGTGTTGATGTCAGTGCAAAGCAAGATATATTTCATCTGATTAATGAGATTGCAAAGCAAGGAAACGGAGTTATCTATGCTTCTTGCGAAAATTCCGAGCTTTTATCTCTGACAGACCGAATGTATGTTATGTACAATGGGGAAATAATGGCGGAACTGGAAACAAAGATGGCAACAGAAGATGAGATTATGAACTATTCTGTTGGAGGCACAGTGGATGCCGGCTCAAAAGTACCAATGGGAGGAATTTGATAGACATGATTACGCAGAATCGTACACAAAAACGGGTGAAATTCTTAGTGGATTGGGCGGCAGTAATATTCCTCATTGGATGTTTTCTTGTATTCTCGGCTATTAAGGGAAAATCTTTTATGTCTGGCAATAATATGATAAATATTTTGAGAGCAATGTCTATTAACACAGTATTTGGGATTGCCGCTACGATTACGATGGCACCAGACGGGTTTGATATGTCTGCGGCAACGCTTGCAAGCTGCTCGGCTTATGTATTCGTATCGGCATATTTGTGGATGGGAATGCCTTTGGGAATAGCAATTCTTGTTTGTATCGCAGTGACCTTGCTGATGTACCAACTGACAATGTTCCTTATTCTGGTTTGCAAAATTCCGGATATGCTGGCAACGTGCGCATTGATGTTTGTGCATCAGGGGCTGGGGCAATGGTATATCGGTGGTGGTGCGGTCTCTACCGGAATGAAAACTTCTTGGGGCGCTGCACCGGCTCGCACAGTTCTTTCGGACTCTTTTTCGGCAATTGGTCGTGCTCCATGGATTATCATTATTATGTTGGCTTGTGTATTAGTGGCGCACCTGTTCCTCAAATACACCAAGCATGGCCGCTACCTATATGCAATGGGCGGCAACCGAGAAGCAGCAAAGCTTTCCGGAATCAATATCAAAAAATACCGCTACCTTGCCGGTATGATAACAGCCGCATTTATTGCAATTGGCGGTATTTTGGTAGCATCGCGCGGCAGCTCGGCGCAGGTTATGTGTTGTGATAACTATTTGATGCCATCGTTGGCGGCAGTGTTTGTTGGGCGAACCGTTGGCGGCGCAGAAAAACCAAATGCGCTTGGTACTATGATTGGCGCAATGCTTGTTTCTACACTTGAGAATGGTCTTACCATATGCGCAGTTCCATTCTATGTATTACCGGCGGTAAAGGGTGGCGTACTTGCTTTGGCACTGATTGCTGCCTATGCATCCAAGAAAGAAAATTAAGGAGGAGAAAACGATGTCACGTTTTGACCAATACTTCCAAATGGATGTAAAAGATATCATTGAATACACACTGGAAAAGGCAAAGGAAATTCCGTGGGATATTGATTCAATGCAAGCAATTGTACCATCTTCTCACGGCAATCTGAATTATGTTTATCGGGTTTGGGACGCAAAAAACCATTCTATCTACATAAAACAAGCGGGAACAGAGGCACGGATTTCCAAAGATATGAAGCCATCGAAAGACCGCAACCGTCTTGAATCCGAAATCATTATGCTGGAAGATCAGTTTGCACCGGGAATGGTGCCGCACATCTACTTTTTTGATACTGTTATGTGCGCCTGTGGTATGGAGGATTGCTCCGAATTTACAGTAATGCGCGATGCAATGCTGCAACACAAAATATACCCGCATTTTGCAGAGGATATTTCTTCTTTTATGGTCAATACGCTGCTGCTTAGCAGTGACGTTGTAATGGACCACAAAGAAAAAAAAGAACTGGTACGCAAATTTATCTCGCCTGATTTGTGTGATATTACCGAGAAATTAGTCTTTATGGAGCCATACAATGACCTAAACCATCGCAATAATGTTTTTGCCCCAAACGCGGATTTTGTGAAAAAGGAACTGTATTCTGACAGTAAACTGCACCTAGAGGTTGCAAAATTGAAATTCAAGTTTATGACCGATGCCCAATCACTGATGCACGGTGACTTGCATACGGGTTCCATCTTTATCCGCGAGAATGCAACCAAGGTTTTTGACTCGGAATTTGGCACCTATGCACCAATGGGATATGACGTTGGAAATGTGGTTGCAAACTTAATTTTTGCCTATGATAGTGGTCTAGCTGCGGGTAAAATAGAATTCTGTGATTGGGTACTGCAAACAATTGAAAAGACAATAGACCTATTTATTGAGAAATTCAATCATCTTTTTGATATTTCTGTTACCGAGCCAATGGCGAAAACAGAGGGATTTAAAGAATGGTATTTGGAAGGAATTCTAAATGATACCGCCGGATATGCCGGTACAGAGCTGCATCGCAGAACGGTGGGTATGGCTAATGTGGCAGATGTTGTGCAGATTGCAGATGTCGAAAAGAGGCTGTTGGCGGAAAGAATTAATATTTTTGCCGGTAAGGACTATATTCTAAACCAAACAAAATTCCGCACCGGGGCTGATTTTGCAGCGGCAGTAACAAGGGCAAGAGAGGCAGCAATAAAAACCATTTAAAACAGCAACTATTGTGGGCAACAGAGAAAAAGCAAAGGGGAAGATGTTATGACAGTGGACGATTTTTTTAATCAGGTAATTACGGTTCGTTTGCCAAAGGATAGAAGCGCAGTAGATATTATTGATCAAACGCTGTTGCCTGGTACGATGAAACGAATTAATATCAGTAGTAAAGAAGAGATTTGGGAGGCAATAAAAGCACTAAGAGTTCGAGGTGCTCCCGCAATTGGTGTAGCGGCTGCATATGGCATTGCATTGCTTGCGTCGCGCGTAGATGCCAAAGACTACAGCACTTTCTATACCGAATTTCGTGCATTAAAAGACTACCTTGCATCTTCCCGACCAACTGCGGTTAATTTGTTCTGGGCACTAAATCGTATGGAAAACACAGTGCAGAAGAACCAAAATAAGTCGGTTGCGGATATAAAGGAAATTCTATTTGCTGAGGCGGATAAGATTCGGAAAGAAGATGTGCAGATAAGCCGAAATATTGGGGAAATTGGATTTGGGCTTTTGCAGGAACTCAAAAAAGAAGGACAGGAAATTGGTATACTGACACATTGCAATGCCGGAACACTGGCTACGGCAAAATACGGAACAGCTACTGCCCCTATGTATATCGCTTTAGAAAAGGGGTGGGCAGGTACCGATATGCACGTTTACTGTGATGAAACACGACCGTTGCTGCAAGGCGCACGACTCACTTCGTTTGAGCTGTGCAATGCTGGCATTACTACCACATTGCAGTGCGACAATATGGCATCTATTTTGATGAAATCCAAAAAAATAGATATCATTTTCGTGGGCTGTGATCGTGTTGCAAGAAACGGGGATGCTGCGAATAAAATTGGCACAAGTGGGGTTGCAATTCTCGCCAAGCATTATGGGATACCTTTCTATGTTTGCGCACCCAGTTCGACCATTGATTTGGAAACACCTACCGGAGAAGAAATCCCGATTGAGATGAGAAATCCCGATGAGGTAACGGAAATGTGGTATAAAGAACGAATGGCACCAAAGGGTGTGCAGGTATTTAATCCGGCTTTTGATGTAACGGAGAATTCTTTGATTACCGGAATAATTACCGAAAAAGGACTTTGCCACGCGCCATACGACAAGGCTTTTGCGCGGTTAGGCATTGGGGGTGAGTAAATGCTAAAAGGAGTACCTACTTGCATTTCGCCGGAGTTGCTGAAAGTTTTGGCAGAAATGGGTCACGGTGACAAAATTGTTATTGGTGACGCAAATTTTCCTGCGGCCTCGATAGCGAGTGCAAAACAGCACATCAATATTCGGTGTGACGGACATAAGGCGACCGATATTATGGAAAGCATCTTACAGCTGTTTCCACTTGATGAATTTGTACCAAAACCTGTTACCATAATGGATAAAATGGCGATGCATCGTGATTTGGCTTGTCCTGTATGGGACAGCTTCGAGGAAATTGTCGCAAAGTATGACAGCCGTGGGGCAGATGCGGTTGGATATATTGAACGTCAATCCTTCTATGAGCTTGCAAAAGATGCCTATGCTGTAGTTTCGACAACGGAAACTGCATTCTATGCCTGCGTGATCCTGCAAAAGGGCTGTTTATAACAACTTCCTTTGAGGTAAAGGGCGAAAGGAGAAAATATGCTGGAAGAGTTAAAAGAGCAAGTAGTGCGTGTTGCAAAAGCGGCAGATAAACTTGGAATGTGTAAACATAAATCCGGTAATTTCAGTGCATTTGACCCACAAAGTGGATGTGTCGTTGTTACTCCCAGCGGTGTGGCGAGGGAATGCCTAAAAACGGAAGATATCTGCGTACTGGATTTAGATGGCAAAGTAGTAGAGTGGAATAAGGTGAATAAACCGTCGAGTGAAACATTGATGCATATTTTTACATATCGTGAGCGCAAAGATGTTCGAGCGATTGTACATACTCATGCACGGTTTTCAACCGCATTTGCCATACTCAACAAACCCGTCCCACCTATCGTATATGAGTTTGCCTATATCAGTAAATGTACCACAATTCCTGTTGCACCCTATGGGCGGCCAGGCACGGTAGATTTGGCCGAAAAGGTAGCAAAAACCCTGAGAAATGCTGACTGCTGCTTGATGCAAAGCCACGGTGCCATTGCAATAGGAAAGGATTTGGACGATGCATTTATAAAAGCACAATATGTAGAAGAAATATCAGAGCTATATTATATTACGCTTGCGGCACAAAATGGTAAGGAACCACCGACGCTTCCCGAGGAGGAGCTTGAAAAGTGGGCATATCCAAAGGAAATTAAATTCTAATGCATGGATTTTGCAGAAAGCGCAAAGGAGAACTGATGATGAAAAAGCTGATAAACTCGCCGAAAAACTATACCGATGACATGTTGCGCGGAA
Source organism: Candidatus Fimivivens sp. (assembly GCA_034933525.1). GTDB lineage: Bacteria > Bacillota > Clostridia > Oscillospirales > Ruminococcaceae > Yanshouia. The sequence continues at coordinate 60,985 of JAYFNI010000015.1, forward strand.
TTTATGCGGCACATTCCGGTCTTGTGAAATACGTGAATAATGATTTGCGCTGCTATTGTTCTGCGAAGAAAATACCGAACAAGGTTGCAATCATTACAGGCGGTGGAACAGGTCACCTGCCGCTGTTCCTTGGGTATGTCGGAGAAAATTTGCTCGATGGTTGTGGCGTCGGCGGCGTGTTCCAATCCCCTTCAAGCGAGCAGATTTATCAGGTTGCACGGGAAGTGGAAACAGGTGCAGGTGTGTTATTTCTATATGGAAACTATACAGGCGATATTATGAATTTTGATATGGCTACCGAGATGTTGGATATGGACAACATTGCTACTCGCAGTATTGTTGGCGCAGATGATGTTCTTTCCAACAAGAATATGGAGGTTAGGCGCGGCGTAGCAGGAATCTTCTTTATGTACAAGTGCGCCGGTGCAAAAGCCGCACAAATGGGTACATTGGACGAGGTTTTGGCGGCGGCTCAATTGGCAAAGGATAACACCAGAACCGTTGGGTTTGCGCTAACTCCCTGCGTAATACCGGAACTTGGACATTCAAACTTTAATCTGGGTGATAGTGAAATGGCATTTGGAATGGGAATTCACGGAGAGCCTGGTGTTTGGAATGGGGAGATTAAAACAGCGCACGAGTTGGTGCAGGAATCATTGCAGGAAATACTGGCAGATATGCCGCTGTCCGATGGGGAAGAAGTGTGTGTTCTGCTAAACGGTCTGGGCGCAACCAGCCAAGAAGAGCTCTATATTCTTGCAGGTGAGGTACACCGCAATTTAGCAGAAAAACACATCACGGTGTACCGAACTTTCGTGGGGGAATTTGCTACCAGCATGGAAATGGCAGGTGCCTCCATTACACTTTGCCGAGTGGCAGGAGAGCAGATGAAACAGTGGATAGATATGCCTGTTAATACGCCATTCTATACACAAGCTCCAAAACAGAAACCTTAGATTGGAGACGCAAGGTCATGGATTATATCAGTTATGAACAGCTTGCTGATTTTTTTGAAGGAGCTGCAAAAATATTCTGCGAAAAACAGTCTGAACTCTGTGATATGGACGCAAAGATGGGCGATGGCGACCTTGGTTTGACGATGCAGAAAGGTTTTGGCGAACTCCCCGGTTTGATAAGAGAAAATGGAGAATCAGGGAATATTGGAAAAACACTGCGAAAAGCGGGAATGAAGATGGCTGGCATTGTGCCTTCGACAATGGGCACCTTGATGGCAAGCGGAATTATCGAAGCTGGCAAGGCAATAGGGGAAACCGATAAAATAGGTCGGAAAGAGCTGGTCGACTTTTTTATGGGTTTTACCGATGGCATTAAAAAACGAGGGAAGTGCCAGTTGGGTGACCGCACTGTGTTAGATGCAGTTGCAGCGGGTGCAGAATATGCTGAACGAGCTTTTTTAAACAAAGATAATATTGCGGACATTATGCAAGCCGCAGTAAGTGGTGCTGCCAAGGGAGTGGAAAAAACCAAGGATATGCTGCCGAAATACGGAAAAGCAGCGGTATTTGCTGCAAAAGCAAAAGGAGTTCCGGATCAGGGAGCAATGGCAGGAAAATATTTGTTCGAAGGTCTAGCGAGGTTTTTCGAATGAGAATTTTGAATTTTGGCTCACTAAATATTGATAATGTGTACAAGGTAAGCCACTTTGTCGGAAAGGGCGAAACTATTTCATCAGAGTCACTCAGCCTATTCAGTGGAGGTAAGGGCCTCAATCAATCGGTAGCGCTCGGGCGTGCCGGTATAAAAGCGTACCACGCAGGGAGTATTGGAGTAGATGGGAAATTCTTATTGGATATGCTAACCTCTGCCGGTGTAGATATCTCGTGTGTGGAAGTATTAAGCAGCACACGCACGGGAAATGCAATTATCCAAAACGATGCAGACGGAGATAATTGCATTATCCTTTATGGCGGAGCAAATCAACAGATTACAAAGCATCAAGTGGATAGAACACTAGCGCAATTTGATGAAGGTGACTTCATTGTTTTGCAAAATGAGATTAACGAGCTGGATTACATTGTAACGAGCGCACACAAAAAGGGCTTGACGATTATAATGAATCCGTCTCCTATGGATACTAAAGTGCAGCACGTCGACCTTGCTGCAATAGACTGGTTTATTCTTAACGAAATTGAGGCAGGTCAGTTGATTGGAAAATCCAGCTTGAAACAGGAGCAGCTGATATCGGGGCTGCAAAGCAAATTTCCAAAAGCTCGGATTGTACTTACTCTTGGTGAAATGGGGTCTTGCTATATAGAGGCCACAAAAGTAATTTTTCAAAAGGCATACCCAGTGAACGTGGTGGACACTACAGGAGCGGGCGACACCTTTACCGGATACTTTTTGGCAGGCATAGTGCAAAAAGACACAATAGAAGATGCACTTGACCTTGCTGCCAGAGCATCGGCAATTGCGGTTTCTCGTCTGGGCGCGGCAAATTCAATTCCTACCATAAAAGAAGTAGCAGCTTGGAATTTTGCATAATATAAAAAAGGAAAAGACACGAGCCCAAGTCGGCTGGTGTCTTTTTTACATTAAGTGATTTGCCTTTAGTATTACGGAGTATCATCATTAAACATTTCATATTGTCTCTTGCTAAGACTATACACAGCAGTTGATATAAAAGTATTTTGCTTTGGCCATTGCTTGAATTTTTTGTTGGCGATGGCCTTCAGTTTTCAAATCGCAGGCTGATGTCTAGTGCGCGGACAGAGTGGGTGAGGGCACCAATTGAAATGATGTTTACCCCAGTGGCGGCTACCCCTTGTAAATCTTTTTCTCCCATATTCCCGGAAGCTTCCACTATTGCTCTTCCGTTTATGAGGGCTACTGCTTTCGCCATTTCTTCTATTGCCATGTTGTCCAACATAATTATGTCTGCCTTACAGTTAAGTGCTTCCTCAATCTGAGCCATGTTTTCTGTTTCGACTTCTATTTTTAGGGTATGTGGCGCAAGTGCACGAGCCGACTCAATCGCTTGCCGTATTCCGCCAGCTGCACGAATATGATTATCTTTAATTAAAATACCATCTGACAGGTTCGAGCGATGGTTGGAGCCACCACCAGTACGAACGGCGTATTTTTCTAGCACGCGAAGCCCCGGCGTTGTTTTTCTTGTATCAACGATAACCGCTTTTGTCCCAGAAATGCGGGCGACAGATTCGTGAGTTCGGGTTGCGACACCTGAAAGATGTTGGAGAAAATTAAGGGCAACGCGCTCTCCTGTTAGTATGCCACGCGCTGAACCCGAAATTTCAGCGACAATCTCCCCCTTAGAAACAAATCCGCCTTCCTGAACGTGGTAGAACAGTTCGATATTGATATCTAACAATTCGAAAACACGTTTGACAATTGGAAGGCCGCAAACAATTCCTGATTCCTTCGCAATAAAACGTCCTTTGATCTTTCGATCAACACTGATGATAGAGTTGGTCGTAATATCACCAGTGCCGATATCTTCCTCTAGCGACCGCCTGATCAGGTCGTCAATCTGATAATTACTTAGCAATATGATAACCTCCCACTTTACAATTCTTCGTCGGTGCGGTAATGCGCACCGACACTTTTTTTTCTGGCTATGCTGGCCTTGAGTACTTCAGACGAGACTTGCAGAAGATTATAGGTCTCAATTTCATTTTTGTTTTTCAGATTCATACGTTCAAGTTGAGCAAGGTGATTGCTAACCCAAATTTCAGCATCGGACATATCGGCATGATTACGCAAGATGCCACATTTCTGAGTCATAATTGTGCGAAGCTCGCTTTTAATGGAATCGAAATCAAAATTATCAGACTTATCTTTGACATCCATATCTAAACATACCGTTTCAGTTTTTGCGCCCAAGGTCCCCGATATATGCATTGCGCATCGTCTGCCGAACACAAGACATTCCATTAGTGAGTTACTTGCAAGTCTGTTTGCGCCATGAATGCCTGTACAGGCAGACTCTCCGCAGGCGTAAAGGCCTGATATATTTGTGCGGGCGTTTAGGTCGGTTTTTATGCCGCCCATTAAATAATGCTGCACTGGAAAAACAGGAATCCAGTATCTTGCAATATCAATTCTGCGATGCATGCATTCTTTGTATATGGTCGGAAACCGATCTTTTAGAAAACTGCGAGATCGAGACGAAATGTCCAGATATACGCAAGGAATGTCACATTTTTTCATTTCATAGACGATTGCCCTCGCAACAATATCACGGGGCGCAAGATCTTTAAGCGGATGAACATCCTGCATAAAAGCTTCTCCACGCCGATTGCGCAAAATTGCGCCCTCGCCCCGTAGCGCTTCGGAAATCAGAAAAAACCGTCCGGTTTCATTCGGATAAATCAATGCGGTGGGATGAAACTGGACAAATTCCATATCTTTAAGTTCTGCCCCTGCGCGTTTTGCTGCCGCAATTCCGTCACCTGTTGAACAGATGGGATTGGTACTGTTGCGATAGATATGCCCAGCGGCACCCGATGCAATAACTACTTTTGATGCTGAGAAATAATGTGCGTTGCTATTTCTGTCCAACGCAATAACGCCTGCCACTCCATTTTCTCCGGTTAAAATATCTGACAAAAAGTATTCATCCAAAATGGTGATGTTTCGACGTTTTAGCGCAACGGAATAAAGCTGCTCTGTAATACCAATGCCAGTAGCATCACCGCCACAATGGAGGATACGGCTTTTCCGATGTCCGCCTTCCCGCGTCATGAGTAGAGTACCATCCTTGCGGTCGAACGGTACGCCCAAATTGATCAGATGTTCGATATTAGCTTGCGCTTCATTCACTAGGACCGATACAGCGTTTTTATCACAAAGTCCGGCCCCAGCAACTAAAGTATCCTCCAGGTGCTGCTTGGTATCGTCCATCACTTTGTTGACATTCAGCACAGCGGCAATTCCACCCTGCGCATACATAGAACTGCTATTCTCGATACCGGATTTATTCAAAATAACACAGTGGATGGATGGGTTCAGGCAAAGGGCTGTAAAAAGTCCCGCGATACCGCTCCCTATAATGACAACATCAGTATCGGTACGCGCTGCCGATTCAAGATTTAACTGGTACAAATAACGTTTCATCTCAAACCCCTTCTTGTAAACCTTCGCTTTTACAATATGGAGAACATTCGATCAAGGCAGATTCCGGCCTTAGAAATGATCTCTTTGTCCAGTTCCATTTTATATTGCATATTTTTCAATGAAAGGTATACTTTTTCCAGTGAATTTTTTTTCATGTTAGGGCAGATCATCGAATTGCCAAGTATATAGAAATGCTTTTCTGGATTCATTTTGCCTAAAGAATGCAAAATTCCGCTTTCGGTTCCAATTATAAATTCTTTTTGATCAGATTTTTTCACATAGTTAAGGATCTGCGCTGTGCTACCGGCATAATCGGCCTGTGAAATGACGCTTGGTGGACATTCCGGATGAACTAGAACCAGCGCGTTTGAATGGGCGGCGCGCGCTGCCACGACATCAGCAGATGAAATTTGATGGTGGGTGGGGCAGTAACCGCTGTGTAGAATAAACTTTTTATTAGGTATCTGCGTGGATACATAGTGACCAAGGTTCTGATCAGGAACAAATATAATCTCATCTTCTTTAAGGGATTTTACAATTTTAACGGCATTGGATGAGGTACAGCAGATGTCAGAACATGCCTTTATTTCTGCGCTGGAGTTGACATAACAGACCACGGCTGCGCCAGGGTGGTCCTGCCTCAGACGCTGTATATCATTAGGAGTAACCATATCTGCCATTGGGCAACCAGCATTTGGTTCGGGAATGAGAACAGTTTTATCCGGACTCAAAATTTTAGCGGTTTCAGCCATAAACCAAACGCCGCAAAATACAATTACATCGTTTTTGGTGTCTTTTGCTTTACGACTCAAGTCCAAAGAATCGCCAACAAAATCTGCGATTTTTTGTATTTCGGGTAACTGGTAGTAATGCGACAAGATAATCGCATTATATTTATCCTTGAGTTCCTGAATATTATCAATTATTCTGTTGTTCACTAATTTAATAAGTCCTTTCAATGATGGTTGACATGAAAATGTTTAGTTGTAATCTTTGTTTTAAGCTTAAGCTTGCTTCTTATACTGTTAAGATATGTATTTACAGAGTTATATTTATGTGTCAAGACATATTTTAATATAAATTCAGTCGACAAGTCAAGTAATATCAAATACAAGTTTGAAGAAATAAATAAGTATTATAATGACATTTTATATAAATTGCCCTAACCTCATTATAGGTTTACCATCTTATAATCGCAAATTTCGCGGTTTAGATCTAACTCGCCGATGCGTTTGCGCAGATTGTCTAGCGGTATGTTAATAAATCTTGGAATATGTCCGCCTTCGTATTCGTCTTCTTGCGAACATCCAGACAGATTGCATCATCTGGAATATTATCCATCTCTTCTTGATAAAACGGGACCTTCCAGAATGTTAGCGCCGACATAACCGGATTTACAGTAAGCAACACTGGTACGCTTAGGTTTTCTTCTTTTTCGCCGGTGCTCATATTATTCTTGCCTTAATTGGTCACATCACCATTATGAAGGTTAACTTATGCTTAGTTTGCTCATGCGACTACGTTTTGGTTCGAGTTTTGTCCCTCGCTCCTCAATGTAAAACAGCTGGCAAGTGTAAAATCACTTGCCAGCTGTTTTAAAGTGCTTGTGTTTTAATACGCGCACTAAGATTTAGAATTTTTTCTTTAATTAGCGCAATAGTTTCCAGAAACACGTTGTCATCCATACCGCTGGGATCATTCAATCCCCAATCCTCGCGGTGTTTACAAGGCAGGAACGGACACTGAACATTGCAGCCCATTGTCACAACAATATCCACAGACGGAATATCTTCCAGAAGTTTACTGCGCTGTGTTTGCTCCATATCAATTCCATAGAGTCGCTTTATCAATCTTACAGCATCTTGATTGATCTGCGGTCTGGTTTCAGTACCTGCTGAGTAACTTTCAAAAACATCACCTGCAAGATATTTCCCCAGTGCCTCCGCAATCTGACTGCGACAGGAATTGTGTACGCAGATAAATGCCACTTTAGGTTTACTCATATGAGCTGTGCTCCTTCTACAATGCATTATTCGCGACTCTTTTTTAGGAGTGCTTTTACTTCTTCCTTTTTAAGCACCTTACCAAAAGAAACTACTTTGCCGTCCACCACAAGTGCGGGTGTAGTCATGACGCCGTACGCGGCGATTTGTGCAAAATCATTTACATGGTCGATGGTGGCGTTCATGCCCAATTCTTCCAGCGCTTCTTTTGTCGCGGCTTCCAGTGCGTTGCATTTGGCACAGCCGGAGCCAAGTACCTTGACCGAAGCGCCGGAATCCTTTGCGGTCTCGGCCTGCGTCATTGTTTGCCCGTTGCAATGACCACCACAGCAACAGTCGGAGTCCGCCTTAGCTTTTTCTATTTCTTCAGCCTTTTTTGTGGCCACATCAGAAGCTTTGCACATTCCGCCACAATCGCACTGAACCAGTTTTTCTGCTTCTTTCTTCTTTCCAAAACTAAATAATGCCATAATAAAATCTCCTTATTAATTTATTTAGAATCCGAAATAAACATATAAAATCAAATGCGCAATATTGATGCGTCTATAACAATTTTGAAAATGGTGCTTGGTTTTTCCGTATCGTGCGCTTGCAAAAAAATTCTTGACAAAACCGATTGGCATTCCGGCTGCAATAGGGAAGAGCAGTTTTCTCAAGAATAAGATTTGCTTAACGATTCGCAATCGCCGCCCCAATTAATGGAGATGGGAAAAACGAATGCCAATTCAGCGTATTTTCATACTAACAGGAACTGGAATGCGTTAAACAAATAGCCCACGATGATGATGCCAATGGTGCAGATAGCGATGAAAAGTCCCAGTAGCTTCGGTTTTACCGCCTTGCGCAGCATAATCATAGACGGTAATGATAAGGTAGTAACTGCCATCATAAAGCTTAAGATGGTACCAAGCTGTGCGCCCTTAAAAAGCAGCGCTTCCGCAATGGGAATGGTGCCGAAAATATCCGCATACATGGGAACGCCGATGAGCGTAGCAAGTACGACGCCAAAGGGATTGTTACCGCCGAGAACCGCTTCCACCCAGCTT
>JAYFNI010000016.1:0-20529 GCA_034933525.1 Candidatus Fimivivens sp.
GGAGAAACGTCTCTGTCAAACCCGGTATGCTTTATGGGGATTGCTCCGCCGTTCTCAAAAGTGTAGCTTGTAATTTTAAGCTCGTTTTCTTGAATCATTTTGTTCCATCAGCTCCATTTTAACAGTCATATTTGATTTGAAAGTTCAGCCAAAGAATATATTGAAATGCTTTTCTGTGGGGGTGTAAATGAGAAAGCGTTATACTTTCGTCAATGGCGTATTATGGTACGAATCTACCATTCGAAAGATTTCTAGTCATTGTTAATTGATTACCCCTGACCATATGCCCATGGCTTGTATAGAGAATGAGGTGTCCGTTTAGTGAGCGGCGCCCGCATTGGAAGACGCAGCTGCCGCTGCCATCACGCAATCGATGGCAAGCACCACAGAGAGGGCGACAATCTCGTCCCTTGCATCCGCAATGTCCAATTCGTAGCAATCTCCCCACGTCATCCATTCCTTGTGAATCGTCACTATCGTCTGGCCGTTCTGAACGATTTCATAATCGTGCGCCACAAAATTGCCGTTTATCTCCCAGCCAAGCCCTTCAATGCAGTATTTAGGGCGCAAAAAAGTAAACTCTTTTTTAATTTCTGCGACCTGCTGTCCGCCCACAATCACAAAATAGCGCGGCAGGAGGCTGAATATTTTTTGATGTATGAAAGCTGTTTCCTTACCGGCGGTATCATAAATATGAAGCTTTTTAGCAAACGAAAACAACTCACCCTCAACGTTATATTTATCCTGTCCGTTCTCATCTTTGACTGTAAACTTATCAATCCACGAAAACACCTTTTGTCTGATGTATATCTTCATTGCATAATCCTCTCGTTTCATTGGTCTCATAAAAAGCAGCTTAAATTTACAACTCGACTAATTCAACTGGATTTCCATGTTGGCGTATAATCTTGATCAAGTCTGTCGTTTTCAGCCACACAGTGGCCGTATTCACGTTTGGATGTACGCCAATAAGACCATCGCTAAATACTGCATCAATCAGCACTTTCACTCTGCGTTCTTGATCATTTAAAATACCAAATGGTGTTACAGCACCTTTTTGTAATCCAAGAATTGTATTTAAATCTTCTTCAGAAGCAAATGAAAGTGGCCGCGAGGCGATTTTTTCTCGCAATGCTTTGAGGTCAACACGTTTTCCTTCATGTGCAGAAACCAAATAGTAGTTTTGTTTTTTATCATCGCGCAAAAATAAGTTTTTGGCTACAACCTCTGCCTTTGGCAAATTAAGTTTTTCCATTTCATCAATGGTAAAAACTGCTTGATGTAAAACAAATTCGTAAGTAATTTTCAGGTGATTGAGCAATTCTATGACTGCTTGCTTTTCTGTCTCCATTTCTCTTGTGACTCCAATACCTTATTTAGTCAGCTGAATGATATACTTTAGTATTTCGATTTAAATCAGCTAGCCTGACGAACGGGATCCAGGGCTTGTCCTGTTTTTTTAGCCATTGATTGTCAGTATCAAACTACAAAGCTATTAAATCAGCAGGATTTCAGCGCGAAAACCTTCTGTCATTTCTCCATCTGGAGTCCATGACAATAGGTTATCCGCTTTTAATGTTCCTAATGTCATGCTTCCGCAACAATACGGGCATTCCATGACTCTCACTGCTTTCACTTGATTGTTAATTTGCTCGAGCAATGTGTTATCTATGTTAAGCTCAGAAATGCCTTCTGAGCTTGGCTTCCGACCCTTTCAGATTAAGGGACACCATCTATATCTTAATAATGACAAGTGCTAATTATTTTTATAGGTTTAAAAATCGGTTACTTTAGAATCCAAGATTCTGGTCAATTAAAATGACCTCCGTTTCCATTCCCATCATTGGCCCCCAAAGCACCACCAGACCGCGGCAGATTCGATCAGGACTACTGCAATTGTAGCAACGGTCGCCCTTCACTGCACAAGGTGTCCGCATTTTTTTCCTCTGTGCATTTTTCGGAGCAGCAATATTTCTGGCTCTCCACAGTGCATCGTCATATGTGGCAGCCAATTTGTTGCGTCCCAAGATAAAGTAAACCTTTTCGTGTCCATAAAGACTGCCTGCCACACGGTTGCCGATTCCATCGATATTTATAATTTCTCCCGTTTCTGCAATGGCATTGGCTGATGTCAGATAAATCTGTGTGCTGGCAGCAATCTTACATTCCCCCAAATCACCATTTGGCATGTGCCAGTGAACCTCATTATGACTACCAAGGGTTTCATAGAGTCCCATATCGCGCAAAGTTACAGATCCGCCAAATCCGACTGTCTTATGGTCAATTTCTCCATTTAAGTATTCTGCTGCTTCTTCGGCAGTTGAAAATGTAAGTACACGGTATCCCCGATTTTCCAAATGATGCACGACTATTTCAAAAAACATGTTGCAACTCCTTTCTAAAATTCATATGAGCTTTGTTGCCCCACTGAGTGACTGTGACATGCCGCAGGCGATCGCTGAGTTCCCGTCGGGGAAGCAGCTCGTCGCGCAAAGTTGCGCGCTTTCTATGTTCAGCCCGGAAGAAAACCTTCTGTGCTTGTCCCTTAAGTAAACATAATGCGCAACTGAACCCCCTAATGGCAGACCATATTAATTATACGCAACTCATTCCAAATAAACTCAATATTTAAAAGCTTAAACTTTCGAAAGACAAAGACTGACCGTGTCGATGCACGAACGATTGCAACTATGCTCATGTCTGATGTGAGCCTCAAATCCTACAGACACAGCATACCATAACATCGGGCTAAAATCACTAACCAGATACCGCTTTGATAAGGTAAAAGAGCGTGCCAAACTAAAATCTTCCGTTGTCAGGCTGGTTAACATCCTTTTTTTCGAACTGGAAAAGCTGGTGCTGACATGCACTTCGTTTATGCGCATGCTTAGATTTGATATTGCTGAATGGAGGCTTATATAGAAACAGATAAACACTGTAATAGCCCTCAGGCAGATTAACCCATGACACATTGCCATTTTCGTCAGTATAGCGGTCTCAATCGTGCAATTTAGGCTTTCAGCTATATAACGCACAAGGAGAGGAAAAGGGGACACAATTATTTTATTATATTAGTAATTCTACGTTTTAAGCAATTTTTACAACTGATTTATAATCAACATTACCAGACGTATGGTACTCAATATTGAACCCAAATAAAATGTTTTGCACCTGATTTTGGAATGGTGAATGAAGTAGTAATTGACCTGTGTTCAACTTAAAATGCTTACTTTTAAACTCTTCCGATACTCTTCATAGTGCTAACTCGTGAAATGGTAAAAAACGTCTTTTCACAGGTTTAATTGACAATCTATATCCTAATTATATAATGATGATTAGTATAGATATAAAAAAGGACTTATTAAGAAACTCAACACAGCAAAGCTGGTTGAATATTTGCTAGAAAATAATTGTCAATAGTGGGCTGATTCATATTTTGAAGATATTTTCTTTGCAGACTCGACCTGATTTAAAACCTATAATTTCAATTTAAAAAGGGGGAGCTTTATGAAATGTGTTGCATGGTTGTTATCACTTTGTGATTATGTGGATTTCGTGTAACCTCCTAAACGCTTACCTTTAAACACTTCTGATACTCTTTATAGTGCTGACCCATGACATACTCGATGACATAGAGTTTGAGTATCAGATAGTAAACCAAACGAACCATGCCTTGACAAATTATGCTCAGACCATACAATTATCAAATATGTTTCCAGTAAAATAAAATGTGCTGAGCACCTGCACTAGAACTGCATATACTGGCAAAATCATTCACTTGGATTGAAGTTGTATGGATAACTTCAAAAACCACCTGCAAAATTGTCACAATTTTATGCTTCAGTGCAAAGGCGCTATGCTATATGGTGCTTTACGAATTGTTTTAATAAAAAATATAAACCTTTAAACTTTTATGCGCAACTGTGCTCGAACTTGTATTCGAATATGGTAGGAAGGACTATCTTATGATTTTATCAGATAAAACAATTATTAAAATGCTAAAGGAAAAGACGCTAATAATAGAGCCTTTTGAGGAAGAACAAATACAACCTGCAAGTGTGGATATTCGTCTTGGAAATACATTTAGCATAATTGAAGATTCTCCAAACGGAATCATAACGCTGCGAAATAAAATAGAATATAAAACAATTAAAGCAGAAAAGTATCTGCTACTTCCCGGACAGTTTGTTCTTGCAACAACGATAGAGTATTTTTGGCTGCCTAATAATCTAACGGCATTTGTTGAAGGTAGAAGCTCATTAGGAAGAATGGGGTTATTTATTCAAAATGCCGGATGGGTTGATCCGGGATTTAAAGGGGAAATTACCCTTGAATTGTTTAACGCGAATCGTTATGCTATTGAACTAGAGTATGGCCGGAGAGTAGGGCAACTTGTATTTGCACAAATGGACGATGTAGCCTTAAATCCATATCAAGGCAAATATCAGGATCAGAAGGGCGCAACGGGTTCAAGGGTATTTTTAGACAAAGAAGTAAAGTGATTGGCGTTACTCAAAATAAGAGTAACCCTAGAAATTTGCATGAGTTTAGAACAGCCTATAAATCTTATAAATGTGATGATTTCAAGAATTTTAAGCCACTGTTTTTGACGGTGGCTTAAAATTTATTACTTCATAATTGAAGAACCGCAACTGTTCAAATAAAAAGTTAGATCACAGTTTTTTATTTGAATATTTCTTTTTGAGGGTTATCGCATATGCTCATAATTGAATCATTAAAACTTGAGGCATAAGACAATAACCATTAGTCAAACAGTTAAAGGATTTCTGTAGCCTGAATATCTTAAATTGCTGTGATAAAAGCGAATAATTTACTATATGAAGGTGAGAAGGTATATTTAACACAGGTGAAAGATCAAATTATGAATTTTGTGAAAATGCGTCATATTGACGTATGCTCATAATCAGTTTACAATATAGTTATATATTATGTATGCTCTGAGTAATTAAAGAAAGAAGAATAAAGATGTATACATGCGCGATGTGTAGTACTCGAAGCTGCAGAACAGGCGAACTTGATAAGACACCGCTGAATTGCCCCTGTAATGAGGAAGAGCAAGAAATAGTCAAGGAATTATATAAAGACGAAGAAAATAAAAAACTCGCATATTGTTCCGCGCTGACAGAAGCAGAGGGTTATTGTAAGAAAACAAGGCTGGAAGAAATTATAGATTTCGCGAAAAAATGTGGCTATAAAAAGCTGGGGTTGGCTTTTTGTATAGGGCTTGCAAAAGAAGCCAACATATTTTCGAAAATTCTCATGTACAACGGATTTGAAGTACATTCCATTGTATGTAAAAATGGAAGTATTCCAAAAGAGTATTTAGGAATCAAGGAGAACGAAAAAATTCACCCCGATACATACGAACCAATGTGTAATCCAATCGGACAAGCAACTTTTCTAAACAAATCGCAAACGGAGTTGAATATTATTTTGGGATTATGTGTTGGTCATGATTCTCTGTTTATCAAATATTCCGCTGCGCCGGTTACCGTGTTTGCTGTAAAAGATCGGGTTTTAGCGCATAATCCGCTTGGTGCTCTTTACTTATCAGATAGCTATTATAAGAACAAATTATATACTAAGCAGAAATAAAAATAAGTAATGGACATCTTGCCCGTGTTAAAACTTAATAAACTTGTGAAATGGAGCTGTTGTCTTGGCTAGGCCCACAAAATGGCGGAAAATTGAGAATATACCTACCGTCCCCTACTTTGTCCCTTCGGAAAAAGATGTGGACGAAATCCCCGAGAATATTCTAAAGTTAGAAGAATTGGAGGCCATCCGGCTTAAAGACTTAGAAGGACTTGAGCAGAGCGAATGTGCCGAAAAAATGGAAGTGTCCCGCCCAACTTTCCAACGTATTCTTTTGTCGGCAAGAGAAAAGATTGCTGACAGTCTAGTCAATGGAAAGACCATTCACATAGAGGGCGGTTACTTTACGCGGAACATCTGCCCGGTAAGATGTATGGATTGCGGTAATGAATGGACAGAAAGCTATGAAAAGATGGAATCTATCAGAAATGGTGGCTATATATGTCCTACCTGTGGTTCCGCAAAGATTGTCTGCACCCAAAATTGTAAGGGTAAGTTTTGCCGAGGTCATTGCTGGCGTCATAGCTGGCGGGATGAATAAAGCTATCTATTGTATAGTGAGGCGATATGGTGAGATTATCAGGACTACAAAAAGTAACGTTGCTAGATTATCCCGGAAAAATTGCGGCCACGGTTTTTACCGGTGGCTGCAATTTTCGTTGCCCATATTGTCACAACGCCTCTCTTGTTTTGAACACCGGAAATACACAGGGCATATCAGAGCAAGATTTCTTCGAGTTTCTTTACAAACGAAAAGGGCTGCTTGACGGTGTTTGTATATCTGGCGGCGAACCATTATTGCAGGAAGATATCAGGCGGTTTATTTCCGAAATCAAATCGCTTGGTTTTTTGATCAAACTCGATACAAACGGTAGTTTTCCATCTAAACTAAAGGAGCTTATCCAAAGCGGACTGGTTGACTATGTGGCGATGGATATCAAGAATTCTCCTGCCGGCTATGCGAGAACATCAGGAACAATCGAAAATGTTCTGCCAAAAATAATGGAAAGCGTAGCCTTTTTGCTGGAGGGTACTATCAAGTATGAATTTCGCACAACGGTGGTTAAAGAATATCACACGAGAGAGGATTTTGCCGACATAGGAAAATGGATACAGGGAGCCGAGAGATATTTTCTGCAAAATTTTGTGGATTCGGGTGATCTGATACATCCCGGGCTACAGAGCGTTGACGAATCTGAACTTAAAATATTTATGGAAATTGTGCGTAAATATGTGCCTGCGGTACAAATTAGAACTGCGTAAACTGTATATTGTATACTCGATTATATAAAGCACAATATATTGTGTAAAATTCTTGACCTAAAGATTTAAAGAGGTTACAATAATGTTATCTTAGTTTCAACGTTGTGAAAATAAATGCACTAATCTGTAATACTCTACTTTCAATCATAAGGAGTGTATCAAACGATGTATCAGGTCATTAAACGGGATGGAGCATTGGCGGAATTTAGCATAAATAAAATTGCGAATGCGATAACCAAAGCCTTTGACGCCCAAGATAAACAATATCATCCCGATATTATCGACTTCCTTGCGCTTAAGGTTACCGCCGATTATCAGAATAAGATCGATAACGACTTGATCAGCGTAGAGAAAATTCAGGATAGCGTGGAGCGTGTTTTGGTACAGGCGGGCTATGCCGACGTTGCAAAAGCATACATTTTGTACCGCAAGCAGCGTGAAAAAGTGCGCAACACGAATTCGACACTTCTGGACTATAGGGAACTGGTCAATAGCTATGTCAATGTAGATGATTGGCGGGTAAAAGAGAATTCAACCGTTACCTATTCGGTCGGCGGGTTAATTTTGAGTAACTCGGGCGCTATTACCGCCAACTACTGGCTTTCGGAGGTATATGACGAGGAAGTAGCGAATGCACACCGAAATGCGGACATGCACATCCACGACCTGTCCATGCTGACGGGCTATTGCGCCGGTTGGTCACTTAAGCAACTAATATTGGAAGGCTTGGGCGGAATAGAAGGCAAAATTACCTCATCTCCCGCCAGCCATCTTTCCACGCTGTGTAATCAGATGGTCAATTTCCTTGGCATTATGCAGAACGAATGGGCTGGGGCACAGGCTTTTTCCTCCTTCGATACCTATTTGGCACCATTTGTAAAAGCTGATAACCTAAGCTACAAAGAGGTTAAGCAGTGTATTCAGTCGTTTGTTTACGGCGTAAATACACCCAGTCGTTGGGGCACGCAGGCTCCTTTTACTAACGTTACGCTTGATTGGACGGTTCCGAATGATCTTGCTGAGCTACCCGCTATTGTCGGCGGTCGGGAGATGGACTTTAAATACAAAGACTGCAAAAAAGAGATGGACATGGTCAATAAAGCTTTTATCAATATTATGATAGAAGGTGACGCCAACGGCAGAGGGTTTCAGTATCCGATCCCGACCTATTCCATCACAAAGGATTTTGATTGGAGCGATACGGAAAACAATCAAATGCTCTTTGAGATGACCGCAAAATACGGTACGCCGTATTTCTCAAACTATATTAATAGCGATATGCAGCCAAATGACGTACGTAGTATGTGCTGCCGCCTGCGCCTTGACCTGCGCGAGCTGCGAAAAAAAGGTGGCGGATTCTTTGGCAGCGGAGAAAGCACCGGTTCGATCGGTGTTGTAACCATCAATCTTCCTCGTATTGCTTATCTTGCGGCAAATGAGGCGGATTTCTATCAGCGCTTAAACAAATTAATGGATATTGCCGCCCGATCGCTGGACACCAAGCGCGCTGTGATCACCAAGTTAATGCATGAAGGGCTTTATCCCTACACGAAAAGGTATTTAGGTACCTTTGATAATCATTTTTCCACGATTGGGCTAATCGGTATGAATGAGGCTGGGCTGAACGCCAAATGGCTCAGAGCAGATCTTAATCATAAGCGCGCTCAGCAGTTTGCAAAAGATGTACTTAACCATATGAGAAACCGTCTTGTAAAATATCAGGAGCGGTATGGCGCGTTGTTTAATCTGGAAGCGACCCCAGCTGAATCCACGACCTACCGACTGGCCAAGCATGATGTGAAACAATATCCGGATATCACCACTGCGGCTAAGTCAGGCGACACACCCTATTATACCAATAGTTCCCATCTTCCGGTAGGCGCTACGGAAGACCTGTTCGAGGCGTTGGGGGTGCAGGACGAATTACAAGTTTTGTATACGTCGGGTACGGTGTTTCATGCATATCTTGGAGAAAAATTGCCCGATTGGAAGGCGGCGGCCTTGCTCGTCCGCAAAATCGCTGAAAACTACAAGCTGCCCTACTATACGCTTTCTCCGACATACTCCGTTTGCAGAACACACGGCTATATTAGCGGCGAACATTTTAAGTGTCCGGAATGTGGGCAGGAAACCGAAGTGTATAGCCGTATTACAGGTTATTACCGGCCTGTGAAGAATTGGAACGACGGAAAATCACAGGAATATAAAGACCGCAGAGTATATGATATTGAGAACCCAAATAAGCAGATTCCCGTGTGTTCTTCATCACAAGAAGGACAGTTATTGCTGTTTACGACTCCTACCTGTGTAAACTGCGCAATGACAAAGAAAGCATTATCCGAAGCCGGGCTTGCTTATCGTGAGATAGATGCAAGTGCGCATCAGGATTTAGTTGAACAGTATGATATTCTTCAAGCGCCGACTCTCGTAGCTGTTTCAAATAGCGCCGTAGAAAAGTACTCCGGGCTGATTGGAGTACGAGAATACATCGGCAAGAGTAAAAGATGAGCATGTTTTAGCGTGTTGTTGCTCATTTCTTTATTTAAACCTACTCATACTTAATTAAATAAAGCGGAGGAAGTATCCTTTTGAAGGATGCTTCCTCCGCTTTTTATTTTAGTTACAGTACATTTTAATTCGCAATGGATATTGACATATGCTCATAATTGAACTACAATATCAGTTGTGAGCATAAGACCATAACGCTTTTGAAAAAGAAAAGTGTGAGATGTATCAAAGAATATCAGTTGTTGCAATAGGTATTTTACCTTAGAGGAAAACGGTGGGAAAATCGTTATCCGGTAGAATATTGAGAATCCGAGAGATGAACCGGAATTACTGCCGGGCTATCTTGAAATTTTTAAATTTGGCGCACTTCTTTGTGGAAGCATGGACAAACAGATCGTACAAACGATTGCTGAATTTGCGCGGCCGAGCTTAAGAAAGAGTATATAAAAAAACTGAAACGGAGAAATGTAGAATGAAAGTAGCTTTACCGGTAGAACACAAGTCTTTAGAGGCCCCTGTGTGTCCTTCCTTTGGGCGGACACCCCTTTATGCACTGATTGATACAGACTATGGAACGCACGAATTTTTGGATAATGCAGCCGCTGCAAGTCAGGGCGGAGCCGGAATTAAGGCAGCTCAGACATTGGCGGACAACAAAGTTGCAGCCCTTATCACCTACCGCTGCGGTGAGAATGCCGCGCAGGTTCTGAATGCCGCCGGTATAAAAATGTACAAAGCACAGGATGGCTCTGTAGAAGATAACATTATGGCCTTTAAAGAGGGAAAGCTTTCTTTGTTGGCTGAAATTCATCCCGGCTTTCACAACCATGGAGGTAGCAAGCAGTGAGAATTGCCGTACTCAGCGGGAAAGGCGGGACGGGTAAAACTTTTGTATCGGTGAATTTGGCCTGCGCCGCTGAAAAGGCGGTGTATGTAGACTGCGACGTGGAAGAACCTAATGGCCATCTGTTTCTAAAACCCGATATAGTTTCAAAGATTCCTGTCACGGTTATGGTTCCGGAGGTGGATATGGACAAATGCACCCTCTGCCGGAAATGTATAGATTTTTGCAAATACAATGCGCTGGCCTTGGTTAAGGATAAGGTAATGATTTTTAACGAAGTCTGCCATTCCTGCGGAGGTTGTTTTATTTTATGTCCTGTAAAAGCAATTACCGAAAAAGCAAGGGCAATCGGTACTATTGAAGAAGGCAATTCTGGAAATGTGACAGTTCTTACAGGATGCTTAAACACGGGCGAGGTGTCTGGGATTCCAATCATAAAAGGACTGATGAATAAACTGCCCAAAGACGATGATGTCGTAATCGACTGTCCGCCTGGAAGTGCATGCATCGTAATGGAAAGTATCAGAGAAGCCGACTATTGTGTGCTGGTTGCTGAACCTACACTGTTCGGGGTTCACAATCTTTCTATGGTATATGATCTTGTTAAGCTGTTTGATAAGCCATTTGGCGTAGTGCTCAATAAATGCCTTCCTGAAGAAAATCCAGCTGAACGGTTTTGCATTGAGCATCAGATTGATGTTCTGGCGAAAATTCCCTATGACGATGAACTGGGAAGGCTCAACTCGAAAGGCTATATTTTGGTGCGAGAGGATAAGCGGTATCAAGCGATGTTTGAGAATATGCTCCAAACGCTTAAAAAGGAGGCAATATTATGAAACAGCTTCTGATTATAAGCGGTAAGGGTGGGACTGGTAAGACCACAGTGGCTAGTGCCCTAATAGAACTTAGCCGTAGCCGTGCCTTTGCGGACTGTGATGTAGACGCGCCCAACCTTCATTTGGTTGTATCGCAGACGTCTGAGCCAGAAAAGGCCGATTACTATGGATTCGGAAAAGCAGTCATTGATCCTTCCAAGTGTATTGGCTGCAGGCAATGCGAAGAAAACTGCCGTTTTGGAGCAATCAAAGACTTTTCTGTTGGAAAATTTGAGTGCGAAGGCTGCGGAGTTTGTGTGGAAATTTGTCCCGTACAGGCGATTACTATGCACGATCACGTATCCGGTGATCTGATGCTATATAAAAACGATCAAAGGGTATTTTCTACGGCGCAGCTCAAAATGGGCAGTGGTGCGTCGGGTAAGCTGGTCACGGCAGTAAAAAATCAGATCGTACAGGAGGCCTCTGACGCTGAGCTGGCCATTATAGATGGATCACCAGGTATTGGCTGCCCGGTCATTGCTTCAATCACCGGTGTAAATATGGTGCTTATCGTAGCCGAACCAACAATATCGGGAATCCACGATATGAAACGGATTATCGAAACCGCGAAATATTTTGGTGTAAAGGTTGCAGTCTGCGTCAATAAGTATGATGTAAATTTAGCTAATACTAAAGACATTGAAGGCTACTGCGAAGACCTTAAAATTCCCATTCTCGGATTGATTCCTTTTGATAAAACGGTTGTACAGGCAGTTAACTGCTGCCAAAACATTGGTAATTATCCGGATAGTCCAGCTGGAAAAGCAATTGGATTAATATGGAAAAATGTCCATACTAACTACTTGTAAAGGTGATGTTATTTGATTAGATGGTAACCAGCGGTATGCAGAAACTGATCGAAGGGAATTATTCACCATCAAACTATACTTCTGGATACTTATTCTATGTTAAGTCAGTCTATTAGTTAAATTAAATTGGATAAGGAGAATTTATTATGAAAATCGCTATTGCAAGCGAAGGAAAAATGGTAACGGAGCATTTTGGTCATTGTGAGGGTTTCACAATTTTTGAAACCGAAAATAAACAGATTAAGAGCAAGCAATTTATTCCGAATCCTGGACACAGACCTGGATTTCTTCCAGTCTTTCTTCACGAGAAGGGTGTTAATGTAATTATTTCCGGCGGTATGGGAGGTGGTGCTGTAGATATCTTCAATGAAAAAGGAATCGAAGTCATCACCGGAGCATCTGGAGAGGCTGAAATAGCTGCAAGCAATTATTTGCAGGGTAAGCTAAAATCAACAGGTTCTATTTGCCATGAACATCAGCACGCAGATGAGTGCGGACATTAAATTGAATGCAATTGCAGATTAGACAGTTCTGGCAGTGGCGCAAAACACTAAGCGCTATGTGTTTAAAAGCATGATTAGCATTTTGTAACTTGATATTTAACCCTGTCAAGAGTACAAAAAACGAGCTCAAGGTAAATGCTTGAGCTCGTTTTGTATATTTATTTGTTTGTCGAAGGGGCAGTTCTAATGAGTCTATACTGGTACTCATATCAATAACTTGAAAATAACATAACGCAATGGGACAATAGACCCAGGAGCTGAATAGACTCCGAAAGAATCAGTTTGAATTAATATGAAGCGTAATAGTGCGGTTATTAATTTCTATTATTTTTTCATTTTGTAGCTTTTTAAGCTCTCTGAATAAGGATGGCCTTTGGACGCCAAGATAATCAGCAAGTTGTTTCTTACTGACAGGAAGAATGATTCTTGAGCTTGCCTGTAAAATAGATTGCTTTTTCAGGTAATCCAACAGATTGCCTCTAAGCGTATTTTGCGTTAGCATTGTAATTTTCTGATTCATGCCTTGAGAGTTCATCGACAAGGATTTGATATAATGCATGACAAAATTATAATTGTGCAGAAATTCCATAACAGCATTTTGTGTAATATGGAGCAGTTCACAGGATGTTACACTATAAATATTTAATGGGTAGGTATGCTCATCTCCGAACAACAGGTTTGCGCCAATGATACTGCCTTTTTGAAACTCAAACATTTTTATTGCAGAACCATTTTCCCACAATGAATGAGCAACAAGGTTTCCTGACAGTACAACGTCGAGCATAGAACAGGCCTCGTGCTGAAGATGCACGGTTGCGCTCTTTATGTAATGTCTGATGAAAATTTGCTGCTCTGTATATAACTTACTCAATACAGAAGAATTTATATCTGAAAGCAAAGGTATTTTACATATCTCTTCGAATGTCATAAACATCTCACCTCTTAAAATATTATAACAAAAAGAAACATAGGAGTCTATTTCACAGTTAAATTATCCTCTATAATTTCATTAGAATTGTAGGGGGTATTGTTATGGATGTATTAACATTGGCAATGTGGATTGGAACTGCTGTTTTTTTAATTTTTTCTCTTATCAAGGATAAGCAAAAAACTCAAAAAGCTCTTAAAATGGCGATTGGCATGGGTAGCGGGATGTTAGGGAATATTTTGTCCATAATATTTTTAATCGGTTTGGTTTTAACTGTTCTGCCCCCTGAAAATATTGCTGAATTCATTGGTAAACAATCGCTACTATCGGCTACCATTGTCTCTGCCGGATTCGGAACCATTACCTTAATTCCTGCTTTTATCGCCTTTCCGCTTGTTGGAACGCTTGTAAATGCAGGCGTGGGAATCGTTCCCGCTGTTGCTTTTTTGACAACGCTCACAATGGTAGGTATCGTGACTTTTCCACTTGAAAGGCGCGAATTTGGTTTCAAGTTCACTGCTGCAAGAAACGGATTGAGTTTTGCATTTGCAATCGTAATTGCACTTATTATGGGGGTGATATTATGAATATTTTACGTAAAGCAAAGGATAACCTTTCTATAGTAATGATTTCTATTGCATATGTAACCATACTTATTCTCAAACCCGAGATGGGAATAACCTCTCTTAAAAATAGCGTTTATTACATAAAAGAAATGATTATGATAATGCCGGTCATTTTTGTATTGACTGCTCTTCTCGATACGTGGGTCCCGAAGGAAAAAATTCTAAAATATCTCGGGCAAGATGCAAAGACAAAAGGTGTCATTCTTTCTCTTTTACTTGGAAGTATATCAGCAGGACCTATCTATGCTGCATTTCCATTGTGCGTGATGCTTCATAAAAAGGGTGCTTCGGTCAGAAATCTTGTTATCATTTTAAGTTCTTGGGCGGTAATAAAAGTTCCTATGCTTCTTAATGAACTGAAGTTTCTGGGTCTTAAATTCATGGCAGTCCGCTGGCTTCTAACTGTTATTGCAATTGTCATCTTTTCATGGATCACCAGTAAATTTGTTAAAGACAAGGATCTACCAGAAAAAAATCTGGAACATCATAAAAATAACGAACCTGTTTCTATTAACAGATCGGCCTGTATTGGATGCTCAATATGTACTAAAAAATATCCTGAACTATTCGAGATGAAAAACAAAAAGGCTTCTCTTAAAAAAATTGGAGGACACATAAATCAGGAAAAACTTATGCTGGTAATTAGCTCATGCCCTGTCAAAGCAATTACTTTTTATTTCAAAGGGGCAGATCAAAATAACTTTCAATGAGTACACCTTACTGACATAAACGATTCAAAATCGCAAATAGGGCTAAATAAAGCTCATAAATTAAGACCCGAGTATAGAGGGTTGCTGCTAATTTAGGCATCAACGTCCATGCTTAGCACCTTTTATTCTTACAAATAGGGTGTTAGCGCTCGGTGCAGCATATTGCTGCCGTGGCTGGCCCGAACATGTGCGGGAAGTTAGAAGTTAGTCCGTAATAGCTGCCCATACCGTCGTGTAGACCATCCGTTGTTGCCGTCCAGCAGCCGCGGCAGGGAGTGCACCAGCCAACTCCCATCTTAAGATAGAACTCCCGCCATTCGAATGGCGGGAGTTCAGCATTTTACTAACGATAAGATTATATAAATAATTAGCCTATATCATATCAATAACGTGCAGCTCGTCCAACGGTAAATTGCAAACAAGCCTTGAATAATGATATTGCAGAACTTGAACGGTTTGATTCAACAATATTTGGGTCAGACCGCTAGCTGCAGAAAAAATTTCAACATTGGCTAAAAAATATCATGCTACCGCTGGTACAGTTCACATTGAGTCGGACGAGTTATAATTTGCTATTAAGGATTAAAAAACTATATCATCATCGCCACCCTGGCTGTAAAGTCCTGGAATGCTCTCTAGATGCATTTGCCACATGTTAATGTGCTCAATAAGTGCCACACGTGCTTGAACCATATCCATTTGGAGAAAATAATCCAGCAGATGATCGTGATTTTTGGCATATGCGCTCACAGGTAGTCGGCCGTATTTGACCGACAGTACCGATGTTCTGACGATCTGATCACCTAAACCTGCAACAATATTAATAACTTGCTCATTTCCTGTGATGTTGGCTATCTGCTGATGGAACAATGTGTCCACCTGCATCAGCCTATAGTAATTGGTGTGATCTATATTCTCAGAAAGGCTGTGCATTTGGTTACAAATATCCTGAAAAATGGACCGATCTTCGCGTTTATACTTTTTGGCGAACAGGTCAAACGCCAAAAGCTCTATCGGACATCGAATCTCAATCAAATTCTTGATGGTTTTTTTGGTCAGAAGGCTCACCATTCTATTTTTTCCGCTTATTAGTATCCAACCTTCTTTTTCCAGCATCTTTAAAGCGTCTCTTATAGGTGTTCTGCTGACCTGCAACTGCTCAGACAGCTCCCTTTCATTTAGTGCTTGTCCGGGCTTAATCTGATTGGTGATGATTAATTGCTTTAGCAGCATATATGTCTTATCTGAATAAGACTCGTTTCTTTCAAGTGCTGTTAACCCCATGGCTTATATCTCCATTTAATGTTATTTAACTCTATTTTAATATTAAAAAATAATCCAGATATTCGCTGATTATCATTATTCTAGCAAATAATTGAATACTCGGCAATATTCTAGGCTAACAAATTTATTTACTTGTCACCCATCGCCTTATAACTGTCAAAGGAGATGCAAAAGCAACAAGCTTTTGCATCTCCTACATTTGTATAACGGCGCCTTTCGGCGTTGCCTGTCAAATTGTATAAAGCGCAGGCCTTCTGTCTTTGTAGGCGGGCAGTTTTTTGCGAACTTGAGCGACCCTATCCAAGTCAATATTGCACGCAATCAGCGACACACTCTCCCCACCGCAGGCCACAGGCACGCCCATCGGGTCGACAACGACGCTTTCGCCGATGCAATTTTGCCCAATCTGGTCACAGGCCACCATATAAACAGTGTTTTCAATGGCGCGCGCTGTGATTAGTGTTCTGAAGTGGTGGCTCTTGAGGTCGCCTCGAATCCAAGCGGTGGGCATGATGATGATATCCGCACCCTTGGATGCTTGATAGCGTGCCACCTCGGGGAAGCGCACCTCGTAGCAGACAAATAAGCCGATTTTGCCAAATGGCGTTTCCACAGGCTCAAAGAATTTGTTGCCCGGCTTGATGTCGTCTGACTCTTTATAACCAAAGGCGTCATAAAGATGCGTCTTGCGGTAGGTGCTGACAATTTCGCCTTCAGCATTAAGCATGACGGTGGTATTATAGTTGCGGTCATCTGTAGGGTCTTCGGTTTTTTCGTTCATGCCAAATACCATCCAGATATCATGCTTTTTAGCCAACTCGCTCATGCCTGTGACAAACGGACCATCGAGCTTCTGCGCGGTCGAAAGGCAGGTCTGGCGGTCGGTGCCAATAGGGAAATGGCTCATAAAGACCTCAGGGAACACCATCAGATCCGGCTTGTAAGCTGCGACGGCCTTTTCGACCGCCTCCTGGGCGTTCTTAAGATTGACGGCGGGCTCGCCGTCGGAATCCATTTGTGCCAAAACAAAGGTTGCCATGTTATCACTCCTTCGGTATGCAGCCCTCCCACAAAATAGCTTTTAATGGGAGAACGTCATTGCGTATAGGCTTACTTGTCGTACTGCATTAACTCAGCAATCTTGCCTTTGACGCCCTCTTCTACGAGGCGATCAAGGTTGAAAAAGTCGTCTATGTAACCGCCCTCGGCGTATTTCTTTTTCCAGAGAATTTCGTTTTTGTCGGCTAGCTCAGCCTTTTCAACCAGTTCGGCAAATCGCGAGGCAGGAGCAACAATAACACCGTCGATGTCGCCATAGACAATGTCACCAGGGCAGACAACCGCGCCGCCGCAGTTGATAGGAACATTATACTCACCATCAATGCCTTTAAAGGTGTTAGTAACGGAAGACCTGCCGGTGGAGAACACCGGGAAGTTCATGGCCTTGATGGCGCGGGTATCGGTATTCGGTCCGTCGATTACGACGCCGGCCATGCCCAACGATTTGGCGGACAGCGCCACAATTTCGCCGCAGCAGGCAACGCGCTTGTCGCCCATGCGGTCTATGACGATGACCGAGCCCTTTGGGGCGCGCTTCATAGCATAATAAAGCATGGCATTGTCATTGCCGGGCAGACGGATGGTGAATGCCGGTCCAATCATCTTAATGTCCTCGCTGATTGGCTTGATCGAGGCATCCATAAATCCACCCTGAACGTAGTGGCCAATCTGCGCGGGATCTGTTTTTAAAGCTCTTTCGAATAAATCCTTGTAATCCATAATGATTCTCCTTAATAATTTCAAAATTTATTATGACAGCAGCGTATTAAAGACGAAATTGGGGATCCAAGTGCTGAGCGCCGGTATAAAGGTCACCAGCGCAAGCGCAACACCCAGCGGAATATATAGCGGGATCACGTTTTTGATAACCCGCTCGGAAGCGACATTCGAAACTCTGGCCACCGCATAGATGCAAAGGCCAAAGGGCGGGGTCGAAAGACCTATCATCAGGTTGAGTACGATCATAACACCGACATGTAGCGGGTCAAAGCCAAGCGCAGTGGTAATCTGGAGGATGATAGGTGCCGCCAAAATCAGCGCGCTGTTGCTCTCCATGAACATACCCATGATGATAAGTACAAAGTTGATGATCAGCAGCACAATGTACGGATGCTCCATTGCACAACCCAGCAGCAGCATAATCTTAGAGGGCAGCTTTTCAAGCATCAGCGCCTTGGTGAAAGTACCGCCCGCCACCAGCAGAATCATGATGGATGCGCAGGATTTAATGGTGCTCCAGACACAGCGCCACAGACCGGCAAACGTAAAGCTTTTATGCATAATTCCGAGCGCTACCATGTAAAGCACCGCCATCGAGCCGGTTTCGCCCGGACTGAAGACGCCCATGAGCATGGTGATAAGAATCAGCACCGGTGCCAGCATAATCGGAAAAGCATCCCACATCAGCTTTTTGAGAGACTGCGTTTCAGGCGGGTGCGGAATGGCCTCGTGTGTAAAGTGTGCCTTGTGAGTGAACAGCACCCAGACAAGCAGACAACCGCTAAGCACGACGCCCGGCGCCATACCGGCCAACAGCGATTTTGTGCTGGAAACACTGGCGATGGTTGCATACAACACCAGTGGTATACTGGGCGGGAAGATAGGGCCCACGGTGCTCGCGGCGATGGTCATTGCCGCGGCATAGCCTCTGTCATAGCCCTCGCTATCCATCTCATCGATCATCATGGGGCCCAAGCCGCAGACCGCAGAAATGGCGGCACCGGACATTCCAGCAAAAATAAGGTTGAGGATAATTGCAATCTTAGATGAGTAACCACGCTTGCCCTTGGCAAGTGCACGTGCGAAGCGGAAAGCCCGTTCAGTCTCGCCAAATTCGGTGACCAGTGCCCCCATGAGCAGGAACATCGGCACCGCAAGCATGTTAAAGCTATACAGCGACTGGTAGAAGGAATAAGTAATTGTTGAAAGCGTGGTCTGTGTGTAAATAAAGTAGACTGCCGCAGGAAGGCCCATGGCGACGACGATTGGCGCACCTACGCCCAGCAGAGCTACAAATCCAATTAATAAAAGTGGAATCATGATTCGCCGCCCTCTTTTCGTTTAAAATGTTCGATCAGGTTAATCGCCGCCTGAACAATCCACAGCACGACGCCGAGCAGCATGGCGTAATAGATAAACCGAATCGGGAAACCGCTGGCCTTTGCAGTTGCTTTTTTAACAGCTGGCAGCATTAGAAAGCCACTGTAAACAATGATGGAGGCATAGAGAATGGTGAGCATGCTGCCCAGTATGTTCATTGATTTTGCAAGCTTTGGAAAAACTGAAAACAGAATTTCGACCTTGAGATGTTCGTTATTTCTTTCGACCTCGGTCAGCGCAAGAAAAACCATCATAATAATCGCGACCTGCGCAAGTTCTTCGCTCCATTTAAGCGAAATGCCTAAAAACGTGCGGCAGAAAATCTGCGCGGTTATGCAAAAGCAAATGAAGAGGCAGGATACGCCAGACACACTTGTGATAGCCTGAACCGCTTTGTTATAAATCTTTTTCATAATGCATAATAATCCTTACTTTTTTGGCTGATAAGGTTTGTTGATGCTTAATACTTAACAGCTTTGATGGTGTCGACCATATCGCCCCACTTGTCTCCATAGATTTCATACATCTTCATGGCGGCAGTCTTAAACTCGTCTACCTTCAGGCCGTTGCTCTCGTCGATGATAGTCATACCCTTGTCGATAAGCAGCTGCTTGTTTTCTGCTTCTTTAGCCTTAATCTGGTCATCCATCCACAAGGAAGCTTCGCGGGCGGCTTCCCAGCAAGCCTTCTGCTGATTTTCAGAGAGCTTATTCAGCGTGCTGTAGTTCATCCACAGGCCGTGGTTAGTGGGCATATGGTTGGTGAGCATCATGTACTTTTGAATCTCGTAGAGCGAGTTTTGCACCACAACGGTAATGGGGTTTTCCTGACCGTCGATAACATTGGTAATAAGTGCGGTCGAAACCTCGGTGAAATTCATCGGTGTAGCTGCCGCGCCAAATTCTTCGAATAGACTGATATAAAGCGGACTGGGCACAACGCGAATCTTGGCGCCCTTTATATCGGCAAGGCTGTAGATTGGGAAATTGCAGGTAATCTGGCGGTAGCCCGAGCAGAATGAACCCAGCAGCACGACATTGCCATCTTTCAGGCTTTCGTTAATCTGCTTCAATGGCTCGTTTTCGTAATTGAAGGCTGCCTGACGGTGGGCCTCGCTTTCATAGATATAAGGTGCGTCGAATGCACCGAGGCGAGGATCAAGGTCGGCTGCCGAAGAAGGAACATATTGCAGAAAATCGCAGATTCCACTCTGGAGGGGTTCAATATCATAAGCGGTCAGTGATGCATTGGGATAAATTTCGACCTTGACAGTGCCGTTAGTCTTCTGATCGATAAGTTCTGCGAACTTATTGGCCCAGATATTGGTCGAGGTGTTCTCGGCATTCTGATCGCTAAGCTTTAACACAAAGCTCTTTTCTTTTGTAACCTCAGAGCTTTGTA